>NZ_JAMQAW010000042.1 GCF_023701525.1 Streptomyces albipurpureus
CCGCATCCTCACTCATCGGCATCTTCAATGCCGCTTCCGTCGGCATTTTCAGCGTCGCCCAACAAGGCGAGCGCCCCGGGCCCGGTTGGAAGACCCGGTCAGCAGCGCGCCCCGAGAGAGGTAGGTGCCGTGGGCGGCGCTGATGACACGGCCGGTGAGCGGGTCGGGCTCGTACGTCCCGGCGACGGTCCACCCGGCGTAGGCGTCCAGCGCGAGGGCGGCGTCCCGGTTGACGGTGACGGCGGTCAGGGCGGAGTCCTCGGCGTTCTTGGGCCGCACCTTCCAGCTGATTCGGAAGCCCTCGTTGACCCGGTCCTCCAGGTCGAGGGCGAGGATCGTGCCGGGGCGCAGCTTTTCGTGCCCGAAGTAGCTGTTGAGCAGGAGGTAGATCAGGGCCCGGTCGCGCAGTGCGTCGCGGCCGGTCAGACGGTCGGCGGCGTCCATCATCCATCTCGGGCCGTCGCCCCTCAAGCCGGTGCGCTTGGGGTCGGCCGGCACGGGGGCCCCGGCGAGGCGGGCCCGGGTGAGTTCGGTGTCGACCCCGTCGGCGACGGCCAGTGCGAGCAGGTGCTGGTAGAAGCTTGTGACGGCGGAGACCATTACGGCCCGGGTGGCGAGGGCGGCGCTCTCGTGCTCGTCAGAGATCCACACCCCGATCTTGGCCCGTGCGCAGGCGTAGGGGTCGAGTCCGTCGCCGAGGTCGCACCAGTTGAGCCACGCGGTGGTGTAGGCGCGGTAGTGGCGGCGGGCCTCGGCGGAGAAACCGCCGGAGGCCAGCTTGTACGGGGACCCCTCGGCGGTCCAGGCGGCGAGCTGCCGGTAGGCGTCGTGGGCATCGTCGCACGGGGCCAGGCGACCAGGTCCGCAGTAGGTCGAGTGGCGGTGCGGGGCATTCGTCACCCCAGAACACTATCGATCCTAAGTGTGGTAACGGACGTGCCTGCATGGGCTGAACGACAACTCCGGTCGTCCCCATCGCATCCTCATGCTGCCGCTGCCGCTGTCGTGAAAGGCTGCAGCGGGCCCCGGGGTCCGGAACCCGCTGCCGCTCGTCAGTGCCCGCCCGGCATCAACCGAACGTCGGGACGATTCTCTTCTTGCCGCCCTCTGTCTTCCAGGAGATGCGGGCGTCGAAGGTCTTGCCCTGGGCTGAGACGAAGCCCGCGCCCTGGATGGTCTTGCCCGCCGCCAGGTCCTTGCGCTGAGCGTCGGTAAAAGTCACCTGACACCAGGACTGCGGCGGCTCGGCGGCGGAGCCGAAATCGGGGACAAGCTTCTTCGCCTTTGCGTCCCAGCTGACCCTGCAGCCGAACGTCTTGCCCGTCCGCGCGCTGACGAAGTCGTCGATCTCCAGCGACTGGCCTGCCAGAAGTGCTGTGATCTCCGCCGGCGTGAACGTCCGGCAAGACCACTTCGTAGGTCTGTCCGGCACCTTCAGCTGGAACCCGACGAACTTGCGGCCCTTGTAGTCGCCGACGCCGAGCGCACCGGTGGCCGTGAAGGGTCTGCCCTCCGTCGACCTCGCCTCGAACGAGATCGTCTCGCCCGCGAGCAGCTTCGCCACCTCGCCATCGCTGAACGTGTGGTCCGACCAGACCTTCTTGAAGGCGACCTTCTTCGGGCCACCCGGAGCGGCCTGCCACACGCCCTCGGCGCGGGCGGCGCCGACCCGCTCCTTCAGGCCCAGCTCAGCGCGCATGGATGCGGCGTTCCTCGCCATCGTGCCGATGTCCTCGCGCACCCAGTCGGCCACGACGGCCAGGCGCTCCTCGGCGGTCGCCATCCCGGCGGCGATGTCGCGCATGTCGGCGTAGACCTTCTCGGTGAGCCTGAGATCGCCGATGTGCGTGCCGGGCAGGAGCCTCCAGCTCATCTCGCCGGCCTGCGCCAGCCTGAGCTTCCGACCCTTCTCGGTCAGCAGCGGATACTTCGCCCTGTCGTTGGTGACTTCCGAGTACGTCGAAGTGCGGGTCGCGCCCGTGCCTACGTCACGCTTCTCCAGCTGCTTCATGAGCCACTTCATCGTCGGGTGTTCGGGGCGCTTGTTCGCGCCCTCGAAGATAAACGGCTCAGCGGTCCGGCCCAGGCCCTTGCCGGACTCGTTCCCGTCGTCCTCGGCAGGGCCGTCGCCGGCTTCCGGATCGAACACGGCTCGCCAGCCCGGGGACTTGGGCACGTTGGCGATGCCGACGAAGTTCGGGTACTTCTCCACGTGGCCCTTCTGCTGCTCGTAGAGGTAGTCCTCGGCGAGCATGGCCAGGTAGCTCTTCGCGAGCATCTCGTAGATGAGCCGCCCGGCCTTGCCGTACTTGCGCTCGACTTCGTCCAGCGACGAGGGCACCTTGGGTCCCGGACGGTTCGCGCCGTGAGCGCCCTGGGGCTTCACATGTGTGGAACGAGGTCGGCGGTGCGTCAGAAGCCCGACGTCGACGCCGACCACCGCGGCGATCTTGTCGACCAGCGGCGTGAGGTCCTTGAACTGCTCAGGGGTGATCGTCTTGTCCTCGGTGCGCGGGTACGAGACAACCTGGTCCTCGTACATCTTCTGGTAGGTCGAGAGCGTCAGGTTCGCCTTAACTCCCGTGCCGACGAGCATCGCAGACAGGGAGGCAAGGTCGAGCAGCTTCGGCGGCGCGGTCTTCTTGTCCGCCTTGCTGTCCAGGACGACAGCGGAAGGGCCGTACTGCTGCGGCACCTGACCCTTCAGGTCGAACCGCGACTCGTCCGGATTCGTGTACATGACGTCGTTCTCGTCGCGGAAGCGGTTCTGGAAGAACGGCTTCTTGACGTACGCGTCGTAGGCCTTCTGCTGGTCGCCGACGAGAGAGACCATCGCCGACTTCAGCCGACCCTGGCGCAGCACGAGGTCCTGGCCCGACTGGCGGCCCATCGCCGTGGCGATACGAGTGAACTGCATCGAGAGGTAGTCCCACTGCGAGCGGTACATCGCCTTGCGGTAATCGCCCTCGTCCCGCATGGACTTCACCGGCCGGCGCTGCTCGAAGGCCTTCTGGATCGAAGCCTTCGACTCATCGGTGAACTCCATACGGCTGAACCGCGCGCCATGGCAGCCGAGTTCGTCGATCGCCTCCCAGAAGAGTAGGTCGCCCTCGCCGGAAGGATCCAGGTCCGTGGCGATGACGATTTCGTCGCCGCGGCCGAGCGCGCTGCGCAGCGTCTTGATGACGTCCGCGACGTTCTTCTGCGGCACGCGCTTCCACGTCAAATCATCGGGATCCCAGGGCAGATTGCCCAGATCCCACTTCTGATAGGCGTCCGCGAGCGAGGAGTCCACCATCGCGTGCGGCTGGGCGAACTCATAGAGATGACCCCGCAGGCTCGCCACCTCATAGGCCGTGCCCTTGAAGCTGCCCTTCGCCCCGCCGAGGGCGCTGGCCATGTTCCTCGCTGCGCTCGGCTTCTCCGCCACCACGATCGCGACCATGCCTGACTCCTTATCGTCATCGACTCATAGGCGAGTTTGATCCTACTCGAAAGAGGCGGTCAAATGAGACTTGAATGACTATTCAGTGAGGTCCTTGGGTGGTGCTACGGGTGTGTAGAGAAAGCACGGTACGGGCGGGCTCTTCGGGCAATCACCGCTCGTCGGAGAAGGAGGGGACCCCTGAGAAGAGCCTTCTCGGGGGGTCTTCGTCTGCCGAGCGCTACTACCGAGTCGGCATCGCCACACCGAGCCGGACGCGGTACACCCGCAGGACCTTGCCGAGCGTCTCGAGCCCCTCAGGGTGCTTCAGGCCTTCCTCCAGCTCCTTCAGCCGGATGGGCCGCACTCCAGCCACCTCGGCGACCTGCTTGCGCGTCGCCTGCCCCCTGAGCTTGATCAGCAGATCCGGCAGGTCTGCTGCGAGGTCCTCGAACATCCGGAACTTCTCCCGCTCGCCCATGCGCGTGTGGCCGAGGTGAATCGCGCCACAACTCTCCTCGCACCAGTACCAACTCGTCGACGCATCTCCCCGGAGCCTCGCAGGGATCTCCTGCTCGCTCCGGTAGCGGCGCTTGAAGGCCCATGTCCCTTCACGCTGCGTCCGGCATCCGCGCGGCGCGTCCTCGGGCTGCGAGGCCGGCGAGGCCATGCCCGCACACCGCGGAGTGCAGTACAGGCCGAGGTACACCGGGTCCTGGGCACGGAGGCCCAGACCCTTACCGCACGTCTTGCAGCGCTGCCGGACGGGGAAGAGCTTCACCTTGCCCGACGCGGTCATCGGATTGGCCGTCCTTCCCGCTCGCGTTCAAGCTTCGACTGCCTCCTGGTCGCCTCCCGGGCCATGTCCCTGAGATGGATCGCCTCCTTGTGCGTAATCGGCGCGTCGTGGAGATTGTGCGAGCCGCGCAGGAAGTTCTCCGTACGATCGGCGATGGAGTACGCCAGCGCCTGCTCGACCACCGCGGTGGTCAGGCGCACCTCGCCCACCTCCTCGCGCAGCTTGCGCAGCAACCCGTCCCGCTCGCGTTCAGCGGCCTCGATGTTCGCCAAGCGTGCCACCACGCTGCCCAGCAGCGGGTCGCGGGAGCGGAACAGCTCGACCGCGCGCTCGGTGGCAGGATCGACATCAAGGTGCAGGTCGAGCTGCGCTAGCAGGAACGCCGTCACCAGCGTGCCCTGGCTCAACCGCCGGCTGAACTCCCGAGCAGCACTGTCGCTCACCCCCAGCTCGCGAACCGCGGCTGCTCGCACCTGCTCCCGCAGCGCGTTCATGATGCTCTCGGGCAGCGCCTTGATGTGCGGCTGGCTCTGCACGCCGACGAGCCGGAAGCCGGACTGGGGGAGCGTGGCGGCCTCGGCAGTACTGCCCGAACCTCCCTTCGAGGCCGCGCTCTGCGCGGCGTCCTGATGGTCGGTGAACTGCAGCGATCCGGACGTTGCACGCTCGGGTTCATCCGGTGCGGAGACGACGTCATGAGCAGCCATTTCGACGGCAGCGGCATCCTTGAGGTCCGGCTGTGCCCCGGGAGCCGGAACGGCATCAGCCGCAAGGCCCGTCGGCGCACCTCCCGGGGACACCCTGTCCGCGGGGTTCTGTCCTCCGCCGACACCACCGCGCTGAATGGATCCGCCGGCCCGCTCGGAGTCGCCGGCGCCGGGCTCGTGGTCCGGTTCCAGGTTCGGACGATCCGCTGCGGCTTCGACGTCGAGATCCGCCTGCGCAGCCCTGGGCTGTGCCGCCTGGGCCTGGACACGCTTGAGCTCCTCGCTCCCACCGCGCCTGTAGGCGTCGAGGAAAGACGTGTCCACCTCCATCACCTCGTTGGTAGGAGTGGTCGCCTCCAGCATCTCTGCGAAATCCCGACTCATGCGAGCTCACCGTCCTCGTCGTCCAGGAGGTAGTTGTCGCCGCGGGTGAGCCCGATCAGCGAGTCGAAGCCCGTGGTGACGACGCGTTCGAGGTTCGCCGAGTTCGTCGCCAGTGCCGCAATCTGGTCGACGAGCTCGTTGAGCCGCGCGATCTCCAGGGTCGGCAGGTCGTAGTCGAGGTTCTCGCGCCGGATCTTCTCGACCACCGCCTCGGCCACGTACTCGTTCAACGAGGAGAACCCGCGCTTGTCAGCCCAGTACTCTGCCCGCTGCTTGTCGTCCGGGTCCAGCCGGATGAACATGCCCTGGCGGCCACTGCTGCTTTGCGTTGAGCCCTTCTTCGTGTCGCGCACGGACTGCGTCCTCTTCTTCAACTCCTGTCGGGCGGTCATGCGCGACTTCTCCTTGCCATGGTCGACTCATCCAATCGGGCGCTTTGGTAAAGCTATTCAATAAATCATCCGTGTTTTTGTATTGGCATTCGAATGTCCGTGGAGTCGCTGGCGTGCCCAGTCGGCCCTCCCTGGCAGGGCAGTACCGCAGCAGGCGACCCTGTCGGAGGGGGAAGGGGTTGGGTGGGGTCACCTGCTGTAAGCCGCACCCGATTTCGCTTCACTCGGCGCCGCCTCGGCGCTGGGACTTTCGCCTGCCGGACGGAGTCCTGTTCAGGAGCCTGGCGTGGAACTCGGCATCGTCGTCGTGCAGCCGACGAGTCCGCGGGTGACCCTCGGCGGCTAGATCGCCCTGCCCTTGGCGCTGGGTGGGTGTCCGGCAAGCGCCCCGGCGTCGATGGCCTTGGTGGTGCTCGCAGTCAGGCCCGGCGTAGAAGGCGACCGTGGCGCTTGGGTTGCGCTGTCGTCGCCACTGGAGCATCCGGCCAGCAGGCTGCCCGCGACCACGGTGAGTGCCGCAGCCGCGAGCGCGGCGCTCCTCGTTCTCCAGGTCTTCATCGCTTCTCACCTCGCCCGCCCTGTCGCCTTCTAGTCGGATTGAATCGACTGGCCTTTGAGGGTACCTTACTCGAATGCCTATCAAGTGCCAGTCGGCGGCGAGTTGGAAAGGCTGTGAGGTGAGGAGGTACAGAGGGCGTGCCCGAGCCCCATCCGGCGCACAGGGTGCGTGCGGGCTGGTTTGGCTGACGGGGATCAACGGAGTTGATCCGGGCGCTCTGTGGCGCGTCGTGCGCGTGCCGACTGCGAACGGCCCCCTGCCGGGTGGCTGTTCATGGGCTCTTCATCTCCTCCCGCGAAGGGCTGACTATGCATGCTGCGCACGTCCCCGCACCTATGAAGTCAGGTCCGGTCGTCTACACCGACCGGGAGCTCCTGCGCGTGCTCATCCGCCTGGCGCAGGGGGAGGGCACTCTCGGACGTCGCACGTTCGAACAGCGCCGCAGGGGCGCCGGCCCGTCGGCTCCGCTCTACGAGCGCCGCTTCGGCAGCTGGAACCGCGCGCTGGAGCTCGCGGGCCTCGACGCGGTTGCACAGCCCGAGCAGCTGCAGAATGCGACGACGAAGTGGACCCAGGAGCAGCTCATCGCCGCGATCCGCTGGTGTCTGCTGGTAACGGGGTCCACGACGCTGGCGGCCTACGAGGCTTGGCGCACGGATCCGGCGAATCCGAAATCCGATGTTCCGCCGGCCACCACCATCCGCTTCCGGATGGGCAGTTGGTCACGAGCCACCAAGCTGGCTTGCAACTGAAGTCCACCGGCATCTGCGATGCCGCTCACGCCGCACTGTGGGCAGGCCAGAGTCGGCAGAACTTCCCGGGAAGGACATTCATGGCGGACGTAGTCACTGTCTGCATTCTGGAGCCCTGCTGCGACAAGTCGGAGCCGGGCTACACGCCGAGACCGAAGCCCCGCTACATGCGCACCCCGGGCCGGTCGGACTCGTGCAACCACCTCCATAGCGAGCGGCGGAAAGCGATGATCACGGAGTACGGGTCGTGTGGGGAGGCCGAAGCCGAGTACCAGGGCAAGGCGTGCGGATGGGGGGCGACGGATGGGTGGCTGTACGAGGGCGAGATGCCGCCGGAGGGGGAGCGATTCCGGATCATGCCGATCAAGGGCACCCTGACCACACACTTCTGCCACCGGGAGCCGGTCGAGATTCCGTTCCCGACCATCGATCTGGCCCGCGAGTACGCCGAGGAGTACCACGAGTATCCCGACGGCGGGCGCCACAAGCAGATCCTCTACAACATCGTCGGTGACCAGGACACGGTGGTGCGCTGGTCGTCCTACACGGTCAAGGTCGGAACCGAGCTGACCGCGGGCGACTGGGCGTAGCACGTACTGAGCTAGCGAGGGAGCTTAGATCCGCTGTCCCCCCAGGATCTTGCAGTTCCAGCGAAAGAGGCCGTACGCCGGCTTCCGCTCCCTCATTTCGCTCCACCCAGCCGGGCTGTACACGGCCCGCTTCCCGGACTATTCAGAGAAGGAGAACAGACGTGCGCGTCTACGCGGCTTTCGATCTTGGCTTCGAGCGCGACGGGGTCGATCTCACAGCCGAGTTCGCTTGGGAGACGGGGGAGCTCCCCGTTCCCCGGCGAGGAGACCGGATCGCCTTCGGTGAATTGATCACGGTCGTCGACAGAGTCCAGTACTCGTGTATGGACGCCGGATACATCGCCACACGCGACCACGAGGAATCTCCCGTGAAGCTCGATCTCTGGTTGCGGCTGACCAAGGCCACGCGCAAGGGGAAGTACGAGCCGCAGGAGTTCCACTCGATCCTGTCCGAGCTGCCCAGTGTCACCGACCTGTGCGTGGCTGGCCTCTGGGAGTAGTCCCCACCCGCTGACATCCGCGCCCGACCTTCGGAAGCAGCTCAGTGCGACATGTCTGAACAGCAATGCTGCCTCCGCGCTCGGCCTCTGCCACCCACGCTGTCTGTCCACCCGGCGTGTCTCGTCCGCCTGTACTCACCATGACAAGGAACGCCGTGTTCAAAACTCCCTTGGCTGTGCCCCCGCGCGACGCGGCCCCCACCAATGTCGCCGAAGCCCTCACCCGGCTCACCGATGCCCAGGAGCTCCCTTTCCACGGGTGGGACCGTGCGTACTGCGCGCGTATCCAGAACCTGGCCGGATGGCTGCACTGCGCCGTGATGTGGCGGGGTCAAGACCTCACCGAAGCGGCCGACATCCCCGAAGGGGGCGGCCAGGTCGTGCTCCACGCTCTGATCGACGCGCATGCGGCCATGCTGGCCCGCCACGAAGCCGAGCTCGCGCCGTACAAGGACGCCGACGGAGCGCTGCTCGGCGAGGAATACGACGAACACGACAAGGTCGCCGACCGGCACATCGAGGAGGTCGTGGAGATGCTCGGCCTCGTCATGGCCGTCCTGGTCGGCGAGTTCGGACGGCCGACGAGCACCCCGTAACCGCATCTTCCACGCAGACCGGACCGGAGCGGCAACAGGCTGCCCGGCCCTGCCGTCCCCTCACCTCAAGGAGAACCTCACCCCGATGTCCACTCTCGACCTTGTGTGGCAGGCCCACAAGACCGCCGACGACCTGAGCAACAGCCTCGCCTTCTTCTACGAGGACGGCTATCCGGCTGGCCGCACCGGTCTCACCGAATCCCAGCGGCAGACCCTCGCCGACCAGCTTGGCGCGCTTCAGCGGGATCTCGCCAAGGTGGGCGTTGTGCCGACCTCTTGAGGCGTCGGCATCCGTCCATCCTGTGCTCTTTCCCGTCCCGGCCGCGCGGCTTCCGCCTCTTTCCGCGACGACAAGGACTCTCCATGAGCAGGCCACACTCCAACGCCAACGCCGACTCCGCTGTGAGTGAACTCGCTGCCTCGCGCCACCTGTACGGACGCTTCACCGACGGATACACCGAGGAGGGCATCAACAGCGTCTTCTCGGACCTTTCCGAGGCCACTGGCCTTGACCTGGTGTGTCTGTGGCAATTCCACGACGCGATCTGCTGCGGCGGCGAGTCTCAGTGGTACGCCGAAGATGATCACGGGCGGCTGTGGGAGCTGAACGGCGACCTCTACGCCTGGCTCAGCGGCCACCAGCAGCAGCCGGGCCCGGTCGCCGACTGGGTCGGGGTCACCAGCGACTATCGCGCCGAGTCGCTGCCGTGGTCGGACGGCGAGCACAACTACGCCAAACAGCAGCGCACGTAGCACAAACAGCGACGGCGCTGCCCCATCAGACCCTCACCGGCCGCGCGTCAGCTCGGCAGACAACGACCGCAAGGAGTGCCTCATGTCCCCTGCCGGGTCCAGCAGTCGCAATGCGATCCAGACCACTCCCACCCCGGTGTCGGGCGACGCCGTGCAGGACGTAGCGTCCCTCGTCAGCCTGGCCCGACAACGGGGACTGACTGAGACGGACCTAGATGAGCTGGTAACCGAGGCACTCAACGCCAGCGCTTCGCGTGCTGTAAACGGTGGTGTCCGGCCCGAGCTCAGTCTTCTTGACGCCTTCGACGCCGAGCACGACCGAGCGGACGAGGCTGCCACCCGGATCAACAACCAGGGCCTGAAAGCTCAGATCGAAGCCCTGGCATCTGAGCTTGGCATCGCCGCGGCCGGAGACCTTCTGCGCGACACCTCCCTGAAACACGCCGCCGCCCAGCCGGACATCGACGGCGTGCCCGGCCACCCATGACGCCCGGGACGGGATCCAGCGCTGACACCGCCACCCCCACTCGCAGCAACCAGCACTGGCTGTCGAACGAATCCGTCCGGCGTACGGCGCCTGAGGTGCCGTACGCCGGGATTCGGATTCCCGGTACGGCACTCATCTGTCGGTGCGATCAAAAGGGGCTTGAAAGGGGGATGCCTGCGCAGCGTCCTATCTCGCATTAGCTGGCACATTTCTTTGGGAGGTATCTCATGGCTTTTGGTAAGCGGACGGATCTGGTGCCGGGGGTTGTATTCATTATCCGGCTGCCGTTCTCGGAGGTCTGCACCCATATGCAGGTTGCCGGCAAGGTGATGGGTGCGGAGATTGTCGAGGACGGCCGGGCGGTTCAGCTCTACGACGGCAACGGCAACCGGTTCTCCGTGCCGATCACGACAAATGAGGCCGGGATCGGCACGAGCCTCGGCACGGGCGAGATGTGGTCTGACTCCGTGTTCGCCACTCACGTCTTCCACTCGTGGACGGCGGCCCGGGGCAAGTTCTACGTCTACGTGGACGGGCGGCGGCTCTCCGGCACGGTGACCAGTCGGTACGAGGAAGCGCTCGATGAGGCGAAGTATCACCGTGAGCGAGGACGGCAGACCGATGTGCGGTACGTCCGCGTGAAGGAGTGCTACCAGATGGAGCGCGGCGGCACGGGCTGGTTCCAGGCTGCACCGATCGAAGACGAGCCGAAGATCTCCACGCTGTTCAAGGCCCGGGGCGCGAACGCCCCACTGGATGAGCAGTGGACGGTCGAGCGGCCTTTCCAGTCGTACGGAACCGAGCAGAGAACGCTCGCGGCCGGGCGGACCCTGGCACACCACTACGGCTACGGGTGGGCGGTTCGCGACACCTACATGATCCCGAAGTTCGACGACGTCCAGATCTTCGCTGGCCGCTACATGATCGGAGAATTCTGATGATGACGCTGGAGCTGGCGACGGAGCTGCTCGCGGGGCTCACGGTCGGGGACCGGATCGCGGTGAAGGACCCCCGCGCGACGAACTACCGGGGCCGGTGGACGAATTACTGGGTGGTCGAGGACCCGGCGATCAACCTCCCCGCCTACCGTCGGTGCCAGCACGGGCACGCGTCGGTAAGCCTGCGGGTCTGGCAGCACACGGGGTACGTGGACCAGCTCGCGGCCTGCCACCTGATCGACCCGAGCCATTGGGCGCGCAAGGAGGCCAGGCTCTGGCAGCCGGTCGAGGGCGCACAGCACATCGTCTCAGCGACGCGCTTCGAGGACAGGGACACGGGACAGACGTTGCAGTCCACGGTGTGCGGCGAACTGCTGGAGACCACGGGCGACCGGAACTGGAGCGCGGGGCACTTGACCTACCCGGCGTACGGCCGGCACAGCGACCAGTTCACCTGCCCCGGCTGCCGGCTGAGCAACGGGCTCGACCTAGAGGTGCAGGCGTGAGCAAGGGCGCCGCCATGACGGCCGGGAGCTGGGTTCTCAGCGCGGGCTCGCGGACGAAGCACCGGAGCCCCTGCGGTTGCTGGTCCAGCGGTGAGCGGCCCTGCTGGGTCGACGAGTGGGCCGCAGAGCGTGTCGGTCCTGCGACATCGGAGGCGTGGACGTTCGTCGTCGAGCTGGACGGCGGCCAGTGGCGCGCGCGGCGGAAGCCGGACGGGTCGCTGGAGTACACGCACACGGGCTTCTAGGGGGGATCCATGGGATATCTGCTCACCGGGCGTTACGCCGACAACGGCCGGATCACCTTGACCGGTGGTGAACCGGCCCCAGATGACTACGAATGGGATGACGACGAGGAGTTCCCCGAAGACTTCTTTGGGATGCACTACTCGACCACGGATGACCATGAGGAAGCCGTTGGGCTGGTCTATCAGGACAAGGTCGAAGGAATGCGGGATATGCCGGGGATCTCGGATGAGATGCACGGCACGGAAATCGACAACGAGGAGTTCGAGATGGCGCAGAACTGGACGCTCGGCGGCGAGATCGATATCGAGGACTGCGACGTGCTGAGGCTCGACCTGGCGACTGCAGACATGCACGACGACGAGATCAAGCAGTACGTCGAGGACCAGCCGGGACACCGGTCCTGGTGCGACACCGTCGAGGCCGCGACGCTCAGCAACGCGATCAAGATGATCTTCGAGACCTACGGGGACTTCGCCAGGGTCGTCACGCCCGGGGGCAAGGTCTTCGACCGGGCGGGACCGGTTTCGGCCTGAACAGCCACGCGTGCGGGCGCGAGTTCGATTCCCGCGCCGGACGCGCAGCAGTCCATCGCTGTTTCGGAAGGAGAAGGTTGAACGGGTACGGAAGCATTCGCACGGTGCGCAACGCCATCGTGGAGAAGCTGATGGCGGAGGGGCGCGAGCCGAGCGCGTACAACATCACCGGGATCGCGCGGGACGCCTTCACGGCGCGGAGCGACGGCGGATACGGAGCAGCCCTGGAAGCCGAGACATGGCGGATCGCCGTCGACAAGCACCGGCGCCAACACGGAATCGGCGACCTGGTGCGCGTCACGGTCACCACGAAGAGCGGGCATGTGGAACTGCACTACGGCAAGATCTCCCAGTTCCGGAAGGCCAACGGAGGTGTCTACCGCGGCCGGCCCGTCAAGCCGCACTCCGTGTACGTCGAGCTGGACCACCACACCAGCGGGTGGCTGGGTCCGCTCACGGAAACCACCCCCGCGCTCGACGACTTCAAGATCGTCAGGGAGTGGGGGGCGATCCATCGCGGCGCCAACAACGGGGACGGCTACTACTGGTGCCTGCGCTGTGGGTTGCACTCGTACAAGGGCGCCAAGGTCATGATCGTGCACAAGATCAGCGGCCTGCGCGCCCGCCTGTGCGAGGAGTGCTTCACCGACGACGAGCTCGGGCAGCTCGGGCACCAGGTCATGTTCTACGAGCGCACCAGCAGGCAGACCATCGCCGAGCTGACCGAGAACTCGGAGGCGATCACCGAACCGGGGAGTGGCTCCTCCTACGAGAAGTCCGACGGCGAGATGTACCGGGAGTGGGCGGACGCCTTCCCGTGGATGGTCCCGACCAAGGCCGCCGAGCTGTACGCCGCCTGGAAGGAGCAGACGGCGCCCGTTGCGGGGTGAGGTTGGAACAGCAGCAGTCCAGTGGCCCGGCGACTTCGCCAGGGCCTTTCTCGTTTCCGAAGGAGGTTGTGATGTACCGCATCGTGGTCGCCGAGCAGGACCCCGCGACGTTCCACGGGTACCGGCTGGAAGATCTGGACGACAAGGACGCCGCCGCAGTCCGCGAGGGCCGCATGGTGCTGGCCGCCATCGGGCTGGAGAGGCGGCGCGACGACGGTGTCTGGGTTCGAAAGGCCGAAAAGATCAACTTCACGGTCCCCCCGGATGTCGTGGGCGAGTACCCGCACTTCGAGGAGATCGCTGACGAGGAGACCCGGTTCTGGGCCTCCGACATGTGGGGCGCCACGCTCGAAGCGCCGGCCGGGGCGAAAGCCGTCTGGGGCCGGCTCATGACCCTCTGCACCGTGGTCGAGACCGAGACAGAACCCTACGAACTCAGCCTCAAGCACACCGGCTACGTCCTCATCCGCGACATGCGCGGCGAGCGCCGCCGGGTCTCCGCGGAACTGGTCTCGGTCGAGACCGACGAGGCGTGAACCACCCCTTGACTAGCAGCGCCTCCGCGCAGAGCGCGGGGGCGCCATCGCGATTGGAACCGAATGCAGACCGACAACACCTACACCTACGCCGGGCGCGACATCGTGCACCGGACCCCGATGCCCGACGGCCGGATGCTGATCCTCGCTTACGGCGGAACCCAGAGCCCCTGGGCGACCGGGTTCCTCGGCGAGGACAACGGCAGCTACTTCGGCACCCGCAGGGCCGGGTGGCAGAGCTACGCGAAGCGCATGGCCGAGGGCCTGGGCCTCATGGTCGCCCCGGAGGGCTCCGTGGTCCTCAGCGCCGAGCAGATCAACCGGGTACAGGCCGGGGCGGCGGACCTGGCGAAGTCACACGACGACTTCGAGAAGGCGCTCGGGACGGACAACTGCGAACCCCAGGTCCGCCTGCGAGCCGAGGACAACATCACCGAGGCGGCCATGGACATGGGGAACCTCCTGCGGGGCCTCCGGCTTTACACGCCCGCCAACACGCCGGACGAGGGCGGTGAGGGCGAGCCCGCGGTGGCTGAGACACCTCAGTACACGACCGAAACGTTCGTCGAGGCCGTCACCAACGGCGAGAACTAGAACAGGTGAGTCATGCAGAACCGAGTGAAGCTCCCCTGCGGCCTGTCGACCGGGTCGGGCCCCCGATTCAACAGCCGCGGAACGCTCGTCACGTGCAGCGCCGCGTTCTGCGACAACGAGGCGACACACGTCCTGGAGTTCATCCCGAGCGAGGGCAACCCGGAGCGGTGGGGCGCGTACTGCGAGAACTGCCCGGAGCGCCGCATCGCGCCCGCAGCAGAAGTCGACGCCGCCCGCAAGCGGGGCGAGAGCCTCCAGAGCCAGTCCTTCGACACCACCAGGCTGCCGCTCTCGGACGAGCACTGGCGATACCGCGAGTTCACCGACGAGGAGCGGATCGAGATCTACCTGATCAAGAACGGGGAGCTGGTGGAGACCTACGTCAGCCCCGGCGTCTTCGAGTGGCACAAGCCCAGCAACGAGAACGAGGAGAACATCCGCTAGTGACCGAGTCCTCCTTCGACTGGTTCGAGGACCTGACACCCGAGCGAAAGCTGGAGCGCCAGGTCCTGCTGCTTGCCCTGGCCCACCCCTGGACCGGCGTTGAGTCCGACCGCCTGCGCAAGATCCTCCACCGCGAGACCACGAACCCGATCGCCGAACTGGTCGACGTGACGTGGATCCTCAAGCGCCGCGGCCTGCTGAACATCGTTCCTGAGCCCGACGACCCGGACGGCGGTCCGTGCACGTACGCGCTGACGCCGGCTGGCACGGTGCTGGCCGGGGAGATTCTGGAGCAGGCTCGCGCCTGCGGCAGGTACTGGCGACAGCGGCAGCCTGACCTGCCGCGGACCGAGGAGATCGACAACACCGAGGGCAAGGGCGAGCGCACGGTCGCGTGGCACTTCCATAACATGGTGACGGACTCGGGCAGCCTGTCCTTCGCCACGTGGACGCGCGGCGAGCACTTCGTGCGGCTGTGGTCGCCGGAGGCTGCGTTCTGCGATGTGCTGGCGTGGATGCCGCGCCGACTGATGTCCTCGGATTCGGTGCAGGAAATCGTCGGGGCCTGGGGGCCGGTCGGACGTCGTATCCGCCAGTACCGCGTCTTCCCCACCCCGGAAGCGTGAGAGTGCTGTCCGGACTCGCCAAGCACGTCAACCTCCTGTCCACGCACAACGACTACATCAACGGCTTCCTCGTCGTCTCCGGGCTCGGCGACGACACGGTCCACGGCTACGTGTGGGAGCACACCCTTCCGGACGGCACCACAACGCGGGCCGCCCAGCCCAGCGCGGCCAACGACGCCTCGCACATCCCCGGATTCCAGCCCAAACAGTGGGCCGCGGCGGGCTTCCTCTACGAGCACGAGTGGCCGACGTTCATCCTCAGCGAGGACGCGGCGGCTGAAGTCCTCCACGGACGCCCCGAGGCCGAGCGCCCCTCGGCCCCGTGAGCTGAGCACCTCAGCACCTCACCCGACCAGTTCGCCCCGTACGCACGAGGAACGTGGGTGCGGCTCCGGTTCGAACTCGGAACGGGGCGCCATGCGCGAGCGCCGCGCAGAAGATACAAGGGGGGTTCCTTGAAGTACGAGTACCGCCACCCCGACGCCGACGTGACGTTCTCCTGGGACGGGTGGATGCAGGTGATGATCCGCACCGGACTGAGCGTTCCGTGGGGCGCGTACAGCGACCGCTTCGACATCCGCGAGCCTGACCTGCGGATCAAGAACTTCTTCAACGACGGCGCGTACGACCCGTCGGTGCATTTCGTGCCCCGTACGCAGCAGGCGTTCGAGACCGTGTGCAACGACTTCTTCGAGGGTCGGCAGATCGGTGCCGGCCTGCGCGACTACACCCAGCACCCCTGGACGAGCCGGTCCTGGGGCTGGTCGATGGGCGCGATGGAGTTCCGCTACACGGGCGGTACGCACATCGAGATGACCCCTGCCGAGCAGAACTCCTGGAAGCCGGTGATCGAACTCGCGGCGTCCGGTCGCATCGTCCCGCAGCTCACCACCAAGTGGCTGATGGGCCGCTGCAGTGGCTGGGAGCTGGCGGCCTTCGAGGCCCTCGGTGTGACCGGCGCGTCCAAGGACTTCGACCGCGCGCGCACTGACTGGGTGCAGAAGCACCGGCGGCCGTACGGCAAGGAGTGCATTGCCGGGAACTGGCAGGAGTGGATTTACGAGGCCATGCGCAGTGGCTGGCTGACCGGCCGCGTGAACGAATGGACGGACCTCGGCGGCTACGAGCGTCACGTCGGCAGCCACCCCTGGCACGCGCAGCGCACCGACGTGGACGGCAAGCGGTGGAACTTCACCTGGAAAGGCGCGCCGCACGCCTACGTCTACAGGTCGGGTCTCGGCCAGCCCCTCCCGGAGAAGGACCACCTCTGGGTTCTCCGGCCCCAGACGCAGTCCGGAGACCAGGACGTGTTCGAGTGGCTTGATCAGCAGGCCGACGAATGGGTCAACATCCGGCCCACCCTCAAAAGCTAGTCGAGAACCGGCCAAAAATTCCTAGAGGAGAGTTCAACATGAGTCTGATTGGCACGCGGCGCGTCGAGGTGACGTGGGTGTTCTACCCGGCGGTCAAGAATGGGCTGTCGTACGACGGGATGCCACGCGAGGTCGACGAGGTCGTTCTCGCCGATCACGCCTCGGAGTCGATTACCTCGCTGAACAACCAGCAGGACATCGAACGCGTCCTCTACCGGCAGCGACGCCCCACGGGGATCGCGGGGCGCCCCATCGTGGAGAAGGTCGTCCCGCTATGCGACTGCACCATGTCCGCCGAAGTCTGCCGGTACGCAGCGGAGTTCAGCGGGCTTCGGTTCCGGCCGGCCGGCGGCGAGCGGATCGGGCACTCGCGGGAGTACGAGAACATCCTGGACGCGGCCAAGGGGTACCCCGGCCGCAGGCTCATCGGCGAGGTCAGGACCGAGTTCGCGGATGAGCTCCTGGCCCTGGTACGTGAGATGAAGGGGCACCGGTGAACGACGTACAGACGCACCTGGCGAAGATGCTGCGGATCGTCGGCATCGAGAAGATAGCCGCACGGAACACCGAGAAGGTGTGGGTCCGCATCCGGATGTGGGAGGCCGCCGTCCAGTGCTCCCGCTGGGACCCTGACGCCGATGCCGAGTTACTCACAACGGTCAAGGAGGTCCGCGAGAACGTCGGCGTGACCGCAGCCGACGGCACGAAGAAGCTGACGGACGCACAGTTCGGCAGACAGCTCGCACACAACGTTCGGGTCGCGGCCGAGAAGTCGTACGCGTCTCTCGCCGCGCTTCTGCTGAAACGGGAGCTCAGTTGACTGGGCCGGCAACTATCGGAAGGACATGATGTCTCGAACTCTCTCCGTCGCGGAGCACCGAACGCTGCTGCGCGACTCGCTGTCCACAACCCTGGCCACCAATACCGTTTCCCTCCCCGTCTCGATGATGTACACGCCGGGCACCCACCGGGCGGCCCTGTACGCGGACAGCACCGTGGTGCGCGGGAAGGCCGGGCAGGGCAAGTCCTTCTGGGCTCGTGCCCTGGCCGACCCGCAGCTGCGCGTGATCGCCGCCCGCGAGTACCGCATGCCCCGGCTGGAGCGGACCGAGACGGTCACCGCCTTCGGCGAGGGCCCGGACTCCTCCCAGCCGTCGGCCGGGGAACTGCGTGCCCTGGCCGGATGGGGCGTACAGCCGACCGCCCTGTGGAGCGCCGTTGTCCTGACCGCCCTCGGCGTCCCCGACCTCGCCGCTCTGCCCACCTGGACCGAGCGCGTCGACTGGCTGGTCCGCAATCCCGGGGCCACCGACCGCTGTCTGGCCGAGTTCGAGACGGCCGCGCGGTCCGCCGACACTACCCGCCTCGTCGTGTTCGACGCCCTCGACCAGCTCCACCCCGACCGCAGCCTGGCCGAACACCTTGCCTCCGGCATCCTCAACGTCGCCCTCGCACTGTCCCGGGGCACCAGCCGACTGCGCGCGAAGGTCTTCATCCGCCCGGACATGCTGGAGGGAGCCTTGATCGGCGTCTCGCGCGCCGAACGCGCCTTCCTGATCAGCAGTAATCGCTCCGCCGACCTGTCCTGGGGCCGGGCCGACTACCTCGGCCGTACCGGCCGGACCGAGTTGTACGGGCTACTCTTCCACCTCCTGGGCAACTACGACAGCAGCGAGGCGGCCGCCTTCCGCGCGGCCTGGCCCACCTGGAAGCAGGGCGAGAGCGGCCGGTTCCTCGCCCCCGACGAACTGAGCGGCGATGCGAACAGGCAGGAGGAAGTCTTCACCACCCTCGTCGGCCGGTACATGGGTATCAGCGCCCGCCAGGGATTCACCTACAACTACCTTGCCTGCTACCTCCAGGACGCCCTGGGCACCGTCACACCGCGCCCGTTCCTCACCGCCCTGGCCACCGCGTTGGAGAGCACCGACCGCGATCACCCAGGCCACGACCGCCCACTGCACCACAACAGCCTCCGCCACGGAGTCTGTTGTGGCGCTCGAGCCATCGAACTCCACCAGGCGCAGCCCTGGGTCCGGCTTGCCGTGGAGCCGCTGGCCGGACAGCAACTCCCGCTCTGGGAGGAGGATATCTTCGACCTGTGGCAGCGCGCCGCGCTGAGCGACCGGCTCCAGGAAATCACACAGCGGTCCGCCACGGACTCCGGTCGAGCCCGGACCGGGCCGCGTTACCCGGCCAATTACCCGCTCCTGCTGGAGGAACTGGTCGGCGCGGGCGTGCTGAGCCGACGCACCAGCGGCCAGGTCGACATGCCCGACGTGTACCGCATCCCCTATGGCCTGGGTCGCCGTGGTGGCGTCCGGCGTACCCGTACTGCCGCATAGCCCGCCCACCCCGAGATGCCGACCATCACGTTCACCCAATCGGTCATTCCCCCGCCGGGAAAGAACCAAAGTCACCGGTATTGCGTCAAGGGAACGGGCGCGCTCTCACCTTCAAGAGGAAGTCCTGACCGATGAAGATCGCCGTAGTCAGCTCGGCCGCGCTGCTCACCAGGCCGTGGAATAGCCTCCACCACATGCCGCTTCCCGCACCGAGCGACCTGGTCCAGGATCTCGTACGGTCCCACCGCCTGCTCAAACGACTGCAGCAGTCGTACCAGGCAGAAGGCACTACTGACGAGTGGCAGTCCGCAATGAGGATCGTCACGGACGCAGCCGCGGCCCGGGCCAGGACCAGCTCCAGCCACATCGTGAAGATCCGGCAGCTCGTTGCCGACAAGACATACCTGATCGGCAACGGGCTCTGTCACGAAGACGAGCTGTAGAACCAAGGACACCGCAACAACGAGCCGGCTCACCAATTCTGGTGGGCCGCTTTTGTATCCCCAGGAGGAGTTCCACATGACCATTCACATCGGTGAGACTGGCCAGACCATAGAGCCGGGCCAGACGTTCACCACCCCGAGCCTGAACTACACCCTCACGTACATGCGTACCGACGGCGACAACCTGATCCTCCGCGACAGCACGGGCGAGTTCACGAGGCCGATCCGGCAGAAGTACCTGGCTGAATACGGGCACCGCCTGTCGAACACCGGCGAGAGTGTCGGCGACAATCCGGACTTCAAGACGTTCTCGCCAAGCACGTTCACGTTCACGTGTGCCGACTGCGGGAAGACCGCGCCGGTAGCCGCATTCCGCGAGATCAACTGCAAGCCCGACGCCACAAACCTGGCGCTGCTGATCGCCACCCAGTCCGGGGAGACGGGGCAGCCCGGCTCGTGGGACGACCACGGCGTGGCGATGGCGCTAGCCGAGCTGGTCCTCAAGGAGAAGGGCCTCAAGTAGGCCGGCTGAGGGACGTCAGAGGGCATCAGTTGCCTCGCCTTCTCTTGGCGTAGCGATTCGCTGGCCGATGGCTCCTGCGCGGAGCTGCCGGCCCCTCTCATTTCCGAGGAGAAGCTTGTGGAAGAGATGAAGTGCGCGACGCCCGGCTGTGGCCCCGCGGTCGAGATCTGCATTCGCGCGGTACTCGGCGTAGCTGACGACGGCAGCGTCAGCATCTCCCATTTCCGGCTGCCCGAGAGCACCGGGACCGAGTGCGGGCAGCGCGGGAACCAGCCGATCGATCCCAGGGACTACACCGACCAGATCCGTCGCATCGCCCCGGTGGAGGTCGGCGGCCCGAAGGTGCTGCCGAAGATCGAGGCCAGGACGCGGACCGACGTGATCACCTATGTCGACAGCGACGGCAACCCGCAGACCGAGTACTTCATCAACGGTCAGGAGATCTCCGCCCCGATCACCCAGAACATCCACGAACACGTCATCGACCCCGGCCGCTCAGGTGGCAGCCACACCTGGGCCTGCTCGATGTACGACTCCGCGTCGAACTTGGGAATCCCCGCCGCGGTCCGCACCAGGTTCGCCGACGCCATCGAGACCAGCGGCCACAACTGCCACAAGGAGCAGTGCACCTCCTGCGAGAACTGCGTCACGGAGCCCTGCCCGCTGATCACCGACACCGCGCGGGAGCACACGGACGCCCGCGCCGCCGAGGAGGCGGAGGAGGCGGAGGAGTGAGCATGCCCAAGGTCCACCCCCGCTCTCTTCCCCCGGCGACGCAACTGCCCCGCCGCGACTACGGCGGCCCCATCACCCATCACATTTCGGCCCGACTTCCGACGAGGAGGCCCTCATGGCCGTCCAGACCACCCCGGCCGACACCTTCACCGCGCTCGACAGCTGTTTCACCACGGAGCTCGCGGTCCTCATCGGCAGCGAACCGCCGCGCGGGCTCACTCCGAACCGGTTCATCTACCTGGTCGAAGAAGTCCGCGATGTCCTCGCCGGCTCCAGCCTCGGCAACTTCCAGGACGCCAGCGACCACCTGGACTCCGCCGCCGTCTACCTCACCGACGCTCTGACCGAGCCCGCCACCGATCAGGCCGCGCTTCTGGCCCAAGCGCGCATCCACCTGCGCGGCGCGATCGAGACGGCCAGCTGAACCCCGCCTGAGTTGAGCGCGCTCTGTGCCGCGCCCGACCTGCACTCATCGGGGTCGGAACGGTCGCAGTGACCCCTCAACCCAGAAGGGAGACGGACGTGCCGCTGCCCTACTTCGAGGTGAATGTCCCGATGCGCAGCACCGCGCAGACCGGCGTGCACGGTCTGCACGTTTTCACCGGCCGGGCCGACAGCCGCAGCTCCGCCCTACGGATCGCGCACGAGGTCTACGACGCGGTACGCGCCGCGACGGAGGTCGGAAGGGAGGTCCCCCACGGGCGGCCGGACGGCTGGGGCGCCTGCGGATTCCGGCCTGGCTGGGAGCTCGACTGGACCGCCGCGACTGCGGGCCGCTGGGCGAACCTCTGCCGCTCAACCGAGCCAAGCAACCTCGAGTTGTAGCTCTGCCCCGGGACAGCCGCTCTGCTTGACCGGCTTCGACGGCTGTCCCGGACCACCCATCCCGTACGAGACGAGAGGGAAACCTCAGTATGCACTTCGTCCTGCGCACCAGGGGCCACTTCGGCCCGCGCACCCTCCTGATAGCCACCGCAGCCGTGCCGCTGACCGGCTGGGTGGTGCACGCCGTCGCGCTGCACATGAAGCTCGCCGCAGCGAAGAAGGATCCGCTGACCGGCCTTCTGCGCCGTGACGCCTATACCGCCCGCGCCTGCCGGCTCCTGGCCCGCCACGGCGACGACACGACCGCAGTCATGGTCGACGCGGACAGGTTCAAGCGGATCAACGACGGCCTCGGACACGCGGCGGGCGACACCGTCCTCGCAACATTCGGCGCCCGGCTCACCGCCTGGGCGGGCCCACGTGCCGCCGTCGGCCGTCTCGGAGGTGATGAGTTCGCCGTGGTCCTGGAGCTGACCGCGGGCAACCTCGAGCAGCGCCTGGAGCAGCTGGTGCGGATGCTGCACACCCCGGTCACGCTGGACGACGGGAGCACCGTCGACGTGGCCGCGTCGGTCGGCGCCGCGACCCCGACTTCGGTCGGTTCCCGCGACCTGACCGTGCTGCAGAGGGCCGCGGACGCCGCTCTCTACGACGGCAAGCAGTCGGGTCGCGCGGTCCTCGCGACGGAGCAGCACCGCACGGTGCCGTCCGTCAACGGCCGCCGGGCCGGACGTCCGGGCACCAGCGTGTGGGGTGAGCGGTGCCCCGTGATCACCGCCCCCAACACCGGGGAGAACTTCAAGTGAACGACCCCCGGATCCCCGTTGCCGACATCCGTGCCGCGCAGAACAAGTGCCTGGAACTGCTGGGTCTCGACCCGGTGTCCGAGACGGAGTACGAGAACATGCACCACCACTCCGGCGACGACTTCATGACCGAGTACCGCTACAACCGCCGGGGCACGGCCGACAGGGTCGTGGGCACCGTAACCGAGTGGGTAAGCGTCGGCGAGTCCGTGGAAGCGACGAAGCGCGAGGTCCGCATCGGCGGCGCGCACCCGCGCACCTACATCGTCATGGAAATGCCGAAGGGCACCTACGACGGGCCGGACTACCGCATCACGCAGGGCGGCAAGTACATCGCCCACGCCGCAACGCTCCCGCGTGCGCTCTACCTGATCCAGCGGCACTTCGTCTACAGCACTGTCGAGCACCACGAAATCATGAGCCGGCCGATGTTCATGGAGCACATGGGCGACGGCCTCGACATCGTGGTGACCGAGGGACCGGACTTCGACATCCGCAAGTACCCCGACAGCGGCTCGTTCATGTTCACGTACACCAACGACGACGACCCGTGCTGCGGCGAGTACTCCTACCTCGTCAACGACAACGAGGCCATGTTCACCGCGAACTGGGCCTTCATCGACGACACGAGGAAGACCCGGCCGAGTGGCGGATCAAGTCCATCGACTACCACCCCGGCGAGCCGGCCGTCACCTACTGCTTCAACGACGCGCGCGTGCCCATCGACAAGGACGGCACCTGAACGTCCAGTCAGCTTCCGTCCGCCCCTTCGGCGGTGTGGCGGTGGCCGCCCTGCCAGCACGTACCGATGAGAGGACATCCGTGACCAGCAAGACCCAGGCCCCCACGCTCGACGGCGTGAACTGGCGCAAGCGCGACTCCGAGCTGCCCAGCCGCTACAACTACACCGTTGGGATGCTCAAGCCCGAGGAGACCACCAGCGGGCTCGGCTACATGGTCGACTGCAACCAGAGCGAGACGAAATGGGCCGCGTACTGCTTCACCGCAGACAACTCCCAGTGGTGGGCTGCGCACGGCGACGGCAACCCGCAGGATGTCCTCGCCCGCCTGGAAGTCGCCGACGGCAAGGACTACGCCGCCGTACAGCAGATCGGCGACGGCGCCGCCTTCGAGCAGCTCGCCACGATTGACTGGGACAACGTTCCCGTCGCGGCCGGCGACCACCACGCCTCCTTCCTGCTCGCCGGAAAGGTTCGCGACCACAAGGACTACTGCCAGCCCGAGCACACGCACCTGCGCTCGACCGTCGAGGGCTGGCTCAGCCGCTACTCCGCCGTCCACGCCCACCGATCCGAGAACTGACCGCGGCCCGACAGCTCTGGACCGCGCCCACCCCGGTGCCGGTGAGGCTTTCTGGAGCTGGTTCCCATCCAGATCCCAGCCGACACCACCAAGGAGTGATCATGTCGCGCTACACCCTTGTCGAGCACGAGATGCTCCCAAACTTCGTCGTCGCCACCCGTGTCACCCCGAAGCTGGAGACCAAGGCCAAGCAGCACATGGGTGTGATCTTCGACGACTACGCGAAGGTCGACGCCGCCGCGGACGAGATCAACGACTGGGCCTTTGTTCGGGCAAACGACGCCGAGCCGATCTACCCGAACCGCATCGTGCACCTGACCGGATTCTCCTCCAAGTGTTCGGTCGACGGCCGCCGCCTCTACATCCCGCTCACCACCCCCGACACCGCCACCGAGGAGAGCCGAACATGAACATTCCCGTCTTCCGCAGCCGCTACGGTGGCTCGATCCAGTGGCATGACGGCAAGCGGCACCTCGCGGACACGGCCGTCAACCACGGCTACCACCACATCGTCGCCTGGCACATCCTGCTGGGCTCGAACGCCTACTACATCATCGACCGCTGCACCGAGGCGAAGGCCGCCGGCGCTCCGAATGACGTCTTCTCTTTCGACACCATCGACCGCTTCAAGCCGACCGAGCACAAGAGCTGGAAGCACTGGAGCACGTTCGGCGGCACCGGCCAGGTCCGCGAGATTGTCGAGTACATCGTCGCGGAGCTGGACCGACACACCAGGGCTCTCGCTGCGCACCGCGCCGCCATGAAGAGAGCCGGCCGGTGAGTCCAATCGAGCCGCGCACACTGATCCATACCGCGCTGAGCAAGAAGGCCGGCAGACAGTACGGCGACGGGGTCAGCGTTGAGCAGATCCAGCCTGTGCCCGGCGAGCCGGTGCGCCTGCGGGTGCAGGCACCGGACCCGATGGGCGCGGTCCGCACCCACCTGATCGAGATCCGCGAGGAGAGCTGACGCAGCCTGCTCCCGTTACCCCGGCCCGGTGTCACTGTCGTGGACGTGGCAGCCTGAACCGTACGACGCAGCGGTTGAAGGACAAGCCGACTCGATCGACGCCTACGCCCACGCGACGGCAGTACTGTCCGACCGCGGCCGTCAGCACACCGACGATCGCCCGGACTAGCGAGCTGTATCGCGAGCGCGCGCCGACGGGTGAATGAACTGGATCGACGCAGTCGATCCGGAAGCAGATCTGCAGGAACATCGGCACCGCACCTCCTCGACTGCGGGCGCGGTCACTTCGTGGACTCCGCAGCAGGTCAGGTCGAGACCGATCACCTCGCCGACGACTTCGCGACCAACGCCGAACGTACGGCGCGAAGTGCTCGCGCTTCCGTGCCGCCTGGACGGCATGACCCGTCGGATCTCACGCAAGCGGTGGCCCCACCCGGTCAACAGCGAGGCTGTGAATCCGTCCTGGTGGTGAATGGCCACCGCCGCGAACCGCAAGGTCCCGGGATCAGTCGAGGGCCTCAAGCACGACACGAGCGAAGAGGCCGCCGCTGGCTCTTCGCTCGCAGTAAACAACAACACGACGGACGGAGACGCCACGTGATGCTCGCGATCGGCGCGCTGCTCGGCTGCGCCACCACTCTGCTCGCCCTCGCCATCCGGCGCAACCTGCCCCGCACGCCGCACTGCGGGTGGTGCGCGACCGCCTCGAACTGGCCAACCTCCCGGCACGACGCCCTGCTCTGCCGCGGCTACGTCCAGGACCGTCGCCGCGAACGGCTGCGCGACATCAGGTACGGCCGCCCCGTCGAGGAGCCGAACCCGTGGGGCGAGTCGTACCTGCTCGACGGAGAGATCGCCCGGCGAACCGAAGCCGATGCAATGAACACCAAGGCCACGACAGTCGTTGGTGACTTCGCCCAGGCGCTCGCCGAGCTGGCCGATGGATATCCGACCGATCCGGAGGGCACCGTGCCCGTGATCGTCACGGTCATCGCTCCGACGGTCGGCGAGCAGCACCAGGTCCCGATCGAGCCCGGCCAGGTCGACTGGCTGACTGCCCTGGTACGGGGCGAGCTGGATACCTGCCGCGCCGCGCACTCCGACGGCACCGGCCACTGCCGGGGCACCGGCTTTGCGGGTGGAAGCGGAGGTGCCGCCCTGCTTGCTGAGCTGCCCGCCGACGACGAGAGCCAACCGTGACGGCTGTCACTCTGCGGTCAAGACACCGACCTTGCTGCCCGGCTGCGCGCTGTTCTTCCGAGGCCAACCGCCACCAGCCTGCGATTCCTGTCCTACGGCACGTGTTTCAGGCCCACGGACCATGTCAATGCGAAGGCATCAACTGCCGCACCCGTCGGCGTTCACAACGCACATCATGAGAAAGGCGAGACCGCCATGGTTGAGTCCACGACCACCGTAAGGCACGACGTCACCGTCGACTTCGGCTGCATCGAGCTCACGGGAGCACTCGTGCACGACAACGAGAACCGTCTGCTGGAACTCGAAAATGCCGAGGGCCCCGCAGAGCCCATCTCGATCAGCCTGCAGGTCTACGGTCTCACGCCCGAGCCCGGGAACGTCTTCATCAAGGACTGGTCCGAGCACTGTGGCCTGACGGCTCGCCTGGCGCAGGCGGGTCTGGTGGCGCCCGTGCAGACGCTCACTGTTGGGCCGTATCTCTCGACGGCCTACGAAGTGCAGGTGACGCTGTGAGGAATTCCGCCCTCTGAGCTCCATGTAGGCGCGCTCATCGCCCCTGCAGTGGTTCTGGTGTTGTGGCTCTCCACAGCAACAATCCACCAGGCCGAGATCGCAAATCTCGAACACTTCCACCAACTCGCTCGCGCGGTCGGCGACACCGCCTGAGCACGGCAGGCAGAAACCGCGCCGCGGAACATTCGAACATCACGTGGGGATCTGGTCGGAAAAGCGGCCGGTAAATCGGCGAAGCCGATTCGGGACTCGGAATGACGAAGCATTCGATCAGCGCAGCTGATTCGGATGGAGCATTGAAAGAGAACATCATCTGATCGGCGAAGCTGATCCGGATGGTGGCATGGCAGATAACTGAATATCTCAGCGACCCAATTCCACCCCATTGCGCGCGGCCGGCGACATCGATCCGGGCGCTTTGCTGTACTCAAGGAGAATCCACCATGTCGAATCCGAACAGCACCGCATCCGTCGTCGGTCGCCTGGCGAACGACCCGAAGGTCTTCGAGAACAAGGACGGCTCCAAGAAGGTCATGCTCACCGCCTTCGTCGACCGTGGCTACACCGACGCCCAGGGCAACCGCATCTCCGATGCCCTGCCGTTCGAGGCCTTCGTCCGCGCCCAGACCAAGGGTATCGGCCCCTTCGCGCATGTGCACAAGGGCGACCTGGTGGCCCTCGGTTACGAGCCGCGCATGAACCGCTACACCAAGAACGGTGTGGAGGAATTCAAGCTCAAGCTGGAGATCCAGAGCGTCTCCTTCCTGGAGTCGCGCACGACCACCCGGGCCCGTCTGGCGGAGCGCGTCACCGACGCCGAGGCCCGGAACCAGGCCCTGCAGGCCCAGGCTCCCACCTCGGTCGTGGCTGTCGCTCCGGCCGTCGCGTACGCCAGCGCCGTGGACGAGCAGCTGCCCTTCCCGACCCGCTGACCATCTGTCGAGCCTCACCCCTCCAGGCGGTCCTGGTTGAGCTCGCAGAGCGGGCCCCATCATCTCCACAGCGCGAAGGAGCAGCACATGGCCAGGTCCCGGGTCCGTATCAACCTCACTGGCAAGACCGCCAAGCTGCAGGACGAGACCGCGGTCCCGCGTCCGGATCAAGCTCACCGGCGAGCAGGAAGAGACCACCGCCACCCTCTACATCGGTGCCTTCGAATCCCGCTGCGGCCACTGCGGCAGGCCCACTCTCACGGACGCGCTCCCTCACACCGACGTCTCGGGCTTGACGCCCAAGCCCGGGGCGGGGTGCGGGGCGCGCTTCGTGAACATCGCCAGCGACTCCCACCGCAACACCCCCGACGACCTGCGCCGCGTCCGGCCCGACCTTCCCCTGCGCGATCCCATTGCGTGACGCCGATGCACCCCGGCCGGCGACCTCGTTACCACCCTTCTGCCCCCGCACATCAGTACAGCTGCCCCGGACGGTCGACGACCGATCGGGGGCCGCCCCGGGTCCCGTTCCCCCGCCACCGCCCACCCAACTCGCCGAGATAGGAGTACGCGTTGAGCGCTTCCACCCCAACCATTTCTGCCCGACGCCCCCATCAGCGGACCGCAAGCGCCGAGATCACCGCCCTGGACCTGGGCAGCGTCGAAGGTGTCCGCGAGGCCATCGCCCTCTTCGCCCGCCGGATGCTGGAGGCCGCCGCGATCGGGCACGACCGCGATCAGCGCACCCACGCCGCGACCGTCCAGGCCCTCAACGTGCTGCTGCTGGACATGCTCAGCACCCGCTGTCCCGACTGCCGGGGCAGGGGAACGCTCGACCACGACGCGTGCCCCAACATGGCCGCCCACCGCTCGTAATGCCGCCCCTCCGGGGGCGCCCGCTGGCGCGGCCTGCTCTTCGACGTCCTCAACCGGGTCTGACCCCGCTGCCGGCCAGACCTCAACTGCTCCCGAGCGATCAGCACAGCTGATGCCGGCGATCGACGACAGACATACGCGCCTTCTGCACGGAGCGGTTCGAATCCGCAGTGCGCCGACTGATCCTCGGCGTGCGCCAGTAGGCGCACCGTGCAGACCGGCCGCGGAACGGGTTCACTTCCTGAGCGTTGCAGCTGATCCCCGCAGCGCGTCCCTGGAGATCTCCGCGGATCCCACTTTCCCAGCACCCCGGTGCGCGCTCTGTCTTCGGGCAGCTGCGGCGCCGGGGTGCTGTGTTCTCTGTCTTCGTGGCTCGCCTCACTCGCCCTGTGAAGGCGCGGGCACAAGGGATCAGCGGAGCTGATCCGGATCTGGCGCTGAAGGACATCCTCGTCGCGTCAGGAGTCGAGCCATGAACTGCCCGAACTGCACCATCGACATGGAATCGAACGCCCACGGTGTCGGCATCGCCCAGAAGGCCGAGGAGGTCACGCACACGTGCTCCGAGTGCGGTTACAGCGAAACACGTTGAGCGGCTCCTCCTTCCCTGCGACTGCGACTGCGATCTCGAAAGAGACCACGCTCTTCGGCTGGCCGCCGCCACCGCGCCTCTCCTCGCCGTGTGGTCGCTCAGCCACGGCGGTGGTGTCACCGCGGCATGGGTCATCGCACCCGCTGCACCTGTTCTCTCTCGCCATACGTCGCCAACCAGACGAAGGACGATCGCATGGCCCACGGCATCCAACCCGAACCACCGTTCACTCTCAGCGGTGTCGAGCTGACTCGGCACCCGGAGCGCAGCATCCGCGTCAGCCGTATCGCGACCGCATTCGGCGTCCTTGGCATCACCGCCCTGCTCGGGGCGCTGGGAGCCATGGTCACCAGTGCCATCTACCTGTCGGTGACCAAGTCTCGCGACTGGCATGACATGTTGGACTGGTGGGACGTGAGGATGACGCTCATGGCCCTGCTCCCCGCGGCCTTCTACGCCTGGCGCTGGAACCGCATCAAGGCCGCGTGGACCTTCCGCGGGTATCACCTGGACGCCGAGGAACTGTACATCCGCACCGGCCTGTTGAACCGCAGCCTCACCGTCCTGGCCTACGCCCGGATACAGGAGGTGAATGTCTCCTCCGGCCCCATCCAGCGCCGCTACCGCCTTGCCACCGTCACTATCAGCAGTGCGGCCGGCCGAGAGGCCATCGAAGACGTTGATCCGCAGACGGCGCATGACCTGCGCGACCGGCTCACCGAGCTCGCCCGTGAGCGGAGGCTGCCCGTATGACCGATCCGCTCCAAGGCCGACTTCACCCGGTCACACCGCTGAGACGGAGTTGGGCCGTCTTTGTCGCGATGGCAAGCCTGGCCTACAGCCAGCGCGACCTGTTCAGTGTGGGAACCTCCGGCACCAAAGGAGCGATCGACATCTCCGTGTGGGCAGCCTGTGCCATCGTGGCAGCATTCATCGGAGGGGTCGTCAGCCTGTTCGTTGCTGCCTGGTGGCACAGCCACTACAGCCTCGAAGGCGACACCCTCGGATACCGCAGCGGTCTGCTGTTCAAGGTCCGACGTCATTGCGACCTCGACCACGTACAGAGCGTCGACATCGTCCGGCCCTTTCTCGGCCGGCTCATCGGCGTCTGCACCCTCCGCGTCGTGATGTCCGGCACGACGATGACTCTGTCCTACCTCACCCTCAACCAGGCACGCACGCTCAAGGCCCGCATCCTCGCCGAGGACACCGGCGAGGAGAAGCTCTACAGGGTGAAGGCGAAGGACCTGGTGCTCGCTCTCCTTCTCGACATCCGCACCAACATCTGGTCCCTCACCCTCGTCGCGTGCGGTGTCCTCCCGTATGTCCTTTCCGGTGAACTGCTCACGCTCTCCACTCTGATCGCCTTCGCTCCCAAGGTCTGGCGGCTGAGCGGCAAACGGCTCTTCGTCTACACCGGATGGTCCGTCACCCGCACCGCCGAGGGCAGCTACCGCACCGACTACGGCATGTTCGACACGCAGCAGTACACCTACCGGGATTCCCGCGTCGCCTCCATCGAGATCCATCAGCCGCTCCTGTGGCGGAGGCTCGACTGGGTCAAGGTCAAGGTCGCCGTCGCTGGTGCCGCTGCCCCCGGCCTCCTGGTACCCGTCTGCCCCCGCGCTGTCGCCGAGAAGCTGGTCATCCACATCCTCGGCCCCGGCGCCGTACCCCACCCGAACGAACCAATCCCTGTACCCCTCGAAGCACGCAAGGTCACGCCCTTCCACAAAGCGCTCGGCTACCGCCTCGACAACGGATACTTCACCGCCTGGCGCGGCTTCTTCCTCCGCAACGTCACGACGGTGGCCCCCGTCAGCCGAATCCAGTCCGTCTCCGTCGAGCAAGGCCCGTTGCAGCGCCGGTTCGCCCTCGCCAGCGTCCACGCGCACATGGCCGGCGGCAACAGCGTGCCGGCCGACCACCGGGCCAAGGCCGAATCGGCCGACCTGGCATCCCACCTCTACGAGCACTCGATGTACTGCGCCGTAGCCAAGCCGGGTCATCGGACGGGGCTGGCGGACCCCGGCCGATAGACGACGTCACTGAGCCACTGCTACCTCACGCGGGGACCGCCCACACGGCGGTCCCCAACCACTGGGTTTCGCCGGCTGCGGCCTGGACCCTGTGCTGGTGCGCCCGCTCCGGGCCCAGCACGTGCCCGGCTGCAATCGAAGACCTTCGAGCTCGTCTGCCCTGAGCTCCACGAGCTCCACCGGACCCACTTCACCGCCCGGGCCAGCTTCTTCGCCAGATGACTGCGCGTGCTCAGCAACGTCGGCATCACCCCGTCGCGCCCCAGAATGAGAGAGGCCCAGCGCCACGCACAACACCCCCTTGCGCCAACGCCTGCGTAACTCGGCGATCGCCGTCGCCGCTGTCGCGATCCTGGCCACGGGCCTGGCTCTGTGGAGCAACCACACCGGAGAACAGCGGGACCAGGAACGCGCCGAGATGGCCAACACGAAGATCGTCTACGTCCCGGATCTGCAGAAGCTCCTCAAGCGCATTGACGGCTCCTACTACAAGGCAACTCCGTACACCGGCACCTATGACTACACAACCATCAATGACCACAACGTCGTCGTGCGCAGAAGCGTATCGACGAAGGAGCGCACAGCTCAGCCGTCGTTCCTGTGGTACCGCTCGACGATCAACAACGACATCACGGTCCGAGTCATCCAGCCACACGCAGCTGACCAGACGCCGCGCGTCGAGCGGTTGCGCTGCACGGTCGAGCCCGTCGATGCGTCGAAGCCGAGCTACACCGGCGACCCGCACGACAGAAGTCGGCTGCAGATCGGATCCGACGAGGAAGGCACCGGCGCAGGAAGCCTGAGCAGCCTCTTCTCGAACGACGGCCGGCAACTGTGCCGGGACCAGATCACCATCCTCGTGCCGGACGGCGGCATCCAGCCGCAGCACGCAGCGGTGGGGCCGGAGACGCTCCCACCCTCTGCCCCTCCTGGACGTGTGGCTGAGCCCCGCTGGCCGGTGGGCCCACGCGGCGCCCTCACCGCCTCCGACCCGGGCCCGCATCCCTGTCTCCTGGCCCTGCGGGCAACGAGAGCCGGAGGCACCGGCTCCCCGACGTGGCCCCGCCCGGCAAGGGGAGAGGCACGGTTCCACCCCGCCGTCACCAACCCGCTGAGGAGACCTGATCATGGCCACCCCGCACCTGCGCACCATCCGCCCCGAGCGGCACTACGGCGGCTCTCTGGGCGTCACCATCTGGACCTACTCCCGCTCCCTCAACGGCCGCCGCGTTGAAGTCGACATCACCCACGACGCCGCCACCCGGACCACCGTCCTACGGGTCTACCCCGAGGGTGGCGCCACCCTTGCCCGCGAGGTCACTGTTCACGGACTGACCTGCAAGGACATCGGCCGTCTCGTCTATCTCCGGTCGCGTTGACCCGGCCACTCCACCTGAATGCCCCGGCCCCGAACCTCCGGCGTCCCGACCCGGGTTCGGGGCCGCCACGCGCCCGCTCCCGCCCGCCCCGGTGGTTGCCCGGCTTGGTGCCGCCGGCCTGGCACTTCTCCCCGCGGCTCAGCCCCGCCGGTCCGCCGGGCGGGGTTCTCTCTCTTTGAGCATGATCAGCGGAGCTGATCCGGTTTGGTCTTCGAAAGATTCTTCCGCGCCAGGAGCACAGCCCTGAGCCAGACTCCCCGGGCCGCTGAACCCTGACAGGCGGAATACATGCGCCACGACTGCGTTCCGACACCTTCACCACGCCCGGGCCGGACGTCTTCATCAACGGCTCCGGATCCCGTGGCCACGCCGATCCCGGACCGGTCCAGACGGCTGAACAAACGCGCACGGAGACCATCGATGGCGCCGCAGCGCCGCGCCCACACACGGACCTTAGGAGAACTCACCATCATGAGCTTCCTCAGCAGCATCGGCTTCATCGAGACCGAGGAGCAGGAGCGCGCCCGGCTGGCCCAAGCCCCCGAAGGCTCACTGAACCACTACCTGTCCACCCTACCCTTGACCATCAATGAGTGGCCCAAGGACCTGCTCGTCGAACTGCCCTGGCAGCAGCCGCGCACTGACCGAGCCTACCGCGTCGTCGTGGTGCCGATCGAGTTCCGCAAGGACACTCTGCCCGAGGGGGTCGAGGAGGAGCCGCTGCCGCGCAAGCGCCACTCCGGCTCCTGGATGTGTGCCGTTGTGTTCTCCGACCACCCGAGCTACCCGGTCGGTGGCTTCCGCATCGACCTTCCGGCCGCCGAGATCGCCCGAGGTCGAAAGGTTGACCTCTCTGGGGCTCTGAGCCCGTCGTCATCCATAACGTCCATCACCGTGCCCCACGGGTAAGACGAGGCAGCACAACGCTGCGTGGCAGCCCGTTCCTATGGCCTGACCTACCCCGTCACCGACGCTCTGCTGCGGTCGCTGCCGGAGCGGCTGCCGCGGTGTGCGAAGCCGGCCACCGCGTCACCGACATTCACCCACGCCTGAAGAGACGAGATCGCGATGGCTAAGAGCGCCAGCTACAACACCTACATGCGCGCTGCGGACGCCGAGGCTGCGCACGCAACCACCTGCAAGAGCTGCGTGGGCAGCCGGCGTTGTACGAACGGCCAGCGGTTGTGGAACGCGTTCGAGGCGGCGCAGGACGCGTACATGGCCACCCCCTGGCCCCAGCCCGGCCGCCGCTGACCGCAGCGCTCGTTCCGTGGATGGGGCGGGCACACCAAAAGGTCGACCCGGTATCCGGCGCGCAACGCTCGATATCGGACTGGAGATCACCTGTCACTGCCCGTTCCCCCTGCTCCGTTGTGATGAGGGCCGCCGACGGCACCTCAAGTCGGGCCGGTCGTACTCAGCACGGACCCCGCTCCCTCACATGCGAGAGGTCGTCCCGACATAGGCCAGCAAACCGCCCCCGTGATCGCTCCCGCCTCCGAAATCCTCGCTCACCTGGACCGCACCGCAGCCGAACGGCACGTGACTGGCCCCGGCTTGTCCCATGCCGAGCACAACGCAGCCGCCGGGTTATCGCCGACCACTACACCGACGGCGGCACCCGCAAGACCGTGATCGGCAGCGACCGCGACGAACTCTTCTGGCGTAGCGGCGCGGCTCCACCAGCGACCTGATCCCCGCCTAGCGCACCGTGCGTGGCCTGATCGGCACCAAGGCGCCTGACACTCCCCCCTCTACGGTGCCTTGCGCCTGGGTGGGGTGCCTACATCCACGGACCCCGGACCAATTCGAGGAGTACCCCACATGTCCCTGTTCACCGTGCGCCCCAGCCTAACCAAAACGCGCCCCCCGAACGACGGCCACACCGGTGCAATGCTCCGTGACGCACTCGAAGCACTGGGGATCGTGCACCACGTGGACAAGCCGTGGCGGACGCTGTCTTCGGAGTACCTGGTGTGCAGTGTGCCGGGGCGGGCACGTGTGCGGATCCACTGTGCGGCCGACCCGTCCGCCCGCACCTCGGAGGGCCGCCTCTTCGCCGATCACTACGACCTGCCGGTGGCTACGCTGTGGTACGTGGGCGCCGTGGTCACCGACGACAAATCAACCCGGTTGGTTTTTCACGGGTTCGGAGACGGCCGCAATCCCACGGCGAGCGCGGGCATGCAGGCCGGGCAGTGCGCTGCCGCCGTGGCCGGTCACTTCGGGCTGACGGCGCCGGAGCCTGAGTACACCTGTCTGCACTGCACGCGCGTGATTGAGTGGATCGAGGCCGACGGACAGGGCGCTTGGTACGACTCGTCCAACTGGATCGGGTGCGTGGACGGCGAGAGCCTGCACGTCCCGGAGCCGCTGTGCGGATGGTGCGAGGATTATGGGCTGATAGAGGTCCTCGACGACTCCACCGACGCCCTGAAGGGGCACGCCACGTGCGACAACGCGCCGTGTGTCGCCCGGCGCATCATGCGCAGAGATCAGGCCGAGCGCGAGCGCCAGGCCGCGCAGGCGCAGGCCGCCGCGCACGAGTGCACCGGTGCCCTGTGCTGCCCCCCGTTCTAGCCCTCATGACGCCCCCGATCCTGCGACCGCGGGCGAGTACGAATCGCAAGGTCACCCGGTAGCGGGTTCGCACCACAACGATCAACGTTCCGGCGGCCGAGGCGGGTTGCACGACCGTCCGAAAACGCCGGAGGCAACCACTCTCTCGTAAGGCATCAGGGGCCAGGAGCCCACAGGAGTCCTTCCGGTGCCCATACAACCACCCCGCCACCCACCCACGACGCAAAGCCCCGCAACTCCCGCCCGGGCTGATCTGGAACCGCCTCCTCACCAATTGGGAGAACACAGCATGACCAGGCAGGCCCGCAGCATCGTCCGGGAGACCATCAAGCCCGAGTACAGCCGGTACACGCCGACCAACGGAGAGAAGCCCGACGGCGCCGGCTTCGGCGTTGACGGCTGGCTGTTCGCGCTGCCCGGCGAGACACTTAGCGGAATCCGGTTCCCGCAGGCCACGTACGCCGCCTTCCAGGTGAGCGAGCGCGGCGCGCTGTTCTGGAGGGTGCGAGAGGTGGGGGGCGAGCGCAGGCAGTTCGGTTCCGACAGCACGACCCGTAAGGGCGCGGTCGCGCTCGCGGTCGCGCACGTGGCCACCCAGCGCGAGAAGACCGCGCCAGCAACTCGTGACCCGGGCGCCCGTGCGCGCGGTGCCGCGTGGCGCCTGGTCGCCGAGGGTGGCGAGTGTTCCCAGGTGTCGGCCACCATGACCGAACGGCTAGAGCGGATGCGTGCGGGCCAACTCGCCGCCCTGCCGACCGTCGCGGAAATCCGGATGGCGTACCCGCTCGCCGGTGGGGGCGCCACGCTGCGGCTCATGACCGCCGAGGGCAGCACGACCGAACGCCACACGATCCCGCTCACGGAGCGGGGCGCGGCCGGTCGGGAGAACGACCCCGCCGGTATCTACCTGGACGCCATCACCGACGGCGCGAACACGGAAGGACTGTTGATCGCGGCCGGATGGCACCTGATGCGGCTTGGATTCAACTACGCGCGCGGCGCGGCCTGGGCGCCGTACACCGGAAGGGCCATCAGCGAGGCGCAGTGGAAGGACTGGACGCCGATGCTGCCCGAGTGGCACCGGTGGCCGCACACAGTACGCGTTGCCATCACAGCCACGACTGAACATCTCGCCTACATAGACCGCGCGTACGGTCCAGTCCCGGAACTTCGGGACCTTCCGACCGGCGTGAGCGCGCACCCGTCCGGACCGCGTTCCTGGCAGATCTGCTACGCCAACCGCCGGTTCTGGCAGCTCTCCTACCAGCCCCGGATGGGCGGCGACGTGTGGACCCTGTACGCCGACCCGGCCCGTGCCAAGTCCCTCGCCCGGGCTGCGAGCGCCGGTGAACTCCTCGCCACCATCCCTGCCCGTGACGCGGAAGCGCGGGCCCGCGTGGCGGCGCGCAAGGGCCACTGAGATGGGATCCGACGCGGCGACGGTCGCGATCATCGTGGCGCGCGGCCGGTTGGTCCGGCACCGCACGGCCAGCATGTGTCCTCGGGGAATGGGCGAGTTCTTCGGCGCCGTCGACACCCTGGTCACCGCACCCGGCGGTCCGACGACCAGACCAGCAGAGAGATGTGAGGAACACGAACATGCTTGCAACTCCTGAGCGAGTCCGAGGTGACGGCGGCCAGAACGAGATCCTTGTCTGGCACAGGCCCGTCGGTCGTATCGTCAATGAGTTCCAGCCCATCACCTGCTCCGACGGTGACGGCATTGTCTTCCCGGCACCGAAGCAGGATGTCCCGCTGGACCTCGACCGGCCCGGCGAACGGTGGTGCACCGACTGCAGCACCCTCACTGCTGACCCACGGAAGCGCAGGAGCAACCGATGACCGCCACCTGGCCGTTCGGTACGGACGCTGACGAACGCGATCCGCTGACGAAACTCCGCATCCCTGTCGTCACCAGCTTCAACCCCGGCTGGAAGTACATCGCCGCCTACATCGGCGTCGACACCAGCCGCTACAGCTGGGGCAGCCGGGAACGGCCCACCGACGCCGAAGCCGCCATGCTCGCCTCCTACATCGACGAATACATCGACTACTTCCTCGGCGACCGCGAACGGCAGCGCATGCTGAAACGCCCGCTCGATGTCGAAGGCCGCGTCGTCACCCGCGTCTTCATCAAGTACGGGCCCGCCGACTGGGGATATCGCGTCGTCACCTGGCAGCACGGTCCGCTGTTCGTGCCCGGCCCGCCCGGATCCGAATCCCGCCAGACCATAGGCCCGCTGTCTCTGGAGCAGGCCATGGACCGCGACCACGACATCTACCCGAAGCGGTGGCTGGACTGGAAGGCCGAGCACCCGGAGGTATTCCCGACGTGAGCGCCCCCGACCCCGTCGACTTCATGGCCGCCCAGCCCGCCGGTGAGCTGCGCCCTAACGGCCAGCCCCGCCCGGAGTGCTCCGAGAGCGACCCATGCGAGCCCTGCTGGCAGGACCAGCAGGAGGAGGGCGACGCGATCGAGTCCAGCATGAGCCTGCGCTGAACCCCGCCCCCAGGGCCTGCGCCTACCGGCGCGGGCGGTTGGCCTGCTTCCGCAGGACGGGCTCGGTGCGCCCCGGAGCAGGCTGACCCGAACGACCAGCCGGCCGCCCGGTTCCTTGACCTCCGTAGAGATACTGCGTCGCAGGCGATCCCGAATGGACTGACAGGGGATCTAGTTGCGGTGGGCGGAATCGGATAAGGCACGGGCAGCGCGCTGCAAGGCAGCGCCGGGGGCCTCACTGCCGAATCCAATACATCGTCCCCGGGGGGAACGCCATGCCCGAGCGCACCGAGCACACCCTGCTCTACATCAAGTATGCCGACGACGCTCTCGCCGAGCAGGGTGCCGCCACAGTCGAAGGCGCGATCTCCGGGATGAGTCTGAGGATCCTGGCGCGGGCTCTACCTGACGGTCGGACGTCCGTCGCCGTCTCGCTCTACAGACGCGTGCACCGCATGCGCGCCTCGGGCAAGGCATTCCACTACTGGACCTCCGAGAAGCTCACGTCGATGGCCCGCACGAAAAAGGACCTCGTGGTCCTGCGCGAGATCGACCGTCGCACCGGCAAATCCACCACCCGCCATGTCTTCTCCGAGACCGTGGTCGAGTCCTGGATCCACGGACTTTCCGGGACGCTGCAGTGGTGGATGCGCAGCAACCCGCAGGCCCGCAGGCTCGAAGGACTGGAACCTGAGGGAGTCGACAACACCGTGGACCAGGCAATCGCCTTGATCCGCGAACACATCGGCGAGCTGCCGAACTGGAACGACCGCTTCCCGCTGCTCAAGGACGACCGGCAGGATCGTCCGGCCTTCACCTACCTGCCCTATCTCGATGCCCACGACCATGCGCAGGTCGCGAAGAACCTCTTCGGCGTGCGCGCCTACCGTCGGCCGCTGACCCGCGAGATGGAGCGTTTGGACATCAGCACCCTGAACTGGTTCGCCCTGTTCCGCGGGCTGGTGCCCGTGGACTGGCTCATCGACGCCATGCGCGCCACGAAAACAGCCGGCGGCCGCGACCTCACATCCCTGCAGCAGCGAGGCATCCGCTCGATCCTGCGCCGGACTCCGCAGCCCGTGCTGCGACGAATCCTCAAGGAACCCGTCCACCAGGCGCGGCGCACGCTGGCCGATGCAGCCAACTGCACCGCTCACCGTCTGGCCGTCACCCGTGATCTCGACCTCCTTCCGGAGATCATCGCTGCCCGCGGGCAGCGCCGGGTTCGCGGCTCCCGTGACCTTGAGCGCCTGGTTCGGGACCTGCCCGCAATCGAACGATGGCACGACCCCCGGGGCCACACGGCCCGGCGCGTCATCGTTGAGGAGATCTGTGCCCTTCGTCAGATGGAGGACTACAACCGCGAGATCCGGCTGCTTCCCGAAGGCACGGCTCAGGTCGCTGACTGGTACCTCTGGAAAGACGAAGCGTTCCGCGTACGGGCGTTGGGTCTGATCGAGAACCGTCGGCGCGAGCTGATGGCTGCCTTCGATCGTGAGCGCCACGAACGCGAGGAGGACCGCCGCCTCGAGCGGATAGCGAGGCAAGCCCAGCGCCACACATGGGCGCTGCAGACGGCCGCGCTGCTGGATGGCCGGGAAGCAGCCCCAGGTCTGAACCTTGTCGTCGCCCGTGATGCCGAGACGCTCTCGCGCTGGGGCGCGATGCTCAACAACTGCATCGGCGGGTACGCCGGCGAGCTGGAGCTGGATGTGTTTGCTGCTGTCTGCGATGCGGACGGCCGCGTGCTTCTGAACCTTCAGATCACGCAGTCGCACGGTGTAGAGCAGATCCTCGGCAAGTACAACCGCGACGCCGTGCGTGAGCTCGGCGAAGCGGCCCAGCAGGTCGTCGACGGGCTGGGCGCCATGGAAGTCGGCTTCCACTCGGATGCTCTGGGCATGGACGGGCTCCGGCTGCCCCAGAGAACTCACTGACACAAATTTCTACACGGACCTCGACCTGATGTTCCGGCATCAGGTCGGGGTCCTTCTCTTGCCCTGCGAAATACCGCAGGAGCACGTCGAATTGGCATACGTCGGAGCGAATGGCTGTCAATGAGATGGTCTACCGGGCTATCCGGCGGCGGCGGCGCTGCCTGGAGCAGGTCGCCGACAACTCTGCTCCTGCGGTCGGGCGGTGAGTCCTATGCGCTTGTCCCTGCAATCACCACTGAACCACCCATAGGAGGCTCCGTCATGCCCGATGTATCCGAATACACGCCCCGCAGTGTTTACATGCTGGAGCCACATGCGGCTCACGCGATCGCCGAAAGCGGATACATCCCGATCGAAGCCATCGTCGAGCGCGTCTACGGTAAGCCGTACAGCTCGCTGCGCGGATGCCAGCGGGACGACGAACACATTGGCAATGACAGTGTGAAGCTGTACGAACTCGCCTCCGACGAGGACTACCTGGAGGCACTCGGAGACCTCGACGACGCCGAGATGTATCTGGGCCGGGACTCCCGCACCGGCGAGGGCGTGCTCAAGACCGGCATGACTGAGCTGTACTACTGGCTGAGCATCCGCGTCGCTGACGAGAACACACCAGCCACTGTCGAGGCCAACCCACCGCCGACCCAAGACCTTGAGAACGCCGTGTTCGAGGACCGGTTCTTCGCCGATCGCGCCTTCTCTCCGTCGCTGAGACTGGTTCTCGGCGACCTCATCCGCCGCGGCGAGCTGCCGCGCGGCGACTACCTGTTCCGGCACTGGTGGTGACCGAGAGGAAAGAGGTGTCCGAGTAATTTGGCAGCAATAGCGGCGCTGTTCGAAATCATGCAGGACGGCTTTTTGGGACTCTTGCCAAGTATGAAACAAAATGCGGAAAGCGTGTGACGCGGAACACCCGAACCAGTTCGATGTACTCGCATCGACCACCCTGAAGTTACTCGTATGTGGATACGAGTTGATGTGGGAGAGAGCTACCTCTGAGCAGATACGGAAGCAGGCGTACCGTGCGTGAGGCGATCATCGCGGAACTGGAAATGGAGGGACGCAACCCGAACTCCTACAATGTCCCCGGGATCTTGCGGGACGCCTTCGACGACCTCGGCCCCGGATACCGGTACGGGTAGGGAGCCGAAAGCGAGGAGAAATGACTCCGGGCCGTGGAAGTGCGCCGGCGCCCGTTCCAAGCGGGCGACATGGTGCGCGTCGTCGTCAGGACGAAAGGCGAGACCGCCGAGCATCACTATGGCAGGATCACGCAGTCGCGGAAGGCCAACGGTGGCCTCTACCGAGGGCCACCGGTCAAGCCGCACTTCGACTACGTCGAACTGGAGCACTGCCACAGGAGCGGGTGGCTGGGTCCTTTCATGAAGTCATGATCGTCCACAAGGGCAGCGGCCAGCGGGTACGGCTGTGTGCGGCGTGCTTCGACGACGGCGAAGTGGCAGCCCATGGGCGCAACAGTCAGCAGACCATCACCGGGCCGGCCAGCCGCGAGGCCGCCCCGAAACGCCAGCGCCGGGAAACGGCCCCGAGATCCCCCCGCACCTGTTGCTGATGAAAGGCGGGCCCCGTGCCCCAAAATCCCACACCTGCTGCTGCGGGTGACACGAAGGCTTCCGATCACTTCCAGAGCGACTTCGCTGAGGCGACGCTGAAGGCAGTGCGCGAGGACGGGCTTTACCGGCACGTCGAGTTCGCGGCCCCGAAGTCGATGAGCCACCTGATCTTGGTGACGTGGCCATACAACTTGCTGGTTGCCGGGTCGCACGGGTCGTTCCACTTCGAGCGGTTCGGTCCCGACACTGAGGACATGTTCGCTTGGCTGCGCGGTATCCGCGTCGAGCCGGACCGCTGGGCGTCCAAGCTGGTCAACGGCCGGTCGTCGGTCGCGGAGTACGACCGCAGCCGGATGATCACCACCATCAAGGAGCGGGTCGCCGAAGCGATCGAGAACGACTGGGCCCCGGAGGGCCTGGAGCACGCAGTCCGCCAGGAGATCCTTGGTAGCCACCGGCTGGATATGAAGGACACCGCGTTCCAGCTCCTCAGCGGCTTCGAGCACGGCGGGAAATACGAGGCGAAGTGCGAGTGCGGCAAGCAGGTGGAGCGCGACTCCTATGGCGCGGCACTGACGTGGCGGTCCCTCGGCCACGACCTGAACGGCCTGGGTGGCGGCCACGACGTGGAGATCCGGCAGACGGCTGGGTTCGACTTCGATGACCTCTCGGAGTGGGACGTCGACAAGCTGTCCTACCCGTTCGTCTACCAGTGCCACGCGGCTTCGTGGGCTATCGGTCAGTACGACGCGGCGTCGAAGCCGGTGGCGGCACGAGCGCCCCGATGACGCGGGAGCAGCGGACAAAGCGTCTCGCTGATCTCCGAGCCCGAATGGCTGCCCACAAGGTGGTTTCTTCAGCGGCCCGCTGATGAGCCTGCCGCTGAACCGCCCGATCGTGTTCGCGATCTCGGAACCAGGCGCGATTACCCCGCGTGGCGATGACCACCGGGAGCCGGTCCGCGTGTGGCAGGCCTGCGCGATCGAGTTAGTACTGCCGAACGTCGCCGAGCTGGAGGCGCAGGCCGAGAAGATCGCCGCTTTCTGCGCACAGCGCGCGGAGTACGTCAGCAACCTGCGGTCGTTCGCTGAGGGTGGCGGGCACGACTACTACCGGTGGATGGGTCACGCGGAGGCGCGGCGTCAACTGTCGCAGTCGCTGGGTCTGCCAGTGGCGTGGCCCGCCGAGGACCAGACCGCCCCTGCCGTGGGCGACGATTCCTACGAGGCAGCGGTTTCCCGTGACCTGTCGGTCCCGTATACGGACGACGGCCCCCGTCCGAGCTTTAGCCCGGAGCTGCTCGCCATGGTCGCGGCCGGGTCGCGTACCCCGGGTGCCGACCTGAGGACGACCCGGAGGCCGAGCAGCTCGTCACCCGCACCCGCAGCAAGGCCAAAGTCCTCGGTGGCCACACCGTCGTCGTATGGGTCGACGGGCACAGTGCGGCCATCAATCTCACGCACGTCGACCCGCGCCTGGCCGAGGTGACGTCGTGACTGCCGCCGACATGGAGCGCTTCGACGTCTCGCTCGACGTGCTGGTCGCCCGCGCTGACGCGTACACCGTCGCAAACGCTGCCAAGCGCCGGGCTGAGGCCACGGCGGAGAACCGGTGCCTGTTCTGCGAATCCGACTCGATCGACACCGCTTTCGCGTCCTACGGACCTGGTCAAGAAGATCAGGGAGCAGCGAATGCAAAGCAGGGAAGCGGCCCCTGTGCGCCGCCTCGCACTCAAGGAGCCCCCTGCGATGATCCAAGTCGGACAGAACTCACGACGCCGCATCCTCACCGGGGCCGTATGCATCAGGGCGCTGGGGTAGGAGCGATCCGATCTCACCCTGCGACGCGCTGCCTCAGCCGTCTCCTGCTCTGCGAGCATTGCGAACACCGTCGCGCTGGCGTCGATGGCGGCGGCCAGGTCGAGCCGGTACACCCCGTACCGCTCATCCACCGACGTGCGCAGCGCGTGTCACCTCTCGGCGGTGGCATCGGTGAGGTTCGCGGAGACCACCGACAGAGCTTCGTCAGCCGCCGGCGTGATCGGCTTCTCGACGCCGTTGACGTTGTAAGTACGCGTCACCCGCCGGTCGCCTCGGCCCGCGCCCTCATCCGGGCGCGCCGAGGTGGCCCCGGGACGGTGACAGGTGCGGCCGGGTCGCGGTGCAGCAACCGGCCCATGCGCCAGGCTCGGCGGCAGTTACCGTGCGGTCGGCGTCTGCGAGGCCGGGGCCGAACGGCTCCGGCTCCTGCGCGCCCTGCCCGGCGCAGCCGCCGTCGGTGGCGGCCGGCCGGTCCTCGCCGGTCTCCTCAGGCGTAGCGGCGGCGACGGACGGCGTCCACTCGGGAAGCGTCTCGCCGCACTCCATGGCGTCAGCGTGATCGCGGACGATGTCCCGGACGCTGCCCGCGTACGGCGCGTCATTGGTCACCGAACAGACGCCGATGCGCGTGCCGTCCGGCGCGATGACCAGCCAGAGCCCGTCTTCGCCGCCCTCCTTCGACACCATGTAGACAGCACCGCGGACCACCGCGTTCCAGCTGCTGGGGCTGACCTGCTTCACCGTCACGCGACGCTTGCCCTGACCCATGACGATCTCCTGCGGGCCGTGCTGTGACATGACGAGACCGTCATCGCGGCGGTCATCCACCACCACCTGCCGCTCCTCGGCCTCCTGCTCGCTCCGCGCCCACTCGGCCGCCCGCGCCTGCTCGGCCTGCGCTTCCCACTCCGCCTGCTCCGCCGCAAGCCGCTCCCGCGTGGCCTCCATCTCCTTGGCCCACTGCTCGACCTGCCGCATCTGCGCGGCGCGACGGCGCTTCTCCTCCACCCCGTTCGGCAGCGGAGTAAGGCGCCTGGCCTGGTCCCGTGCCGTCTGCTTGCTGGTCCGGCCGGTGTGGTGGACACGCACCCGCGCCCAGTAGGCGGTCCGACAGTCCGCGTGCAGCAGATCGGGGGCGGCGGTGCACCAACGGTGTGCGGTGACGCCGTCGGGGGTGACCGTGACAGGCCCGCGCCGACCGGCGCGGGGCACCGCGATGTAGCCGCCGGACGCCAGTAGCCCGACCAGGGCGGCCCGCACCCGGCGCCCCTGGCCTTCACGGCGGCGAACGATCCCGGACGTGTCCGTGTGCAGGTCTCCCGCGTACGTGGCAGCCAGGACGTCGGCCAGCCCTGCGCACCAGCCCATCCGGGGCAGTTCGGTTCGAGCGTTGCTCTCATCGAGCCATTGCTCCGCGCTTTTGCTCTCCACCTCTGCACCGGCGGTTGCGGCGAGCATGGTGACAGCCTTTCGAGCGGTGCCGCTGGTCCGCGCAGCACCTGGCGTGGCCACTACCGGAGCACACCCTCATGCCGGTTCTCCTCCGCCTGTGCGGCATCGGTGAACGCGCACCCGTACATGTTCAGCGTCTCTTCACGGCCGGACTCGGCACGGGCGGCGGCATCCTCCATACGCGCGCACTCGGCCACGTAGTCAGTCAGGGCACCCGCCGCGCGGTAGATCTCTGCCGACTCCTCGTAGTGAGCGGCATCCCGCTTCGCACGGTGTACGTCGTCGTACGCCTCTTCGCAGCGGCGGACGGCCGACCACACGTCCTCAGCGAGCGCGTCGCCCTCGCGGACCCGCTCTCCGCACGCCCGCGCCCGCTCCAGGTCGCCAGCGGCGAGTACCACCGCCGCGTAGACACCGGCGCGGGCTGCCGTCAGCCGCTCCAACGCTGCCTCCCACGCGGCCGCCGTTCGGCCGGAGGCCGCGCGCTCGGCCCGGGCCTCGTCGCGTCCTGCCAGCCCGGCACGATCGGCTTCCGCCCGCGCCTCCGCACACTCGCCGGCGTTGTGTGCGTCCCAGTACAGGTCCCGAACGCCGTGGTACGCGGCCTGGGCGGTCTTGATCGCGGCCCACTCGACGGGGGCGTGCTCGGCAAGGAGGGTCGGCTCCCCGTAGCTGTTGTGCGGGTATTTGGACCAGTCGGCCAGGTGCTTGCGGTCGTTGCTGGTGCCGAACCCCTGGGGGTTCCTGCGGACGGCGGCCTCCGCCTTCCGCAGAGCCTCGGCGCCGCGCCCCTCGATCTGGTCGGCCACGGCCAGCGTGAACGCCACGGCGGCGGCGTCGACACGATCACCGGCGATCAGCGAGGCTGAGGTGTACCGCGACGGGTAGTACACCGACCGGCTGGAGCGCTTGGACTTCCTCCAAGCGTCGTACTGCGCCACGAACGACCGCGACGGGTCCCCCTGCCCGGCGTGCATGACACCGTCGTAGTCGGTGTGGCCGTCGAACCACGCACACCAGGCGCGCGAGGAGTCCTCGAACATCACGATCAGCCCGGCGTACCCGCGCGCCGACGGTTCGCGGCCTGCGTCGGCCAGCTGCTTGCGCCACTGAGCTTCCTGGGCGACCAGCCGCTCCTGTGCCTCCTCGATGATCGGCGCGGCGAGCGCCTCCCGCTCCGCGCGCGCCGCAGCGTCCGCGATCGCCTCCCCGGCTTCCTTGACGTGCTGCCCGGCCAGCACGATCGCACGACGCCACGACGCACACCCCCGCGCATCCTCGCCGTTCGTCTCGGCCAGCCACGCCCGCGCCGCCTTCACAGCGTCGGTGGCCGACCGCTCCGCCGTCTTGGCCTCCGCGTAGGCGGCGGAGCCCAGCTCCACCGCCCGCGCGCCCGAAGGCGTGGAACCGTCGAGGGCGTTGAACGCGTCCCGAGCGTCACTCAGGGCAGCACTCACCTTCGCCACGGCGTCGTCCATCTGCCGGACCCACTCCGCGGCATCCCGGCCCCACACCGTCCGGCCCGTGGCTTCCTGCTCCCTGGAGGCGACGCGTACGGTCTTGATCGCCTCGCGTACCGCCTTGAAACCGCCGGTCGAGGCGGACGCCACGAACTTGCCCGTCGCTTCGTTCCACGCGCACACGTGCTCTGTCTCCTCCACCCCGGCGCGCACCATCACCAGCCCGGAGAACACCACGGCGCGTACCCACAGACGGCCGGTCCAACGCCGCTCCGCACGGACGTCCCAGCCCAGCTCCGCTGCCTCGTGGACCAGAACGCCCGCGTTCTTGGGCATGCCTTCCAGCGCGGAGGCCGCCGCGTCGGCACCGATGGCTGCTGCGCATCCGCCGCAACGTCCCGCGCGTACTTCCTCGCGCTGGCACGCCGGGCACGACTCGGCTGCCGACTCCCTCCCGCGCCATGCCGAAGTGTCGTCGCTCTCGGCGTCAGGAGGATCGGTTTGTCCTTGCGTGATCGTCATCGCTTCATCTCCAAAGCGTCAGCGGGTATTCCGGTGGTCTCCTGATGCGACGCGATGATCAGTCGACGTGATCCGTTGACTGCCCGGGCTACCCTGCGCTTCTGGCTCCAATGGCCCAGGACATGAGCGAGGGTGGGCCATGTCTCGAAGGTCTCCAGCGTCAGGACATCGCAACGGCGCACGACCGCGGGTATGTGCAGCAGCGTGAGGTGGACGTAGACCATGTGCATGGCCTGCGGCGCTATGTCCTCCGCCGTCACGTGCAACTGCGTCTGCGGGTTGAGGTCGTGCTCGAGCATGACCTCCGACAGGGCGATCATGAACGAGCCCGCGCCGCAGGCGGGCTCGTAGACATCAGCGAAACCGCTGCGCTCGACTTGCTCGACCACCGTGCGGATCTCCATCCGAGCCGTCAAACGGGCGACGTCGTAGGGCGTGTAGAACTGGCCCAGCCGCTCGTTGCCGAGCTCCAGCTCCATGTAGAGACGTCCAAGTACGTCATGGGGATTGCGATCCAACTCCATGGTCACCAACGCCAGCGCATGCGCGAAGCGGTCCAAGTCTGTTCTGCTGTAGCCGCCGGCGATCTGGAGGTACTGCCTTTCGCGCGCTTCCCAGGACTCGCTCCCGCGGACGTCCACGGCGTTGCGCAGAGCCAGCGCCGCCATCTCGACGAAGTTGTCGAAGACTTGGCTCATCCGCTTCGCGCCGGTGTTCGTCGCCAGCAGTGTCACGACTTCGCGGTAGCAGCTCATGCCACCGGCTCGATGGTGCTGATCTCGGCGGTTGCGGCCTTCGAGAAGGCACCCAGTGCCTCGCTCATCACGCCACCTCCCTGCTGCGCTTGCCCCCGGTCTTCGCGGCGAGGGCCTGCTGCTCAACGTGACGGGCCGCGATGTACAGGCCCTCGCGGTTCAGGTGCCGCGAATAGCTCGAGTCGAGGTAGAGCACGGGCACGTCGCCCGCGGCCTTCAGTAGGGCCGGGTGCAGCAGGTGCTTGATCGGACCCGAGCCACCGCCGTAGACGTAGACAACCTCAGTCGTCGCGCCGGCCTGCGAGAGAACATCGCCGAAGGAGGAGACGATCTCGTCGACCAGGTAGCTGGCCTCGTCCTCGACGAAGCCCGCGGCCCGCCGGTGACGGTTCCTCACCAGCACGGACGGCTCCGCGTGGAGGAAGTCCGCCAGCTGCTTGCGTGAGGAGAACTGCAGCGCGGCGTCCGACTCGCTCATGCGCTCCATGGCGTTCATCAGCGCGGTGCCGTAGCCCTCGGCGAGCGTGGCGGCCGCCTCTGCGTTGAACCGCCCGTCGGTGAAGACCGGGAAGTTCACGGTGCCTTCGCCGACGTCGACGCCGATGGTGTGCTGGACCGCCACCAGGTCGGAAGCCGAGACGCCCTCGACGATGGACGCGTCACGGGTGCGCAGATCATCGAGAAGAGCCTGGGCGAGCGGCTCGCCCTTGTCGGTGATGGCGAACTGCGCGGAGGCACCCTCGGCCATCACCTGGACGTCGACGAACTGCAGGCGCACCGAGACAGGGGTGCTGAAGTTCTTGATCGTCACCAGGTGCACCGCGGGGTCGGAGCTGCCCAGCAGGCCGATGAACTCGGCGGCGTAGGCGTGGCGGCGCGCGACGAACTCGGAGATCGGCAGCGCCAGGCCGGCACGCACGTGCACGCGCAGCTCGTGATCGGGCAGCGCGCCGTTCTCGCTGACGTAGTCGCGCAGGGCCTTCGCGGCGAAGACACCCAGGACCAGGACCTTGCTCAGCTCCTGATCGGCCTTGGAGTGCTTACCCAGCACCTCGAACTCGGTGAACTTCGAGCCGCGTACGCTCAGCGCCGCCCGGCCGAAGATTCGGCGGTCCGACGCCGCCACCAGGGGAGTGGTGAGCGAGCAGTCGATCTGGTTGTAGAAGTCGCCGGCCATCACGGTGGCCGCATCCGCGTCGGGGAGCGGCACCTTCGGCGAGGTGCGGGAAGTCGAGACGACCGCGCTGGGCAGATCGATCTCGTCGAAAGTGCTCTGCTTCGTGTTCTGGATAACGCCCTTGACGTAGCCGTTGCCGACGTCGATGCCGCCGGTGAGGGTGATGATGTCGGTGGTGTTCGTGCTCATGAATTCGGCCCCTCGGTGTCTGCGTTGCCTGTCTGGAAGGTGAGCGCCACCGCGTCACTCAGCGCCGAGTGCTCGCCATGATTTCGTCGATGGACGCCTGCTTCGGCGGCTCCGGCGGCGGGATGGGGGTGGAAGCCTCGGCCGTCTCGACCGGTGCGGGAGCCGACTCGGGCCGGGGCACCGGCGCTGGGGCTGTCTGCTCGACGACGACGTCGGTCTGGTCGGTGACTACGGGTTGCTGCTGCGGCTGGACCGGCCGGGCGGCCGGCCGGGGCTCGGCTGTTGCTTCGTCGTCCTCGCGCTGCTCGATAGTCTCCAGCGGTGGTCGGCCACGCCGCGGCAGCTGATCGACGGGCTTGTAGAAGACGTCGATGTACCCGTCGCGCTGAATGGACTCCCGGATGAGCTGTCGCAGCGACTGCGAGATGTTCTCCTGCTGATCGAGCCACTCGATCACCGAGGTATCGGCAGCGGGCACGGTCCAGCGAACCTTGCGAGGTTCACCCGACTGGTTCGCCATCGCACTCACCTCGCCCGGCCACTTGCTCATGCACTTCATCCAGTCGCTTACCGGATGTCTCGCGCTCTGCCATAGGGACTCACCGCCTTCCGCGTTTCTGCTCGAATGCGAATCGCTGCAACGCCACTCTAGTGGCTCTATCGAGTCCTTTTCAAGCCCCATTCGAGACGCGAGTAAGGTGTCATTGGCGTCCCTGTTGAGTGCCGGCGGGTACACCAGCGAGACGCCGCAGTGCCCCACCTGGGACGACCGCATGAAAGCCGCCGACCCGCTGCACCTATGAGCTCCACGTGCGACGCAACGAGGGCTCCCACGGGACATCCGCGAGACATCTGGGGTCACGGCACCGTCCCGGGGGAACCGCATTCGAGTACACATGGCGTCCCGTCGGCGTCCTGGCTGTGTCTCCTGAAGGACGTCACTGGTCCCCCCTGCGCAGGAGCGCCCTCCGAGGGCGCTGCGTGCGACACCAGTGCGGCACAGTTGGAGCGCGCACGAAACATCGTGGGGACGCGCGCGGGACTCAGAGAGGCCCATTGGCAGTAGTCGGCGTCTTGTAGGTGTTCCAGTCGCGTCCCCTGTGTGTCCCGTTTGAGTCACCCCGAAGACGCGATAGAGACGCTGATTCACGGGGCCGCGAAGCCTGGATGCGCCCCTAGCTGAAGCCCTCCGGCGGGTACGTTGAGACAGCCACGGCCTGCTGGTGGAGCGTGGCCAGTACAGCCGTCGGCGAGACTCCGACACAGCGCTGGTGAGACGGTCGGGACAGAGGCGTCATCGAGCCGTCGTGGTCGCGCAGGGGAGAGTAAACGGAAGGCCCCCGCACGCAGTGAGCCTGCGAGGAACGACTTGCTTCCGCAGCAAGGGCCCAATGAGGTAGAGGAAGAGCAGAGGGCTTTGCTGCGGAAGCAAGCCCTGGAGGAAGACGACAACGGCCCGATGGCGCTGGAGCTGTTCGTCGTGCTTGATGGGGTAGCTGGTCGCAGCAGTCGGGGCTCTCTTCTTCTGATGCGTCCACGAGAGACCGCCCCGGGCTCGCCGCGCAAGCGCGAAACGGAACACAGCCCGGGGCCGGATCGTGCGTCGACAAGGCAGTGCCGAACGCCCGCCTCGGACGCGGTGCGTGAAGTCCTGGCGCCCTGCCGCGGCAGCACCCGGAGCAAGGACCGGAGACGGTGGAGTCACGTCGATGCAGCCAGCACAACGCGATGGTGCGAGGTCGGCTACGCCGTCCGCAGCGAACGACGGAGCAGAGCGCTATTCAGAGCCGAAGCGGCAGCGTCGCGAGAGACCGGATCCACTGCGCGGCGAGGGCTGTATCGCCTGCGACAGCAGGGCGATGAACCGGGGCTGCGCCCCGTCGGGAGCAGACCCGTACCCCCACCTCGCTCGTGCCTCACGAGGACGGATGAACATGGGGTACGGCCGTATCACGGAGGGCAAAACAGCAGTACAGCTCCAAGGCGCAATGACCAGGGGAAACAGCCCGTCCCGTACCTCCGCTGCGCGGAAAGGGGGAGGGGTACGGGGCAAGAGGGTACGGACCGTTTCCCCTGGTGTTCCAGGCTTCCGCTGACGCTCCAGCCGTGAAACAGCGACGACGACGACAAGGAAGCAAAAGGGCATAAGGGAACCTGATAACACGTGTCCTGGGGACCCTCGCTCGGCTCGGCCGCTCTGCTGCGCTCCGAGGACGTGTCAATCGGCACTGTCGACGGGTTCCACCGTTCGCTTCGCTCACCGGTCCGTCGGTCGTCGGCGCTCCCTCCGGCTGTGCCCAGCGCTGTGCTTGAGACAGGAAGCCCGCCTGGCGCCGCGCGCCCGGCTTGAGTGAGAAGTGACGAGCCGTGCGACGGCCCGCTATGCGATCCATCCGGGAGTAGATCACGCCATCAAGATCTTCCGGATCGTCAGCCAGCGGAGCTGGCCCGGGCGCTGGGCCGACCGCGAGATCACACGGCCCCCACCGGGGTCCGCACTCGACGGTCGCCACCCGTACCCGAGCCCACGAAGAGGCCCACCATGGCGCAGTCCCAGACCGAGCCATCGCCCTACGACACCGGAGCCCGGTGCGAGCCGAAGCTGTGGCAACCGAACGGTGAAGCCGTCACCGAAGTGATGCGCTCCGGCGAAGCCGAGGACATCGGCAACGTCGACTTCACCAACGACGGGGGATGCACGATCGTCACCGTGCACGTCTCCCGCAGCGATGACGGAATGCACACCGTCCACCTCATGCCGATGTGGAGCGACGATCAAGTCCGGGTCGAGCTTCACCGGGAGATGGACTTGGCGGTCATCGAGCCCTGCAGAAGCCGGTCGGTATGAGCCCACGACAGGCCGCCACGCCTACCCGGACATCATGGCCGCAGCTCTGGACTTCAGCTGTGGAGACCACCGAGCCACGGGGAGAGGAGACTCGAATGATTGCTGAAATGATTCAGGAATCGTTCTCGCACGTCGTCCTCGTCACCGGTTCCCGCAGCTGGAACGACGAGAAGAGCATGTGTGAGACGTTCAACGACGCCTGGCGCGAATGGGGTCCCGAGAACGTCACCCGACCGGTGCTCCTCTCGGGGCACTCCCCCAAGGGTGCCGACTCCATAGCCGAGCTGCTGTGGGAGGACGCAGGCTTCGAAATCATCCCCTTCCCCGCCGACTGGTCGACCTGCGGGAGAACAGCCGGCTTCCAGCGCAACCAGGAGATGGTCGACGCCGCCCAGGTTTTTCGCGAGGCCAGGGCTCAGGTGCTGTGCACGGCCTTTCTCGACCTCTGCCGGAGGCCCGGATGCCCGCAGCGAGGCCAGGAGCAGCTCATGCCGCATACGCCGGGGCACTTCTCGCACGGCACCATTCACTGCAGGTCTCGGGCTCGAGCCGCAGGGATCAAGACGACCAGCGTGCTCCATCCGTCGCCGCCGTTCTGAGACACACGAAGGGCCCTGCAGCACACTGCAGGGCCCTTCAGGGGCGGATGGGGAATGAGAGAGGAGTCGGCCGCGAGGCGAACACCAGGCTCAGCGCTACTTGCTTCGGTCGATGCCGTGCGCCTCGTCATAGGCCTTCTGGAGCGTCTTCGGGATGCGTCCTCGTTCCGCGAACTCGTAACCCTTCTCCTTGCCCCAGGCGCGGATCCTGTCGCGCTCCTCAGGAGTCGTCTCGGGTACGACTCGCTTCTTGGATGCCGGCTTCCCGGCTTTCCGACTGACCTTCACGTACGACTTCAGCGCATCTTCGAGGCCCTTCTGCTCCTCAGGGGTGAGGTCGACTTCGTACCAGGTGTCACCCAGGCCGAAGGTCACGGTAGCCGCATCCGGCTTACCACTCAGATCTGACTCGACAACGCTTCGAATGGCCATACCAGCGACAGTAGCCGATACGCAAGGACCTTGGAAAGCCTGTCATGGCCATTCGGGATAAGTGCGTCATTCAGAGCCCGAGTGAGACCCGAGAATGCTGCTAAATGAGCAGGAATGATGAATGATGCTGTTAAAATCGCAGCATAGTCAGGGTTGTCGCATGACCCGTTCGCCACCGACCAACAAGCCCGGATCGAGAGGTCCCCACCATGCCGATGCTCCGCACCATCGACGACCATTCGCTCACCGAGGAGGACACCGATCTCTTCGAGCTGCTCTGCCGGCGCAGGGGGTGGTCGAAGCAGTACCTGAAGGAGATCGAGTCCACCGAGCACGACGAGCTCCTGGACCTGGCCGAGATGGTCGAGGCCCTTCATGACGCCCGGAGCGGGGGCAAGAAGGTCACCATCGCCCCCGACTTCGACATGGACGGCATCTCCTCCGGGGTCCTCGGTTATGCCGGCCTTTCCGAGCTCGGGTTCGATGTCGAGCTGCACCTGCCGGACTATCGCCGCGGCCACGAGCTCGCGCCCGAGGACATCGTCGAGATCCAGGCGAAGTGGCCCGGCACGCGGGTCCTGCTCACCTGTGACGGGGGAGTGAACTCCCACCGAGGTATCGCCGCCGCGCGTGCCCTGGGCTGGACGACGCTGGTGACCGATCACCACGAGGAACTCGCGCCGGGCTCGACTGCGGACATCACCGTCGATCCGTGCCGGATCGACGAGACCTACGCCCACACCGGGATCTGCGGTGCCCACGTGCTTTACCAGGTGATCGAGGCCTACACCCGCGTGCACCGGCCCGAGAAGCTCTGGGAGATCCACCTGCTGCGCCTCTTCGCCGGCCTGGGCACCGTCTCCGATGTCATGCCCGTACTGTACGAAAACCGCCAGTTGGTGCGGGACGCGATCTCGATTGCCCGTCTGCTGCGCGTTGCCGCGCCGAAGACGATTCCCAATTCCTGGGGTGGGTTCGACGCTGACCCCCACGCCATCGACGTCGAGCAGTCGATCCTGATGCAACTGCTGCGCACCGAGCCGCATCACCCGGTCTTCCTGCGGGCCTTCGAGGGCTTCGCGATCGTACTCAAGGCCTTCGCCCAGGCCGGCAAGATCCGAGACATAGGCGACCTCGACGAAGGCTTCTTCGGCTTCTACCTCGCCCCGGCGATGAACAGCCCCCGGCGCACGGGAGCCTCGCTTGAGCCGTGCTTCGCGGTGTTCACGGCTGCCGGTGCTGACGTCAAGCTCACGGCCGCCCACCAGGTGATCGAGACCAACGAGCTGCGCAAACAGCTGGTCATCACACACATGAATGAACTCGTCACCGAGGAGCAGCCCTTGGCCCCGTGGGTGTACTTCTCGGACGCCTACCCGGGCATGTACGGCTTGCTGGCCAACCGGATGATGGAACTCAACGGCCACCCGGTCGTCGTCGTCAACCGACCCGCCGGCCCCGACGACTTCGTCGGTGGCTCCGGTCGCGCGCCGGGATGGTTCGACATCATCACTCACCTGGAGCCGCACGACGGTATCAGCGCCATCGGACACCAGCAGGCCTGTGGTGTCCGCGTCGCGAAGGCCGAGAAGCTGGACGACCTCGCCGCCGTGCTGCGGGAGGCCACCCAGGTCGCCCAGCTCGCCGTCAGCACCGCCGGATCGAACGCTGATCTCGTGCTCGGCCCGGATACCGACTGCGACGTTGGCCTCGAGGACCTGCAGCCGTTGTTCGAGCTGGTGCGCCGGACCGAGGGGCTCAAGCCCTTCGGGCACGGCTTCACCGCGCCGGTCGTCGAGATCGCGATCGAGCCCCTTGGCCTGCGCGTGGACCGGATCGGATCCGAATCGCAGCACCTGCGCCTGGTCACCCGGTCCGGCCTGTCCTGCCTGTGGTGGAACGTCGCCGAGGAGACGTTCGACGCGATCCAGAGCTTCGTGCGGCGCGCCAGCCGCACCGAACTCGGCACCCTGCGCTTCACGGCGACGCTACAGCTGAACACCTTCCGAGGCGACACCCGCGTCCAGGCCGTCATCAACGAACAGATCAACACAGCTGCTTGAACCCCGTAGAGGAGGGGACCATGACGTCGCGTCTGCTCGACATCGGGTGGTGCACCCTGGCACCGTTCGCCGTCGTCGCGGTCTACCTCGGCCTCGGCACCTTTGCAGTCCTCCTCATCGGGGAGCCGATCGTCGCGACCTCCGTCCTGGGCATGCTCGTCGTCGTCCTGGTCGGCTGGGTGAGGATCCAGCGGCCGCGGTGGCTCGCGCATGCGCCGGCCCCGCGACCGGAGTTGGAGATCCCACGCTTCGGGTGGACCGTCCTCGGCTGCGCGGTCCTGGCTTTCCTCGCCGGTCAGTCACTGGCCTTGTGGATCCACGTCACGGCCGGGTCTGCCGGCTTCGACGCGTCGAACCAGACCAGGCACGCGGCGGGAGCCCTGGCGACCCTGCTGCTCACCCTGGTTGCGGCTCCTGCGGGTGAGGAGGCCCTGTTCCGGGGGCTGATCTACCCGTTACTGCGCAAGCGGGTGCACATTCTGGCCTCCACGCTGGTCACCGCCGTGGTGTTCGGCCTGCTGCACGGCAACGCCGTACAGTTCGCCGCGACTCTGCCGTTGGCCGTGCTCCTGTCCCTGGTGTACGAGCGCACGCGCGCGCTGTGGCCCTGCGTGGTCCTGCATCTGGGCTTCAACCTCGCTGCCGTCCTTGTACCGGCGCAGATGCTCGGTGCTCTGGCGAACCCCGTCTCTGCGGTGCTGTGCCTGACCTTCGCCGGTTGTGCCGTGGGGCTCTACCGGCGGGTCGCCGCCGGGACTGAGCCAGGCGCAGTCCCGGGTGCGCGGGGCGAGTCCGCGATGCGGTGAGCGAGGTACCAAGCCTCTCCTGATGAACGATGGCGTCCTCCGCGCGGGCCCCGGCCGCCTTTCCGGCGCCGGTCCCTCGCGCGGAGGGCGTGCTCGTGGTGACCGGGGTGATCCGGTCACCGGAGGTGTGTCTGAAAGTAACTATTCAGGCATACTCGTCGGGAGAGGAGAGGATCTCACCATGGCTATCGTCAGCACCTGCGCGTACGACTCACGAGGACGGCTCGTCCGTCCCGACACGCTCGACATAGGCCGTGCGAAGATCCGCCTGGACCTCGACACCGGTGAGAGGGCGACCTTCGACCGCGGTCACACGCACGTCTTCGTTGTCTCCGACATGGGTATCACGGCCGAACAGGCCAGTGAGCGCGTGAACACGAGGCTGCGCCGGTTCTTCGACCGCGCCGAGGCTGTTCGCGGTTTCCGCAGGATCGCGACGAAGAGGAGCCAGAGCAAGAACCGGCTCAACCTCAACACCACGATCTCCTTCGAGATCCTCTACGTCGTGGAGGCGGACGAGCGATCCCGTAGCCGCAGTCCCGAGTCCCCCAGTGCGGGATGCCGGCGACGCTGGAGCACGGTCACCCCCGGATGATTCCCGCCGTCCACGCCTCACCCTCATCAGCACATGCAAAGAGGCCGGAGAGCTCCCTTCCCACGGGGATGCTCTCCGACCCCTCTGTTTTCACGTTCCAGTGCAACACCGATCCTCTGCCGCCAACGATAGCAGTGTCACGGATTGCCCACAATGGGCGGCGAGTGCCAGTCCAATGCCATCCAGCATCTATTGGCGCCTCGTGATCGACCGACTCGGACGGGATTCCGACTCGTGCCCGGCGGACGTGCCGGGGGCCTTCTGCGAGGCTCGGCCGAGCCGCCTGAGGGCCACATGGCGGCTTGGCGTGGCGGTCTGCCTCAAACCTGGCCGCCGGAAGGCCATCGCTGCCACCTGTACCACGAGACGTGGTACACCCCCGAGAACCGCGTCTGACCTGGGCAAGCGCCTGTACTGCGAGACTCTTTCCCGCACCGGGTGTACCACGTGGAGGTGTCGGCATGGTACGGCGTTTTGCCTGGTCAGCCAGCATTGCTCGCCCGCGTACCACGAGTACCACGTTCTTCTGGCCGTTTCCATAAGGGGTGCGTTCGGGAGCGGTCAGGCACTCCAGCCCCAGCTCGCCAGTTCGTTCGGCTGTCTTCCCGCGCGTGTATCTAGTCCCCTTTTCCTGGTACAAGTGGTACAGGGGGTATGTAAACACCGCCTGACCAGGCGTAACGCCTGTACCACGCAGAGGATGCCGCGTGGTACAGCCTGCCCTTGAACGCACGCAGCTACCGCTCTGAGCTGGAAAAACAGGTGTACCACGTCAAGTGGTACACGCTCAGATACTCATAGGGGGTATGTGGCTCTCGCGATCCCCCTGGAGGGCAGTCGATCGATGCCCTGATGGCAGTCGACTCGGCCGGTCAGAAGAACTCCTCCGAACCCCGACCGCAGGCCGGGCGGCTCACGCCGCCCGCGGGTGCGTGGTCGAGCGTGAGGGTCAGTGCCTCCGGGTGCGCGCTCCACGGAGTCGCCGGCCTCTCACGTCCCATCCAGGGCTCGCGACGCGTGCGGCCGTAGCGGTTGCGCGCGCCCTCTGCAGTCCCTGCCGGTTACCCTTTAATTTGCCAGTCGAGAGCCGTCTAATGCCCCAATCGACTTACTTATGGACTGATGGATCAATCGTTGCGAAAGGTTGCCCGGGTGGCATAGTGTCGAGATCGCGTTCCATTCGATTGCGAGTCAAGTCGGCTTCCCACGCATCGCCGGCAGGAGCTCGGTCACGATCGAGAAAGCAGCAACATGACACCTCCTGATGCCCCCACATCTGTATCTACCACCGGTTCCAGTGCCGGACCGCGCACCAACCCCGTCGCTGACGTCCTGACCAGCGTCATGGGGTACTTCTCGCAGCGCGACGACATGGCTCCGCCGAACGAGATCGTCACCTACGTCACCGCGGCCTACCTCGACCAGATCGACCCGACCGATCCTCCGACGCCCCGCGTGCTGGAGAAGGAGCTGCTGGCGATCGTGGGCGGCGTCATCAAGTCCGAGAACGCCAAGGCGGCCACGGCCGCCGAGAAGTACCCCCTGCCGAGATATCTGACGCACTGGCAGGTCGCGCAGATCCTCGTGCGTCTGCACCATGTCATCCGCATCGCACCCAACGTCAAGAACACTGACCGTGAGTACGACCTGCTGGCGATGTATCAGCCCACGGGGGGCGCGCGTGGGACGTACACCACTAGTGAGAACGACATCCGCACGACGGCGCGCATGTACAACACCCAGCTGCGCCTCAAGGAGTTCGACGAGGTTCTGGCCGTCCTGCGCGAGGACAGCCCGCGCAGGCACCAGAGCACGAACCGCGACTTCATCGCCGCGCGCAACGGCATCGTCTTCTACGGCGCTGAGCCAGTGGACGTCACGATCTTTGGCAAGAACTTCCACTTCGAGCCCAAGCAGGTCCACTCCTTCGACCCCGCCATCGTGCTGCTGACAAAGAACGACGTCGACTACGTGGACAACGCCCCGCGGCAGGTCATCACGCACCCCGATGACGGAGACTGGGACGTCGTCACCTGGATCGAGGAGCTCTTCGACCAGCCCGGTGACGAAGGCCTGGCTGACCTGATCTGGGAGATCATCGGCGCGATCATCCGGCCGTATGTGCGTTGGCGCAAGACCGCCTGGTTCTACTCGACGGAGGGAAACAACGGTAAAGGCACGCTCTGCGCGCTCATGCGCAACCTCCTCGGAGGTGGCGCGCATGCCTCGATCCCGCTCTCGGACTTCGGCAAGGACTTCGCGCTCGAACCGTTGGTGCGCGCCAACGCGATCATCGTCGACGAGAACGACGTCGGCGCCTTCATCGACAAGGCGGCCAACCTGAAGGCGATCGTGACCGCCGACGTCATCATGGTCAACCGCAAACACCGGATACCGATCGCCTTTCAGTTCTTCGGATTCATGATCCAGTGCCTGAACGAGTTCCCGGTCGCGAAGGACAAATCCGGTTCTTTCTACCGCCGCCAGCTCTTTGTGCCCTTCACCAAGAGCTTCACCGGGGCAGAGAAGACGTACATCAGGGACGACTACCTCCAGCGGCGCGAGGTTCTGGAGTACGTCTTCTGGTACGTGATCAACCGTGCTGGCGCGTCCTCCCCGGGGAACTACTACGAGCTCTCCGAACCGGTGGCGACCAAGGCGGTCCTGGCCGAGTACAAGGAGGCCAACGACCCCGTGCGCGACTTCTGGGTTGAGTTCCGCGATCGGCTGGCCTGGGACCTGGCACCGTTCACGTTCCTTTACGACCTGTACAAGGCCTGGTTCGCCGACGTCTCGCCGTCGGGTTCAGCCGTGAGCAACAAGCGGTTCATCACCGACCTCGTGGCGATCGTCAAGCTGGATGTCCTGTGGCACTGCCCGGACAAGAACCGCAAGATCCGACCCGGCCAGATGATGCACACCCCCGAGGTACTCATCGCTGAGTACGAGCTGAAGAAGTGGATGCACCCGAGCTACACCGGCAGCGACCCGAAGAAGAAGTCGCAGCCGGCGCTGCAGGCCAACTACCGAGGACTGCTCCGCCAGACGGGCGCACCCGCCCCGACCGACGACACCACTGAGGAACAGGAGCCACCTGGTCACGGCGATGGCTGACAACGGGCATGGGCGGCGGATCACCAACCTCGCCGTCCGCTCGCAGATCATGGCAGACCCCTTGGAGAAGACCACGGCTCATGGGTGAGGCGTCCTGGCGCATGGATGCCCCGCGGCGGGGCACTTCTCGCGACTCCGTCTGAGGCAGCGCCTGCCTCCTCCCCAGACACCGGCCGTGATGGTCGGACCGACGAAAGGAGATCCCGCCATGACCGCACAGCGAACACCCGTGACGGCCTCGAAGACACGCTTCACCTTCTACGACATCGAGTCGTTGTCGGACGCCTTCACTCTGTGCGCCTATACCCCGCAGCCCGACAGGGCCGTCGACGACCTGGAGATCTTCTTCCTCTCGGACGTCCAGCAGCTCTCCGACGCCGTGGACCCGCAGGCGCTCTATGAGGCCGTGGTGCGCTCCAACCCGGGCCTGCCCGCGGTGAGCGTCCAGCTGTGGAACCTACGCGGCGAGCGGGGCAACCTCCGTCTCGCCGAGCTGATGGGCCTCTCGAACGCCGACCAGGTCAACGACCGCGGCGAGGTCTCATCCTATCCGGCGAGCCTGCGCCCCGTCTGCGACACGGATCCCGAGTACGACCCGCTGAAGCACCCGTTCCTGGCCGGGTACAACTCGCTGAACTACGACATGACCATGCTCGCGCTGTATCTGATGGAGGCCTTCCCGGCTCCGCACTCCGGTCGTCTCGTCCAGCCGACCACAGCGCGCGAGATGCGCGAGCACAACGACGCGCTGTTCAACGAGCACATCGAGTACATGCCCGGCTACCTCGGCTGGAACGGACCGGCCGCCAAGATCCGCCGCGCCATGATGCACTCGGGCCGGCACCTGGACGTCGCCCGCCTCAACGAGCTGCAGACCAAGGTGAGCCTGAAGCGCCTGCTCGGGATGCTCGGCCGCCAGATCAAGGAGTCCGAAAAGCTCAGCCACGACACCTCGATCACCACGATCGAGGACCTCTACGAGCTGCTGGCCTACAACGTCTCCGACTGCCTGGGACTGGCCCAACTCTTCCAGCACCCGGCCTACGCCAGCAACTTCGACCTCAAGGCCGGCCTGTTGGCACAGTACTTCGAAACCGTCTACGCCAAGAACGGCTCGGTGCGCCGGGACCGCCTGACCATCGACTCGTCCTCCGCGAAGTTCGTCGGCCGCATCCTCGCGCCGTACACCTCGCTGAACGACATCGAGACCGTGTCTTTCCTCTATCCGGCCAAGGAGGTCGCCGACGAGCGAGGCATCTCCCAGGTCAACGTGCTCGACGAGTGCGTGCGCTTCTTCGAGGAGAACGTCGCACCTGACCCCGCCAAGGACCCAGCCGCGACGCCGGTGCAGGCCATGGCACACCGTCAGTTCATACAGGTCGTCGACTACTACCGTTCGATCGAGGGGCAGAACTTCAACGACTCCGTGGATTACCGCGACCTGTTCGACCTCCCGGCCAGGTCCTTGCGCGAGCTGCCGAAGACGCCGAACAACGTGCCCTACTTCCACCGCGACGCCTCCCCGTCGTCGTGTTTCGCGACGTTCAGCACAGGTGGCATCCACGGCGCTGAAGCGGACATGAAGGTCTTCGACTCCGACTCCTTCGAGCACCGGGAGCAGGCAGCCATGATCGGTCTCGCCAAGCTCCTCTACCCGGACGCCAAGGACTTCGTCGCCGAGGCCAAGCGCCAGCACAACCTACTCGCGCTGCCCGACGGCACGGCCGTCGACAAGCGGCTCGTGCTGCTGGGCTCGGACCCGAAGAAGGTGAAGTACCGCAAGTCGAAGAAGGACGACCCGGACCAGGCCGAACAGCTCGCGCGTGCGCAGGCCCAAGTGCCCGATCCGGCTCAGCTGCTGGCCACTCAGCGTCCGGACACCGAGGCGATGCACGTGCGCCTGGCCGACGGAACCGTGCTCGACGGCAAGGTCGTCCTGGCCGTCACCTCGGCGGTCAAGGCCGTCTACCGCGATGAGCCGGCGAGGAAGGCGCCCGAGCTGTTCACCACGAAAACCGACGGGTCCACCAAGCTGCACCCGAAGTTCGCACGGACCTCGGCAGGCCTCGTCATTCACGAGGACTTCACCAGCTACTACCCGAACCTGCTGCGCAACATGAGGGCGTTCTTCAATCCCGAGCTGGGCGAGGACCGCTACGCGACGATCTTCTTCGAGAAGGAACGTCTGGGCTTCGAGATGAAGCAGCCAGGGATCTCCGCCGAGGAGAAGACCCGGCTCGCGACCTTGCGCAACGGCACGAAGCTGATTCTTAACTCGGCCTCTGGAGCCGCTGACGCCGCACACCGGACCCCGATCAGGATGAACAACCGCACCATCTCGATGCGGATCATCGGCCAGCTGTTCAGCTGGCGGATCGGACAGGCGCAGACGCTGGCCGGCGCGCGGATCATCTCGACGAACACCGACGGCCTCTACTCCGTCGTCGACGGCGACAACGGCTTCGACGAGACCACCAACAACCAGGTACTCGCCGAGCAGCAGGCCGCCATCGGCATCGACATCGAACCCGAGCTGATGTTCCTCATCAGCAAGGACTCGAACAACCGGCTCGAGCTGGAGCCACCCAGTGAGGACCGCAGCGTCGCCGACAGCCCGATCATCACCGCCTCCGGCGGGACACTGGCCTGCCACGCAGGTACTACCCCGACGAAGTCGCTTGCCCACCCGGCCGTGATCGACTTCGGCCTGGCCCGCTACCTGCAGGCTGTCGCCAGCAGGGGAGAGGAAGCTCTTGCCGAGCCGTTCGACCCTGTGCTGGGCCGCAAGGTGATCGAGGAGGCAATCGACCCGGCCGATCCCGTACGGACACTGCTGCTGTTCCAGAACGTCCTCGCCGCTTCGCGCGGATCGATCACCTACCCGTTCGCCGCCGACCCGGTCTGCGCCGGGCCCGACCGTGACGACGGCGAGGACGCCGATGGGCAGCTGGTGAACCCGCAGGCCCTGCAGATGGTCAACCGGGTCTTCATCGTCCGCGACGGCACCGATGGTGCCGTGAGCCTGCACAACGCCGGCGCATGGAAGGTGAACCCGGCCAGCCAGAGCAAGCGGCGCGAGTCCGGCAGCGCCGGTGTGCGACGTGATCCGGTCGCGCTGACGATCCTGCGCCACCACGGGTGGGCGAAGAACCGCAGCGAGGCCAGCACCTCCGACGGCCTCAGGCTGCTGCCCGATGACCAGGACGCCGTGATCCGCCGAATCAACGGCATCGATCCGTACTGGTCGGTCGTCGTCGTCAACGACGACCTCCGCGCGCTGCCGCCCACCCGGGTCGAGCAGCTCATCGAGGCGCTCGATCTCGGCATCTACACCCGGATGCTTGACGAGACGTTCACCAAGAACTGGAAGAACGTCGCCTGATCGGCATCTTGAGTCTCAATCGAGGTTGAGGGCCGGTTCGGCTTGGCGCAACAAATGAATCGAGGGGAAATGAGTGCACATTCCGTTAAGAAGAAATGCAAATTCGAGCAATGTCAACAGTTCTTCGTGACGGGTAGTCGATGGGATAACCAGAGAGCCCAGAATCTGGGGTGGTTCTTGCAGCGGAACGGTGACGTGTGGTGCTCCGGCCATACCCCCGACTGGGTTGCCGATTGGCGATCTAAATGCAAGGAGAAACGATAATGCATGAAGAAATCGCGTCAACCGACGCCTCCGCCCACGACGACGATACCCAGGCCCAGCGGGAGAAGAACACGACCTGCGAGGGCATCCTGGTCCGTCGGGGCCTGATCTGGCAGAACCTCGACACCCGGCAGAGCAACCGCCACGTCGTCATCGAGTCAGTTGCTGACGGGGAGGTCCTGGTCCGAGATCACTACGGCACGAAGCGCTCCACCCTCAGCGTCTCCCGAATGCACACCCACTCCTCAGGCCTCCGGCTCGTCTCGCCCGGCGAGCTGAAGTACGGTGCGCCGAAGGCCCCTTCGGGTGAGACGTGTGAGAGCCGATGACGTCCCCGCGTGAGCGGGACATCGAGGGCTACCTCCTTGCCCAGTGCCGGGCACACGGCTTTCTGTGTCTGAAGTTCGTCTCTCCGGCCCGCGGGGGAGTGCCCGACCGGATCGTCATCGCCCCCCGCGGCACCGTGTTCGTCGAGGTCAAACGCCCCGGCGGCCAGTTGAGGAAGCTGCAACACCTCACGCACGCCAAGTTGCGCCGGCACGGGGCCGAGGTCCACGTCGTCGACAACAAGCCGAGCGTCGACGCGTTCATCGCCCACCTCCTCGAGTCCCCATCCGACCAACAGAGAGCAGCACCATGCCCCACAGATACATAGGTTTGTCGTGAGCGAGCCTCGCTACGCGTGCCGCCGGTGCGGCACGTGGAACTGCTCCGCCTGCGATGGACAGCGGGCGAACACGGACGTCCGATACGTCAACTACCCCTGCAAGCGCTGCCGGGGCCTGACCGGAACCCTCACCCCGACCATGCACACGGCCAAGATGTGGGGCACGCACAACGACGGCCCGCTGCCGATGGCGTTCCCCTACGGCGAGCGCCCTCCGGCCGGAGAGTGGGCCCTGGGTTTCGGCAGCCGGGATGTTCCGCAGCCGCACTACCGGGGGGTACCCATCCCCGCGGACATTCAGTTGAACCTGGAGTCGTTTGGGCGAGGGGTGGACGCGGCGCTGGAGCGTTACGGCATCGAGCGCGCGTTGTGAGGTACAGCGGAAAGATCCGGGAGTCCGAAGCTGGCGGCGCTCCAGGCTGGTCGCCGTCTGCGAATGCGACTGGACGCACAGAGCCGCCCCGTCTGCTGGATGAACTGCTGGCCGACGGAGGGCCCCAGGGTACTGAGCAAGCTCCGGGGCCGTCTGGGCGAGCCAGGGCCGACATTCCGCATGCGCCAGTTTGCGCGGTTTCGGGATCGATGAGACGCACGCCATCGTCGCTCTGGTCATCGGTCGGCATTACGCCCTGGCCGAACCCGTCTCGTTCAGTTCCGCCCGGCCAGCACCGGCCACCTGTACACCGCCACCGAGGAGATCTGACCGTGATCCGTGAAGAGCGCATCCCGCTCGCCACCCTGACTGAGGACCAGCTCGAATCCCTATACGCCCACATCGACTCCCTCACCAACACCCCGGTGCTGCGCACGTGTCTGGTGCCCGGGTGTCTGCGCCAATTCGACGCCATGGCGACGATGGCCGGCTCACCTATGCGCCCCGAGTGGTCGGCGGCAGGCTGGTCCATGCTCGGCGCGGGCAGCATCTTCCCCACGGGAGGCCACATCTGCCCCGACCACAAGGACCTCGTCACCAGCCACTGGCCGCGGCGCCTCGAACTGCCCTCCGGCCGCTGGTCCGTGGCCTGCCCGTGTGGCTGGTCTCCGGTCCCGCAGCGCTGGCACCGTCTCGTCGCCGCACAGTGGGAGCAGCACCTTCTCACCGAAACCGGTGCGCTGCCGGCCGCCCCGCCCGTCACCGACCCCGAACATCGACTCCCTCTGGCCGAACACACCGAGGAGTCCCTCGCAGAGCTGTACGACCGGCTCTGGGACGCCGAAGCCGACGTGCCCGAGCTCCGCGGCCTGGCCCGGGCCTGCTCCGTGGGTTACAGCCTCACGGTGCCCGCTCTCCTCGGAGCGAAGACTGCCCTTGAGAACCTCCGCACCCGTATCACCGTTGACTCCCGTGACTGGGCCGCCGACAAGCTGGACGCCTTCCTCTGGGCCGTCCTTGTTGGCCGGAACTGCGAGAACTCCGACTCCGATCACGTCCACAACGACATCGACTGTGCTGGTGACCAGCCCCTGGGGACCATCGCCGACCAGCACAGCATCCCCACCGACCAGACCATGCAGGCCAGCCAGCACCGCTGGTGGATCGCCAACGCCATCAAGGCCGTGCAGCAGATCGAGGACAACGGCATCGTCACGGAGATTCAGTAGCCGCCGCCGCGCACTCGCTGGCCCCTGGCCTGCATGTGGCGACGGCGGAGACCTGAGCCGCTTGCCACAGCCACGAATTCCCGGGCGTCGGCCTGTCCCGCGCCTTGCGGCTCCCCGCCACCGCCGACGGACACCTCGATCCCGTTGAGCGGATCGTTACCGGGCCCCTTTTTTGCACCCACACCTTCCAACGGTTGCGCCACCTTGCGTGTGGACTGCCCAGGCGGCTTCCAGGCCCGAGCTCTCCTAGCGCTGCGGTGTCTACCCGGCAGCCGCCGCCACTGAGAGAGACAGCGCGCCGAACGCTTCGGAACCCTCACTCTCTACGACTAAGCAACCGCATGGTCACACCACATCGATTCCCCAGCCCGCTCGACATCCCAACAGCATGAGATGTCTGACCGCCAATGGAAGAACAGTAAGGACAAGGAACATGACTACGCTTACCGCTCCATCCGCGATCTCGCTGATGCCACATCAGCAGCGGATGCACGACTTCCTTGTCGACCATCCCTTCGCCGGCGCGTGGCTCGACATCGGAGCCGGCAAATGCCTCACGACCCTCAGCGTCCTGCAGACGATTCGACCGATAGGGCACATCCTCGTCATCGCGCCCGTGGCGATCGCCCGCTCCACCTGGATCGACGAGATCGAGAAGTGGGGCTTCCCTATCCGGACGAAGTCGCTCATCGTCGACGAGAACGACAGAAAGCTCTCCAAGGCCAAACGCCTGAAGCGCTTCCAGGAGGTCGCCACCGATCCGCCGACGATGTACTTCATCAACCAGGAGCTGCTGACACAGCCGTCCCAGGAGACGAAGCTGCTCACGCCGGTGCCGGGAGCAGTGCCTGCCCCGACCGTTTCAACGGAGGCGACGGCGATCCTGGGTCTGCTCCAGGCGCGGGGGCCACTGGGCCGAGACGAACTGATCGACGAGTACCGCGCTCTGTGCGCCGGAAACGCCCACCACCAGTCTCCCGCCAAGACCGAGATCCGCGCCTGGGTTCAGGAGCTGCTCACGTCGCCCCTGGTGACACGGCAAGCTTATGACTGCCGAACCTGTTCCGGCGCAGGCTGTGCTCAATGCCGCTTCGGGCTCGTCGACCAGCTACCAGTCCAAGACATCAACGGCCAGAACACCATCGTCTGGCCCTTCCAGACGGTCATCATCGATGAGTCGCAGGGCTTCAAGTCACATGACTCGCAGCGCTTCCTGGCCCTGGCGAAGGTACGGCCGGCCATGACGCGGCTCATCGAGCTGACCGGGACCCCAAGCCCCAACGGCCTCCATGACCTGTGGAGCCAGATCTACCTGCTCGACCAGGGCCAGACGCTGGGGCAGAACATCACCGAATACCGCGACCGCTGGTTCACTCCGAAGATGGTGCCCGGCACCACGACCCCGGCGAAGTGGATCCCCACGGCCAACGCCGAAACCGAGATCCATGAGGCCATCTCGCACCTGGTGATGAGCGCGCAGAACACGAGCCTGCAGCTCCCGCCGCTCAGCGTCCAGGACGTCAACGTCACACTTCCGCCGGACCTGCTCCAGGCATACAAGGACTTCAAGCGCGACCTGGTCCTGGACATCGTGCGGACCTACACCGACGACGGGATGCTGACGCAGAGTGTCGAATCGATCGTTGCCGCGAACCAAGCGGTGCTGGCGAGCAAGCTGATGCAGTTCGCCTCTGGGACGCTCTACACCGCGGACCCTGACGACCCGGCCACGAAGGGTCGGTACGAGGTCATCCACGACAAGAAGATCGAGATGACCGAGTACCTGGTGCGGAACAGCGGCGGCGAGCCCATGCTCGTCGCCTATCACTTCAAGTCCGACAAGGAGCAGCTGCTCACGCGGGTCCGGCAGGCCGGTATTGACGCGCAGGCGTTCGACGGCTCGCGCGACATGGTCCGCCGGTGGAATGCAAAGCAAATCCCGGTGATGCTGCTCCACCCTGCCGCCGCGGGTCACGGCCTGAACCTGCAGCACGGCGGCTCGACGATGATCTGGTACACGCTGCCGTTCTCGCTTGAGCACTATCTGCAGACCAACGGCCGGCTCTTCCGCACGGGTCAGACGCAGCCGGTGACCATCCATCGGCTCATCGCCAAGGGCACGCAGGACGAGCGGATGCCGTCAGTGCTCGCTGGCAAGCAGCAGGTCCAGGACGAACTCATCAAGGCCGTCTCCGGGGACTTCAGCGCCGAGCAGGCGCTCCTCGCCGCCCTGCAGGAAGAGATCCGCGAGGACCTCAACGACCTCTGGGCTTCCGAGCGGGCCTGAAAGATGGACCCTTCGCATCCACCGACGACCCGGTTGCGATCCTGCAGCCGGGCCGTCACTGTGGCGACCGCTCGCCGAACACGCGTGATCAGGGAGGGAACTCCGTCATGAAGATGACCATCGCCCTGATCCCCCGATCCGCGACGAACTACGGGCGCGTGGGACCTGGATGCAGTTGGAGGGGCAACGTGCGCCCCACCTCCGCAGCCGCCGACCGCCTGGCCGACGGTAACGCCTACGACGTCGAGGTGGCGGCAATTCTCGAACGCTACTGCGTCGCCCCGGCTGTCGCCGAGTTGCGTCCGGAACGGGACACTCTGCAGGAGTCGGCTGCTTCCCCACGGCCGCTCGCACTACCCTTCTCGTCGCCCGCGTTCACCGAGATGCCTCTGACCGTCCCTGACCCGCCAAGGCTCCCCCCATACGAAGGGCCCGTCGTCGTTCTCGCCTTCAGGGTGAAGCTCCGGACGATCCTCTGATCCCCACCACGAACCACCGAGCCCGCTTCCCGATCAGCCTACGCCGCAGACGAGTTGTCGATGTCAGAGACCACCACACAGTCCCACCCGCGAAACGCTGCCGTCACCCTGCTCAGGATGACCGCTCAGGCAGAAGCCGCTCATCGCGCCGCAGACGGCGAGGGAGTCAGAAGCCGGCCGCGGAGGCCGAACCCGCCGGTGAATGACAGCGTGACTGTCCCGTCCTGGCGCACCTTGTCGCTGTCCCACTGCAACTTTGCCGCGTTCGCCGTTCCGTCCCCCCACGGTGTCGTACCGCTCGACAGGAATGCACCACCGCTCTCCGTGAGAGCGTCGCAGGTTAGGAGCAGTGCGGACATTCGCAACTCTGCGACTAGTCAAGTGGGACTCGGCTGAGCAAGTCGACCTGAGTAGAGACGTGTTGAGGGAAGCGACCCGCCCTCGCGTCCGCTGCACTTCACCTCTGCACAGGTCAAGGGCTGGCCCAGCAGCAGTTCCCAACGGGACTGGATAGTGCTCTTCTCGGCCTCGCGCCCTACGGGCGCCGGCCTCGGGGGTCTGGGTCGGCATAGCCGACCCGGGAGCGGCATCGAGACCGGAACAGGCCGGGTGTTCGTGCACCCGGCCTATTCCTGTTGATGCGTCGGCGTCTCGGTACGCGCACCCCCGGGGTCCGGTGGTGTCCACGAGGAGACGTTTCGCCGCCACCGACCGGACGCGACAACGACGCTGACCGCCGAGGCCCCGAGCAAGACACTGATGAGACCCGTCAATGCATCAGCCGGGACACGCATCGGCCTCCAATCAGACCGCTGACGGACTCCCACGAGCGCGTCCTGACGACCGCCTTGTCCCGCTTGCCGAAGAGGCTACGACTCGCTGCAACTGCGGCTGCAGACCTACGAGGGCGGGCTGCACCACCACGTTGCGCGGTTGGACCAGGAACCAATCGAGAACACGGAGCCACGAGTATGAACAGCATGGTGAGGCGCTGGAGCAGCACACGCGCCAGGCCCAGGTCAACCACTGGAGGATTGCGCTGGAACAGCTTCTGGGGCAGGGAAATTGCAGGCAGGCCGGCCGGCTCCTGAGCCCCGCGGGTATCGCGCAGCGAAAGCGTGACATCGCGATGCTGCGTGGACTGAGCACCCTTGGAGTGGGCCAGGTCGTCGATCTGGATACTGTTCAGCCGATTGACGAACACACTAGGGAGGGTTGACCGCCACCCCGGGAGTCGATGAGGCAGGGCGCGCCGTTGGTTCGCCATCTCCCAGCCCAAGAAGAAGTACGCGGTCGCCATCCAGACGATCTGCGGCTGCTCGCAGGGTGACTGGCTCGACATATTCGCCGCAGTCTCGACGACCACGGGACGCCCGAGCCCTGCGTTGACCAGGCACGCATGTGGGCCTTCGGCGATGTCTGGACCGCTAGCAATGATGGTTCCTAGATTACGAACCACACCACCGCGACGACGTAGAGCTTTGCGTCTACTGAGACTAACCTGGAGAGCACGGAATGCATTGGGCCTTCATTCAGTGGACCCCGGAAGTAGAAGGCGTCCACGAGGTCATGGTAACCGCGGATCACGCACACAAGCGGTGCGCGGAAAAATCCGAGGACACAGACGTTGTCGTTGACTTCGATGTGAAACTTCCTGAGGAGCTGCGGCACACCGTTTGGGGAGAAAGTAAGGATTCCGTTATGGCTGCGGCTCGCCGCATTGCTCTGGATATCGTTCCTTACGGAGGCCGCTACTCGACCCAATACATAGGTGAGGTCGCGTAGTCCCCTACCCACTGGACTGCACAGGACTAAAACCCAAGGGAGAAACATGTCCGCCGAGCGTCGACCCTGCCGCGCTCGCTACCGGCTACCGGAGGACCCATGCCCGTCCGTTACACCTTCTCCTCACTTCCCACATCCATCCGCCTCGGCCTCACCGCCGAAACCGACGAGGAGGCCGAGTTGCGGTCGCGCAGCTTGAGGACGAGACACACGACCTGTCCTCCCTCAGCAAACTCGGCGTTCGAATTGATGACATCTCCTTCGGAGACCACAGCGAGACCGAGATGGCCGAGCGGAACGAGGACGGCAGCGCAGGCTCCGCCGAGGCATAGGACCGCCGTTCGGCGGTTGCACGCCGTGCCCCGCCGTGAGCCATGTGCGCTCCAACGGCCCGGAGTGGGCGGTGACCACCCCACCCCACGAAAGGTATGGAAGTACGCATGACGCAGCGCGTCGTTCAGTTCAGTGGCGGCCTCGGCAGCTTCGGCGTCGCCCTTCGCGTCGCGGAGAAGCACGGCACGAGCGGCATGACCCTGCTCTTTGCGGATACCCGGGCCGAGTGTCCGGATCTCTGGCGATTCGCTGACGATACGTCCCGCCTGCTCGGAGTGCCGCTGACGAAGGTCGCCGACGGCCGCGATCCGTGGGAGCTGTTCCGAGACAAGCGGTTCCTCGGCAATGACAGGATTGCTCCCTGCACGAAGTACTTGAAGCAGATCCCGTGCCGCAAGTGGATGAGGGCGCACGCTCCCGTCAGTGATTCCCTTGTCTACATCGGCATCGAAAAGACCAAGCGCGACCGGGCACGTGCTCGTGCCATTGCGCAGAACTGGAAGCCGTGGCAGGTCCGGTTCCCGCTGTGCAACCGGTGGGAACCGGAGCTGAGCAAGGAGGAGTCCAAGGCCCGGCTCATGGACCTCTCGCGATGGCACGGAATCGAGCCGCCTCGCCTGTACGAGCTTGGCTATGGGCACAACAATTGCGGCGGGCTGTGCGTTCGGGCCGGCCAGAAGCAGTGGAAGCTCACCTTGAAGGTCCAGCCGGAGCGTTACGGGTTCGCTGAGGCCCAGGAGCAGGGCATGCGGGACCTGTTGGGTAGGCCGGTGTCGATGCTCAGGCAGCGCCGCAAAGGCGTTGCCTACCCGCTCCCGCTGTCCGAACTCAGGCGCCAGTACGAGGCTGCCGAGTCCACTTCTGCCTCCGCCTCCCCTCCCGCTGTCGGAATGGAGCCAGCATGACCAAATCGAGCAACAGCAACACCGCCGCACCCGAGCCGGTCGACCTGACCATGGCGCAGCCGGAGGGTCCTACTTGAACCCCCTCTGACCCTGTTCAGCGGCCTCGGCTCCAGTACCGGGCAGGTGGTCAAGGTCGGTCTATCGGGGGGCTACTACTGGGGGCATTCCACACCTGGGGGGCTTCAGTGCGGTGCGGTACTCGCTCGACGCGCCGCTAAAACATGTGTATGAGTACGACGTGGTCTGAAAGTATCCATGGGGAGCGCGGTGGGGCGCAGGCGGGGGAGCGCGGTGGGGCGCAGGCGGGGGAGGACGCGATGATGAGGTGGGTTCCACGGAAGACAGGCAACCGGAGCCGGGGCTTCGGCCTGCGCAGAGGCCCTGGCAGCAGACGCCTCGTGACCTTGGCGACTGGCGTGGCCCGCTGGCGTAGGGACCCGGCGCAGGGCGATCTCATCAAAGAGTGCGAGAGGCTGCTCGCCGATCTGCCAGTCCCGACGCCGTTCAGCGTTGAGGCGCTGGTGAAGAACATGGAGCAGGTGCTGAAGCGCCGGATTCAGCTGGTGCCCTTCGATGATCCTGACGGTGGGCTGGGCACGGCCTGCGGGCTTCGGATCAAGACGCCGGAGTTCACGATCGTGCTCTACCGGCGCCGGTCCAGTCGCAACCAGACCGAGCACATCATTCTCCACGAACTGGCGCACGAGTGGCTGGACCACGGATCTACCCTGACCCCTGACGAGATCGAGCGATACGTCCCTGAGCGCATCCGGGAGGAAGTGCTTCGACGCTTCTCCTCGGTTTTCGTCCAGGGGCGCGTCAACTACGACAGCCCCGAGGAGCAGCAGGCCGAAATGTCGGCATCCCTGATCAAGCGGCTGGCCCGCCGCACGAAGTTCGTCGGGGACGACATGGTCAGCCTCCTTGAGTCCTCGCTGTCCCACCCCGTGGCTCCGCCGCGTCGAGGTGGTCGCCGGCCATGAGCGACGGCGTGCTCGACTTCTTCCGCTATCTGACCGCGGGGGTGATGACCCTCATCGCCGTATGGCGATTCCCGGCGGTCAGGTACGGCGACGCCCATCGTCGAGCTCTCTGGGGCGCCTACGCGGGATTCGCCGTGGCCTTGTGGCTCTACACCCCCGCCCTGAAGCTGGCAGTGGACCGCATTCCCCTGGTCGACCTGAGCGCACTGATGCGGCACTTCGCCAGCACCGCGGCCATCATCGGGGCCCTGACCTACGTTGCGACCAGCTACGGCAAGAGCACTGAGGAGTTGGTGCCCCGGCACGTCGCGGTCTCCCGCTGGATCGCCCGCGCGGCCTACAGAGCGGGCGCCGTCGGCGTGGTGCTCCTCACCGTCCTGTTCTTAACCGTGGTAGACCGCCCCAGACAGAGCGAGGACTTCCTCACGGATCACGCCGGAGAGTGGGGCGCCGCAGCCTACATGACGGTTTTTTACTTCTTCCCGCTCGTCACCACGGCGGTCTGTGGATTCCAGTGGTCACGAGGTGCGCGGGCAGCCGAAACGACCAGCATGCGCATCGGTCTCCGGCTGATGGGAATTGCGATGTGGATGGGGCTCGTCCACACGGTGGCCCGCATCGCCATTGTGTGGGCAGCGGTGCTGTTCCCGCTGAGTGATTCCCTGGTGGAGACAATGATCGATCTCACGGCAATGTGGATGAACCTGCTGTTCCTGATCGTCGCGGTGGGAGCGAGCATCCCCACCACCAGTGCGGCCACCGCGCGCTGGAAAATGCTGAAGACCCTCTACCTGCTTCACCCGCTCTGGTTCGACCTGGTGAAGGCATTCCCCGGAACGAGCCTCTACCCGCCGGAGTCGCGCCTGGCGGAGCTGACGCACACACGTGTACCAGGTGACGTACGCCTGGACCGATGGACCCAGGACATCGCCGACGCCTGCGAAAGGCTGAGGTACTACGCACCTGAAGGCCTGCTGTGGGCTGCGGAGGATGCGACCGAATCGTGCTCCGACCCTGAGCCGGCCGCCGAGGCCTACTGGATCGCGGCCGCACTCCGGGCCGCCACCTCCACGAAGCCCAGCCAGTACGCGACCGCGCCGCTGCGGGAGAAGCCTTTCGTTGACACGAATAGCGAAGCGGCCTGGCTCATTCGGGTGAGCACCGTATATGCGCACATTACCCCGGCCGACGCCCAAGATCTTCTCCGTCAATCCGTAGAACTGGAATCGTGATCGCCCTGGTACTGGAACCCGAAATCCTATCCTGCCCGGCGGGTGAACGAGCGCTGAGATGGGGGGAATTGGTGACGTAAACGCGCCCGGGATGCATGGTCGAGCCATTCGGTGCGGACAGTATTTCCCGAGTCCGCAGAATGGCAGCTAGTGCCTTGGGTCAGGCTGTGGGTGGCGTCGGCTCCGCCCCGTAGGCACCACCCGTCCCCGACACGCAGTCGCCGGGGACGGACGCCGTCCAATACGGACGGTGCCCAAATTCTCAGTAATGGAGTATCTGCATGTCTCACCGCACCGGCATCGTCCTCGACTTCGGAGGCGTGCTCACCACCCCGCTGCTGCCCGCAGTGCTCGCCTTCGAGCAGCGCGAGGGGCTTCCGCAGGGCGCCTGCCTCACTGCCCTGTACAAGGACGAGACGGGCGTCCGGATTACCAGCGACCTGGAGCGCGGAGCGGTCTCCCAGACCGAGTGGAACGAGTTCGCCGGCAAGATGCTGGGCGTGTCCCCTGACGGCCTGATGGGCCGCATCTTCGGTGACCTCCGCCCTGAGCCGCGGCTGATCGACGCGGCCGCTGCGGCGAGGCGAGCCGGGATCAAGGTGGGCATCCTGTCCAACAGCGTGGGCCTCGCCCCCTGGGACCTGTACGACGGCTACGAGCTCGACAAGCTGTACGACGCCGTGGTGATCTCGGAGCACTACCAGATGCGCAAGCCCGACCCCGAGCTCTTCGAGATCACGCTCAAGCAGATGGACATGCCTGCTGACCAGTGCGTCTTCGTCGACGATACCGAGGCCTACGTGAAGGCGGCGGAGCAGCTCGGGTTCGCAGGGATACACAACAAGGACCCCCATCAGACGGTCGCCGAGCTTTCGAACCTGCTCGGTGTGGACCTTAGCGCTGCCCCGTAGTCGGTCGACGGGCCAGAGCACACGACCTCCGGTCCCGGACCTTCCTACAGGAAGGCCCGGGACCGGAGGTCTGCGCTTCGGCGCCCGAGCGAGCGTCTGGCGCCGGCCCGTGGCTTGGAGCGGGCGGCTCGCCGACTGGTGCGTCCCGATCAAGGGCTCAGCGTGCGTTCCGCAGGTAGGGATGCTGCTGCAGCGGATCAGACATGAGCGCGTTCACCGGACCCGCCGACTGCGTGCGAAATCCGGCTGGGGCAGCGGCCAGTGTCAGGATTCGCCTTCTACACCAGGCAGTTTGTGCTTGAGCTCGCTGACGACCTCGTTGATCTTGGCCATCATCTCGGCTGACAGGCCGGCGTGATTGCCGCGGGCAGCCAGACCCAGGATCTGACCTTCGTGAATCGAACCGAGGAAGCGGACGGCTTCGAGGAGCTCACGTGCCGCGGGCCCTACTTCGGCGTCGTCTTGGAAGAGGGAGGCATCGACGTCGAGAGCGTGAGCCAGGCCGGTGCGTACCGAATCCGAGACGTCGGTGATAGCGCCGACGCGGAGCGCGGCGATGTCGTCGGCCGTGGTGCTCGGGACGCCGCCGTGCTCGTTGACGGCCTGCGCGATTTGCTCATCGGACGGAGGCGTCCGGCCGGTGTACCCGTGCTCCAGAAGGTAGTTGATCTTCTCCCCGGCAGTGTGGGGTGAGGACGTCCGTTCGTCTCGCGAAAGAGCGGCGGGACCTTCTCCGAACGAGACGTCTTGGGCGGCCAGCAGCGCTTTCTCCGTCACGCCGTAGGCGTGCGCGAGCAGACCCACGTACGCGTCCTGGAGCCGGCGTCGGCCGGATTCCGCGTTGCTGATGGGGACGCGGCTGGTCCCTAGGACTGCGGTGGCCTGCGCCACGCTGAGGCCGGCGTCGCAGCGCAGGAGCTGCAGGTCCGCTGGACCGTCATGGGGGAAGAGTTCGTCGAGTGGCTGATCGAGTGCCTTGGCGATCTTTGGGAGCTTCTCACCCTTGGGGAACTCCTCGCCGCTCTCCCATCGCGCAACAGTCGGGCCGCCGACGCCCACACCCGCGTGCGCGCCGAGCTGCTTCTGGGTGAGCTCTTTACCGCGTCTGATAGCGCGCACCTTGCTGCCATCGAACTGGCGGGGCACATGAACTCCTGGCGGGGTGGTGGTCTGGATGACCTTGACGACGATCACTGCACCATAACGCCAAGCGGCTTGATCGATCCATGCATCTAACGTACGTTTATGCATCAGACCTGGTGGGTGGGGCGCTGTGTCGCAGGTTGATCTTACGCCCTGCCTATTTCATCGTTGAACTACCTGTCCCTCGGGGGCGGGTTCACCGTTGCTCGGCCGCTAAGTGGCCTGGGGCCGTGAATGGCCGGGTCTGGTTGGTCAGTCCCCGAACGGAGATCTGGATGAGTATTGGATTAGCACGCTCTCGCTCGCATGCCCGCTCCCCGGGTGGGAACGGTTGAGGCCCGCTGCTTCGAGGCATGTGTCGTAGCCAATACGGCCCCTGGCATCGCAAACCTCCCGGATCTCGCATATGAAGGAGCGCACCGATGATCCACCCTCATCCAGAAGCGTCCAGCTCTGACGAGTTCAAAGGCTTCGACGAAGCCCGGCGCATCATGTGGTGCCATGAGGCTCGTACCCGCGTGTACGAGCGGTTCAAGCAGACGAGCTTCATCGGTGACGCAAACGCAGCAGCGGTCCACGTCGACAACACCGCGAGGGTAGACCGCGTGTTCCTCGTGGCATTCGACAAGGCCGGCCAGCAGGTCGGCGTCGACACGCTCTACATCGACGAGCCGGATCAACACCTCGACATCGCATCCGAGTTCGACCACGACTTCACCGGCATGGATGTCTTACAGGACTCTCAGCTTGACCAGGTCATCTCTCGCGAGAACGGCTGGGTGGTCGACCTGAAGGTACTGCGCGAGTACGAGCCCTTGGCCGATCGCCGGGCCACGCAGCGCGCGGTGTTCCTGGCGCATCTGCAGGACATGGTGAGGAACGGCGCCGTCCGTGGATTCCTGTTTGGTCAGGGTGAGTCCGGTGACGCTGATGCGGCGTGAGATTCGACGGCCTCGTACTTCAGGCGACCTGGCCGGCCAGGCCGTCGGTGGGGTCGCCTGATCTCCGACGCTGTTGCAGTGCTGTACTTCCGCAACCGGGGGTCGGTGCGGCTGATCCTGGCGTCGAACCCGGTCCGAGTGCTCTGTGGGGAGGCATACCAAGGACCGGCTCACGCCGGTCCCGGGTGACTCCTCGCGGCGAGCCCAACAGGGCCACGCGGTTCGTCTCGACACCGTCGACTTCCAGGAGTGGCGACCATGGGCACGCCGGAGCGTACGACCTCGCGGTCCCGTTCCACCGCTGCCGCGCCGGCGCTACCGCGGAGAGACCACGCCCCGGCAGGCCCTGAGGGGAGTCCCTGCCGCGCCGTCCAGCGTCTGGATTCGGCCGGGTTTGGGATCGCGGCCCTCGTCCCTACCCGGTGGGCGGCACCACGCTCCTGCTCCGGATGGCGTCCGGTCCATGAACGGGAGGTCGAGCGCTGTCGCAGGGGAGTAGAGCCCTCTACCTGAGAAGACGACGATGCCCTGACTGCCTCGTGGCGGTCAGGGCATCGAATCAGGCTCGGGGCCCACGGCAGTTCCGTCCCGCCGGGTCGTCACACCTGCGGGACGAGCATCGAAGCCCCCGCGTAGATGAGATCCGGATTCTGGATCTTGTTCGACTCGGCCAGAATACCGATCGGCACCCCCGTCGCCCCCGAGATCGCGGTCAGCGTATCGCCTGGCTCGATGGTGTACGGCTTCACCTTCGACGTAGGCTTCTCCGCGGCCGGTGCGCCCGATCCGTTGAGCTTGTACTCGTCGCCGCGACCGGGTGATGGATCCTGACTTGCGCCTCTCTCGTCATGCTTCCCCGTGCCGTTCTCGCTCGGCTGCTGGGCACTGCCGCCCCCGTCGTTCTTCTCGCCGGGATTCCCCGGCGCCTCGACCGGCGCGTGATTGCCCCGTATTGCCTGGATGAAGCCACCGTCGGACGTCGCGAGCTGCGTCAGGCCCCACCCGGCGAAAAGCGCCGCTCCGCCCACCATGACGCTGGCGGCGATAACGGGTCCGTTACCAAAGCCCATCGGGCCGGCGGGACTCCTGGCAGCTGCTCTCTTCTGCGCCGACGGTTTCAACGCCGTCCCCACCGGCCTCTGAACCGTAGCTTTCATCCCTGTCTCAACTCCCTTTCGAATGGCGCAATCAGTCATCCATGTCCGACGCCGTCATTCTACTCGTAGTCCAATCGGAGTTGATGCGATAAGGGGTTGAATGGTAGCCCGAATCGTGCCCAATAGGCCCCGGTGGCCCCCCTGAGTCGCCGACCGTCAGACCGCCAGCCAGTCATACCGAACGAAGGAACCACACCGCCATGGCCAACTACTCCATCTCCGCCGGCCGAATCGCCGAGGGCAAGAACGTCTTCATCCGCGGGAAGCTCGGCTTCGCCGTACTCGCCCGCCTCATCGAGGGTGCCGAGCTCGTCGCCAGCGACCAGCGCAAGACGAACAACGGCATGAACCCCATCGGCAGGCCGCACACCACTGTGACGATCACTCACGCCGAGGTCCAGTTCGCCGATCCGAACAACCCCACCCTCGAGGAGCAGTTCGTCTTTGAGCGCCGATACGACTCCCCGAAGCGGCCCGAAACCGGATCCAACTACTCCATCGACTCCAAGGGCAGCACCCTGCCGGTCATCCTGATCCCTTCTCCCAAGGGTGACGGCACCTACGACCAGGACGAGTCCGGTCAAGAGCTCGCGCAGGGCCTCGACGTCACGCTCGTGCTGCGCACCTACAAGCCGAAGAACTTCAACAACCGGGGCCTGGCCCTCGAACAGGTGGTCGTTCACGAGACGCCGCGCTACTACAGCGCCGGTGGCATCGACCAGGCTGAGCTGGCTGCGCGTGGCATCGTGCTCAACGGGACGCCGCGCCCCGTCCAGGTCGCTCTCGCACCTGCCGCCGCAGTCCCGGTGGCGACCGAGGTCGAGGACGGCCTGTCCTTCCCGGCCCCGCAGCCGACGTCCGCACCTGTGGCCGTGGCCGCGCCGGCTCCGGTTCAGAGCGCCCCGGCGACCGCCGCTGGTGCTCCTGCTCCTGTCCCCGCTTCGGCTCAGCAGGAGACCCTGGAGCAGAAGCTCGCGCGTCTCGAGTCCGAGAACGCCTCCCTCAAGGACGCCGGTTCGGCCGTGGGCTCGCCCGTGGGACCCGGACCCTGGGACGGCTCCGGCCCGGCACAGCAGGCGGGGATCACCTACCAGGGCTGATCCCCGTTGACCACCGACAGGACCCCCGTACTCGCATCCGCGCAGTACGGGGGTCCCGTTTTTCTCCTCCCCTCCTGACCCGATCGAAAGTGCGCGTCCCACGATGACCCCAGCCGACCCTCACGCCTGGTTCCCGCAGTTCTACGGCAACCCCGCGATCCGCACGCTCGCCAGTGCCTGTCGGTGGACCATCTCCGGACAGATCGGGGAGGAGACCCCCGGCGATCCCACCAAGCCGCCGAAGCGCAAAGCCCCGATCGACGTACGCCACCTGCTGGACGGATGCACGTCCAGCTGCCAGCACGCCGGCCCACTGCGCGGAGCCTTCGCCCTGGACGAGACCTGCCTGCTGACCCTCGACGAACTCACCACGGCGATTCCGAACGCTGCGAACAACGCTTTCTACCTCCAGGCCCAGACTGACGGGCTGCTCGTCCTCGACATCGAGGCCGACTGTCCGCCAGGTACGGCCACAGACCTGCTGCGGCTGCCGGGCAGCCTCTACTCGGAGCTGTCGATGTCCGGCCGGGGTTTCCATCTCGTCATGCCGCTGCCGAAGAACTTCCACGACTTCCCTGTAGCCGCCGGCAAGCGCGTCCTGCGCGAGGAACACGGCTGGTACGAGCTGCTTCTGGACCATTGGACAACCTTCACCCGCCAGCCGGTACCCGATCACACGGTCGCCCACATCAACGCGGCGACTGCCGCGCCGGCCTTCACCTCCATCGAAGACCTCTACGCGCAGCTGGCCGCGAACGCCAGCGAGAGCTCCGGTGCTTCAGCATCGGCGGTCGACACCGCAAAGGACATGCCCGACATCCCCTACTCGCAGGCCATCGTTGAGCAGACCCTGGCCAGTGCGCGCCACCAGCTCCGAGATCCCAGCGACTTCAACCACGACATGTCCCGCTGGGAGTTCTCGGTTCTCGCCTCGCTCTACGGCTGGATGCGGACGCAACTGCGCGCCTACAGCGCCCTCGGAGTCGAGTACTCGGCCGGCGAAACCGCGTGGTTGCTCTACAAGGCGGCGCTCGACGTCATCCCTGCGCGCCCCAAGCACAACGAGCGGCGCAACGGCCGGCCCTTCCTCCTCGACCGTGCGGCTGCGCTCGTGGCCGACCGCGAGGCCCGTTCCTCGTCGACCGGCTGACCCTCTAAGCCCGTCCCTGCTACCGCTGCTGCTTCTGTTCCTGGTTCATCCGCTGCTTCTGGCAGCGAGTGGGGTGGGTGACCGTTATCGCGACGGGGCCGATCACAGGCGGGAACAGTGCTGAATCGCGCGGAGCGCGATCGGGTGGCGATGGGCAGCGGGGCTCCATCGCGACCTACGGCGGGAGTGCAGGTCCCAGCCGGGTTCCGACGGCTCGGCACGCGCCACAGGACCGTTCACGGCCTATGCGAACCCGGCGTCGCCGGGAGCAGCAGCGCCCTCCTCCGTCGTCTCGTCCTCTCCCACGCACAGAAAAGACAACGACATGAAGTTCAACGACACCCTGACGACCCTCATCAAGCAGGCCCTTGAGGTCGGCGCGACGCCCGCCCTCATGGGCGAACCCGGCATCGGCAAGTCCAGCTTCGTGGAGGCCCTGGCCTACTCCATGGGCACGCAGGCATTCACGCTGCCGTGCAACCAGCTCGCCGATAAGGCCGACCTCACGGGTGCGCGCCTGGTGCCGTACACCAAGGATGACGGCACGCAGAGCTACAAGCAGGTCTTCTACCCGCACCAGGTGATCCAGGAATGCATCGACTACGCCGAGAACAACCCGCGCGAGTGGCCGCTCCTCTTCCTCGACGAGATCAACCGCACCACCTCCGACGTCACCTCCGGCGCGCTGACCCTCGTGACGCTGCGCCGCATGGGGCACGTCGAGCTGCCCAAGAACGTCCGCATCGTCGTGGCCGGCAACGACAAAGGCAACGTCACCTCACTCGACGAGGCAAGCCTGTCCCGCTTCGCGATCTTCCACGTCGAACCCGACGCCGCCACCCTCATGTCCGTCCTCGGCGACAACATCAACCCCTGGGTGAAGGGGGTACTCACCCAGTACCCCGGGCTCATCTTCCAGAAGTCGACGCCCGCAGCCATCGTCGCCGACGGCCAGGACGACGACGACAACGGCAACGTCACCATGGCCGAGCTGTTCGACGGCGGCGAGGAGATGAACCAGCTCACCACTCCGCGCACCATCGACAACCTGTCGAAGTGGCTCAACGCGGCCGACCCGCAGGAGCTGGCACGGTACCTGGCGACCCAGATCCAGATCGGCGACCGCGAGACCTCGCTGCTGAACGAGGCCATCGAGGCCTACGTCGGGGACACCACGTTCACCACGCAGCTCGTGGCCACCATCGCCCAGGACCTGGCGAGCAACGCCGGGGGCGTGCAGCAGAACCGGGTGAACGTCCCGAAGCCGAACTGCTACCAGAGCCTGAAGGCCGCGGCGACCGTGACCGCTCAGGCCGCGCTCGTCTCGACGTTGACCGACAAAGAGAAGTCCGGATCGCTGCTGTACGCGCTCAAGGAGCGTGAGGACAACGCGCGCCTCATCCAGCAGCTGGCCCAGGCCATCACCCAGATCGAGCCGGAGCACACCCGCACGCTCATCGAGATGGTGACCAGCCAGCAGATCGACCGCCAGAACCTGGAGGCCTTCATGGAGATCGACGCTCCGATCGTCAACCAGGCCAAGCCGGTCCTCTCGGCCTTCCTCTGATCGCTCGCTCACCGGTGGTGGGGGCCGCTGCGGCCTGCCGTCCTTGCTGCACCTCCCCACCACCGGCGGCGCCCTGGCGCCGCCTTGTCCTCAGAAGGAGACCACGACCCATGACGATCACCGTCACGAACCAGAAGCCGGCCGTACTCGACGCACTGCACACGATCTCGTGCACCGGTGACTACGACCCGATGCCGGCGATCCGGCAGACTCTCGTCAACCCGCTGCTGGAGCCGTTGAACCCCAACGCCCCCGCGAGCATCACCGACGCCCAGGGTGCTGATCTGACGGGGGACATCCCGGATCTGATCCTGAGCTGCCTCGGCGACACGCTGAACGCGGCCGGCGAGCAGACGGTCAAGGAGGTGCTCGGCCAGACCCTGATCAACTTCGACCAGGGCACACCGCTGCCGGTTGCCGAGCTCTTCGCCGTTCAGGCCGGACAGCAGAACAAGATGCCCGCACCCTCCCCGCGGGTGCTCTACACCGCGCAGGCCGATGTCCTGCCGGCCGCGAAGGCGCTGCTGGCGGGGACCGGCGAGGAGAGCGCCTTCTTCGCCTCCGTCGCCTACACCTTCCACCCCGACACCCTGGGGTTCTGGTTCCAGTCCTCCGGCGCCTTTGAAGGCTTCAAGACCTGGTTGTCCCAGCAGACTCAGGCGATGGCCAGCGCGCTGCCGCCGGCCACCGCCAAGCTGCTCAACGACTTCACGTCCCTGTCCCTGAAGGGGCTCACCGAGTCGCTGCTAGTACGCAAGGACGACTCCGACGCCAACGACGAGCACTCCTTCGCCCGCGTACTCGTGCACATGCTCATGAACTACGTCGAGCAGCAGCGGGCCCAGGCCAGTCGGCAGAACAACACCCTGGACACCGGCATCCTGCCGTTCACGGTCGGAGAACTGTTCTGCCCGCGCTCCCTCGTCCTGGTCAACGTCGAGGCCCATGCGCGGGCGACCGCGGCGAAGATCGCAGGGGAGTGGAACCTCATCAACCAGTCGCTGGCTTCGCCGGTGAAGGTCGTCTCGAACACGTCGCTGTCCAGGCTCACGTCACTGCCACGGGCCGCCGCCAGGGCCGCCGCTCTGGGAGCCAAGCAGCAAGCGGGCCAGCCCGGCGGCCGCAGCGCCCAGGTGGCGTTCCGCAAGCAGCCGCCGAGCAAGCTGGACCTGTTCAAGGACATCACCCGTGTGCTGCGCCGGATGGGCAAGGTCAACAAGTCCCAGAACGTCTTCCGCACGACGAAGGCGACCTTCCTCAAGGCAAACCGCCGGAACCCGGATGACTTCAACAAGCCCGGTAGGTCAACCTCGGTGCAGTACATGCCCGACCTGCACATCTACATCGACACCTCCGGCTCGATCTCCGAGGAGAACTACCAGGAGGCGGTCATGATGCTCATCCGGATCGCCAAGAAGCTCAACATCAACCTGTACTTCAACTCGTTCAGCCACTTCCTGTCCCAGGAGGTGATGCTGCGCACGGAGAACAAGTCGACAGCTCAGATCTGGAAGGAGTTCCGCAGGATCCCGAAAGTCACGGGCGGAACCGAGTACATGCAGATCTGGCAGTACATCAACGCCAGCCGGGTACGCCAGCGCAGGCTCTCCCTCATGATCACCGACTTCGAGTGGTCGCCGCCGCGCCAGCGTCAGGACCACCCGAAGAACCTGTACTACGCGCCGTGTTCCGCCATGGACTGGTCGACCATGGTGGACCTGGCCAAGCGCTACGCCGACTCGATGAAACACATCGACCCGAGCATTCGGCAGAGGCTCCTCGGCATGGTCGTCTGACCCCCGCGCCCCCCAGAACAACCAGGAGCGGTGCCGTGCGAGCAACCCCGCTGACCGGCACCGCCCCTCTCGCCCATCACGGCGAGCAACCGTACTGTGGAGGATCCTCCGATGCGAATCCCCGCGGATGTGCTCGCAGCCCTGTCCGACCGTACCGAGGCTGATGACCATCGCCTGACGCTCGTCGGCCCCGCTTGCCTCCCCCCTGTACCAGCGCGTCAACGAGGTCCTCGAAGCGGTCGGCGGTCGGTGGACGAAGTCCGAGGGTGCACACCTCTTCCCCCGTCCATGCCGCCGAGGTGCTCGCCCGGTGCTCGCCATCGGTGAAGTCGTGACCCAGGGGGAGAAGCGCACCCTCGCTCAGTACTTCCCCACACCCGCACCCGTTGTCGGCCGGCTCATCGCTCTGGCCGCCCTTGAGCCCGGCATGACTGTGCTGGAGCCGTCCGCCGGCTCCGGCGCCATAGCTACAACAGCAGCCCGCGGCGCGATCGTGGACTGCATCGAACGGGACCCCGGATACGCCGCTGTCCTGTCCGATAGGCATGTGGCACGCCGGGTGCTGGTAGCCGACTTCCTCACGGGCCCGGTCGAACCCCGCTTCGACCGGGTGCTGATGAACCCGCCCTTCACCCGTGGCACCGACATGGCACACGTTGTCCACGCCCTGAGGTTCCTGAAGCCGAACGGGCTCCTGGTGTCGGTCATGCCGTGGACCGTCACTGAACAGACCGACAGCACGATGGCCTTCCGAAAGCTCGTGGAGCAGCGCGGTGGTCGCGTCGAAGCACTTCCCGCCCGGGCGTTCGCCCAGTCCGGGACGACCGTCGACACCGTCCTTGTCGCCATCCCGGCCACTCGTCCGGGCGGCGTGCGACCCACGGTCTGGCCGGTGCGTGACATCCCTGTTCGGGATGCGGAAGAACTCGGAAGCCCCGCCGACATCGCCACGGAGATCGTCGCTGATCTCCGCAGAGCCGTCGCCGCTTTCGAAAAGGTTGCCAGCGGGCTCACCAGACCTGCGCCCACCACCGTGCTAGACGGCATCGAGGTCAGCTGACCACGCCGCTCCTCGAAACCTGTCACGGCCAGTGCCGCTTTTGACGTCCCCTGACTTTCCCTCTCACTCATCCATGTCTCTGCTCGGGACACTGTGGCGCTCCACCGAGCGCGCCACCACGCCGAGCGACCCGCACCGAAGGAGGACCCGGTGGGTCTCAGCAACTTCACATCCGGCGGCTCCGACGACGACAAGGGAAACGGCGGTGGCGGCAGCCCCCCTCCGCAGGTCCCGTCCGGGGGACTGCCGTCCAGCGGTGGCAGCGCCGACGACGTCAAGGAGCTCCTCGTCGACTACAACGAGAAGTTCAAGAACGCCGATCCGACCATGTTCCGTGACCCGCTCATCGGGCAGGTCCTCTCGGTCATCATCAGCAAGACCAAGCCCAACACCCTGCTGGTCGGTTCCGCCGGCGTCGGCAAGACGAAGATCGTCGAGGACATCGCACGGCGCATCGCGCTCGGCGACACCCTCATTCCCGACCAGCTCAAGGACTACACGATCTACGAGCTGCCCATCACCAACATCATCGCCGGGACCGGCATTGTCGGCTCGCTGGAGGAGAAGGTCAAGGCGATCGTCGAGTTCGCCTCCGACCCCAAGAACAAGGCCATCCTGTTCATGGACGAGATCCACCAGATCACCGGAGGATCCGGCAGCCACGGCGACGCCGTCGGCCGCAAAATCTCGCAGATCCTCAAGCCGGCCCTGGCCCGCGGAGACATGTCCGTCATCGGTGCGACCACCAGCACCGAGTCCCGGGCCTTCGACGAGGACCCGGCCTTCGCCCGTCGCTTCACCCGGCTCATCGTCGACGAACTCAGCGTGGAGCAGACCCTGGCCGTGATGAACACGGTCCGTCCCGGCCTGATGGCGCACTACCATCACCAGATCGGGGTCTCCGACGACGTCCTGGCCTCGGTGGTACAGATCGCCGAAACGAACTCCCGTGCTGGCCAGCACCGGCCGGATAACGCCATCACGCTGCTCGACCGGGCGATGGCCGATCGGGTCCTGGAGCAAAAGAGACTCATCGTCCAGGCTGAGGTCGCCGGCGACACGGCACTCGCGCAACACTTGCGGTCCATGCCGCAGGTGCCGCTGACGAACACCCGGGTGCTCGATGTCGCCAAGCGCCTGATGACCGGAAACGCCCAGCGCAAGGACCTCGACGTCGCCGCGCTGAGCGCCACGCTCACCAGCCGCCTGCAGGGCCAGGACGACGTACTCGCCAAGCTCACGGACCGTCTGGCCCGCGAAGAACTCGACCTGTTCCCGATGAGGACACCCACGACGTGGCTGTTCGCCGGGGCCTCGGGTGTGGGCAAGACCGAGGCGGTCAAGATCATCGCCGAGAAGATGACCGGCAGTGAACCGATCATCCTCAACATGACCGAATTCCACACCGAGTGGTCGACGTCGAAGATCATCGGCGCACCCCCCGGCTATATCGGATCGGACTCCAACCAGGAGCTCCCGTTCGACATGCTGGAGTCCAACCCCCACCGAGTGATCCTGCTCGACGAGTTCGAGAAGGCCAACAAGGCCGTACAGCGCCTGTTCCTCTCGGCGTTCGACGAAGGCTACATCCGCAACGCCCGCGGCAAGATACTGGACTTCTCCAAGGCCCTGGTCATCTGCACGACCAACGCCGCCCGTGAATCGCTCGACGGCAAGACGGTCGGCTTCGGCAACAACCCGAAAACCGTCTCGAACCAGAGCCTCAACAAGGCGCTGGCGCAGTCCTTCGACACCGAGCTGCTGGGCCGGTTCTCACTGATCGTAGGGTTCAACCCCATCGACCGGCAGACCTACCGGCTGATCATGACCGCCGACTACGAGCGGCAGCGCGAGCGGATCACCGAGGCCAAGCCGCGGCTGGCCCATGCGCTTCCCATGGCGATGCCCGACGACGAACTGCGCGCGATCGAAGAGACCACCTACGTGGACTCCCAGGGTGCGCGGCCGGCGCGCAAGGCTGTTCGCGCCTGGATCGAGGACCGCCTGCTCGCTGCCCAGACTGGTGGCACATCCTCGACATCCCCGTCGGACGACTGAACAACGGCTGCCCGGATCGCCCGAGCGCTCCCCTTCGGGATGCTCAAGCGCAGGAGCCCTCAGCGTCCTCACCCCCACGCCTTCACAGCTCAGAAAGGCAGGTCCCTGTCGGTTATGGCCTGGATAAAGACCCTCAACGCGACGTCCCCGAAGGGGCAACGAGTGGAGTACTGGCAGAACCCGGGAGGGGGATACTCCCTGGCCGAGTCCCCAGCGCAGGTACGGGTGTCCGGTCACACCGTGGTTAACGGCTGGTCATGTGATGGCGAGACGTATGCGGAGTACGCGCGCATCGTGCGCGAGGGCCACGTCCCTGTTAGCACCGACGTGTACGAAGAGGAGTGATCATGAAGTGGAACGAGTGCGAGAGCGGCATGACCGTGCGGGACACCCGTACCGCAGAGTGTTCAAGGTCGTCGGTCGCCGTGGAGTTACCGACGACGGCATCGCCACTGCCACCGACCGCGGTGCGTGGGTCGAGCAGATCGAGTCGGACTCTGACGGCATCAAGGAAAGGTGGATCGTTCACTGGTCGGACCTTGAACGCGTAGCCGACTGACCCTCCGGGTCGTCGGGCGCACCCCTTGCCGGGTGCGCCTTCCTTGTCAGTCCCTTGGATCTCGATGCCGGTGATGCTGCCGTCGACGGTCCCGGCCGGCGCTGTGACTCGCCATCGAAGTGAGATCAGCCGCCGATGAACGACCACACGCCTGGGTGACGCGCGGCCTCCGGGGAGTGGCTTTGCCGCGTACCCCGGATTCAGAGGCCTGACGGACCCTGACGGATGGGTTGAGGGAGAACGGGCGGGGCTCGCCGACTGAGGAGAGCCCCGCCCGTGTCCGTACCTGCCCCCGGGACCCAGCCCTGTCGCGGCGCATCCGCTCGCCTTCGACTGCTTATCGGAACTGCTGTGCGAAGCGATTCAAGCTCTCTCTCAATCGGCCTCTCGAACCACCGAAGAAAGGCAACGACATGCCTGTCCTGCTTGATGACCTCGATCTCTCGGCCAATGCCGTTGCCCAGAAGGCCGTCGACCCGAAATTCTTCTCCTCGAAGCTCACCGGCAACGGCAAGAAGATCGGCCTGCTCAACGAGTCCCTGCTGCCGATCAACACTGCCACCAACACTGCCTACGCCAAGGCCACCGACATCGAGGTCAAGCAGAGCTCGACGCAGCACGACATCACCACGACATCGATCCCGCTCGCACCGATCACGCGCCGCGCCCTGAACGCAGGCGGGTCCTTCACCCTGCCGAGCCCACACTCCGACGACCGCTTCGCTGTTGACACCTCGTCCAACCGATTCGACGACTGGAACGTCGCCTTCGACATGACCCCGCAAGCGCTCGTGCTCTACGAGGACAAGTCCGGCGGCACGTCCACGCGCGACCTCGTCATCCAGTACCGGATGGAGTTGTACTTCTTCAAAATGGGGCTCCTCGAGCCTGAGCGCGCCACCGCAGTCGCACCTGCGGCCGGCTACGGCAACCACAACGCCTCGGTCTTCGTCCAGTGGGACACTAGCCCGCTGGACAACGCTCGCGTCTTTGTCCAGGACGTACTCGCATCTGCCGGCCTGACCGCCTCCAACCTCGACGACGAGTTCGACGAGTGGATGCGTCAGTACCCGATCTACGAGCGCATCACGCGCCTGGCCCAGATCTGGGACTCCGAGACGATCGCCGACGAGGTCTGCCGCTACATCCAGGACATGCCCGCGCGCCCGACGGAAGAGCAGCTGAACATGCTCGCCATCCAGCTGCGCTACCTGGAGAACTACAACGTCCCGCTGGAGGCATACCGCCAGATCCACAAGCGGGTCGACGCTACCTTCTCCGACCCGGTCGCCACGCAGCTGTCGAAGCAGAACCTCAGTCTGCTGATGAACCACACGCTCGACCACCTGGAGCAGATGAAGGCTCAGCTGGTCGTGCCCGCGCAGCCGGCCACGCCTCCGGTACTGCCAGCACACCTGTCCAAGCAGCAGCTCGACGCGCTCACCACGCACGAGCCGCTGGTGATGACGCAGGCGGGAGCCGGAACCGGCAAGTCGACCGTGATCCTCCAGCGCATCAAGTACCTCGAAGCCTGCGGGGTCCCCGCCTCGGACATCACGGTGCTGTCGTTCACCAACGCCGCGGCCGACAACATCACGGAGAAGAACCCCGACGTCGGCTCGATGACGATCGCCAAGATGATCATCGACATCTACTCGATGAACCACCCGCGACACAAGGTCTCGGCCATCGACACCATCATCAACTCGATCGACATCTTCTACCCGAACAGCCAGTTCGCGGCGACGTTCCGCCACCGCCTGCTGGAGCTCGACCAGAACAGGACCGGTGCCTTCACGGCCCTGAACACCTTCGTCGAGAGCCACTTCGACGAGGTGATATCCCTGCTCGACCGCATCGAACAGACGTCGCTGGAGCTGCAGATCATCATCTGCTACCAGAAGATCGACGACATGGCCGAACCGGCCCACGTGCAGTCGAAGTACCTCATCATCGACGAGGTACAGGACAACAGCGTGTTCGAGTTCATCTACGTACTGAAGTACATCACCAAGCACGCTCAGTCCCTGTTCATCGTCGGCGATGCCTCGCAGACGCTGTACGAGTTCCGCTCAGCGAACCCGCGTGCGCTCAACACGTTGGAGGGCTCTGGGGTCTTCGCGACCTTCAAGCTCACGACGAACTACCGGAGCAACCAGGAGATCCTGGACTTCGCGAACGTCGTGCTCGGCGGGCTGGAGACCAACCAGATCGCCAACATCCAACTGCAGGCGAACTCACTGGCCATGCCTACGGCGGACTCGTTCCAGGGGAAGGTCATTCTGGAGTACCGCGAGGTGGCCAGGCTGACCGGGTTCGTCACCCAGGACCTGCCGGCGATCGTGCGCAACACGGTCATCCCCGACTACGTGGACAAGTGCCTGGACCGGGGCGAGCAGGTGGCGTTCCTCGCCTTCTCGCGCCGCGAAGTGTCCCTGATCCAGGATGTGCTCCAAAAGCGCTACCCGGGGCGCCATGTCGCCTCTCTGGTCAGCGACCGCGTCTATGCCACGGACATCTTCTCCAAGTACATCAAGTTCTTCTGGAACGACGTCCTGCAGGCACCGCCGACCAATGCCGCGTTCGTGGTTTCCCAGGGGATCAAGGACAACATGGACAAGCTGACGAAGAACGCCGCCAAGGACAGCGTCGAGAAGGCAATTCTGCGCACGATCTCCGAGTGGTGGATCGAGAACAGCACGACCATCAGCGACTGGGTCATACTCTGCCACCAGGGCGCGCTCACGCACGAGGCGTTCTTCGACCAGCTGCGCGACAACCTCATCTCCTTCGAGATTCAGCGGAATCAGCAGAAGCTGAACATCAACAAGCAGAAGAACCAGGAGCGCAAGCGGAAGAACCTCGAATCCAAGGCCGACCTGGTCGTTTCGACGATCCACGGTGCCAAGGGACTCGAATTCGACAACGCCGTCGTCCTCTACAAGGAGGACACGAAGATGACCCAGGACACCAAGCGGATGTTCTACGTTGCCTTCACTCGTGCCATGCAGAGCGAGTACGTACTCGGCTACGGCACCGTGAGAAACCCGCCGATCCAGAGCAGCTACGAGCAGATCGTGACGGCTCTGACCGAGCGCGACAAGAGGAACGCCGCTCGCGCCCTCGGCATCGATCCGGATCTCCTGGACGAAGACGACAGCGCTGCTCCCGGCAGCACCGACGACCGCTCCGCGGTCACCGCGGCCGTCTGACCAACCGCCGCCGCCACCCCATGCCGCAGGGGCGAACGTTTCGCGCATCGCGAGCAACCGCCCCTGCGGTCTCCCACACGTCACCCCGGGGTGTGACGTGTGGAGGGCCGAGGATCACACCGTGAACGGGCCTGCTCGCAGGGCGCCTCCGATCAGCCCGGCCCGGCACGAAGTCGTACGGCGGATCACTCGTCCCGAGCCTCTCGCTGAACCGTGGCACCACCTCGACCAGATCACCCTCCACCGCGAAGGCCACTTCGCCGCCAACGTCCCAGCAGAACGCCAGGCACAGCAAGCCAAACCCGCCATCTCCCCTTCACGAACTCGGTGGGACAGCTGGGGCCGCGTATCGCCGGGCGTGCCGCCGAAGAACAGGAATCCACCCATGGACTATCCCGGACTGGAACTGAAGATCCGCATGTCGCTCATGACTGGCTCGGACTCGACTTTATCGGTCCCCGTGCGGCTGTACTACAACAACACGGACCCCTACGCGGTGCAGTTCTCCTTCGACGTCACGCCCGACCATGTGGTCCAGTGGACGTTCGCTCGGGAACTGCTGGACCAGGGCCTCACCGCACCCACGGGTTTCGGCGACGTGAAGATCACTCCGATCGACCAGAACCGCCGCTTCTGCATTGAACTGGAATCCCGCGCCGGATACGCCCGCCTTGAAGGACCGGCAGCGTCCGTCAAGGCATGGCTCACCAAGACCTTCGAGGTCGTCCCCGCAGGCCGAGAATCCGAATTCGTCGACATCGACAGCTTCCTCGACAAGCTTCTGCCCCATTGAGCCGAGCACCGACCCGCACGCCCACAACGGCCCCAGCGTAAGTAGATCCGCGACACCAACCCCCGGCGATCCGACCCACACGAAAGAAGTCAGCCGTGACTATGAACCAGGAGACCCAGCGGGACCCCAGCCGAGTACAGGGCGGCGACCTCACCCACCTCCCCGACGGACTGATCACCCTCAACCTCAGCCTCTGCACCAACCGCCTCGGACCCCCGCCCGGCGCCGTGGCCGCCCTGCACCACTTCCTCGACCACCACGCCCACCGCCTGATGCCCCCACCGTACGAAGCACCGAGCCCGCCCTACCGTGCCGAACGCCTCTACCTGCAGGCCGTCGCCGACCGCCTCGGCGTCAACGAACAGGACATGCTCCCGGGCCGCGGGGTCACCGAGTTCCTCGTCATCCTCGCCCGCCTGCTGCGCCCCTCCCGCGTCGCCGTCATCACCCCCGAGTACACCGAGACGATGCGGCTCTTCTCCTACGCCGACTTCCACGGCCCGGCCGACGGCGTACAGGACACCGCGGATCTGCGCCTGCAGCGCCTGCGAGCCGCGATGCGCACCCACGACCACGTCGTCCTGTCCAACCCCTCCAACCCGATGGGCCACTACCTGCCGCGCGCCCAGCTGATCCAGGCATGCGCAGAAAATCCCGCAGCAGTCCTGGTAGTCGATGAGGAGTACATCGAGTTCCAGGGCCCCGGCCTGAGCCTGGCAGGGGCCGACGTCACCAACCTGATCGTCCTGCAGTCCACCGGCAAGACCTACGGGATCACCGCCACGCGCGCCGGAATGCTGTGGACCCGCAACTCCCGGCTCCACCGGCGGGTCCAGGACGAGCTGCCCTCCTGGCCGCTGTCCCTCCTCGACATCACCTTGGCCACCGCGGCACTGCGCGACACCGCCTGGCTCCCCACCGCCCTCGGCCGGACCAACACCGCCGCCCGCCGCCTGCAGACACTGCTGACCGGCCGGTTCGGTACGGCAGTCGCCGACTCGGACATCCATTACCGGTTCCTCCACCTCGACAACCCCTACCCGGCCCTGGAACACCTCCACGCCCACGGAATCTCCGGCCGTCTGTTCACCCGCACCGCCCGCGGCAGTGTTCCCGGACTGCGCCTCATGACCCCCACCACGGACGCCGAGTTCGAGCAGCTCCGCACCGCCCTGAACACCCTGCCCGAAGGGAGACCGGCATGACGACCGACCACCGTGACAACGGCCGTCCCGAACATCAGGAAGCCGCCGACCGGCCGCGCCCGCCGTACATGGGCAAGTTCGCGCTGGAGCCTCTCCCCGGTCTGTTCGGCGAGCCCCTCCCCGACGCCCCTCCCGGACCGCAGCTCCTGCCTGAGCGGCACGCCGTCGCGGACACGACAGAGGCCTCGCCGAACTGCGGACCAGCCGCCCCATGACCCCGAGGGCAGTGCAGATGCTGGCGAGCGTGGCCAGCTTGGAACCAACCTCGCACGACTCCACAGCAGAGCGTGCAGCCCGGATCGCAGCACCGTCCCGTGAGCGCGCGAGGCTCGCGCAGAGCCCCGGCCCCGGCGGGAACCAGCAGCAGGCCCAGACCTCTCGGCTCCCGCAAGCACCCGGATTTCGGCAGCGCTGACGGAGCGGGAGCGTCCTGGAGACCCGGACGGAACACGCTGCTCTCAGCACATCCTGTGGGCTACGTCTGCTTCGCACGGACGAGGCAGGGACCGCACAACCGCTCGTCGGGCCTGTCCTGCAGATCCAGCGGTACATCCCGCTCCGGTGCTCTTTCGCCATCTCATTCCGGTATTCGCCAAGCTTGCACTGAGCTGGGGCCTCTGGCGGAACAGAGTGAGAATTGCCCAGACGGTCGCCTGAGAACCGCAGCCCACTGCGTTGCACTCGGCGCCCACCAAGCCAGCATCACCGCGCTGCACAACTTCCTGGGACCTCATTCCCCCTGGACAACAGCGGGCTTCCGTTCCGCTGAGCGTCGCTGTCCTCTCCACCCATCTTGCTCCCGCGAAAGCGAGAAATTCTCCATGCCCGCATCCACGATCGTCTCCTCAAGCGGCGAGTTCCGCCTGTACGGGGACTCCGTACAGACCTTCGCCGATCTGCCCGTGGCCACCTACACGATCTCCTTCTCTCAGGTGGCCGGCTACAGCCTTCGCCAGACGGAGTCGCTGACATCCGCCGACGAGACCGTCTACGGCAGCCACGCCTCCCGTGTACAGCGGATCGTCACCGGCTACTCCGCCATGGACCGCTCGCTCGGCGTCATCCTCTCCGGCGATAAGGGCATGGGTAAGAGCCTCATGCTCCGCCTGCTTACCGAGCGGATGCGCGAGAAGCACGACCTACCCACCGTGCTCGTGCAGCACAACACGCCGGGGCTGGCAGCCTTCCTCGACGAGCTGGGCGAAGTCGTCGTCGTCTTCGACGAGTTCGAAAAGATCTTCTCGAACGAGGACGACGGGTCGCAGAACCAGTTCCTGAGCCTGTTCGACGGGCTGAGCACGACGAAGCGCCTCTACGTCCTGTCGGTCAACGAACTGGACCGCGTTAGCGACTACATGCTCAACCGTCCCGGCCGCTTCCACTACCACATGCGCTTCGCCTACCCCGAGCCCGACACGGTGGCCACCTACCTGCGCGACCAGGTACCCGGAGTGGCCGAGACGCAGGTGGCCGAGATCGTCGACTTCTCCCGGAAGTACGACATTAACTTCGACCACCTGCGGGCGATCGCCTTCGAGCTGCGCCTGGGCGAGTCGTTCGCTGAGGTGATCGGTGACCTGAACATCAAGCGCAGCAAGCACACCGGCTCGCGGATCGAGGCCCACATCACCTGGAAGAACGGCGGCACCGACGTCTTCGACGGTCGTGTCGATCTGTTCGACAGCGACAGCCTGCAGACCATCAACGACTGGGACACCGACACCGGACTGCACTTCCACATGCGCGACGCCGTCCCGTCTGAGGACGGCTACCTGCTCCCGGATGGTGCCTTCACGCTCACCGACCTCCGTGACGAGGACGACAGGTCGCCCGACGACAAGAAGGACCTAAGCGCCGTCGCAGTGACCCTGCGTCGTCCCCCGAAGTACTCCATCGACTTCTGAGGACGCCCCCGGCCGAACCACCGAGGAGCCACTTCGGGTTCCTCGGCGGTTCGCTGTCCGGCTCACGCGTTTCTGTACAGAAAGCAGCCTTCGACCATGCCCAAGTACCGCATCGTCTCCGAACTCAGCCCCGGAGCAGAGCACCGTGAGCCCCGAGGTGCCGATTTCAGCCGGGACGGAGATCGTCTCGTCACTGCTATCAAAGCCACGAACTTGGTCGCGGCCGTAGCAAAAGCCTCTGAAGTTCTTGTCGGCGAACATCGTGGTCGCCGCATCGTCTCAGTTGAGGAGATCCACCCCGGCTTCGCCTACTCCGACGAGGAGATCTCCCGTGCCCTGAAGCGGGCCACTCGCGCTGGTATCCCGCTGATCGACCCCGGAGATTTCGAGGACGACACCACGCCGTTCTGCGAATCGGAAGAGTTCAACCCCACCGTCCAACTGGTCGCTATAGCACTCCGTGAATCCGGACTCGTTCTCGGGCTGGACACCTCCGTCCTCGCCAACGAGGACGACGAGCCCTACGTCATGGTCGAAGTCCACGATGAAGCCCGCAGTGTCTACTTCTCACGGGGCACGGACGTCCGGCGACTCACCGATGACCTTGAAGCCGCCGGCTGGGCCGGCGTCTTGGCCGTAGCTCGTGCGCTGATCTCGTTCAGCAACAAGCTGCACTGAGCTCCATGCAGCCAGATCCGACGGTGCTGCTCGCCTGCCTGGCCGTCGCTGCGCTCGGCATCCTGTGCCTCGCCATAGGCGTTGGCCATAGGCGGCGCTGGCGGGACCCCACCAGGTTCTTCAGCTGGGGCCAGAAGCAGCAGCTCATCCGCCAGGCCAACGGCCGGTGCGAGCACACGCCGCCCTTGTGGTTCCGGTGCCCGGCAGAGGGGACGGAGGCCGATCACATACACCCCTGGAGCCGTGGAGGGCCGACTGAACTGTGGAACGGCCAGCTGCTCTGCCGCTCGCACAACCGGCGGAAGTCCAACCGCGTGCCGAGTCCCTTCTACCGCTGGCGTCTCGCGCGCCGGCGCAAAAAATACTGACCACCCCGGGTGGCGGCGGGTTCGCTTCCGCGACAACTGCGAGCTGTCCACCCGCGAGGCGCCGCTTTTCGACCAGGAGACACGCCACTGCTGGTGTGGCGTGTCATGGCCCCACGACTGGCCAGGCGAGGACGGCGGCCCACCCCCACCCACGTGACGCGTAAGGAGAAGACGATGACCACACAGCTGCCGGTGCCTACACGGTGCGCGGGCCGCCCAACCCTGGGCGGCCTGGTCGTCCCGTGGATCACGCTGCACGCCGGCGGTCGGTACCTGTTCGGGGCGCTCGACAAAGACCGGCGCGACCGGGCACTGGCCGAACGGCGCTGCCAGGTCTGCGGGCAGAGCTTCGATGAGCGGATCTGTCTCGCGGTGCGGCCTGCCGATATACGAGTCGGGTACACCGCTGAGCCCGGCATGCACCCGGAATGCCTCGCGTACAGCGTGCGTGCCTGTCCGATGTTATCGGGGGAGGCTACCCGCTACCGTGCCACGCCCGCGTCGTCGGGTCTGCCCGGGGTCGCCGAAGCGGGCCACGGATCGCGCGCCGGGTGTCCCGCCGACGCATTCGATGCATGGTGGATCACGCCCAGCTCGTACCGTGTGAAGACCGACCCGGAGCACCCCGGCCAACTGCTGGGCGCCGATGTGGACATGCCCGTGCTGCGCAAGCGGCCCATCCGCCCGGCAGCGGGCCCGGACCTGGACAGCATGCTCGCCCTCGCCCGCCAGGCTCTCGGACTCGAAGACTCCACGGCCAACTGCCCGCGTCAGCCCGACGGCGCACCCCAGCTGCGCAACACCGCGAAGGAAGACGACTGATGGCCATCCCCCGTCAGTTCGCGAATCCTGAAGCACTGATCTGCCGGAACTCACGAGTCATGGCACGTAACAGCCAGCCAGCCTAGGACCTCGAGTTCACAAATCCCAGGATGCACCCCCTGGAGCACGGCATGAGCTCCCGCGTCTGCCGCAAGGGCCGTGAGCGACCGACCTCGTTCGACTGCAAGTTGGGCACCGACCACTCAGGTGCGTGTAGCCCCTTCATCCACCGGCCCAGCCCGCCCAAGAACCCTGCCGACCACGCCGCTCTCCTCGCGATGAGCAAGGGCGATCGTCAGCGCCAGAGCTGAGCCACACCCCCTCAAGGAGAGCCCTGTGATTGCTGCACGCTTCAATCCGCTGGACATCGAGTGCCTCGTGAAGACCGCTGTGGAGCTGTGGGAGGACATCGACCCCAGCGATCTTTCCGAGCACCAGCAGGACACCCTCAACCGCGCACGCGAACTGTGGCTGGCCGAACATGCTGAACAGGAACCTCCCCACCCCGAAGTCGTGACCTTCATCAGCCCGCGCCCGGCAGGCCAGGCATGGGTGCTGCGCCGCTGGGACCGCCACGAGAACGAGATGACGCTCCATGTGGACGAGGACTCCGCGCTAGCCGATCTCGCCCGGTACGTACGCGGAGTCTGGGACAATCTCGTAGGCAAGGAAGGCATCCCCGACCAGCCACCTACGGACGACTGCGCGGCTGTGCAGCTCTACTACGGCGCCGAGCGCAATAGCCGCCCGGACGAGGGATACAACCTCTACGCCGAGGACATCGCCAGGCGCGGCCGGACCCGCATTGTGCCGCTCGACTACCGCTTCCCCGATGAGGATGCGTGCGAGCAGGCGAACCGGGGCGCCACCTTCCACCCGCAGACCGACGACAACGACCTCCCGTGCGGCGAGGTCGACGGCGTCCTGGTGTTTGCCTACCTCGACCACGATGCCGGCGCCGTCCGGGTCTCCGTGCACCTCGACTCCGCGGAAGACCGGCTCGTCCGTCCCGACGGCACCGTGCCGCTGCGCGTGGAGGTCGAAGACGTCGTGGTGCTGGACGACAGTGCAGAGGGCACTCCCAAGCGGAACCTGCTGACCAAGCTGCTCTATGCCGCCGATGACCTCCAGGAGCAGGCAATCCGAGAGGCGGCGTTGGCTGCCGGCGTTCTCTGGCGCTGCCCGACCTGTCAGTGGGACAACCCCGGCGAGGCCACCTGCTGTGAAGGTCCTGGCCTCTGCCGCGTCCCGAAGCCGAAGAGGACCAGCTGACGACGCGGCCCTGGGCCGGCTTCCGGTTGACCCAAGGCACGAACTTGAAGGAGCAGATCATCATGAGCGCGAGCATGCTCATCGCCACCATCTCCTACCCGGCCGGACGTACCGAGCCACCGAATTTCGACCGCGGACGCCGGTTGCTTGAACAGATCGAGGATCCCGCACTCTTCAACTTCGACGACCCTCAGATTGAGCTGGTGGAGTTGCTGACAGGCCTTGACGGTGAGGCCGACCTCGTAGGCGAGGACGGTGCGGTACCCATTGAGTACGCCCGGCGCGCCGGTCTCGCCATCATCGGCAACCTCGAAAAGGCCCTCGACTCCCCAGAGACGACCTTCCTCACTGCCGTCTACTACAGGATCTACATCTCAGGCGGACTCTCCACAGGCGGCAGCCCCACGGATGCGACCAGCGCGATCTGGAATGCCTACAAGTTGCCCGCGAGCGTGCTGATGGCCATGGGCTTCACCCCGGACCAAGAGTTGCCGCTCTCGCGTGCGAACGGCAGCGGGAGCCACACGCCCCTCACCGACACCGACGTAGTCGACGCGATCGCGCTCGGCCTCGGCACCTCGCCGGACTGGCCTGGTGAACACACCCTCGCATGGATCGCCGACACCATCGGCAAGGTGCGGAGCCACCCCGGAGGCCGCGATCCCCGCAAGTGCCAGGACGAGTTCACCGAGAAGCACGCCGTTGATCCGCTCGACGACAGCTTCCTGGCCATGTACGTCAGCGAAGCGACCGCCGAGCTCGACGGGGATCCCCACCTCTCGGCCGGCCAAGGCGATGTCCCGGTGACGGGGGAGGCACCGTCGTGACGCGCTTCCCGCTCCTCCGGCTGCTCGCCCAAGCCGTCCTGAGCGGCATGGCTGGAGCCCTGGCCGTGACCGGCATCTGGCTCGTGGCCGCGGGCGAGACGCCGTCGCCGATGACGGGCCTGGTGTGCGCACAGATCATGACCACCGCGTGGTCGCTCGTCCAGGTCGTCCGCTTCCGGCGCAAGTGGCAAGCAGTCCTCGACTCCTACAACAAGCCTGCCCTGGGAGAAGGGATCGACATCCCGCACCGGCCGCCAGCCGACAACGAGGAGGGCAACCGGTGAACGCCGAGCAGTGGAACGCCCTGCACCCGATCGGTACGCCGGTGGTCGCGTACCCGGGTGTCCGCCCGGAGCACCCGCTCGCGGTCGCGGTCCGGAAGCGGCAGGCGGACGGTCGTCTCGTGGAAGAGGCCGACACGGACCTGTGCCGCGCCCTGACGACCGTCACGCGTACTCCGGCCTGGACGCTCGGCCACGGCGCCCCCGTAGTGTCCGTCGAGGGCTATACGGGCGGCATCCACCTCACCCACATTGACGTGATCGTGGAAGCCCCGTCCGAGGTAGCGGTGGCTCGTGGCTGACTACACGTTCGAGACGGTCACCCACAGTGTGTACCGCTGGATCATCCCCGCCCCCGAACCTTGGGGCGCCGCAGCGGAAGAGATCAGCAAAGCGTGGGCCGTGGCCGTCGACGCTTACCGGGAGAGGTACGAGCTCGCCAGTACAGAGCCGATCCCCGGAGATGCCCTCCGCTTCCACGTCCGCGACGACGCCATCGTCATCAAATTCAGCACCGAGGAGTGAGCATGACCGAGCGAATCGACATCAAGCCCGCACGACCGCACGCCCCCCTGCGGCAGCTGCGCGACTCGTCGTTCTGGGGCGCCGGCATGGGTGGCATCTTCACCTGCTATCGCATCGTGCTGACCCTGAGGTTCTACCGAGGGCGCCAGGCCCTGCAGATCGAGGCGTCTGCGGTGATGCCGGCATGAGCCGCCGTCCGGCCCAGGAACCAGCGATCGACGCGGAGCACGGCGGTGAGATCCACCCCGCCTTTGGAGTCGCGGTTGTCACGCGACGAAGCGGAGGAGGGCGTTCGCTGTTCCAGTCCGACCTGCTCCACAACGAGACTGTCTCGCTCTCCGTGCGCGGGGCCGTACGCAAGCGTGACCTCAACCACGACTGGGTCTATCCGGGCCGGAGGCTCGTGGAGATCGAGATGAGTCTCGCGCAGTGGGGCTCGCTGGTGTCCTCCGTGGGTCTCGGCAGTGGCGTGCCGGTCACCATCCGGAGTACTGAGCGCGACGCCTTCGTGCCCGAGATCCCACATCAGCCCCGCACCGCCGAGAACCTGCGGGAGGTACGGGAGGTCACCGACCGGATGTACGCCCGCGTCAAGGAAGCCACGGCGGCGCTGCACGAGGCGATCCACGCGAAGAAGGGCGCGAGGGCCACCAAGGAAGCGCTCGGCGCGCTCGAGAACGCCGTCGCCCATGTGGGCAGCAACGCCCAGTTCACCGTCGACTCGCTGGTGGAAGCCGGCGAGCAGGTCGTCGCCCAGACCCGCGCCGACATCGAGGCCCACATCCTGGAGGTCGTCAGGCTGACGGGCGCCGAGCCCTCCATCGAAGCCCCGCCATTCGATGCCCCGGCGCTGCCGGGGCCCTTTGCCAGCGGAGGTGAGCCCACCGATGCCTGAAAACGGCGCGCCCGACGAGCTGTTCGATGCAGACGGTCACACCCTGGCCGGCCGCTCCGACTGGATCGTCCGGGGCAGCGGACTCATTCGTGCCCCCGTGGTCGGCGACGTCGTCCCCGAGCACTTCGCTCGGCCTCCCTCCGGAGGCCGAGCGAAGTACCAGCCTCGACACGGAGCGGAACACCGGTGATGAACGTACTCGCGGCCAAGGGGACGCCGCGCCGGCCCCGGGCCGTCATCGTCGACATCGACGGGACGGTCGCCAAGCATGTGCTGTCCGACGGCACGCTGCTGCGGGGCCATCACGACTACAGCCTGGTCGTACAGGATCTGCCCAACCCGCCGATCATCGAGACGGTGAACGCGCTGCGCGACGCTGGTCACCAGATCATCTTCTGCTCCGGCCGACCCGAGCGTGACGACCGGGGGTACAGCGTCCGCACTGCGACCCGGCGCTGGCTGGGCCTGCACCTGGGGGAGTGGGCTGACGATGCCCCGCTGCTGATGCGTGGCCCGGGGGACAGGCGCCTTGACCACGCGGTCAAGCACGAGCTGTTCAACGCCCACATTCGTGACGCCTACGACGTCCTCCTGGCCCTGGACGACCGTGACCGAGTGGTGGCCCTGTGGCGCTCACTCGGCATCGTCTGCCTACAGGTCGACGAAGGGAACTTCTGAAGTCCCGACTGCCCATCCAAAAGGACCCGTGCTCCGGCTTAGCACGGGTCGAAGTTGCAGCACGGTCTCCTCTTTCTCCTGCCTGGTCCGCCTATCGGAGGCGGAGCGAGCCGCCAATTGCCACCCATCGCGACTCGATGAGAAACGTCGCATTCGAGTCGACAACAAGCTATTCCCGGATGAGTAGACTGAAGGAATGACTCACAACAGCAATGCTCACGACAACGGCACCCCCGACGCCGATCTCCCGAAGTTCTCCGTCAATGTCGTCCCGGCCAGCAAGCTCGGGCGCGAGGACCTCGCCACGATTCTGAACACCTTTCGTCGCGGCCAGATCACGCCGCTGATCTTCGGGGACAACAACAGGCCCGAGGCCGTGATCATCCCCTTCGCCGCGTTCGTGCGCCTCATGAAGTACGACCACACGGCCCACGTCCGCGATGAGGGTGCCTTCCAGGCCGAGCTCTCCCGCCGCATTCAGGAGTCCGATACCAGTGGCGAGGCGGGCATGAGCGTCGAAGAGCTCGCCGAGAGCCTTGGCCCGCTCGGTCAGCAGTGGGCGGATGAGCATCGTGCTGCCCAGCGGGAGAATCGTGATGAGTGAGCATCAGCCTCCCATCCGTTTCCTGCCGACGGCCGGTCTCAAGCAGGACCTCCAGGCGCTCCATGACGCCGCAGTGATGCACCCCCGAGGACCGGAAGACCGGCTCCTGCGGGTGGCTCTCAATCAGCTGGGACGGATCAAGCAGGGCGCGCCGAGTACGCACCCGCTGGAGTACATGTCCAGTTATCCCGACCTCTCCGATTGCGAGACCACGTACGTCGGCGCAGATCCGGGTACAAAGCCATCGCACCGGATCGTCTGGCGGGAGCGCGCGCCCCAGCGCTTGGGCGAGCCCGTCACCCGCGAGATCATCGCCCTGGGCGAACGCGCGAATGGGCAGGCTTACTACATGGCCGGTCAGCGCCTGGGTCGCCCTGTGGGCTTCACTCTCGCCGAGCTGGCTTCGCAGCGCGAGCCGATCGCGAGGGACCCGCGACCCCGACACCGCTCGATCGGAAGTTTCGGCGCACCATCCACGAACGAGCCTGACTTCCAGTTCGAGTGACCTGCACCTCGCAGAGACCGGCGTGTTCATCGTCCTGGCCATCGTGCTCGTGCCGGTCTTCGCCATCGTCGACGGCCGAGCCTCGCAACTGCACTCGTCCCGCCGTGAAGAGAACCCCCCATGATGCTCGTGCATCATGGGGGGTTCTCTTTTTCTGCTCGTTCCTCGTTGTCTACGACGCGACCCGTAGCTCACGGTCCGCGGCGACGTTCTCGAACTCGCCAGCATCCTCGATCGCCCTGTGGGTCTCCGGTGAGATGCCGTCGTCGTCGCCCCCCAGTCGGCGGTTGAAGCTGCTCGATGCGGAGAACTTCAGAACCACGTAGTCGTCCACCCTGCTCTTGCCGAAACGCACCTTGTGGCCCTTGTGGTCCTGTCGGTAGAAGCGGCCGAAGCTCGTGAGCACGACCGCCTCTCCGCAGCTGACTGCCCCCGTAAGTTCGCCGAGCAACGACTCGTACACCTTGTTCACCACTCGGATCGGCAACTTGCTTCGAGTCGCGACCCGCGAGATGAACTTGCGCTTGCTGACACGTGGATTCGTCTTCTCCATGCCTACACCCTGCCCTGTCATCGCTCATGCAGATGTTTCGCTTAGAAACCAGTCTACCGAAGATAGTCATGAGTCGAGAGGCTTGGTCTATCTTATTGAGTGCACTCGTGATGTCTATTGCAGCTTATTCGGCTAGAGCTCCAGGTCTGGCTCGATCTCCTCTCGGTCGTCTCTGGGCTCGTAGTCGACCGACTCGATGATGCTTCGTGTGTCCGGATCGCGGCGCTGGTTCACAACCCTGTTGTGGGACTCCTCGAACCGATGCTGCGCCGCCACGCGGTGGGCTGCGTCGAGCTTCCCGCCGATGTTGCGCTCCCCGAACTCCATCATCGAGCTCAGCGACGACTTCACGCCGTGCTTGATCGCGTTGACGTGCGGCTTGTTCTGCGCCCGCTGCTGCTCCCATCGGCTCCGGTCCTCCGGCGTGACGTAGCCGAACAACCGGGCGAAACGAGATCCGAACCTGACCTGCTGATCCTCATTCTGTTCCTGGCTCATGACCTCTCCTCCTGCTCCTTGTGCGTACTTTCGGATCGCCCTCAGGCAGGCTGGTAGCCCTCGGAATCGGCTTCATCCTGCGGGCCGGCCTGCTGCTCGGCCGACGGACCCGCAGGTTGCGACCGGGGCTTTCGCCGCTGCTCCTCGAAGAAGGCACCCGGGTCGTCGACCGCGGCCTGCAACGTGTGCTGCCAGTTTTCTCCGAGGCTCCGCTTCAGCTCGGCGTCAAGATCTGGGTACTTCTCGTTCACTGCCTCCATCGCGTCGACGTACGCGTTGGAGTACACTCTCTGCTGCTCCTCGGGCGGCAGGCCATCGATGTCCATGCTCGCGATCATCACCTCGGACTGGTCCAGGCGCCGCTGGAGCATGTCGGGCAGCCCGCTGGTGTCGAGCCCCTGTTTCTGCGCAGCAAAGCCGACCAGGTAGCCGAGCATGTTGCCCCCGTAGCCCTCTTGGTCACCGCGGGCCATCGCGTCGAGCAGGGAGGTCTTCATCGTCTCGGCGAGCTGGATCTGGTGGGCGTCCGCGTCCATGGGCCGGCGCAGCGTGAACATCCCGTCCGCGGGCAGAGGCCGGCCCAGCTGGTCGTCGAACGCCCCGCTCCACACCGTGCGAACACGGTCCGAGCCCGCGATCCGCTCCTCGTGCGCGGGTGCCTTGACGATTCGCCCGTGGGCCACGCCGTTGAACATCGTGCGCAGCTCGGGCTCGTATTCCATCCGCTCACCGATGATCCGTCGCGCGCGCTGGACGATCTCCTGGCGATCCAGGCCGTCTTCGCTCATCTGCTCGTGCAGCCGCTTGCGCATCGCCCAGTAGCTGTCGCGAATCAGCCCGGCGTCCGCGCCGGGCTCCCGCATCTTCCAGAAGGCGTTCTCCATGAGCGCGACTTCGGTCATGGCTGCCGAGTCCGGGGTGAACATCTCCCGCTCGCCGCGCTCACGGTGCAGCATGGCGTCGAAGCGCTTGCGCCACTTCGCCGTCAGGTGGTCACGCGGATCCGTGCTGCCGACCAGGCGCTCGCGCCGGGCGTCGCTCGGCACGTCCTTGAAGATCCTCTGCCGGTGTGCGATGCCGCTCTCGGCCGAGGCGATCAGGCCGCGGGTCCGGGTGTCGATGCGCTCCTGGATCTTGTCCTTAAGAGGCTGGAGGTAGCTGTCCATCTCCTTCCTGAAGTCCGGGGCGAGCATCCGCATCGTCATCACCATGCCGACGGCCTGGATGATCGAGTTGGCATTCACGCCGCGCGAGAGCGGCTTGAGACACGACTGCATCATCATCTGCATGTAGACGTGGTGCATGGCGCCGAGATCCTGCGTCCGCTCGTCGTCGTTGAAGCCGGGCACCAACAACTTCGAGTCCCGTAGCGAGGCCATGTACTTCTCGCCGGCCAGCCAAGTCTCCGCCCGGAGCTTGAGCAACTGCTCGCGCTGATCCAGGTCCTCGCTCTCGTCCTCGGCCCGGTCGACGTCGATCCGGTACACGCGCTCACGGTCGGCCATCCGCTCCCGGGTCTTCCTACCGAAGAACCTGCGGGTACGGTCCCGGAGCCGCTCACGCCAGGCGCGCGCGCCGTCAGCGTCCTCCGGTCCCGGCTCGTCGATCACTTCGGCGTCGATCGGCTCGTCCGAGCGCGAGTCCCCGTCGGTATACGCGTTGCCTTTCGACCCCTCGGCCTGAGACCGGGCGTCGCCGACCGGAAGTACCTTGGCCGCGCGCCGGCGGCCCGCAGGTCCCGTCCCCAGCTCTTTGTGTTGTGCCACCTCAATACCCCATCCCGTGGTCGTCGTCGCCCTGCGGCTGATCGATCTCGATGCTCGGCGTGTACACCGGACGCGCCGCGCCCACGCGCACGGCATGCGCGGAGCGGCGATGCGAGCCGCGGGTGCGGGAGGTTTCCACGTCCTGGGAGATCACGTCGGGCTTGACCAGCGAGTCATCGACGGCGATCACGGCGTTGTCCAGGCTGTGCGTCTCGGTGGAGCCCAGCCGGTCGAGCTGCCGGGACATCTCCGCTCGAGCCTTGCGCGTCCCCGAGGCTGCGAACTGCTCGTTCTTCTCGCCGTCGTAGACGTTCTCGCGGTTCCTGGCAGCCTCGACCAGATCGGGGAAGGCGCCGCCGTAGGCCATCCGGTCCATCACGGTGCCCCGCAGGGATGTGTCTTCTTCCAGGTTGCGGATGAGGCCGGTCTTCGGGTCCTTCAACGCCTCGGCCACGCGGCCCACATAGTCCGGGTTGACTGTGACGCCGAAGCCCTCCTTGGACTCGTAGAACTCGATGAACTGCTTCTCCCACTCCTCGGCCGTGGCCTGGACGGGCTCGCCGTCGAGGAGTGGCGTGCGCCACTGGCCCGGGCCGACGTGTTCGATGCTGCGGCCCCTCCAGAGATCGCGGCCGGGGCCCTGGAGCATGGCGTACTTGTGACGGGCCTCGGCGGCGTCGTGCTTGGCCTGCAGGATCGACTGGGTCACCGGGTAGGTGACCTCCAGGACGGCCTTGAGGTCCTTGCCGCGCAGCGCGCGTACGGCCCGCTGGCTGAACGAGCCTCCCAGGCCGGTGCCGTGGGCCTTGATCGCCGTGGCGAACATCGAGGCTTCCTGGTCGGCCTGTGTGATGCCGGGTGTGCCGTGCGCATCGCCCAGGTTGCGGGCGTAATCGCCGAGCTTCTTCTCGCTCCCCTTGGCGCCGGTCTCGACGCAGACCTCGCGCACGCTCTGCAGGTGCGCCTCGCGATCCGAGAACGTCAGTGCCGCACCGAACTCGCCACGCTGCGCCTGGCGGTACAGCCCGCTCAGTTCCTCCGTCACGACCTGCTGGGCGATCTTGATGTCTTCAGGCGACTCTGTGCCCGTGAGCGCCTGCAGCCGGAGCCGGTTCGACTCGCTCCGCGAACTCTCCAACTCCTCAGCCAGTTCGGCGTCCTTGGAGAGCGCGACCTGGGTGTCCAGCGACACCTGCATGGCCAGCGGGTGTGAACCATCACCCTTGACCACTCCGGTGTCCAGCAGGTTGGCCGGCACCGAGAGCTTCGCCAGGGCCTCAGCCTTGGCGGCCTCGCTGTGCAGCTTCACCACGGCGACGGCGTCGCCGTCGAAGTCGCCGTCGAAGCAGGCGTCCATCACCGGGTTGATCGCGGCGCCGGTGAGCCGGTCGTCGATCGCTACCCGCATGTAGCGCACGCCGGCGTCACGGAGCACCGGGTCACGCCACACCAGCGCGTGGTCGCCCTCGGCCAGCCCCAGCTGCTCGGCCTTGACCGAGCTGAGCGCAACCTGGTCGACGTTCAGCCGTGGGTCGGAGGTCCACACCATCGTCGCCGAGTCGGTGAGCCGCGAGGCCATCAGACCGGTCTTGAAAGTGTTGCTCTTGCCTGTCAGCACCCGGTTCTGCACATCGGTCGTGAGTGACTCGAAGGCGCGCTGAGCGCGCGAGACCGACTCACTCATTCCGCGGCGCACCTCGGCGCGCTTCTCCGCGGACAGACCCTGGCTGGCGAGCTGCTCGGCCATGTAGCGGTAGCGGCAGGCCTCGACGAAGACGTCCTGGTAGCTGCGGGTGTAGTCGTGTGTGACGGAGGAACCGTCCTCGAACTCCTGGCCGCTGCGCAGATGCGAGGACATCACCGGCAGCTTCCACGAGCTCGCGCTCACCGTCTCGGTCTGTTCCCCGGTCGGATAGGTGAGCGGGAACGGGATCTCCATGTCGCCGCCGCGGTCGCCGATGAGGGCGCCGAAGGATTTGCGCATGGCCGTGGTGTTGAGTCCCGGGAGCTGGCCCGCCTTGCGCGGCTGGGTGCGCAGCAGCTCGGGCATCGGGATGAACCGGCGTTCGGGGCGCTCGTCGAGGCCTTCGGCCTGGCCGATCACCCGCAGTGCGCCGTCAGCTTCCATGTCCATGCCGGTCACCAGCAGGTACTCGCGCAGGTTCGATTCGGCCCCGCTGTTGTGGCCGTAGAACTCGTGCATGATCGCCGGGCAGTCCTGAGACTGCAGTGCCCAGGCCAGCTGAGAGGAGGCCTTACGGCCTTTGCCGGCACGCACCTGCTGGTCGTCGTAGATCTTCGTCTTCTCGTCGACGGCCATGTGGGTGACTACGAAGCGCATCTCACCCAGGGCCCTCGGTCGCAGTTCTCCGTCGGGGGAGCGCAGGTCGGTGACGTTCCCGCTCATCAGCTCGCGCGCCGAGCCCGCGTTGCGCCGGGAGATCAGGCTGAACGGGCTCATCACCACGTCGAGGCCCGGGTTGGCCCGGAACCAGTTGACCTCCTCGACGACATCCTGCTCCTGCGCGTCCTGCGGCGGCATGTCCCGGTCGACGATCAGCGAGATCACGCCCTTGTTGCCGTGCAGATCCGAGATCTTGTCGCCGACGACGAGATCGCGCTCCCGGCCGCCGGCCCCGCGGATGCGGTGGCGCTCGGCGAACTCCTTCGACACCACGATCGGGTCGTCAGCCGTCCAGCCGCCAAAGGTCATCAGCGCCGTCTTCGCCGGCGCGGTGACTTCAGAAGACTGCATGATCGTCGAGGCTGTCATCGCCTGGCGGTCGAACGGGTCGTACCGCAGCGTCTCGAGCTCGGGGAGAGCCATGAGCGGCGCACGCTGTCCGGCCACGCTCTCGTCGCCCGGCATGATCCGGCCGTCGGCTTCGACCCGGGCCTGAGTGGTCAGGTACCTCACGATGCCCTGGTTGGTCGCGCCGCCGGTCATCACCGGGTCGAAGTAGCCGCGGGGCGAGACGACGTTGTTCCGGTCCTTGCCGGTGAGCACCGTCATGTTCCGCCCGCCGGTGAGCCGCCAGGCGTCGAAGCGGTTGTCGTCGGCCGGGTCGGTGCGGTCGCGCTGGGCTCGGTACTCGGCGTAGATCGTCGAGCCTGCCTTGATCTCGTTGGAGTAGCGCACACGGCGCGCCTCGGTCTGCAGGATCGCGGCCGTCCACTTCCCCAGGTGCTTCTTGAGCTCGCCGGTGGACTCGTCGAGCCGGTACGTGGTGGCGCGCTCGATGAAGTCGACCGGGTGCTTCGTGCCGTACAGCTGCGAGTAGACCGCGTTGAGCGAGGAGGGCTCGCCGGTCTCGCTGCGTCCGGCGATGAGGTCGCCGGCGATCTGGTACTGGATGCGCTCGTGCATGAGCTGCTCGTAGCCGCGCAGTCGGGTGCGTTCCTCGACCGAGGTCGGAGCCTCGCCCGGAGCCTGGGCCGTGATCGTGGCCTCGTAGCCCGGCACGACCAGGGCGTTGCTCCCGCTGGCGAAGGCGGTGGTGACCTCGCCGTACTCGCCGACATCAAAGACTTGGCCGATCTCACCCGAAATCGGGGTCCCCTTGCCGTCACGGCGCAGCTTCTCGCCGCTCCAGCGGATGACGCCCTGCTCGTCGATCAGGATCTCGGAGACCGTCGCCGCGTTGCGCTCGATGCTGTCACGCACAGTGACCCCGACGCGCCGCATGAACGCAGACTCGTGATCGTCGATCGGTACGGAGTGCTCGGCGTTGAAGCGGACGAGCCGGTCCTTGAACCGGGTCGTCTGGAAGGTCGAACCCATCACCTCGTCGGGGGAGACCCCGCAGCGACGAAGCGCCGAGGCGAGGTTATCGAGGTTCGACCACTGCCCGGTGGGGCTGGTCATATACCGTGCCACCCGGTCCGGGTTGAAGCGCTGGTCGACCCACCCGCCGTCGATGTGGTGGGGCTGGGCCTCCCAGGTCCCGATGAGTTCGAAAGGGACGTCCTCGGCGTGCTGTCGGACCTTCTCGACGGCGGTGCCGCCGTAGGCGAGGTTGCCCATCTCGGGCACCTCCCCGGGCTGCAGCTCGCCGATCTCCTCCAGGCGCTCCTGGTACATCTCTTCAGTCGCACCCGGGCGCAGCAGATCGCTGTTCGCGCCGGTGAGCACATCCCAGTACGAGCGCTGAATCGCAGCGACCTCGGCGTCAGCCGAGTACTCCGGCGGCTCGATCGCATCCAGCTGTCCGCCGGTTCGCTCCAGCTCGTCCCCGGCACGATCGATGAGGTACTCGACGCCAAGGGCCGCCTGCAGGTTCGCCCGGGCACTCTCGACGGCGGCCTTCGCATAGGCCTCGGCCGGCTCGGCGTCGATGAAGAAGGCCGGCAGAGAGCGGTTCTTCGCGTCCCGGCGCAGCATCACCTTAGCCCCGGGCCGGGGGCCGGACTCGCCGGGGACCGTGTAGTCGCCGACCACGAACATCGACTCGCGGTCGACGTGGTAGCTGTCGGGCACATCCACCACCGCGCGGCCGCGGCCGCGCTCCTGGTGCGTCGTGCCGGTCTCGCCGGCGGCGTGGCCCGGCAGATCCGCGCGCTCGACGCGATGGCCCTGGGCGAAGCGCAGTAGCTGGACAGCTTCCGCCGGCGAGGGGGAGTAGACAGCCATGCTGCCTGGGACCCGGTAGTTCGTCGAGTAGCGCAGCACGGTGCCGTTGTCGTAGATCCGTGCCCCGGCGTACTCCTCCTGACGCGTGTCGATGAGGCGGATCTCCATGCCGGTCCCGGCGATCCTCGCCTTGATCTGGCCCGGCTCGCGGTCGCGCATCACCTCGTAGGACACGCCCTGTGCCTTCAGCTCTTCGAGCAGTGCCGCCGAGCGCGCCACGGCGCGCTGGGACATGAAGTGGTTGCGGTCGACGTGGTTCGTCCGCGGGGTCCGGCCGCCGTCGATGACCCACTCGCGGACCTGGTCGTATTCCCGCTGGCTCATCTTGTCCATCAGCGCGGTGAGTCCGGCGGCGTCGTCGCTCGTCATCGCGCGGCCCGCCTCGAACGGCCTGCCGTCGTCGTCGATGCGCCAGAGCACCATGTTTCCGCGCCGCGGGTCGGCCAGGGTCTCCACCTCAGCGCCGGCCACGCGTCCGATCGTCTCGTCCGGCAGGTACACCAGCGCAGTCCCGGCACGCTTCACCGTCGCGCGCTCGGACCAGCGGGGGTCGTAGGGGCTGATCGGCAGCCGGGCCGACTTCGGGTCCACCTGGGCACCGACACCGGTGGCACGGGTGAACTCCCGCTGCGACTGCTGGTAGCGCTCGTTCCGCGGGGAATGGTCACCGAACTGCGGCTCGTAGCCGGCCCCCCGCTCACCGAATGCTTGGTCGATGGCGGTGAGGCAGTCGGTGACACCCAGCTGCGGGTCGGCCAGCGCGGTGCCCCGCCGGCCGAGGATCTCGTCGACCCGAGCGCGGATCGCCTTGGCCTGGGAGATCGGAATGACCTGTCCTGTCTGCTCCCGGGCCTGCTCGACCGCCTTGTAGTAGACGTACTCGTAGAAGTACCTTCGCAGCCCGTGCGCCTTCTTCACTACTAATCCAGCCCCTATAAACACTCGGAGTCACATAAGTATCCATAGATAGTAGCCCGTCTATCGAAAGGATGCGATAGGTCTATTGAAAGGCCAGTGCCGAGGTGGTCTCTCCTGGTCGAGAGACGGCCCCGGCACTGGTGGTGATCCTCGCCTGGCACCCCAAGGGGGCGCCGGCTACTTCGCGTTCATCTCGATGGCCATGGCCCGGTCGAACCGGCCGTCGGCCAGCACCTCCCAGCTCGGCAGCGAGGCCAGGTACTGGTAGAAGGCCGAGTGGACCCTCACCGTCACCAACGACTTCAGGTCCTGCTCGGTGACGTCCTCCTCGGCGAACACCCGCGAATCCACGTCGTTCACATGACCGTTGATCCGGCGGGCCGCACGGGCGTACGCGTCCGAGCGGATCCGGCTGATGTACGTCCGGGACCCATCGGCGCTGCGCAGCTCACCGTCGCCGCCGACCGAGAAGTGCCCGTGATCCTGTTCCAGCTCGGTCTGCGCCGACTTGTAGGCCTCACCGATTTCGATGTCCAGGCTCTTGACCTTCGCCGAGCCGTCGGGGTTGACCAGCATCTCCTTGCTGATGGTTCCCTCGGCGTAGAGCAGACGCTGCCGCTCGACGCTGGCCGCCCGGCTCTCGGCGACCGCGACTCCGACCTCGACGTTCTCGATGAACTGGTCCTCGTCGAACATGCTCATCCCGGCGTACTCGTCGGGGTCGACGATCACCGGGGCGTTGGGATCCTGGCCTTCGTCGACCGTGGTCATCGTGGTGATGACCTCCATGACTTCGTCGGCGTAGACATCCGGGTCCAGGCGCGCGATGTCGACCTCCCGGTAGCCGTAGATCTCCTTGTACTGCGCATTCGCGTCCGCGGCCCTGACCGCCTGCCGCATGCGCTTCTCCAGCATCTTCACGAAGTCCGGCTGGTTCATCCGTACGTCGAAGTCCATGGCACTGGACAGTGTCGGGATCGTCTGCAGCGAGTACGTGTGCCCGGGGTGCTTGATCGTGTTCCCCAGCAGCCGGAACGACATCGGCAGGATCGTCTGGTTGCGGTTCCAGATCGGCGCGTCGCCGGCCCGGAAGACGATCGAGTTGCGCGGCGCGAGGAACGCCATGTCGTTGTAGCTGATCAGCGGCTCCTCCTTGGTGCTCATCGTGTAGGAGACCCGGCCCTCGGTCTTGCCGCCGATGATCTTGTCGAGATCCTGGCTGATCTGCTTGCTGTCCCTGTACGACCGGTGTGTCTTGCCGCTCATCTTCTCCAGCGTCTCGATCATCGAGTCGTCCGTGGACTTCAGGAACACGATGTTTGAGGTGTTGCCCTGCACGATCTTGTCGACCGATTCGCCGTAGACGTCGCGCAGCTGCTGCAAGGTCTGCAGGATGAGCGTGAACTGCTGCTCCTGCCCGAGACCGATGCTCAGCATCGTCTCGAAGCCGTCGATGCCCTTGCCCTCCGACTGCAGGTTGCCGAGTTCGTCGAGCATGAACCGCGTGCGGTAGAGAGGCTTCTGGTTCGACTTCGTCATGTACGCCTGGTCGGCGCTCACGTCGAACAGCTGCTTGACCAGGATCAGGATCAGCTTCGCGTACTTCATCAGGTGCGGCGGAGTCACCAGGAACAGAGCCTTCGGGGACTCCGAGTAGCGCGCCAGTGTCTGCGTGATCACCCGTACCTGGTACGAGACCTTCTCCGGGTTGCCGCCGCCGGAGAAGTCCAGCCGTGTGTCCGGGTAGAGCGTGTCCCCGGGCTGGAAGGAGAGGATGCTCCCGTCCCGGGTGCCGCCCTCGCGTACGCGCTTGAGCTCACGCAGCACACCGTTCTTCACGATCTTCTTGCCCGTCACCGGCTCGACCACGTAGTGGCGGCCGTTGAGCGAGAGCCGGTAGTTCTTCGTGAAGCTGAAGTAGAAGGTGCGTACCAGCATCTTCGTCTGCGGGTTGACCAGCTCCAGTTTGAGCCAGGCCTCGTCGTCGGGGAACTTGCCCTTGAAGACGTACCGCGCCCAGCCCTCACGCCCGACGATCTCCTCGTGCGTGAAGTCCTCGCCCAGGTTCTCGGTGAACAACGGGTCCGCATAGGCCGACCACACGGCCTGCTGACCGACGAGGTGGTCGCGCGTGACGTAGTTCGGCGCGAAACGCACGCCGAGGCGGCGCGGGAAGCTCAGGCCGGCCAGGTCGGTGTTCTGCGACGGCTTGCCCGAGGTCAGCGTCGAGATCGTGGGGTCGGTGAAGAACGACATGGCGGTGATCGCGATGCCGTACACCGAGGCCAGCATCTTCTCCGCCCCGGCCATCGACCGCAGCGCGTTGTGGGCGTTGCCCACCAGCGTGCGCATGTTGTTGCGGGGCAGCTCCTCGCTCGCGTTGAAGTACAGGCTGAGCATGTCCTGGTCAGCCTTGCCCTCCCACATGAAGGCCTGGGCCGCCGCCTTCTCCTGCTCCTCGGACAGAGCGTCCTCGTCGTTCTCGAACTCGCCGGCTTTGACCCGCTTCTCCAGTTCGGCCTCAGGGTTCTTGATCTTCTTGGAGCTCATCTGCACGAAGAGCTGGTAGCAGTTGTAGAGGGTGACCTTGCCCCAGAGGTCATCGAGCTTCTGCTCCACCAGGGCCAAGTCCATGTTCAGCACGGCCGCGGCGCTGCGCAGTTCCCGCTCCTCCTCCAGATAGAAGTCGATGAGTCCGTAGGCCGCGCGCTTGAAGGCGTTGTTGGCGGCATTGGGCCAGACCGGGTCCTCGCCGCCGTCGAGCGGAAAGAAGATCCCGGCGATGTTCTCCACGTACAGTGCGCACTTGGTGAAGTTGCCCTCACGCGCCGCGTCGGCCGCCAGCCCCAGGATGTTGTAGATGTCGGTCTTCATGGAGTTGACCAGATTGAACTGCACCGGCTCGAACCCGCGGGTGACCAGAGGCACGTAGCTCTTCACCAACAGTTCGCCCTTGGGGTCGTTGATGACCATGTTCGAAGGCTTCTTCTCCCGCGACCACATGTCGATGACCGGCTCGATGTACGTCTGGCCCTTACCGGCCCGGGTGATGGCCAGCACCATGGTGTTCACCGGCGCCGTATCGACCACGTACGCCCCGGCCGGGCGCTGGACCTCGTACGCCGGGAACGTCCAGTCCTCCTTGATCAGGTCAGCGACGGTCTTGTACCTGTCCGACCCGAAGCCGAGCTTGTCCCGGTTCTGGCCGTCAGGGTTGTACGGGATCAGCTTGGTGTCGTACTTCTGACGCAGACCCTTGTCCTTGGGGAGTCCGGATGCCTCGAACAGCTCGTCGCCGAAGTCCTCGTCGATGATCGGCAGGGTCTGCGTCCGCGGACTACCCTCGTCGTCGTCCATGACCTCGCCGGCGTAGTAGACGAGGTTCCCCTTCTCGTCGATGACGTCCTTCTCGGCGCGCTGGGCGACCTCGACGGTGCCCAGGCCCTTCTTCTTGAGCATCATGTGGCTGAGCATCGAGCTGACCTGCACGCTCGAGTGAGCACCGGCATCGGGGAACCAGTCGTAGCTCTGCTGGATCTCTTCCGGCAGGGCGATGTGCTGGTCGTTGTGGTACTGGTTGATGTCGCTCGTGTCGTTCATCAGGTTCGCCGCGGCGACCTTCCGCGAGAACCACGTGCCGATGATGAGGCCGACCATCAGACCCGAGCCGAGCGTGATGAAGAGCTTGAACCCCGAGACGTCTGCCAGCTGCTCGCCGACAGTCGTCGAGCGCTCCTTGGGCTCAGACGGCCTCTCGGCGCCGGGCCTGCCATCCTTCGCTGCGGTGTACCAGCGGGGAACCGGGACAGCCTCGGCGCTGGGATAACACCCTGCCTTCACGTCCGGGTTGCCGTCCTTGGCCAGAGGTCGGTAGCACTTCACGACCGAGCCCCCCGCACCGGTCGTGGTGTCCTGCACGTAGTACGCGCTCGGCGTGCCGGTGCTGCTGCCCGGCCTGCCCGAACCCGCGGACGCTCCCGCCGAGAGCACCACCGTGGCGATGAGCGAGTAGAGGACCCAGACGACGACCGTCACCAGCACGCCGGCGATCACCGCGACGACGATGCCCGGTCTGGCCGACCTCAGGGTCGAGAACTTGCTGCGGTCGAGCTGCTGGTTGTCGTAGACGTCTCGGTTCGTCAGCGTCTCGCCGGGCGACCGCGCGGAGATCTTGTCCCAGCTGCTCGCCTCAGGCCGCGCCGCCTTCCGCCTGTTCGTGGCCATCGTGATCCCTTCCTCTCGGGTCTCGCCCGTTCTGCTTTCCTGCCGTCCAATGCGCCTGCCTGCGCAGACGCCGACGGCGCATGGGGAACGCGCCCCATGCGCCGTAAGATCACCCCGTCGGTCATGACCAGACCGCTCAACGGGTCACGACCACCCCGACGATGAAGCCGCTCACGCTCATCAGGAGCGAGAGCGTGACGATCATGACGACGAGGATCTTGTTCGAGCGGCTCTGCATCTCGGAGGCCCGTGCCAGCTCGTTGGCGTAGGAGTCCTTGTCGTCCCGCATTTCGCCCAGGCGCAGCTCATACCGCTTGGCCACGGATTCCTCGACCGTCGACAGCTGCTGGAGCAGGTCGGTGGCCCGCGCCAGCTGGGAACTGGTTTTCTGCTTCTCCAGGTCGAGGTTGTGCTGCCACTCGGTGTCCCGAGCCGTCATCTGCGTGATGGCGTCCGTGCGGCTGCGTTCGAGCTCTTCCTCCATCCGGCGAATCCGGTCGGCGTGCTCAGCGCGCACCGACTCCAGGAGGCCCTGCTGCTCCCGGCGCAGGACGCCGATCTCGTCCTTCGTCCGCAGGTGCTCGGCCAGCGTCTCGGACTGGGCGATGTCGGCCTTGCGGTTGTCGTCGACGATCCGCTGGATCTCGGACTTCCACTGGTTCAGTCGCCCTTCCTCGGCCGCCAGGTACCCCGACTGGCGCTCGGCCAGTACCTCGAAGACCCGCGTCTGCCCGGTCTGCATCTTCAGCGTCGCGTCCGAACGCCGGACACGTAGGATCTCCTGCTGGTTGTGCGCGTGGGTATCCTCGATGTCCCGTTCGATCACGGCGACGGAGTCGATCTGCTCGCGCTCCATCTTCGGGCGGTTGCGCTCCTTGTACTGCAGTTCCGCCGAGAGCGCCGCCTGCTGGGCCACCTTGGAGGCCTGTGACTCGTAGTCCTTGGCGATCTCCGCCCGGCGGGCCCGGATCTTCTCGTCCTTCTCCGCCTGCCGCTGCTGGTGCTCGGCCTCGGCGGCGTCCTTCAGCAGTTTGTACCGGGAGCCGGCACGGTCGGTGGCCACATCGCGGATGACCTGCTCGGTGTGCGCCGACATGAGGTTGACGTAGAGCGCCCGCAGCTCGTCCTCGTGCGCGGAACGGAGCTGCGTCAGGTCGGCGTTCGCCTGCCTGTTGAGCTGAGCGACCTGGTCCCCGAGCCACTCCGTCGCGCCCTCGGGCACAGCGATCTGCACGACCGGTGCGCCGATGGCGAAGGTCGCGTTGAACTCATCGAGCCGGACATCCAGGTTCAGCTCCTCGGAGAGGAACCGGCGGGCGATGACGTCGCGCACCTGGGCCTGGTCGGTTGGCAGCACAGTGCCGTCGGCCTCCTGGTAGTCACCCTCGATGCCGTAGCCGGCGTCGGTCTCGTCGAAACCCTCGTAGCCGACCACCTCGTCGCCGTCGTAGTCCGGCCCCGACTCGACCGGCGCGAAGCCCGCGTCGTCCTGGTCGAACACGGGCGTGTCCGCCCCCTCATCGACGACGTCGCTGAAGAGCGGCTCGTCGTCAAGGCTCTCGCCAGCCCCCTCGTCACTGGGGATCTCGTCGGAGATCGCATCCCCCGCGTCCTCCCCGAGGACCGCGGGGGCAGGGCCGGTGGCGCCGGCCTCGACGACCAGGCCGCTGTGCTCCGCCCACGCCTTCTCACCCAGGGCCTCTTCGAGACTCGTGGTGCCCGCGATGACAGAGCGGGCCTGCGCGAAGGTCGCATCGTTCACCAGATCGACGAGGAGATCGCCGCTGGGCTTCTGCCACACGACGGCCCAGGTGTAGGCGGCGCCGGTGAGCAGCCCGTACTCCTCCACGCGCTCGAGGGTCCCGCCGGTGGGGATGATGCCGAAGACCTCCTCTTCGATCATCTCCGCCGTGGCCACCGTGCGGATCTGGTCGGAGCTGATGAGCTCGATGATCGAGCCCTTCGCCTCGTCCCGGCCGTGCCGCTTGCTCAAGCCGCCGATGTCGTCGGCTGCGAGGACGAGCATCACCCAGGCTGTACCGCTGGGAAGGACGAACGGAGTGTTCGACCGCAGCAGCTCGACTGCAGCCGGGATCGCCGTCTCTCTCACCACGGAGGCCAGAAGCTCGTCGGGCTTCTTCTTGCGCACCTTTCCCTGGCGGACCGATGCCGTTCCCAGAATGCCCATTGATGCCGACCCCTTCGCTTAAAGAACACAGCCCGCCTGATTTATGAGTACCCTATCGCCGCCCTATCGATGTAGGCAACTAAAGGGCATGAATGGGCTATCGACTCATCGGTCAAGTGGTTGCCGGTGTCCTCGGCTGACTCATCGCACGGCGCTGACCTCGACGTAGGCGTCGGAACTCAGCAGGTTCTTGTCGTCGCTGACCAGGTCGCCGACGACGTCGATGCGGATCCGTCGCTGCGTTGGGTGCTCGTTGAGGACCGTCGCCACCGTGGTGGTGACCTCGTCGGTCAGCTTCGACACGGCCGCACGTGCGCCACCGGCATCGGAGTCGGTGTCGCCCTTGTCCTCGATGAGGTACTGCAGGACCCTCGGATCGACGTCGACCCGCACGTTGTGCTTGACGAACACCTCCTGCACCATCTGGCGCAGCTTCTTCCGCACGATCCTCTGCTGCGTCGGCAGTGACAGCGGCTGAAAGGGCACGATCGCGTCGATACGGCCCAGCAGCTCGGGCGGGAACCGGTTGTCGCCCGTAGTCGAGGAGATTGAGCGGCGGATGAGTTTCTCGTACTCCATCAGCTGCTTGCCCGAGCCGGTGTCGTCGGCGGCGTACTGCGAGATGCTTTTGTAGATCTCCGAGCCGGCGTTCGTCGTCAGAACGATGTACGTGTTGAGGAAGCTCACTTCGCGGTTGTTGTCGTCGTTGAGCCGGCCGTCGTCGAGCACCTGCAGCAGCACGCGTGTGACCATCGCCGAGGCCTTCTCGACCTCGTCGAAAAGCAGCACGGCGTGGGAGAGGTCCCACACACGCTTGGTGAGCTCGGAGCGGAAGGCCGCGAACGACGAGTCCTCGGCGTACTCCGTCATGTCGAACCGGATCAGGTGCCGCTGGTCGTCGCCGAACAGCAGCTTCGCCAGCTGCTTCGTGAGCTCCGTGTTGTGCGTGACCACGAACTGGCCAGCCTGGTAGAGGTGTTCCTCGTCGTTGATGTAGATGCACGACGAGCTCTGCTGCTTCGGCAGCTTCTCGATTGACGCGATGCCGACCATGTCGAACCTCTTCACGCGCCTACGACCCGCGGTCTCGATGACCGCGCGCCGTGCGATTTCGTGCTTCCGGGGGAGGGAGAAGAACCGGGCCTTGACCTCGTTGCCCACCTTCACGTGCACGTCGTACTCGGTTAGTTCGCGCCCGCCCTCCCTCGTGCGTGTCCACGATTTGACCGTGTTCGAGACGCCGAGCGAGAACAACACCTCCCTGAGGTCCTCCGCGAGCCCCTTGGAAAACGTTGAGTACGAGACGTTGAAGCGGTCGTTCGAGCCGCCGATTGATCCGTCGGTGTCGAAAAGGCCCCGCACCAGTGCCCACCGCTGCTGTACCGATCCGTGTTTGTACCTCTCCGGGATGCGGCGCTCCGCCGAGCGCGCACCAATCAGATCGGGAACCGAGGCAAGCACGTACTTCGTCTGGTACAGCGAATCGCGGCGGTCCTCCACCGAGCCGACGCCGAGAGGGAAGACCCAGCTGTAGCTGTGCCCGTACGACTTCGGAGCCGATCCCAGCCATTCGCCCACCATCCACACGGTGTGGTCGGCGTCGTCCCCGTCAGACGAGAGCGTCAGCTGCGTCTCAGTGAGGCACCCGTTGCCGATGAGGACGCCCAAGACGTACGGGTCGACGTCGAAGTCCTGCTCCGGCCAGTGCACTGGTCCATTCGCCGGGATGAAGAACTTCAGATGCTCCCGAGAGTCGCCGGGGTAGGTCCACGCGACGCCACGCTCGACCATTTCCTGCGTGCTCAGCACCATCGGCGCGACGTCCTTGCCCGCATGCTTCTTCGACCGCTGCGTGGCTGTGTAGACCGTCCACAAGTGCGGTCCTCCAACGTCGAGAGTCCGGCCGTCCCAGAGCGTGACCCGGTAGACGTTCTGCATGCCCTGCGGGAAGTGTCCAAGCACCTCGACCGGGCGACCTTGGCGACCGAATACTCTGTCGCCCGGGGCCAGGTCGCCGTGCAGCTTCCAAGTGGTCTCGCCGTCGCTCGAGTAGACAGGAACCTTGGTCGAGTCGATGCAGAATTTCCCCGTTCCTGTGGAGCCCGTGAACAGCAGGCTCGCCATTGGCTTGCCCTTGTCGTTGAGGTCCGCCACCGACAGCTGCAGGCGACGTGCCACCGCGCTGGTTGCCCAGTCCTGGCTGAACACCTCCTCGTCCAGCTGCTTCTTGATCTTCGCGCCGTCGACCTTGAAGGCCACGTTGACGTTCAGGGTCTCCATGAGCACGTCCGAGAGCAGGTGCCGGTCCATCGGCCGATGCGTCAGGCGATGCCAGCCGACCATGGAGTCGAGTACGAGAATGGACTTGCGCGGCTGGGCGCTGGACGGCATGTAGCGCTGGGTGTACTCGTAGATCTGGCGGAAGATGTGGTCGTCGTAGAACTCGGCGGCCACCCCGTACCGTTCGGCCATGCCCTGAAGGATCTTGATGGTCGTTGCCTGGTCCGGCGGGTTGATGTTGATGCGCTGCAGGCGCTCGACGAGCGGCTGGTTCGGCGAGATGTGCTTGTGGAACTCCTCATAGGTCGTGGCTGCGATGATCCTGATGCCGCGGGTTCCCGAGGCGGCCAGAACGGGCTTGATCGCTTCGACGGCGGCGTCGGAGAGCTGGACGATCTGGTGGAACTCGTCGATGAAGAGGACCAGTTCGAGATTCTGATCCTTGACGAAGTCCTCGGCCTCGTCGAAGAAGCCCTTGAGTATCGCGGCCATGTTCTCGGCACTGCCCGCCGCGGAGACCATGCGCGCCGGATCCACTTCGAGGTAGAGGCGGTCCTTGTCGACCAGCATCGTGGCCTGGACCAGAGCCGTTTTGCCCGTGCCGGCTTCGGCCAGCAGAAGCGCGTTGCACAGCTCGGGACGGCTCATCGAGGCCAGTAGCTGTGTTGTCTCGTGCTCGCGACCGACGATGTCGCGCTCGGCCCTCTTCAGCGGCTCCGAGAGCGTGGACAGGAGCCGGTAGCGCTCGTTGAGCTGTGCCTTGTGAAACATGCCGTGCAGAACCTCTCCACTGGACCGCAGATATGACAAGGAAAAGCGAGAGGCCGCAGCATGGGCTCCGGCGCCTCTCGTGACGTGCTCTGGTTGCTGTCGCTCACCCTCCGTACTCGGGCTCGCGGGACCGAGGCCTTTGTCGGCCCCGCACTGCGCGGTCTTCAGGTCACAAGATCCGGTGCTTCACTGAGGGGAAGAGGGCGCCGTCCGGGGATTGACGGCGCCCTCTGAATCGGTGGCCTTCTGCGCAACCGCACCATGCAGTGTGCTCAGGCGGGCGGAACCGACCGAATTAGACGACCGGCGAGGTCGTGAAGTTGTGGCTGTGGTACCCACCGCAGCACTTACGCCAGTCGAGCTGCAGAACACCGTCCGCGAGCCCCTTGGCCCTGCCGGCCTTCCACTTGATGCTGCCGGTGGTGTACGAACCGTCGTAGTTGCCCCAACCGTTCGAGTTCTCCAGCTGTCCCTCGATGCCGTAGAAGTCCTTCGACGTCTTGACCGGATCCGTTCCGGACTGGGACTTCTTGACCTGGAGCCGGAAGCGCGCCGAGTCGAAGATGTGGCTGTCGTCGAGCGTCCCGAAGAGGGGACCGTCCCACGAGACCTTGGCGTAGGCGTAAACGTACGAACCCGAACGCTTGGCGCACAGAGTCGTCTTGACGTCCCACTGGTCAGCCCAGGGACCGCTGTAGCTCGCGGTGTCGATCGACTTGGCGGAGGTCTTGCACTTGTAGGAGGCCGCATTGGCTGGCGATGCCAGGACCATCGTGCCGGCTACCGCGACGACGGTCAGCAAGCCGGCGCTCAGCCGACGGGCCCGTCGGCGGGGCAGGAATGATTGGAACACAGGATTCATGGAGGGATCCCCCTGGATGAAGCGGAGGCCCCGGCGTTGTCGGACAGTCAGCCGAACCCTGGAGCTGGACTCCAGTTGATCCCGGACATGACTATTCTGAGCACGGCGCGGTAGCACGCGCCTGCAGGAGCACCCCAGTGATTGGTTTGGGTTCCAGTGCTGGTGGTGTAGTGACTCGGGTGAGTCAGTGGTGGCCGTTCCTACCCGAATAGGGACGGCCATCGGCATTTTCAGACGAGGCTTGACTCAGCCTCAGCCGACCGCCGGCTCGTCGACCTCGACTGCTTGCTCCTGCTCGGCATCGACAGCCGCGGCCTGAGCCTGCGACTCCTTGGCCGCGGCCTGTACCTCGTGGGCGGCGCGCATGGACGCGAACTGGTTGTCCAGTGTCTTGTTGTCGACCTTGAACTCAGAGGCCTCGACGGACTTGGTGTTGACCACCAGGCCGGTGCCACGTGTCGCGGGCATCACGTTGCTCTTGAAGCCGTAGACGGTGCCGACCTCGTTGCCGCTCTTGTCCAGGATCGGCTCGGTGTTCGGTCCCGCGGCCTTGGCGATCTCCTCCATCTGGCGGGTGGAGTACGGAGCGCCGTTGTTGTAGTGGACCTTGCCGTTCTCGCCCTGAATCCGATCGGACTTCAGGTGCAGGTTCGTCTGCGCCGGGCCGCGCGGATCTCGAGCGTCGAGCTGGACGTCGGCGTACTGGGACTTGCTGTCCTTGGTGACGCCGTTCTTGTAGACCTTCGCGATGAGGTTGACTCCGGTCATCGCGCCCTTGCCCTTGAGATGTGCCATGATCTCTCCCTCATTTGCTCCGACTGCCCTCTGACAAGTCGGCAGTGACCAGTCACATCGTCCGGACAGGGAGTCGATTCCCCGTCGAACGCTCCTTACGCTAATGCTGCGATAGGACATTCGACAAGTCTTTAACTAGTCTTTCTGGTCATGTTCGGAGTCGGTCGAGATAGGGAGAGGGTACGAGTCGAATCCCATTTCGGCGTCCATTGTGGTCACCGCCTGATCGACCTGGGCCTGCACCCGCACGACGAGACCAGCGTCCAACGACGGAGCCTCGGACCGACGCAGCCGCTCGGCCCGCCCGCGCTCGACGCGCAGCTCCGCGATCCGGGAGCGCAACACGAGCCGGCCAAATCCCCTGTCCGTTAGCTGAGTTGTCAGCTCCCGGGAGACCCGTGTCATCGCCGCGACATCGTCCACCGGCAGGTCGGCAATCGCCTCGGCCTGGCCGGACTCGTCCAAGTAGTCCATCGCCGCCAGCAACAGCCGTCGGCGGTCCCGGGTCGTCTCGACGAAGTTCTGGCGTGCGCGTGATCCGATCTCGACGTCGGTGGCGAAGTCGTAGCCCAGGTGGTGCAGGTCCAGGGCCTTGACCTCGCCGAAGTCATCCGCGGCACCGGCAACAATCTCGAAGTCCGTGCAGACCACGTCGGTATCCGTGCCCGCCGGATTCCCGGCGGGCGACTCCACGCGCAGCACCAGGCCGGAGGAAGCGAGCTCGGCCCGCAGGTCGTCCAGCTTCCGGTCGTAGGACTGCTTCATCGTCCGGATGCGTGCGTCCAGCACCGCCCGGCCGTGCGCGCCCCCGGTCAGGAGCTGGCCGCCGGGTTGATCGTAGATTGTCCGGCCCAGGCTCTCGGCTTCCTCCTGGTCCCTCATCCCCTGCAGGGAGGTGCCCTCGCGCAGCGCCATGAGCGAAAGCAGCCGCTGGCCGTAGGCCGCCACATCCTGCTGCTGCTCGTACCACTGGCCTGCGTCGCCGAGGATGGGCAGGAATCGCCTGTACTTGCTCGTCAACCGCCGGTGGTAGTCCTCCTCGAAGCGGTAGAAGTCGTAGAGCGGGCGCGAGTCCTCAGCGGCCACGCCGGCCTTCTCGGCCCGTTCCCACTGCTGCGCGAGGTCGCGGTAGACCCAGACCTTCTCCCGGTGGTGCCGCAGGCGTGAGGTGTAGCTGCGCAGCCGGAAGCCGAAGGAGACCAGACCTGCTTCCGCGTCCTCGTCGTCCACCTGCCGATCCGCCGCCAGGGCCGCCATCTGCTGATAGTCCATCCCCATGACGTCGAGCATCGGCGTGCGTACGCGCAGTTCCGACTCCGGTATGGCCCTCAGCATCTGGTAGACACCGTTGACGGCGCGCTCCATGATCTGTACGCGTCCCCGCTCGACCAGCTTCTGCCATTCCCCCGTGCCCAGTGACTCCTTCGCCCGGCGCTCGTTGGCGTAGTCCACGACTCGCTCCATGGCCTCCGGCATCGGGGACCCGGCACGTTCGAGCTGCTCCTTCACGAGCTCGGTCACCAACTCGTTCGCCTTGCGCATACGAGCGTCGTTCGAGCCGGCGCGCCACAGCGTCCGGTCCGCCGGCAGGCAGGCGAGCACGAACTGCGGCAGAGACTCGGCACGGATCCGCTCGTGTGCCCACCGCTTGACGAAAGTGGTGACGTTGCGCCGCTCGTAACCGACGGCACTGGAGAGGTGAGCCACCGCCTGCTTCTCGTCGAGCCAGGCATCGACGCCGCGGCGAAGCCGGGACTTGTGCCGGTCCAGCAGCTTTCCGCGCTGTGTGCCGTTCTTCGTCACCCGACCCCGGCCGCAGTCGACCATCGCCAGGTGGCAGTGCACGTGCTCGGTATCGACCTGGATGACCCCGACGTAGCGCAGGTCGTCGAAACCGCCGGTGCCCGAGCTCATGCGGTCCAGGCCGTGCATGATCGCCATGCGCAGCTTCATCTGATCGATATGCCCGCGGTAGTCACCGCGGGCTTCGCAGTGGAAGTCCTGGTCGACGATCTTGCGCTTCCGCAGGTACTCCTCGTCGAAGGACAACACGGTCTTCAGTACGGTGTGCCCGGCGTCGAAGTAGTGCTGGATGTCCTTGCTGGCCGCCGTGAGCTGCTCGTCGGAGAGTGAGACCGAGCCGTAGCCGAAAGCCACGCCCCCTTTGCCCTGGGCCTGGCGCATCTCACGCTTCGCCGCGCCCCGCGAGACACCGGCGCGCTCGACGGCTGACCCCCGCGCCATGTAGCGCAGATTGAAGTCGTCGGTGCGCAGGCGCCGGATCGGAGCCAGTGACTCCGTCGCCTGATCGCGGGCCATGTACCGGGTGACGTAGTCGCCCGGCGTCGCGCCGCGCGAGCCCTTGCTGCCGGGCAGCGGCACGCTGAACTCATTCACGATTACGATGCCCTGCTTCAGGCTCATTGTCGCTCTCCTTCCTGTCTCGGTACCCGTGCACTACGGCCCCGGCTGCCGTCCGCCAGCAACCGGGGCCGTGTGCGTGATGCCTGATTGGACCTCAGGAACTCAGGCTCTGCTCGCCGTCGTCCTCACCGAGGTCCAGATCGGCCGCATGCTGGGCCACCTGACGCTTGCGCTTGTCCATGCTCGGGACGGGCCCGGCCTCACGTCGACGGGTCTCTTGCTCCCGCTCCTCCAGCTCCAGGTCGAGATCCATGTTCCGGACCCGCTGCGCCTCACGGACTTGCACTGGGGGAGCGAGCTGCATCTCCTGCTGAGCTTCGGCGCTGCGCAGTGGTGCAGCCACGCGCTTCCGGTAGAGGTTCTCCGTGGTGCCCTCAGTGCTCGCCCGCTCGGTCTGGTACTGCTCCCGTTCGGCGGCGATCTCCGCCTCGATCTGCTGCAGGCGAGCACTCATGCCGGCGTCGACCGGGGCTACCTCGGGCACAGGTGTCCCGACGATCTGCTCGACGTCGGTGTCCAGGCCCAGCTCGTCTTCGGTGAACAGCGTGTTGATCGCGTCCGAGCGCTCCTTCAGTCCGCGTGCATCGACCACAGTCTCGGTCCGCGGGACGCCGTTCCTGGGGTGGTCGGCGAAGTAGCCGGCGAGGTCGTAGCCGCTGGACTCGAGATCGATCTCCAAGCCCCCGATACGGTGGACCTGGGTGAAGACCACGGGCGCATCGCCTTCGGTCTGCGCCCCCGACGGAGCGAGCACGAGCATGTCCGCCGTGGCCGGCAACTCCCACTCGATCCCAGTGACCTGCTCGGGTACTGCGAAGCCGCTCGTGAAGTAGCCCTTACTGACGAGCACGGCCAACTGCTGGTCATCGAACTCGTAGAAGGCGTCCACCTTCTCGCCCTGACCCAGGGAGTAGGTCACCTGGGAGATGCCGAGCGGTAGCGCCTTGGCCGGGGTGACTGAGCGGAGTTCGCCCGTCATGTGAAGATACGGGCGGTAGTTCTCCTCCTTGCTGCGGTGCCTGAGTTCGATCGATTCGACCATGACGCCGAGCTCGGCGGTCACCCCCTCCAGCCGGTACGTCTCCACCCCCCGTTCACGCAGGACACGGTGGGCCCATGCGTCGTTCATCGTCAGTCCTGCGGTGCGCATCATTAGCTCCTTTTGCGGTTGGCCTTGCTCTGGTTGGTGGGCCTCGCCCCGAACTTCGGTGTGACGACGGCCCCGGTCACCTCTCCCCGGGCGTCCCGGATCTTCGCGATCATCCGCGTTGCCCAGCGCCACATGGCCCGCATGACGACGATCTCGCCCGCGGCTAGCAGTGCGACCAGGAAGAGGAGCGGCATCAGCCACATGGCGACGGTTCCGTCAGCGCTGAGCGCACCCCGGGAGGCCCCCGACTGCTGGTGCAGCCACGCTCCCAGCAGCGGGATGATGACCACGGCCGTGACGAACGCCAGCAGGTAGTCGGCGAGAAGGACGATGGCCCGGAAGAAGCCCGCCCACACCACGACGGGGAACCCGCCGGCTTCCTTCTTCGGGGCCAGACGCCGCCATCCGTTGCGCAGCTTCGAGTCCTTCTGCTTCTTCACGGCCTTCGCCGTGGTCTTCTTCGCCGTCGTGGCCGGGCTGCTCGGGGCGGTCGTCTCGGTCTTCTCCAAGGCATGGGTCGACATGTTCGTGTCCTTACGTCTCGTCGGGGTCTTCTGGGTTGCGTGCTGAAGCGGCGGGCGCTCCGCTCACCCGGTCGGCTTGGGGGTGGCCGTTCCTCGCTGCGGCAGCGAGGGCATCGCGGGTTCTGCTGGAGGCCAGATAGACGTCCAGCGACGTCACCGTGCCGTCCTGAGAGGTGGAGTAGGTGAAGACCGCGAACTCGCCCCTGGCGGCGCTGTTCTGAGCCGGGCCAACGCGGACCGGATCGAGCCGGGCCACTCCCGTGTACGAGTAGTTCAGGCCCTGCACCCGACTCACATTGATGTCCAGATCTCCAAGCGTGTACGTCGTCCCGGCGCCCTTCGTGGCTCCCGTCACCGTCATCCACCCCGGCACAAACTCGGTGAGCACCCGGGACTCGTGGTCGAGGAAGCCGTAGCGCGCGTCGAGCAGAACCTGCTGCTCCTTGACGGCCCGGGTCGACGCCGAGCTGCCGGTGAGACTGAGCAGAAGAGACCGCCCCGTCGCCCTGTCACGGTTCACCCTCTCGATGTCCATTCCCGGCAGCTGGGCCAGCAGCGCCGCGTGTTGCGTCGCCAGCTTGGTCTTGGCGTTGCCGAGGTTGCCTTCGAGCTTCTGGACCAGTGCGTAGGCCTGGGTGCCCGTCGCGGCCGGTCCGTTGCTGAGCAGACCGGAGGCGAGCGTGAACACCGAGAGCGCGAGTAGCGCCCCGGTGCCGCCGAGCAGGATCTTCCCGGCGTGCTGGCGCAGCTTGTCCTTGATCTCCTCGTTCACGGTGTCTTCACCTCCTGCTTCAGGGCCTCGCCGGTGGCCGTCGTGCCGGTCTGGATGCTCACGAACGCCTTCCGGACCAGGCCGAAATCGGCGCGGGCCCAGGCCAGCACCGCCGGTTTCTCGCCCGCACCCGTTCTGGTCTCCATCGCCAGCCAGGTCACCGTGACGGTGCTGTCGTCGTTGACCAGGTAGGGCACCTGGGTGATCCACTCAAAGCCGGAGTTGAAGCTCATCGGGATCCCGACACCAGACGCCACGCCCTTGTCACTGGCGAGCAGGTACCACGGCCCCAGGTCCGCCTGGTGCACCGAGGGCGAAGTAGTGGATGAGGTTGCGCAGCGTCGAATCAGACGTCGCCGTGTCGAGCTTCCCGCCATCCGCCGCGACTCTGGGAGTCAGGTAGCGGTAGTCGTTCTGCAGCTCCGCGACCTGACCAGCCGCAGTCAGGGCCGAGGTCAGACCACGCTCGGCATCGTCGGCCTTCGGCAGCGCCGCCGCCTTCGCCTCGGTGATCCTGATCTGCTCCTGCAGAGAAGAGATCTCCGGCGCAGATGTATCGCTTACCACGCCCTGACCGCCGGAGAGTCCCGCGGAGAGTGCGAAGCACAGCAGCGCGCCCACACCCATGCTCACGCCGGCTACGAGGGTGCGCTTGCGCAGGCCGTCTGCGGGCTCCGTCTGCTCAGCAGTGTCCGCGCCCTCCGGCGAGGACGCGGACGGCGCAACGAAGCGCGTCTTGCGCACCGCGCCCCCACTCGACTCACTGGCCTGTCTCGATGCCATTGATCCTCAACTCGCCGCTCCACTCAAGTATCAATGCAACTCTATCAACAAGGTGATTCGAAAGGGGGTGTGGATCAATTGGAATAGCGTGTCTCGCCACTTGCCGGGGTGCCGGAGAGGTTGGAGACCTTGCCCTGGGCGTCGACCGTGACGAAGAGCAGCGCGCGCCGGTGCGCCGTGACACTGGCTTTGCTCGCCTTGTTCTGGGACGCCGCGTCGGAGGTGACCTCGACGTCGGCCAGCACGGCGTAGGTGTAGACGCCCGCTTTGACGTCGACGACCTCGATGCCCGGATCCGCGCCGAGGGCAGAGTTCAGGCCGACCGTGTTGATGTAGTAGTAACGCCGTCCCTGAGCGTCCTCGTTAAACCTCGACGGAGGCATGAATGACTTCAGGAACCTCTCGTTCTCGGTGAGGCCGAACCGGTTCTTCAGGCTTTCGCGCGCCGCTTCGTAGCTCTGTCCCGAGTCCCAGGTGAATGCCATCGAGAGCAGTGACGTGATGCGCTCACCGTCGGTGCTCAGCCGGTTCCGGCTGACACCCAGGGCTTCCATGACGTCCGCGTCTACCTGCTCGGCGTTCTTCTTCTGGATGCCTGCCAGGTGACCCTCGGCATCGTTGATCTGGGCTTCCTGCTCGGCCAGGGCCGCGCGCTGGCTGCTCCAGGTCACGCCGGCAACCGTCGCGACGACCGCGAGGGCCACTGCCGTGGCCAGGGTTGCGAGGTTGCGCCGGAGGGGTCCCTGCCGCGCGGGCTCTGCCGACTGCTCCGTCATCGCTTCCCACCCTCTTCCTGTGGGCCCGTGTCGCCGAGTTCGGGGACTCCGGACCCGGCCGCCTTGATCGCGGGGTTCCCGTACCGAGCCCCAGTGGCGGTCACGACGAGCGCCAAGCGGTCGAAGGCCCCCGTCGTCCCGTTGCGCAGGTAGCGCGCACTTGCCCAGGCGAGCACCTCACCGCTCTTCGTGTCCCGGCACAGCCAGACGACCTTTGCCTGGTTCGTCGCCACCGAGCCGTCCTTCGCGCTCAGATCGGGCGTCACCGTCTCGACCTTCCACGTGTACGTGCTCGGGGCAGCTGCGTTCTGGCCGTCGTAGCGGATGTACCAGGCGTGGCGCGGATCGATCTCCGTGGTCGCATCGAACGGCGTCAGGGACGAGGTGCTGTACGCCTCCTTGTCACTGACGAGAAAGGAGCTCTTGCTGAACAGCGGGGCCATGTTCCTGCGGTGCTTGATGATCTCCAACGCGGCCCGGCTCGGCGCCCCGTTGTTCGGCCCGGGCTGGAGACTTGCCTGGTGGTACAACGCGGCGAAGGTCTGCTCGCCGGATGCGACCTTCTTCGCGTCGGCGGCCGCCGCCTCGGTGAGCTTGGACAGCCGAGCGCCCGCGTCCGCCTTCACGGGCGGGGACTGGGCATCGTCCAGACGCCCCTTGAGCTGGATGATCTGGGCCTCGTTGTCCGCCGTGCTCGCCTCGAAGCTCTCGCTGTCCACACCCGTGGCGACGACCAGGGCGAGGATCCCGACCCCCGTCACTGCGGTCACACAGCGTCGCATCAGACGCGCGTTGTCTTCCGGGCCGCGCGCCTGGACTCGATCGCGTCGGCGGATCGCCCAGTCCGCGAAGCGCTCTTCGAGTTCAGCTCCGGTGACCTTCTTGCGCGTCTTCGGCGCCGGGGCCTTCTCCTCGGGCATCGATCCGGTCTCCTGGTCGGTTCCGGGGCTATCGGACTCGTCATGGACTGTTGTCACCGAACACACTCCTTACTCCACGTCGCCCTCATAAGCGACTCAAGACTATACGGACAGGTATTCATGGCCGAGTCCTGAATCTATTCAATGGGAGCCTGAAAAGCGGAGTCGGCATTGAAGGTCTGCGTCGAACATGGAGAAGCCGGTACCGAGGTCACTCGGTACCGGCTTCTCACTCCCCGGTCAGATGCAACGCATCAGACCCTTTTGATCTTGTCGGAGGGGAGCATTGAATCCGACATGTCCACGAACTTCCAGCCCTCGGCCGCCATTCGCGCCGCACTGTCGACGCGAACCCGACCCATGTAAGCGCAGTAACCGGCCTCGCCGAGAACGACCTTGTCGCCCTGGACGCCGAGCACCACGAGAGTGTGACCGGCGGGGATCGAACCTTGGCTGGAGCCCACCGAGTACGCCGTCGGGGTCGAGGACATCTGCTTGCCGGTCTCCCTCCCAATAGTGAACGCCGTCTCCTTGCCGTCGCCGACCGGGTAGCCCTGGAACGTTGTGTACTTGTTCACGAAGTAGGTTGAGAACGACACGCAGTTCATCGCGTGGTTGTCACCGCAGGAGCCGGGACCTCCGTCCGGACCGTACCGATCGTCGAGGAACTTGTCGCCCTCCTTGTTGAAGAGATCGACGAGGCCCTGGGCCTCCTCCTGTGTCATCCCGCCGTCCTTCAGCGAGACGGAACCACCGCCCTTGGAAGTGCAGCTGCCCAGGATTGTGTTAATTCCGTTCGCGATGTTCTCGATGATCCCGCCGACGATGTCCTCGACGCCGCCAACGATCGAGCTGTCGACTGACCAGCCGCTCATCTTGCCGAACCACATCTCGGCCTTGTCGCCTCGTGCGGTGAGCCCGGCCGCGCCGTCGCCAGAGCGCTCCCATTTCTGGTGGAAGTGCAGCGCCGCCGCACGCGGCGAACCCTGAGACCTCTTGAGCATGTCCTTGAAGACCCTGACATCGCGCGGGTTGTCACCATCGACCATGAAGGCCACCTGGGCCTTGATCGTGAACCAGTCAACTCCCTTGCTCTTCGCGTACTGGCGCAGCAGCGTGTTACGGCCGAACGTCCACTGCCCGAGACCAATGCCGTTGTCCGTGTTCTGTGCTGCGCTGGTCTTGGCAGCGGTCATGGCGTACGTCCCCGAGGGGAAGTTCTGCACGCTCGTCGGATCGATCCCGGACTCCTGTGACCAGTTACCGAGGATGCCCGAGATGTTCTCCTTCGGCATCCCCCAGCTGCTGAGCACCGAGTAGATCTCCTTGGCGTTCCTCTCCATGTCCGCCGGGACGGTGGCCCCGGAGCCGTCGCCGACGCTACCTGCGTTGAGGACGCACGCTGCCCCGTTCGCGCTGATGCTGCCCTCGGTCTGCGCCGTCGAGTTGAGGACCCCGCTGAGGACCGTGCCCAGTAGGGACACGGTGGCCGTCACCGCGGCTATGCCAGACATCGCTGCGGCGACAGGGGTTATCGTCGCCGTGACAGTGACGCCCAAGACCGCACCGGCCGTGTTGGCTATGAAGCTGCCGATCGCCACAAACGGCGCAGCGATCGCGTGGCCAATCGCCTTGAGGATGTTGACGAAGAGCGTCCAGAGCAGCTTCCCGGCGTTCATAGCCATCGCCATGGCCGCGAAGAACATGGCCTTCAGCCAGTTCAGGAGAGCCATGGCCATGACCAAGCCGATGGCCGGCGGGGCGGCAGCCGCGCCACCGCCGACGGCGATGCCCTTGGCCGCCTTCGAGCCCAGGCCCCCGTCGTCCTTCGACACACCGCGCTCGTAGCCCGTGCCGCCGGCACCCAGCCCACGCTGATCGGCAGGCTTGACGTCCGGGCCGCCGCCGGTGACCTTGGACACACCCTTGACCGCGTCCTGGCCCCCCTCGACTCCGACGCTCGTCGCCGCTCCAACGACAGCTCCCGGAAGCCCGCCAGCCTGTGCGCCGGTCACGGCACCGGACACGGCAGCCCCCGCGTAACGCCCGACGTTACGGCGGGTCGCGCTGCTGCCGTCCCCCTCGATCGCCTTCTGGGTCGCGCTTCCGGCCATGTTCCCGGCGACGCCGTTCATGCCCTGCTTGATCTTCGACATGGCGTTCGCGGCACCAGCCGCCTTGCCTGCGGTCTCTGTGATGTCTGCCGCGTCCGGCGTCCTCGGCGCAGTGTTCGCCGCGCCGGAGGGAGCGGAAGAGTCAGCTCCCGTCCCCCGGAAGTGCTTGGGCGCGCCGACGTTGCTCGCGGCGGACCTCTCGGTGCCCTCCTTCGGGCCGAGGCTCTTGGTCCCGCGACCCTGCCGGGGCATCCTCTGACGCACCGACGCGCTCGGCAGATCCTTCGCCGTCTCCTTCGTGGGGCTTCGACTCGGCTTGTCGCTGGCCATGTCGCTATCCTTTCCGTCCCAATCCTGGTGGCGTTCTGAGTCACTTCCCCACCACACTCAATGGAGCGTGGTGAGGAAGTCCTTGTCGCCGCGGACGGTGCCGTTGGATTGCACGTCCCGCAAACTCACGTCCAGCCGGAGAAGGTCGAGTGAGAGGTCCGACTCGTACTGGGACTTGTTCCTGGAGTAGTTCTGATACGCCTGCGAAAGGTTGTTCATGATGTTCATGAGCGGGCGCATCGTCACGTCAGAGGACTGGTAGTCCCTGGTCAGGCTGGTGCCGTCCGAGAGAGTCCACTGCATGTCCGAGACCTGGCGGCTGGTCGGATCCGAGCCCCCGTCTCGCTTCTTGGTGAAGAACTGGGCGTAGCTCTGTCCGGCTGGCACCAGGGCGTCGAGGTAGCCGTCGTAGACGTTGCCCGCGCGCCAGTTGAGGTCGAAGCCGCCCGGGACGACGTGCTTGGTCTCCAGCGCCAGCGTCGAAACGCCGTCCTTTGCTTCGGCTGCGGAGAAGCCTGTGATCTCGTCCGTGGCGATCGCGACCGGGACGGTCGGCGGACGAAGGAACAGGCCGTCGATCTTCGTCGTCTGCAGCTCGGACGTATATGACTGAATCTGCGTCAGATTCGTCCGCATCTCGACGAGCTTCTGGTCCAGGGCATCCCTGGCTTCGGCCTCCTTCTCCTTGAGCGCGACCTCGTAGTAGGCCTGTGCGGGGTCGAAGGCCAGGGCGTCGAGCGCCGCAATCTTCTGGACGCCGGACGCGCCAGGGTTGAAGAAGACCCGCCACTGGTCGTACTTGGAGAAGGTCTCGTCGCCGGCCAGCTTCCCGCTGCTCTGCGGCTGTTTCGCTCCGGGAGTGGTGAGTTCGGCGTTCGCGCGGACCGTCAAGTTCAACACCTGACGGTCGAAAGGCCGGTCGGCGTCCAGGAGGAGCCCGATGTAGCCGGTCGAGCCGAAGGCGTAGAAGGATCCCTTGATCCCGCTGGTGCTGACCGGCTCGCTGTTCAACGAGGTGTCCGACCCGAGCAGGAACGCCCGGTAGTCCGCGGCGTTGTACGAGATCTGGGCGGTCGGGCTGAAGTGCATCATCACGAGCGCCTTGTTGCCGCTCTTGTTGGTGTAGACCCCGTCGACGGTGCCGTCGAGATTCGTCTTCGACGTCTTGAAGCCGCTGGTGTACAGCGCTGTCTGCGACAGCGAGTCACGCCCCGCCTGGTACGCCAAGGCACCCGATGCGCTGATCACGATCGCACCCGTGACCGCGAAGATGCCGAAGAACACCCCGAAGCGCTCGATTGCATGGTGCGAGTCGAGCTTGAACTTCCTGTTGAAGGCCCGGGCCTTGTCCGTGATCCCCATGCTCTGCTCTCCTTCGTGCCTGCGCTGTGCTGTGGTCCCGGAAACGCCAAACCGGCCCGGAGGAGGCCTGCACCTCAACCGACCCGGTCCGCTCGACGCCTCTACTCCCGGTGGTGTGCACGGTCTGTGACGGTCTCCTAGTCGGAGGGGCCGCTCAGGAGTCCGCTGACCTCATCGGCGGTCTGGATGATCACCGTGCCGCCGCCGAGGTCCGTGATGGTCTGCTGGCCGCCGGAGCCGATCGTTGAGATCAGTGACCACCCGCCGGTGCCCAGGGCCCCGCCGACGAGGATGAGGAGCGCGATCGTTCCCCAGCCCTGCTGGTTGCCCGCGGACTGCGGGTTGGCCATCAGCTTCTTGAGCAGGAGCACACCGCCCCATACCAGGCCGGCAGCGCCGATCATCATGAGGAGAAGGCCACCCCAGAGCTGGATCTGAGACTTGGCGTTCTGCAGGAAGCTCGTCAGGTCCCAGGCCGCGCTCGGCAGGGATGCCTGTGTGAGGGCGGCCACCTCGTAGATCTTCGTCATGGTTCTTCCCTCTTTGCCTTTCGAATCATGTCGGTGACATGGCAGTGAGCCGCGAGGTGACAAGCGAAGCCGCTCACCCGGGCGGGCGCCGATAGAAGCGCTTGAGTGACTGGGTACATGCCGCCGACCCGCCTGTCGACTCATGTATGTGCACGTCCGCGATGGCCAATGTACCTCATTCGTACAGCGAATCGAAGGGAATCGGGAAAGGCTATCGATAGGCGGCTGAAAGGTGCTCGGAGACGAGTAGAATCGACGCTGCGGCGTGCGACCTCGGGTCGCGGTGGACACCTGTGGAATCCGCAGTGCGAGATGTGTAATGTGCTGCCCTAGCACTCTGCGACGCTGGCCTGCTCATTTTCGAGGCGGGCCATCCCCATACGCCCCGTCAATCGCGATCTTGACCAGGAAGTGCCAAATCGCCATGAACCCACTGCCCGGGGACGTTTTCGCCCGCCGACTCCGCCAAGAACGCGAACGCCTCGGCATCAGCCAGGCAGAGCTGGCGCGCCGTATGGCCGCACTGCTCGGCACGAACTTTGACTCCACCGCCATTACGCGCATCGAGCAGCAAACCCGCGCGGTCAGGCTCGATGAGGCGGTCACCGCCGCCCAGGCCCTCGACGTTCCTCTGATCACACTGGTCAGCGATAGCTACGCCCGGGAAAACGAGGCTGAGATCCAGAACCAGCTTGCCGAGCTCGCCCTCGCCGAGCAGGAATGGGAGAAGGTGCGCCAGAAGATCCACCGGATCACCCAGACCATTCAGCAGCTCTCCGCCGAGCGGGAGAGCTTCCGCTCTCACGCGATGGACGTCAATCCCGAGACCGCCGGTGACTACGAACTCGATCCCGAGACTCAGGCTGCCCTCGACGCCCGGATGAGTGCTGCCCGCGACAAGCCGGCCGGAGAGGCCGCAAGCACAGGCTCATGACGCTGTTCCGGGCGGGCCTGGTTGAACTCCAGGTCGTAGAAATTCGCCGCCCCGGGCTTCCGCCACCGATCGGCTGTGGTCGAACTCGCCATATTGCCGGTCCAGAACCCCTGGCTTGCTGATCACCCCTCGGATCCAGAACGCTCGGGGCTTTCACCTGCCACAGTTCATCGATCGGGCTGCTGGTGTTCGACGTGATCACGGCGCTGCTGCTGGAGCCACGGACATTCCACCCGTACGCCGGATTGCCCATCCGTGCCCCGCCGCCCGGTGGTAACCGAAGAGCCGCCAACGGCGTCGAAGCCGCGCCTGTCTGCGTACTCGATAGTTCGATCGCCGCCGCGCCTCCCCACCCCCTGGCAGCGGCACCTGCCGAGTAGGGTCGACCCGGCCCCAGGTGGCCTTCGGGCAGATCCGCACACCTGCGCGCGGCAGCCGATCTGCCCGCCCGGGCCCCATCGACCGTGGGGCTCGCGCCACGCACCGAGGACCAACCGACCCGACCCGCCCGGAGGACGCGACCTGCGCGAACCCGAGCTAGGTCGGCTCGCAGGGGAGGAGCAGCTGCTGTGGGGAAGGGACAGGCTGATAGCCGACCTGTGCCAGCAGGTGCAAAAGCTCTGCAAACCGCTTCGTTCGGAGCGGGAGAGCACCGCACCTGAGCCGGTGACGGTATAGGTCGAGCCCGAGCAGCAGTTCCGCGCTCCTCGATCAGTACAGCTAGGCTGCGTAGGCATGGGAATCGACTGGGAGAACATGCTCGGCACAAGCGGCAACGGTCTCAACGATGCCTACGACAGCGCGGTCTCCGCGGTCATCTACAGCGAGGACCAGACGGGCAGTCGTAGGCTGCTCCCGGTCGGCGACGAGCACGACGACACAGACGGCCTGCGCTGAACTGAGCGCACACACGAAATCACCCCAGGCTCACCGGGCGTTTTCGTGCCGCAGGAGTCGTCTCATGGGTCAGTGTCGTCGTCTTAGAGGTGGTAGAGCAGAGGGCGCTGGTGCCGGTCGGTGCCATGAGCTCCGGCGCCCCCGCTGGATGAGGGCACCGGACGACGGGTCAGTCGGCCGGGTCTAGATCGCGGATGGGCCGGGCCAGTTCCGCCGTGGTCATGCCCGTGGCCTCCGGAAGCTCCCTGAGCCGCTGCTGAAGCGGAATGTGGGGGAGCGGATGCGGCGCCGGTGACATACTCTCCCGCCCGGCTGCTGCGAGGTGGTCTTTCGGCTCTGTCGACGCCGGGGCGCTGGCCTGAGTAATGGAGAGCAGCAGGGAGTGCGCGTGCTGGGCCGTCACGGCGGCGTTCCCGGCTGGTCGGGAAGAGCTGGCAGGGCAGGCAGGGGTGGGTGCGGAGTGTGTTCCCACTGGTCGTAGGCGCTCTGGGCCGAGGTCACCGGCGGCAGTGCCAGCCGCGTCGGCCGGTGGTGGAGGCTGGGGTGGTCGGGGTCGCGAAGGCCGGTGAAGAAGTCGGACGGGCCCGGCCGCGGAGCAGGAGCAGGACGAGGGGCATCGTGTCGAAACAGCGGGCCACCTGGAGCAGGGCCGTGGCGGCGTGCTTGCACAGGGCGCTGCGGCTGGAGCAGCTGCACGAGGCGAGACTTCAGGCGCCAGCGTTTGGCCGGACGGGCAAGGGCGGCCAGTACGGCCAGAATCGACCTGAAAAGGCGGTGGGCCGGACGGGGACGTCGCTTGGCCGCTGTCTGTCGTTCGCGACCAGCCGATCATCTCGCCGACATCGCCGCTATCCGTATCGGTCCCGACGGACTATTCCAAGTGGAGCAGCTCAACAGATGATCGCCGCCCCGCTTTCCTGACCTACCTCGGCCGGCCCTTGAGTGTCCTGCTGCTCTACAGCAGGCCCGGACAGGCGAGTTCGTTGTCAGGGGGTGGCGGCTTGCGAAGAGCGTCACGCAGGGCCTCCTCCATGTCAGGGAGCCGGTCCAGCAGCATCAGGGCCGCCTCGTGCCGCACCCGCCCGTAGGCCTCAAGTGCGGCGTCGACGATGTGCGGTCGTTCCACTGGTACCGACAGCGGAAAGGCCGAGCAGAGCATGGCTGCACAGCCGACACGCAGCGAGGACAAGAGGTCGTCTGCGGGCGTCTTCGGGTTGGCGTCCCGGTAGGCCAGGGTGAGATCGGTGTATCCGGTGAGCCAGCTCTCCGCACTGTTGTCCAGCACGCTCTTGGGGTCACAGCCAAGACGTGCGATCTCCCAGGCGAGGTACCCGGATGCGGGCGGTCGGAAGTCCACGATCGCCGCAACCTCGTCGTTCTTGAACAGAACGTTGGGGCCGGCCATGTCGCCGTGCAGGATCTGGACGGTCAGCTGTGGAAGCGAAGCGAGGGCGCACTCGACGTCCCCCAGGATGACTTGACGCTCACGCGCCGCCTGCAGCGCCCACGTCTCGAACTCCCCGAGCCTGGGCATGTGCCGGTACGCATGGATCAGGCGCTCGAAGCGGTCCCGCGAGGCGGCCACGTCGCACACCGCGGCACCGGGCTCCAGGGTGGGTGCGGCGGCGGGGTGGGCGGCGAGCCGGCTGTGGAGGCGGCCCATCGCTGTGCCGACCGCTGCCCACCGGGCACCCGTCAGGCCGCCTTCGGCGCTCGCAGTGTGCGGCACGTACGACCACAGGGACATGGGCAGGCGGCCGTGGGTCGCGATGAGTTCGTGCTCGCGTGTGCGGGTTGCCCGCGCGGTCGTGACTCCTTCGTCGGCGCAGTACTCGGACAGTTCGACCGAGGTCCGCTCCAGATCCAGATGTTCCCGAGTGCGGTAGACCTTGGCGAAGTGCCGCCGGCCCGCCTGGTCCACGACGGCGTAGTTGTCCGTCGCGGTGCCTTCCGGGATACGCGTGATGTCTGCCGGGTGCAGCCCGTACGCGAGCACCAGCATGTCGGCGACCGCCGTGATCTGCTCCTCCTCCGAGGTGCGGCCGGGAGGCGAAATCGCGGCGACAGGCTTGGGGGGCTGGTGAGATGCGGTGGACATGGTCTCCTCGTCGAGGCGCACAGCGATAGCGGTCAGATGATGGGCGGGCGCCGGTGGTCGTGGCGATCCGGTGGCGGGCTCGGACTGCGGCCGCCAGGTCTTCAGGCGAGCCGCGGCGGGCCGCGCCGGGGCCGCGAGGTCGCCGACGGACAACGCTTCGTCAATGCGGTCATCTGATTGCGCCTCCCTCGTTCGGGTGGTCGCAGTACTCGAGACTCGACCCGGCATCGCCACCAGATGCCGGCAGGGGCCGGCCGGCCAAGCCGACACTGCGGCGGGATGCCGCGTGAATCGCCTGATCGAGGCGGCGGGCGCGGTACGCGACGTCGACTCTTCGTTGACCAGTTCGGCATCGCACGGGCGGGGGGTAGGGCCGACCGGCGGGCGCCGCGGCACCGGGTAGGGGTGCTCGTCGCATAGAGTGCGGGCGCGCAGGCGTGCACGGGGTTCGCCGTGAGGCGATCTTGGACGCCTTCGTTCTCGTCTCCGCAGGCATCCCTTGGGCAGCACCACCAGGAGGAACAGTGTCGTCCCCGCAAGTGATCACCCCCGCGGAGCAGCTCGCCGAGGCGAAGAAGCAGCTGAACTTTCCGCGTATCGTCGCGATCTGCGGCTCCACCCGTTTTATGGCCGAGATGGCCGAGGCCGATGTGCGGGAGACCAAGGCCGGGAGGATCGTCGTCAAGCCGGGCTGCGACCTGAAGTCGCCGCATGAGTTCTGGTCCGATCCTGTCGAGGCTGAGGCGCTGAAGATTCGGCTCGACGAGCTGCACCGGTCGAAGATCCTTCTCGCTGACGAGGTGCTCGTGGTCGGTGATTACATCGGAGACAGCACCAGGTCCGAGATCGCCTACGCCCGGTCGCTGGGCCGGCCCGTGCGGTTCACGCACCCCGAAGTCGACCCCGCCGCCTGAGCGCCCGTCCCCGCGCCCTGCGCAGGAGGCGCCCCGTCGGGGTAGATCGTCTGGCGGGCGGCGCGGTGGTGAGAGCGGGCTCACGGGGCTGCGGGGCGCATCGCGTCCGTGATGGCGGCGGTGAGCTGCTGCGCGTGGTCCAGCAGGTAGAAGTGGCCGCCGTCGTACCTCTTGAGTCCGCGGAAGTCGGTCGTGAGCGCCTGCCAGGCGAGGAGTCGGTCCTCGCCGATCAGCGTGTCGCTGCGGCCCGCGAACACCGTGAGCGGGACGGGCAGCGGCTCGGGGCTGCGGCGAGCAGCCCAGGTGTCCACGAGTTTGAAGTCGCTGCGGAACACCGGGGCGAACTTCTTCCAGACGTCCTCGTTGTCGAGGAGCTGCGGTGGGCTGCCGCCGCCGCTGCGCAGCCAGGCGCGCAGTTCGTCGTCGGCCATCAGGTGAGGGCTGCTGCCGCCGGCGTCGTCTCCCGGGGCACCATAGGCGGAGACCCCCAGCCAGGCCGGGAGCGGTTCCCGCTCGCGGAGGAGTCGTTGGGTGAGCTGGTAGGCGAGCAGGGCGCCCATGCTGTGGCCGAAGAACCCGAAGGGCCGGTCGAGCAGGGGTGCGACGGCGGCGTGGAAGTAGTCGACCAGCTGCCCGCAGTCGTCGATCAGCGGCAGGGCCTGGAGGCTGCCGCGGCCGGGCGCCTCCAGGAGACACAGTTCCCAGTCCTCGGGGACGTGCTCCGCCCAGCCCCGGTAGAGCAGGTGCGAGCCGCCGGCGTGGTGGAGCAGGAACAGGCGTGCCGCTGGGTCGCTTACGGGCCTGGGTCGGATGAGCGGGGAGGGCGGGGTCTCGCCGGTGAGCTTCGAGGTGAGGAACGCGTGCAGCTCGGCGAGGGTGGTGACGCCGCTGGCGGCCACCGCGTTGTCCGGGACGCCGTACGCACTCACGCGGGTGGAGATCTCCAGCATCAACAGCGAGTCGATGTCGAGCTCGTAAGCGAAGTGCGCATCGTTGGTGACCTCTTCGGGGTTGATCTCCAGGGCCCCGGCTATCAGGACGCGGAGCTCTTCGATGGTCACGCTCGTCGTGGTCATGGGTGTTGTCCTCGTTCCTGCATGGACGGGCGAAGGGCTGGCGGCGGCGGAGTCAGCAGCAGGGCGGCCGTCGCGTCGTGGCGGGGGCCTCCGACGGTGGCCAGGACGTTGCCAGCGGCACCGCTGGCCAGGTGGGCGGCCGCGGTGGCGCACTGTAGGACGCCGAGCGCCCCGGACAGCGGGCCCAGCTGGGATTCCAGGTCGATCCGGCGCATGGCAGCGAGCAGACGGCCCGCCCCGGCGCCGGCGGATTCCGTCCCGTCCGTGAGCCACAGTCCGACGGGGCCTCCCTCGGTCGCTCCGGTGGAGGCCAGTGCCTCGGCGAGGTTCCGGCTCCGTGCGTAGCCGGCGATGGTGGCGCTGGGCCGTGCGCCCCGGGAAGCGGCGGCGTCCGCGGGCTCCAGGACGACCGCGACCGCCGCGTCGGTGGACTGCTCGCCGAGGATCTTCGTCACCACGTGATTGCCTGGCTCGACGCCGACGACGACGGCGGCCTCGGCGCGGCCGGCTGTGATGAGGTTCCGGGCCCAGGCCACGGCGTCCAGACCGCTCGTGACGCCGTTGCTGACGGTCAGGTTGGGGCCGCGCAGCCGGTAGCGGATGGCCACCCAACCGGCGATGACGTTGCTGGACGTCTGCGGCAGCCCCAGGGGGCTGAGGCCCGTGACGCCCGCGGTGGCGATGGTGTCGACGGCTTCGCAAACGCTGTCCGCATTGCCCCAGTTGGTGCTGACCAGAACGGCGGTCGAGTCGGCCGCGCCCGTGAACATGGCGTCGGCGTCGGTCAGACCGGCGTCGTGGAGAGCGAACTCGGCCGCGCGCAGGGCGAGCCGGGACGCGCGGTCCTTATGGCGCAGCTCGCGTCCGACCAGTCCGGTGGCCGGGTCGAAGCCGCCCTCCCCCGGCAGCGGTCCGAGAAGGTCTCCGTACGTCCCGACTCCGGGCAGCGCCAGGCCGATGCCCGTGACGACGACCTCCCTACCGTTCGGACCACTCCCGCTGCGCGCGGTGCTCGTCGCGTTCATCGAGCCGCCTCCACGATCGCGACGGCGTTGATCCCTCCGAAGCCGAACGCGTCGACCTGAGCGATGGCCAGGTCACCGGAGACGGGGCTGCCCTGCACCAGGCCCAGCCCCGCGGCCTCCGGGATCGGATCGGTCAGCCCCAGGACCGGGGGTACCGTCCCTTCCTTCATGGCGAGCACCGCCATGACGAGGCTGAGCAGTCCCGAGCCGCCCAGGGTGTGGCCGGTCATCGCCTTGATGGCGGTCATCCGCGGACCCGCACCCGCGCCCTGGAAGATCTGGCGAAGGACGCTCGACTCCGTCGTGTCGTTGAGGGGGGTGCCGCTGCCGTGCAGCATTACCAGGTCGATGTCGCTCGCCCGCACCCCTGCTCGTCTGTGGGCGTCGAGCACCGCGCGGGTGATGCCGTCGGGGTCGGGCGCGGTGGCGTGGTGGGCGTCGCAGCCCATGGACACACCACGCACCCGGGCGTGCACGGGCCCGCTCCCGGTACCGGCGCGCTGGACGACGACGGCCGCCGCGCCCTCCCCTATCAGCATGCCCTTGTGCGTGACGTCGAAGGGGCGCAGCGCGTCGGGGAGGTCGTTCTGCACCCGGTCCAGCGTGCCGAAGCCGCCCTCGGTGGCAGCGTCGGTGCCCGCGACGACGACGGTGTCGGCCAGGCCGAGGTCGATCATGTCGGTGGCCACGCCGAGCGCGTACAGCGAGGCTGAGCAGGCGTTGGCGAAGGTGTACGTGGTGGACGCCCCGAAGGCCGCCTTCAAGGCCGTGCCGAAATGCAGGTCTTCGAGGACGACTTCCGCGTCGTCGCGCCACCACAGTTCGAGGCTGCGCTGCTCGCGCATGGTGGTCCCGACCAGCACGGGTATCTGGGACAGGTCCTCGTCCAGGCCCGTGTCGGCGACTGCCTGACGGACCACGGTGGTGAGCCAGCGGGTGGCGCGGAGCGGGATGTCGCCACCGCCCTCGGGCCGGTCGTCGATCTCGTAGGCGTAGGCCGCCCGGTACTTGTCGGGGTCGAACGCCTTCAGCGGCTTGCGGCTCTCCTGGCCCGCGCACAACGCGGCGAAGATCTCTTCGGGGCTGGCACCGATGTTGGCGACGGCGGCCATGCCCGTAATGTCCCAGGTCACGGTTGTGCAGCCGCCTTCCGCAGTTCGAAGGCGGCCAGCTTGCCGGTCGACGTGGTCGGGAGCTTGTCGCGGAACTCCAGACGGGCGGGCCGCTTGTAGGCGGCGAGGCCGCCACGGATCGCGGCGAGCACCGCGCGCCGCACCCCGGCCAAGTCGGATCCCGGCCGGGCCACCAGATAGGCCACGGCCTGCTCCAGGCCGTCGGCGTCACGGCCGCCGACCACCACGCAGTCCTGGACCCCTTCCGCGCCGCGGACGACGCTCTCGATCTCACCCGGATAGACCTTGTAGCCGCCCAGGTTGAGCAGGTCGTCGGCGCGGCAGAGATGGGTGAACGTGCCGTCGGGCGCGCGGCGCACCACGTCGCCGGTGTACGCGCCGCCGTCGGCGAAGGTGACCGCGGCGGCCTCGGGCCGTCCGATGTAGCCGAGGGCGACGGTCGGGCCGGCGATGTGGAGCCGGCCCTCCTCCCCGTCGGCGACGAGCGTGCCGTCCACTGCCCGGACGGTCGCGGTGATCCCGGGCACCGGGACCCCGAAAGTGCCCGGACGCTCGTTTCCCGGCGGCGTGCCGACGACGATGTGGAGCACCTCGGTGGCGCCGAGACCGTTGAGCAGGTCGGCCTGGAAGACAGCGCGGATCCGCTCGCTGAGCGGACCCGGCAGATTCTCGCCAGCCGCGACGCACAGCCGCACAGATTCGGCCGCCGCTGCCCCGGAGTCGTTCAGCAGCGCGGCGTACAGCCGCGGGACCGAGAACAGCACGGTGGGTTGGTGACGCTGCAGCGCGGCGGCGAGTGAGTGGACGTCGACGGTGCCGCTGATGAGCGCCACGCGGGAACCGGCCGCCAGAGGGCACAGGACGGAACTGCCGAAGCCGTAGCCGAACGACATCCTCGCGGTGGACAGCACGGTGTCCCCGGGGGTCAGCGCCAATACCGTGCCGATGCCGTCGGCCAGGGCCGCGATCGCCCCCGCCGAGTGCCGCACCCCCTTGGGCATGCCGGTGCTTCCGGAGGTGTACTGCACGAGCGCCTCACGCCCCGCACTCCACGCGGCCGGGGGCCCAGCCTCCTGCGGGCAGCGTGCGGGGCCGGCCTCGGCCGTGGCCAGAACGGCGCGGACGTCAGCGCCGGCGAACCGGGTCGTCGTCTCGAACAGCTCCTCCAGGGCGCGTTGCCGCTTGGGGGCTGCGTCGAGGTGCACCATCGCGGCGGCGCAGTCCTCGGCGATGTAGCGGACCTCGTCGTCCGTGAGCATCGGGCTGATCACCACGGGGACGCAGCCCTGCCACCACAGGCCGAGAACGGCGACGACGGTCGCCACGGAGTCGTCGGCGACCAGGAGACCACGAGCGCCCTCAGGCACGCCCGCTGCCCGCAGAGCGCCCGCATACCCACGTACCGCTTCCAGGAGGGCGGCGTAGGTGACCTCCCCCGCCTGGGGGTCGAGGTAGCTGGTCCTGTCGCCCCGGCCTGCGCAGACGTGACCCGCCACCAGACGGCCGATCAGGTTGACCCCGCTCGCCCGCTCGCTGAGCACGGACACCGCGGCGTCCAGGCTGGTGAGGGCTGCCGCCTCCCCGGCGGACAGGGCTCCGAACTCGCGCTCGATCGCGGCCGTGATCGCACCCTTCTCCAAGGAGCTGATTCCGAGCTCCTCGTAGAACAGGGCACCGGACTCGAAGGCATCCCCTTCCACTTCGAGGACGGACGCCACGATCTCTCGAAGCCTGTCGGGGACTGTATCGATGGGCTCTGCGTCGCGCATCGGCAGATGTCCTTTCCGTATCTTCGTAATCGAGAAGTGAGATCTGGTGGGACAGAGAGCGACGGTGCGTCGCAAACCGGCATGCGGGGCCCTTTACCGTTCGCCGAAACGTCGCTTGTTCCCGGCCAGGGATGCAGGAGCGGGGCGGGGTGCCGCAGCGCCGGGCGGGAGTTCTCAGGCTTCCAGGCCGACCTCACAGGGGAACAGGACAGACACGCCCAGGGGTTCCTCCGTGAAGATGACCCTCTTGGAAAGCGCGGACATGAAGCCGAGCTCGAAGATGGTGCCCTTTCCGACGAGACCGCCGGGGTTGCACACGACAACGGCGTCGGCTTTCCTGAACGCGTCCATGTGCACGTACTTGTGCCGCCACGTGTCGCGTTCGTTCTTCAGGAGATCCTGGTAGTCGAAGAGGATGAAGTCGGTGCCCGCGGTCTCCGGCTTGATCCTTGTGGACTGAGGGCTCAGCACTACGGTGCCGCTCGCGCGCAGACGGGCGATGGTGTCCTCGATATACCCCAGAGACTGCTGGAAGCTGCCGCAGACAACAGCACTCCGGAACTCCCGCCGGATCAAGCCTTCCATCATGCCGTTCGATCCGCACGCGGACATGCCCGTTTCCCGGTAGAACTGCTTCAGTTCAGGCCCGACTATGTTGAAATAGAGGCCGGTGTCGACATAGACACTGTTGACTAGTGCGGCCGCATCCGGCTGCGAGAGCTGCTGAAAGACCCCGGTGGCGTACAAACGCGTTGTCCTGTTGTCGACGACCTCGTTGAACTCCGTGAGCCCTGTGCAGAACTCGCCGACTCTCTCTGCCAGCACCTCACGGGAGCGGCTGTCTTCAAACGCGAGCCGCTCCCTTTTGAGCAGTTTCAACTCGCCGCTCTGGGAGCGGTAAACGTTCGCGCGTTCCGAGTCGAAGTGGACCAGGACCCTGCCTTCTGCCGTCAATGTACTCTTCTCCATCTCTTCCTGCGCACTGGAAGCCTGCGGCCAACATCGAATTGGCCTGAGAGGTTGGCAAGCGTCAGGGAGGATGCCACAACTAACCGTGTCATTCACGGAAGGCGCTGAGGTACTTCTCGGCGAATTCTTCCTCCCTGTCCCGGTTGTATTGAGTGATGAAGCGCGGGTGTTCCAAGGGCACGATCCTCTGGAAGAAGCGCTGGCCCTCGTTTGCCTTAGAGAGGAAAGCGTAGTTCTCGCCGCTGCCAATGCAGTAGCAAACCGAGGTGTCAGTTCCGAATGCCAGTTGACGTTCCAGGGTGTCCACGAGGAAAGAGTGCAGGAGCTCCAGCAGTTTCTTGCTCTCGTAGTAGTTGCAGTTGACCTCTTTCCCCTTGGGGCTCATTCTCACCAGGCCGAGAGGGCACACAAAACTCATGACGAAGTCGGCATAGAACTTGCCGCGGCCCCCGTAGCGGCTGATGACGTCGTGCAGAAACCCGGCGGAAGGCCGGCTCACCGCATAGCCGTCGACATCGACTCCCGTTTCGCTTTCGAGGAGCTTGGCATCTTCGAACGGGACCCCGGTCACGGCCGTGCCGCGGCGGGCGGGCGAGCTCCCCAGTACCAGACGGCGCGGCCTGTCGTCGTCGTAGAACTTGCGGTAGAACGCCGTCGTGACCTCGCGGACACGATCCTTCTGAGGGCCGCTGAACGGATTGATGGCCGTGAATCCTGGAGGCAGTTCAAGCGTCGTTCCCGCAAGTTCCTCGTTGAACTGCAGAATCCGATGGGCCACAGACGTTCGCCCGGTCATTGCACAAGTCCTTCCTTCATGCTGGTCACACTGAACAGTCCGGTCGCACCCGGCCGTCTGCGATCCAGTCGCCCCGCAGAACTAATGAGAGGTCGCGGACGTGGCCGGCTGGAGGGCCGGGAAGCGCTAAGCGGCGACGGCCGACAGGTAAATCTCGCCATTTGTCGGGAACGTTCGAATGTCTTTGAATCCGGCACGATCGAGCTCCGCGCCAATCAGATTGGCTGTGTCCATTCCGCGATAGATGTCGACGAAGTCTGTACCGGGGATGATCAGTCCCGGGACAACGCAGCCTCGCTCAGGATGCAGAAATCCGTTGGCCACGGAGACGATAATCACCGCGCCGGGCTTCAGGACTCTGTGCGCCTCCCGGACCGCTGCGGTCGTGTCGAAGAACGACGAGTTGTACGTTCTCAAGGAGACATACAGATCGTAACTGTTCTCCGGTAGCGCGGACAGGTCTTCGGCGCTGGAAACGACCGTTCTCGACGAGGGAATGCGTTCACGTATCTTCGCAAGGCCGCGTTCCGCGATGTCGACAAAGGTGATCTGTGGGCAATTTGAAAACAAAGCCACTGCTTCGTAGCCGGCCCCGACGCCGACGTTGAGGATGCTGACGGCAGACAGAGGAGGTGTGGACGACCTCCTATGTACCGACTTGAAGTCGTCGGTCCACCTTGAGTTGGCGGCACGAGCGTCGTACGCGTAGTCGTAGCTGCCGTACTTCGCGTCAAAGGATCCGGACAGCGCGTCGCTTACGGCCCGATCAGCCTCCTTGTCCTCGACCCCATACCTCTGGCAGATCAGGGAAGCAAGCGCGATCCTCCCCCTGTTCGCATTGACATCACTCCTGGAAAGCGCGAACCCGCTCGACTTCAGCCGGGCGGCGACGGCTTCACTGATGCGATGTGTGGAGTAGTGAAGGTTGCACTCGATATTCTGCTCGCTCGCCGCGTAGAAGTCTCGGTTCTGCTCGAGGATCTCGCGCTGCAAATCATCGGGGAAGCGGTGTACGAGACCTCGTGCAGTGACGGGATCGTCGTCGAGGTAACGCGTCAGAGCGGGGTCTGGCAGACCGACACAGACCCTGTCCACGCGTACTTCCTTCAAAAGCTCGCCGAGCTCGAACGAGCAGTCCGCTGACAGGGTGTTAATCGTCAGATATGCGCTGTGTGCGCTGGGTAATCCGAGTTCTTGCATCTTGCTCCGCAGAGTGCGATACCAGGATGCGCCGCGTACTTCTCCCTCGAAGGCGGAGCAAATCAACTCGTCGTGTTCAGAAACGAGCGCAACACCGACCCGCCGACCTGAATGCGACGCCCTCTGTCCGATGCTAATGGCGTAGTTCATCCAGTAGATACCGTTCGGGCTCATGTGGGCCTCTGTCCCTCGGCGGCACTGCGCCCCCTGTTGGTTGGCAGAACCAAGCGGGTGATCACCTTCACGGGCATCCTTCGTGGTGACACAGAACGTGAACTTCGGGTCGCAGTGGCAACGGACAGCAGGCGTCACCCCGATTACGCGGGAGGTGAGGTCATAGGCGGTCACCGTGCTGTCCATGCCGTCGCAGGCGATGAGCACGACCTGCGGGCCGGTTGTCTCGGTCATCCAGGTCTCCTTCGCTGTGCGTTGGACAGTCCTGCTAGCCGTCTGCATCGGGGCGCTGTGCGCGGGAAGGGGCCGCCCGCCGACGCAACCGGCTGTTGCACCGGGCTCGGAGATGTGCGGGCAGGCTGGAAGCAGGCGATCGGCCGGAGCCGTGTTCGAGCCCGCTCGGGCAAGTCGAGTGTGCGTTCAACTCAGCCGCCGAGTCCATGAGTTGACGGGGGTCCCGTCGGGGGTCCCCTTAGGTCGGAACCGTTCCCGGCCGCGCCCGGCGGTGGGACGATGCGAGCGTGGACACCAACAGTCACCCGCTCGCGCTGGCCCGCCTCGCCGCCGGCATGACCCGGGTCGAACTCGCGGCCCGCCTCCGGGCGTCCGCCGCCCGGCGGGGCCTGCGCTCGGGCACGGACAAGCACCGAGTCCGCAAGTGGGAAGTCGCGGGTGTCACTCCCGACGCGGAGACCCAGCAGTACATCGCCGAAGTCCTCGGCATCCCGCCTCGCGCGGTCGTTCCGAAGGAGTGGCCGGCCTGGCTCCCGGCGGCCGTGGTCCCCCTCGGCCCCAGCATCGTTCCCGCTCTGCGAGAGGCTCTGAGAACTGTGGACCGCCGCTCCTTCATCACCGCCGTCCCGGCCGCCGCTACCGTCGCACTCGCCGCCGACTGGGCCCACGCCACCCCCGCAGCCCTGAACGCCGCAGTCCGGGACGGTAAACCCGTCGGGGACGACGCCGTCGAACTCCTCGAAGACGGCGGACGCCGCCTCACCACTCTCGTCACCGAGCAACGCCAGCACATGGCCGCCCTGCTCGACGCCCACCTGGCCACGGTGACCGACCTGATCGCCCACGGCCGCTACCCCCACCACCTCGGGCTCCGCCTCCACCGGCTCGCCGCCTCCCTCGCCCAGACCGCGGGCTGGTGGCGCTTCGACCATGGCCGCCACCACGACGCCACCGTCTACTGGACCGCCGCCCTCCACAGCGCCCACGCCCTCAACGACCCCGACCTCGGCGCGAACACCCTGGGCGACCTCGCCTACCAGGCAGCCTGGCGCCGAGACCACACCACCGCCGCCACCCTCCTGCGCCACGCCCTCACCCGCGCCGAACACCCCGCCGCTAGGGCGCTGCTCCAGCTGCGATATGCCCGCGCGCTGGCCGCCCAAGGTGACAAACGAGCCACCCTCCGCGCCCTGGACGCGTCCGAGCACCTGCTTGGCGCGGCGGCCTCCCGGCCGATGCCCGACTTCTGCGCATGGCTCAGCCACGCGGACCTGGCCGTGGACACGGGCCAGGCACTCCTCGACCTCGGCGACACCGCCCGCGCCCACCGGCTCATCGCCGAAGGACAGGAACTCCTCCCCGCCAGCCGCACGAAGACGATGGCCGTCTTCCGCACCTACCAGGCCGCATCCGACCTGGAACGCGGCGAACCGGAACGGGCCGCGGCCGCCGCGCGGGAATCCCTCCTCGCGGCCCGCCGCATCGGCGCGCCGCGCTGCGAGCAACTCGTGAAGGACCTCGTCCCCCGCTTCCAGTGCTACCGGAGCGCCGAAGGCGTCTCCGAACTCCTGCACCTCGCAGGCGCCACCTGACCCCCCGGCGCCCTCACGTGCCGAGCCCGGGCGGCCCCGCGGAGTGAGGCCGGGGAGACGGAGACGTTCGGTGATTACGGTCGGCATTTCCCCCGAGGACTCGCGAGCGAGTGGTGCGGAGGTCACAGCAGCGGGCCGAGCGCATCGGCCACACCGGCGGGTGCGGGTGCGGGTGCGGGTGGGAGTGCGCGGGCGGCCAGGGCGTAGAACTCGGCCCGCGCCGGGTCCCCGGCGGCCATGAGCGCCTCGGCGAGCCAGGTGAGCGTGGCCACGTGTGCGCGCTCCCCGTTGTCATGGGGGTGGGCGGGCAGCGCGGTGAGCAGGTCCTCGACGGCCGTGTCCACGTCTGAGAGGCGGTGGCGGGCGCGTCCGCGCAGGGCGAGCGCCCACGCCGCGTCATGGTCGCGCCGCAGTACGGTGGCCGCCGCATAGGCCCGGCCCGCCGCCCCGGCAGCCCCGGCCGGGTCCCCGGCGCACAGGGCGGCTTCGGCGGCGGCGGTCAGCGCCGGGACGGTTCCGCGCGCCGCAGGGCCCCACAGGTCGGCCGCCTTCAGGAGACGGTCCCGGGCCGCCGTGTGATGCCCGCGCCGGGACAGGATCAGACCCAGCCCATAGGTGGCGCGCGCCTCATCGGCCCGGTCCCCGTCCACACGGGCCAGCCGCGCCAACTCGGTGAGCTGCCCGTTCGCGCCGATATCGCTGTCGTCGCCGTCGGCCGCGAGCGCCACGGCCAGGGACCAGATCATCCGCCGCTCCGCCGCCGCGTGACCGGCACGGCAGGCGGCGATCCGCCCCCGCACGGCGATGTTCCGCCACCACGGCGGGCGTTCGGCCTCCGCGTACACGTACAGTGCGTCCGCGAGCTGCCAGACGATGCCGTGCCAGTCGGCCTTCTCCGCCAGATCGAGGACCGTCTCCACGAGGTCGTGCCGCTCCTCGAACCACGGCTGTCCCTCCCCGGCGGGAAATGGCAGCCGCCACTCGGCCGGTGCTGCGGCCGGGACCAGGAGACCTCGCTCGCAACGGGTCCGGTCCCAGGCGCCGGCGGCGAGTACAAGCAGCCATTCGCACAACCGCAGCCCCGCGCCGGTCCGGTGCTTGTCGGCGCCTTGCGGCTGAGCGTCGCGGGCCCGGGCGTGAGCGGCGTCGGTGAGCCGGTGCCGGGCCAGGCCGCCATGGCCGCGCACCGGCTCGGTGATCCCGGCGTCGGCGAGCTCGTCGAGGATGGTGTGCGCCCGCTCCGCGGACAGGGCGCACACCGCGGCGGCGACGTCCGCGTCGACACCCAATTGGGCGGGCAGCGCGCCGAGGGCGAGGTACAGGTCCTGTGCGTCCGAACTCAAGGGCATGACAGTGTCTTCCGAATGGTTGCTGGGTGGGCCCGCGTGCTGCTGGACGCTCACGCCGCGAGGTTCTCGTCGCCGGGGGCGGCCGGTCACGCGACCACCGCCGGGACTGCGGGCTGGGACGCCGGGCGGTGGGCTATCCGAGGGCCGGGAACGACCGGGCCGATGTGACCGGCGCTGGCCGCTGTGCGGGAGACGGCGTCCGCGAGAGCCCAGTGGCTGAAGCCTTGTGGCGCGTTGCCAACCTGTCGCTGGAGCCGCGGATCCCATTCTTCGGCGAGGAGGCCGAGATCGTTGCGCAAGGCGAGCAGCCGGTCGAGTAGCGTGCGGGCCTCTTTGTGGCGGCCGGTGAGGGTGAGGGCTTCGACGAGCCAGAACGAGCAGGCAAGGAAGGCGCCTTCGTCACCCTTGAGGCCGTCCACCCCTGTGTGGGCGCCGTGGGTCGGGTAGCGCAGGAGGAACCCGTCCGGGGTGGACAGCTCCCGTACGACCGCGTCCACCGTGCCGATGACGCGCGGGTCGTCCGGCGGGAGGAAGCCCATGAGCGGGATAAGCAGCAGCGACGCGTCCAACTCATCAGAGCCGTAGGACTGGGTGAACGTGCCGCGTTCAGGGTCGTAGCCCTGTTCGCACACCTGGTCGTGGATCTCGTCCCGCACATCCCGCCACCGATCCAACGGGCCGGTCGCCGCGCCGGACTCGATCAGCCGAATCGTGCGGTCCAATGCCACCCAGGCCATGACCTTGGAGTGGACGAAGTGCCGGCGCGGCCCGCGGACCTCCCAGATCCCCTCGTCCGGCTCCCGCCAGCGCTTCTCCAGCGTTTCGACGAGACGCACCTGGAGAGCGGAGGCCTGCGGGCACGGTTCCAGGCCGTATCGCCGTGCGGTGTCGAGGGCGTCCGCGATCTCACCGAACACATCCAGCTGGAGCTGCTCAGCGGCTGCGTTCCCGATCCGTACGGGACCGGAGTTCTCGTAGCCGGGCAGCCAGCCGAGTTCCCGTTCCGGCAGCAGCCGTTCGCCGCCGAGCCCGTACATGATCTGCACGCCGTCCGCGTTACGGCCGAGGGTGTCCACCAACCAGGCGCGCCAGGCCCGTGCCTCGTCCAAGTGCCCGGCTCTCACGAGGCTAGTGACGGTGAGGGCGGAGTCGCGCAGCCAGCAGTAGCGGTAGTCCCAATTTCTGGAGCCGCCGATCTCCTCGGGCAGTGAGGTCGTCGGCGCGGCGACGATGCCGCCAGTGGTGTGGGTCAGTGCTTTCAGGGTGATCAGTGACCGGACGACCGTCTCGCGGTCGGGGCCGGTACAGGTGCTGCGGGACGTCCAGTCGTTCCAGTACGTCTCGGTGGAGGCCAGAGAGTTCCTCGGTTCGGGCAGCGGGGGGATCACATCGGCCGGCTGCCAGGTGAGGGTGAAGGCGACGCGCTGTCCGGGGCCGACGGTGAACTGGGAGCGGAGCGTGCCGTCCTCGGCGGTCACGGGCGGTTCGGCGTCGAACCAGAGGGTGTCGGGGCCGTGCGCGGCGCGGGTGCGGTCACCGACCGCGCGGATCCTGGGCGCGTCCTTGCCGTAGCCGAAGCGCACGTTCGCGACGGACTGCATGGTCACCTGCCCCGAGACGCCGTCGACGATCCGCGTCAGCTGAGGGGCGCTGCTGTGCGGGGGCATGAAGTCGGTGACACGCACGGTCCCGTGGGGGGTGTCCCACTCGGATTCCAAGATCAGGGTGTCGCCGCGGTACCGGCGCCGGGCCGCGGTGGCACCCGTGTCCGGGCCGGCGGCGGGGCTGAGGGTCCACCTCCCGTGCTCGGGTCCGCCGAGCAGGCTGGTGAAGACAGCCGGGGAGTCGAACCGGGGCATACAGAGCCAGTCGACAGACCCTTCGCGAGATATCAGGGCGGCGGTGGTCATCCCGCCGACGAGCGCGTAGTCCTCGATCAGTGCCATGGTGCGGTGCTCATTTCTGAAAGAAAGGGGAAAGCAGGGCGGGCCCCGGCGCGGTGACGCGGGTGGCCCCGCGAGGCGAGTACCGCCGTGAGCGGCATCAGCCGGTACCCGCCGCGGGTACCGGTTTGGGGTACCGCCGGTGAACGCGTGAAGCGGGCAGGCAGGACGGGAGCGGTGAACGCGGCCCGGTGAGGCTCCGGCATCTCCTGCCACACCAGATCGGTGAGCCGCGTCATGGCCTCGACGGAACCCGGGATGATCTTCAGCTGTGAGAGGTACGAGGCGGTGGCGCTGACCTGGATGTCCACGCCCCGGGCCCGCAGGGCCTGTTGGAGGGCCTCGGCCCGGACGGCGGTGGCGCCCCCATTGATGCAGACCCCCGCGAGGGTGCCGTCCACCCGGCAGAGGTCCACCCACGAGTTCCTCGTGCTGGGTCTGGCGGTTGTCGTGGCGTGCCGGATTCCACTGCCGGGCCTCCAGGGCGGCCATGAGGGCGTGCGTGGCGTTGTGGTGGCGGATCAGGTCCGGCCCGTTCTTGGCGGCGGTCATCGTCGCCACCGCTTCCCCTGGGCAGCGGCCAGGGCCTGGGCCAGATCGTCGTGCAGGGGCACGGTGGTAAATCCTGTGATCCGCAGGAGTTGGTGCACCGGCTCCCCGCCCAGCAGATGGAGCGTGCGTCCGGCCTCTTTCAGCCGGACACGCAGCCCCAACACCACGCCCAACCCGGCTGGGACCAGAAACTCCACACCACGCAGGTCGAGGACCACATTCCCGGACGACGCGCCAGTCAGTGCGTTGAGGCGGTCCCGCAGCGGTGCATGCTCCCGTTCCTCGACCATGCCGCTGACCTTGACGATCAGGACACCCTGCTCCGGACTGGCGGACAGCTGACCGGCGGACCCGAGTCGCTCGGTTGTCGCCCCCACGGCAGTTGGTTGGATGCCGACAGCGTCGACCCTGAGGTCTCGGGTGATGCCGCAGCCGTGGGCTAGGTGGTTGACCGCGCGGAGGAGGAAGGTCGCGTGTCGGGTCGCGATGAGCTGGGTGGTGTGGCCGAGGCTGCGAAGGCGTCGGGCGATGTCCCGCCCAGTCGTGTGGGCGGCCGTACCGTTCTGCTCGGTGCCAGGTCGGCTTGTGCTGATGGTGCTCGCGCTCGGAGGCGGTTCGGCACGGTCGGGGGGTGGTGGCATGGAGACTCCAGGGCGGGGAGCAATAGGGCCTTGTGCGAGGCGCGGGTTGGGTCGGGTCGCGGATGGGTCCCGGCGGCGGGCGCTGGCGGTTCGCCACACCCGGGTGTCAGGAAGGGGTGAGGACACCGTGGGCGTGGCCGAGGGCGACGAAGTGAGCGCGGTTGACGGCCCCGACCCGACGCATCAGGGTCTTCAGCTGTCCGACGGCCTCCTGCTGCGACAGGCCCGCCGCGCGCGCGAGCGCTCCGTACGTGGACTCGGTGGCGGCGTGCCATATGCGGCGCTCCGCAGCGCTGAACTCGGTCGTCTCGATGCTCTGGGGTTCGGCGGGCTTCAGGATGTTGCGGGTGTAGGCGGCGTGGAGGATCGCGGGGAGACCGGAGACGACCAGCTTGTTTGCGATGTGTCCGAGGTGACTTGAGACGGTGCCTTCGGCGATCTCCAACGCTTGGGCGACTTCTCTTTTCATGCCGCCTTTGGCGAAGTGTGTGAGTACGGCGAGTTCCTTGCGGGTCAGTTGGGTGGTGTGCAGTCCGTCCTCGTGACGGATACGAGCGGGCATGAACGGGGGAATCCACTTCTTCGTTGGCTGCGTGCGGATGGGGCGAGAGCGAGCGACGCCGGAGGCATGCCTGCGGGTCAGGCGGTCTCCGGTGCCGCGTGTGCCTGCGCCGGGTGGGTGGTGATGCGGGTTGTCAGGGATTGGATGTGCTCCACCGGGGCGGGGCCGACAGCGATGATGTGTTCTGACGAGTCGCTGGTGCATGACGGTTGGGCCGTGACCGTGATGCGGGGAGTGGTGGTGCGGAGCCGGCCGCGCAGCGCGTCGGCGATGGCCTGCAGGTAGCGGCAATCGCAGCGCCCGCGGGTGGGGCGTGGTGGTGTGCCGTCGAGGAGCTCCAGAAGCAGGAGTGCCTGGGGGACGTCGATCTCCCCGATCGTGATGGCTCCGTCGGCTACGTGCGGGTGGATGCCGTCGGGTGAAGTGCGCAGGGCACGCCCGGCGGCATGGAAGGCTGTGCGGAGTTGGTGGGCTGCCCGACAGTCGTCGGGGAGGTCCTTCCACACCAGGTCGGCCAACCCAGCCACATCGCGGACGGTGCGCAGCGCGAGGCGCGCGCCGCGTTCCGCGGTGACTTCCGCAGCGACAGCGTGGCCGGCGAGGGCGTGTTCGAGTGCCCGCGCGTGGGTGTCGGTGAAGCGGCCGGTGATGCGGGTGCCGGCGACGGTGTAGGTGACGAAGTCCGAGAGCTGCACGGTGTAGATGTCGCCCGGGTGGCGGCGTGACAGGAGGACGGGCCGCAGTTGGAAGGCGGTGAGGCCGTCGGTCAGGCGCCGGGCGGCGACAGTGAGGGGGGTGTCCTGTGCCGAGGCGAGAAAGCCGGTCCCTGTCACAGGTCCGCCTCCTTTGTTGTGATGCCGATGCCGCCATAGTTGTGCACTGCTGCGGGGTCGATGCCCGCCCGCTCATGGCCCGGTTCGGGATGCCACTGGTTGACGGGAACAAGGCCGGGGTCCACCATCGTCAGCCCGGTGAAGAAGCGCGCGATCTGCGCGTCGTTGCGGGTACGGGCGGGCACCCGCGCGGAGGCCAGCAGCGCCTCGGCCTTCCGCATCACGGCGGGGTCGAAGTCGCTGGTGACGTGGGAGATGACGAGGGCGCTGCCGGACGGAAGGGCATCCACGAGACGCGTGACGATGGCGTGCGGCTCTTCCACGTCGGTGAGGAAGTGCAGGACTGCGGTGAGGACCACGGCGATCGGCTCGTGGAAGTCCAGATGCTGCCGCGCCGCGTCGATGACGCGATCGGGGCGGCGCAGGTCCTCTTCCACCACCGTGGTCAGCCCAAGGTTCGTGCTGCGTAGAAGGGCTTGGGCGTGGGCGCGGACGATGGGGTCGTGGTCGACATACACCGTCCGTGCGGCCCGGTGGTGGGCCTCGACGATGTCGTGGGTGTTGGGGCCGGATTCGGCGGGCATGCCGCAGCCGACGTCCAGCACCTGCCGAATGCCGAGCTTCCTGGTCGCGTGGTCGACGGCCCGGGTGTGGAAGGCGCGGTTCTCACCGGCGATCACCCTCGGCTTAAGACCAAGGCTCTCCATTTTGGCCGCCATCTCCAGATCCTGCGCGTAGGCGGCCCGTTCCTCCCTTCCACCCTGGTAGGCGGCGTAGAGCCGGGCCGTGCTCGCGGCGGAGAGACCGCCTGGAGGCGATGGGACAGGGATACGTGTCATAGCCATTTCCGGAGTGAGGGAGAGGTGCGGGCTTCTGCTACTGGTGGTGGGGGGAGGAGCGGGGCGAGGGCAGCTCCCAGGCAGGCGGTGTGCCACAACCGCGTGACGGGGTCGGTCGGCAGCGGGGCGTCCGCCATGAGCGCGGCCCACCTGCGGGCGGCCTCGTCACACGCGGTCGGCGCGGTCAGGAGGTGTCGGGCCATGGCACGCAGGTCCGTCCACTGCGCTTCCACCAGCTCGGGGAAGACGTGGCGGCGGTAGCGCCACTGCCCCTTCGCCTCACCGATCGCGACACGGATAGCAGCGGAATCGAAAGTCATCTGGCGTTCTGCCCGAACAGGCTGGGGGAGGGCAGAGGACGACACCAGGACGACGTCGCGGTGCACGCGGGCACGCTCACCGGCGGGCAGCACCACCAGCCCATCGGCAACCAGGAGACGTAGGCCCGCGGTGACGCGATGCTGGTCGGTGACGAACACGGCCGACAGCCCGGCGAGCGACGGCAAGGATGCACCAGGCGGGTAGAGCCCAGTGATGATCGCCTCACGAAGCCGATCCGCGATGTACTCATCCACCCACCGCCGGGAACCACCACCCTCAACGGGCGCTACGCCGCAGCCGTGGCGTTCCACCACACCGGCCGCGGTGAGGTCGGCGAGGGCCAGCTTGACGTCGTCGGGGCGGGCGTTGAGGTCGGAGACGATCCGATTCCTCGGCAGGGAGGCACCAACCGGGTAGTGACGTTGGTCGATCCTGCGCTGGATCTCCGTCACGATCTGATCGACGCTCAAACCGGGTCGGGTTCTGGTCTGGATGGCCGTGAGGAGGTCGCGTACGGCGCCGGTCCGCGCGAAGAGTGCCTCGTAGGGGGTGAGGGAGGCTCCCCGATCGCGGCAGGTGCTGTCGACGAGGTCGGTCCAGCGCTTGCGGTCCGCGGGTGACGCGGAGGCATCGCGGTACTGGCAGGCCACGGACGCCCACCTGGTGACGATCCGGTCGAGGGAGTCTTGGTCGCGGTCGACCGCTGGACGGGCCGGACTCCGGCTGATCCGCGTCCGCACCTGCCGCAGGTCGTCACGGAGTTGGTCCAAGTCGAGTGCTGGCCGCATACCGGCCCGACGGGGGGTGGTCGTGTTCGCCATATGGGATTCCTCAACGTGACGCAGGCCCTCAGAGGGCGGTTTCGTGTCGAAACAGGTACAGGGCCGTGTGGTGGTCGCCGAGCCGCTGCAACTGCTGCTGGTAGAGGGTGTTGTGACTGCTGACCGCGGTGCGGCTCACACAGACGACCGCCTGCGCCTCGCGGTGCGCGAGGGTGCGCAGCACATCGGCCCATCCGGGGCGCAGGGCCGGGTCCAAGTCCCCGGAGGTGTCGCTGAAGACGGCGTGGACCTGGGCGTGTTTGCGGTCCGCGACCTGCCGTGTGAGGTCCAGGTGTTCGGTGGGGTCGCCGTGCGGGCCGGTCAGCGCGTAGAGGACCACGGCTAGCGGACCGCTGCGGCGCTCTTCGGCGCGGGCGTTGATCTGTTCGCGCAGGGCCCACAGAGAGGCGGGGGAGTGTGATGGGCGTATCGCCTGGTGGTGGAGAGGGAGGGCGATGGGCGACGCCCCTGCGGGTGGGGTGAGGACGGCGGTGGGTGGTGTCATGACTGTCCTCGGGAGGCGTGTTGCGGCTGGGTGGGTGTGGCGCGCCGGGCGGGGTTCGGGATGAGGTGCATGCCGAGCCTGTTCTCCAGGGCGCCCAAGGGCGGCAGGTATTGCTCGTCCAGGCGATTAGTGAGGTCGGTGGGGATGGGAGCGGTTTTGTAGGCCAGGAACTTCACCGCTGTTGCAAGAGCGTCGCGCTGGTCTTCGGCGCGGGCAGTGGTCAGTCGCGCGCGACTGAGGAGTCGGTCAAGCCAGATTGCCGTGGGAGTCACGAAGGCGATCACGATGAGTGCACTGAGCACACTGGGCCCATCGAGGGCGATCTTGAACGACATGAGGTTGGTGGCCTTGGGTTCTCTGCGCTGTCGGATAGGTGGGTGAGACATCGGCATGGAGGTGGCGACGATGTGGTCGGGCACTGCGAGGGCCGGAGGCTCTGCGATGTCCCCTCAAGCGGCCCACGCGGTGCGGTGTGTGGGCGTGCGGGCTACTGGTGGGGGCTGATGCCCAGGGCTTGGAGGACGGTGAAGAGGGCGAAGGCCGCGATCCACAGCAGGAGGCAGGCGGGGGGAGGAGAGGACATGAGGGGGTCCCGGTTCGGGGCGTGGGTGGGTTAGGTGGGCGAGAGTGCGGGAGGCGTCAGGGGGTGGGTGAAGCGCTGGGACCACTGGGCGTGCCGGTGGGGTGTGAGGGCGTCTTCGGCGAGTCGGTGCAGTTGGATGTCGCTGGTGCCTGCGGGGGGTTCGACGCATTGGGCGTCGCGGAAGTAGCGCTCCATGGGCAGGTGGGTGTTCAGGCCGGCTGCGCCGTGGGTTTGCATGCCGAGGGCGGTGGCGTGTTGGGCGGCGGTGACGCTCGCGTATTTGGCGCTGACCAGGTCCATGTCGCACGGTGTGCCGTGGTCGAGGCGGGAGGCGGCGTCGTAGACGGCGAGGCGGGAGGTGCGCAGGGAGGACGCGATCGTGCCGATCCGGGCGCGGACGACTCCTTCGCGGGCTATTCGGGGGCGGTTGTTGACGTAGGTGGTGGTTTGGTCGAGGGCTGCTTGGTGGAGTCCGAGGGCGACGGCGGCGAGGTTGAGGCGCCCGTAGAGGACGGAGCTGGAGTAGGCGACGTCGAGGCCGTCTCCGACCTCGCCGATGATGTGGCTGTCGGGGACGGTGACCTTGTCGAGGATCAACTCGCCGAAGGAGAAGCCGCGCAGGCCGAGCATGGGCGGGTGGGGGGCGAGGGTGACGCCGGGCCGGTCGTGCTCGATCAGGAACGCGGTCAGACCGCGGCTGGTGTCGCTCTTCTTCCCGGTGCGGACGATGTGTTGAGCGTCATTGAAAATGCCTATGAGTGCGGCAGTTTGGGCAGCTTGGTGCCGACAAGATC
>NZ_JAMQAW010000043.1 GCF_023701525.1 Streptomyces albipurpureus
GGGGTCGTCCTCGCTGCCGAGTACCTCGCGTTGCCACAGGGTGTAGTCCGCGTACTGCACCGGCAGCACCGGCCAGGCGGGCGCCTCGCCCCGGGAACGGGCCTGATAGGCCAGGGACAGATCCCGGGCGAACGGGGCCATCGACCAGCCATCCGCCGCAATGTGATGCACCACAGCGATCAACACGAACTCATCCGGCCCCACGACACACAACCGCACCCGCAACGGCAGATCCACCGACAGATCAAACCCGGCAGACACCTCCGCCGCCAACACCCCACCAAGCCCCGACGCATCCACCTCCGACACCGTAAGAAGCCGGGCGACACGGCTGTCATCGGCAGAGCCACCACCCGCAGAGAACGAGTTATCACCCAGCCCCTGGCCGATACTCAAGATCTGCTGACGGGGTTGACCATCCACCTGCGGGAAGACCGTACGCAGGCTCTCATGCCGGCCCACGACATCCATCAACGCCGCCCGCAACGCCCCCACATCCAACGCGCCACGCAACCGCAGGGCGAAGGGAATGTTGTAGGTCGCCGACGGGCCCTCCAACTCGCCCAGGAACCACAACCTACGCTGCGCAAACGACACCGGAACCAACTCCGGACGCACCCGCCCCGACAACCGCACCCGCACCACACCCGCAGCATCATCAACATGCGACGCCAAACCAGCCACCGTCGGCGCCTCGAACAACGCCCGAATCGACACCTCAACATCCAAGACACTACGAATCCGCGACACCAACCGAGTCGCCAACAACGAGTGCCCACCCAGATCGAAGAAACTGTCATCGATACCAACCTCGCCCACACCCAAAACCTCGGCGAACAGCGAACACAACACCTCCTCCCGCGGACTACGCGGACCACGACCAGAGACCTTGGCAGCGACCTCGGGAACGGGAAGAGCCTGACGATCCAGCTTCCCGTTGGGTGTCAGCGGCAAGGCTTCCAGTGCTACGAAGGCGGTGGGCACCATATAGTCCGGCAGGCGCTCCGCTACCAGACCCCGCAACACCGACACATCGATCAACGGCACAACACCGGAGTCGGCGGGAACCACATACGCGACCAGACGCTTGTCACCTGGCCGGTCCTCGCGGACCAGGACCGCCACCTGCCCGACTGAGTCATGTGAGGCCAGAACCGCCTCGATCTCACCGGGCTCGATACGGAATCCGCGTATCTTCACCTGCGCATCGGCGCGGCCTAGGAACTCCAGGATGCCGTCTGTGCGCCATTGGGCTAGGTCCCCGGTTCGGTACATCCGGGCACCCAAGGCGCTGAAGGGGTTGGCTATGAAGCGTTCGGCGGTGAGGTCGGGGCG
>NZ_JAMQAW010000044.1:0-17843 GCF_023701525.1 Streptomyces albipurpureus
GTCCTTCCTCGCCCACACCGGCCTGACCATCCACCCACCAAACCCACCGAACTTACGAAAAGATCTAGTAAGAACAGTTGGGGAGGCGCCGGGGAGAGACAGTGACCCGATGGCCGGGATCCTGCTGTACACGGCGTCCCCCGACAGCGAAGGCACCCTGGGAGCCTGGTCACCCTCGGCGGGCAGCAGCGGCTCGGCGCACTGATCGACCAAGCGCTCGACGCCGCCCAGTTGTGCGGTTCGGACCCTCTCTGTGCCGATCACAACCCGGTCGCCCACGGCGGCCTGCATGGAGCGGCCTGCCACGGCTGCCTCTTCGCTGCGGAAACTTCCTGCGAACGAGGCAACTGCTTCCTGGATCGCGAACTGCTCGTGGAAACGTTCCGCGGCCGGGCAGGAGGATTCTTTACAGCACGCAGGGGGTTGGCGCGGGTTGTTTGGGCCTGGGGTTCTTCGAGTCGTCTCTGTCAGTGGTGCCTCGTAGGGTGCCAGGATGGATTGCGGACGTGAGCTTGAGGGTCATCAAGCTGGTCTGCCTCCTGGTGTTCAGGAGTACTACGCGGACCACGCTGAGGTGTTGGCTGAGCGGTATGAGTCGCTGACCTTCGAAGCGGTCTACCAGGAGCTGCTCTCTTTGCTGCCAGCTTTGCCTGCCAGGGCTGCGGACATCGGGGCCGGCACTGGGCGGGACGCGGCCGCGCTCACGCGGCTGGGGTACTCAGTGACGGCCGTGGAGCCGGTTTCGGAGATGAGGGAGGCCGCCGCGCTCCGCCACCAGGCCGTGTCTGTGTGGCTGGGCGACGCCCTGCCGAAGCTGAGCCTGTTGGAGGGGACGTTTGATCTGTTGCTGCTGTCGGCGGTGTGGATGCACCTGACAACGGACGAGCGGCCGCGGGCGATGGCACGCCTGAGTGAGCTCCTCGCCCCGGGCGGGCGGATGGTGGTGACACTTCGCCACGGCCCGCCGCCTCGGGATCGTCGCATGTTCGACGTCTCCGCCTTGGAGACTGTGGAGCTTGCGCTCCGGTATGGGCTGCGGTTGGTGTATCAGGGTGGGGGCGGGGACCGGCTTGGGCGGGATGAAGTGCACTGGAGCCAATTGGTCTTCGAAAAGACGGAATCGGGGATTCAGGTATGACTGACAGGGGGCTGGTTGTCGTGGGGGATACGTTCTTTGCTGGGGATCCGTCCGCGCGGGCGTCGTGGCGACTTGCGGTGTTGATGGGTGCGAATGCGCGGACGTACAAGTTCGCGTTGGGTGATGCGTTGCTGGATCTGGCGGGTCAGGGGCGGGAGGAGGTCACGCTCGCCGAGCTCGCTGTTCCGTATGCCATGGGCATGGTTCGGCATCTGACGGATGCGCCGCAGGCTCCGGTCAATGTCGCTCTGGGGAACGCGGACTTTCTGGCCGTGGCGCGCAGGGAGGCTGCGGAGTCTCTTGCCGGCGGTCGGCCCACAGAGAAGTTGAGCAAGGCAGCTCAGCGGTCGATGCCCACCATGGTCATGGAGAAGTTCCACAATCTGCGTGGAGTACCAGGAGTGCCGCACCGCTTCTATGAGCTGAAGCGTGACGGACATCATCGCACCGTGGTGCTGACACCCGAGCTCCGCAGGATCGCGATGTCAGAGCAGGGGGTTTTGCTGCGTGGTGAGCTGAACGCCCGCTGGAGCATTGTCGAGAGTTCCTTTGCCGCAGGTGTTGGTCGAGGGGTTGTCCAAGCTGGTATGTCGGTGGATCTCGCTCAGGAGTTCTTGATCGACAAGCGGCGGCGCCGACCGGTGACCCGAGTGAGTGCGGCGTTGATCGGGTTCCAGCACGGGCGGTGCCTCATCTGCAACGAGCTCATCGTGCCGGTCGGGGAAGCAGTGGTCGATCACGTCTTCCCGTACGCGATGATGCGCAGGTTCGAGAGTGTGGGCAACTGGCACGGGCCCGACCTGGACGCCCTGTGGAACCTTGCACCCGCCCATCGTCCATGCAACTCCGCCAAGACCGACACCCCTCCCGGAAGGAAACTTCTGACCCGGTTGGCTTTGAGGAACGAAGCGATCATGCGATCTCCCGAACCTTTGCGTCAGACCCTCAGGCTCAGCCTGGGGCGGGCTCTGGGGGATGGAAGCGCCAACAGCTGGAACCAAATCTTCAACGAGATCAAGGCCCTCTGACCTCCCTAGCGTCCCGAGTTCCCGCTGGCCAGTCCTATTCCTTGGGTATGAGTGGGCGACTACCTGACATGGACCGGACGCTGAGGCCAAGGACCAAGATCAACAGCACCACCCCCTTCCCCGCTCATGCCGCGGCTCTAGTCAAGGACACCGATCTCCCCAAGCCCGATCCTCGCCGACTGACCGGGATGCACCGCCACACCGCACGCCGCTAGGTCGCCAACGCCCGACGCGACTGGGCCGAATACCTCGACGCGCGAGCCGAGGACAAACCAGGAGACGTCGTTCCAGCCGTCGACTAGCCTCGCGAGGCTGTTCTTCCCGCCTCCAGGAGGAGACCGTCATGGCCCAGCCGTTCCCGCCCATCGAACCGTACGCGCACGGTCTCCTCGATGTCGGCGACGGAAACCAGATCTACTGGGAGACCAGCGGGAATCCCCATGGAAAGGCGGCTCTGTGCGTGCACGGCGGGCCCGGCAGCGGGGGCGCCGTGGCAGCCGCAAGATGTTCGATCCCGAGGTCTACCGGATCGTCCTGTTCGATCAGCGTGGCTGCGGTGAGAGCCGGCCTCACGCCTCCGACCGGTCCGTCAGCCTCGACCCCAACACCACCGACCACCTCATCGCCGATATGGAGCGGCTACGCGAACACCTGGGCATCGAGCGCTGGCTCCTCTACGGCGGCTCCTGGGGCTCAACACTGATCCTCGCCTACGCTGAGCGCTATCCCGAGCGAGTCTTCGAGGTTGTCATCGTCGGCGTCACCATGACCCGGCCGGAAGAGACCGACTGGCTCTACCACGGCGTCGGACGCCTGCTGCCAGGCCCCTGGGAGACATTCCGCGACGCACTTCCGGAGGCGGACCGGAGCGGCAATCTCGTAGCCGCCTACAACCAGCTGCTGAACAGTCCTGATGAGGCAGTCAGGGTGAAGGCGGCGCGGGACTGGTGTGCTTGGGAGGACGCTGTCATCGCCCATGAGTTACTTGGTCATCCGGGCGCCTACAGCGACAAGACTGACAGCGCACTGATGGCATTCGTTCGGATCTGCGCGCACTACTTCGCGAACGATGCCTGGCTTGAAGACGGACAACTGCTCCGTGAAGCACATCGGCTGGCCGGTATCCCGGCAGTGCTGATCCACGGCCGACTCGACCTCGGCAGCCCGTTGAAGACCGCGTGGGAGTTGTCCAAAGCGTGGCCAGACGCGGAGCTGAAAGTGATCGACGACTCCGGACACACAGGTAGTCCCACGATGCAGGACGCGGTCCTGGAGGCGATCGCGCGGTTCGGCAAGAGCGGACGGTGATTGGCACCGCTGCGCCGGGCTCTCTCTCCCCACGAGAGAGCCAGAGGACAGGAATAGTGCACGGTTGGAATAACCCCCTCCCGCCAGTAGCTCAGTCCCTCAAGCCTGGCTGCCACTTCACCGAGCCATCCGCAGACGGGGTGATCGAGCGCTACAAGCTCCGCGGCACGGTGTTCAAGGGCCGGCGGCCCACCGGGGATGAGGACACCTGGGTGGTCATCGAGCCGGTCGCCCAGGCGGTCGTCGTGCTGGAAAACCTCACGCGACCGGCTGTTCTACCGGCACGGCTTCCGCCATAGCAGGGAGGGCATCGCCAACACCATCAACGACCTGCTGAACGCTTTCGCCGACCGGGTCGCCGAGGTGCGCCCGCACGAGCCCATCCCGCTCATCGACAGGAAGAAGAGGCGCTTCACCACCCGGCAGTTCCTTCGCCGGTCGCCTGGCACATCGCCTTACCAGCCGTTCGGGGTCGTCGCGGGCAAGATCCAGTACAAGCACACGAAGGCCGCAATGTTCGAGGGTACGCCGGCAGCTCAGCCTCCGGGTTCCGCAAGGAGGTCGAGAAAGAACAACAGATGGCCCGACTGGAGCACTTCCGGCGGCGGTCTGCGAATGGTGTGCTCGACCGGGAGATGGTGCTGGGGCGGTTGGAAGCGAGGTAACGGTGCCCCGGCGGGCGAGTTCGGCCCCCAATCGTACGTTGTCCGGCCCGCAGGGAGAACGCAGGCGTCCCACACGACGAGGCATACCGCCGCGTCTTCGGGGATGACGCGTGAGCTACGAGGTCAGCTGGGAGCCCGAGGCCCTCGCCCAGGCGGAGTAGTTCGCAAGAGCGACGCGCAGGGAGTCCGTCAGGTGTTCACCGCCGTCGACCGCCTCGCCGGCAACCCGCGCCCCAAGGGCGCGTTCGCCAGCGCCGATGTCCTGCGCATCCATGTCGGGATCTACCATGTGATGTACGAGATCAGCGACCAGCAGATCCGCGTCAACGTGATTCACCTTGGCCGCGTGCGCTGAAGACGATGAAGTCCGCGTAGACGCCGCCGACGGGCGGGATCGCTCAGTCTTCGACCCGTGCCCTGCCAGGGGTGACACGGGAGCCGCGCCAGTGCGGGAGGCTGTAGCGGGTGACCAGGGTCCATGCGGTGCGTGTGGGCCCCTGGATGGCGAAGTCCACGGTGAAGCACAGGTCCAGCACACCGGGATACTTCGCAGGACACGGCCCAGTGGGGTCATTTCTTGTCCCTGTCAGTTCACAGTGAGCACGTTGGCCCACAGGTCGCCAGGTGGTGGGACGAGATAGTATCCGCCCCCTGTAGTCAGCAGGTACTTTGCCATCGGCTCATTCTCGAGTCGTCTCTGCACAGCCTCGAAGCCTGTGGCTAGGTTTTGTTGGAAGCACGAGAAGATGATGCCTCTGTCGTCGTTCCCTCGGTCGTAGCTGTAGCTCTGCCGAACGATTGCTGGCGGATTTCGACGGTTCGGGGCGGCGCGTCGGACATGGGAGTCGAGCGGAGTAATACGACCGCTGGGGTCCGCATGGAAGTTGGGTTCCTCATTTCTGGGTGTCCCGTCGAGCCATTGCCCATTGCGGCGGCGTCCGATGATTTGTTCTTGTTCGTGGATGGGATCTCTGTCCCATAACTCGGTGGCGAGGCGAATTATTCGCACGACTTGGTATGTTCCCCCAACTGCCCATTCTGGCTCGCCTTGATCGGCGCGAATCAGGGCACGGGTAACGGTGCCTCGTTCGCTGGAAGCGTTTCCGAACCCCTCATGGAATCCAAATGGATTCCTAGATATCGCTTTTGAATCCTCAGTGCGGTTTTCGCTGCGGAATCCATTGATGTGCCACCGAATTCTCCACTTTGGGAGTGCGGTGTATATCTCTTCGCGCGCTCTCAGTGTCGCTTTGGCGGTAGACCCGCTGAGCTGAATCAGAATGTCCCCGTGACTCTCGGCCGGATTAAGGATATCTCCCGCAAAAGGCGACATTACCCTCAATTGTCGCGACCTCGGCAAGCACTCTCGAATTAGATTGTATCCAAATCCAATTCCTATTGCCTTTTCGGGATTCTTGTTGATTGTTTGACTTAGCTCTCGCATCGCATCAGAGGCCGAGAATTGGTCAGATTTTACATCCAGAGCCGCCAAGGCTTGGTAGGGTTTCGGTAGTGTTTCGCTAAGGGGAACTGGTATTTTTTGTGGAGCCTTGCCCTCTTTTGGTTGAGAGGTAGTGAGGGTAGAAACAGCCACCAAAGGAAGGGTAACGGCCGCTCCCGCGAGGAGTGAGCGTCGGGCAAACCGGGAGGCCATGCAGCGCTCCTTACCGGGATTCTCGGGCGGTGTCATCTGAACGGGCTCAACCTGTTTTGCAGGCGCCTATTCCGAATAGAACCGCTTCGCTATGCAGTCGGCCCCGATGAGTATCGGAATGTGGATCCCTCGCCCGTGACGCAAAGTCCCATGCTGGGTAGCGACTTATCTCCGTCTTTGCGTTGAATGAAACGCTGAATTACTGAATTTGCCTCAGGGGGGAGAAGTTTCGAGGTTCTATTGGCGATCTGCTCCAAGCTGGTTCCGATCGTTATGGATGCGTGATTCAAAGCGGCGAGAGGATATAGGATTTCGCGGGGGTCTTCGAGTCTCTTGCTGGACATCCCAATTGCTACAACGCCTCTCTCGAGCGGTTCTCTGGATTGAGTTCGCACCGCGATAGCTGCCATGCGTTCTCCGTAGGAGCAAAGGACCGCGGCAGAGTCAAGAGTAATTTTCTCCAGAGTGGTTGCTCTCGCTTCTCCGGGTGCCTTCATGAAGTCGGATACTACGGACTCGACAATGGCGTCGAGCTCGTGAGGCAATTTGACTTTCAAGTAACCGTAAAACTTCTTTCCATTCAAAGTCGATGGATTAGTCATTTGCTCATCTTTCTTCTAGCGAGTTGGAGGGATGAGGTAGTTGCCCCTCCAGGAGTATCCGGATTGCAGGAGCTGCTGAATCTCACGCGCAAATACGGTTGGCTCTTGGCGTCGTATGTTCCAGTAGGTTCCGCGGGTGGGGGAGCCTACGTATACTGTTCCACTCTGGTTGATGATTGTTTGAATCCATGCGTCGTTCTTGGCAATCGACCACTCATCATTCTGGACGACTAGTCTTCTGTAGCCAGGCCATGATCCTCCCACGCCTGTGTCTGGAAGGCGCCCAATTACGGGGATTCCTTGACCAGGGCGCCATGCCTCGCTGGGATGAAGGACATGGGTAGGAGCGTTCGGACGCGCCCATTGGTATCCGTTACCGCAGTTGTGCACCAGAACCGATGCGGCCCCTGCGAGTACGTAGTACGTGTGCAGGTCATCGACGGTGAGGTTGTAGACCGTCTGACGTTGGATCCCGTGCGAGATCGCGGTGATCTGTACATGGGTTCCTGCACCGGTCTGTACCCATTGCCCAGGCTGCAGTTTTCCGGCCGGAAGCCATGTGCGCAGTTCAGGGACCCACAACGGGTGGTCCGTTGTCGCGGTGAGTTGGCCGGTGCTTTTCCCTAAGGTGCCGTCGGTGTCGATGGTGAGACGGACGCTGGGCTTGGGGCCGCTGCCTCTGATGAGTGCGGTGACTCTACGAGGCCCGGCGGTATCCGTTTCCGGATCAGCGGAGGCTACCTGGTCTCCGATGGTGACGTCCTTGATCGGCTTTCTGCTGCCGTCGGCCATCAGAACTGGGGTGTCGCCTGTGAAGCTGTTGCGGCATGGCTTGAGCATGCCTCCTACCCCTGCCCCCACCATTCCCAGGGCGCACCCCATGGCGGACGCTCTGCCGACCTGCCCCCAGTTGACCTTTCGGCCGGAGAGGCGTTGCCCGAGCCAGTCAAGGCCACCATCGATGAGCCCGCCGATCGCGCATGCTGCGATCAGGGGGCTGTTTCCCATGGGATCGGTGTAGGTGGTGGGTGAACTGAGGGCGTACTGGTAGAGGTTGGGGCCGCCGGCGTGGCCGATGGGGTCTTGGGAGATGAAGCGGCCTGTTTGGGGGTCGTAGTAGCGGTTGCGGTAGTAGAGGAGGCCGGTGTCGTCGTTCTCGCGGCCGGTGAAGGTGTAGGGGTTTGTGGACGCCGCGCCAGTGGTGGTTGGTTGACCGTAGGGGTCGTAGGTGTAGCGGGTGGCAATGGTGCCGTCCGCGTTGGCCAGTGCTACGACGCTGCCGAGTGCATCGGTCAGATAGAGCTGGGTCTGGCCGTTTTCGGTACGGCTGAGGTACTGGTCCAGGCCCGAGGCGGTGACTGCTGCGGCGGTCTGACCCGTCGCTGTCTGTTCGACGAGTGGATTGAAGGTGTCTGTTAGGAACTTTTTGGTGGTGCCGTTGAGTGTTGCCGTGCTGCGGATGCCGAGCGGATCGTAGGCGAAGGACGAGGCAGGGCTGCCGGTCTTGGTGAGACCCGTCATCTGTCCTCGGGCGTTCCAGGTATAAGTGCGTATGCCGTCGTCGGTAAGTTGGCCGTCCGTGTCGTAGGTGAAGGAGCGGCCGCCGAAGGCGGTGATGCGGTTGTCCTGGCCGTAGGTGGCGCCTGTTTCGGCTGCGGGGAGGGCGATGCTGGCGAGGCTGCCGGTTAAGCCGGTTGGCAGGCCACGGATGTCGCGGGTGTAGTTGAGGGTGCCTACCTGTGTGCTGTTGTGTGCGTAGCCGATGCTGGTGATGGCGCCGGTCTTGTCGTACCCGGTGCTGCGGGTGAGACTCCCGGGCAGGGACGTGGACTGCGCGCGGCCGACGGCGTCTAGACCGAAGGTGATGTTCTGCGATCCGGATGTGATCGAGGTGAGGACGCTGGAGGTGTCGTAGCCGTAGAGGGTGGTGATGCCAGCCGCCGTCATTTCCGTTCGGCGGTCGGCGGTGTCGTAGGCGTAGCTGACGATGCCGGTGGGGCCGGTGACGGAGCGTAGCCTGTCGTAGACGTCGTAGGCGAAGGTTTGGTTTCCTGCTTGAGTGTTTGTCAGTGAGTTGGGCAGGTCGACGGTGTTGTATTCATAGGTGGCGGTGGATTGGGGCTGGCCGGTGGCGTCGATGCCGTATTTGGCGGTTTTCAGCCGGCCGAGGATGTCGTACTCGGCGGTTGTGACTTGCCCGGATCGGTTCGTGGTCTTGGTCGGGCGGTCGGCAGGATCGTATTCCAGTAGGGTCTGGGCGCCGAGTGGGTCGGTCACTCTTTTGGGACGATCGGCGTTGTCGTAGGTCCAGTTGGTGGCGTTGTTGCGGGCGTCGGTCAGCGTGGTGAGGTTGCCGTTGTCGTCGTAGGCGAAGGTGATCTGGTGGCCTAGCGGGTCGGTGACTGCGCGGGGCTGGTTGAGCTTGTCGAAGCTGAAGGTAGACCTTGCTCCCGCAGTGTCGGTGAATGCTGTCGGGCGGCCTGCTGCATCGGTGAACTGGTTTGAGACCCGGCCTTCGGCATCTTTGACGCCAGCGAGGTCGCCGTTGCTGTATAGGTACTCGGTGACTGCGCCTGATGCGTCAGTGATTGTCCTGATCTGCCCTTGGGGGTTGTGCTGGTACGTGGTGACCCTGCCCCTTGGGTCAGTGATCTTTTCCAGGTTGCCGTCTGTGCCGTAGGTGAGGGTGGTGGCGTTACCCAGGGCGTCCGTCAGGGTGGTGGGCTGGTCGTAGGGGCCGCTGTACACAGCTGTGCCAGTGGTGCGGGCTTGAGGTGTGCCGGCTAGTTGGGTGGTTTGGGTGACGTGACCGTTGGCGTCGTAAGTGAGCTCAGTGCGGCGCCCGTATGGATCCTTGACCGCGTTGATGCGGTGGTAGCTGCCGCGTTCGAATTCTGTCGTGCGGGCCAACGGTGATCCGTGAGCCTGGGTGTCCTTGATGCCGTAGCCGGAGGTGTCGAACTCAACCCGTCGGACCGAACCACCTGGCTGGGTGACGGTCGTCGAGGTGATTTGCGCCATCCCGGTCTGGGTGTAGGCGAAGTTGTAGGTTGCACCTTCGGTGAGTGTCTGGTCCTTGACTCGTCCGTCGGGGTAGAAGGTGTTGGTCATGTAGGTGATGCCGCGGGCATCGCTAGCATTCTTGATGCGGTTCGAGGTGCCGTCGTAGGTGTAGGTGCTGGGTTTGCCAGCCGGGTCGATCACCGTGGCGAGTCGCCCAGCGGTGTCGTAGCTGTAGCCGGTCGTGCGTCCAGTGTTGTCGGTGGCTTCTGTTACTCGGTGCTCAGTGTCGTAGCCGAAACTGATCCAGCGGCCGCTCGGGGAGACCACCCGCGTGACATCGCCGCGATTTCCGTCGCGTCGGACGATGATCGTGGTGTTGCCGTGCCGGTCGCGGATCTGCTTGAGCGGGGCGTATTGGGGAAAGACCCACACGGCGCCATCGCGGAACCGCAGCTCCCATCCGTTGTTGGTGTAAGAGATTTTCGAGCCGCGGAATTCGGACGGGACGTCTGTCGGCTCGAGTACAGCGTCTCGGTAACCGGTGCCCGCTGAGGTACGGACGAAGTGGACCTTGCCCCCTCCTGGCAGGTATAGGTCAACTTCTTGCCAGGAGTTCTTGGAGTTGAGGAAGGCGTTGTAGGCGAGGTCCCGGCCGATCCCGAAGGCTCGTTTGCGGGTGTCGGCCTGCCAGTAGGCGCGGGTGGCATCGATGGAGCCGCGCGTGTCTGCTACGGCGAGGTCGGTGCGGGATTCGGTGAGCATTCCAGTGCTGAGCTCGACTGGATCGCCTGAGAGCCAATCGAGAACGTCACTGCTCCAGGAGAGGTCCCAAGGCACGAGGGATGCGATGTTGAACATGGCGCCATGGAAGGACCACACACGAGTCTTAGGATCGGGGATGACCTGACGGCCGTCTGCCGACACCTGACCGTGGCCGTAGACGTACCAGCCTCTCTTCTTCGGGTCGTAGTCCATGAACTCGACCCGCGTTCCTGGGGCTTCCCGGGTGTAGTTCGGGTAGATGATCTGAGCGCCCTTGGGGAAGACGTAAGTGCCGCCCGGCTGCACGGTGAAGTAGACCGGCACTACACGGTTGTCTGGCAGTGGGAAGGGAGGACGGTCCAGCGGAATCGCCGTGATCCCGAGCTCGTTGACCGGATTGCCCTTCTCGTCACGGACCACTGACCCAGTGGGCAGGTGAACTTCGAGACCAGGTATCGCTGGTGTTCTGAGAATGAGATCAGCGCTGGTCGGGGAATCGAATCGGAGGGTGTGCCGGGTGTCGAGAGGGGTCATCCACACGGGGAAGCCGAGGTCGACGCTGCGTCCCGAAGCGGGGTGGACGCGGATATCGAAGCGGCCCCAGGTACGTTGAGTTGTGTTCGCGCTCGCCCCGTTGACTACCACGGTCGTGGTGTCCGGGCTGATGCCAGCCAGGAGGAAACGGCCTTTGCTGTCGGTGCGGGTGGCTTTGGTGCCGGCCGAGACGGTGACCTTAGGCAGGGCGGTCCCGTCGAGCCGGAGGACCCGGCCGGTAAGCGCCGTGATCCCGGGCGGGGCCCGGAGCCGAGGGGGTGCCTTCGGCGCCCCAGGACGGCGGGTGATCCAATCGCTCCCGCGCAGATTCGCCTTGTCAGGCTTCCACGCATCGCGCCCTGTAGGGACTGCCCCGGGCGAAGTAGGCTCGTGGGTCGCTTGCATTGTGCCGCTCGCGCTTGCCGCCACTTGGGACCTTGCTGTGCCGGTGGTTTTGACGCCCAAACTGATGGTTCCTACAGCCTGGGCGTCGGGATCTACTGTCACCGTGTAGACGCCGTTGGCTGGGAGAGTCCCCAGATTCGTGGACAGGGTTGATGCAGACAAGTAACGGCCGTTGACCAGCCACTTATTGTCCGGACCGTAGACCGATAGGTACCAGCCGAAGGGCGGTGCATCCGCAGTGAGAGTGAGTTGCTGCCCCTGAGTTCCGCTGAAAGTGAACTGGCCGTTCTGCGCGGCGGAGGTGACGGTGACCTGCTGTTTGACTCCGTTGACCACGAGCCCGGGACCCATGGCATCAGATATCCGTGTGCCGGTGACGGCGCCGGTCGCTCCCTGAGTGGGCTGAACCAGCACGGTCCACAAACCGGCCAGCAGAGGGGCTCGCAGGTCGACCTCTCCGGTCCCGGTCGAGAGCCAAGCGACCTGGGGTTGCACCGTCCCACCAGGTGTAATGAGAGAGATGTTGCCGCCTAGAGAACTGTTGGTAAAGCGCACTGCAACGCCATCACCGGCTGCTACCTCTACAGTGAATTGCAGTTCCTGCCCGGGCCTACTGGTTTGGCCAGTACCGGAGGGGAGGGACGCGGATAGCGTGCCGGCCGCAGCCGGTGTGGACAGCCACAGAGTCAGATTGCCAGTCGCGGTCCGAGATGGGACGAGCAAGACCGCGTACTTGGTACCCGGTGTCAGCCCTGTCAGGTTGGCGACACCATCCGTCAGTGGCGACACTGTTCCCACGCGTGTACTAGTGCCTCCCTCAGGTCGCAGATAGACCTCGGTCGCCTGGGCAATACTATTGCCAGTGACGGCGAATCCCAGGGACTTTGTCTGCGGTGCGGTGAACTCGGCGCGCAGGCGCTGCCCGGGACGGGTAATGGTCGCGCTGGCGGAGGGGCCGTCAGGTGCGATCGGTATCAGGTTGTCCTCGGACACGCTGAGTGCCAGGGACCCGGTCGACCCTTGATAGGGGTCCAGGACGACACTGTAGGAACCCGTGGCTGGCAAATCGCTCAGGCCAATGGTGGTTGGGGCCCCGGATCCCACAAACTGTCTGTTCACCACAGTGCTACCCGAGGGCGCGATCACGCTCGCGTAAACAGTGGAGGTGAAGGCATTGCTTGTGATGGCCAATGACAGATCGGCGCCGGCGGCAGCCAGGAAGCTCGCTTCCGCGTTCTGGCCAGCACGAGTTACTTCCACCGGAATGGGATCAGCTGATGTGGCCAGCGTTCCCGCGCTGGCAGGCTGCGAGAGTGTCAGCGTCACGGTACCGGTACTGACACCGTTGGGGGCGATGGCGATCGCGTAGGTACCAGTGGTTGGAAGGGCGGAACTGTCCCACTCTTCAGGGCCGTTGTTGGGCACGATGAGCGTGGTGAGCGTTGTTCCATCCGGGCGGCGGAGTGTGAGGGTGTTGTGGGAGGAGAAGCCAGTAGTGGTCACTCCCAGGGACACTTTCTGACCAGCCTGTGCCGTGAAGCGGGCGATACCGTTCTGACCTGGTCGGCTGATGGTCACCGCCGTGGGCGGCGCAGCCGGATCCAGCTCCGCGACGACGGGTTGCGAGACTGCGACTGTGACCGCTCCAGTACTGTTGCCCACCGGCGATACTGTCAGCGTGTACTGGCCACTGACCGGGAGGTTGGTGTACCCCCACTCTGCGCTGTCCTGTATGCCCAGCAGAGATGCGTTGCCGATCTGAACACCCTGCGGATCGATCAGCCGTGCTGTCACCTGTCCGCTGAACGTCGACTGAGTGAAACCAAAGGCGACAGTCTCGCCTTGGTCTGCCTCGAAACGGACTTCGGAGAAATTTCCGACTGTGGATACGGATATCCTCGGTGGTGTTTCATCGGTCGCCGAAGTGAACTCCGACGACTCCAAACGGCCGCCAGGAGCAGGCGTGGCCTGGAAGGGCGTGGTGGAGACCGCTCTGCCATCGGGGGTCTCAACCACGATCGGACCATTCACCGCGCCTGGTGGAACCTTGACCGTCAGCGCCGTGACGGTACGCGTCACCACCTCTGCGACGATTCCACCGCCGAACCGCACAACATTGTCGGTAACACCAGGCGCAAACCCGGTGCCCGACACCACCACTGGCGTGTCCACCGTCCCGGATGCTGGCGTAAAGCTCGCCACAGTCGGTCCCGAAGGTGCAAGCGTGAATGATTCTGTGGATTGAGCGGTCACCCCGCCCACGGTGACGGATACGTTGCCAGCAGCCGCATCGGCGGGAACCTTCACCCTAAGCCTGGTTGCTGATGCGTCGACCACTTCGGCCGTTGTTGTTCCAAACGTGATCGTGTTCGACGCCGCAGTGACAGAAAAGCCCGTACCAGACAGGGTCACGATCGCGCCCACAGCAGCCCTCAGCGGTACCAAGGACAGCACAGCGAGCTGACTGGACACAAACCGGTCGATACCCAGACGATTCCCCGCCTCGTCATAGCGGTACCGGGCTGTCTCCCCCGCAGGGTCGGTCACACCAACAAGACGGCCAGCAGCATCGTAGGCGTACACCGCGTTGTCCGTTGTGGGAGCCGACACTGCCCCACGGACCTGGGGCCCGCTCACAGAATCCACCGACGCATTTGAGGATGTGCCATCCCTGGCCTGGTTCGGCACACCTTGACTGCTGGGCAGCTTGGATGCACCCGGCGATAAGCCACTAGTGGACACCATGTCAGGCGGCTCCGCTTGCGGCGATACCGCACTGGCCGCAAGCGCCAGAATCAGACTACCGACGGTCAACAGCCGTCTGCGATAGGGAATCCATGCCCCGAGCCGTTCACCACGCATGCGCACCGTGCCCCCCTCAAGGCCACTGCCGAGCCCGACGGACTCGGCAGAGCTCGCCAGCACTGCCTCCTTACACGGCGGCACAACTTACCTACGTTCAGTCACAAAAGCGCTACACATGACAGAGTTCGTTCAGACTTCGACTCAGAACAGGCCAGGAAATCGATCAAGTTCGAACCCGACCAAACACCATTCGCCTTAGCCGACACCGGCACAATCCGCCCCATCCGTTCCCAGGCACACTTCGGTCGCTCTCCTCACTACCAGTCATGGATTGTCCAAAAGACATGCAGGTCCACTCCGCGCAGGACCTCCCCGAACACGACCACCGCCTGGAGATCCTCGGTGGCCCCTGTCCGGCATCTACGACCCGCAGGGCGCTGGCAAGGTCCTGTTCGTGGTGTTCGCCGTGATGGCTGAGGTCGAGCGGGAGTTCATCCACGAGCGGACCCTGATCGGCCTGGACACCGGTGCGGCCGACGGCAACCACGGCGGCCGGCCTCCGGCCGTCGACGCCGACATGCTCGCCGTCGCCCTGCGCCGCCGCGACACGAAGGAGTCCGTCACCGCCATCGCCGAGCACCTCGGCGTCGGCGGCTCCACCCTCTACCGGACCCTGGCCGCGTATGACGAAGCGATCGCCACTGGCCGCGAGCCCAGCACACCACGCTCCACCGATGGTGGGGACCTCAGTACCGCCGCTACAGGGGCTTGAGCAGAGGTCATGAGTCGGTGTCAGACCCGGCCCATACCCTCCGGCCGTGACGGACATCCAGACCTCTCAGCCGCTCACTCCTGTCCTGGACGGCAAGACATGCACGGCATTCCCGCCGGGAACCTCCCTGTACCCGCCCTGTGAACGACCCAGGCGGTCCAACAAGCTGTGCGACGCGCACAACCAGCAACGCGCGGCTGGCAAGGAGCTCCGTCCCATCTGGCTGCGGCGACGGACCATGCCGGAATTCTGCACCGGACCCGGGCCTGAGGAGACCAACGATCCGTGCGGTCTACCCGTCATCGCCAATGGACTGTGCAACGGCCACTACCAGCAGGACAAGCGGGGCGGCGAGCTGGCCTTCGCCTCCAGCCAGATCGAGGCCCGACCGGCCTTGGCGACCACCGTGCCGGGCCCTTCGGGGATCTGTCCGCCGCCACGCCGCTGCTCATATCGCCCGGTGGTTCGGTCCGCTCGACAACGGCCTCGTACCGGGACTCAAGGCCCAGCGCCAGGATCTCCTCAGCCGGGTCGTGTCCCGCAGTGGCGGAGTGGGGGATCGGCGGGAGCCAGGTGACGATCGTTCCGCGCCCCTGTCGGGGGCGCACCAGCCCTTCGGCCGCCAGGACGCTCATGCCCGGTTCACCAGACTGCGGGAGGCCTCGTACTTCAGGGCCAGTTCCGGTTCCGGCGGCAGGATCGATGCCGTCGGATACCGGCGGTCGAGGATCTCGCTCCGTAGCGTCGCCGCGATCTCACGGAACCCCAGCCTGACCCGTGCCCCTTCATTCACGAAGCCCCCCACCGACGGCGTTGTGTCCGACTCGATTCGCCGTGCTGGAATCAGCGGGAAGTGATTTTGTGACCGGACCTTCTGCTTCTTGCTGATCAGCGGGCGCCGAGTTGGACGACGGTGACCAGGAGTGCGGTTCGGGTGATCTGGTAGGAGATGATGGCGACGCCGCCGATCTTCTGCAGCACAGACACCCCTCGACGGCTTCCTCACCGGAACCGGCCTCACACTAGACCTCCCACCACCCTCATTTTGAAAGCTGAGTCAGTAGCGGCGGGAATCGGTCTGCTGGGGGCGCACCGAACCGTAGAGGGAGGAGGCTTCAGCTGGATGTGGGGGTGGGGGTGACGCCGAGGGCCTTGCCCAGCCGGGCCACGACAGCCGAGTAGTCGGTGTCACCCTTCATGAGGGCGGTCTTGGCCTTGGTGACCTGGGTGGCATCGTTGGCGGTGGAACCGGTGAGGCACTGGGTCGCGCCCTGCCGCAGGTTCATGAGCGCCGAGGACCACAGTGCCTGGGTGGGCGGGTCGGGAATGGGCTCAAAGTCCTTGATGATATTGAGGTCATGGTCAAGGTCTCTGCAGGCCGAATGGACGTTCCTGAAGTCGGCAGGCGTGCTGGGGTCAATGGCCACGCTGCGCTTGAACCTGCCGAGATTGCGGTCAAGGACGCCCATCCCCTGCTTGTGACGACCCTCCTCGAACCATGCGACGAGCTTGACCTGGTCATCCGCGGAAAGTGTCGGGGCATTGGCAGAGCGTGGTGTGCTGGCGACCGGAGGCTTACTCGCGGAAGACACCGCACCGCTGGCGGGCGAGCCGTCGCTGCACGCAGCAAGGGGGACTACGGACAGAACGATGGCCAGACGGAGTAACAGCGGACGCATGGGGACTCCCTTGAATGAAGATCTGAACACAGTACCGCCGCGCCAAGTTCCCTGAGTCGGATCTTCTGCCCGCTCCGGACACCAGCGGGAATGCGGACCGAGAAGGTACGTCGCTTACTGGCGACCCTGCCCTCCCCTCTACAGATGGCGCAGTCCAGCACCCTCGTTTCGTCGCCTGTGATGGTGCAGGCAGGGCAGTTCTCGTGGGCGGTCATACGCATGGGGATGACCGCGCCGTCGGTGGCTTCGCTTGGGGAGAGCCAGACCTCGGAAGTGACGTCGGCCCCGCGGCTGGGCGGCGGGGTGTCACCGAAGTCACGGTCGTTGATCTCTTCGATGAGGTCATAGACCTCATCGGCGCTGTCCGGCCGGTGGGCGGGGTACTTGGCCAGGAGCCGGTCGACCAGCCGTTCCAGTTCCAGGGGGCGTCCGGGCGCAGGGTGCGCAGTAGGGCGGGCGGTTCGTTGAGGTGCTGGTTGATCAGGTGCCAGGACGTGCCGGTGAAGGGCCGACCGCTGGGGACGGCGGCTGCCCACCCAGCAGCACTGGACCGACCTCGTCGGACGCCGGGGCCAGGCGGTCCTCCTCATCGGGCTGGACCCGCTGATCCGGTCGGCGGACGCCCCGCGCGTCGACGACTACCTTGACACCACGATCACCGCCGGTCGGCTGCTGTTCGGCCTGGCCCACACGCCCTGACGCGCGCCCCGAATGCTCATCAAGGTGCCCAGGTTCAGTCGCAGCTGCCAAAATTTTTCGATGGCCATCATTCGCAGACCCAAACTGTTTCGTGGCAGGCGTCATGGCTCCACTCGAAACCTTCCCTCCGCTGGACTTGCCAAACCCCTGCTCGACCGTGACAGCTCATTTCACCGACGACATCACCGGGACCGCGAAGCACTAGCATCATCGCAGGTCAGAGGGCTTTTGGGCGTGACATGAAGCGCCTTTCGGGTCTAGGCTCTCGCTGTCAGGCAGAGCACGCGGTCCCGCCGGCGGGGCGCGTTCCCGCTCATGCACATCCAGTGCGCGGACGTCTCCGTCAGGGAGGCCCGATGAAGCGTCAGAAGGGTTCCGCGTCAGAGCGATGGGGCTCAGTAGAACGAGCCGCACACCGCCTTCGGCGATGGATGCCTGCGGCAGCGGCAGTCATCTCGATCGCCGCGAACAGTGTGATGATTCTCAGCAAATAGCCTAGCTAGGACCGTCCACACGGTGGGGCCCTGACCGGCGCGCTCCTGCGGCCAGTCAGGGCCTCGCTCGGTCAAGCGCCGTGAATCAAGCGCATGAACTGGTCGAAGGCCAACTCAGCGATCAGAATATATGACGCCCTGTCACAAATGGTCCTCAGCCTGCGACTATGAGGCGACATCAGCCCTGTGACCAGCCGGAGTCTGCCGTGACAGCACGCCGCCACGCCCTGATCCCCACTCTTCTCCTCGCCGTCTCGCTCACCGGTTGCAACCCCGGCGCCGCCAGTAGCGAATC
>NZ_JAMQAW010000044.1:17952-18520 GCF_023701525.1 Streptomyces albipurpureus
GGTGGCGTTGCTAGTGTGATGCGCCGGAAATCCTGAGGGTTAGTAAGTACCCTGTTGCCATGTCGCATTCGGGGCCTTCTGCTGTGGCGATCACGTTGTCCGAGGCCGAGTGGGCCGAGTTGGTACGCCGGACGGACATGCCGCACCGGCGCTCGGCCGAGAAGGCCCGCATCATCCTGGCGTGTGCTGAGGGGATGTCGAACGCGGCTGTCGGACGGCTCGTCGGGGTCCAGGCCAAGACGGTCGGCAAGTGGCGTCGGGCCTTCGCCCTGGACCGGATGGCCGGCCTTGACGACGCCGGCTGGATCGGCCGGCCGAAGGCCGACCTGATCCTCGACGATGCTGAACGCAGGCAGCTGCAGCAGTGGGCGAGGCAGGCCAAGACCGCCCAGTTCCTCGCGTTACGGGCGAAGATCGTGCTGCGTTGCGCGGAGGGCGGGACGAACCAGCAGGCCGCGGCCGACCTCGGCGTCGACAGGTCGACCGTGGACCGCTGGCGGGCCCGGTTCATCGCAAAACGCCTCGATGGCCTGCATGACGAGCCGCGCTCGGGCCGGCCGCCTTCGAT
>NZ_JAMQAW010000044.1:18594-19600 GCF_023701525.1 Streptomyces albipurpureus
CCTCGATGGCCCGGCGCACCGGCCTGTCGAGGTCGACGATCGGCCGGATCTGGAAGCGGTTCGACCTCAAGCCCCACTTGCAGGACTCTTTCAAGCTGTCCACCGATCCGCAGTTCGTCGCCAAGGTCGTCGACGTCGTCGGCCTGTACCACCACCCGCCCGAGAAGGCGGTCGTGCTCTGCGTGGACGAGAAGAGCCAGATCCAGGCGCTGGACCGGTCCCAGCCAGTGCTGCCGATGATGCCGGGCATGCCCGAGCGCCGCACCCACGACTACCTGAGGCACGGCATCACCAGCCTGTTCGCCGCTTTCAACATCGCCGACGGCACCGTCATATCGGCACTGCACCGCCGCCACCGGGCGATCGAGTTCAAGAAGTTCCTGATGCAGATCGACAAGGCGGTACCCGCCGGGCTCGACGTCCACCTCGTCTGTGACAACTGTGAGGATCATGGTGTGCCGCAGGGGGCCGGAGCCTGACCCGTGTGACAACTGGCCTCAGCTGCCTTGGAGTAGAACTGTCGGCCCCGGCCTCCTGCGGTGCGTACTGCCGCCGGCCCGGTGAACGTGTCCCGATAGGGGCTTTGCTGCACAAAGCACCGTCACAGTTCTGACCGCACACCGGATCGGCGTCAGCCACCAGACCCAGTCCAAGGAGCCTCGTGACCGTCACCAGCATGCCCCAGCCGACGCTGCCCGCGCAGCGGGTCCCCGCCCCGGGCGAGGAGGCCGAGGACGTGATCCTGGGGGTGGACACCCACAAGGACATCCACGTCGCTGCCGTCATCACCACCCTGGGCGCCTCGCTCGCTCAGCTGGAGTTCCCGGCCACCGCCGTCGGCTATCGACAACTGCTCTCCTGGGCGAGGTCGTTCGGTGTCCTGCACCGGGCGGGCGTCGAGTGCACGGGCTCCTTCGGAGCCGCGCTGACCCGGGTTCTGCGCCAGGAGGGCGTCGACGTCGTAGAGATCAACCAGCCCGACCGTGCCACCCGGCGCAAGCGCGGC
>NZ_JAMQAW010000045.1 GCF_023701525.1 Streptomyces albipurpureus
TGACGACAAGATGGTGCGGCTGTGGGACCCTGCCACCGGCCAGCCCGTCGGCCAGCCCCTCACCGATCACACGCATGCGGTGGTTGGGGTGGCGTTCTCTCCCGACGGCCGGCTGCTCGCCACCACCAGTGACGACAAGATGGTGCGGTTGTGGGACCCTGCCACCGGCCAGCCCGTCGGCCAGCCCCTCACCGGACACACCCACTGGGTACGCGGGGTGGCGTTCTCCCCTGACGGTCGGCTGCTTGCCACCACCAGCGTCGACAAGACCGTGCGGCTTCACGTGCTCCTGCTGAACGACCGTGTGTGATGCGGAGTTCGGTCGGACAACAGGGACGACCCGGTCCGGGCCTGAAGGATGTTCTTACTGACGCCGCTGGCCGAGGACACAGAACTCGTTGCCTTCGGGATCTGCCAGAACAACCCAAGATTGATCACCCTGGCCAATATCAACCCGCTGTGCGCCATGAGCCACGAGACGGGCTACCTCGGCTTCCTGATCATCAGGCCTGAAGTCGAGGTGCAGTCGGCTCTTGGTCTTCTTGCTCTCATCAAGCCGGACGAACTCCAACCCCGGCAGGCGATCCGGCTCCGGGCGAATCTCGAACTCCACATCAGAGGAGTGGACCACAACCCACCCAAGAGCATCGACCCACCACTGCCCCAAGGCAACCGGATCTACCGAGTGCACGATTACCTGTTCCCATTCCAAGGTCATCCACCGAGCTTAGACCTGCCAGGGGTCTCGAAGTCAGACACCGAACCCGCCACACCGCCCCCAACACGGGCCCTGGATGCGGGGGGTGTCCTCCAGGCCCTCGACGGGGCAGGGACCTGGGGCAGAGGACACCACGTGTCGGCTGGGGGCGCGCGGAGTGTGTCCTCTGGTTCCTCCGAGGGACAGGTGTCCCTGGGCAAGGGGATGCAGGTTTCGGCTGGGCGCGGGCAGAACGTGTGTCCCCTGGTTCCTCGACGGGGCAGGGACCTGGGGGCAGGGGGATGCAAGTGTCGGATGGGGGCGCGCAGGGGGTGTCCCCGGAAGCGATCGACGGCAAGACCCGCATGCCGGATCAAAGGTGCTTCGGGCCGTCGACGCTGAGGAGTCACCCCCGATAGCACCCCCCAACCCACGCGAACAGCAGGCTCCCCAGCCCCAAGAACCAAGGCCTCGCCCCGGGCAACCCCCACCAACACAGGCCCCTGCCAGGAGCCCACCTCAGCCCGTCCGGCGTTTGAGGACGGAACCCTCCACCCCGGGTGGGGACAACCGAGACGGGGCGCCAGCCCCAGGAACCAAGGCCTCGCCCCGGGCAACCCCCAC
>NZ_JAMQAW010000046.1 GCF_023701525.1 Streptomyces albipurpureus
TGTCGGGGCCGATGCCTTCGGTGATGAGGAGGTGGGCGAGTTGGTCTGAGGCGGTGGCGAGTTGGTTGAAGGTGAGGTGGGTTTCGCCGGCGACGATGGCTGTTTCGTCGGGGGTGGCGGTGACTTGTCGGGCGAGGATGTCGATGATGGTTTCGTTGGGTATGGGGCGTTCGGTGGTGTTCCATTGGGCGAGTTGTGCGTGTTCGTCGGCGCTGAGGAGTTCGAGGTCGGCGATGGGCCGGTCGGGCTCCGCGACGGCCTGGGCCAGCAGCCGCAGCAACCGGTCCGCCAACGCCTCCACCGTCCCCCGGTCAAAGAGATCGGAGGCATAGAACACCTCAAGGTCGAGCTCATCACCATGAGCGGAGTCCGAGAAGGTGAGGTCCAGATCGAACTTGGTCACACCCGGGTCCACCCGGTCCACCCGGGTCTCCCGACCGAAGAGCTGACGGACGTCCTGGGTCACGGTGCTGTGCGAGACCATCGTCTGGAACAGGGGATGACGGGTCAGTGAACGCTCCGGGTTCACCGCCTCCACCACACTGTCAAACGGAAGATCGGTGTGATCCAGAGCCGCCAGATCCGCCGCACGGACCCGGTCGAGGAGCTCGGCGAAGGTCGGGGTGCCGGAGAGGTCGGTGCGCAGCACCACCGTGTTGACGAAGAACCCGACCAGGTCGTCGAGTGCTTCATCGCCCCGGCCCGCGACCGGGCTGCCCAGCGGGATGTCATCGCCCGCCCCGAGCCGATGCAGCAGCGCCGCCACCGCAGCGTGCACCACCATGAAGACGCTGCTGCCGCTTCGACGGGCCAGCCGCCGCACTCCGGCCGCCAGTTCGGCCGGGACCTCCCGGTGCACCATGCCACCCGCGTTGGTGGCGACGGCCGGTCGGGGCCGATCGGTGGGTAGCGCCAACTCGGCGGGGAGCCCGAGCAGTTCGTCGCGCCAGTGCGCGGCCTGGCGTGCGGCCAGGGACTCCGGGTCCGCTGGGTCCCCGAGTAGTCGCCGTTGCCAGAGCGCGTAGTCGGCGTACTGCACCGGCAGCTCGCCCAAGCCCGGTGCCTCGCCCGCGGCCCTGGCCGCGTAGGCGCGCTCCAGAGAACCGAGGAAGGGCCCCATCGACCATTCGTCGCTCGCGATGTGGTGGATCAGCACCACCAGCGCGTGGGCTCCGGATTCCGGGTCTCGCAGCAGGGTGACCCGTAGCGGTGGTTCGATCGAGAGATCGAAGTGGTGCCCGAGTGCGGCTTCGGCTGCCGCGTCGAAGCGGTCCTTGGGGGACTCCACCACCCGAAGTCCCACCGCGGCCTCGGCCATGTCGAGGACCCGCTGCTGTGGTTGGCCGTCCACCTCGCTGAAGACGGTGCGAAGCGCTTCATGACGGGCGACGACATCCCACAGCGCGGCGTTCAGGGCCAGGGCGTCCAACGGCTCGCCGAATCGTGCCACGAAGGGGATGTTGTAGGTGGCGCTGGGACCCTGCATCTGGTGCAGGAACCACAGGCGCTGCTGGGCGAAGGACAGCGGCAGCACCGATGGGCGTTCCACGGCGGCGGTCAGCGCTGGCCGACCGGCCGTCGAGTGCTCATCGAGGCGCAGGGCAAGCTCGGCGACCGTCCGTGCCTCGAACACCTCGCGGATGGTGCAGTCGGCGCCCAGTACGGTTCGCACCCTGGCGACGACCCGGGCCGCCAGGAGCGAGTGGCCGCCGAGCGAGAAGAAGTCATCGTCGGGGCCGACGCTCGCCAGACCGAGCACATCCGCGAAGATCCCGCCGAGGATCTCCTCGCGGGCGCCGCGTGGGCCGCGGCCGGACCCGCTGGTGAGTCCGTCCAGGTCGGGTGCGGGCAGCGCGCGGCGGTCGATCTTGCCGTTGGCGGTGAGGGGGAAGGCGCCGAGCACGACGACCGCCGACGGCACCATGTAGTCGGGCAGCCGCTCGGCCACCGCCTGGCGCAGTGCGGCTGGTTCCAGGGCCCCGCCGGTGCCGGACGCGGTGACATAGCCGACGAGGTGCTGGGTGCCCGGGCGGTCCTCGCGTACGAGCACAACGGCACGGCCCACCGAATCGGGGGCACCGAGTGCGCTCTCGATCTCACCGAGTTCGATACGGAAACCTCGGACCTTCACCTGGTCGTCGGCTCGGCCGATGAAGTCGATGCGGCCATCGGGGCGGCGACGTACCAGATCCCCGGTGCGGTACATCCGAGCGCCCGGCTCGCCGAAGGGGTCTCCGACAAAACGCTCGGAGGTGAGGGCGTACCGGCCGAGGTAGCCACGGGCCAGTTGAGCGCCCGCCAGATAGAGCTCCCCCGGCCTGCCGGTGGGGGTGGGGCGCAGCGCGCTGTCGAGGACGTACGCCTGGGTGTTCCAGAACGGGACGCCGATATCGGGTGTGCCGGTGTGCGCGGGGGCGAGGGTGCTGGAGGTGGCCCACACGGTGACCTCGGTGGGGCCGTACACATTGGTGACGGATCGGGCCGCCCGGGTGAGGCGTTCGGCGAGATCGGCGGGGACGGCCTCGCCCCCCACCAGCGCCTTGACCTGGTCGAGTGCGGTGGGGCGGCCGTCTTCCAGGAGCGCGTGCCAGAGTGAGGGGGTCGCCTGGACGACGGCGGGGCGTTGGGTGTCGATGAGCGCGGCGAGTGCGGCCGGGTCGCGTACGGTGTCCCGGTCGGCGAGGACCACGGTCGCTCCGCTGATCAGCGGGGTGTAGATCTCCAGAGCCGCGATGTCGAAGGAGATGGTGGTGACGGCGATCAGCCGGTCACCGGCCTTCATCGCCAGCTCCTTGACCTGCATCTGGAGGAAGTTGCTGAGTGCCGCGTGGGGAACGACGACTCCCTTGGGGCGGCCCGTGGAGCCTGAGGTGTAGATGACGTACGCCGGATGGCCGCCGTCAAGGGTCGGGGCCGCGGTCGGTGTGGGCGAGAGGTCGGCGAGGGCGGCGAGGGTATCGGGAGCGTCGAGGACGATGGTGTCCACTCCGCGTACGTCCGGTGCGGCCGCGGCGGAGCCCAGGGTGGTCAGGGTGCACACCGGGCGGGCGTCTTCGACCATGAACTCCAGCCGCTCTGCCGGGTAGTCGAGATCGAGCGGGAGATAGGCTCCGCCCGCCTTGAGGACCGCGAGGACGGCGATCAGCAGATCGGTGGTGCGGGGGAGCGCGAGTCCGACGATTCCCTCGGGTCCGACCCCCCGCTCCATCAGGAGCCTGGCGAGCCGGTTCGCGCGATCGTCGAGTTCGGCGTAGGTCAGGGTGGTGTCACCCGCGATGACAGCGGGCAGCCCGCTATGGGTCTTGACCTGCTGGTCGAACGCGTCGATGACCGTGTGGTCGGTGGTGTTGTGGTCGGTGGCGTTCCACTCGTGGATCACCGTCGCCCGAGCGGCGGCGGGCAGCAGATCGTGTCTGCCGATGGGAGTGTGCTCCGGGGCCGCCGCGGCTTCGGCGAGGAAGTGGGCGAACTCCGCGCAGCGGGCGGCCAGCGTCGTAGCGTCGTAGGCATGGGGGTTGCCGTCGAACTCACAGCGTATGCGCCCGTCTGCGGCATCGTGGTAGAGACCGAGAGTGATGTCGTCGACGGGTCCTGCCGCGACGTTGTGCACGGTGCCGGGCGAGCCGGCGAAGTCGAGGGCGTTGTCGAACGCCTTGACGTTGACCATGGGGCCGAGGAGGCCCTGCTCCCGGCCGACCAGGCCGAGATCGCGTCGGATGTCCTCGGCGCGGTAGCGCTGATGGCGGCGCAGTGCCCGGACATCGCCGGCGACGGCGGCTGCCAGTTCGGACAGCGGGGCATCGGGGCGGACGGATACGCGCAGTGGCAGCACATTGACCACCATCGACGGGACCTTGAGCGCGACGGAGCCCAAGCGGGCCATGGCGGGCAGGGAGAGGAGGATGTCGCGGCTGCCGGTGGAGCGGTGCAGATAGGCGGCGAAGGCAGCGGTCACCACATCGGCCCAGCTGGCGCGGGCGGTCCGGGCGATCGACAGTAGTCCTGCGGTCGTCTGCGGGGAGAGGGTGGCGGTCTCGCGGAGGAAGGTGTGCGAGGCGGGGAAGGCGGCCCCGCTGAGCGGTTCGGGTTCGGGACGGTCCGCGAGGCGGGAGCGCCAGTAGTCGCGGTCTTCGCTCCACCGCTCGGAACTCCGGTAGGCACGTTCCTCCCCGACCACGGAGGCAAGCGATCCCAACGGGTTGGGCGCCGGCTCATCACCGCGGACCAGAGCTGTGTAGATCTCGGCGGCGCGGCGGCTGATGAGGGAGAAGCCATAGGCGTCCAGGGCGATGTGATGGGCACGCTGGTACCACAGTGTGCGATCGGGGCCGACGATGTGCAGCGCGAAGGCGAACAGCGGTTCGGTCGCGGGGTCGGCCGGGGAGTCCATGTCGGCACGCATCAGGGCCAGCGCCGATGCGGTGGGGTCGGAGGCGGCCGCGTGGTCGACGATCTCAAGGCCGGGCCAATCGGGTTGGGCCACCAGCAGCTGGCGCGGCTGGCCGCCCTCGTCATGGGCTCCCTCGAAGGTCTCCTCGAAGCGCACGGTCAGCGCCTCGGTCTCGGCGACCATCTGCCGTAGCGCGCGCTCGAACAGGGTGCCGTCAACCGCGCCATCGATCTCGACGTACTGGCCGACGTTGTAGACGGGAGATTGGGGGTCGAGCCGCTGGCCGTACCAGACACCCGTCTGGGCCCCGGTGAGGGGAAGGCGCTGGGAAGCACGCTCGGTCATGGGATCTAGCTCCTGGGGTCGGACGCGGCTGGTCGAGGAGGGCCGTGGATACGGCTGATCGGCGAAGAGAGCCGGAGCGCGGAGAAGACGGCGGGGGAGTGCGGCAGGCCGGGGACGGCGGAGTGGTGCTGCCGAAACCGGCCGGGCCCGGCAGCTGGGCCAAGATCCGGCCGGCTCCCGGACGGTCAGGGGCGAGGGGTGCGTCGACCGTCCGGAGCGACGCACCCCCGCCCGGTCTACGGGAGTGGCTTCGGGGTCTGCTCGAACCGATCGGGGATCCCGCCGCCCTCGTGGTACCGGCTGACGAAGAAGCCGGCCACCGGATGGACCTGTCTGTTCTGATTGGCCTTGGGGGTCGTCCAGTTCCTCCGCGCCGTCGGCCACTTCGTCTCGGCCACCGGCGCACCGCCCGGGACGTCACCGTCGACCAGAATGACGTCGGCGTCCTTCGGCTTGCCGATCTCCTCGAAGGACAGGTCGTACGAGAACTCGCCCTTCGGGGCCCCGGGTAGGGGGTCGAACCGCGCGCCGGCGTCCTGAGTGACCACGCCGAGCCAGGACTTCTCGGTGTAGACGGAGAACTTGCCCGCTTCGCCCGAGTTCACGATCGCCCAGTCGGTTTTGGCCAGCTGCTGGGCGTAGGTGCTCCTGATCCTGGTGAGTCCGCCCCTGTAGGTCTCCTTGAACTCCGCTCCCTCCGCTGCCTTTCCGCGGGCGTCGATCACCCTGAGCGAGGTGGGCAGCAGCTCATCGGGGTTTTCGATGGGGAAGGGGAGAACGGGGGCGACGGGCTTCAACGTGCCGATGTTGAAGGCCGTGTGTCCTGGCGCGGAGATCACGATCAGATCCGGAGTGAGGGGAGCGATCTTCTCGGAGTTCAGCTCGTTCCCCTCACCGACGATGGTCGTCTTCTTGACCGCGGCCCGGTGCTCGGCCGAGAGGGCACCCTCATCGATGTCGGTGGCACCGACCATGGAGACTCCCGCGTCCCGCATCCACGTCGAGGCATAGGAAAGACCGATGACGCGCTGCGGTTTCGCCGGCGTCTTCACCGGTCGATCGGGGGTCCCCGCCGTAGGGGTGGCGGGCTTGCCGCCCTTAGGCGAGGCGACCGAGTCGCCGTCCGCCGTGCTGGAGCAGGAAGCAGTGAGCCCGTTGGCGACCGCCGCGACCAGACCGGCGGCGGCTCTGCGTAGCCGGTGTAGCCGGTTGCCCGGGAAACGCGCGGTGGAGGTCGCGTGCACACGGGTACGGAACATGAGGGTGCTGCCTTTCTCGGTCCGGGCGCAGGTCCTGTTCGGTCTGCGCGCTGGCGGAAGCCTGCGGGAAGTGCGGGTGTGCGTAGATCGCGGCTGCTGGGTCGGTGTGCGCAACGCTCAGCCGCTGACCGGACGAACGCTCTCGACGGCGGTGGTCAGCCCGCCGCCCTCGCCCGGGGCGGGGGAGCCGTCGGGAGCGGTGCCGTCGCCGTCATCGTCATCGTCGTCCCAGGCTTCCTTGGGCAGCGTTGCCTTGCGGAGCCCTGGTACGGCAACCGCGATGGCCACGGCGGCGAACGCACAGATCACCCCATTGACGACTGCTGCCCCGGACGGGCTGAACCACTTGGCGATCAGCGCGACTTCGGCATCGCCGACGATGTCCCCTGAGGTGTCCTGGGTGGTGATGACGCTGACGATGCGCCCACGCAGCCGATCGGGGGTGTTGTGCTGGACCAGCGCGTACTCAAGGATCTCGTACACCGTGCCGGCGGCGCCGCCGATGGCGAGCATCACCACGGCGACGGCGATGTTGCCACTGAGCCCGAAACCGATCATGGAGAGGCCGCCGACGAAGGCGGCTCCCAGCAGCAGCCGGCCGGGTCGTGCGGCCCGGGTGAGCCAACCGCTGGTGGCGGAGACGATGACCGATCCCACCGCGGACGCGGTGTAGAGGAGGCCCAACATGACCTCTCCACCGCCGAACTTCTTGTCGACCATCGCGGGGAACACCACCACGGGCATGGTGAAGAGAGCCGTCACCCCGCCCAGTGTCAGCAACCCTCCAAGGACCTTGTTGCGCCAGGCGTACTTGAAGGCCACCAACGGGGAGCCGGTGTCCTCCTCGTCGTCCTCGTCGTCATCCCGAACCGGCGGCAGCGGCCGTATCCGGGAGATCAGGAAGGTGGTGACGGCCGTGGTCGCCGCGGCGAAGGCGAACACGGGACCCGGTCCGGACAGCGCCAGCAGCACACCACCGAGCAGGGGGGCCGCGATGGAGCCGATTTCACCGGTGAGGGAGATCAACGCACCGGCCGCGGGCAGCTGATCGGGGCGGACCAGGGTGGGGGCGACCGCCATCAGCGCCGTGACACTGACACCGGTCGCCACACCGTCCCACGCCACACAGAGGAAGATCACCCACACCTTCGGGTCGGGCGAAAGGGCGTTCCAGGCGAGACCGGCGAAGGCGAAGGCGGCGGCGCCACGGGCGTAGACGATGATTCGCTTCCGGTCCATCCGGTCGGCCATGACGCCGCCCCAGAGGGAGCCGATCAGCACCGTGATGCTCATGATCATGCTGGTCACGGCCACTTGGAAGATGGAATCGGTCAGAGCGTAGACCTGGGCCGCCAGCGCGACACTCGCCATACCGAGGCCGAAGAGCGACACCACCCGCGCGATGAAGATGGAGCGGAAGTCCTTGCTGGTGCGCAGGGGTTCGATGTCGAGGAGGTAGTCACGCGCTGGCACGGGGCACTCCCGTCGGGGCGCGGTCGGGCGTCGATTCAGCGCCCGGGCGCGGGTCGCTTGCGTGGTCCATGGGCTGGTCCGTGGCCTTCGCTGGAGAGCTGTCGGTGGGATCGCCGGCAGGCGCGCCCCGGCGGGACCGTCGGGCCAGCGGCAGCACCAGCGGGGTTCCGGTCTCGGGGTCGGTGATGATTCGGCAGCGCAGCCCGAAGACCTCCGCCACCAGATCGGCGGTGACGATGTCGGCGGGTGGGCCTTCGGCAACGACCCCGCCGGCGCGCATGGCGATGAGATGGGTCGCGTAGCGGCAGGCGTGGTTGAGGTCGTGCAGCACCGCGACCACGGTTCGCCCCTGCTCTTCGCGCAGTTCGGCGCAGAGGTCGAGCACATCGACCTGATGGGCCAGGTCGAGGAAGGTGGTCGGCTCGTCGAGGAGCAGGACCGGTGTCTCCTGGGCCAGGGCCATGGCGAGCCAGACCCGCTGCCGCTGACCACCGGAGAGTTCATCCACGAGCCGGTGGGCGAGGTCGGCCACACCGGTGGCGTGGAGAGCGTTCAGGGCGGCGGTGTCATCCTCGGCCGACCACTGGCGGAGTAGTTTCTGGTAGGGGAAGCGCCCCCGTGCCACCAGATCCGCGACGGTGATGCCGTCCGGGTTGGTCGGCGACTGGGGAAGCAGTCCCAGACGCTGGGCGAGCTCCTTGGAAGGCATTGTGCCGATGGGCCGTCCATCAAGGACGACGACACCCTTCCGCGGCTTGATGACACGGGCGAGGGCGTGCAGCAACGTCGACTTTCCGCAGGCGTTGGGGCCGACGATCACCGTCAGCGAACCCTCGGGAATGCCGACGCCGAACTGCTCGGCCACAATGCGACGGTCGTAGGCCAGCGTCAGGCCTTCGGCCCGCAGCCTCTCACCCATGGTCTGTCTTCCTCCGTTGGTGCCCTGCGCTGGGACCCGGCCGCGTCGCCGAGGTCCGGGGGTGTGCTGCCCGCTCGACCGGACCGCCCAGTTGCTCCCGATGGGGCATGGGCCCCTACGGTGGGTGGCCGTCCTGAGTCGCCGAGCGGTGATGCGGCCGAAACCAGGGTGGGACGGTCGGCGCTGGCGGCGTCGGAGCCACTTCGGGCCTACTCTGTCCATCGCCCCTCTGGCGTGCTGGGGGAGCGCCGTCAGGCGTCGCTGCCCAACAGCTCGGCCCATTCGTTGAGGGTGGGTCGCTCGGCGAGTTCGACAAAGCTGATCCGGGCGCCGTCGGCGCGCCAGTTCTCGACCAGGGTCATCAGCCGGATGGAGTCGAGTCCCTGGTCGAGGAGGCTCTCGGTGGCCAGTACGTCGTCGGGTTCGACGTACAGCATCTCGGCGACATCGCGTTTCAGGCGCTCCGGGGTGAAGACGCCCGGCCCGAGGGGTTCCGGTTCTACGGTCTGCTGATGGGCCGTGTCGGCCATCGTCGGTGATCCTCTCCCCTGACTGGACTCCGCGACCCATCAGCGGAGTTAGGTTAGGCTCACCTAACCTTCTCGGGTTGGCCTAAGTCAAGCCGGTGGACGCGGGTCCGGCTCCCTTGGCCCGCGCCAACTGGCCCCGGTGGTAGAGGTGGTGGGGGGCGGTCGAGCGCCATGTCGTAATCTAGTCATGGCTTAGGCAAGCCTTGCCTAAGTGTCGCCGGCCTGCTGGTGTGGTGTCCGTGTGCGCGTAGCCGCACCCCCAAGACATCGGGCAGGACCGAGGAGAGGGAACCCATTGACCACGGCCCTGCCGCGTCCCGCCGTCCAGTCCGCGCACTCTTCAGCGCGGCAGGCAAACCACCTGGACGCAGTGGCCCTGCACACCCTGTCCCAGCAGTTCTTCCCCTGCGGCGCCCTACGGGAGAGAACCCTCGGCCGGTACTCCGCCGATGCCGCGGACTTCTTTGTCGCGGACCTCCCCAGGGGCGCGCTCGCCGGCTGTCTGGGGCTGCGGGACTATCCGGATGAGCCCACCGGGCCCAGCGGAGTGCTCTACAACTTCTGTGTCGCACCCACCAGTCAGGGACAGGGAGTGGGGTCCGGACTGCTGCGGGCGGCCCTGGCACATGCCTCGGCGCGCTCGCTGCGAGCCGTTTTCACCGCGACCACGGGCGGCGGTGCGCTGTTTCTCCGCCATGGTTTCACTCCGGTGGACCCTGGACTCGCGCCCCGGGCCTGGGTGGGCGCGCTCGACCCCCGACGCGGTTCCACCGTGCTCGCCCGCATCCTTTCCACCTGAGAAGTCCCGCGCTTCACCGCCCGACCGATGCAGCCCGCGCGGGGCCGGGCCGCACCACCGACCTCCCGGCACGCCGACCGCCGGGCCTGATGGCAATCATCAGGCCCGGCAGACGTCCACCCGGACGGAGCTCAGGACCTCGCGACCAGGCTCGCCGGGCGCATATCCGTCCAGTGGGTGTCCACGTACTGGGCGCAGCCGTCCTTGGAGTCCTCGCCGTGGACGACGGTCCATCCCGCGGGGACCTCCGCGAACGCAGGCCACAGCGAGTGCTGGTTCTCCGCGTTGACCAGGACGAAGTACCGTCCGTCGGCATCCTCGAAGGGGTTGGTCGCGGTCATGGTGATCTCTCCTAGCTGTAGAGGGTGTTGCGGTTCGTCGTGAGGAAGTCCGCGATCATCTCGGTGAGCCGCGCGGTGAGCAGTCGGGCCTCTTCATCCGTGAAGAGCGCCCCCGACCAGCGCCAACGCAGCGTCACACACGACCCGGCCGCTGACCGAGCGGATGAGACAGTCGCGGTCAGTTCCACCGGGCCGGTGATGGGCGGCGCGGCCGGTGCCGGGTGGAGCGCGGCCCGTTCAGCGGCCGGGGCAGGCGCCCACCCCGGCACACCACCCGGGGCCTGCGCGTCCGTGCGGCGCCGATAGCGGACCAGCGCCCGTGGCGTTCGGGCGAGAAGCGCGGCCGACTGGGGGTTGAGATGACGCAGCTGCTCATAGCCCCGACCGCCCCCCGGTACGGAGGCCAGGGCCCCGGCCGTGTGTCGCAGGGCCGGCGCGGCCTGCTCAGCGCTCACCCCCGCGGTGGGAACGGGTCCGGGCGGTGCGATACGGATCGGGTGGACCGTGGTGAGCCAGCCGATGGTGTGGGGCGGCCGCGCCGGGTCGGGGACCTCCCGTTCCAGGAGGAGCCCGGGACCGCGATCGTCGCCGTGGAGCCGGGGTTCATCCGCCGCCACCAGGGCGAGCGCGGTGAGTACGGCGCCGTCCAATGCGTCGGCGGCTCCGCCGGTGGTGGCTGTGGTGGCCACCGTGGTCAGCAGTTCGGGGCCGACTCTCGAAACCCCCTGGGAGGGCGTTCTCCCTTGTGGTGTCGCGATCGGCGGCGGTGGGTCGAAGAGCGACAACCAGTAGGGCATCTCCTGTGTGCGCTGGCGGCCATGGGCCTCCCTGAGCAGGGTCTCCGACCAGCTCCGCAGCCCTGCGGTTGCCAGACCGGGCGGCTCGTGCCCCTCCTGAAGGGCCGCGTGCAGGCTGGCGAGTTGGGGAACGAGTAGCTGCCAGGAGATGTCATCCACCGAGCACCGGTGGGCCACCAGCAGCAGTCTGCCGGGCCTTGCCGGCCCCGCGTCGAACCAGACGGCGCGCAGTACCGCACCCGCCCAGACATCGAGCGCCGCGACCGCTCGCCGTGCCTCCACCGCGATCCGGCCGGACAGCTCGGCAGCGACGAGCGAGCTCGTATCCACTCGGCGTACCGTCGTGGGATCGACCACCGCCGGTGCCACCGCCGATGGCAGCACCTCCTGGGTCCACAGCTCGCTCACCCCATCGACACGGTGCAGCCGAAGCCGCAGCGCGGGATGGACTCGCGCCAGCCGAGCCACCGCCGCTCGCAGCGCCGACGCCGACAGCCCCGCCGGGACCTCCCAGAGCGTCGAATCCGAGAGCCGCCCCATCGCCGCGCCCGCGTCCCGAAGCCGGTGCGCGCAGGGCAGCAGCGGTAGCTCGCCCCGCTCTTCTTCCCGTTCAACCAGTGGCGAGCGGTCCACCGCCGTGGTCAGAGCTCCGTCGGGCTTGGGCGGCTGGGCGCTCCCGAGCTCATCGGACAGGGTGAGTGTGGCGATGGACCGTTCCGGTTCGGCGCACAGCCGCCCAAGGATCTCGGTGCACCGTCGGGCGTGCCGGGTGAGGGAATCGTCGTCGTAGAGTGCCGGGTTGCCGTCGAAGTCGAGTCTGAGCCTGCCGTCCGCGTACCGCACAGCGGAGAGGGAGAGCCCATCCACCGGCCCCGATGCGAGCGTCACGACATGCCCCGGCACTCCGGCGAAGTCGACCTCGGTGTCGAACGGCCGCAGGTTGAGCAGCGGCCCGGGCAGCCGTCCGTCCTCCCGACCGCGCCAGAGCTGCCCCGGCCAGAGCTCACGGGCGATCGTCTCGCCCCGGAAGCGTTGATGGGCACGGATCGCCGCGAACTCCGCCGCCGTACGCACCAGCAGCGTCCCGAAGGTGTCGCCGCCGTCGAGGGCCACCCGTACGGGCAGGGTGTTCACGGCCATGCCGGGGACGCGCAGGGTGCCGGGGCCGGACCGGGCCATGGCATAGAGGGCGAGCACCGCGTCCTGGGTGCCCGTGTCCAGATGGAGTTGGACCGCGACCGCGGCCGTGACGGCCTCGGCCCAGGTGGCGCGTGAGGCGTCAGCCGTGGCCGAGATCGCCAGGGAAGTCCGCCGGTCGAGGACGATCGTGTGCCGTAGGACGGTGTCGGACGGCGGGGCACTCGCGGGCAGGAACGAAGTGGGCCGCGGCCCATCGGCGTAACGAGCCGCCCAGTGCGCCCGGTCGATGCCGTACTGCGGGGACTCGCGGTAGGAGCGTTCCGCCGCCACCAGCGCGGAGACCTGGGTGAAGGGGGAGTCCGGCAGCGGCGTACCGCGCATTCGGGCGGTGTAGACCTCGGCGATACGGCGGGTCAGCAGCGTGACCCCGTATCCGTCCACCGCCAACTGGTGGAAGTACTGGAAGAGCAGATGACGATGGTGGCCCACCCGCACCAGTACCGCCCCCATGAGGGCGGGCGCCGCCGATCGCCGGGCCGCGTCGCGATCGTCCACCACCAGGAGATCCATGCGCGGCGGGCAGGCCAACTGCTCGCGGGCGATTTCCACGGCGGCCGCCGTGGGATCGGCCGCGCCGGTGGTGTCGAGCCGGCGCAGTCGCCAGTGCGCCGCGTCGAAGGGGACGGGTTCCTGAAGGAGCCGCCCGCCCATGTCGCGTAGGCGCAAGTGCAGTCCCGGCGCCTCACCCAGGGTGTGGCGAAGCGCGTCCTGGAGCACATCGGGATCGACGGGGCCCGTCAACTCGATGTACTGGCCCACGTTGTAGGCCGCATGGTTGGGGTCGGCGCACTGAGCGGCGAGAACGTGCGCCTGCGCCGCCGTGAGTTCCAGTGGTCGTTCGGTGGTGAGGGTCGCGTGGGACATCTCGCTCGCCTTCCTGAGGGCCTGGTACAGGCGGTGGGGTCAACGGCCGGAAGGGGCGGTGACCGCCTCGGTGTCCAACGCGGCGGGGAAGGGCACGTCGCCCGACAGGACAACGCCGACGGCCGGTGCCAGCGCCCTGCCGTGTGTGCGGCGCAGCAGCGAATCACGGATCTCACCGGATCGCACCGCGAGCGTGGACAGCAGCGACGAGGTGATCCCATGGGTGTGTTCCGTGGCGGCGCCCTGGAGGTAGACCCCGGCCTTGACCTGGTCGTCCATCAGCAGACGGTGGTCCCGATCGATGCGCAGCCGACCCTGGCTGTCCGTCAGGCAGTGCTCGGCCAGCGGTCCGAGGAGTTCACGGGGGTCGCGGGGCCGGTACCCGGTGGCCAACACCACCGCGTCGCAGTCCAGGGTGGATCGCTCGCCCGTGGTCAGCGAGGTCACCACGGCGCGGGCGCCCCGGGCGATCTCCTCCACCCCGGTGAGGGCGGTGGTCCGCAGTATGCGCAGCCGCTCGGTGCCGGCCACCTTCTCCTGGTAGACCGTTCGGTAGAGCTCCTCGATCAGATCGCAGTCCACCACCGAGTAGTTGGTGTTGCCGTGGTATTCGAGCAGCGCGCGCTTGACGTCCTCGGGGGCGTCGTAGAAGTCGTCCACGGCGGACGGGTCGAAGATCCGGTTGGCGAAGGGGCTGTCGTCGGCCGGGCTGTAGCCGTAGCGGGTGAAGACCGCGCACACCTCGGCGTCGGGGAAGGTGCGATAGAGGTAGTCCGCCGTTTCCGCCGCCGACTGGCCCGCGCCCACCACGGTGAACCGCCGGTGGGGGCGCTCCTTCAACTCCTTGGCCCGGAACAGCAGATCGCGGTTGTGCCAGACGTGCTCACCGGCGAAGACCCCTTCGGGCAGTTGGGCGCGGAGCCCGGTGCCCAGCACGATGTTGCGGGCCCGCACCACCTGCTCGGTGCCGCCCGATGGGCCGTCGGCCTCCCGTAGGGCCACATCGAGGCTTCCCACCCGGCCGTTGTGCTGCACCGGGCGTACGGCGATCGCCTCGCTGCCGTAGGACACCTGGTTCCCGAAGCTGGCCGCGCACCAGGCGAGATAGTCGTGGAACTCCACCCGGGTGGGGAAGAAGCTCTTCTGGTTGATGAAGTCGGCGAGTCGACCACGCTCGTGGAGATAGCGCAGAAAGGTGAAGCGGCTGCCGGGGTCCCGCATGGTGACCAGGTCCTTCAGAAAGGACACCTGCATGGTCGCCCCTTCGAGGAGCATCCCCTGGTGCCAGCCGAACCCGGTCTGCCGTTCCACGAACGCCGACCGCAGCACACGATCCGGCGCGCAGTTGCTGTTGTGCTCCTCGATGGCGATGGCCAGTGCGAGGTTGGCCGGGCCGAAGCCTATGCCCACCAGATCCTCGGTGGGGGTCTCCCGCTGTGCGATGCTCGCGTGCCCTGCCGGCATGTTCATCCTTACTCGGTGCGGTGGCCCATGGGTGATGGGGTGGGGAGTGGGGGGAGTTCAGCCGAAGATGGTGGGCAGCGCCGCCACCAGTGCGTTCACCTCGTCGGCCGAGACGGTCAACGCCGGCGCGAGCCGCACGGTCGTCGGGTTGACGGCGTTCACCAGGAAGCCCGCCTCCCGCGCCGACTCCTGCACCCGCGGTGCCACCGGCTCGTCGAACACGATGGCCAGCAGCAGTCCTGCACCCCGTACCCGCCGTACCAGTGGATGGCCAACCGCTTCGATGCCGCGGCGAAGCCGTGCACCCATCGCCTCGGTGTGTGCCAACAGCCCATCGTTCTCGATGGTGTCCAGTACGGCGAGAGCGGCGGCGCAGGCCACCGGATTGCCGCCGAACGTCGAACCGTGCTGACCGGGTGCCAGGAGATCGGCCGCCGGCCCGAAGGCGAGGGCCGCCCCTATCGGCAGCCCGCCGCCGAGGCCCTTGGCCAGGGTCACCACATCCGGGTCGACCCCGGGGTGCGCCTGGTGGGCGAACCAGTGCCCGGTGCGTCCGATCCCGGTCTGCACCTCGTCCAGCATCAGCAGCGAGCCGCTGGCGCGGGTGATGTCCCGGGCCGCCCGTAGATACCCGGGCGGTGCGGGCACCACGCCCGCCTCGCCCTGGACGGGCTCGACGATGACGGCTGCCGTCCGGTCAGTGACCGCGGCCCGCAGGGCTTCGGTGTCACCGAACGGTACATAGGTCACCTCGCCCGGTAGCGGGAGGAACGGCTCACGCTTGCCGGGCTGTCCGGTCAGAGCCAGTGCGCCCATGGTCCGACCGTGGAAGCCGCCTTCGGCGGCGACCAGTTGGGGCCGGCCCGTTCTGCGGGCGATCTTGAACGCGGCCTCATTGGCCTCCGCGCCCGAGTTGGCGAAGAAGACCCGCCCGTCCCGGTTGGCGAGCCGCAGAAGCCGCTCCGCCAGTGCCACCGGTGGCTCGGCCACAAAGAGATTGGAGACATGCGCCAGCCGGGCGACCTGTTCGCTCACCGCCCGTACGATCGCCGGATGCGCGTGTCCCAGCGCGTTGACCGCGATACCACCGGTGAAGTCCAGATACGCCATGCCGTCCGCGTCCCACACGGCACTGCCTTCCCCGCGGACCAGGGCCATGGCGGGGGTGCCGTAGTTGTCCATCATCACGGCCCGCCAGCGCTCGGTGAGCTCCGCCGTACCACCGCGCCGGGACGCTCCCTGGGGGCCGGCGCTCCACGTCGTGTCCGCGGTCATCCGCCGCTCCCCGCGTTCCCCGGAGCGTGGGCGTACTGATGGGAACCGCCGTGCCGGGACTCCTGGGCCCCTGGGTGCGGGGCATCGTCGGGGACCACCGTCGTGCCGGTGGTGTCGTCGGCGAAGACCTCAAGCAGGAGCGAGTGCGGTACCCGCCCGTCCAGCACATGCGCCATCCGCACACCCGCGCGTACCGCCCGCAGACAGCCCTCCATCTTCGGGACCATCCCACTGGCCAGTGTGGGCAGCAGTTCCTCCAACGCTCCGGCTGTCAGCCGCTCGATGACGTCGGTGCTCTCGGGCCAGTGGGAGTACACGCCTTCCACATCGGTGAGCATCACCAACTTCTCCGCGTTGAGCGCGACGGCCAGCGCGGACGCCGCGAGATCGGCGTTGATGTTGTACGTCTGGCCGTCGTCGCCACGTGCGATCGGTGACACCACGGGGATGCGCCCGCGATCGAGCAGGGCCCCCAAGGTGTCCGGATCGACGCGCACGATATCGCCGACCAGGCCGATGTCCACCGGCTCGCCGTTCACCCACGCCGGGCGGCGTACCGCGGTCAGCGTGTGGGCGTCCTCGCCCGTCATTCCCACCGCGAACGGACCATGGGCGTTGATGAGCCCGACGATCTCCCGCTGCACCTGTCCGGCCAGCACCATCCGGACGACATCCATGATCTCCGGTGTCGTCACCCGCAGACCGGCCGCGAACCGGACCTCCAGATCGAGGCGATGGAGCAGCGAGCTGATCTGAGGTCCACCGCCGTGCACCACGACAGGCCGCAGCCCCGCGTACCGCAGCGAGACCACATCCTGTGCGAAAGCCCGTTTCAGCTCCTCGTCCACCATGGCGTTGCCACCGAACTTGATCACCACGACCCGGCCCTGGAACGCCTCAAGCCACGGCAGCGCCTCGATCACCGTACGGGCCCGTGGAGTCGAGCCGAGGGGAGGGACGGGCGGTCGGGGCGGCGGCTTGGCGGGGTCCGCCGGTGCGGTCGTCGTGCCCGCTTCGCTCATGAGCTGTACGCGCTGTTCTCGTGGACGTACTCGGCGGTCAGGTCATTGGTCCAGATCACCGCGGACTCCTGCCCACTGCGCAGATCGATCGTCAGGGTGATCTGGCGCCCGGACAGATCGACCTTCTCCCGGGACTCGCCCGCCGCTCCGTCGCGACAGACCCAGACGCCGTTGATCGCCACATCGAGTTGATCGGGGTCGAACACCGCGTCGGTGGTGCCGATCGCGGAGAGCACCCGGCCCCAGTTCGCGTCCTGTCCGTGCAGAGCGCACTTCAGCAGGTTATTCCGCGCGACCGACCGGCCGACGGTGACGGCGTCCTCCTCGGACGCGGCGCCCACCACCTCCACCTCGATCTCCTTGGACGCCCCTTCGGCATCGGCGATGAGCTGCCGTGCGAGGTCAAGGCAGACCGTGTGGACCGCCTGCGCGAAGGCGGCCGCCTCGGGGATCACACCGGACGCACCCGAAGCCAGCAGTAGCACCGTGTCATTGGTGGACATACAGCCATCGGAATCGACCCGGTCAAAGGTCGTCCGCACCGCGTCCCGCAACACCGCGTCCAGGACGTCGGCGTCGACATCGGCATCCGTGGTGAGCACCACCAGCATCGTCGCCAGCCCTGGGGCGAGCATCCCGGCGCCCTTGGCCATCCCCCCGACCGTCCAGTCCGGCCCCGACACCTCGGCGGTCTTGCGCACCGAGTCGGTGGTCCTGATCGCCGCGGCGGCGTCCATGCCACCGCTCGGCCGCAACCGCTCGGTGGCCTCGCCGATCCCGGTCGCGAGCCGGTCCATCGGCAGTCGCACTCCGATCAGACCGGTGGAGCAGACCGCCACATCGTCCGTACGCAGCCCCAGAGCCTGTGCGGTCAACTCGGCGCCGCGCCGGGTGTCCTCATCGCCCGGCCGGCCCGTACAGGCGTTGGCACCGCCGGAGTTGAGGACCACGGCCGCCGTCCGGCCCCGTCGTAGGACCCGCCGCGACCAGCGCACCGGAGCCGCCTGCACTCGATTGCGGGTGAACACCCCGGCCGCCGCATAGGACGGGCCGCTGTTCACCACCAGCGCGAGATCCAACTCGCCGGACTCCTTGATGCCGGCGGCCACACCGCTCGCAAGGAATCCCCGGGCAGCGGTCACGCTCACGGAGCGACTCCATTCATGGGCAGACCCAGGGTCTCCGGCAGCCCCAGGGCGATGTTCATGCTCTGCACCGCACCACCCGCGGTGCCCTTGGTGAGGTTGTCAATCGCACTGACGGCGATCAGCCGCCCGGCGTTCTCATCCACCGCCAGCTGTACGTGGGCGCTGTTGGAACCGACCACGGCCGAGGTCGCGGGCCATAGGCCGGGTGGGAGGAGCGTGACGAACGGTTCGGCTGCGAACGCCTTCTCGTAGGCGGCCCGTAGTTCGTCCGCCTCGGCGCCCGGGCGCAGCCGGGCCGAGCAGGTGGCGAGGATGCCGCGGGACATCGGGGCCAGGGTCGGTGTGAAGGAGACCGTCACCGACTCGCCCGCCGCGTCGGAGAGGTTCTGCACCAACTCGGGGGTGTGCCGATGTCCGCCGCCCACTCCATAGGGAGCCATGGAGCCCATCACCTCGGAGCCCAGCAGCTGGGGTTTGAGGGAACGGCCCGCCCCCGAGGTGCCGCTCGCCGCGACGATCACGGCCTCGGGCTCCAGCAGCCCGGCCGCATAGCCGGGGAAGAGCGCCAGGGTGACGGCGGTCGGGTAGCAACCGGGCACGGCTATCCGCCGGGTCCCCCACAAGCCGGCGCGCGCCCCGGGGAGTTCGGGTAGTCCATAGGGCCAGGTGCCCGCGTGGGGCGAACCGTAGAACCTCTCCCAGGCGACTGGATCGCGCAGTCGGAAGTCCGCACCACAGTCCACGATCAGTGCGCTGCCACCCACTTCACCGGCGAGTGCCGCGGATTGACCGTGCGGGAGCGCGAGGAAGACCACATCGTGTCCGGCGAGTGCGTCGGCCGTGGTGGGGACGAGTGCTCGCCCGGCGAGCGACGACAGTTGGGGTTGTACTGCACCCAGGGGGCGGCCCGCACTGCTGTGCCCGGTGAGGGCGCCGATCTCCACCTCCGGGTGGGCCGCCAGGAGCCGCAGGATCTCACCCCCGGCGTAACCACTCGCGCCTGCCACAGCCACGCGGAAAGTCATCTCAGGAGTCTTCTCTTCCGATCGCTGGTGACACGGTGTGTGCGCCAGCTCCGCCGACAGGAACTTAGCTTAGCCTAACCTAATGTTTCTGATGATGGTTTGAGGCGAGCCCCAAGGGGGGCCGGATGTCCGGTATTTCGGGGCTCTGAGCTGGGATTTCGTCCCGGAAGAACATCCTGTCCGCCGTCTGGTCGGCGCCGCGCCGCGCAGGATGACCGTGGTGCCGGGTTCCCCTCGCCTCCGCTTCACAGCGCGCGGGCGCGCGCCCGAGAGGCCTGAGGGCGAGCCGCCCCATCCGTGTCCCCAGGGATGTGCGACGCACCTGGTACGACCCCTTGCCTGTGCTTCGCGCACGCAACAGCGCAGTACACGGCCATGCGGCGGGCATGCGAATTGCATATATGCGCTCACGCGCGACTGGTGACAGCAGCGACTGTTCGCCCGCCGGCCCCGCATGACACCTTCAGTCATGTCGAGACCGGCAACGAGCGGGAAAGGAGAAACCGTGAACCCCGAGTACGCCACGTACTGTTCTGCGGATCGCGATTTCTACGACGTACCCCACCGCTCGCCCAGCGGTTCCGATGCCCCCACCGCCGCTTCGGACGCACAGAGCGGGTACTACGGACCGGCCCGTGAGGTCGCTCCCGAGGGGTGGGACCGTTCCCGCCGCGGCGATTGGCTCTCGTACAGCCCGATGGGGCTGCGGATACCGCAGCAGGGCTGGAAGATCCACATCTCCGCCACGCTCAACAACGCCGAATCCATCTTGCGGCGGGTCTTCGACTACTGCGTCGCCCGCCGTCTGCCGGTGAAGTTCATCCCCTCCCCGCCCCTGCTCCTGCTGCGCAACGCGAAGTACGCGGACCGTGCCGGCAGCGGCAAGTTCATCACGGTCTATCCGCACTCGGAGGAGAGCTTCCCCGAGGTGTGCGGCGATCTGATGGAACTGCTGGACGGCGAAGAGGGACCGTACATCCTCAGCGACCTACGCTGCGCCGACGGACCGGTGCATGTGCGGTACGGGGCCTTCGCCCCGCGCTTTTGCACCGGGCCCGACGGTCGGCTGGTGCCTGCGGTGGCCGATCCATCGGGCACCCTGGTCCCCGATCCGCGCGGACCGTCCCTGCGCATCCCCGAGTGGGTGACGCCGCCCGCGTTCCTGGCGCCCTACCTCGAAGCCCGCACCAGCGTCGGCATGGACGACATGCCGTACGAGATCAGTGGTGCGCTCCACTTCTCCAACGGCGGCGGAGTCTACCGAGCGCGTGACCCCCGCAGCGGCGAGGACGTCGTGCTCAAGGAGGCCCGTCCGCACGCCGGTCTGGCCGCCGATGGAGCCGATGCCGTCGCTCGCCTCGAACGAGAGCGCACCGCGCTGGAGCAGCTGGCCGGACTCGACTGCATACCGAGGTTGCACGGCACCTTCGAGGTCGCCGGCCATCACTTCCTCACCCTGGAACATGTGCCGGGCACCACCCTCAACACCGTGTTCGCCCGTCGATTCCCACTCTCCAACTCCAACCCCACACCCGAGCAGCTCGCCGAGCACGCGGAGTGGGCCCGGCGGATGTACGGGCTGGTGGAGCGTGCCGTACAAGCGGTGCATGAGCGCGGTGTGGTCATCAGCGATCTCCACATGAGCAATGTGATGGTCTCCGAGGACGAGTCCAGAGTGGTCCTCCTCGACTTCGAGGCTGCGTCCCTCGCCTCCGAACAACGCCGTCAGATCGTGGCCAACCCCGCCTTCGTCGCCCCCGCCGACCGGCGCGGAGTGGACATCGACCGCTATGCGCTGGCCTGCCTACGCCTGGCGCTGCTACTTCCGCTGACCACCCTCTTCGCGATCGACCGCGGCAAAGTCACCCGGCTGGTACGGGACATGACACGAATCTTCCCGGTGACCGAAGAAGAGCTCCGCCCGGCGGTGACCGAGATCCTGCGCGGTATCGAGCCGACCGAACAGACCGAGACGGCCGACACGGTCACCACGGCAGGGATGGCGGCGGACACCGCGATGCCAAGCGCCGGCAGAGCCGATGCTGGCGCTGTCGCCCGAGCGAAAGCTCCCGCCCTGTCCGCCGTACCCGGTGCGTTCGACGCCCATGAGCAGCCGAGATCAGCGGTCGCCACCCTGGGGCCAGCCACCGGACCGGACTCCGCAGAGCTCGGCGGACCCCTGTCGATCGCATCGGATGCGACCGCTCAAGCCAGCCGCTCGGATGTGGCCCCACCGAGGGGCACCGAGATATCCGCCCGGCCCGCAGCGGCCACCACGGCGCCTGCCCAACCGATGACCGGCTCCCCGACCGGCGAGCCCACCACCTCGATCCCACAGCCGGTGCCTCTCCCCTCCCGGATACCCGACCCGGGGGAGTGGCCGCTCAGCCGGGATTCCATGGCCCACGCCATCCTCGCCTCCTGTACACCCGAACGCGAAGACCGATGTTTTCCCGGCGATATCGCCCAGTTCGCCTCCCCGGCCGGCGGTCAGTCCTTCGGCTACGGCGCAGCCGGCATTCTCTACGCACTCCAGGAGACCGGTGCGCCCCCCTGTCCCGACGCCGTCGAGTGGCTCCTGGCCCGAGCGAAAGAGCCCGCCCCCGGCACCCCGATCGGCTTCTACGACGGCCTGGCGGGCATCGCCTGGACGTTACGCCGACTCGGCCACCCGGAGCAGGCAGCCGAACTGGCCCAGTTGATCGCCCGTCAACCCGTCGAAGGGCTCACGGCGGATCTCCACGGCGGATACGCCGGAATCGCCCTGGCCCTCGATGATCTCGCCCGCACCGCCACCGGTGCGGAAGCCGTCGCACTCGCCGGCACCGCCGACCACTGCACCGCCCTCGCCGCCCGCGCCCTGCTCAACGGACCGCCCTCCCCGCGGACCGGGCTACTGCACGGTGCCACCGGACTCGCGCTCCTGTTCATCCGGCGCTACGAGACGACCGGCGATCCCCAACTGCTCGACCTTGCGGCCACCGCGCTCAACCGCGACCTCGGCCGCTGTCGACCCGGCGCCGAGGGCGCACTCCTGGTGATCGACGGAAAACGGACCATGCCCTATCTCGGGGCGGGCAGTGCCGGGGTGGCACTGGTACTCGACGAGTACCTCATCCACCGACCGGACGAAGCGTTCGCCGCTGCACGCCAGGCGATGCAGCCAGCCTTCTGCTCGGCCTTCTACGTCCAACCCGGGCTGTTCCGCGGAGTCGCCGGACTGATCCTCCAGCTCACCCGAACCAACGTCGGCGACCCCGGGCTCAGGCAGCGGGTCATCCGCCGCCACATCGAACTCCTCGGCCTCCACGCCATGCCCTACGCAGGCGGACTGGCCTTTCCCGGCGAGCAGTTGATGCGCAGATCCATGGATCTGGCCACCGGCACCGCAGGATGTCTGCTCGCCCTCGGCAGCGCGCTCGGGGACACCCCCGCGGCCCTGCCGTTCCTCCCGCCGCTACCGCGGCCCACAGACCGGTCCCTGCCAGGGACCGTGCACAAATGAGACAACAACCGTCCCCACGGAAGGAAATCATCATGGCGCTTCTCGACCTTCAGGCCCTGGAGACCTCGGAAGAGGCTGCGTACGGCGACGTTGAGACCGGTAGCCAGGTCAGCCTGCTGGTGTGCGAGTACAGCTCCCTGAGCGTCGTTCTCTGCACCCCGTGACACCAGGCCGGGGGGTGAGGCGGTAGAAGTACCCGCTCACCGCCGCACCCCTCGGCAATCCGTACGGTCCCGTGGCCCTCAGGCCCGGGGCCGTACGTGCTGGCCGGTGCCCGGCCACCAGCGGAAGGGACTCCAACGTGACAGGTAGTCGGCCAGCGGTGACCTCCCCGCCGTCGGCGACGTCCGTGCGGTTCCTGGGCGCCGGCCGTATCCCCCTTGCCGCCGTGGCCATCTGCTCGGCGGGTGCGGCCCTCGCCGCCGTGGCACTGCCCGCCGCCATCGGCACCACCGTCGACCAACTGGTCACCCAAGGCCGCATCCCCTGGCCCGCCCTGCTGCTCTGTGCGGCGCTCACCGCGCTCGAAGTACTCCTCGACGCCGTCGTCGCCCTCCTCGGCGGCACCACCACGGCCATGCTCACCGCCAGGCTCAGGACCGCCGTACTCGACCGTGTCATCCGGGCCGAACCACGCCACGGACAGGTCGTCTCGCCCGGCGACCTCACCACCCGCCTCACCGCCAACGCCGCCGACGCCGCGGCTGTCCCGGTCACCGCCGCCACCGCGGTAGCGGGCGTTCTGCTCCCCCTCGGGGGGATCGTCGGACTCTTCCTGATCGACCCCTGGACCGGACTCGCGCTCCTCGTCGGAGCCCCCGCCTTCGTGCTGCTGCTGCGCACCCTCGTCCGCCGTACAGCGGACGCTGCGGCCGACTACCAGCGCGAACAGGCACTCGTCGCGACCCGGCTCACCGAGACCCTGGACGGCATCGCCACCGTACGGGCCGCGCACTCCGCCACCCGCGAACGGGCCCGCATCACCGAACCGCTCACCGCGCTCGCCGCCCATGGCCGACGCACCTGGCAGATCCACGGCAGCGCCGCGGGCACCAGCGCGGTCCTGCTTCCGCTGCTCTCCGTGCTGGTGCTTGCCGTCGCGGGCGTGAGGCTCGCGGCCGGGGCCATCAGCGTCGGCGATCTTCTGGCCGTCTCCCGCTACGCCGTGCTCGCCGTCGGTCTCGGCTCGCTCACCGGAGCGCTCGGCGCGATCGCCCGCGGTCGCAGCGCGGCCCGCCGACTGGACCCCCTGCTGACCCTGCCTTCGATACCCCACCGCTCCCGCACCCTGCCACCGGACGGCCCCGGCACCCTGGAGTTGCGCGATATCGACGTCACCCGGGAGGGAGAGCAGCCGCTGCGCAAGGTCAACCTCACCGTGCCCGGAGGTACTTCGCTTGCCGTGGTCGGCCGTTCCGGCTCCGGGAAGTCCCTGCTGGCCGCGGTCGCGGGTCGGCTCACCGACCCCGACGGCGGCACCGTCCTGCTGGACGGGGTGCCCTTGGACGGTGTCGATCCGGTGGTCCTCCGGCACGAGGTGGGCTACGCCTTCGCCCGTCCCGCACTGCTGGGAAGGACCGTCGAGGACACCATCGCCGCCGGAGCGGTGCGGCCGACCGGAGCCGAAGTCCGCGCCGCCGCCCGGGCGGCATCCGCCGACGGCTTCATCACCCTGCTTCCCCAGGGCTACCGCACCCCGCTCGACCAGGCCCCCCTGTCCGGGGGAGAGCGTCAACGCCTCGGCTTGGCAAGGGCGTTCGCCCATGCGGGCCGCCTCCTCATCCTGGATGACGCCACCTCCAGTCTCGACACCATCACCGAACGCCAGGTACAGCGCGCACTGGCCCAGCGCGCGGGCATGAGCACCCGGATCGTGGTCGCCCACCGGGTCTCCTCGGCGGTGGAGGTGGACCGAGTGGTGTGGCTGGAGAACGGAGAGGTGCGTGCGGTGGGCAGACACAGTGACCTCTGGGCGGATCCCGACTATCGACAGGTCTTTCACGCCGCCGGCACCACGGCCCACAGCGGCACCAGTAACGCCGTCCCGAACGAGTCGACTCATAGCGACGGCGACGGCGACGGCGACACGGCACAGGGCCGGGGGACCGAGCTGAGGAGAGCGCCGCTGCCCGGTGCCACCGAACCCACCCCCATCCCGGCGAACAGCGGCCCCGGCACCGTGGTCGCGGGGCGGGACAACGGTGAGGGGCGCCCGCTTCACCATCAGGAGCGGCAACCCGGCCCGGAGACACCATGACCCCCACCCCGCCCACCACCAGCCCCCCACGCCTCGACCCACTCGGGAAACCCCCTGAGCAGAAGTCCACAACCGAGGGCGGCGCGCTCCGTCGGGTCACCCGCGAGGGCGTCCCCTTCCTCCGCGCCCGGTCCCGGGCGGTACTGCGCCTAGCGGGCTGGTCGTTGCTGGAGTTCGCCCAGACCTTCCTGACCGGATACGCGGTGGCCCAGGCCATCGACCGCGGGTTCCTCTCCGGTTCCCCCACCACCGGTCTGCTCTGGCTCGCCGTGGCCGCCATCGCCACCTTCCCCGCCGCACTCGCCACCCGCAGGGTCTTCGGCGGTCTCGCCGACCTCGTGGAGCCGTTGCGCGATGGGCTGGTGCGGCGCTCGGTCTCCCGCGCCCTGGCTCAGGCGCTGACCGCGCCGACCCCGGCGACCACCCGCTCCGTCTCCCAGGTAACCCATCAGAGCGAGATCGCCCGGGACGGCTGGGCCGGGCTCGTCCTGTCCCTGCGCGCCTTTGTCTTTACCGCCGCCGGTGCCCTCGCGGGCCTCGCCGCCCTCTCCCCCCGGCTCCTCCTGGTCGTCCTACCACCGCTCCTCCTCGGTCTGGGGCTCTTTCTCGCCACCCTGATTCCCATGGCCGCCCGCCAGCGCGCCTATCTCGGCGCGGATGAGGCCTTCGCCGCCCACGCCGGACACACCGCGTCCGCGCTCCGGGACATCGCTGCGACCGGCGCCGGGCAGCGAACACTCGCCGGGGCACGGGACCTGGCGAGCGAACAGGCCGGCGCGGCCCGCTCCCTCGCCCGCTGGGCGGCTGTGCGGATCATCGCCCTGGCCGTCTGCTCCCGACTGCCCCCACTGCTACTGCTGCTCGCCGCGCCCTGGCTGATGCGTCACGGGCTGACCAGCGGGGCGCTCGTCGGCGCGTTCACCTATCTCACCCAGGCGCTGGCCCCCGCACTCCATGCGCTGCTCAGCGTGCTGGGCACCGCCGGCGGACGTCTGGTGGTGGTGCTCGACCGCTTCACCGGACGGGTCCAGTTGCCCCCGGCCCCCACCGCCGACTCACCGCCGCCCCACTCGCCCCTCGCCGCGGTAGCCGAACTACGCGCCGTCAGCTTCGCGTACGGACCGGCCGCCCGCCCCGTACTGGACCGGCTGGACCTCACCCTGCGCCCGGGGGAGCACCTTGCGGTGGTGGGCCCCAGCGGCAGTGGAAAGTCGACGCTCGCTGCCGTACTCGCCGCGGTGATGCCTCCCACCGAAGGCGAGGTGCGCTGGCTGGGCCGGCCGACCGGCGACGCGGAACACACGGCGGTACGGACCCTGTTGCCACAGCAGGCCCATGTGTTCACCGGGACGCTCAGGGAGAACGTGTGCTATCTGCGGCCCGACGCCGATGAGCAGGAGATCCTTGCCTCGGTGGCCGCCATGGGCGTCCAACCTCTGATGGAGCGACTCGGCGGGCTCGATGCCCCGGTCGACCCCCAGCGGCTCTCCCTGGGCGAGCGCCAACTCATCGCCCTGTGCCGTGCCCACCTCACCACCGCGCCGCTCCTCATCCTGGATGAGGCAACCAGTCATCTGGACCCAGCGGCCGAGGCCCAGGCGGAGAACGCCCTGGCCGCCCGCGGTGGCACCCTCGTGGTCATCGCTCACCGGCTGTCGTCGGCCGCCCGTGCCCAACGTGTCCTGGTGATGGATGGAACCCACACGGCCTGCGGTACGCCGGCTGAGCTGCTCGCCCACTCCGAGCTGTACCGCGATCTGACGGGCCACTGGTCCCCAGCGCCCGCCGGACCCCCCTCTACTGAGTCTTCTACCGAAGCGCCTACCGGGCTTCCCGTGGGAACGGCACCTGCGAAGACCCCGCGGACGTGACCTCTCCCAGTGCTCCCACAACCGGTGGCGATGCCCGCACGGTCGTGCAGCCTGCCGTCACCCTCCCCCAGACGCCTGCCGGCTCTCGTCGGACGAGCGGCCCTTCTGCTTCACCCCGGCCGTTCTCGACCACTGCCGCCGCTCCTGACCGCGTCTCTTCAGGGCTCGCCGCTCCCGAGGTCCACAGCCGCCTCCTGGCGGTGCTCTCCTTCGGGACCCCGCTTCCTGTCCCTGTGCCTGTCCCTGTCTCCGGGTGCCCGCCGGATCGTGCCGGCGAACGGATGGCTACAACCAGCCGAACTCCTTTGACAGCCTTATGGCATCGAGTCTGTTTCTCGCGCCCGTCTTCCGTATGGCCGCTGCCAGGTAGTTGCGCACCGTGCCGCTGGCCAGGTGCAGAGCATTGGCGATCGCCGAAACCGACTCGCCCTCCGCGGCCATGGCCAGCACATGTAATTCTCTGGGCGAGAGGGGGACCTCGGTTGCCTGTAACAGTCCGAAGGCGAGTGACTGATCGATATGCCGGCCACCATTGGCCACCTTCCGTACCACCTCGCAGAGATTGTCCACCGGGCCGAACTTGTCGATATAGCCTCTCGCTCCGGCGTCGGAGGCTCTACGTAAGTCTCCGGCCCGATCCCCACGGGCGAGTACCACCAGCGCGGTGCGCTGGTCAGCAGATCGCAGCAGTGAATCGGACAACGTCAGTACTTCCACGGAATCCGGACAGTCGAGATCGGTGAGCAGTATGTCGGCCGGCCTCTCCTCCATGGCCAACCGCACACCACCCTTGTCGGTGGTGTCTACATGAATGCCATGGTCTTTGCCGAGCAGGCAAGCCAACGAGGCACGCCACAGTGAGACCGCGTGCACTAGCAGAACCGTCGTCATGAGCTGCTCCTCCAGCTGTCAACGTGTACGTACGGTGCGTACGTTCGGTGGGCAACTATCACCAGTTGACCGCAGACGGGCGCTGCGACACTGACGATCTGCCTAATACCCTCGAAGGGGGGACGCGAGGGGGGCGTGAGAGCGCACGGAGGTAGTGATCTGTGCGCCCCTGCTGCGTCTGCCCGCGCTGTGGACGACGACACAGTGCAGGCCATCGCTTCAGGGGCGGAACCACGCCAAAAATCCAGCCTGGCGAGGACTCGTCAAAGCAGGGGGCGACAGGGCGAAGAGGGTTGTGCCGCGGGCACATTCCGAAGGGAACCAGTAGGCGCTCGGTCCGCGGTTCAGCTCGGGTGGAGCCAGGTCAACCGACACTCCAGGAGGCCTCCATGTCCAGTAGGTTGCCGGGCGGGCCGCGGATGCGCATAGCGCCCTTCAGGGGCGGAACGGTGCGTCGTGGTGATGCTTCTCGTGCGGTCGTTCGCGGTCTCTCCTCCTCCGTCAACCGCCGGACCGCTCCATTCGAGCGCACCTGCCGACTGTTTCCCGGAACGGTTGAACACGCGTTCCGTGCCTGGTCGCCTGCCCTGCACGGTACGGACCACACCGCGAGGGCAAGGGGTGCGGCTGCGAAGCCACAGGATGGCGCGATATGTACCCCCGCACTCTCCTTGAAGACGCATGGAACCTTGACCACCAGTCACCAGGGCCTCGCCCCGGCCCTTGCGCCCCTCGATGAACACATGTCAACGCGCCTACCCTCAACGATCTCGACGCACTGCCCCGACTGCCCCGGTGGCAGTGCCGAACCCGGACCGCTCTCCCCGGCCCCGCTGACGGCCAGGGCTTTTCCCTGCTCACGGCCAGGCTGAGCAGGGAGGGAAGCCGGATTCGGGTGAGGTCGCGCCCCTCGAACACCGTTTCCCTCCTCTGTGCCTTCACTCCCCGAAACCGCCGGCCGCTCCCAGGCGTCCCGATCATGGGACGTTGCGTCCGCCCCACCGCTGGCGGGGGCGATCGGCGTTCCCGTTCGTCGGACGCGGGCCGTGAATCGCCGCGTTCATCCCTAGTTGAGGACCGAAACGGTCCGCAAGTCTTACTACCGTGATGCTCATGGCCCCCAGGAACCAGCACCCCGTCCTCAGTACCCGCGCACTCAACCGCGCCACACTCGACCGCCAACTCCTGCTACGCCGGGTACCTCGATCCGAGCTCCCCATCGTCGGCGCGGTCGAACACGTCGTCGGTCTCCAGGCGCAGAACGTGAAACCGCCGTACTACGCCCTCGCCGCCCGGCTGGCGGACTTCGACCCGCAGGAACTCTCCGAGCCGATGGCCTCCCGCAAGGTCGCCCGGCTGGTCACCATGCGATCCACCATCCACACCCACTCCGCGGCGGACTGCCTGGCCCTGCGGCCACTGGTCCAAAGCGGTGGCCCCGACCGCGAACTGAACGCCTTCCGCAAGGGCCTCCAGGGCGTCGACCTGGGGCACCTCGCCGCACTCAGCCGCGAACTGGTCGAAGCGCAACCGCGGACCATGAAGCAGCTGCGCGAAGCACTGCTCGCCCGCTGGCCAGGCGCCGACGCGGCCTCTCTCGCTGTCGCCGCCCGCTGTCTGCTGCCCTTGGTGCAGACCACTCCCCGCGGCCTCTGGGGCGGCAGCGGACAGGTCACGCTGACCACCGCCGAGCACTGGTTCGGGCGGCCGGCGGGTCCCACAGCCACCCCCGAGGCCCTTGTGCTGCGCTATCTGGCCGCTTTCGGGCCCGCGTCCATCAGGGACATGCAGACATGGTCGGGGCTCACCAGGATGAGGGAGGTCTTTGAACGACTGCGGCCCCAACTGAGCCTCTTCCAGGACGAGAAAGGGGTCGAGCTCTTCGATCTCCCCGACGCGCCTCGCCCCGATGCCCAGGTATCGGCTCCGCCGCGCTTCCTGCCCGAGTTCGACAATCTGCTGCTCTCCCACGCGGACCGCGGTCGAGTGGTGGCCAAGGACGAACACCGAGGCCTCACCTGGCGGGGGAACCGGTCCTACCCCACCCTGCTCGTCGATGGATTCCTCGCCGGGATCTGGCAACTCACCGAGTCGGCGCAGCGGGCGACCCTGCTGGTGCAGCCCTTCGGCACCCTCACCCGGGGCCAGCGAACCGAAGTGGCCGAGGAGGGGGAGCGGATGCTCACCGCCATGTCCACGGCCACCTCGCATGACGTTCGCTTCGGCCATTTCCTCGACTGATGGCCCGCCCGCCGCGATCTATCCGCTCACTGCTCCGACGAGGCGGTGGAGAGCTCCCACTCCGAGGTCCGTTCCTCGGCCCTTTCCGCAAGGGGCTGCGAGGCTTCGAGCTCTCCCGAGCTGCGACGGCGTGCGCAGAGCGGCACCCGCGGTCCAGCCGTGGCCGGCCGGGCCGGTCCAGGGGCGGTCAGCTGCGGGTCGACCGTCAGCATCAGCACTCCGAGCGGCTCCGCGAGCTCCCTGAGCACGGGCTCCGCGAGCCTGATCCACTGCTGCCCAGCGCCCAGGACCGCGGCGAGTTGTTCCCCGCTGGTGAATCCCACGGCGGTGCGCACCCCCAGGGGCGTACGCATAAAACACAGTTGGCGGCCGCCGAGCGAGCCCAGACGCACCGGGACATAGAGGGGTCCCGTCGGGCGGGGTTCCTCAGGGTCGCCGCCGTCGGATTCCTCGCGTCTGATCGAGTACATGCTTCCTCCACTGGGAGCCGGGCCGACTCCAAGAGCCAGGCCAAGCCAAGAGCTGAGCCGGTGACCGGGGTGCATACGCCATCCGACCCCTCGACGCTAGGTCGTAAGGCACCGCATCGACCGGCTCATGACGCACTGCTGACGCCCATGCCCCGGTAATTGACGCATCCTGAGCGGGTGGCGGGCACCAGGACGGATATCCGGTACCGAGCGCTCCCCGCCAGTCGTCAGCTGCCATCGCCGGACAGCGCGGGCGAACCGCGAACCGCTCACCCGGGGACAGCGTTCCACCAGCCGTTTCGGGATGCGCGCCGGGTACTGGTCGCCGATCGTCAGTCCCCGCGACCCGTCGCCGCCACCGTCACGCCCAGACCGATCATCGCGAACCCGCCCGCGCCACCCACCAGCGACAGCCGCCGATCCGAGCGGGCGAACCAGCCGCGCGCCGCCGCGGCACCAAGGCCCCAGAGCGTGTCCGTGACCAGACCGATGGAGATCGGCACCAAGCCGAGTAGCAGCATCTGCACCGGGACATCGCCCGCCGAGTGGTCCACGAACTGAGGCAGCACCGCGGCGAAGAACACGATCCCCTTCGGGTTGGTCACGCCGACCAGAACACCATCCACGACCGTGCGCAGCTCACCGCGCATCGGCACCGAGGGCCTCTGGAGGTCGGCGACCTTCATCTCCTTGCGGTGCCGGAACGCCTGCACCCCCAGAAAGATCAGATAGGCCGCGCCCGCGAGCTTCACGACCAGGAACACGGTCACGGAACGCTCCACCAACGAGCCGATTCCCAGGGCGACGGCCACGACCAGGACATAGGAACCAAGGACATTGCCCAGCACGGTGGCCAGCGCGCTGCGACGACCGTGGGCGAGGGCCCGCCCGATCACGAACAGCACACTCGGACCGGGGATGACGATCACCAGGAGGGACATTGCGGCGAAGGCGAGCAAGCGGTCGATGGGCACCATCGGCTCATTGAATCGGACCGATCATCGTCTGCCTAGGCCGAGGACAGCACCGCTGCCCTCGAACCCCGAGGTGAAAGTGCAACTTCAGGGCAGCAGCCCCGCCCGCCTCGCCGCCACCACCGCCTCAAGCCGGGTGTGCGCCCCCAGCTTCCGCATGGCCGCTCGTAGATAGCCCTTCACGGTCTCCGGCCGCAGTCCCAGCCGGTCCGCCGTCGTCACATTGGTCGCACCCGCCGCCACACAGGCCAGCACGTCCAACTCGCGCGGGGCCAGTGCCACCGGCTGCATGGGCCGCCGGGTGCCCGTGCCCGGGGGTGCGTCCGACCGCACCCCCGCCTCCGCCAGTCGTTCGCAGACCGCCAGCAGGGTCTCCCTGAGCTCTGGATCGGCCACCTTCGGCGCCAGCGCCCGAAGCTCGCCGTGCACCTCGCGAACCTCCTCCCACGCCCCCGGACCCGCGACGGGTTCCCTGGCGATGGCCAAGAGCCCCTGCACCTCGTCTCGGACCACCAGCGCTTGCTCGACATCCCGCGCCGCCGCCACCGCCGCGTCGAAGGTCCGATCACCCAGCGGCATCGGCCGGCGTAGCGCCCCGTACAACACCCCTCGTACTCTTCGGCGTACGACGACGGGCACCGCGAGCACCGAGCGCAGGCCCTCGGTCGATACGGCGGAGTCGTACTCATGGCTGATGTGGCGCGCCTCGCGGTAGTCGGTCACCGCACAGGGCCGGGACAGTGCCATGGACTTGCCGCCCAGACCGTTGCCCATACAGATCGACAGCCCGTGGAGCGCGCTTGTCTGCGCTCCGCTGAGTTGGGCGATCCGCAGCCGTTGGGCGTCGTGCAGTAGTCCACCGAAGGCGATCGGTAGCCCCGTCGCGCGACGCAAGCGCACGAGCGCTGCTCGCATCTCCACCGCCTCGGTCGGCTCGTACAACACCGTTCCACTCCCTCTGTTTCCCCCGGCACCACCCCCGATCGGGGGTGGTGAGACATAGGTCACTGCTAACACGATGCTACTGAGTGGTGTGGCAATGAGGAGGGCACATGGCGGCAAGCGGCGCAACCGAGGAGTTCCGGGCAGCCCGGGACTTCCTGCTGCGGTATCGGGAGGAGTACCGAGCCGCGTACGACGGCTTCGTCTGGCCCCGACCCAGGCAGTTCAACTGGGCCCTTGACTGGTTCGACGCCATCGCCGACGGCAATGACCGGACCGCGCTGCATATCGTCGAAGAGGAAGGGACCGAGACCCGACTCTCGTTCGACGATCTGTCCATCCGTTCCGCCCGGGTGGCGAACTGGCTCCGTGCCCAGGGCGTAAGGGCCGGTGAGCGGGTTGTTGTCATGCTCGGCAACCAGCACGAGCTGTGGGAAGTCGCTCTCGCGGCCATGAAACTCCGGGCCGTCGTCATCCCGGCAACCCCGTTGCTGGGCCCCGTCGATCTTCGAGATCGCGTGGAGCGTGGCCAGGCCACCCATGTGCTCGTACGCTCCGAGGACACGGAGAAGTTCGCCGAAGTACCCGGCGACTACACCCGGATCGCGGTCGGGGACAAGATCGACAACTGGCTTTCCTATGCCGACGCGTACACCGCCGACCCCGTTTTCCAGCCGGATGGCGTCACTCGATCCGATGACACCCTGATGCTGTACTTCACCTCCGGCACGACCGCCCGTCCCAAACTTGTTGAACACACCCACACCTCCTACCCCATCGGTCATCTCGCCACGATGTACTGGATCGGTCTCCAGCCGGGCGATGTGCATCTGAACATCTCCTCGCCGGGGTGGGCCAAGCACGCCTGGTCCAATCTCTTCGCGCCCTGGAACGCCGAGGCCACGGTCTTTGTCTACAACTACAGCCGTTTCGACGCGCCCCGGCTGATGGCCGCGATGGACCGCGCGGGCGTCAGCAGCTTCTGTGCACCGCCGACCGTGTGGCGGATGTTGATCCAAGCCGACCTCACTCAGTTGGAGAATCCGCCGAGGGAAGCCGTCGCCGCGGGTGAGCCGCTCAATCCGGAGGTGATCGAGACCGTTCGTCGGGAGTGGGGCGTCACCATCCGGGACGGGTTCGGGCAGACCGAGACCGCCGTCCAGGTCTCCAACAGCCCGGGCCAGTTGCTGAAGGCCGGCTCGATGGGCCGGCCGAGTCCCGGGTACCGGGTCGAGCTGCTTGACCCGGTCACCGGTGAACCCGGCGCATCGGAGGGGGAGATCGCCCTCGATCTCGCCGCCCGTCCGGTGGGGCTGATGGCGACCTACCACGGCGACCCCGAGCTCACCGGCCAGGCCATGGCGGGCGGCTACTACCGCACCGGCGACATCGGATCGCGCGATGCCGATGGGTACATCACCTATGTCGGCCGCTCGGACGACGTCTTCAAGGCATCCGACTACAAGATCTCTCCGTTCGAGTTGGAAAGCGCCCTACTGGAGCACGCGGCGGTTGCGGAGGCCGCCGTGGTGCCCGCCCCCGACCCCCTTCGACTCGCCGTCCCCAAGGCCTATGTCGTACTCGCCGACGGCTGGGAGCCGGGCCCTGAGACCGCGAAGATCCTCTTCGCCCACTCACGGTCGGTGCTCTCCCCGTACAAGCGGGTACGTCGGTTGGAGTTCGCCGAACTCCCCAAGACCGTCTCCGGAAAGATCCGCCGAATTGAACTGCGCGAACGCACGGCAAAGGGTTCGATCACCACCGAGTACGACGAGGGAGAACTGCGATGAGCCTCATCGATGTGCGTCCGATGGACAACTGGGTGGTGGATGCCCCACTCTCCTACGCGCACGGCACCGGGGCCACCCCCCTGCTCGGCGAGACCATCGGCCAGAACCTGGACCGGGCCATCGCCGCCCATCCCGACCGTGACGCCCTGGTGGACCTCCCCTCCGGAACCCGCCTGACCTATGCCGAGTTGGGCGCGGCCGTCGACCGACTCGCCCGGGCGCTGATAGGCATCGGCGTGGCCAAGGGCGACCGGGTCGGGATCTGGGCCGTCAACTGCCCCGAGTGGGTACTGGTGCAGTACGCCACCGCCCGGGTCGGCGCGATCATGGTCAATCTCAACCCCGCCTACCGGGCGCAGGAACTGGAGTACGTACTCAAGCAGGCCGGGGTCTCCGTCCTCTGCGCCTCACAACGGCACAAGAGCAGTGACTACCGCGCACTGATCGAATCGGTCCGCGACCGCTGTCTCGATCTGCGGTCCGTCCACCTGATCGGGGACGACTCCTGGGACCGTCTCCTGGCTGCCGCCACCGCTGTCGGCGACGGCGCACTCATCGCTCGTCAGGCGGAGTTGTCCTGTGACGACCCGGTGAACATCCAGTACACCTCGGGCACCACGGGTTTCCCCAAGGGCGCCACCCTCTCCCATCACAACATCCTCAACAACGGTTACTCCGTGGGGGAGACCCTCGGCTGTACCGAACGGGACCGGATATGCGTGCCAGTCCCCTTCTACCACTGCTTCGGGATGGTGATGGGAAATCTGGCAGCCACCTCCCATGGGGCGTGCATAGTGATTCCCGCGCCCTCCTTCGACCCGGAGGCGACCTTGAGGGCGGTCTCCGAAGAGCGTTGCACCGCGCTGTACGGGGTACCGACGATGTTCATCGCCGAGCTCGATCTGCCGAACTTCACCTCGTACGATCTCACTTCCCTCCGAACCGGCATCATGGCCGGCTCTCCCTGCCCGGTGGAGGTGATGAGGCGGGTGGTCAGCGAGATGCATATGGCGGAGGTCTCCATCTGCTACGGCATGACGGAGACCTCTCCCGTCTCCACCCAGACCCGCCGGGATGACAACCTCGACCGGCGCACCGGTACGGTCGGTCGGGTGATGCCTCATATAGAGGTGAAGGTGGTTGACCCAGTCACGGGAGTGACCCTGCCCCGCGGGGAGGCCGGTGAGTTGTGCACCCGCGGCTACAGCGTGATGCTGGGGTACTGGGGCGAGCCGGAGCGGACGGCGGAAGCCGTTGATCCGGGCCGTTGGATGCATACCGGGGACCTGGCCGTGATGCGGGACGACGGCTATGTGCAGATAGTGGGCCGGATCAAGGACATGATCATCCGGGGTGGTGAGAACGTCTACCCCCGGGAGGTCGAGGAGTTTCTCCACACCCACCCCAAGGTCGCCGATGTGCAGGTCGTCGGGGTGCCTGACCAGCGGTACGGCGAGGAGATCCTGGCCTGCGTCATACCGCGGGACCCGGCCGATCCGCCCGCCCTGGAGGACATCACCGCCTTCTGCCGCGAGCGGTTGGCCCACTACAAGATCCCTCGCCTGCTCCAGATCCTGGACGGTTTCCCGCTCACGGTCAGTGGCAAGGTGCGCAAGGTGGAGTTGCGCGAGCGGTACGGTCCGCAGCTGTCGCGGGAGTGACAGGGCGGCCCGGGACCGGCGCCCGTCGGCGCGGTCAGATCGTGCGCCGCATACACACCCGGGGCCAGCGGTCCAGGCCGAGATCCTTCTCCCGCTGTCGGATCTCCCGCAGACCCTCGGTGAGTTCTCCTTCGTCGAGCGCACGGAATCCGAGCCGACTGTAGTAGGGAGCGTTCCAGGGGATCTCGACGAAGGTCGTCAGAGTGAGCGCGGGCAGACCGACGGCGGCGGCCCGCACCGCCAGGTCCTCGATCAGCCGGCCGCCGATGCCGCGCCGTGCGGCGGCCGGGTGGACCGAGACCTGCTCGATGTGCGCGGCGCCGTCCACCACGTCATGGAGCAGATACGCGAGGGGCGGACCGTCGCCGTCGACCGCCACCCAGGCGCCACCCGCCCGCCGATACTCCTCCAGCACCTCCAGAGCCGGCGGGTCGTCGTCGGCGATCTCCGACATGCCCAGGGCCCGGAAGGGCTCTCCGGCGGCCCTTTCGATCTCCTGGAGCCGGGGGAACTCATCGGACGTGGCGGGTCGCATGCGCATGGTGCAAGTATCGCGGCAGATACCCCAGGGGTACGGGGCGGGTGCTGGCGGCGCCGCCGCGGTCAGCTCATCGATCGGGCCCTACCCGCCCTACGCGGTCTGCCCGGTCTCGATGGTGCCGCGGGATTGACGCTCCCTACCGGCTCCGGTTCTTCCCCTGAGGCAGCGGTCATACGCCGGTGGAGACCAACTCCGCCGCCGAGGTGTTGACGGGCTGCGGATCACCGCTGAGGTCCATGGTGAAGAGGGCAACGCCTAGATCGTCGGCGCGGGAGCGAGCGTCTCCCGCGTAGCCGGCGAGGGAGAAGTAGACCGTCTTCTCCGCCGATGCGGTCAGCCCGGTCAGCCAGAGGCATTCCACATCGCGTGGGGCGGCCGGCCGGGTGGAGGGGTTGACCTGTGCGGTCAGTCCCGGGCCCCGGAGATCTATGGTGGGCGCCAGTGGGGCGTCCACCGGTGGTTCCGGGCGGGCCTCGGGCAGCTGGATGTCCTGCTGGACCACCTCGCGGAACCCCAACCACTTCAGATAGAGCTCGGCCATGGTCACGGCGTCCCGGGCGGAACGGATCGCGATCGGACGGAAGGCGGGGCGTGGTGAGTTCGCCGTCCGGGGGAGCGGTATGTGGGAGGGCGGCGGAGCGCTCGACGGCGCCGGGTCGGCTGAGAGCGTTCCGGAGGCCGCGGGCCGTACCGGTATGCGCAGTAGTGCGCCGCACGGACAGCCAAGCTCCGGCTGTGGCCAGTGGTCCTGTCGACCGCATTCCCGACAGCGGACCTCCACCCAGTCCTCGGCCCAGGTGCGGCGGACGAAGTGTTGGGGTGACGCCTCCTGGAGCAGCGGTGGGGAGAGCGATGCCCCGCAGGGACAGGGGTAGACCGGTGCTGCGAACCGGTGGTCCCGCAGACAGGATGGACACCGCACCCGCATAGATTCGGCCATCGAACCATCCCCCATTTTCCGGCCCGCCCCGCCGTTCCCGACACCCGTCCGTCCATCGTCCATCAGCGGAAGGGGAATTGGGGAGGCTCTCGGCCATCCCTTGACTCGGAACCAACCATATCTTTCTGTTGATTTCCACAATATGGAATAAGTATTCCGAGTGGAGGTTCTGGTGGGGAATTCGGGGTGGGTGGTAGTGGAGATGAACTTGAGGGGGGAGGTGTCAGCCGCGCTCGATGTGCGCGGCGAAGCCGAAAGTCATTGACGCGCTCGCGGTCCACCGCTCCGAGTGAAGGCCTGTCCAGGTGCGCGGAAGGCCGCAAGGGGCCCTGGGGATGGGGATTCCGCCCATGGTCGAGCCGGGGTTCCCTGGCTGCTGAGGCTGACGGGTGGGGGTGGAGGGTTCCGGCCAAATGTTTGACGCGCTCCTGACAGATTGACGTCACTCCTGCCACTCTTCCCCCGTTCGTCGCGCCGTTGCTCCGCATCGTTCTGCCTGGGCGCCCTCACCAGGCTGTCCCGTCATCGCCTTTGCAGAAGGAGTTCGCGTGAGATCCACGCATCGTCGTCGTACCACCGCGACCGGAGCACTCATAGCGAGTGCGGCCCTGTTGGCCGTTGGTTTCCAGGGCGGCGCTTCGGCCGCCGTGTCATCGGCACCGTCGGCGGCCTCACCGGCTGCGGCGAAGGTGGGAAAGGTTGATCCGGGCGCGTTGCCGTTGAGTCTGAGCCCGGCGCGGCGTGCGGAGTTGATTCGTGCGCGGAGTGCCACTACGGCGGCTACCGCTAGGGAGCTGGGCTTGACGGCTCAGGAGAAGTTGGTGGTTCGCGATGTCACGCAGGATCGCGATGGGACCACCCACACCCGTTATGAGCGGACGTTCGCCGGGTTGCCGGTCCTTGGTGGCGATCTGGTGGTGGCGGAGTCGAAGGCGGGTGCCACCGAGTCGGTCGCTCGGGCTTCGACGGTTTCGTTGAGGAACGTGGGGACGACGGCTGGTTTGGCGCCCGCGGTGGCTCAGCGGCAGGCGTTGGGTCGGGCGAAGGCGGAGGGGTCGACCAGGACGGTGGCGGAGCGTGCGCCGCGTAAGGTCGTCTGGCTGGCGCAGGGCGGGAAGCCGGTGCTGGCGTATGAGACGGTCGTTGGGGGGTTGCAGCATGACGGCACCCCCAATGAGCTGCATGTGGTCACCGATGCCGGCAGTGGTAAGAAGCTGTATGAGTGGCAGGCGGTTCACAACGGCACCGGGAACACCCAGTACAGCGGCCAGGTCACCCTCGGCAGTACGCAGTCCGGTTCCTCGTACAACCTCACCGACGCCGGACGCGGCAACCACAGCACGTATGACTTGAACAAGGGGACCCCTGGCACACCCACCCTGTTTTCCGGGCCGGATGACGTCTGGGGCAACGGTCTGCCGGCGAACAGTGAGACGGCGGGCGCGGACGCCGCCTATGGCGCCGGAGTGACCTGGGACTACTTCAAGAACGTCCAGGGCCGCAGCGGTATCCGTGGTGACGGTGTCGGTGCGTCGTCGCGGGTGCACTACGGCAACAACTACTCCAACGCGTTCTGGCAGGACTCCTGCTTCTGCATGACCTACGGCGACGGATACGGAAACACCGAACCGCTCACCGCGCTTGATGTGGCCGCGCATGAGATGACCCACGGTGTGACGTCCGCGACGGCCAACCTGGTTTACAGCGGTGAGTCAGGCGGCCTCAACGAGGCGACCTCGGACATCTTCGCCGCCGCCGTCGAGTTCCACGCCAACAACCCCCAGGACGTGGGCGACTACCTCGTCGGCGAGAAGATCGACATCCGCGGCAACGGGACCCCGCTGCGGTACATGGACGAGCCCAGCAAGGACGGCCCCTCCAAGGACTACTGGTACGCGGGCATCGCCAACCAGGACGTCCACTACTCATCGGGCCCGGCGAACCACTGGTTCTATCTGGCGTCCGAGGGCAGTGGCAGCAAGACCGTCAACGGCGTCGACTACTACTCGCCGACGAGCGATGGACTGCCCGTCACCGCCATCGGCCGGGACAAGGCCGCGTTGATCTGGTACAAGGCGCTCACCACCAAGTTCAACTCCACCACCGACTACGCGGGAGCACGCGCCGGCACCCTCGCGGTGGCGACCGAGCTCTACGGGGCGACCAGCCCCGAGGTGAAGGGCGTGACCGACGCCTGGGCCGGGGTCAATGTCGGCGACCGCCCCGGCGGAGGCGAGCCCAACCCCCCGGGCACCGTCTTCGAGAACACCACCGCCGTTGCCATCCCCGATCTCGGTCCTGCGGTCACCTCCTCGGTCACCGTCTCCGGGATACCGGGCAACGCCCCGGCCACCCTCCACGTGGGTGTGGACATCATCCACACCTTCCGCGGCGACCTGGCGGTGGACCTGATCGCCCCGGACGGGACCGTGTACCCGCTGAAGGCCTCCAGCCCCTACGACACGGCGCCCAACCTGAAGAAGACCTACCCGGTCAACGCTTCATCAGAGGTGGCGAACGGGGTCTGGAAGCTTCGGGTGGAGGACAAGGGATGGCAGGACACCGGCCGTATCAACAGCTTCAAACTCACCTTCTGAGCAGCTAGGCATCGTGTACGCGCCTGAGAGGAGACTTCACCCTCTCGGGCGCTGTTACGTCCGGGGCTGTGTCCAAGGGCCGTCGCGCGATCCGGGCGGGGCGGCACCCGCCAAGGCTACGGCGGGGCCCTCGGGTTTGGGTGAGCCGTGGTTGCCTTCCTCTTGGTCGATCACACCGATTACGGAGTGTCGGTCTGGCCCATCGTGGCAACTCTTCAACAAACTGTTGACTGCCGTCTTCCACGGGGCGTTAGCTGGCCGCAGCCCGTCCCTCCCACACCCAGTGAACGACGTCCACGGAGGCCCCGTGACATCGAGCCCACAGCAGTATCCAAGGGGAGCGGCGTCCGGATCTGTGCGGCAGCTCGCCCGGTTCAACACCGTGACACAGCCGGATGCGCTCGACCTCCTGTCCGCGGTCTGCGCCAGCCCCCGATGGGTGAGGGGGATGCTCTCCCACCGGCCCTACGCGGATGCCGAGGCACTCTTCGCGGCCAACGATGCCGTGGTGGCCCGGCTGAGCGCCGCGGATTTGGCGGCTGCCCTGGCCGCACACCCACCGATCGGCCGGCCACGGCCCGACGACGCCGTCTCCACAGGTGAACAGCAGGGCATGGCAAGGGCCACCGCGAGGCTCAAGGCCGAGATGCTGGAACTGAACCTCGCCTATCAGGAGCGGTTCGGTCATGTCTTTCTCATCTGCGCCACCGGGCTGACCGGGGAGCAGATGCGCGATGCCGTGCGAGAACGGTTGCGGAATCCTCCCGAGCGGGAACTCGACGTCGTTCGCGTCGAACTGGGCAGGATCAACCGCGTTCGGCTCGCCCGACTCACCGCCGGAGCGTGAGGAGTTCTCCTGGCGACCCGCTCCAACCAATCAGCCGACAGGGCCTGTTGGTGGCGCACCCACACCGTCGAGGGCAAGGTCCAACGCAGCTACGGAAGGGGATCGATGAGCACCGAAACCACTGCCTCGGTGTCCACCCACATCCTGGACACCAGCAAGGGACGACCAGCGGTGGGTGTCGCCGTCTCCCTGGCGACCCGGTCCGGCCCCGGTCGTCCCTGGCAGCTGCTCGGCGGCTCCACGACCGACGCCGACGGTCGTTGCACGGATCTGCCGGTACCGCCGAAAGGGACGACCCAGGTTCGGCTTGAGTTTCAGACCGGGGCGTACTTCTCATCCCCTCCGCCCACCGTCCGGCCGAGCGTCGATCTCCGGGCTCCCGCGGCGCGGCAGGACGACGCGAGCGAAAGGGAAAGCCCTGTTTTCCTTCCGGAAGTGGTGGTTGTCTTCGCGATCACCCCTGGGGAGCACTATCACGTCCCGCTCCTGCTCACCCCGTTCGGATACTCCGTATACCGAGGGAGCTAGCCCGTGCCCGCCATTCTTGGTCAGAACCAGTACGGAAAATCGGAGAACCGCGTCGTCAGGATCGTCCGGGACGGTGGCATCCATCGACTGAAGGACCTCAGCGTCTCCATCTCCCTGTCGGGCGACATGGCAGAGGTCCACCACTCGGGTTCCAATGCCCATGTGCTGCCGACCGATACGACGAAGAACACCGTCTACGCCTTCGCCAAGGAATACGGAATCGAGTCGGCCGAGCAGTTCGGCATCCACCTCGCACGCCATTTCGTCACCTCGCAGCAGCATATCCAGCGAGCGCGCATCCGGATCGAGGAGTACGCCTGGGAACGAATCCAGGTCCCGATGCCGGGAGCGGGCGAGGCTACGACGTTCACCGAGGCCACCGAAGCCAGTGGCCACTCCTTCGTCCGCAGCGGCCAGGAGACCAGGGTCTGTCAGATCACCTACGACGGTGCGCGCTGGCAGATCATCTCCGGCCTTGAAGACCTTACGGTGATGAACTCGACCAACTCCGAGTTCTGGGGATACGTCAAGGATCGGTACACCACCCTCCAAGAGGCGTACGACCGCATACTCGCCACCGATGTGTCCGCTCGCTGGCGCCATGGTTGGGAATTCGATGAGAATCCCATGCCAGCCTGGGAAGACTCCTACGCCCAGGCGAAGAGGTATATACTCCAGGCTTTCGCTGAAACGTACTCATATTCGCTCCAGCAGACCCTGTATGCCATGGGATCACGGGTCCTGGAGGGTATGGAGGGAATAGATGAGATTCGTTTCTCCTTGCCGAACAAGCACCATTTCCTGGTTGATCTGAAACCCTTCGACCTGACCAATGACCATGAGGTCTATCTCGCGGCTGACCGCCCCTTCGGGCTGATCGAGGCCACCGTCCTGCGCGATGGGGCCGCAGCAGAGATTCCGGTTGACCTGACCGGCGGGTGAGCCGAAGGCCCGCTACGAGCCGGGGATGAGTCCCAAGGGCTGTCCCGTGGTCGCCAGCGCCGTTCCCTTCAGACGCCGCACCCCGGTGGTTCTGTCCAGCGGAGAGACGAGGACCCCTATGACCGCCGCGCGCATCGTCATCGAGAACTGCGCCATCGCCACCGTGGACAGCGTCGACACCGAGCACCCCAGCGGGCACATCGTCGTCGCGGACAACCGGATCGAGGCGATCGGCCCGGGCCGGGCGCCCCGGGGACTGCCCGATGTCGTCCGCCGTATCGACGCCACCGGTCATCTTGCCACGCCGGGTCTGGTCAACACCCATCACCACTTCTACCAGTGGATCACCCGTGGTTTGGCCACCGACCACAATCTCTTCGACTGGCTGGTCGCCCTCTATCCGACCTGGGCACGCATCGACGAGCCGATGGTCCGGGCGGCCGCGCGGGGTTCCCTGGCGATGATGGCCCGTGGCGGTGTCACCACCGCGATGGACCACCACTACATCTATCCCCGTGGTTCCGGTGATCTATCGGGCGCGATCATCGGGGCGGCCCAGGAGGTCGGAGTCCGCTTCACCCTCGCCCGTGGCTCGATGGACCGCGGCGCGTCGAACGGCGGGCTACCCCCGGACTTCGCCGTGGAGTCACTCGACGGCGCGCTCGCCGCGACCGACGCGACCATCGACACCCACCACGATGCCTCGTTCGACGCCATGACCCAGATCGCCGTGGCGCCCTGCTCCCCCTTCTCCGTCTCCACCGACCTGCTGAGGGAAGGGGCGAGGCTCGCACGGAGCAGGGGCGTACGACTGCACACCCACGGATCGGAGACCGTCGAGGAAGAGCGCTTCTGCAAGGAACTCTTCGGCATGGGTCCCACCGACTACTTCGAATCCACCGGCTGGCTCGGGCCGGATGTGTGGATGGCCCACTGCGTCCATATGGACGATTCGGATATCGCCGCCTTCGCCCGCACCGGCACCGGCGTAGCGCACTGCCCCTCCTCCAACGCCCGTCTCGCCGCCGGTATCGCCCGGGTCCCCGACATGCTGGCGGCGGGCATACCGGTGGGGCTGGGGGTCGATGGGACCGCTTCCAACGAGTCGGGCGAACTGCACACCGAGCTGCGCAACGCCCTCCTGATCAACCGCCTCGGTAGGCATGGCGAGTCGGCCCTGACCGCTCGGGCGGCGCTGCGGCTGGGCACCCACGGAGGCGCGCAGGTCCTGGGACGCGCGGAGCAGATCGGCTCCCTGGAGGTGGGAAAGCTCGCCGACCTGGTGTTGTGGAGACTCGACACCCTGGCCCACGCGTCCATTGCCGACCCGGTGACCGCGCTGGTCTTCGGCGCGGCCGCCCCCGTGACCCTCTCCCTCATCAACGGCAGAGCCGTGGTGGAGGACAACCGACTCACAACGGTGGACGAGGACGACATCGCCCGGGTGACTCGGGCCGAGGCGCAGCGCCTGATGCGGCTCGGGGAAGAGCGCTGACGTCCGAAGCGGCTTCCACGGTGCGTCCAAGGCGGGGCCCGCCACCTGGAACCTGGCCTCGGCTCGGGCCAGATGGAATCACCGCCGACGTCCGTACCGCCCGGCCACATCGCCGACACGAGCTCTTCCGGGACCACCCGGCGGATGCACATCGTCGGCCGCTGGTGGCCGCCTCCGCGACCGGGCGCGCCGAATCTCCCGCGGACATCGCAGCCGCCGTCGTGTTCCTCGCGTACCCAGCCGCCCGCCACCTCACCGGGCGGACGCTCAACGTGGATGGAGGCGCACTCACCACGTGCCTGACACCAGTCAACCGGCCCGGAACAGCGCTCAGGGCGGGCCCCGGCGGACCCGCGGCAGATCCGGAACGACCCTTGGCCCGAGCCGGTCAGCGGTTGGGCCCGGGCCCGTCAGCGGTTGGCCTGGGCCCACCAGCGGTTGGTACCGGGCCAAGGGTCAACGCGGAACCGCGCGCGTCCTCGATGTCAGACCCTCATGGCATGCTCGGAAGCATGGATCTTGAACGGGTTTTCGCGGATCTGGACGGCGTGCCCTGGGCCGCTCTGGGCCATGCCTATGGGGAGGCGGAGGACCTACCGGACCTGCTGCGCGCGCTCGCGGGCGACGAGGAGCAGGCCACCGACGCATTCGACCAACTCTGGGCGAGCATCCTGCACCAGGGCACGGTGTACGGGGCGACCGCTGCGGCCGTGCCCTACCTCGCCCGTCTCGCCGCCGCCGATGTGCGCCCCGCCGAGATGCTGGCACTGCTCGGCGGTATAGCCGACAGCGAGGATGAGTTCGGACTCCCCGCCCCGGGTGCCTGCCGGGCAGCCGTGGTGACCCAACTGCCCCTGATCCTGGGCCTGCTGGATTCCGTCGCCGACGACGTGCGCCGGTTGGCGGTGTGGACGGCGGGCCGCAGCGGCTGCGCGTCGGCGCTGCCCGCGCTGCGCAACCGCTGGATGGGGCAGTTGGAGAAGCAGCCCACCGTACGCGCCGAACTGCTCGCCGCACTCGCACACCTCGACCCCCAGGGCAGCGAGGAGGACATCCGGTCGGGGCTCGCCGCATCCGAGCCCGCCGAGCTGAGGGTGAGCGCGGTGATGGCCACCGCGGACGCCGGACTGCCGTTCCTGCCCATCCACCGGGACACCCTGGTGTCGCTGCTGCCCGCCGCGGCTCATGTCGCGGGCCGCAGCGATCAGGAGCGCACAGAACCCCTGCGCCATGTGGTGGATGTCCTTCTGCGCCGTGACACGGACGCGGACCGTGCGGCGGCGTACCGGCTGCTCGAAGCCGCACTCCTGCTGGTGGAGCCGGACGCTCGGGAAGAAGCGCTCTGGGCCGCCGAACACGCCTGCGTGATCTCGCGCGGCGCCCCGGCCCGGCTTGCCCCGGCGCTCGTTCCACTGCTGGCCGACCCCTCGTTCACCCGCGTCGCCTCCCTCCTGCCGATCCTGGACAAGCTCGGAGCCCATGCCGCGCCTGCCGCACCCGAGTTGGCGGCGCTCGTTGCCGCGGAGGGCGATCTCGCCGACCGGGCGCTCGCCGTGCTCGCGAGGATCGCCCCCGAGCAGGCGGCCCCCCTCCTCGCCCGTGATCTGGACCACCGCTCCCGGACCCTTGCCGCACTGACCGACACCCGTGGTCAACAGCGGCGGCTTCGTCTGCCTTATGCGCCGGAGTTGTTGAACGCCATCCGCATTCGGCTGACCACGCTGGTGGGAGCCGAGGAAGTCAAGGACCACGAACCCGCTGAGCTGACCCAGTTGCTCCTTGACTGGGGACCGCGGTCCGCAGCCGCGCTACCCGAGCTGGCCAATGCGCTGAAGCGGTTCCCCCTGGTCATCCCGGCCGCGCTCGCCGCGATCTGCCCGCCCGAGAATCGTGAGGCCACCGCGGACCTGCTGCGCCAGGCCGCCGGGTCGGACGAGGTGGAAGGCCGCTGCGCTGCGGCGGAGGCACTATGGCGGCTGACCGGTGCGACGGGCCCGCTCGTGGATGCCCTCAGCGCCGCGCTCCGCCAGGGCGCGCCCGCGGAACACCTACCGATCGCCGCAGGACAACTGGGTGAGGCGGGCGCCGAGTTGGTGCCCGACCTGCGCTCTGCGCTGACCCCGCAGGGGCGCCGTCGGACCGTCCAGGAGATGAATGCCGACATACAGATAGCGGTGGCGCTCTGGCGAGTGACCCAAGAGGCCGCGGAAGCCGTCAAGGTGCTGGGCGGAGTCCTGGCGGAGGCGGCGGACGGAATGTGGACCGACAAGCCCCGGACGAACGCCGCCCGTGCCGCTGCTGAGATCGGGCCCCATGCGAAGGCGCTGACGCCCGCGCTGGAAGCACTTCTCGCCGATCCGGTTCTCGCGCCCGGCGCGGTGCTGGCGCTACGGGCGGTGGGCAGCGCTGTTGAGCAGGGCCGGGCCTCGGATCTGCTGCTGACCTCCGCTGAGCTGGACGCCGCCCCGGCCGCAGCGCTTGACGCCCTCAAGGCTCTGGGAACCCAGGCAAGGACACCGGCGGTGATCCGCCGGCTGACCGTCCTGGCTGAGGGAGATCTGAGGGTGGTGGCTTCGGGCCTTGATTCGGAGATCGTCCGGTCGGACGAGCGGCTCCGCGCCGCTGCGAGAGAGCTCCTCGCGTCCTAGGCGGCCCGGTCCCCGCGCTCGCGGACACGATCGGCGGGGACGAGCCGCCCGGCGTACCACCAGTCGCGTACGACCAGTCGCGTACGACCAGTCGCGTACGACCCTGTGGGCCGCGGGCGGCTGGGGTGGGCGCACCCGGGAAGTCGCCACTGCTGCCCCCAGGATGCCCGCAGCCACGGGCAGCCCGGTCTCAGCGGTGGGCGGCGTGAGCGGGATGCCCCCAGGAGCTGCGGCACGTGGCGCCGCCTTGCCTCTGCCCCGCCTGCCACGAACACCCCCATGATCTTCACCCTCCCTGATCAGCAATCGGCTCTCAACTCCGAGACAGGACAGCCCAGCCGCCTCCGGGTGAGCCCGACGCTGGGCAGGGCGGGGCGGGAGAATCGGGAAGCGTGGGTTGCGGCCGGTCAGCCGGTGAAGGACTCCGGGCCGAAGCGGCCCCATGCGATGAAGGCCGCGAGGGCGAGATAGAAGAGGTTCAGTACCGCGAACCCGGGTTCATCGCGTCGGCCGTGGGTGATCATCGCGCCGACCATCAGCAGGACCCAGCAGACCGCGGTCACCGGCACCAGAACCGGTGCGATGTCCAGCGCGCCGGGCAGGACCAGGCCCGCCGATGCCAGAACCTCAAGCACACCCAGAGCCTTGACGGACCCGGCACTGGCGGCCCCGGTCCATCCCCCGCCCGGGGCGGCGGCCAGTCTCTCCTTGGGTACGAACGACTTGGTGACGCCGCCGGCCAGGGCTACCGCGGACAGCAGTCCGGCAGCGATCCACAGCGCGAGGTTCATCATCTGCTCCTTGATCGAGGATTGCCTCCACCTCGTACGACGAGACAGCGATGCCCGCTGTGACATCTCCCGAGCGAACACCCGAACATCAGGGCATCGGACGGCGGGCGCGCGTACCGCCTTCCTGGGCTGGTTCTCCCACCCCGATCAGCGATGACCTTGCTGGTGGCCGGGTGGGCCTCTGTCGTGTGGGGACCCCAGCGATCACGGTCAGGCGACCCCCTGTCGACGCCGTCGCGGAAGCGGAACCGCCGCGCCGGCCCCTCACCTCGTCCTTCTTGACTTCTCGCTCCCACCGCCTGGTTGGGACCCGCCCGGTCTGCCCCGTGCCGGACCGGGCGGGTGGATCGAGTACCACCCGCTGTCGAACCCGTACCGGACGCCAGGTCCCTCGGACGTACGGAAGCCCGGTGGCGGGTGTCGGCCGCTGTGGTCAGTCTCCGGGCCGCCAGTCAGGCCGGCGTCCGCTGCGGCCCACCACCTGGTCGAGCAGGGATGCCCCCGCGGGCACCTCAACCACCGGCCCGAAGATCGCTTCCCGGCCGGGATCGTGGTCCGAGGGCTCCAACAGCTCGTACGACAGGCGCAGGCTCGCCTCTTCGGGTGCATAGGGCTGACCGGTCGCCCGGGCCAGATCCCAGCCGTGCACCACCAGCTCATTGACCGCCACCCGGCCAGCGATTTGCGCGGGCAAGGCAATGCCTCCCGCCTGGGTCTGCCCTTCCCAGGCCGCCACCGGCACCCAGGCCCGCGCCAACTCGTCGAGCCTCAGCGGGAGCAGGGTCCGCCAGTCGTCCGGCAGTTCGGGCAGCGCCGCCTGCGGGTCCGTACCGGTGGTCGGACCGAGATCCTTGCGGCCGGCGTCCCGGAAAGCGGTGGCCAGCCCGACGAGGTGCCCCAGTAGCTCCCGGACGGCGTACTGGGGACAGGGGGTCGGATCGCCGAGTCTCTCGTTCCCGATGCCCTCGGCCAGTTGGGCGACCGCCCGTGCCGCCGGACGCAGGTCGGGGTGGGGGAGTGGGTTGTTCGAGTTCATGGAGGGATGACCGTCCACAGGAGGAAAACTCATCGCTCAGCGCGCTCCTCGGCCGGTCGACCTACGCTGACGTGCGCCTTTGAACGCCCTGTGATCCATTGAACGCAGTCAGCGGGTCACCGTGAGGGACAGGGGTGAGAGATGAGTCCGGAACTCAAGGGCGACGGGCCTGCCCCTGTAGCGACCGGTGCACCGATCTCGAACGTCTGTCCGACTATCGGCTCCCTGATCCCGGCAGGGTCGGCGGGAGCGCTCCTTGCCTCCGGTGTCCGCGCCTCCGGTCTCCGCGCTGAACCGCCCGGCCGTCGCGCCCGCGGCGGTGCCGATGACCGCCCGCGCTCCGCCCGGTTCGATCCCCGGTGGCACCGATGACGGCATCGGCATCCGAGCAGACCCCCACCGATCCCCCCGAAGGGACTCCGGCTGGGACGCGGTTCACCTTTCCCAGCGCCCTGACCGTTCTGGCGCTCGTCACCATCGTGGTGTGGGCCGCCGCCTTCCTCATTCCGCCGGGCGCCTACGACCGCAACGCCGACGGGGCGCCGATTGAGGGCACCTACCATCGAGTCGACAGCGGACGGAGCCTTGTCGACCGTCTCAACGATCTGTTTCTCGCCCCGGTCAACGGTCTCTACGGCATCCAGGACGGGACGACGGGCGAGGTCGGCCCCGATTTCGCCGGTGAACTCTACGGCAGTGCCGGGGTCTTCCTCTTCGTTCTCGCCATCGGGGCCTTCATCACCGTTGTCTTCGCCACCGGCGCCCTGGACCGGGGCATCGCCCGGCTGGCCCACCGGCTTCGACATCGCGGGGTGCTGCTGATCGCCGGGGTGATGCTTGTCTTCTCCCTGCTCGGCACGGTCGAAGGGTTCGCCGAGGAGACCCTTGGTTTCTACGGGCTGATCGTCCCGCTGATGCTCGCACTCGGCTACGACCGGATGACCGCGACCGGCACCATCATCCTCGGCGCCGGCATCGGGGTGCTCTGCTCCACCGTCAACCCCTTTGCCACGGGGGTGGCCTCCTCGGCCGCCGACATCTCCCTCGGGGACGGCATCGCACTCCGTGCTGTCATGTGGGTGGTGCTGACGGCCGTCACCATCGCGTATGTCATCCACTACGCGCGGCGGGTACGGAAGGATCCCGACCGATCGCTCTCCGGCTTTCTCCCCGGTGACCGTGATCGGGCTGCGGCAGGGGCAGCCGCTCCACCGGATCTCACCGCCCTGGACAGGACGGTACTGACCGTCGTCGCCCTGGTCTTCGCCTTCATGATCTTCTCGGTCGTCCCCTGGGCCAGTGCTTTGACGGGAGACGCGCAGGCGGCGCCGTACGGTTTTGAACTCGGCTGGTCCTTCCCGCACCTGGCGGCGATGTTCATGGTGGCCGCGGTGCTCGTGGGGTTGATTGCGCGCTTTGGGGAGCAGCGGCTCAGCGCCACCCTCACTCAGGGCGCGGGGGACTTCATCTCTCCGGCTTTGGTGATCGTGCTGGCCCGAGGCGTCACGGTGATCATGAACAACTCCCTGGTGACCGACACCGTGCTCCACTCCATCGAAGGGGTGGTGAAGGGGACCTCATCGGGTCTCTTCGCCGTGCTGGTGTTCCTGGTGAACCTGCCGATGGCCTTTCTGATCCCCTCCACCTCCGGCCACGCCACCCTCGCCATGCCGATCCTGGCCCCGCTGGCCGACTTCGCGGGGGTCTCCCGTGCCGTGGTGGTGACCGCCTGGCAGTCAGCCAGCGGTTGGATGAACCTCTGGGTGCCCACCACCGCGGTCACCATCGGCGGAGTGGCGCTTGCCAAGGTCGGCTACAACCGGTACCTACGCTTCGTCTGGCCGCTGCTCGCGATTCTGGCCGTACTGATCTGCGGCTTCCTGGTGGCGGGTGCGGCCCTGACCTGACGCGTTCCGGCCACCCACGTCCTGCGGGGTTCGGGGCGTAAATGCGGTAAGGACAGGTAAAGGAGGGGCGGTAGGGCTGGCACGGTGGCCCCAGGGGGATTGGGGTGGGGGACAAAGACGGTTCGATGTCATCCAATGCCCCCAACCCGACGGCAACGGGAGGCAGGGAAAGCCAATAGGGCTTGAAACCGGCCTAGGGCCATGCAGTATAGGTCTGGACCATTCCGTCTCCTTGCGGAGGTTAGACCGTGCAACGTCCCCCCACAATCACCGCGTTGGTCTGCGCGGCGGCATTTGTCCTTACCGCCTGTGCGGGTGAGGACAAGGACACTCAGGCCCCCAACACACCCAAAGGGGTGACCGCCCAGGCGGGCAGCGCGACCTCGGTGCACGTCATGTGGGAGAAGGCTCCCGACGGCGAGGACGTCACCAGCTACGAGGTGTTCCAGAAGGGCACCAAGGTCAAGACGCTTCCAGCGGCCAAGTACATGGTGGACATCAATCAACTCACCCCCAAGACCGCCTACAGCTTCACGGTCAGAGCCCGCGACGCGGCGGGCAATCTCTCCAAGCCGAGCCCCGCCATAGCCGTCACCACCCCCGAGCCGACCCCCGAGGACAAGCAACCCCCCACCCGTCCGACGCAGCTCAAGGGCGAACTCGATGGCAAGGCAGCCGTCCGGCTGGCGTGGCAGCCCGCCACCGACAACACCAAGGTGACCTCCTACGACGTCTACCAGGAGGACTCCCGTATCCACAGCGTCTCGGGTACCGAGACAAAGGCGCTGGTCACCGGATTGCGACCCGGTACCGTCTACTCCTTCACGGTCCGGGCGCGGGACGCCGGTGAGAACTCCTCCCCCGACAGCAACGCGGTGGACCTCACCACCCCCGGGGCCTCCGGCAAGGGCCCCAGCACCGCGCCCACCGACCTCACGGCCACTGTCCGCAAGGGGCAGGTCGTGCTGACCTGGACGCCTCCCCAGGGCAATGGGCCGATCGAGTCCCATGAGCTCCATCTCAACGGGGAGTTGGCCACCACCATCGTCTGGGGCGCCATGCCCGAGGGGAAGACCGCGACGTACACGATGGACGTCACCGACCCGCCGGGCACGCGCTACAGCCTCAAGCTCCGGGCCAAGCTGCCCGACGGCAAGTGGGGCGACTTCTCGGCCCAGCGGACGGTCGTCGTCCGCTAGACGGCGCAGAGAGGTACTCGGGCGCGTCGCCAGCTATCCGGTTGGCCCAGGGGCGACTGGCCGCCCCGGGCGGTCCGACCGTCTTTCGGGGCGCGGAAGGGGAAGCACTCCCTTCCGTGACCCGAGGGCCGGGGCGTCCAGGACCGAGCCGTACCCATCGGCAATGCCCCCTGGCGCCGGAGCGGCCATCCACGGCCCTGGCTCCGCGCGTACTGCCGACCCACTGGATCGCACAGGCTTCCCGTGCGTGGATGTCGTTTCCCGCGAGCATCAACTCGCCGGGTTCGTCGACGGTGGAGCCGTGCTCGCTCCCATCAACGTGCCCCGCACCAATCCGGTGATGAACTCCGGGCGGCGAATGTCACAAAAGCTGCCCATCCTTCAAGGGAGAGCAACAGCACCGGACCGGACGGCTCCTTGGAGTCCCGCACCTGGATCGCACCGGAGCAGGCCGCCACCTCCACGCACTCGCCGCCCCCACCGCTGCTGTGGCTGCTCTTGAACCAGACCGAATGGGTCAGGGTGCACACAGTCGCTTGGACATCCATCTCTCCCCCAGCAACTTTTCCAGAAAGGCCAGCGATTCGCCCGGGCTGAGCGCCTGAGCCCGGAGTAGCCCGTACTGTTCCTCGAACTCCCGGACTGCCCTGCGCTCCGAGTGGATGCGGCTGTCGGGGTACGCCTCGACATAGGCCACCCGGTGTCCGTCCCTTGCCCCGATCAGATTGAAGGGGCCGGCCAATCCGGCGTGTTCCTCGCGATCGGTCGGCATCACCTGGACTTCGACATGGCGTTCTCGACCGCGGCGCAGAATCTGTTCCAACTGCCCGCGCAGTACCTCCACGCCGCCCAAGGGTCTCCGCATCACGGCCTCTTCGATCACAAAACTGATCATGGGCAAGGGGGTGCGGGAGAAGAGATCCTGCCTGGCGAGACGGGCCGAGACGCGCTGCTCGATGATTTCCTCGCCCAGCAGCGGACGCCACATGGCGAACACGGCACGGGCGTAGTCCTCGGTCTGGAGCAGTCCCGGTACGGCGTGATTGGCGTATACATGGAGATCGGCTGCCTGGGCCTCCAATCGGGCCGCGTCCCGAAAGAACGCCGGATACTGCGCCCGGGCGACCTCTTCCTTGCTCGCCTTGAGTACCCCGCCCGCGTTGAGCACCTCATCGGCCCGGTCGATGAACTTCCCCGGGGGAATGCGCCGGCCCTGTTCAAAGGAGGCGATGGTGGCAGCGGAGTAGCCGGTCAAGCGCCCAAATTCCGGCCGTTCAATTCCTTCTCGTACCCGGAGCAGTTTCAACTGCTGCCCGAACACGGACAGGATGCCGGTTCCCGGCTCACACTCGGAATTGCGTTCCGGCTGCTGATCGTTCATGACCCCCGAACCTCCCGCCCGGAGCCGGTCCCGCTCCGCGTCGCTCACAACGGCGTTCCCGACGGGTACGGCCCGCGTGCCGGGGCGTCCCTCGGGGCCAAGGTACGCACGCACCAAGGGGGTTTTCCGTATGAAGCGAGCAATTCCCCCTACCGGGGGCGTCCCGTACATAAAGCAGTGTTGAGGCCTCTGCCGATGCCCGTGCAGACGCACGGGCAGCCCCATGTCCGGGTGCTCGCCGTTCGGCTGTCGGTGCCTGGCCCTGGCCCGAAGCGGCAGCGTAACGAGGCGCTGCTCGGTGCCATCTCCGTGATTCCGCCGTTCGAATACTCCATACCCGCCCCTGAGCACAGGAACGTGCCCGCTCCCCGCTGGAAGAGGGAGCAGGCACGGCTCCCGGGCTCACTTCCCCAGTCGCCGACCCCCGAACAGCCCTGCCGCGTCCGCCTGGCGCCACCAGGCCTCCAGACCAGCGGGGTCCAGTGCGGCCCAGTCGGGGGTGGCCTCGACCAGCGCCCGCCCCAACTGGCGGCCCAAGGCCACCATGCTGCTGCCCGCTGCGCCCCTGGCCAGGTCGTAGGCCTTCAGGGCCTCGACCGGACCGCCGTCGGCGGTGCGCAGGGCGGACTCCAACAGGGTCGCGTCCTGAAGCGCCTTCACCGCGCCCGCGCCGGTGTGGGGGCGGGCCACGCTCGCCGCGTCTCCCAGGAGGGCCACCACACCGCTCGCCCCCGGTGTCGCGGCGAAGTCATACATCGGCTGTACGAACAGTTCTTCGGGTCGAGTGCGCGTGATCAGCGTCGCCCAGAACGGCGGTAGCCGGTCCTGTACGAGTTCGTGCAGATGGGCCCGGAAGGGTTCGGCCAGCGTCCCCGGCGACACCGATGCCGGGTGATCGTCATGTGTGCCCAGGCCGATCGGCGGGGTGGTGTAGAGGACCCAGTTGACGCGGTCGACGCCGTCCGCGCCGGGGATGCGGTAGAGGACGACATGGCCACCGCCGAAGACGACGTACGCGGCCGAGTTCCTCGGCCAGAGCCCCGCGTCGGGCAGCCGGCTCTCCGGGTACGCCCCGCGCCAGGCGAGGTAGCCCGCATCGCGGGGCTGCAGCCGCGGACAGACCGCCGCGCGGACCACGGAACGGTATCCGTCCGCACCCACCACCAGGTCGTACCGCTCACCACCGTCAGCGGTATGGACCTCGGCCCCTGCCGCTGACTCCTCGACGGAGACGACCGGGTTCCCGGTCCGAAACCCGACCTCGGCCGGCAGCCGGTGGTACAAGCCGCTCCACAGCAGTCCCCAGTTGTAGGTGCGGAAGGGAAACGCGTTGGTCCCCAGCACCCGGCCGAGCGGCACGCTCCCATCCCGTACGTACCAGTGGCGCTCGACCAGACGGCCCCAGGACATTGCCGCGTCGAGATAGCCGGCTGCCTCCAACTCGGCATAGCGTCCGGCGTGCATGGCGACGCCGACCCCCCGGTCGGCGAGAGCGCCTGTGGTTCGTTCGTGGACGGTGATGTCCCGGCAGCCCGCGCGGTGCAGTGCGATGGCTGCCGAGCACCCCCCGATGCTGCCGCCGACCACGGCTGCCCGTAATCCCCTGAGTGCGTTCGATCCGCTCATGGCGCCCATCATGGCAGCGGGGCGCCTCCCAACCCCGGTGGCGTCAGCGACCGCTGGCGCGGGCTCAGCCGGTCAGTCGCTCATAGGCGGGCAGGGTCAGAAAGTCCTCGTACTCCTCGTCGAGGGCCACCTGCAACAGCAGATCGTGCGCCTGCTGCCACTTTCCCGCGGTGAACGCGGTCTCGCCCAGTTCGGAGCGGAGGGAGACCAGTTCCGCGGCGGCGATCTCGCGGGTCAACTCCGCGGTGGCGACCTCGCCGTTGTCGAAGACCACCCCGGCGTTGATCCACTGCCAGATCTGCGAACGGGATATCTCGGCGGTGGCCGCGTCCTCCATCAGCCCGAAGATGGCCACTGCTCCGAGGCCGCGCAGCCAGGCCTCTATATAGCGGATGCCGACCTGGACGGCGTTGCGGAGACCGTCGAACGTGGGCTTGGCCGTCAGTGAGTCGATGGCGATCAGATCCCCGGCCGCGACCGAGACATCCTCGCGCAGCCGCTCCTTCTGGTGGGGGCGCTCCCCGAGCACGGCGTCGAAGGAGGCCATGGCGACCGGCACGAGATCAGGATGGGCGACCCAGGACCCGTCGAAGCCATCGCCCGCCTCTCGGTCCTTGTCCGCCTTGACCTTCTCGAAGGCCACCCTGTTGACCTCGGGGTCACGGCGGGAGGGGATAAAGGCCGCCATGCCTCCGATCGCATGAGCGCCACGCTGATGACAGGTGCTGACCAGGAGTTCGGTGTACGCGCGCATAAAGGGCGCGGTCATCGTCACCGCGTTCCGGTCGGGCAGAACGAACTTCGCACCGCCGTCGCGGAAGTTCTTCACGATGGAGAAGAGGTAGTCCCAGCGGCCGGCGTTCAGTCCGGAGGCGTGATCGCGCAGCTCATAGAGGATCTCCTCCATCTCATACGCGGCGGTGATGGTTTCGATCAGTACGGTGGCGCGGACCGTGCCCTGGGGAATGCCGCAGTACTGCTGAGCGAAGACGAAGACTTCGTTCCAGAGGCGGGCCTCCAGATGGGACTCGGTCTTGGGCAGATAGAAGTACGGGCCCTTCCCGAGGTCCAGCAGTCGCTGGGCATTGTGGAAGAAGTAGAGACCGAAATCGACGAGCGCGCCGGGCACCGGGCTGCCGTCCGCGTCCTGGAGATGGCGCTCCGCCAGATGCCACCCACGCGGACGCATCACCACCGTCGCGAGTTCCGCTGCCGGCTTCAGCGCGTAGCTCTTGCCCGTGCGCTCATCGCTGAAGTCGATTCTGCGCTGGTAGGCGTCCATCAGATTGAGCTGGCCGACGATCACGTTTTCCCAGGTGGGGGCCGAGGCATCCTCGAAGTCGGCAAGCCAGACACGGGCCCCCGAGTTCAGGGCGTTGATGGTCATCTTGCGATCGGTGGGGCCGGTGATCTCGACTCGCCGGTCGGTGAGCGCCGCGGGTGCGGGAGCGACCCGCCAGGAGGTGTCCGCGCGGATCGCGGCCGTTTCGGGCAGGAAGTCCAGCGTCGACGTACGGGCTGTCTCGGCGCGCCGCTTCGCGCGGAGCGCCAGCAGTTCATCCCGGCGCGGAGTGAATCGTCGATGCAGTTCGGCCACGAAGGTGAGGGCCGCCTGGGTGAGGACCTCTCCCTGGCGGGGGAGGGGGGCGGCTTCGACGATGGCCAGCGGGGACGGCGCCGGTGTGGACATGTGCTGTCACTTCCTTCAGCGGGAGGTGGTCGCGGGGGCGGGCGAGGCCTCTGGGGAGGGAGTTCCTTCAGGAAATGGATACTAGTTTCCTCATTGTGGAAGTACAAGGCTTGTTGATCCGGCGCGGCCCGGCGTCTGGTCGCCGGGGCGCGTCTCCGGCCGATGATGGCCCCGGAGCGTGGTCGCCGAGGGGCCGAGGAGGGTTGCTCACCGGCGGCCCGGTTCTCGAAGGTCGCCTCTCCTGCCACAGGTCACCGTGGCCTGCCCGAGGCCTCACCGGGGCATGGGTAGCGCTCGCCGGGTCATGGGGAAGGTCCCTTCAACGCCCGTGACCGCGAGCGGATGGCTGGCGCGCGGGTTCCCGGCTTCCGCGGGTGGTCCTTGTCGGCCGTTGTCACTTCAGCCGGGGTAGATCCTCCACCGTGTCGATGTCGTGGGGATCGCCCACGTCGCCGCACTCCACCAGCACCAGAGAGGACCGGTGCGCCATCAGGTAGTCGCGCGCCCCGCGATCCCCCGCGGCCATCGACGCCACCGCTTGCCACCGGTCCACACCCATGAGCACCGGATGTCCGCGCTCCCCGCCGTACAGGGCTGCCACCAGGGCGTCTCGACTGCGGAAAGCCGACCGCACCCGGGCGATGGCCGCCGCGCCCACCCCCGGCTGGTCCACCAGGGACACCAGTGCCGCATCCACTCCCCTCCCGGTCGGCGACGCGTTAGCAAGCGACGTGAGGCCCGCCCGTAGCGAGGACCCCATGCCGTCCGCCCAGCGGGTGTTGTCAACCAGGGTGCAGCCGGAGAGCCGCGCCTCCTGCCGCACCCGCTCGGCGGCCGCGCCCAGCACCACGTGGACCGGGCCGCAGCCGCCGTCCCGCAGTGCCTGGACCGCGTGCTCGACCAGCGGTCGCCCACGGTGCTGGAGCAGTGCCTTCGCGCGCCCGCCGAGCCTTTGTCCCCCGCCCGCGGCAAGGAGTAGTCCGGCGATGACCGGTTTATCCGGTGGAGATGTCATGGGGACTGCCTACCGCATTCCGGTCGCCGGGGGTGAGGTGACTGGCGGTCCCTCCGTCTTGCTCGCGCTATGACCGTTTCGCGCCATGTCATGGAGGAGTTGCGGCCGGATTCGCCAATTCAGGGCCCGGAGTGGCGCGCACTGCGGGCCATGGCGTTAACTTGCCCGCAACTCTGGGTGGTTGACCGCGGACTGACCGTTGTCGGATCGGTCTCGGAGGGTACGAGGGGGGAATGCCGTGTTGCGGAGCGTGAAGCATGCACAGGCGGCGGAGAGCGGAGTGGATCCAAGGGCGTCGGCCTTGGGTGCGGCTGTCTCTCGGCTGCGTCGTGAACTGGCCGGACATCCAGCGCAGTTCGCGGATCGCGACATAGCCGAGGACGAACTGGCCGTACTGGCGGCGATGGTGGCGGACGGGCAGACCGAGGTCGCCCGGATGCGTCGTTCGCTGCTGCTGATTGCCGGGGCGATCGGCTCGGTGAGTGCGCTCGCCGACGCGTTGATGCAGGTGCGCACGGCGGTGGATCTCTTCGGTCCGGTGCCTCGGTAGTACTCGGGCCGGATGTCCGCCGGTGGGGTGGCGTTGTGGCGACGGTGCCGGTGGGGGCGCCGTCCGCTGTGCGGTAGCGGCAGCTATCAAACCGGCTTAGCGTGGTTGGAACCGTGTCAAAACGACCACCTACCATCGCGAGGAAGTAGCTATGGCCGACAAGCCGACAGTCGTTCTGGTGCATGGGTTCTGGGGCGGCGCCGCCCACTGGGGGAAGACCATCCTGGAGTTGCGCAACCGTGGTTACGGTTCGCTGCGTGCGGTGGAGAATCCGCTGACCTCGCTGGCCGAGGACGCCGAACGTACGCAGAAGATGGTGAAACAGGTGGACGGCCCCGTTGTTCTCGTGGGGCACTCCTACGGCGGTGCGGTCATCACCGAGGCCGGCGATCTGCCGAATGTCGTCGGACTGGTCTACATCGCCGCCTTCGCGCCCGACGCGGGGGAAAGCCCGGGACAGATCAGCCAGGAACTACCGCCGGCGGCCTTTGAGAACCTCGCCCCGGACTCGGACGGCTACCTCTGGGTCAAGCAGGACAAGTTCCACTGGAGCTTCTGTCAGGACCTACAGGACGACGAAGCCGTGGTGATGGCCATCACCCAGAAGGCTCCGCTCGCCTCCACCTTCGGTGACAACGTGACCGATCCGGCGTGGCGGAAGAAGCCCACCTGGTACCAGGTCTCCACGAACGACCGGATGATCCACCCGGACAACGAGCGCCGGATGGCGGAGCGCATGTCGCCACGCAAGATCATCGAACTGGACGCCAGCCACGCCTCGCTCGCCTCACATCCCAGGGACGTCGCCGACCTCGTCGACGAGGCGGCGAACGAGGCCAGGTAGTCATCGGCTCCCTCGCCACGCGCCGAGGGACCACACCGGCGCGCCATGAGCTCATGGAAGCCCGGAACGGCGCAGTGCGGCGGGGCGTGGACCCAGAACACTCTGGGTCCACGCCCCGCCGCACCAGCGCTACCCGCTGTTCGTCCGCCCTCGGGCGGCTGGCCCGCTGCTTCTTAGCCGTGCGCACCCACCGCGCCCTGCGTGGTCAGTGCCACGGAGAGATCCTGGGCGACTTGCTGGAGCACCGGCACGATCTTCTCCGTCGCGGCCTCGGTGACACGTCCCGCCGGGCCAGAGATGGAAATCGCCGCCGCGGTCGGGGAGTCGGGCACCGAAACCGCCAGACAGCGCACCCCGATCTCCTGCTCGTTGTCGTCGATCGCGTACCCATCGCGCCGCACCTGTGCCAGAGCCGTCAGGAAGTCATCGGGTGTGGTGATCGTCTTCTCTGTGGCCGCCGGCATCCCCGTCCTGGCGAGCAGCGCGCGCACCTCATCCGGTGGGACGCTCGCCAAAAGTGCCTTGCCCACCCCGGTGGAGTGCGGCAGGACCCGCCTGCCGACCTCGGTGAACATGCGCATCGAATGCTTGGACGGCACCTGCGCCACATAGACGATCTCGTCGCCGTCGAGGAGTGCCATATTCGCGGTCTCCCCGGTCTCCTCGACCAGTCGAGCCAGATAGGGGCGTGCCCAGGTGCCCAGCAGCCGCGAGGCGGACTCGCCGAGCCGAATCAGCCGGGGGCCGAGCGCATAGCGACGATTTGGCTGCTGACGTACATAACCGCAGGCCACGAGCGTACGCATCAGACGGTGAATGGTGGGCAGCGGTAGACCGCTGCTGACGGAGAGCTCACTGAGCCCGACCTCACCCCCTGCGTCAGCCATTCTTTCGAGCAGATCGAAGGCGCGCTCCAGGGACTGAACGCCCCCGCTGCTCGCGGTCTTGGCGGCGTCGGTGGTGCTGGCGCTGGACGTCGGCACGGCTGGCGGTCCTTTCGGGCAGGCGGACAAGGGAGCAGCCTACCGGGCTGCTGCGTCCGGCATAGCGCTCGCTGCGGGGCGTCCCTGCCGGTCAGCGGGCTGACCGGAGGCTGCCCGCGGCGGTGGCGAGTGAAGTGATCAAGGGAACCCACAGAAGATCGCCGACAAGCCCCCAGCGTGCACCGCCGGGTCAACCACACGCGACCGGCGCCCACCTGTTTCCCCCTGCCGCTGCTCGTAGGGCCAAGAACTGGCCAGGCCCGGCAACCGAACGACCCGCTGGTGATCCCTCCCCCTTCCCAAGACGGCTACACACTCCGCAGCCTCCTTCAACGGACAGGCACCTCGGGGCGGGGTGACCGGGCGTGGCGGGGGTCGCCCAGAGGCAAAGCGCACCGAACACGGGCGTGGGTGCGCCGAGGGTGTCCCCTGCTTCTCCAGGTCAGGGGAGTGGGCAAGGGCCCAGGCTCAGGCGTGAGGGTACGGAGGGGTGTCCGCTGGTTCCTCCGAGGGACAGGTGTCCAGGTGAGGTTCCCCCGTTGTGTGGGGGTGGTTGGTTAGCTGGTCAGGGTGGGTTGGTGTGGTGTGGGTTTCGC
>NZ_JAMQAW010000047.1 GCF_023701525.1 Streptomyces albipurpureus
CAGTAGCATCCGGTCTTCGGGCGTGACGTCGAAGTGGGCCAGACCCCATTCGATGCGGTTCATGATTGACCGGTGTGGCACCTGCACGCCCTTGGGGCCACCGGTGGAGCCGGAGGTGTAGATGACATAGGCGGCGTTGTCCGGTGACAACACACGCTCGGGGTTGGTCTCCGGATATGCGGAGACTTGTGGGAGTGTTTCGTCGAGTGTCAGCACGGGGTCGGCGCTGTCGAGGAGTTGGCGTAGGCGGTCTTCGGGTAGTTCGGTGTCCACGGGCAGATAGGCGGCGCCGGCCTTGACCACCGCGTAGATCGCCACCATCAGCTCAACCGAACGGGGGATACGCACCGCCACGATCCGTTCGGGGCCAGCGCCCTGCTCGACCAGCCAGTGCGCCAACTGGTTGGCACGCCGGTTGAACTCCGCGTAGGTCAGCGTCTCCTGTTCTCCGATCACGGCTTGTCGCTTGGGGGAGTGCTCCGCCTGGGCCTCGAAGGCGTCGGGCAGCGTGCTGGCGGCCACCGGGTGCGCTGTCTGGTTGACCTCCCGCAGCAGCCACTCGCGCTCCTGCGCCGAGAGTATGTCGATCGCGGCGACCGGCAGCTGCGGGTCGGCGGCCACCTGCTCCAACACCCGCACCAGCCGGGTAGCGATCGCCTCCGCCGTCTCCCGGTCGAACAGCTGGGTCGCGTACATCAGGTCGCCCCACAGCGCCCCCGAGTCATCCATGGCCATACTGAAGAACAGGTCGGAAATGGTCGTCGACACGAGGTGCTGCTCGAACTCCACGGTGAGTCCGGGCAGTTCGTAGTCCTGCCGCGCCCAGTTCTGCCAGGCGAACATCACCTGGAACAGCGGCTGGTACGCCGCGGAACGGTCAGGGTTGATCAGCTCGACCAGCGTCTCGAACGGCAGGTCCTGGTGTTCGTAGGCCGCCAGTGCCTTCTCCCGCACCCGCGCCAGCAGATCAGCGAACGACGGATCACCCGACAGATCCACCCGCAGCACCTGGGTGTTGACGAAGAACCCCACCAGATCGGCCAGCGCCTCATCGGTGCGCCCGGCGATCGGGCTGCCGATCGTCACGTCCTCCCCGCCGCCCAGCTTGCCAAGGAGCACTCCGAGGCCGGCCTGCAGGAGCATCGCCATGGTCACACCGTGCTCGTCGGCCAACCGCTGCAGCCCGGCCGCCACCTGCGACCCCACCATGACCTTGACCGTGTCACCGAGCAGGCTCCGTTCCTCGGGTCGCGGACGGTCCAGCGGAAGGCTGAGCGGCTGTGGCACCCCGGCCAGCTCCGCACGCCAGTAGTCGGCCTGTTTCGCGGCCAGACTGTCCGGGTCCGCCACGTCGCCGAGCAGCTCACGCTGCCAGAGCGCGTAATCCTTGTACTGCACCGCCAACGGCTCCCACTCCGGCGCCCGCCCCTCCCGACGCGCTGTGTAGGCGGTGGCCAGGTCCCGTGCCAGCGGCCCACCCGAGACGCCGTCCGAGGCGATGTGGTGGATTACCAGGACCAGGACGTGTTCCTCCGCGGAGCGGCGGAACAGATGGGCCCGTAAGGGGATTTCGGTCGACAGGTCGAAGTGGTGCGCGATGGCCTTGTTGACCACTTCCGCCAGTTCATCGGACGCTACGTCGACGACCGGCACCCGCACCAGCGCCTGCCCCGCGGGCAGGATCTGCTGGTGGGGCTCATCGTCGTCGTCCGTCACATACGTGGTGCGCAGGGTCTCGTGCCGGTCGACGACGTCGTTGATCGCCGCGATGAGAGCGATGTGATCCAGCGGCCCGGTCAACCGGAACGTCGGGGAGATGTTGTAACTCTCCGACCCGCCCTCCAGTTGGTGGGTCAGCCACATACGGCGTTGTGCGTATGACAGTGGAATCACTGGGTCACTCCTCTACGGTCATCTTGCGCATACTGGGGCGAAGGGGGACTGCTGACTCCTCCGACCAGGCGGCGAGCGCCAGCACCGTCGGCATGTCGAAGATCTTGCGGATGGGTATCTCGATCCCCAACTCGACGCGGGCGCGGGTGATCAGTCGGGTGGCGAGCAGGGAGTGCCCGCCGAGTGCGAAGAAGCCGTCGTCGATGCCGACCC
>NZ_JAMQAW010000048.1 GCF_023701525.1 Streptomyces albipurpureus
AGAAAGACACTCGCCGCCGCATAATTCCCCTGACCCGCACTCCCCACAACACCCGCAAACGACGAAAACACAACAAACTCAGCAAGACCCAACCCACGAGTCAACTCATGCAAATACCACGCAGCATCAACCTTCGGACGAAACACACTCTCAACCCGCTCGGGGGTCATAGCAGTGATCGTTCCGTCGTCGAGTACGCCGGCGGCGTGCACGACCCCAGTGAGCGGATGCTCTTCAGGGATTGCCGCCAACAGCGCGGCGAGGGCGTCGCGGTCGGCGGTGTCGCAGGCGGCGATGGTTACCTGAACACCCAACTCGTGCAGCTCGGCGGCGAGTTCGGGCGCGCCCGGAGCTTCCAGGCCACGCCGACTGACCAGCAGCAGATGACGGGCCTGCCGAGCCACCGCGTAATGGCGGGCGAACAGGGAACCCAGCGTGCCCGTGCCCCCAGTGATCAGGACCGTGCCCTCCGGGTCCCGCTCCGGGGGCATGGTCAGGACGAGCTTCCCGGTGTGCTGGGCCTGGCTGACCACGCGGAACGCCTCAGGCGCTTGCCGGATGTCCCATGTCCGAAGCGGCGAAAACGTGAGCGCACCGCGCTCGAACAGCGCGACGATCTCAGCCAGCATCTGCTGGAACCAATCCGGATCCGCGAGAGCCGCCTCGGCCAGGTCGAACGCTTGGTACTCCACACCGGGATGGGCTTCGGCCACCTCCTGGGGATCGCGGATGTCGGTCTTGCCCATCTCGACGAACCGCCCGCCGCGCGGCAACGACCGCAGCGAGGCATCCACGAACTCCCCGGCCAGACAGTCCAGGACCACGTCCATGCCCCGGCCCTCGGTGGCCGACAGGAACCGTTGCTCGAACTCCAGCGTCCGCGACGAGGCGATGTGCTCGTCGTCAAGGCCGGAATCCCGTAGGGCGGCCCACTTGCCGGTGCTCGCCGTACCGAACACCTCCGCGCCAAGGTGCCGCGCCAACTGCACCGCGGCCATCCCCACACCACCGGCGGCAGCGTGCACCAGCAGCGACTCACCCGGCCGCAGCCCCGCCAGGTTGACCAGGCCGTGGTACGCGGTCGCGAACACCATCGGCACCGACGCCGCGTCCTCGAACGACCAACCGTGAGGAATCCGCACGACCAGGCGATGATCGGTGACCGCCACAGGGCCGAACGCCCCCGGCACCATCCCCATCACTCGGTCACCCGGCCGCACTGCGGTCACGTCCGAGCCGACCTCCGTCACCACCCCGGCGCCCTCCATCCCCATGGAGGCATCACCCGGATAGACACCGAGCGCGATCAGAACGTCCCGGAAGTTGAGACCGGCCGCCCGCACCGCGACCCGGACCTGATGCGGCAGCAACGGCTCCACCACCTCAGGGGCCGCCACCAGAGACAGCGCGTCCAAAGTCCCGCGGCTGGTCACGTCAAGGCGCCACTCCGCCTCCCCCTCCGGAGGCGTCAGCGCACCACCGGCCTCGGCCGCCCGAACGAGCCGCGGCACCAGAACCTCTCCTCCACGCACCGCGAACTGCGGCTCGCCGCAGACGAGTGCGGCAGGCAGGGCCCGGAGGGAACGCTCATCCTCATCGACGTCGACGAGAACGAATCGGCCCGGGTTCTCCGTCTGCGCCGTACGCAACAGACCCCACACCGGCGCCAAGACGAGATCCGGCCGCTCCGCACCACCGACCGCCACCGCACCACGAGTGACCATCACCAGCCGTGTGTCGGTCAGTCGTTCGTCGGCCAGCCATGCCTGGATCATGTCCAGGGCGTAGTGCACCGTGTCG
>NZ_JAMQAW010000049.1 GCF_023701525.1 Streptomyces albipurpureus
AGAAAGACACTCGCCGCCGCATAATTCCCCTGACCCGCACTCCCCACAACACCCGCAAACGACGAGAACACAACAAACTCAGCAAGACCCAACCCACGAGTCAACTCATGCAAATACCACGCAGCATCAACCTTCGGACGAAACACACTCTCAACCCGCTCGGGGGTAAGTGTGGTGACCAGACCGTCGTCCAGCGCACCCGCCAAGTGCATGACCGCGGTCAGTGGGTGCTCGGCAGGTATCCCCTCCAGGAGTCCCGACAGCGCCTCGCGGTCGGAGACGTCACACGCCACCGCCGTGGCCGTCGCGCCGAGCGCTGCCAGCCGCTCCACCAGTTCCTCGGCCCCGTCGGCTTCGGGGCCGCGTCGGCTGACCAGCAGCAGCCGCCGTACTCCGTACTCGGTCGCCAGGTGCTGGGCGAGCAGCCCGCCCAGCGTGCCCGTGCCCCCAGTGATCAGGACCGTGCCCTCCGCGTCCCAGGGCTGCGGGATGGTGAGGACGAGCTTGCCAATGTGTTTGGCCTGGCTCATGAAGCGGAAGGCCTCGACCGCCCGGCGGATGTCGTAGGGGCGGACGGGCAACGGCTGGAGGGTCCCGGCCTCAAACAACCCCACCAGCTCGGCCAGCATCTCGGCCACCCGGTCCGGACCGGCCTCCATCAGGTCGAACGCCCGGTAGCGCACGCCCGCGTGCCGCTCGGCAACCCGCTCCGGGTCGCGGACGTCGGTCTTGCCCATCTCGACGAAGCGCCCCCCACGTGGCAGCAGCCGCAGCGACGCGTCCACGAGCTCACCGCTGAGCGAGTCAAGTACGACGTCCATGCCCCGGCCCTCGGTAGCGGCGGCGAACCGCCGCTCGAACTCAGCCGTACGAGACGACGCGATGTGCTGATCGTCCAGCCCGGCGGTACGCAGCGCGTCCCACTTGCCCTCGCTGGCGGTGCCGTAGACCTCGGCGCCCAGATGGCGCCCGAGTTGCACGGCGGCCATGCCCACGCCACCGGCGGCGGAATGGACGAGGACCTTCTCGCCCGCCTGGAGCCCGGCGAGGTCCACCAAGGCGTACATCGCGGTCAGGAACGCCGTGGTCACAGAGGCTGCCTGCTCAAAGGTCCAGCCGTCGGGGACGGGGGCCACGAGGCGGTGGTCCACGACCGCCACCGGGCCGAAGGAGCCGGGGATCAAACCCATCACCCGGTCGCCGACCGCCAGGCTCTCGACGCCCGGCCCGACCTCGACGACGGTGCCCGCGCCCTCGATGCCCATGGACGCCTCGTCCGGGTACATGCCCAGGGCGATGAGCACGTCCCGGAAGTTGAGACCGGCCGCCCGCACCGCGACCCGGACCTGATGCGGCAGCAACGGCTCCGCCGCCTCAGGGGCCGCCACCAGAGACAGCGCGTCCAAAGTCCCGCGGCTGGTCACGTCAAGGCGCCACTCCGCCTCCCCCTCCGGAGCCGTCAGCGCACCCGCGGCCCGAACGAGCCGCGGCACCAGAACCTCTCCTCCACGCACCGCGAACTGCGGCTCGCCGCAGGCGAGTGCGGCAGGCAGGGCCCGGAGGGAACTCTCGTCCTCATCCACATCGACAAGAACGAATCGGCCCGGGTTCTCCGTCTGCGCCGTACGCAACAGACCCCACACCGGCGCCAAGGCGAGATCCGGCCGCTCCGCACCACCGACCGCCACCGCACCACGAGTGACCATCACCAGCCGTGTGTCGGCGAACTGCTCGTCGGCCAGCCACGACTGCACCAGGGACAGCGCCTTGTGCAGCTCGCTGCGAGCGGCCGCGGGACCGCCGAAGGGGGCGTCTTCGCCGGGCAGGGCGCAAGCCAGGACGAGTTCGGGTTGGGCGCCGGAGCGGGTGTCTCCCGAGGCGGCGGTGGTGTCGAACTCGGCGCTGAGCATGGACAGGTCCGCGTACCGCCGCATCCGTGCGGTGTCCAGAGCGGTGCTCAGGCCGAGTACGTCGTCACCGACCAGCGCCCATCGACCCACCGGGGCTGCGTCGGCGTCCGGTACCGCCCGGCTCACCCATTCGGTGCGGAACAGCGAATCGTGGTGCACGTCCCGTGTCCCGGCCAGTTTCCCGGGGTCAACGGGGCGCATCGCCAGCGAACCGATCGAGGCGACCAGCGCGCCCTCGGTGTCGGCGACCTCCACTACCAAGGCGTCATGGCCCGCCGGGGCGAGCCGCACCCGCACATGCGTCGCCCCGGTCGCGTGCAGCCGCACTTCGGACCACACGAACGGCAGCCTCGGCGACTCTTCGTGCTGCCCGGCCTCGGGGGCCGGGATGAGCGCGGCGTGCAGGGCCGCGTCCAGCAGCGCGGGATCGATGCCGAACGCGGCCACACCCGCAAGCCGCTCCTCGGGCAGCGCGACCTCGGCATATACCTCCTGTCCCCGCCTCCACACCGCCCGCAGTCCCTGGAACGCGGGGCCGTACTCGTAGCCGAGGGCAGCCAGTGACGGGTACAACCCGTCGGTTTCCACCAGCATCGCACCGGTCGGGGGCCACACCCGCGGATCCCACGATGACTGCGTCGAACCACCCAGGGCGAGCGAACCCGTGGCATGGCACGTCCACGGCAGGCCCGCCCCCTTCCTGTCGGGCCGGGAGTGGATGGTCACCGAACGGCGGCCAGCGTCGTCAACCGCCCCTACCTCGACCCGCAGCTGCACACCGCCGGTCCCGGGCAGGACCAGCGGAGCCTGGAGGGTCAACTCCTCAAGGCAGTCGACCCCCACCTCGTCACCCGCGCGAAGAGCCATCTC
>NZ_JAMQAW010000005.1 GCF_023701525.1 Streptomyces albipurpureus
GCGGGTTACTGCTTCGCCGGGTATCGCTTCGCCACCGAGCATGAGTTGGCCGGTGGGTTCGAGGGCGGTGTTCTGGAGGAGGGGTAGGTGGCTGGGGGTGAGCTTCATAAAGGTGACCGTGTCACCTGGTCCAGGCTGTGTGGCGGTGGTGGCGTCGAGGGCGGTAACCCGCACCCGGCCGCCGCAGATGAGTGCCCCGTACAGCACGGTGACACCGGCGTCGAAGGACACCGAGGCATGCAGCACGCTCGTACCCCGCAGATGCGGATAGGCCTCCGGGCAGCGCACCACATAGTTGACCAACGCCTGGTGGGTGATGGTGACACCCTTGGGCCTACCGGTGGAGCCGGAGGTGTAGATGACGTAGGCGGGGTGCTGCGGCAGTAGCGCGCCGGAACGGTCGGTGTCGGTGACATCGGCGGCGGACAGTTGACCGATCGCCTCGATCGTTGCCTCGTCGTCCAGTAGTACCCTGCACACTCCCTCAGTGTTGGGGAGGGCGGAAGCGGTATCTGTGTCGGTGATGAGTAGGACGGGTTGGGCATCAGCGAGCATGAAGGCGATACGGTCCGCCGGGTACTCCGGATCGATGGGCACATATCCGGCCCCCGACTTCAGAACCGCCAGCAGGGCCACGATCAGCTCCGCCGAACGCGGCAGGGCCAACCCCACCAACCCTTCCGGCCCCGCACCCTGACCGATCAGATACCGGGCTAGCTGGTTCGCCCGCGCGTTCAGCTCCCGGTAGGTGAGCTGCTGGTCCTCGAAGACGACCGCCACCGCATCCGGCGTCGCCATCACCTGAGCCTCAAACAGTTGAGGTAGTACCGTCTCGGGAACATCCCTCGCCGTGTCGTTCCATTCCACCAGCAGTTGATCACGCTCGGTGGGGGTGAGGACATCGACTTGTCCGATAGGAAGGTCAGGCGTGGTGACGACGGTGGCCAGGACCTGGTTGAGGCGTGTGGCGAGGGTTTCGATGGTGGTGGGGTGGAAGAGGTCGGTGCGGTAGTCCAGGCGTCCGGTCAGTCCGTCGGGTTGTCCTTCGGGGGTGTGGTGTTCGCCGAGGTTGAGGGTGAGGTCGAACTTCGCCACCGCACCGTCCAACGTCTGGTGTTCGACGTGGAGGCCGGGGAGGTCGAGGGTGGGCTGGGCGTTGTTCTGGAAGGCCAGCATCACCTGGAAGAGGGGATGCCGGGCCATCGAACGCTGCGGGTTGAGGACCTCCACCAGACGCTCGAAGGGCACGTCCTGGTTGGCGAACGCCGCCAGATCCGTCTCCCGTACCCGTCCGAGCAGTTCACGGAAGGAGGGATCACCGGAAGTATCGGTGCGCAGGACCAGGGTGTTGACGAAGAACCCGATCAGCTCGTCCAACGCGTCATCCGTACGCCCCGCCACCGGCGTCCCGATCGGGATGTCCTCACCCGCGCCCATACGCTGGAGCAACACCGCCAGCGCGGCCTGCACCGTCATGAACAGACTGGTGCTGCTCTCCCGCGCCAGAGCAATCAGGCGCTCATGGACGTCGGCTGGAACGTGGATGGGGACGGTGTCACCAGCATGCGAGGCCACTGAGGGGCGTGGGAAGTCCGTCGGCAACTCCAACTGCTCCGGTACTCCGGCCAACGCGTTGGTCCAGTAGTTCAGTTGGTGGGAGATGACGCTGTCGGGGTCGTCCTCGCTGCCGAGAACCTCGCGCTGCCACAGGGTGTAGTCCGCGTACTGCACCGGCAGCACCGACCAGGCGGGCGCCTCACCTCGGGAACGGGCCTGATAGGCCAGGGACAGATCCCGGGCGAACGGGGCCATCGACCAGCCATCCGCGGCAATGTGATGCACCACCGCGATCAACACGAACTCATCCGGCCCCACCACACACAATCGCACCCGCAGCGGCAGATCCACCGACAGATCGAACCCGGCAGACGCCTCCGCCGCCAACACCCCACCAAGCCCCGACGCATCCACCTCACCAACCCGCAACAGCCCAGCAGCGCGATCCTCATCCCACTCACTCAGGATGTGCTGATACGGACGACCGTCCACCTGCGGGAAGACGGTGCGCAGGCTCTCATGCCGACCCACGACATCCACCAACGCCGCCCGCAACGCCCCCACATCCAGCGCGCCACGCAACCGCACTGTCAGAGGAATGTTGTAGGTCGCCGACGGGCCCTCCAACTCGCCCAGGAACCACAACCTGCGCTGCGCGAACGACACCGGAACCAACTGCGGACGCACCCCCCCTGCCAGCCGTACCCGCACCGCACCCGCAGCACCATCAACATGCGACGCCAAACCAGCCACCGTCGGCGCCTCGAACAATGCCCGAATCGACACCTCAACATCCAAGACACTACGAATCCGCGACACCAACCGAGTCGCCAACAACGAGTGCCCACCCAGATCGAAGAAACTGTCATCGATCCCGACCTTGCCCACGCCCAAAACCTCGGCGAACAGCGAACACAACACCTCCTCCCGCGGACTACGCGGACCACGACCAGAGACCTTGGCAGCGACCTCGGGAGCGGGAAGAGCCTGACGATCCAGCTTCCCGTTCGGCGTCAACGGCAAAGCATCCAGCACCACAAAAGCGGACGGCACCATATAGTCCGGCAGGCACTCCCCCACCACACCCCGCAACACCGACACATCAACCACCGACACAACACCAGAGTCGGTACTGGTATTGGTATCGGAACCGGACCCGGTAATGAGGGAAGTATCAGCATCCACAACCGAGACAGAGCTAATGCTCAGCTGGGCGGGAACCACATACGCGACCAGACGCTTGTCGCCCGGCCGGTCCTCGCGGATCAGGACCGCCGCCTGGCCCACCGAGTCATGTGAGGCCAGAACCGCCTCGATCTCACCGGGCTCGATACGGAAACCGCGTACCTTCACCTGCGCATCCGCACGACCCGCAAACTCCAAAACACCATCCGCACGCCACCGAACCACATCCCCGGTCCGATACATCCGCCCACCCGAACCACCGAACGGATCCGCCACAAACCGCTCCGCGGTCAAACCAGGCTGGTTGACATAACCACGCGCCAGACCAGCCCCCGCTACATACAACTCACCCGCCACACCCACCGGCACCAGAGACAGACCCGCATCCAGCACATACACCCGGAGGTCTGGTATCTGCCGACCAACGACACTGATCTCCTCGGTCGGCGACTCCTTCCCGAGCGGCGCACAGGTGACATGAACCGTGGTCTCGGTGATGCCATACATGTTCACCAAAGTCGGTCCATCAGCCGAATGGCTCTCGTACCAATCGGCTAGACGCCTTGCGTCGAGCGCTTCGCCACCGAAGATGATGAACCGCAGTGACGAGGCCCAATCCGCGTCATCGGATCGCGAGTCGGCCTGCATCAACTGAGCGAAGGCGGTGGGTGTTTGGTTGAGGACCGTGACGCCTTCGTCCCTCACGAGCCGCAGCAGGGATTCGGGCGAACGGCTCGTCACATGAGTGACTACCACGAGACGACCGCCGTGCAGCAGTGGACCCCAGGTCTCCCATACCGAGAAGTCGAACGCATAGGAATGGAACATGGTCCAAACGTCCGCGTCGCCGAAGTGGAACCACTGCTGCGTCGAAGAGAAGAGCCGTACGACGTTACGGTGCGGGACCGAGACGCCCTTGGGCTTGCCGGTGGAGCCAGAGGTGTAGATGACGTAGGCGGGATGCTGAGGCAGCAGTACCCCGGAACGGTCAGCGTCCGTCACATCGGCGGCGGACAGATGACCGACCGCCTCCATCGTTGCCACCTCGTCCAGCAGTACCCTGCACACTCCGTCCGTGTTGGGGAGGGCGGAGGCGGTCTCTGTGTCGGTGATCAGCAGGACGGGCTGGGCGTCGTCGAGCATGGCGGCGATACGGTCCGCCGGATACTCCGGATCGATGGGTACGTATCCGGCCCCCGACTTCAGAACCGCCAGCAAAACCACCACCAGCTCCGCCGAACGCGGCAGAGCCAACCCCACCAACCCCTCCGGCCCCGCACCCTGACCGATCAGATACCGAGCCAGCCGGTTCGCCCGCTCATTCAGCTCCCGGTAGGTGAGCTGCTGGTCCTCGAAGACGACCGCCACCGCATCCGGACGCGCCGCCGCCTGCCGCTCGAACAGCTTCGGCAACACCGCGTTCGGCACCTGGCGTTCGGCGCGTTGCCGTTCCCCCAGGATTCGTTCCCCCAGGATTCGCTCGCGCTCAGTCGCATCGAGAACATCAATTCGACCGATCAGCCTATCAGGGTTCAGAATCGAATTCCTGAAGAGGGTCATAAAGCCACGATGATGGCGCTTCAGCTCCGAAGCCTCATAAATATTCGAATTTCCGTCGAACTCGACAGAAAGGCCGGATCCGTCACTAGCCCCTCTCACCACAATGCATAGATCCCGGACAGGCCCGTTGGAAAGATTGTGAGCAATGGTAGGGCTGCCCGTGAAATCGATATCCTCATCAAACGTGATGATGTTCGCTGTCACATTCCAGAGAGGCTGATCACGCCCCCTGGACCGCAACTCACGAACAAGGTCCTCCGAGCGATAGCTCTGGTGCCTCAACGCTGACCGAACTTCGCGAGACACCTTCTTTGTGAGTTCTTCGAAGGTCTCGGCGGGCTTGATATCGAAGCGAAGGGCCAGCACATCTGAAGCTGTTCCCGGGGTACTTCTAGCCGTTTGGCTCGTCCGCCCCGTAACCGGGAGGCCAATGATTATGTCTCGACGGCCCGATATTTTGTGAAGATATGCGGCAATTGCCGCGATAGTGACCACGGACCAGGCGGTTCGAGCGCGTTTCGCGACGCCCAGCAGCCGATCGATATCGTCGGCTGGAAGCGCATCCGCGAGGCGAAGGAAATCCCCAAAAGACTTCGCCGTGCGTCCCGTCAGGGAAACTGCCTCGGGGAGGTCGGGGAACTTCCCCAGCCAGTACTCCCGGTCTTTGGCGAACTTCTCAGAATCGCGTTGACTTCCCTGCTCGTCCAGAAGGGCGTCGAGTGAGCCGGCAGCTCGGGATTCGTAAGGCATTCCCTGCATCAGCAACGAATAGATCTCACTGAACCGGCGCTGGAACAACACCCCACCGTAGGAGTCCGCGGCGATATGATGCGATCTCGCATACCAGAGGGAGAGGTCGGCAGAGATCCTGAGCAGGGCGAAGGAGGAAAGGGCACCCGTCATGAGGTCGACCGGTCGAGCGAACTCCGCCCTGATCCAGGCAATCGCCTTGGCCTTGGCGTCCTCCTGAGCGGGCCCATCTTGCCCGGTCGAGAAATCCTGGACAGTAAGATTGGGCTCTATCGAGTCATCAACCCACTGCCAGACGCGGCCTCCCTCTTCGGAGAAACGAAGCCGTAGGGTCTCAACCTCGGAGAATGTGAATCTGAATGCCCGCTCGAATATCGCGACATCGATATCGCCATGAATCTCTACGAACTCACCGACATTATATATATGACCGGTTGGATCGAACTTATGGCCGAACCAAATACCCGACTGAGCCGTTGACAGCTCTCGACGCACGTGCTGGCCTTCAGGCATTCGTATTCACCTTGAATCGCTTGACATTCCGAGATATCGCTAAACTTTGAGTCTGGCCGATCTCGGGCAGCGTTGAATTAAGGTGCGAGATGCAGCCGATGGAAGTGAAAAACCCTGCGTAGCTACTGCCCGACCCCTCAGCAGGGGAGGCAGCAGAAAACGCAAGGGTTTAACGATCAGCGGGAAGAGTGCCTGAAGACGTTTTAGGAAGCACCCTCGTCCATGGCCTCCACAAGGCTTCGAGGCCTCATATCGATCCAGTGCTCATTGATGTAATCGATACATGCCTGCCGGGAGTCACTGCCATGCGCAGTTGCCCAGCCAGACGGTACCTCGACAAAGGTAGGCCAGAGGGAGTGCTGCCCCTCGTCGTTGACCAGAACCAGATACTCTCCGTCGGCGTCCTCGAACGGGTTAGCCACGACATTCCTCTTCTCGTTCTCTCGGGTTGGTCAAGGAGTCCAGGAACCTTCCAGGAATCGCAGGACTCCACAGGCGACAGAACCATCCGGATCGATCGATGTGACGACCCCCAGGCGGCCTTCGGCCTCCCGGTGTCCTTCCGCCGCGCTCAACATGCCCGCTATGGCGAACATCGACGAGGCCGCGGAGGTGTCGCCCGTCAGTGAAGCGACGGGGACCCGCGAAACCACGGCCGTCCCGAATAGCCGGTCGAACAGCTTTGTCTCATCGTCACCGGCCTCACCGGCAATACCGCTCGGTACAGCGGCCCATACGTGCTTCGGTGTGGCGCCGGCCGTGGACAGAGCACCTTCCACGCAGGCTTCGAGAGTGCCGACCGGATCGTTGCCTACGGCGTCGAATCGGCAATCGAGTGCCAGGATTTCGGCTAGCGGCGCGCGTTGACGACCGGAGGGATCTCCCCCCTCCAGCAGGAGTAGCACGCACCCTTCGCCCAGAGTCGTGACCTGGCCTCGGCTTCGGTGGTACTCCATCCAGGAGCGAGCAGGCGCGTTCTCCTCAACGGCGCCGCACAGTACCTGGTCGGCCCGCTGATGGTCGAGCAACCGCCGCCCGTAACTCAATGCCAGCAACCCGGCGGCCCTACCGCCGGCAATGGTGCTGTTGGGGCCTTGAAGCCCATACCAGATGGCACTGGCCGAGGCGGCCCGGTTCATCGCCATGTTGGGCGCGAGGGCGGCCGGCACATGATGCGGTCTGGCGCCTTCCAAAGACGCCTTGGTGAAGTCCATATAGCCCTGTGGCGTACCGGTGGTCGTGCCGAGGACCATGGACGTTCCCCGCCCGGCCGCCATAGTCACCCCGGGCCGGGGTGCCTCGATGAGCTCCCGAGCCGCGGCGATTGCCATCGCGCTCTCCCGGGCGAGGTAACGGGTACCGGCCGCGCCGAGGACTTGCTGAACATCGAAGTCCGGTACTCGGCGGAGTCCGACCGGAGCCCCATCATCACACTGGTCGGCAATCGCCTTGCGTCTGGCGCGCAGCCCTTCGGAGAGTGCCGCTCTGCCGATACCGAAAGGTGAGACAGCCGACCAGTCATAGATGAATGTGCGTTGTGTACTCCGGGTGGCATCACTCATGGCCGTCACCTGCCTCGGCCGCGTCGTATCTGCCCAGTATGACCACGGAGTTGTTTCCGCCGAAGGCGAGGGCGTTGTTCTGCGCGATCCGCACGTCTGCCTCGATCGCCCGGTTCGGCACACAGTCCACGATGCACTCGGGATCAGTCGTGTGATGGTTGGCCGTCGGCGGAATGAACCCGTGCTTGATAGCGAGCGCGCTGGCGATCGAGCCGAGTGCGCTTGCCGCGCCCATGGTGTGGCCGGTCATGGACTTGATGCCGATGACCGGCGGCCGGCTCTCTCCGTATACCTGGTTTATCGCCCGGGCCTCGGTCACGTCGTTCATCTTGGTTCCGGACCCGTGCGCGGAGATCATGTCGACGTCGCCGGGAGCGACGTTCGCGTCTGTCAGCGCAAGCTCCATGCACCGGGCGACGCTGTTCTCCTCGGGTGCGACCGGATGATGCGCATCGCAGTTCAATCCATAGCCGAGGATCTCCGCGTATATGTGCGCGCCCCGAGCCAGGGCGGATTCTTCGCTCTCGATCAGCATGACGCCAGCGCCCTCTCCGGTGAGCAGGCCGTCGCGCTCCGCGTCAAACGGTCGGCACTCATCGGGAGAGATCAAGCCGATCCGGTAGAACCCCGCGAAGTTCTTGCGGCAGAGAGCGTCCGAACCTCCGACGAGGGCGAAGTCCACCTCTCCGGAACGCACGGCGTCGAAGCCGCTGCCCAAGGCGTAGTTGCCGGCTGCGCAAGCGGTGGGAATGGTGGATACCTCGACGTTCCAGAGGCCCAACTCCCTGGCAATCGCCGTTGAGATCCTTACCGCTGGCACACGGCGGGCATGCTCCGGCTCGACGCTCTCCAGTCCTTCATAGAGCATCGTGGCTGCCATCTGGTCGAGGTCGTGCCCCTCGCCGTCTGTCGTGCCAATGGCGATGAGGCCCTTCCGGGCGCGCAGTGAGTCCGCACTGATCCCAGCGTCGTCAATCGCCATCCTGGCCGCCGCGACGGAGAACTGCGATGCCCGTCCGAGCTGGTCGAGCTGGATTCGCTGAACCCACTTCCGCAGGTCGATGTCGGCAACTTGATGGCCTCGGGCGTACTTGAAACCTGTGGTGTCAAAGAGCGTTATAGGCCCCGTGCCTACACGGCCGGCACGCAAGGAAGCGGCGAATTCAGCAACACCGATTCCGATACTGGAAAGTACGCCTGCCCCGCTGAGTACCACTCTCCGACGGGGTCGTTCGGCGCTGCCAGCGGGCAAACCTACTTCGCCCCACATTCATCCAGCACTTCGAGAATCGCATCGATGTTGACCATTCGAGGTCCGGCCTTGGGGTCGATCTCCACGTCAAAGGCGACTTCGAGGTGGGAGAGTACCTCGACTGCGGCGAGCGAGTCGGCGCCGTGATCATCAATAAGCAGACTGGTGCGAGTGAGCTCTGGTGCTTCCACTCCGAGAATGTCGTGAAGGACTTCACGAACCTTGGCCTCTTGCTCAGAATAGGACATTCCCTGTCACCCATCCCTAGTAGTAAAGAGTCGCGAGGAATACGACCAGAGGGCTCACGGTGGGCAGCCAAGAGAGGGCGCACCTCAGCGCACCCTCAACGTGGCCTGAACTGGGGGCCGGTTGACTCATCCTGCTCTCCTCCCGCCCCGTCCCACAGTGAAGCACGCACTTTAGTGGCGAAGATCACTAAGGAACACCGTGTCAACTTCAGGCGAAACTGATGATTTGCGGCAAATGATCCTATGCCAATAGCGGCGGCGCATAGAGCGGCACAATAATGTCCCGTTTCTCTCCTTCCCTACCGATTAGAGGGTGACTGCACCCACCTTCGCAATGACGAAGGGGGTTTTGATCGCCTTCGCTGCCACTCCAGTAAGGTCGAGGGTTCCCCGCAGAGTCGGACCTCAGAGCACACTGACAACACGTCAACTGACGGCTTGGTTCAGCATCCAAGGCAGAAAGGGACCGACTGTTGATAGCTCCGAATTGGCACCCCAGAGAACTCACACCTGAAAGTGGAAGCGTGGATTCGAGCCCAGCCGGGCTCATCGATCTGCTGGGCATGCTTGAGCTGGGCGAGCTGCTGGTGCAGGAGAAGGCAATCGTCTTTCGAGGGTTCAATGTCACCCCCGAGACGCACGGTTCTGCGGCCGATGCCCTACTGCCTCAGCGGCTCGCATACGTGCACGGCAACTCGCCGCGCACCAAGGTGGGCCAGAACGTCTACACCTCGACCGAGTATCCACCCGAGTTGGTCATCTCGATGCACAACGAGATGTCGTACGCTCATGCCTGGCCCGGACGGCTGCTGTTCTACTGCGAGCACGCGCCCACAACGGGTGGTGCCACACCCATAGTTGACGGAGAGCTCTGGCTTGAGTCTCTCGACCCCGAGGTGCGCGCCGCCTTCGGCGGAGGGGTCCGCTACATCCAGAACCTTCATGACGGCTACGGGCTCGGCAAGAGCTGGCAGGACACCTTCGAGACCGGTGATCCCTCCGACGTTGAAGCCTTCCTGACCGGTACGGGCGCCGACTGGAAGTGGCGGGACGACGGGACGCTCTGGATCAGCCAGCTCCGTCCTGCGACCACGCGCCATCCCGTGACGGGCATCGAAGTCTGGTTCAACCAAGCCGACCAGTTCCACCCCGCTGGTCTGGGCGACGACGCGACAGCACTCACCGAGGTGCTTTCCTCCGACGAGATCCCACAATCGGTCACTTTTGCCGACGGCAGCCCCATACCTGCGGAGTACATCACTCACATTCAGGAGACGGGTCTTCGTCTGGCAGTTGATGTCGACTGGCGGGCGGGAGATCTGCTGCTCATCGACAACACCCTGGTCGCGCACGGTCGCCGGCCGTTCACCGGACCGCGCCGCGTTCTGGTGGCCATGTCGGTCTGACGGGGTTCGCCGCTCCACCACCGCTGGTTCGGCGGCGCGCGGGACGGTACACGCGGCGAGCCCGAGACGGCGTTCCCCAGGCGGCTCCCCGCGTTCCCTCCACGTTCTCCGAGCGGCTCCGAGCGGCTCCGAGCGGCTCCGAGCGCTGAACGCGTATCGGGACCGGAGCGTGCCTACCACCTGATGCCTGCGTCACCGCTGCGGTGCCAGCGGCGGTGAGGTCGGCGAAGACCGCATCGTGGCCGCCGCAACGGGGATCCGCCACACGGTGGTGGTGTGTCTTGTTCCCGCGGAGGCAGTGTGCGGATGAGCCCGTGTTGCGATTGAGCGGGTCAGGGGCGAGGCCGCCTTCGCGACCCCGGATCGCTGAGTGCGCCGCATTCCGCAGAGGGTCTCCTGTGGTGCGGCTCACCCATCGCTGGTGCCCACGGGGCCGGGTTGTCAGGGGTGGCTGAGATCGTGTGTCTGTGAGCGAACTGGTTGAGCATGTCGATGAGCACGACCGCGTGTTGGGGATCGTCGAGCGGGATGAGGCGGTGCGTGAGAACTGGCTGCATCGCATTGCGGCGACGATCTGCCGTGACCGCGAAGGCCGGATCCTGGTACTACGGCGAGCCGCGACGTTGTCCCGATTTCCGGGCTACTACGACGCGATGGTCGGCGGAGCCGTGGACGTGGGCGAGTCGTATGAAGAGGCGGCGGTCCGCGAGTTGGCTGAAGAACTGGGCGTTCGTGCGCCGGTGCGTTTCTTGTTCAAGCTCCATTTCCAGGAGGGGATCAGCCCCATCTGGCTCGGGGTGCATGAGGCCGTCGTATCGGAGGTCCTGGTCCCGGACTCGGATGAGATCGACTGGCATGACTGGCTGACAGTGGCCGAACTGCGCGAAGTCATCGATGAATGGTGCTTCGTTCCGGGAGGGCGGGAGGCTCTGCGCCAGTACGTGGCGTCCTGATTCGGCTGCGGTCCGAGCGAGCTGGCAGCCGGGTGAACGGGGATGCGGGTCGGCTCGGTCAGGGGGCATTTCAGCAACGGGACCCGGTGTCGTGGTTCGCGGTGCTGGGAGGCAGTTGACCTCGGCTTTCCCGACGGCGGCTTCGCGGAGCCGATCGATCTCCTCCCGCCCCTCGACGGCGTCCGGCTCCAGCGCCACGGCCAGGTCCCCCACGCCACCGCACGACACGACACGACACCGCGTACACCGACGCCGTACCCCGGTGCGATCGACCAGGACCCGGGGCTGGCGGCACAGGGCCGGGCACCCAGGCGGCCGGATTCCATGTGTACTACGGCACACGCAGGACATTCAGGTCACTCATCGGTCCCGGGCCCGGCCGGTCGGCGGGGACCGGTGGCGATCCTGACGCCCCGCACCCGCCGAGCGGAACAAATACCAGGCCCCGAAGGTGGGTCACGGCCCGGGAGCTGCTTCGACGGCCGCGTTCGTCCCGCCGCCCGCCGGTCGGCCGCCCGGCTCATTGCGGGAGATCGCTCCAACGAGCGCACATATGGGGAAAACTACCGGTCACGAAAGAACACCGGTCGGCGTGCTGGGGACAACGGGGCAGCCGACGGCCATGGGGTTCGGACACGGCTGCAGAGGGGGTTGCAAAACAGTGGGCGACAATGAGGAACGGCTCGACGCGGTGCTGCGCAGGAGGCACGAGCTTCTGCCCGTCGTCGACGAGCAGATCGACCGATGGCGGCGGATCCTGCAACTGACCACGGAGTTGGGCGACGCGGTGGCCGGGACACAGGCCGTCGATCCCGGTGGTGACATCGCCGAACGGCTGGGGGCACTGGACCTGGCGGGGATGGCCCGGGCGGCCCGGGACTCCCTGGACGCGCTCGCCACCGTACGCGGCAGGGTGAACCGCGGGACGGTCAACATCGGGGTGAGCGGCCGGGCCAGGAACGGCAAGAGCACCCTGCTGCAGTCGCTCTCGGGGCTGGACGACCAGCAGATCCCCAGCGGCCGTGGACAACCGGTGACCGCGGTCCGCAGCCGGATCTACCACTCGCGCACGGAACGCGGAGCGCGTCTGACGATGCACACGGAGCGGTCCTTCCTGGACGAGGTGATCGCCCCTTACCACGCGGAGCTGGGGCTCGGACCGGCGCCACGGGACCTGTCGGCCTTCTCCCGGCACTCCTATCCAGGGGTGGCCGACGGACCGGACGGAAGGGACGCCGACCAGCCCAGACTGGGCCCGATGCTGGCCCGGGTGCGCGAGGCCCAGCAGGCGCTGGCCTCCTACCGCGAGTTCCTCACCGGCGGCACCCGCACCGAGGATCTCGCCGGCATCAGGCAGTGGGTGGCGTACCCGGAGGCCGACGCGGAGCCGGACCGACGGCCGTATCTCGCCGTCCGGGACGCGCAGATCACCTGCGCCTTCCCCATCGAGGATGTGACCGCGCTCGGGCTGGTGGATCTGCCGGGCCTCGGCGAACTGACCCCGGGCGCCGAGGCACACCACCTGGCGGGTCTGCGCAACGACATCGACTTCGCGATCACCGTCAAACGGCCCACGGACACCAATGCCATGTGGGCCGAGGAGGACGCCCGCGCGCTGCAACTGATCGGCAGCGCCTGCGAGGTGGCCGACCCGAGGGACTTCGCCCTGATCCTGGTCAACACCGGGGAGTGTCTCGCGGAGAACATCGAGGCGCTCCACTCCGACCTCCGCAACCGGCTGAACGACCCCGCGCAGGGCCGGGGTTACTGGGTGATCCTCGCCGACGGAGCCGATCGTGACGCCGTCCGTGAGCAGATCCTCAAACCGGTCCTGGAACATCTCGCGTCGGTCCTGCCGCGGATGGACGAGGCCGTCATCGCCGACACGGTCGCGGTGTGCCGTGACCGGCTGGACCGGATCACCGCGGAACTGGACAGGGTGTCGTCGGCGGTCCGCGCCCTGAGTGTGCCCACTTCGACCGAGCAGACGATCGCCCGGGCCGAGTCGCTCCGCGCGGAGGTCGCCGCCTCGCTCCAGGAGTGGGTGGACGAGCTGCGGACGCGCGCGGACAACGAGTACGAGGACACGGAGTTCTACGAACGGGTCGCCGAGGTCCATCAAGCCGTCCGCGACTGGGTGTTGAGCGGTTTCGGCGAGGGGGCCGAGGAGTGGCAGCAACGGGCGCTGAACCGGTTCCGGGTGGACCGCGCGTCCCTGCCCTTCGCCTCCGCCGAGTTGAACAGGATACGGGTGGAGATGGCCCGCCGGTTCGCGGCGGTCGACGATCTGCTGCTCCAGCGCCGCAATGAGTACTGGGCGGGGTTGGTGGCCGCGCTCGGTCCCCGGTTCGCGGCGCTGATCGACGGCCGTGACACGGGACCGCAGGAGGCGATCACCGCTCTGGCGGCGGTCCTGCGGGATGCCCCCGATCCGTGTCCGGCACTGGCGGAGACCTTCGGCTTCGCCCTGGACGTCCGGCTGGACTACCGCACCCGGGTGCTCCCCCGGCTGCGCCGGGCACTGGACGTACTCTTCCCGGAGGACGACGACCCGGGCAGCGGCAGCACGGCAACCACCCTGCTCGCGGTGCCACGCACGGCCGAGGGCAGCGCGGAACTGTACGGCCGGGTCACGCAGTTGGCCCGGCAGGCCGCGTACGACGCGCAGGCTGTCCTGGCTCAGGAGCCGAGAACGACCGCCCAGGTGCTGTTCGCCTACGGTGAGCAGTTCGAGGACGCCTTCGTGCGCTCGGACTCGTCCGAGGCGGAGTTCCGCCGCCTGGTCGCCGCCTTCCATGACCTCCTGTGGCCAGGGGAGGGAACCGGACCACATGCCGCGGCTGAGGGACTGCGACGTGTTCGCCGGCTGACCACGGAGTTGCGGGGCTCGATCGCCGACGAGCGGTCGCGCACAGTTGGGGAAAGGAAAGGGCGTTGACGCTTTCGTTCAAGGCTTCCATGGTCGGCCCGAGCAGGGTCGGCAAGACCACCCTGCTGACCGCCATCCTCGCGGAGACCGAGACCATGCTCTCCGGGACCGAGATCGACCTCGTTCCGGACGAGGAGACGGAGATGCGGATCCGTCGGAACCGCAAGGAACTGCGCCGGGCCATCGAGGCACGTGAGTTCGACTCGGCATCGCTTGAGGGCAGCCAGTCCATGGTCCGCTACAACGTGAGCCTCAGGGCGGCGGGAGACCGCGTGCAGGGCATTCCGTTCAGCATTCTCGACTACCCGGGGGCGTGGCTGGACCCGGCGGAGCGCAGCCGGAGACCCGAGGCCAGGGAGAACTGGCCCGAGTGCGAGGCACACATCACGGAGAGCCTGATGCTCCTGGTGCCGGTGGAGGCGGCGGTACTGATGGAGGCGGTCACTCCGGTGCAGCGGAGGGCGGTCGCCGATCTGCTCGGCTTCGAGGATGTCGAGGCCATGGCCCGCAAGTGGGCCCGGGCGCGCAATCTCCCCGAGCACCGGGAGGAACCGGCCGTGCTGGTGATCGCCCCGCTGAAGTGCGAGAAGTACTTCGATGACAACGGGGGCAAGGGCCGGGAAGCCCCGCGGTTGAGGCAGCTCGTCCGGGAGAAGTACCGGTCGATGCTCGATATCGTCCTGGAGGAGACGAAGAACCGGACGGTCCGGGTGGTCTACGCCCCCATCGACACCTACGGCTGTGTGGACCTGATGGAGGGAGAGTGGACCGACCGGATCGACGCGGACGGTGAGGCCTCGCTCGACTTCAAGGGTCACTACCGGTTCCGGGAGATCCCTCCCAGGATCAAGGTGAAGGCCGCGGGCACCGTGATGCAGGAACTGTGCCGCTGTGTCATCTCCGGGCAGGACCGGGTGGAGCAGCAGCAGGCCGCCGCGGCCAAGGCGACGTACAACGAGGCGCTGGAACGCAAGGCCGAGCCGAAGGGGTTCTGGGGAGCAATCGACTACCACCTCTCCGGCGAGGCCAGCGAGAACAAGAGCACCCGGCTCAGCAGCCACAAGGCCATGACAACAGCCGAAGGGCGCCGCGCCAAGCTGGCCGAGTCGCTGCGCAACATCGCCATGACCCCTGCCGACCCCCGAGTGGAAGAGTGGTGACGGTCGGATGCGCGCGTATCTGATGACCCGGGGCACCGAGCGGCGGCTGGACTACGCCTACCTCGGCGAGTCCCCGCCCCTGCGGTGGTGGCAGAGCATCGGCAGGTGGCTGGTCCTTGAGGCGGCGGAACTCGTCGTGAGCCGTCTGCCAGGAGGGGCGACAGGACTGCTGCTGAGCGGGATTCCGTCGCAGCGGCGGGATGTGATCGGTACCAGGATCCGCTACACCGTCGTGGTGGACGATGTGCACGAGGACCCGGCGCTCGCCGACTGGCTGGTGCGGTGCGGCCTGGCGGACGCGGACCGGGAGCGGCTGGGCCAGGCGCTGGACCAGGGTTTCGAGCCGGAGTACGTGGACGCCCTCCTGAGGGACAGCGGGGCGTCCACCGGGGACGGCTCCGCACAGGAGGGCCTCGCCGGGGAGGTCGAGGGGCGGTTGCTGTCCATCCTCCGGGCGGGCGTCACAGCGGCCCCGGCCACCTCGGAGCACAAGGACAGGCCCGGTCCCTGGGTGGGCGGTGTGCAGGATCCGGTGGCGCGGCAGCTTTTCGGGGCCAGGGCCCGTCTGCTGCTCGGGGAGACTCGCCCCGGCGTCGCTTTCACCACGCATGCCGTCGGTTCTGTGGAGGGTGCGCAGCGGGCGGCGCAGGCGCTCTCCGGCGCGGTGACCGTACTGCTCCACGACAGCGAGCTACGGGAGATCCAGCCGTTGCGGGCGGCACCCGTTGTTCCGTCGTCCGCGGTGGGGGTGAGCGGGGGAAAAGCGTCCGCCCCGGAGATCCCCCGGGGCGAGCGCGGCCGATGGAGGGCGATGTCCGCGGCGGCGGTGATGCTGCTGGTGCTGGTCGCGGTGGGCATCTGGCTGCTGGCGGGCTGAGCGGGGCGCAACGTCCTTCGCTCACCTCCATGCGGGGTGAGTTCACCCTTGAGGCCAGGGTCGGAAGGAGTTCCGGCCTCAAGGTTCTCCGCTGCGACCTGCTGGTAGTTCCTCCGCTGGTGACCGGGAGCGTGAAGCGGGTGCACCGGGCCGGAACCCTGGCCGCGACGGGGTGGTTTGTGCGGCACGTTCGGCAGACCACTCTTTTCGGCAGCCCGGCGGTGGGTGAACTGATCCTGCTGGCCGAAAGTAGCGGCGAGCGCATAGTCGCCGAGATCGACACGAGATTCTGGGGTTCGTGGACCGAAGTGGCGGAGTCCGCGGTGGAGACCCTCACCTCCTATGTCTCGGACAATCTGCTGCGTCACCTGGCCAGAAACCTCACCGCCGCCGAGCGGGACCTGACCGAGACCAGGCGGATCTGCGCTGGCCTCGCCGACCGGGACTCCGCGCGGGATGTGCTGCGGCACGCCGCGGAGTTGTGGAACGAGGCCCGTCTGCTTCTGCTGCTCGACGACGCGCGGAGCGCGGCCTCCCGCGCGCTGGAGGGGGCGGAGCGCCTCGGGCGCTCTGGGCTGGAGCCGGAACCCGACATGGCGGAATCGGGCGCGGCGCTGGTCTTCGTCCTCGGCGAGCGTGGGTACGCCGAAGCCGCCGGGAGGGTCCGGGACACGCTCGGTCCCGCCACTTCGGCATATGGACTTCCGGCCGTTCACCACGACAGCCGCCCCGGGGAGACCGGCGGCGCGGGGAAGGGGGGACCGATGTGATCGGGTCCGAAATCCTAGAACTCGAACTGAAGGCACGCGCGGCACGCGGCGAGGCCGAGCGGACCGGTTCGGCCACCGATTTCGAACGGGCGGTCGCCCTGAGCCGCCGGGCGCTGGAGCACGCCCCTGCGGGCCACGCCGCTCGGGCGGGCTTGCTGAACACGCTCTGCGGCACACTGCGCGCCCAGTACCTGGCGACCGGTGACACGGACGCCCTGCGGACGGCGATCGCGGTGGGCCGGGAGGCGGTCGCCGTCCCGCTCGACGACCCGTACCGCGGAACGTACCTGATCAGCCTCGCCGTGGTGCTCCGCCTGGAGTCCGAGCGCACCTGGGAGCCGGATCTACTCGCCGAGGCCGAGGCCACCGCGCGCGAGGCCGTGGCGGTCACCGGCGGCGGCCATCCGCACCAGGGCGCCGCACAGACCGTGCTGGTCAACGCGCTGGTGCTGCGCCACCAGGTCACCGGCGATGTGGCGGCGGTCCGGGAGGCCGCCCTGCGCGCCGAGCCGGCGACCCGATCGGCCTCGCCGGGATCGGACGGCGGGTCCGCGTTCAACACGCTGGCGAACGCACGGCTGCTGCTGCACCGGGCCACCTCCGACGACGACGCCCTACTCGGCGCCATCGACGCCGCCGAGCGCGCCCTGAAGGCCGCCCCACCGGGGCACCCGAAGAGGGCACTGCACGCGAACACGCTCGCCTCCGCGCTGCTGACCCGCTACGGGCGGACCGGGCGGACCGCTGATCTGAAGGAGGCGGTCCGCTTCTCCCGGGTGTCCGCGGAGGCCATACCGCCGGGGCACGCCCTGCGGTCGGCGGTCCTCCACACCCTGGTCTCCACGCTGCTGGAGCTGTACGGCCGAAGCGGCGAGGAGAAGGATCTCGACGAGGCCATCGGCAAGGCCGGTGAGGCGCTCGCCCTGGAGTCGGGCGCACTCGCGCCGCCCGCCCTCCACAACGCCCTGAGCATGGCCATGATGCTGCGGTATCTGGGCGGCGGCGGACAGAAAGCGCTCGCCGGGGCGCGGGCGGAGGCCGCGCGGGCCTGCGAGGCGGCCGGGGACGACCACCCGCAGCGGTTCGTGTACCTGAGCAATCTGGCCAAGGCACTGCGGGCCGAGTACGAGATCGAACCCAGCGCCGACCTCCTGCGGGAACTCGTGGAAGCCGGACGGCACCTGGTCGCCCAGACCACCGAGACATCGCTTCACCGAACCGATCACCTCGTTGAACTCGCCCTCGCGCTGCTGCACGAGCACCGGCACAGCGGTGATCCGGGAGTACTGGGGGAAGCCCGGAGGCACGCGTCGGAGGCAGCGTCGATGCCGTCCGCGCTGCCCTGGCAGCGGGTGACCGCACTGCGGCTGCTGGGCCGGGTGGGGATGGCCCTGGGCGACCCAGGGGCCGCGCTGGACTCCTACCGGGCCGCCGTCGAATCGCTGCCGCAGGTGGCTCCCCGGCGGCTGGAGCGGATGGACCGCGAGTCGGGTCTGGGCAGGATCGCCGGGCTCGGCCCGGAGGCCGCTGGCGCGGCCCTCGCCGCGGGAGCGCCCGAGACGGCGGTGGAACTCCTCGAACAGGCACGAGGTGTACTGATCGAGGAGCGGCTTGGCGCCCGGTCCCAGACCGCCCGGCTCGCCGCGGTGGATCCCGGGCTGGCGGCCGAGTTCGAGCGTCTGCGGGTACTACTGGACCTGGCGGACGAGGGGCTCCGTCTGCCGGGCCTCGCCGACGCGGTCGGGGACCGGTCGGGGAGAACACCACCCGTACCGCCCGGAACCAGGCCCGCGGAGCAGGGGCGGGCGCGGCTGGAGGAGCGGTGGCACGGTGTGCTGGGCCGGGTCCGCGGGATCGAGGGTTTCGGCGACTTCCTCGGCCGCCCGGCGGTCGCCGGGCTACGGCGCGAGGCAGCCGCCGGACCGGTGGTGCTGCTCAACTCCGGTGTGCACGGGTGTACGGCGCTGATCCTCGCCGACGATCCCGACCGTCCCGTGCGGTGTGTGCCGCTGGCCGGTGTCACGGAGCAGTCGGTCGCGGAGCAGGTCGTGCGGCTGCGCGACGCGCAGGAGGCGGGGCAGGACATCGCTGAGGTGCTGCGCTGGGTGTGGGACCGGGTCACGGAACCGGTGCTGTCCGCGCTCGGCCACACCGGGCCCATGCCCTTGGAACAGCGCCCCCGGCTGTGGTGGTGCGCGACCGGGTCGTTCACCTTCCTGCCGCTGCACGCGGCCGGTCACCATGACCGCGGTGACGCGGAACGGCGGTACGGGCGTACGGTGATGGACCGCGTCGTCTCCTCGTACACGCCCACCGTCCGGGCGCTGGGGCACGCGAGGCGAGCCGCTTCGGGCGCGCGACACGAGGGCCGGCGGGTGTCCCCGCCGCAGGAGCGCGGGAGTCTGCTGGTCGTGGCGATGCCCGAGACTCCCGGGGAGTCATCGCTGCTCGGTGTGGACAAGGAAGTCGCGGAGATCACGGCGGCCGTAGCGGACGCGGAAGTCCTGCGGGGCCGGCATGCGACCCGCGAGGCCGTTCTGGGCGCGCTGTACCGGCACCCGGTGGCCCACTTCGCCTGTCACGGGGTCAGCGAACCCGGGGATCCGTCCACCAGCAGACTGCTGCTGGACGACCACCTGATCGCTCCGCTCGATGTCGCGACCATCGTCCGGCAGGACCTCGCGCAGGCCCGACTCGCCTATCTCTCGGCGTGCAGCACGACCGAGACCGCCGCCCGGTACGGCGACGAGGCGGTCCATGTCACAGCCGCCTTCCTGCTTGCCGGGTTCGCGGGTGTGGTGGGGACCCTCTGGCCGGTCAAGGACTCGGCCGCGCGGGCCGTCTCGGTGGCGTTCCACCGGCGGATGTTCGCCGAGGGCACCGGAAACGCCCCCGTGGCGGACGCGGATACGGGCGGTGCGTTGGCGGACGGTTCGGTGGCCGGGGCGGCGTACGCGCTCCAGCACGCGGTGGACCGGCTCCGGATGAGGAGACCGGGATTGCCCGGGCTGTGGAGCGCTCATGTCCATGTGGGTGCGTAGGTGGGACCTGGGGCCCGGGTCGGTGACGGCCCGCTGTGCGGACCCTCACCCCTGGTCGGCCGCGCGCAGTCGAAGACGGGTGAAGAGCCATCCGGCACCGAAGCAGGGCAGTGCGACCGCCCAGGTCAGCAGGGTCGACGAGCCGTGGCCGGTGATCGCGTGCGTGATGGTGGTGACGGTCAGCCAGCCCGCGGTGGCACCGGCCAGTCCGGCGAACACGGGCCCGAGTCCCCCGGCGCCCCGTTCCTGCGGTGGCGCCGCCAGCCAGAGCACCAGGGTGGCCAGTAGCAGGGCGAGGGCTCCGAGGAGCGAGATGAGGGCGGGGACGGCGGGTCGGGGCAGGAAGGAGACCTTGTAGGACAGTGCCTGGACGGCGGCGAGAACCATCAGAACGGCGCCGAGAAAGGCGCCCTGGAGGAGATTCACCGTGCTCTGGCGGCGGTTGAGGAGCGCCTCCTGCTGTTGTGTGTGTTCCCGTCGCCGCTGGAGCGCGTTCTCGGCCTCGGTCGTGAGCGCGGACAGCGTGTCACGGGCGCGTTCGCGGTCCGCCTCCAGATACACGAGGTCGTCGCTGAGTCGCTGGGTGAACCGGCCCGCCAGGGCGAGGTCCTCGGCGAACGGGCCAGGCGCGCCCTCGGTGACGCCCGCCGCGTCCCGGTGGGCCCGCATGTTGGCCTCGCCGATCCGCACGGTGTTGCTCATCTCCCGCAGTCTGGTGATCCGCTGGGTCAGTCCCGCGGAGCCCGCGATCAGCGCCAGCAGGCGGGTCCGCCACCGGACGAGTTCCTCGCTATGGCCGTCCGGAGAGGCGGGCGGTTCCTCCAAGGCGGCGAGAGCACTGTCCACGACCGCTCCCGTGCCGCTGTCGGCCTGCTGGGCCGCGTGCACCCGCATCTCGTAACGGACTCCGGCGGCGGCGGCCAGATACCGGGCGAACGGCGGTGGTGTACCGCCGCCCTGGCTCCACAGCCAGCGCTCGACCTCGTCGGGCACGTTCTCGTGGTCGGCGGCCACGGCCGCGAAGCGGCGGGAACTCCGGTCCCCGGACTCCCCTGCCATCTCCCACAGGACGACGGGCGGGTCGGCCACCTCGACGCGCGGTCCCAGCCGCGAGGGCGCCGCGTCGGCGGGCAGCGCGGACCGCAGGGACTCCTCGGTGTCCCGCGAGCCGACCGCCGAGGGGTCGGCGCTGTTCGCGTAGGCGACGAACAGCCGTGCCTCTCCCACCGCCCACTCGCCGGCCGTCCCGCCGACCTGGGTCCAGCGCTGTTCCCATGCGGCCCAGGATCCGGCTTCCCCAGGCGCGGGTGAGAGGGCCACCGACAGACAGAGCAGGTCGTGGTGGCGCCGCAGGAACGCCTGGCACAGACCGTCCTGGCTGCGGATGGCCGCAACCGCCCCGGATTGCGGCAGTTCCCCCGGGTCCTCCGGGAGTGTGCCGGGTACCGCGATCGCCGCGACGGGCTGTGTCATGCCGAGGGCCGGTCCGCACGCCGCCCACACCTCACGCAGCCGCCGGTACGATCCGGATCGGCGCGGCCCGGTCGCGGCCACGAAGAGGTGGACGACGAGTGACTGGTCGGTGAGGTTCACCCACCGGCCGGTTCGTCGTCCGTGTGCTCCTCGGCACTGGTCTCGCTCCGCAACTCGTGCACCAGCGGGCCGATCCGGTCGACCAGGTCCGCCGCGGCTGACTCGCCCTCGTCGTCGGGCCGTTTGCGGATCCTGGTGAGCCCCATGAGTTCCAGTTGCCCGGCCGCCTCGGCCAGCGCTTCGACGTCCCCGGCGCGGACTGCCGCTTCCATCGCGTCCAGCCTGTGCGCCACCAGGGCCCAGACCTTCGGCGGCAGTACGAGTCCGACGATCTCGGTCAGCACGTCCGCTGCGGCTTCGCGCTCCTCCGCCGGGTCCAGGGATGCCCGGTCCCCCTCCGGTGTCTCCATGTACGGGATGGTAGCGGCCGGTCCGGCGCCTGGGCAGGGGATCGTCCGAAGCCGCGGGCAACGGCCGTACGCACCCGGGCAGGCCGGGCGCCTTCGGCCGCGGTTGGTCACGACCGTGTTCTCCGGGGTGGGGCGGTCGTTGGGCTGTTCATGGGGGCGGGCTAGTAGTGCTTTGCTAGGTGGTGTCGTAGGGCTGCCATGGGGTGGGTTGCGGAGTTGGTGAGTACCCGGAGGGATTGCCGACCGTCCGACCGGACCCGCGGTGGGGGTGGTGACACCCTGTCCGGAACTGGTCCGAGTAGGTCGGTCCTGGCGATACTCGCTTGCCAAGTGCCCACCGTGGATGCGAACGATTCCCCATGAGTGAACACGGCAGACACCCCCAGACCTCCGGCCATGGGATCGCCGCCGAAGGGCGCGCCCGTCGTCGGAGCGTCGCCCCCTCAGCATCCGGCGAGGACAAGGTCACCGAACGGACCGCGGATGCCTCGGTCGCGGTCCCGCGGTTCCCCCGGCAGTTCGCCCGTACCCGCCGTTTCAGCCTCGGTCTCCCCCGGCACTTCACCGTCTCCCCCGACGGCCGCCGGGTGCTCTTCATCCGTGGCACCAGCGGCGCCGACCCGGTCAGCAGACTCTGGCTCCATGAGAACGGCGACGAACGCCTCCTCGCCGACCCACTGACGCTGAGCAACACCACGGACAGCATCCCCGACGAGGAGCGAGTCCGTCGTGAGCGCGCTCGCGAAGCCTCGTCCGGGGTGGTGTCGTACGCAACCGACAACGACGCGCTGATCGCCGTCTTCGCGCTGAACGGCGAGTTGTGGACGGTACGGACGGACAGGGGTGAGCCGCGCCGGATTCCCACCGCGGGGCCGGTGGTGGACCCCCGCCCATCCCCGGACGGCAGCCGGATCGCCTATGTCACCGGGGGCGCACTCCATGTCGTGGGGATCGACGGGACCGACGACCGGGCCCTGGCAGCGCCCGAGTCCGCCGAGGTGACCTACGGGCTTTCCGACCACGCCTCGGCGGAGTCGATGGGGCGGCTGCACGGCTACTGGTGGTCGCCCGACGGGGTGGCGCTTCTCGTGGCGCGTGTGGACAACTCTCCCGTCCAACGCTGGTACATCTGCGACCCCGCTGATCCGACGAAGAAACCCACCGCGGTCGCCTATCCGCAGGCGGGAACCGCCAACGCGAAGGTCTCCCTGCATCTGGTGCACACCGCGGGAAGAGCCCCGGTGGAGGTGCGGCTGCCGACCGTCGCCCCTGAGGAGACACACCCCGAAGGTGAGTGGACCGATACGTCCTTTGAGTACATCCCGGTCGCGGGCTGGGATGGACTGGGTCCCTTCGCCCAGGTGCAGACCCGGGACCAGCGCACGGTCCAACTCCTGGCCATCGATGCCAACACGGGGGCTACCGAGTCACTGGACATCCGGCACGATCCGGCGTGGGTGGAGTTGGTTCCAGGCGCTCCGCGCCGGCTGCCGTCCGGAGCAGTGCTGCGCACGTTCATCTGCGACGACGGTCTCACGGGCCTGTCCCTCGACGGGGTGCGCACCCCCCGAGGGCTGAACGTCCGCGAGGTCACGGCAGTGTCGGATGAGCGCATCCACTTCCTCGCCAACGAGGAGCCTACGGAGGTCCATGTCTGGCGCTATGACCCCGCGGACGGTTTCACCAGGGTCAGCGAGGGCCCGGGAGTGTACGCGGTCGCCGTGGGCGGCGACACCGTTGTGCTGGACAGCCGGACTCAGTCGGGGCGGTCGGTGACGGTCAGCGACCACGGTGTGGAGAGGGGGCGAATCGCCGTGCTCACGGAGGAGCCGGTGGTCACCCCCCAGCCCATCCATCACTCCCTGGGCAAACGCGAACTGCGCAGCCAGCTCTACCTTCCGTCGTGGTACGAGCAGGGCTCGGGTCGACTTCCCGTACTGCTCAACCCCTACTCGGGGGTCGGTATGCAATTGGTCGTGCGGGCGCGTGAGTGGTGGACGTGTGTCTCGCAGTGGTTCGCCGAGCAGGGATTCGCCGTGCTGGTGACCGACGGCAGGGGCACTCCGGGACGGGGCCGGGAGTGGGAGAAGGCCATTCGAGGCGATCGGTTGACACCCGCCCTGCGGGACCAGATCGACGCCCTGCACGCAGCGGCCGAGCAGTATCCCGATCTTGACCTGACCGCGGTCGCCATCCGCGGCTGGTCCTACGGCGGATATCTGGCGGCGGGTGCGGTACTGCGGCACCCCGAGGTGTTCCACGCGGCGGTGGCGGGCGGCACCCCCACCGACCGGCGCCTGTACGACACCCATTGGGAGGAGCGATTCCTTGGACACCCCGAGGTGTTCCCGCAGGCGTACCGGCGCAGCTCGCTCGTTCCCGACGCGCATCTCCTCTCCCGCCCCCTGCTGCTGGTGCACGGGGTCGCCGATGACAATGTGCATGTCGCCCACACCCTGCGCCTCTCCGCCGCGCTGGTCGCGGCGGGCCGTCCGCACACCGTGTTGCCGCTGTCCGGCGCAACACATCTGGTCACTGGTACGGACCAGGCCAGCGGACTACTGCTGCTGGAGGCCTCCTTTCTGAGAAATTCCTTGAACCTTTGAGACTCTGAACGCTCCGGCGTACGGTCCCGTACACCATCGGGAGGGGCCGGCCGGAGCTTCGGTCGGTCCTTGCCCAAGAGGGAGGGCCGGGCGGGTGCTCCGGCCGCATCGGACCGCAAGCAGAGGGAGTCAGCCATGACCGGATCACAGGGACCATCCCCGACCGTCGCCCGTCGGACCGTCGTCGCCGCGGTGGGCGGGGTCGGTCTCGCCGCCGCGCTGACTGCCTGTGGCGGCTCCGACGGCGGCGAGGAGACCAGCGCGCCGCGGACCTCGCCGGGCGGTGGAGGCGCGGGTACGGAACTGGCCAAGGTCGCCGACATCCCCGAGGGCGGCGGCAAGGTCGTGGGGGATGTGGTGATCACCCAACCGAAGGCGGGGGAGTTCAAGGCGTTCTCGTCCAAGTGCACCCATCAGGGCTGCGCGGTGAAGGACGTCACCAACAACATGATCAACTGCCCCTGCCACAACAGCAGGTTCGACGCGAGCGACGGCAGTGTGCAGGGCGGCCCGGCCACCTCGCCGCTGCCACCCGCTTCCATCACCGTGGAGGGCGGTCTGATCAAGTTGGCGTGACGGGTCGGGCGCATCGCCCGCAGGCGATGACATCGTCGCTGATGACGAGCTGACGTCGGGCTGCTGACGATGGGACAGGCGGACAACGCACCAGCACGGCCGGGTAGTCGGCGAACCAGCCGCACAACGTCGTACGGGGCGAGACCCGCCGTGCGACCGGTCGACGGCGTCCAGGCCAGGCGCACATGCCAAGGGCGGCCAGGGAGCTCAGAGCTCCGCCGCAACGCGGCGCAGGGCTTCCACGGCCGCTCTGATGGAGGGCCGGCGATCGGCATCCGTTCGCCACACCGCGTACACATGCCGCCGCATCCCCTGTCGTACGGGCACCAGGGCGACTCCGTCGGGCACCGGTCCACGCCCCAGCCTCGGGGTGACACAGACGCCGAGGCCCGCGGCGATCAGGGCGAGTTGGGTGTGGTGTTCACCGGCGAGGTGCGAGATCCGCGGCTCGATTCCTCTGGACCGCAGAGTGAACACCAACCACTCGTAGCAGAACTCCCCCTCCGGCCATGACACCCACTCGTCATCGGCGAAGTCCTCTAAATCCACCTCGGCACGGCCCGCGAGTGCATGGCCACTGGGCATCGCCACATCGGCGGCGTCGTCCAGCAGATGGGCCTGGGCGAGCCCGCCGGGGACCGGCAGCCGCTTGTTGCTCCAGTCGAGCACGATCGCAAGATCGAGATCGCCCCTGATCACCCGGGTGATGCCCTGCTCGGGCTCCAACTCGCGGGAGCGGACCCGCAACTCGGGGTGATCGCAGCGCAGGGCGGAGACCACCCCGGGGAAGAGGCCACGGGCAGCCGTCGGGAACGCACCGATCCTGACCTCACCGACGACCTGTCCCCGCTGCGCCTCGATATCGGCCTGGGCGAGTTCGACCTGGGAGAGGATACGGGCGGCGTGATCGGCGAGGAGCCGACCGGCGTCGGTGAGCCGCACCCCGCGCCCGTTCTTCGTCAGCAGCCGCTGGCCGACTTCCCGCTCCAACTTCGCCAGCTGCTGGGAGACGGCGGACGTGGTGACGTGCAGCCCTCCCGCCGCACCACTGACCGAGCCGTGGCGGGCAAGCGCATCGAGGGTACGAAGCCGCTCCAAGTTCAACATGTAAGCAACTCTAAAGGAACGACTGCAAACATTCTCACTTGTGCTAAGAGAAACGAACAGTGAGGCTGGGGCCATGACCGCCCCCGCTGCCGCTCGCTCCCCCGCCCCCGCCCCCGCCCCCGCCCCCGCGCTGCCGACCGGCTCAGCCGACCGACGGCCGCGGCTGGACTGGCGCGTCCGCTTTGCGGCACTGTCCGTGGTGTGGGGCTTCAGCTTTCTGCTGATCAAGGTGGGCAATGAGGGCTTCGCCCCGCTCCAGGTCACCTTCGGTCGGCTCTTCTTCGGCGCTGCGGTACTCGCCGCGGCGATGCTGATACGGCGGGAGCGGCTGCCGCGCGGGGTTCGGACCTGGGGACATCTGGCGGTTGCCGCGTTCCTGCTGAACTCGCTGCCGTTCTCGCTGTTCGCCTACGCCGGACAGGCCATCCCCTCGACGCTCTCCAGCATCTGCAACGCCACCTCACCGCTGTGGGGGATGGCGCTCTCCCTGGTCGCGCTCTCCGAGGACCGGCCGACCCGGCGCAGGGTCGCCGGGCTCGGCATCGGCTTCCTGGGTGTGCTGACCGTCCTGGGCGCCTGGCAGGGGTTCTCCGGACTCGATGCCCGCGGCACTGCCATGGCCTTGCTGGCGGCGCTCTGCTACCCGATCGGCTGGATCTATGTCCGGCGCACACTGGCGGGCGGTGGACATTCGCATCTCTCCCTGACGACCGCCCAACTGGCGCTCGCCACCGGACAACTGGCCGTTGTGACCCCGCTGTTCACCAGCGCTCCGCACTCCCTGGAGCCGCTGCCCCTCCTTGCGGTGGTCGCCCTCGGCGCACTGGGGACCGGGTTCGCCCTCCTGCTCCAGTACGGCCTGGTCGACGAAGTCGGCCCCACCACCGGGCAGATGGTCACCTACTTCATTCCGGTCATCGCCACCGCGGCGGGAGTGACCATCCTCGGTGAGCAGTTGGACTGGAACACCCCGGTGGGTGCGGTGATAGTGCTGGCCGGAGCGGCACTCACCCAGAGCCGGGCCAGGGCGAACAGCGCGACTCCCGGTGGCGGGGCGCCGACGCCGGGCGGCCCGATCACCGGGGCGTCGGCGGACCCCCGGGTACTGGTGGCCGAACCGGGCGCGGGACTCCAGACCGAGGGGCGCGCGCCGCTCGGTGCTTCAACCGGGGCTCGGAGCGAGTCTCCCGCCGTGCTGGCCGGTGAGCCCGTCGTCGGGAACGCAGCTCTGCGAGTGGATACCAAGGGGTCCTGACCTGCGCCCCTGTGGCTGCGGGTGTAGACCCGACGGCTTCCCGGGCGGGTGCGGACTCGCTCTCGTGGGACCGGTCGGGGCGACGGGCAGGTCAGCCGTAACTGCGGGCCGGGGCCGGGCCCACGGCCGATGCCACCGCGTCGGCGACCGCGTTGATGTCATCCAGCGCGAGATGGGAGACCGTGACGCGCACCCCGGGTGGCGCGGACATCCTGAAGCGCGCACCGGGGGCGACCGCCCATCCGGTCTGGAGCAGTCGGGTGATCGCCCCGGTCTCATCGGGCACCGGCACCCAGACGTTCATCCCGCTGCGCCCGTAGGCGTCGACCCCGTGCTCGGCGAGCGCGTGGATCAGTGCCTCGCGGCGGCGGCCATAGGAATCGGCCACCGCCTGAGCGTTGACCGCGCCCGAGGCCCAGAGGTGGACGACAGCGCGTTGCAGCAGTCTGCTGACCCAGCCGGGGCCAAGGCGCTGCCGGCCGGTCACCCGGTCGATGGTGACGGTGTCCCCGGTCAGGAACGCCACCCGAAGATCGGGCCCGTACGCCTTGGCAGTGGACCGCACGAACGCCCAGCTGTCGGTGGTTCCCGCGAGGGGGTGCAAGGGCTGGTCCACGATGGCGTGGCCGTGGTCGTCCTCGATCAGCAGGGTCCGCGGGAATCGGGTGAGCACGGAGCGCAGTTGACGGGCGCGGAGGGCGCCGATGGCCGCTCCGGTGGGGTTCTGCGCACGGTCGGTGACGATCAGTGCCCTGGCACCGTCGGCGAGTGCCCGCTCCACCGCTTCGGCGAGAGGGCCGTCGTCGTCGACCGGAACGGGAACGGGCTTGAGTCCCAGTGCGGGCACCAGGTCGAGCAGTCCACCCCAGCCGGGGTCTTCGACGGCGACCGAGTCGCCTGGCCGTAGGTGTGCCGCGAGGACTCGTTCGATGGCGTCGAGGGAGCCGGAGGTGACGGCGATGGGACCGGCCGGCACACCGTCCGCGTCCAGCGCGGCCCGCGCGAGCCGGGCGAACTCCTCGTCCACGGGTGCCTGTCCATAGAGCCCTGGCTCCCGCTCGTGGTGGAGCGCGGCGGCGGCGAAGGCCTCGCCCAGCGGCGGCAGAAGGGCGATGTCGGGGTTGCCCGCGCTCACGTCCCGGACGCCTGGTGGGGCGTCGATTCCGATGGACCCGCGCGAGGTGCTGGCGGGTCTGGATCGGATACGGCTGCCGCGGCGGCCAGAGGTCTCGATGACTCCGCGCTCACGCAGGGTGCGGTAGGCGGCGGCGACGGTGTTCGGATTGACCCCTAGCCGTGTGGCGAGTTCGCGCATGGGCGGCAGGAGCGCCCCCGGTTCCAACTGCCCGGCGCCAACGCCCTGCTCGATAGAGGCAGCGATGTCTGATGCGCGCCGCCCACCGATCCGATACTCTCCTAGCACAAAAGCGATTATGCACTAGTGCAATGGAGGATGCAATGCCGGACTCCTACGAGCCGACCGAACGGACCATACCCACCCGCTCCCGTGAACGCGCCTCATACGACCGGGCTCTGATCCACTCCCTGCTGGATGAGACCTACCTCTGCCATCTCGGCTTTGTGCGCGACGGGGCACCGGTGGTGCTGCCCACGCTCTACACCCGCATCGACGACCGGGTGTACGTCCACGGCTCAACGGGCTCCCGCCCGCTGCGGATGGCGGGCAGGCCGGACCCCGGGCTCGCCGTCTGTCTGACCGTGACGCACATCGACGGTCTGGTACTGGCCAGGTCCGCCTTCCACCACTCGATCAACTACCGGTCGGTGATGATCCACGGCACGGCGCGTCAAGTGACCGACCAGGCGGAGAAGAGCATGGTCCTGGACGCCCTGGTCGATCAGGTGGTCCGGGGCCGCGCTCAGGACTCGCGCCCGGCGAACCCCAGGGAGTTGGCGGCGACCTCCGTGCTGCGACTGGAACTGGCCGAGGTGTCGGCGAAGGTCCGCAGCGGTCCCCCGAACGACGATCCGGAAGACCTGGAACTGCCGTACTGGACAGGAGTCGTCCCGGTGCGGACGATCCATGGAACTCCCGAGCCGGCACCGGATCTGGCACCGACGATCAAGGTCCCGGAGTATCTGGCCGAGCGCTAGGCGCCCAGGACCACGGGGACCGACCGGGCGACCCGGCCGACGGGTGAGGCGGTTGGACCTGTCGTCCGCCCTCCGTGGGATCACGATGAGTGGACGACACCAGCGGCGGCACCGACAACCGCAGGACCTGGGTCCGGCGAACGAGAGGGACGGCCAGGCGCACGGCTCATACCCCGCGCATCTCCGTCAGTGCCAAACCTGCCACCGCGGTCAGCAGCAGCGCGGTCCCCAACACCGTCGCGCCCGTCAGTTGCTCCCCCAGGAGCAGTACGGCGATCACCGCCGCGCTCACCGGTTCCAGCAGCATGATCACGGACACCGTGGCGGCCCGAACCGCCGCCGCGCCGGCGAAGTAGAGCACATAGGCAAGCGCCGTGGGCACCGCGGCCACATAGAGCAGCAGCCAGACCACCCGGGCCAGATCCTCGGTGTGCGGCAGCAGTCCCTCAGCCAGCGCGATGGGCAGCAGTCCCACCGCGCCGACCGCGAAGGCCCAGGCGGTCGTCGCCAGGGAATCCCCGCCGCCGTCCCGCCCCAACCATCGCGCCAGCAGGGTGATGGCCGCGTACCCGGCGGCGGAGAGAAGGGCGAGGACGATCCCCAGCGGGCGCACCGTCTCGCCCTCACCGCCCAACACCAGGACCAACAGCCCGCCCAGCGCCCCCAGCACGGCGAGCAGACCGCCCCTCCCCAGCCGCTCCCCCATCGTGAGCCGGGCCCCCACGGCGATCAGGACAGGCCCTGCGCCAAGGGTGACCACGGTGGCGACGGCGAGTCCGGTCTGTTGTACGGCGGCGAAGTACGCGCTTTGGAAGACCGTGAGCCCGATCCCCGTCCCGAGAATGCGGACCAAGGTGCGTTTCCTCGGCTCCGCCGCGCGGGCGGGCACCCCTCGGCGCGCGCGTAGGGCAAGCGCGCCGAGCAGCAGCGCCAGCCCTCCGGCGCAGCGCCAGAAGGAGAGGGAGAGCGGCCCCAGATCGCTCACCTGGAAGACGAGTGAGGCGGCCGCGCCGGCGGTGCCCCAGGCCGCGCCGGCGACGATCAGATAGAGCAGGCTGCGCCCGACGCGCCCCGGCGCGGGGGCCACGGCCGGCGCGGGCAACTCAACAGCAGAAGCAGAAACATTCGACACGTGACGTCTCCGTATGACGAACGGGAAGGCTGATCGCTTTACTCCGTCAAGCGGGCAGCGACGAGCCAGCCGGGGTGAACCCGGGCCCGGTCTTCGTCAGGTCCTACCGCCCGCGCTAGGCGGCAGGAGGGGGGAGAGCAGTCGAATGCATGATCCGCACTGTAGGTCAGGCCCGGTCGGGCGACAACTCCCCCTCGGCGACGGGTGGGAGCGGATCGGGCAGGCCGACCAGTGGTTTGCCCGGCCCGGAGGCAATGGGTCCGGAAGGGGCCTTCGGGGCCTGGGACTGTGCGATGAGTGCCCCCAGCAGTACCAGCGCCCCGCCCAGAATCTGCGGCAGGGACAGATGCTCACCCAGCAGCACCCACGCCAGAACGGTCGCCACGACCGCTTCCAGACAGGCGACCACACCCGCGATCTGGGGTGAGAGCCTGCGAACCGAGATCACCCCGGTGACATAGGCGAAGACGGTCGCGATCAGCACCACCCAGGCGAGCAACAACCCCGCTGAGACCTGTGTGCCGCCCATCGCGACATCGCCGCCCAGGAGCGAGAAGTCCATCCCCCACGGGCGGGCGATCACGGTCAGTACCAGAGTGCCGATCAGCAGGCCGTAGGCGATCACACCCAGCGGGTCGGCGCGATCGTCGCCGTCGCTTCCGTGGTCGGAGAGGATGAAGTAGCAGGCCTGACAGCAGGCCGCTCCCAGGGCGAGCAGTAGGCCGAGCACATCAAAGCTCAGCCCCGCCCACACCTCGACCACACAGGCGAGCCCGGTGACCGCGAGAACCACGCCCAGGGCCGCGGCGCGGGTGACGGGCCGGCGCTGCACAAAGCGGATGTACCCAAGGACGAGGGCTGGGCCGAGATACTCGACGAGCAGCGCGACGCCGACGGGCAGTCGGGAGATGGAGGCGAAGTAGAACGCCTGCACACCAGCCACGGCGAGCAGGCCGAAGCCCAGGAGCAGTGCGGGCTTGCGGCGCAGGAGGTCTCGGTGGCGCCATGCCAGCGGCAGCATGATCAGCGCTGAGCCGGCCACCCGCAGCCACACCACATGAAGCGGGTCGAGCCCGGCTTCGATGAGCGGCTTTGCCGCAACACCCGATCCACCGAAGGCAAACGCCGAGGCCAGGGCAATGCCCAGGCCGGCGCTCCTGTGCTGAGACACATGCATCGGCACATCATGCCAGCGCGGGTCAGGACCGTCGACCCCCAGACGCATGTCGAGATGGAGGGCGGGCCAGCGGGCTCAACAGACCCCCGTACGCCCACTGAGCTCCTCGATGTCCACTCCCGCCCGGCCGAGTACCTCCACCGCGCGGCAGCCGGGGTTCGCAGCGACTGCGGCGAGCAGATCGGTACCGGAGGCCCTCTCCCTTCCGTCGAGCGCGGCACGGTGCTGTGCGCCCGCCATGGCGGCGAGCACCGACGGCGACCAACCGGAGGGACGGGGACCCGGGGTGCGTACATCGGAACGGGTGTTGGTGTCGAAACGGTCCTTGCGGACGACGGGAACCACACCGGAGTCCTCAACCGAGCCCTGCCAACGCAGGCCGTAGCCAATGCTGCGCTGGACGAGATAGCCGAGCACCCGAGCGACTCTGGGCGCCGGCCCGAGGGCGGTGCGCACCTCGGGGTCCGTCTCGATCAGGGAATGCAGCAGATGAGCGGTATCGAGTTGGCGGTCGCCGTCGCGAAGCGCCCGGCGGCGCGCACCCGCAACCGCCGAAGCCAGCTCCACGGTGAGCGAGGCGTCCCGTTCGGCACGGATGGCGGTGGACTGCCGAGGCAGTCGAGGGGTAGGACTTGGCACTCTTCCACCCCACCAGTCTCAGCCGGCCAGGGCGTCGCCATCCGGGCCCATTTCACCATCCGACGAAGGTCGGGCACCGGGTGCCGGGTTGTCCTCCTTGTGGATGAGATCGCGGTACTTCATCCCCCACAGGGGCGCCACCACGCGCTTCCGCGCCCCCGGCTCTCCAGCCCGCCCGGGGTGCCTGACATCCGGCGACCGCAGGCCGCCGATCCGCATCCGCTCGTCGCGTTCTGGCTGGCCGACCTCCTGGCGATCGCGGGGCGGCAGTACGTCCAGCGGGTGTGGGCATCGGGCGGAGCGCTGCCCGCGGATGCCTTCCGGGCCGCGTTCCACTGCGCTGGCGAAGGGCCGCGTCCACGGCATCGGATGGGGTCGGCTCGGCGAGGCACTGGCGCCGAGGAGCGGCTGACCGGGTGTCCCACATCCGTTCGCCAGCGGTTCACCGCCGGTGGCCCGCGCCCCTACCGGTACCGCCGAGGTCCACGGCTCCGCAGGAGGAGAGCGGACGGGCCGCGCGGCAAAGACCCAAGGGCCCGTGAAGGCCGGGCACATCGCCCAGCCCCGCTGCCCCGGCCCTACCAGAATCCCTCGATCCGCCGGGTCAGGGAGGTCCCGCGGACGGGGCGCACGGAGATCACCTCAGCTGCGTGCGCCCCTTCACCGCGGATCAGTGCTCATCGGCGAGGATCAGATAGAGCTTCTTGCGGGCCTCGTTGATGACCTCGACCGCCTTCTGGCGCTGCTCGGTACTGCCGGTCTTCCAGACCTGGCCAAAGGCTTCCATCAGCCCCCAACCCGCCTGCCGGATCTCGTTGACCGTCTCCCAGTCGACCCCGCGGCCTGCCTCTTCCCACGGAGCTTCCGGCCCTGCCTCAGCCTCGACTCGACCCGAGTCGGTGAGCGTGAACAGCTTCTTGCCGCCCTCGCTCGCACTGGTGATCAGGCCTTCGTCCTCCAGCAGCGCGAGCGTCGGATACACGGAGCCCGGGCTGGGCTTCCATGCCCCACCACTACGCTCCCCGATCTCCTGGATCATCTCGTATCCATGCATCGGCCGGTCCTTGAGCAGCGCCAGGATCGAGGCGCGCACATCGCCGCGCCTGGCCCTGCCCCTGCCACCACCACGGCCGCGCCCGCCGCCCCCGAAAGGCGGTCCGAAGGGCGGTCCGAACTGGCCGAACGCTCCACGGCGCCCGTCGGCTCCACCCCGGCCACGATGCCCGGGCCCGCAGTGACCATGACCGTGCTCATGTCCCTGTCCTGGTGAACGCATCGCTACGCTCCTTCCATCGTTGATCTGTCGCGATACGTCAACGATATATCGGAATAGCTCGCTCGACAAGGATGCGCTCACTGCCCCGGGTTCCCGCCTCCTCGGCCCCGGCTGGTCTCACCGAGGTTCGGCGACCGTCCCGTTCCGGTCAGCGGAGTTCGATCACCGCCGGGGATGCCTTGCGCATCAGGCCGCGTACCCTCGGCTCCATGCCCCGCCATCCGAGGAAAGCCCGCCGGCTCATCGCCGACGGGCGGTTGTATCTGTGGACGCTGCGCCACAGCCACGGCGGGCCGGACAGCGGACTGCCGCGAGACGCTCACGCTGTACCCGCAGCCGGTCGGCACCGGCGGCCCGCTGCGTATCGTCTTCGCGCGGGCCCCGGGCCGATTTGTCCCGGGTGGGGCGCCCTTGGGCTCCGGGGATGTGGGGTACATCCGGGGCGGCTCTCTCAACCTGCATGAACCGGGCGCTGTCCGGGCCCTGCTCGATATGGCGTCGGCCCGCGGGTGGCAGCGTGGGCAGCGGCGGGCGGTGGAGATCGACGGCTGGCCCCTGCTGGAGGCGGCGGCCGCTACAAGAGCCGGGAGCATCGGCCCCGCGGACTTCTAGGGGGCAGCTCGTGGAGAGGGGGACCCGGTACACCCGTCCCAGCGAGGACTCACCGATCCCATGGAGGTCCGGTGACCGGACCCGCTGAGGGAAAGGGCTCGGGGTGGTCTGGAAGCCCACCGACCACGGTCCCCGCTGTGCCAGATCGCCACGGTGCTGCCCTCATCAGCGGCACCCTCGCCGTCGGGGGAGGCCTACGGGTGCCGCACCTCCACGGCGCCTTCGCCCCGATCCTCGTCGGACGGCGGAAACGCACCAGTCCCCTGTGCCTGGCGGCGGTGGGACCCGCACCGCTCACCCCGGAAGCAGGTCCAGTGCTCGCGCAGTGGCCTTGGTCTGCCGCGTCGCCCTCCGGCTACGGTCGCCCCATGCGTATCCACATCGTTGACGCCTTCGCTCACCGCCCCTTCACCGGAAACCCCGCCGGAGTCATGCTGCTGGACGCGGGCAGTTGGTCGGGCGCCCCCGGGTTCCCGGAGGAATCCTGGATGCAACGAGTGGCCGCGGAAGTCAATCTCTCGGAGACGGCCTTTGCCCATCCGCTCCCGGCGGGCGGCGATGCCGACTGGGCACTGCGCTGGTTCACACCGACCACCGAAGTCGATATGTGCGGCCATGCCACACTCGCCACGGCCCATGTGCTGCACTCCACGGGTGCTGCCTCCGACACGGTCCGCTTTGCCGCCCGCTGCGGAATCCTCACCGCCACCGTGGGAACGGACGGCGCCATCACCCTCGATTTCCCCACCTCGCCCCTGACCCCCGTCGCCGTACCGGACGGTGTCGCCGAGGCACTCGGCGCGGAGGTGCTCTCCGCACACGACACAGGTGCGCACATCGGAGATCTGGTGGTCGAGTTGGCCGATGAGGCAGCCGTGCGCACGCTCACCCCCGACATCCCCGCCCTGGCCGCCTACTCCGACCGCGGCGTCATCGCCACAGCGGCCGCAGCCGTCGATGCCGGACAGGGCGACGGGGCCGGGGCGATGGGCCGCTACGACTTTGTGTCCCGCGGCTTCTTCCCACGGATGGGGATCGACGAGGACCCGGTGACCGGTAGCGCGCACACCGCGCTCGCACCCTTCTGGTCGGCGCGCCTAGGACGTACCGAGCTCACAGGTCTCCAGGCGTCAGCCCGGTCCGGCCTGGTCCACACCTCCCTACGAGGTGAGCGAACCCTGCTGACCGGCCGTGCCATCACCGTGATCGAAGGTGAGTTGCTGGTCGGGGTGTGAGCGGTCAGGCCTCGGGGTCGCTGGGAAGGCGCCCCGGAGAGCGCCGGGATCCCCGCCCCCTGAGCATGACCGCCCATCGACGGTCAGGGGGTGGGTAGCCAGTCCACCCTCCCCGCCAGCAGCGCGTATCCGACGAAGGCCACGATGTCGAGCAGCGCATGGGCGACCACCAGCGGACCGATCCGTCCCCAGCGCCGGTAGAGCAGTACGAAGACCACACCCATGACCATGTTGCCGATGAACCCGCCGATGCCCTGGTAGAGGTGGTAGGAGCCGCGGAGCAGCGAGCTGGCCATGAGGGCGGCCATCGGAGTCCAACCCAATTGCCCCAGCCTGCGGAGCAGATACCCCACGACGATCACCTCCTCCACCACGGAGTTCTGGATCGCCGACAGAATCAGTACGGGGAACTTCCACCACACCTCGGGCAGTGATTCGGGTACCACGGTCAGATTGAACCCAGCGGCCCGCGCCACCAGGTAGAACGCAAGCCCGGCGGTGCCGATCCCGGCCGCGACAAGGGTGCCTCGCCCCAGGTCGAACCAGGGCCTACGGCGGTCGAAGCCGATGGACCCGAGTCCTGCTCCCTCCCGTATCAAGAGATGCGCGACCAGTAGCACCGGCACCAGTGCGGTGGCGATCCCGAAGAGTTGCCAGGAGAGGTCGAGCCAGGGCCGCCCGGGCGCGTACGAGCCGTTCAGGGTGGCGGCTTGATCCTTGAGCCCGCCCGGTTTCGTCAGCGAGCCAGTGAAGCTGATCAGCGCGGACACCGCACTGGCCCCTAGCGAAAGAGCGAGCACCAGGAGTGTCTCGGACTTCAGCAACTGCGGTGATCTGGTCTCTTGGGGCAGCGAGTCAGCCACGCGTCCCGCCTCCATCTGCACACATGCCTCCAGTTGTTTGTTCCCGCCTCATGGGCATCTTCGTCCCGCTAGGGTCTCGAATGCGAGTACGAAGAGCGCGACAGGCCGGGGGGTCTGCGTCATCGTGTGACGCGGCGCCATTTCCTTGTTCGTCATTCAAGGAGGGCACCATCGCATGGAACGTCACAGCTTGCCCGATGCCGGAACAGACGGCGCCGGCAGGTCAGGGCCCCGACGTCGGCGGATCATGATCGCCACCGCACTCGTTCTCACCCTCGCGGCGGGTACGGGCATCGCGGCGAGCACGGGGCTGCTGTCGTTCGCCGAGTCCTGTGAGGACTCAGCGGTGCGCTTGGATCTTGCTGTCTCCCCTGACCTCGCACCGGTCGTCCGTGCCGCCGCCCACCGTGTCCGCGACAAGCGGGTGACCTCCGACGGGCGGTGCATGGACATCAGGGTCGACGCTCGGGAGAACCACGAGATCGCCCGGGAACTCTCCGACCATGACAAGGAACCGAAGTACGAGGCCTGGCTCCCCGACTCCGCGATCTGGGCCGTGCGGGCCGATGGACTGGGCCGGGGTGTGCCGCTCACCGCCGCGGGTAGCGTCGCGGTCTCCCCCGTCGGGATAGCGACCGATCGTTCGGCGGGCACCTCACTCGGCTGGCCGGGCAAGACCTACACCTGGTCGCAATTGGCCACCGCCACCACCGCCTCGGAAACCGTGCACCTGGGCACCGCTGATCCAGCGCGCAGCGCCACCGGAATTCTGGCGCTCGCGGGCATCGCCTCGTCGTACGCACGCGAGAGCGGCAGCGACTCCTGGGAGGACCGGACCGACACCGAGGCTTCGCCCGCGCCGGGCAAGCCGACGAGGTCGCCCCAACCCGACAGAGCGGTCCGGTCAGCGGTACCCGACCGCTCCAAGATCCCGAAGAAGCCGACCGGCCCCAGCGGCACCGCGAAACCGAAGCCAACAAAGAACCCGAAAGCAACGGACAAGCCGAAGAAGCCGAAGGGGTCGCCCGCACCTGGCAGATCCCCCTCGACAGACAGCACCCGACGCCCGGCTGAACCCGAGCGCACCAGCGACGCGAACGCGTCGCTGGACGCCGATGCCAAGATCGCGGCCACCGCGCGTCTGCTCGCCCAGCGCCTGGCACCGGCGGACTCCCAGATCCTGCGCACCCTCTCGGCACCCGGCAGTTCCCGCAATGAGGCGGTCTTCCTCTCCGAGCAGGCCGCCTTCACCCACAACTTCACCGCCAGTGACAAGGACGATCTGGATCTCTTCTATCCGACGGATGGCGCACTACGGCTGGACTACCCCTACCACCTGGTCGACGCGGACGATCTGACCCTCGACGAAAGCCGTGCGGCCTCCCGCTTCCTGGCACTGCTGGGAGACAGCGTTACCGTCCGTGACCTGACCAGTCACGGCTTTCGCCCATCGACGGGCACAGCACCGTATGTACTGGTGCACACCGCGGGCGGACGCCCACCCCAGCCCTACGCCCGATCAGCCACCGGAATCGATCCGGTCTCACGCGACCTCCTCCAGGAGATGCTGGGGATGTGGACCGTCACCGTGCAGAGTGCGCGGCTGACCACGGTCGTCGATGTCTCGGGGTCCATGCAGTCGGCGGTGCCCGGACGCGGCGGTGAAACCAGGCTCGATGCCACCAGGGCATCCCTTCTGCGGGTGATCGACCAGTTCAGCCAGGAGGACGAGATCGGACTGTGGGAGTTCGCCACCGGACTCGACGGCCCGCGTGACTACCGCGAAATCGTGCCCACGGCCAGACTCGGCGCGTCGGTGAACGGCAAGCCCAACCAGCGGGCCCGGCTGACCGAGGCGTTCACAGCGCTGAAGCCCGTGCCCAATGGGGCGACCGGGCTCTACGACTCCACTCTCGCCGCCTATCAGTCAGCGCAGGCGGGCTATGCACGGGGCAAGTTCAACGCGTTGATCCTGCTGACCGACGGAGCCAACCAGGACCGGTACAGCATCTCCCGAAGCACACTGATCTCCCGGCTCAAGGGAATCAGGGACACCAAGCGCCCGGTGCCGCTGATCGCCATCGCCATCGGCCCCACCGGCGACGAGCAGGAGCTGGATGAGATCGCCGAAGCCACCGGAGGCGCGGGCTACCAGGTCAGCGACCCCTCCGACGTTCAGGCCGTGATCCTCAAGGCGATCACAGCGGTGGGCCAGTCCTCCCAGCTGAAACGGGATTGACCCCAGGCGTCGGCCGGGCAGCCCTCAGCCGCCCTGTCCGGGAAAGCCCACGGGCCAGGTGTGCACCGGCTCGCCCTTGTGCATCAACTCGCTGTAGCGGCGGGTGGTCGCCGCGAGTGCCGCGTCCCGACCGAGACCGGCGTCCAGGGCGCGGTGGAAGGTCTCCGACTGCCAGGAGGCACCGTTCATCCGCCGCTTGCACCGCTCCTCGATCACTCCGAGGTAGAAATCACGGTCCGCGGGCTCGATGTTCCAGGCGTCGAGCCCGGCTGCGGCCAGGGGCAGGAGTTCATCGCGTACGAGCTTGACCACCGGGACCTGGGTCAGTCCCCCCGCACGGCCCGGACGCGGCCATTGCACCTCGGCCTCGATGCCATGGCGGCACGCGGTGTCAAAGTTCTCCGCGGCGGTGGTGAACGGCAGCCGGGTCCACACCGGGCGGGACTCCTCGGCAAGCGCTCGGACCAGCCCGTAGTAGAAGGCCGCATTGGCAATCACATCGGTGACCGTCGGCCCCGCGGGGAGCACCCTGTTCTCCACCCGCAGATGGGGAACACCATCAGCGACGGCGTAGACCGGACGGTTCCAGCGGTACACCGTCCCGTTGTGGAGGATGAGTTCCTGGAGTTCTGGGACACCGCCGTCGTCCATGACCCGCAGCGGTTCCTCTTCGTCGTCGCAGATCGGCAAGAGGGCGGGGAAGAAGCGCAGATTCTCCTCGAAGAGGTCGTACGCGGAATCCACCCAGCGCTCACCGAACCAGGTGCGCGGCCGTACGCCCTGGGCCTGTAGTTCAGGTGGCCGAGTGTCGGTGGCCTGCTGAAACAGTGGCGGTCGTGACTCGCGCCAGAGCTCCTTGCCGAAGAGGAAGGGAGAGTTGGCGCCGACCGCGATCTGTACCGCGGCCACGGCCTGGGCCGCGTTCCACACATCGGCGAAGCGATCCGGCGTCACCTGGAGGTGCAACTGCACCGATGTGCAGGCCGCTTCGGGGGCAATCGAGGCAGAGCTGCAGCTCAGCCGCTCCACCCCGGCGATATCCAACTCAAAGGCCTCACCACGGGCGGCGACGATCTGCTCGTTGAGCATGGTGTAGCGCTCGACATCCGAGAGGTTCGCCGTGACGAGGTCGTCCTGGGTGAGGGTGGGGAGGATGCCGATCATCACGATACCGGCACCCACCTCATGGGCCTTTCGGTGCGCATAGCCGAGACCGGTACGCAGTTCTTCAGCGAGCTGGTCAAAAACCCGACCGCCAAGGCGGTGCGGCACGATGTTCACTTCCAGGTTGAACATTCCCAGCTCGGTCTGAAAATCCTGACTCGCGATGCGCTCAAGGACCTCCGTATTCATCATCCGCGGTAGCCCGTCCGCGCCCGCGAGATTCAGCTCTATCTCCAGGCCGATGAGATTCTTCGGCCGGTCGAACCGCTCCTCTGCGAGCAGTCGCCCCAGGCTCTCCAGGCACTGCTGGAGCTTTCGCCGGTACCGCTGGCGATCGGACAGCTCGAATCCGCCTGCCACGACCTTCTCCCCCATCGAAGTGTCCCTCCTCGACTGGGCACCCGCGCGGCATCCGTCGCTCGCGTCACGGACGATAATGCCCAGACTGACTGATCTATAACGCGGCGGAGGCGTTCAGCGACCGGTAGTGTGACGCGCGTGACCTCGTTGCCTGGCATCTCGGCACGATGACGCACACGGTAAAAGCTGCTCGGGATCGACCAAATCACCATTGGTTTTGAGCCTACCGCCGCTCGGGCAAATGCCCAGGCCGGGGCGGATATTCCGGGTCAAATGCAGCGGAAACTCGGTCCGAGAAGGACCTGAAGACGCCTTGTCTGCAATACCTGCGAGCGCTAGTGGAATCACTGTGTGAACACGTGTCGTATAAACTCCGCAATCGAGGCAGAGAGTTGGCACCGGGTGCCGTACAGCCCCTGTTCCCCCTCTGACCCCTGGCCCCTCTGGCTCCGCACGCCGACAGCGCTGTCCGCACTCCCTGCTCCGCCGTGTCTCCCAAGTGAGAGGCGACCCACCATGCCGCTGCATGCCCTCCCGGCTCCCGCGCCTGTCCTGCGCAGCGTCCTCGCGGCACTCGGCTCCCCCGCCGCCGTCAGCGAGGATCGCACTCCTGCTCTCCGGTCCGTCCAGGGACCCGTGAGCCCAGAATCACCACTCCCGGTCCATGTACTGGACCACATCAGCCCGACCCCCTCCACCCCCGCCACCCGCCTCATCGGGTGGCGGGTGCTGATCCGCGCCGACGAACGGTACGTTGCCGCCGCGGAGACGCGACTCACCACTGACGGCTGGGCGTTCTCGCACTTCTTCGAAGGCCCCTACATCAGTTCTACCGAACGGGCATTACGGCAGGCGGAGTCGATGAAGACGCCGTTCCAGCCGCGACTGCTCTCCATACCCGCCCTGTACATGTTCACGCTCTGGCTCCATGGAGACACCGAAGCGGATGCGGCATCCGGCACTCCACAGCCCACCGACGTCCTGGTGCCGTTGGCCCCCGCGCCACCCGGCATAGCGGCACACCGGCCACACCAGGTCGCCGAACTCCTGCCCATGATGACCTCTCGGCTCGCTCCCCCGCCGCTCCTCGCCTCGCCCGCCTGATCGAACTGTCGGCCGCCATTCCCCGGATGGCCGAGATACGCAATGCGCCCCGTGACCACTTGGTCGCGGGGCGCATTCTGCTCCGTCCGGACTAGCCCGTACCGGCCACTTCGAACCACCCGAAAGGACAATGGAGTTGGGCTGAACCGTCCGGCTGGGTGATACGTCCTTAACCAGTGAGACAAGCTGCCGCGAAATCCCTGCGGATTCGCGTCAGTCGGGCAACACTGGGAACGGACCGAGAGATACGGGGGGCGGCCATGAACAACTCATCGAGCCGCAGGACACTCATCACATCACAGCGAAAGAACCCGCCCATGTGCCAGCATCAGCCGCCTTGCCCGACATCCGACTCAGCCGACCGGGACGCGGCGCGCCAGATGGCGCACCACCCCGAGCAAGGCTGGAGCCTGCTGTGCAATGGCGTGCTCCTCTTTGAGGACACCGGCGAGCTGCTGCCCAACGGGCAGATCATCGCACCGCACCGCCAGTCGAGGACGGCCGCCTGAAGTCGCCTCCGTACGGCATACGCCCATGGCGTCCCCTACGGCGAAGACATCTCCCACCATCGGCTACGCCCGCCGCACCAGCGCGCGGGACACGGCCGTCGTACGACCAGGGGCCGGCCGGAGGGTGTCCTCCGTACCGGCCCCGACAGAGCATGGCTGTCCCTAGTTGTCGTACTCGTCCAGGGGCGGGCAGGAGCAGACGAGGTTGCGGTCACCGAAGGCACCGTCGATACGGCGGACCGGCGGCCAGTACTTGTCAGCGATGCTCACTCCGGCCGGGAAGACGGCTTCATCTCGGCTGTAAGGGTGCTCCCACTCGCCACCCAGGGTGGCCGCGGTGTGCGGAGCGTTCCCCAGTGGGTTGTCCCCAGCCGGCCACTCGCCGGACGCGACCCTCTCAATCTCGCCACGAATGGCGATCATCGCGTCACAGAAGCGATCGATCTCGGCCAGGTCCTCACTCTCGGTGGGCTCGATCATCAGAGTCCCCGCGACGGGGAAGGACATGGTCGGCGCATGGAAGCCGTAGTCGATCAGCCGCTTCGCGATGTCATCGACGCTGACCCCGGTCGCCTTCGACAGCGGACGCAGATCCACGATGCACTCATGGGCGACCAGCCCGGCGGGGCCGGTGTAGAGCACGGGGTAGTGCGGCTCCAGGCGCTTGGCGATGTAGTTGGCCGCGAGGACCGCGACCTGCGTCGCGCGCTTCAGGCCCTCGCCACCCATCAGCCGCACATAGGCCCAGGAGATGGGCAGAATTCCGGCCGATCCCCAGGGTGCGGCGGAGATCGGACCCACACCCGTCTCCGGTCCCGCGGTCGGCTGAAGCGGGTGGTTGGGAAGGTAGGGGGCGAGATGGGAGCGGACGGCAACGGGTCCCACGCCGGGACCGCCGCCACCGTGCGGGATACAGAACGTCTTGTGCAGATTCAGATGCGAGACATCGCCACCGAACTTGCCGGGCTTGGCCAGCCCCACCAGTGCGTTGAGGTTGGCGCCGTCGACGTACACCTGACCGCCCGCCTCATGCACCTGGGCGCAGATATCGGCGACATGCTCCTCGAACACCCCGTGGGTGGAGGGGTAGGTGATCATCAACACCGACAGCTGATCGCGGTGCTGCTCGATCTTGGCACGCAGATCCGCCACATCGATCTCGCCGTCGTCGGACGTCTTCACCACGACGACCTTCATGCCCGCCATCACCGCACTGGCCGCGTTGGTGCCGTGTGCGGAGGACGGGATGAGACAGACCGTGCGCTGCTGGTCGCCATTGGCACGGTGGTACGCCCGGACCGCGAGCAGTCCCGCGAGTTCACCCTGGGAACCGGCATTGGGCTGGATGGAGACGCTGTCGTAGCCGGTGACCTCGGCGAGACGCTCTTCCAGCTCACGGATGAGGGTGAGGTATCCCGCGGCCTGGTCGACCGGGGCGAAGGGGTGGATCTGCCCGAACTCGGGCCAGGTGACCGGCTCCATCTCGGTGGTCGCGTTCAGCTTCATGGTGCACGAGCCGAGCGGGATCATGCCGCGGTCCAGCGCGTAGTCGCGGTCGGAGAGCCGGCGCAGATAGCGCAGCATCGCGGTCTCGGAGCGGTACTGGTGGAAGACCGGGTGGGTCATGTAGTCGCTCGTGCGCAGCAGCCCCCGCGGTAGGGCGTCCACGGTGGCGGCGTCGAGGGCCTCGACATCGGCGTCCACACCGAACGCCGCCCACACGGCGATGACGTGCGCCCGGGTGGTGGTCTCGTCACAGGCGACGGAGACATGGGAGTCATCGACGAGGTACAGGTTGACGCCGTCTTCACGCGCGGCGGCCACCGCGGCGGCGGCGCGCCCCGGAACGCGCACGGTCAGGGTGTCGAAGTAGGCGCCGTGCACGACCTCGACTCCGCTGGCCTTCAGCCCCTCGGCGAGAAGCGAGGCGTAGCGGTGGGTGCGCTGGGCGATCGATCGCAGACCGTCGGGGCCGTGGTAGACGGCGTACATACCGGCCATCACGGCCAGCAGCACCTGTGCGGTACAGATGTTGCTGGTGGCCTTCTCCCGACGGATGTGCTGCTCACGGGTCTGGAGCGCAAGCCGGTACGCCTTGTTGCCGTCGGCGTCGACGGAGACTCCGACGAGCCGCCCGGGCAGGCTGCGCGCGAACTTCTCCCGTACCGCCATATAGCCCGCGTGCGGTCCGCCGAAGCCCATCGGGACGCCGAAGCGCTGGGTGGTTCCCACCGCGATGTCGGCGCCCAGCTCACCGGGCGGGGTCAGCAGGGTGAGTGCCAGGAGGTCGGCGGCGACGGTGACGATCGCGCCGAGGCCATGGGCCTGTTCGATGACGGGAGCGATGTCCCGTACCGCTCCGGACGCGCCGGGGTACTGGAGCAGCACGCCGAAGACACCGCGCTCGGCGATGTCGGCGGGGATGCCGTCGCTGAGGTCGGCGGTGACGACCTCGACACCGGTCGGCTCCGCGCGGGTGTGGATCACGGCGATCGTCTGGGGCAGCGTATCGGCGTCGACGAGGAAGACGCCGCCCTTGACCTTGCCGACCCGGCGGGCGAGGGACATGGCCTCGGCGGCGGCGGTGCTCTCGTCCAGCAGTGAGGCGCCGGAGGTGGGCAGACCGGTCAGGTCGGCGACAACGGTCTGGAAGTTCAGCAGTGCCTCAAGCCGGCCCTGGGAGATCTCGGGCTGGTACGGGGTGTACGCGGTGTACCAGGAGGGGTTCTCCATGACATTGCGCAGGATGACCGGCGGGGTGAACGTCCCGTAGTAGCCGAGGCCGATCATCGGCGCCAGCACCTTGTTCCGCTCGGCGAGGCTGCGCAGCTCGGTCAGCACCTCAGCTTCGGAGCGGCCATCGGGCAGGTTCAGCGCCTCGGTGCTCTTGATCACGTCGGGGACCGCGGCGGCGGTCAACTCGTCCAGCGAGCCGTAACCCACCTGCGCCAGCATCTTGGCCTGCGCCTCAGCATCGGGTCCGATGTGGCGCTGCTCAAAGGGGGTGCCTCGCTCCAGCTGTGCGAGCGAAATGCGGTTGGCGGTCATGTAGGAGGCCTCCTGGTCTGACACGACCTGTGAGGGGCATCACGAGGATGCCCTGGACGGCCTCCCCCTCTGTCATCTCAACCTGAGAGCTTCACCGGATCGCCACTACGCAGCGCTCCGGCTTTCACCGTCGGTGAGAGCGGATGCCGTCCGACGCCCGCCCTGCTTTCCAGAGTGACCTCGTCCATGCGGTACAGGGTGCCTGAGAGATTCCGGGGAGGATTTGCTCCTTCGGCGCCACCGTCGTCCTGCCCGGTGGACTCTCCCGCATGGGATCAGCAGCCGCTAGTCAGCCTACCAGCGCGCCTTCTCGGCCATCGCTCAAGTGGCCGACAAGGGATTTGTGCACTTTCGTGTTTTTTAGTGGCCCATAGAGCAGTTTGCTAACTCCTGGAGGACCCGTGCAGACCGATATCGATCCACGCCGCCTGATCGGCCGTAAGGCGTTCGACAGCCAGGGCGCCAAGATCGGCACCGTGGACGAGGTGTATCTGGACGATGCCACCGGCACACCCGAATGGGCGGCTGTCCGCACCGGACTCTTCAGCCGGGACGCGTTCGTTCCGCTGGAGCCCAGCACCTTCGCCGATGACATCCTCCATGTCCCCTATGAGCGTTCCCTGATCAAGGACGCACCGGATTTCGGGGTCGGCCGCCATCTGTCTCCGGAGCAGGAGCTCCAGCTCTACCACCACTACGGGCTTGAACTCTCCGCCGCGCCCGAGTCGCCCGCCACCCCGTCCGAACCATCCGCCGCGGAGTCTTCGGCGGACCGTTCCTTCGGTCGCGTCGCAGGCCGGGACGAAGGAGGCACCCGAGCGCCCTGAGCACCGTGCGGAACACGGTGAGTGCTCCCTCCACCGTCTTCGCCGGGCACCACGCCAACCAGCGGCAGCGGCTCAGCGCCCGCCAGGGCCGGATCGTCCACCCAGAAGGTGCGTACCCGGCCGGGTGGGGAGCCCGGCTGCTCGAACCGTACGGTGACCCGGCCGAGGCCGCTGCCCTGCACCCAACCCGGCCCGTACTCGGCATGGCGCACATCGTGACCGGCCTGCCAGCGCCGGTCGGCGAGCGTCGCGGCCGGCAGGCCCTCGGCCGCGGCCGGCGATGGATCTTCGGCTTCCCCCGGAGTCTCCGCCCGCGCCGCCGCAGGCACCGGCCCGCCCCCGGGCTCGGCGGCTCCCGGGCCAACCGAAGACCCATCGCCGGGTCTGGCTGCGCTGTCGTCCGCCCCCGTCCTCGCGTCGGCAGACGGTGAGACGGATGGGGGTACGCCCTCCACAGCGGCCGGTGCCGCCGCTGATGGCTCCTGCCTCATACCGGCTCGATCGGCCCCATCCGGCCGAAGGACGCCCTCACCGGTCCGCGCACCTTGCCCATCTGGCGGTACGAGCCCGGGCCGTCGTTGGGCGTCCTCGTGCCGTTCGAAGGGCGCCCGCTGTACGGGATGCTCCCGATGGCCGCTCTCGTGCGATGGCGGGTCGCTCTCCCTCCGCCGCCCACGGCTGGCCGTGCCCAACCGATCGAGCTCGCGCTCCTCCCGGGCGGTGGCGGCCTGCGCGAAGAGGTCCTCCTGGGTGTAGTCGGCGAGCCCGGTCACTCCGACTCCCAGCAAGCGCACCCCTCCGGTCGTCTCCACACCCTCCAGCAACCGGCCTGCGGCCTCCCGAACCACCGCGGTGTCGTCCGTGGGCCCACGCAGGGTCTCGGACCTGGTCAGAGTCGAGAAGTCGTACCGGCGCACCTTCAGCACGATGGTGCGCCCCGAGTGCCCGGACTCCCTCAACCGCCGAACACAACGCTCGGCAAGCCGTTCCACTTCGGTCCTGATCCTGATCCGGTCGTGCAGATCCACATCGAAGGTGTCCTCCACCGACACCGATTTCGTGTCCCGCTCGGCCACCACGGGCCGGTCGTCATAGCCGAGCGCCATGCGATGGAGTGATGTGCCGTGTGCCCTGCCCAGCAGCCGCACCAGCTCATCCTCACCGGCCGCCGCGAGCTCGGAGCAGATCGTGATCCCGGCCCGCCGTAGGTGCTCTCCGGTCGCCGGGCCGATTCCGGGCAGGGTGCGCACCGACAAGGGGCCCAGTAGTTCACGCTCCGTGCCCGGCTCTATCAGCACCAGACCGTTCGGCTTGGCCTGCTCGGACGCGATCTTCGCCAGCATTTTGGAACCGGCGAGCCCCACCGACCCCGCCAGCCCGGTCGCGGCGAGGATGTCCGCGCGCAGCGACTCACCGGCCGCCCGCGCGGACCGTGAGTCATCGGCCGTACCGCCCGCCTCCAGATCGACGAACGCCTCATCCAGGCTCAAGGGCTCCACCAGCGGGGACAGTCGCCCCAGCAACTCCATGACCTGATCACTCACCGCGCGGTAGAGCGAGAACCGGGGCACCAGATACGCCGCGTTCGGAGCGAGCCGTCGGGCGTACGCCATCGGCATCGCGGAGTGCGCCCCGAACCGTCTTGCCTCGTACGACGCCGTCGCGACGACTCCGCGCGGGCCGAGCCCACCGACGATCACCGGTTTTCCGCGCAGGCTCGGCTTGGCCGCCTGCTCTACCGCGGCGTAGAAGGCGTCCATATCAAGATGGAGGATCGTCGGTGTGGATCTCACATCCTCGATGCTGCCCTACGCCTATGACAAAAGCCCGGGCGGCGCTCTGTGGCGGCGCCCAGGCTCGGATGGATCAGACCGCGCGATCCCGTCTGCGTCTGGCCAGTTCATCGGCCGGGTTGTTGCCGACGAGGGTCTCTCCGGTGTCGATCCGCTCACCGTGCAGCTGGGACAGAGCCGCCTCCACATCGCACCAGACCACACCGACGGCGATTCCGAAGATCCCCTGCCCGCCCTGGAGCAGGTTGACCACCTCATCGGGCGATGAGCACTCATAGACCGTCGCACCATCGCTCATCAGCGTCATGCGCTCCAGGTCGCAGACCTCCCGAGCACGCAGGTGCTGGACCGCGGTGCGAATGTTCTGCAGGGCCACACCGGTATCGAGGAAACGCTTCACGATCTTGAGGACGACCACATCGCGAAAGCTGTAGAGCCGCTGCGCCCCCGCCCCGGGGGCAGCACGGACACTGGGCTCAACCAGCCCGGTACGCCCCCAGTAGTCGAGCTGTCGATAGGTGATCCCCGCCGCGGCACACGCGGTCGGCCCGCGGTACCCCACCACCTCCGCCGATGGCTCCGGCGCGCTCTCCCGGAGCGGATACGGTCCGCTCTCCCCCAGACGTCGGCCGAGGGCGCCCCCAACCGCACTGCCGCCGCTGCTTCTCACGCCGACCTCCTCCTTGACCTGCCCACTCGAAAGGTAGGCAGTCACCAGGGGTGCGTCAACGATCGCCACACTCGGCACGCCGAGTGATAATCACCCTGAGAGTGGTTTCGCATGCCCCAATTCGGGGAAACGCTACTCGAATGGTGTGAAAATGCCATGGTTAATCCGCTCTCTGGACGGACCCTCCACCCAAGCGACACCTCTCGTGAGGGCAGTGCCGCCCAGCGACGAAGAACACCGCTTGAGCGTCACTGACTGTTGGTTCCGAAGTCCTCGGGAGAGATCTGATCGAGGAACTCGCGGAACTTCTCCACCTCGTCCTCCTGCTCATCAGGAATGGCGATCCCCGCGTCGTCGAGCACCCCGTCACTGCCGAAGATAGGCGTGCCGGTGCGCAGGGCAAGCGCTATGGCGTCCGATGGACGCGCGCTCACCTCGACTCCGCTGGCGAAGACCAGTTCCGCATAGAAGACCCCTTCTCGCAGGTCAGTGATGCGGACCTCGGTGAGTTCCTGCCCCACCGCCTCCAAGACATCCTTGAAGAGGTCATGCGTCAGCGGCCTGGCCGGAGCCATCCCCTGCTGGGCGAACGCAATAGCGGTCGCCTCCCCGGGACCGATCCAAATGGGGAGGTACCGATCGCCTCCCACTTCACGCAGGAGCACGATCGGTTGGTTGGAGGGCATTTCCACCCGGACACCCACAACGTCGAGCTCGTTCACACAGCAACCCTAGGACGTGCCCGACCCCTTTGGGTAGTCGGGCACGTCCAAGATCAGTGAAGGCGCACTCCAAGAGCGGTCCTCATCAGGGCCGCGTGGAGCCGTACGGACAGGGTTGCCAGCTCATTCGCGGTGGCTTCGGCATGCGCTCTGGTCTGCGGATTGCGATGCCGCCGCAAGGGTGCAACGACCTGCTCGACCAAGGAGGCCTCCCGGTCCGCCGCGGCCTTCATGGCGCGAAGATGCCGGGGCTCAAGACCAAATCTGCCCAGTTCGACAACAAGCTGGGCAACAGTGACCGACTCTGCGTCGTACCCACCATCGCCATCCTGCGTGAGAAGGCCGTAGGACTCCCACTCGGCCAGTTCCTGCTCACTCACCCCGGCGGCAGCCAAAAGCTCCGTACGGCCCACTCTGGCGGCCGTACGGGGCTCGACAGCCGCCTCCCACGAGGCATCAGGCTGCTCCCGCTGCGAGGTCTGCGGGGGCAGCAGTGTCTGCTCACCGCGGGCCACCGCGTCGAGGTGCTCACGGATGACTTTCAACGGCAGATAGTGATCTCGCTGTATCCGCAGGATCTGAGCCAGCCGCTCCACGTCCTCGGAACTGAATTTCCGATACCCGGACGGTGTGCGGCGTGGCTCGACCAGCCCCTCCGCCTCCAGGAAGCGAATCTTGGAGATGGTGATCTCAGGAAACTCATCACGCAGCTGACCGAGTACCGTACCGATGCTCATCAGCCGGTCCCCGGTGGCGGTGTCGCGACCGACACCGCCCGTCGGTGTTCGCATGTACCTTCCCTGACGGGTTACACGCCCCGCTGGTTCGCGTAGAAGACCAGACGGTACTTGCCGATCTGGACCTCGTCGCCGTTGGCCAGATAGACCGAGTCGATCCGCTCGCGATTGACGTACGTCCCGTTGAGACTGCCGACGTCAGCGACGCTGAAGCTACCGTCAGGACCACGACGGAACTCCACATGGCGCCGGGACACGGTCACGTCGTCGAGGAAGATGTCGCTCTGCGGATGGCGACCGGCCGTGGTCAGCTCGCCATCCAGCAGGAAGCGGCTTCCCGAGTTAGGACCGCGGCGCACCACCAGCAGAGCCGAACCGAACGGAAGGGCGTCGACCGCGGCCTGGGCCTCGGGGGAGAGGGAGGGGAGCTGCGTCTGGCCCGTCACCTCGGAGTCATACGCCTCAAGCCCCGAGATGGAGATCGTGGACGTCGTCTCCGAAGGACGCTCGGCGGGAGCACCGCCGCGCAGCGGGGCGCCACAGTTCGAGCAGAACCTGCTGGACGCCGCGTTGCGGTGCCCACACCTCGTACAAACCGTCACGGCTGACATGGACGTATCCTCCTGCCGCGGCTGGCCCCCATGGGGGTTGGTCGCATACGGGTCGGGGGTAAACCCTCCACCCGTACTTGAGGCTGATGATTCACCGAAACCTATGCGTCCAGCACCGGCAGGGTCAACCGACTCGCCCTGACCGCCGCCGCCCGTACCTGCCACCTCGTCCCGGAAGAGCGGGCGCTCCGCGCTCTGCTCCTCTTCCTGGCCACGACGACGCGCGCGATGCCTGGCGTTCCCGCCATCCTCGCGTCCGCTCTTGCCGAACAACTTCGCAAACAACTTCACGGGCGATTCCCCTTGACCGAAATAGACCCGCCCGTGGGGCAGGACGAACCCTCAATGATCACACCTGCCGACCCGGACATCTTCACAACGTCCGTAACCGTCAGACAGTTTCCACCACGCGGCACAGGTTTGGTGCGCCGACCCCTTGCAAGGTCTTGCCCTGGCCGGCGGGCCCTCATGCACCCCCGGCTCACTGCGCTGACGACCGAGCGTAGTCAGGCTGCTCGGCACGTCGCAAGACATCCACGATGATCTTCTCAGAGCGGGCCACGGTAGCCGTGGCCTGCTCCTTCTCCAGTGTCTGCACCACACCGCCCGGGATGTTCAGCGCCGGCTCCAGATCCTGCGGCTTGCCGATGACTTTGAAGATGTACGGCGCGGCAATCCGGTTCCCGTCCACCTCGATGTCACCACCCGCACCGGTGAAGTAGGAACCGGCAACCACTCTGTGATCATTCACCTGGATCGCCTCCGCTCCGGCGGCTCGCAGCTCCTGGATCGCGTCGAGCAGCATGTCAGGCTCCACCGCGCCGGAACCGTCCTCGATCGTCAGGGTGATCCCCGGCCCCTGGGCGGCGACGGTCCCGGCCAGGATGCCGAGTTGCTGCTCCTTCTGCTCCGTCTGCTTGCGTGCCTCTTCCGCGCGGTCGGAGCTGTTCTCCAACTCCGTGCGCTGCGCCCCCAGGCGCTGCTTCTCGTCCTCAAGGCGTTGATTGCGGTTGTCCAGCTCGTCGAGGATGCGTACGAGGTCCTCCTGCCGGGCTCCGCGCAGCGCACTGTCGTCATTGTTCGAGCGGACCTGGATCGCCAGGCCCAGACCGAGCACAAACAGCAGCACGGCGACAGTCAATTGAGCACGCGTCAACCTCGGCGGCCAGAGACCGGCGATCAACCGCTGACGGCCTGTCAGCTGAGTTGGTTCACGCGGCGGCGGGGGCAGTTCGGTGCCCAGGTCACGAGGCTCACCCGATTCCTCGGGCAGCGGCATGCGGTCGCTGTTCATCTCGCCCTTCACCCCCTCACGCCCGGAACACGTGCCGGCGGATCGCGGCAGCGTTGGAGAAGATCCGGATGCCGAGGACGACCACAACGCCCGTGGAGAGTTGGGCACCGACACCCAGCTTGTCGCCCAGGAAGACGATCAGCGCGGCCACCACCACGTTCGACAGGAAGGAGACCACGAAGACCTTGTCCACGAAGATCCCGTCAAGCATGGCCCGAAGCCCGCCGAACACGGCGTCCAGCGCCGCGACCACGGCGATCGGCAGATAGGGCTCGACCACCGCCGGCACTTCGGGCCGGACCAACAGTCCGGCCACGACTCCCACGACGAGGCCCAGTACGGCGATCACGATGTGCCCTTCCCTGTTTCCGCCGTCCCCTGCCCACGGCCCTGGGCGTCGGCGGTCTTCGGCTCTGCTGTACGTACGATCAGGCTCGGAGCAGCCGGCAGACGTACCTTGTCCTTGGTGGAGACGGTGAAACGGATACTGAAGTTCTCTCGCAGCGCGTGGAGGTACTGGCCGTCCGCGCTGTCCTGGAACGTGGTGCTCAGCCGATTGCCGTCTCCCACGGCCAGCACCGTGTAGGGCGGTACCAGCGGCCTGTTGTCCACCAGTATGGCGTCGCCCGCGGCTCGGATCGCCGAGAGGGCGGTCAACCGCTGCCCGTTGATCGCCACGGCCTCGGCACCGGACTCCCACAACCCATTGACAATTCGTTGCATATCGCGGTCCCGCAGGCGGCCCGTATCGCTGAAGCCGCTACTTTCCCGGGGACCGCCGCCGCCCTGGGCGGTGCCCTTGGCGTCATCGATGACGAGGCTGATCCCAGGGCCCTCGACATCGGTCGCCCCGGCCAGTAGCCCCACCAGCCGCTCCTGGTCGCCGCCCTTGGCGTTCAGCGCTTTGCGCTGTCGCTCCTCCACCTCATCGCGGAGTCCCTCGACGCTGCGCTCCAGCGCATCCGCATCGGACGTCTCGGCGTCGATGCGGTCGATGAGTTCCTCGCGCTCCTTGGCGACCACCGGTGCCGATATCCGGGCTTCTGCCGCGCCGACGGTGACGACCATGGCCGCCAGCACCAGCCCTGCGGCCAGCCCGAGCTTGGCCCGCAACGTTCGTGGCAGCCGCCCGTCCGCCTCCCTGCGCGCGGCGGCCTCCGCATACCCCTCGTCGAGGCTGTGCTCCATGACATTGGTCAGCAGCGACATCGAGGCATCAGGGCGTACCGGCCGTACGGGTGGAGAGCCGGTGCTCCGAACAGGGTGCTGCTGCGACATGCCGCACATCGTCGCACGGAGTGCGGGTTACCGCCGAATGGCCCTACGGGTATGTCGGGGGCCACCGGTCAGCAGCCCCCGACATACCGGTCACACGGTTACTGACCTGCGCTGTCCACGACCGCGGACCACTCGTTGAGGAGTGCCTGGGCCGAAGCGTCATCGGGGCCTTCTGCCCACAAATGAGTGACAGCCTCCGATGGATCCGGCAGCACCATCACCCATCGCCCGTCGGGTTCGACCACGCGCACACCGTCGGTGGTGTCCACCTGTCGCTCACCGGCGGCCTCGACGACGCTCCTCATGACGAGCCCCTTGACCGCCCATGGAGTGGCGACATCCCGCTTGAGGACATGCGCACGGGGAATCCGTGCGTCGATCTGACTCAACGTGAGTTGGGTACGGGCCACCAGGCCCACCAACCGCACCAGGGCCGCCGTACCGTCGAACACGCTGCTGAACTCCGGCACGATGAATCCGCCGCGCCCATCACCACCGAAGATCGTGGTCTCCTCACGGCCCACCCTGGTGAGATCGTCCGGTGAGGTCGTCGTCCACTCCACCTGGGTGCCGTGGTAGGCCGCCACCTGCTCCGCGATGCGGGTGGTGGTCACCGGTAGCGCCACCCTCCCACTGCGTCGCTCGGCGGCGACCAGGTCGAGCAGGACCAGCAGCGCACGATCGTCCTCGACGATTCGGCCGCGTTCGTCCACGAGCGAGAGCCGCTCGCCGACGGGGTCGAACCGTACGCCGAAGGCGGCCCGGGCGGACGCCACGATCTCTCCGAGACGGACCAGACCGGCACGGCGTGTCTCCGCCGTTTCGGTGGGCCTGGCCTCGTCGAGTCCTGGATTGATGGTCAAGGCGTCAACCCCGAGCCGTCCCAGCAGACTGGGGAGAACGAGCCCCGCGCTGCCGTTGGAGGCATCGACGACGACCTTCAGCCCTGACTCGGCGATACCGGTGGTGTCCACGTTGCGCAGCAGCGAGCCGGTGTACGAATCGAAGACGCTGGCCGGGAAGTACAGGTCCCCGATCTCGCCCGGGAAGGCCCGTCGATACTCCTGGCGCGCGTAGACGCGATCCAGCTTGCGCTGGCCTCCTTGGGAGAGGTCGGCGCCGCGCTCGTCGAAGAACATGATGTCGACCGAGTCCGGGACTCCCGGCGAGGTACGAATCATGATCCCGCCGGCGCTACCGCGCGCGGTCTGCTGGCGAGCCACGGGTAGTGGCACGTTCTCCAGGTCCCTTACGTCGATGGCACTGGCCTGGAGCGCGGAGATCATGGCACGTTTCAACGCTCGGGCACCCCGAGAGTGGTCACGGGCCGTGGTGACGGTGGACCCCTTCTTCAGGGTCGTCGCGTACGCCCCGGCGAGACGGACGGCCAGCTCCGGTGTGATCTCCACGTTGAGGATCCCGGAGACCCCTCTGGTACCGAAGAGGTGCGCCTGTCCCCTCGACTCCCAGATGACGGAGGTGTTGACGAAGGCTCCGGCCTCGATCGTCTTGAACGGGTACACCCGCACATTGCCCTGCACGATCGATTCTTCACCGATGAGACACTCATCGCCGATGACGGCGCCGTCCTCGATCCGAGCGGACCGCATGATGTCGGTGTTCTTGCCGATCACGCAACCGCGCAGATTGCAGTGCTCTCCGATGTAGACGTTGTCGTGGATGACGGCCCGATGGAGAAAGGCGCCGGTCTTCACGACGACATTGGAGCCGACGACGGTGTGCTCCCGCATCTCCACATCGGCTTCGACCTTGGCGTAGTCACCGATGTAGAGCGGCCCGCGGAGTACGGCGTCGGGGTGCACCTCGGCGCCCTCGGCAACCCACACTCCGGGAGAGATCTCAAATCCGTCGATCTCCACGTCGACCTTGCCCTCAAGGACATCGGCCTGGGCCTTCACATAGCTCTCATGGGTGCCGACGTCCTCCCAGTAGCCCTCGGCGATATAGCCGTAGATCGGCTTGCCGTCCTTCATGAGCTGCGGGAACACATCTCCGGACCAGTCAACGGAGGTATCGGCCTCGACATAGTCGAAGACCTCGGGCTCCATGACATAGATCCCTGTGTTCACGGTGTCCGAGAAGACCTGACCCCAGGTTGGTTTCTCCAGGAAACGTTCGACCTTTCCAGCTTCATCGACGATGGTGATGCCAAATTCCAGCGGATTGGGTACACGGGTCAGACATACGGTGACCAGTGCGCCCTTCTCCTTGTGGAAGGCGATCAGATCGGTGAGATCAAAGTCGGTGAGGGCATCACCGGAGATGACGAGGAATGTGTCGTCCTTCAGCGCTTCCTCGGCATTCTTCACACTGCCTGCGGTGCCGAGTGGCTTCTCCTCATTGGCATAGGTGAGCTCCATTCCGAGCTCTTCTCCATCACCGAAGTAGTTCTTCACCAGGGAGGCGAGGAACTGCACGGTGACAACGGTCTCAGTGAGCCCGTGCCGCTTCAACAGCCTCAGCACATGCTCCATGATCGGCCTATTCACGACCGGTAGGAGTGGCTTGGGCATGCTTGAAGTCATGGGGCGAAGCCGGGTGCCTTCGCCACCGGCCATTACGACGGCCTTCATGTCGGAAGCGTCCTCCTTGAGAGACGACGGTCAGCCGACTTCACTCGTCCAAAGAGGCCCTCTTGGCGTCATGCGCGGCCGGCCACACTGCACGGCTCCGCATCGACGAGGTCAATCGGCCATTGCGTCCGCCTTGACAAGTCGGCGGACCTGGACCACATACAGCATCCCTGCCCACCAATACAGAGTTGTACCCCATCCGGCGAAGGCCCATCCGAAAATAGCAGCGAGTGACGCAAGCCATCCAGTTCCGTCACTCAGCAGTAGCAAGGGGAAGGCGTACATCAGGTTGAAGGTGGCGGCCTTGCCGAGGAAGTTCACCTGGGGTGGTGGATAACCGTGCCGACGGAGGATTCCCACCATCACCAACAGCATCACCTCGCGTGCCAAAAGGGCCGCGGTGAGCCACAGGGGCAGGATGTCGCGCCATGTGAGACCCACGAGAGTGGACAGGATGTACAACCTGTCCGCGGCCGGATCGAGAAGGCGCCCAAGTTTGCTGACCTGGTTCCAGCTCCGGGCGAGCTTCCCGTCGAGATAGTCACTGATCCCGCTCAGCATCAGTACCAGCAACGCCCAACCATCGCTCTTCGGCCCACCGAACTCGGGGCGGAGGATCAGCCACAGGAAGAGCGGTACGCCGGCAAGGCGGGCCATGCTGAGGATGTTGGGGATGGTGAGTACCCGGTCCGTCTGAACGCGGGTCTCTTGGACCTCCACCCGGGGGCCTCCTGTGGGGAACGTGCTGACGTTACTGCTTGAGCTTAGCCTCAGCCACTAGGGTGAAGGGCACAGGGGTATGGCGCGTCCAAGGGTTATCCCCGCGATGAGCAGGGCCTTTTGTGGAATGAGCGTCGGCGATGAGGCCAGGTAAACGCGAAAGGGCCCTGTACCAATTGGTACAGGGCCCTCACACAATGATTGTTCGGCGGTGTCCTACTCTCCCACAGGGTCCCCCCTGCAGTACCATCGGCGCTGAAAGGC
>NZ_JAMQAW010000050.1 GCF_023701525.1 Streptomyces albipurpureus
AGCTTGCCCTTCGCATGCTGCGCCTCGGTCGCCCGATCACTGGGCCCAGCCACCGCCCGCTCCCGGACGGAGCGGAGTTCGGCCGCTCGCCCCCGTGCGTCGGCCAGCGGGAGCCCGGCGGAGGGCTCGTCCACAAGGGTCATCTCATACCAACTCTCTGGAAGGCCGCCCGGTGGCGACCCGTCGTGGGCTATGCGGGTCTTCCGGCGGGGACAACAGCGGGCAGGATCTGTACCAGTTGGCCCGGAGTGCCCTGCCGGCGTTGCCATTCGCGGGGGTAGCCCAAGGAGACCTCCTGGTGTGGCACCCCATCGCAGTGGATCAACCGGGGGATGTGGAGATGGCCGTAGACCACGGCGCGGGCACGGAATCGTCGATGCCAGTCCGCGGTGGCGGTGGTGCCGCACCAGAGCGCGAACTCGGGATGCCACAGCACCCGGGTGGGTTCACGCACCAGGGGGAAGTGGTTGACGAGAACGGTGGGGAGATCGGGCGGTAGCGCCTCAAGGCGGGCCTCGGTGATCTTGACTCTGGCCTGGCACCAGGCTTCCCTGCTGGGATAGGGATCAGGATGCAGCATGAACTCGTCGGTGCAGATCACTCCGGCCTTCTCGGCCACATCGAGGGCGGACCGCTTGGAGTGCGTTCCCGGCGGGCGGAAGGTGTAGTCGTACAGCAGGAACAGGGGTGCGATGGCTACCGGGCCGCCCTCTCCGTCCCAGATCGGGAACGGATCCTCGGGGGTGATCACATCGAGCCGCCGGCAGATGTCCACCAGGAGTCGGTAGCGCTGCTCACCACGGAGTTGTACGGGGTCGTCCGGGGCGGTCCACAGCTCATGGTTGCCCGGTGTCCACACCACCTTGGCGAAACGGTCCCTCAGCGTGCTCAGCGTCCACTCGATGTCGGAGACGACCTCTCCCACATCACCTGCGATGATCAGCCAGTCGTCCTCGGCATCGGGCCGAAGCCCATCAACGATCTTCTTGTTCTCGTCATAGCGGACATGAAGGTCGCTGATGGCGACGAGCTTCCCCGGGCGATTCTCAGGCATCAGTCACTCACTTCACTGTCATCGTGTGCCCACGCGGCCAGCAGCAGTCCGCGCGGTGGCGGGCCCGCTGCTGGCGAGCGGCAAGGCGGTCATGAAGTTCTCTCCCCCTCCAGCCTCCCTGACATCCGCACCGACCGCCCCAGGGCGCCTGTCTCAGTCATGGCCAAGCCGTTGAAGGAGCATCTATCGCACAGGGTTCGCCTCCCCCCGACAGCCCTCTGACCAGGCCGAGCGTGGAGCCGGTAGCAGACTGGACGGCTGGTTTCAGCGTGTGCGAGATGACGCAGATCACTTTTGCCTCCGGGGGCTGCCCAGCGGGTCAAACCGGTGGGCAGCCCCGACGAGTTGCCCACGCCCCTTGATCGGCCAACTCGCTCGTGGCGGAAACGCCCGGCGCCTTCAGAACGGACCGCCCCGGGGCGGTCCGGCTATCGGTCAGCCAGACCCGCCTTCGTTGCCGAAGGCGATGGCTTCAGCGACGATGACCGACTCCCGGTCGACGGTTACTCCATTGGAGTTGGCTGCCCAGGGAAGCGGCGGACCGTCAACCGCTCCCTTCGGCATCGAGGCGGCGAGCCGCCCAGATCGTCATGAGTGCGGCCTGCTCACCGCTGGATCGGGAGCACAGGAACGGCGGGGCGGGCACAGATTCCGGGGTCGGGTCGAATACAACGACCGATGCGGACGGCCCTGCTGCTGTGGCCTCATCGGAACGCTTTCCACCGGCCGACCGCGGCTTTGTCGATTCCTTTTTCGTGCGTATTTTTCTCGGCCAGGATGCCCCCTTTCCCCTGTCGGCAATCACCACGCCTTCCGATGTTCACGTGTCTTTCGATATCTTTCGATACCTTTCGATATTCACCATGATCACCTCGCTCTTCATTCGACAAATCGCTCACCCATGCGGCGCGACTGCTCGTCGAGGCCCTCATGTGTGCTCGCCGGGTGGGCACACTGCCGACAGGTGTGGCTCAACGACGCCGTTCCTATGCGGCCCCCTGCGACAGGGTCGGCGCCCAAGGCGGTCGACGTCGAGAGAGCGCATGTCTGGATAGAGTCAGCACCCTCACCAGGTGACTTCGAGGAAGGCCGACGGACCATGGCGGTGGACGCACTCGACACCCGCATTCTGCGGCTCATGATCGAGCAACCGCGCACCAGTGTCCGGGAGTACGCCCGGATTCTCGGAGTAGCGCGAGGCACCCTCCAGGCCAGAATCGACCGGTTGGAACGCACGGGCGTGATCACCGGTAACGGCCCGCTGCTCTCTCCCCCGGCTCTGGGCCATCCGGTACTCGCCTTCGTCCATATCGAAGTGACCCAAGGGCACCTGGATGAGGTCGGCGATGCGCTCGCCGCCATAGCGGAGATCGTGGAAGCGTTCTCGATCACCGGTGGTGGAGATCTACTGACGCGGGTGGTGGCCCGCGACAACGGCCATCTGGAGGATGTGGTGCAGCAGCTCATCCAGCTACCGGGAGTCGTCAGGACCCGCACGGAAATCGCTCTGCGGGAGCGGGTGCCCCATCGCCTGCTCCCTCTGGTGGAAGCGGTCGGCCGGGCTGCCGATCAGCGCTGAACACGACCTTGGCATCCTGGTGGGCATGAGCGACAAGCACGGGCCCTCAGTCATCTTCGATCTCGACGGCACCCTCGTGGACAGCGAGCCCAACTACTACGAGGCTGGCCGCAGGCTCCTCGCCGAGCACGGGGTGAGCGACTTCAGTTGGGAGCGCCATACCGACTTCATCGGTATCGGCACACGGGAGACGTTGGAGACGCTGCGCGAGCAGTACGGGCTCGACTCCCCGGTGGACACGTTGCTGGCGGACAAGAACCGGCACTACCTGGAGCTGGCCCGCGCCTCGACTGAGGTGTATCCGGAGATGCAGAAGTTCGTCGAACTGCTCCACGCGGAGGCGGTGCCCATGGCGGTGGCATCGGGTTCCTCGCTCGCCGCGATCGAGGCAGTGCTGAGGGGAACCGGGTTGGACGCGTTCTTTGACGTCATCGTCTCGGCCGAGGAGGTGCCCAGGGGCAAGCCTGAGCCTGATGTCTTCCTGGAGGCAGCACGCCGGCTGGGCGCCATCCCCGCTGACTGCGTGGTCATGGAGGACGCACCACCCGGCGCGGCCGCCGCCTACGCGGCGGGGATGCGCTGTGTGGCGATCCCCTACGTGGCCGCCACGGCGTTGGACCCGTCGTTCCGGTCGGCGGACCTGTTGTACGCGGGCGGTCAGCGGGACTTCACCGCCCGGGCCACGTACAACTGGCTGACCGGTCGTTAGCACCGCCCCACCAGTCAGACCACCCCGGACACAGCGAAGCCCATTCGGCTAAGCCATTTAGCAGATCAGTCACAGGGAGGCGTTCAGTCTCTGCCCCGTGAGCGCCCTCCCAGGATGCCGAATGTCTAGATCATCGCACCACAAAGCCTGGTAAATCACTGCCTCAGACCAACGATGTCGAAGCTCTCGCCGATCCCTTTCGAGGCGATCTCCGCCTAGTCAACCACTAAAACGATTAGCGGTATGGTGGGCTGCGGCACCCTCGCCGGCCGGAGACCCTCCTGGGCGGGCGGACCTCCGCGCCCGGCCACCAGGAAGCAGGAGGGTCCCGGTCTCCCACACCGCAGACGTACGGGGAGACCCGTCAGCAACACGTGTCAGTGGACGCAGACCAGGAGCAGGGGCAGTATCGGCGCCGCTATCGAGGCGATGACGACGCCCAGGCCGGTCGCTCGATGGGGTTTGGTCTGCGGGGACAGAATGCGGCGAAGCCGGATGAGCGCGCCGGGGCCGCTGGCGCCGAGAGTGGCCGCGGGTACCCGCCCGGCCGCGACCTCGCAGAGCGCGGTGGCAAGAGCATCACGCGAGTGGAAGCGCAACGCGCGGTCATCCGCGTTCATTTCCAGCAGCAGGGCGGTCTGAGCCTCCGCTAGGCGAGCCAGCGGCAGTCCCGGAAACGCCCGGGCGAACGCGCGGGCGAAGAGCCGCAGAAGGTGGTGTCTGCCCAGGATATGGGCTCGCTCATGCTCCAGCGCGGCGCGCAGTTGCTCATCGGTGAGCACGTCCAGGGCGCCGCGGGTCACCACGATCCGGCACCCGCGACCGGGCAGGCAGTAGACGGCGGGCACGGTGTACTCGACGATCGTGACGCCGTAGTCGTCCGCGTCGGTTCCCACCATGGCCAGAAGATCGGCATGCCGTCGCCTCTCCCGACGCGTGTGCCATGCGGTACGCGCCAGCCAGCCCAGTGGCAGGAGGACGACCGTGGCGGGCATCAGCAGCAGCGCGGCATCCGCAACGGTGGGCGGTGAGGCGACCGCCTTCGACACCGCTTGGCCGGGGCCGCAAGCGCTGAGCAGGCCGACGAGACCATCGTGAACATGTCGGTCGGTGAGGACGAGGTGATACACGGCCAGGGCAGTCGCCACGATGAAACTGAGTGTCAGCCCCTGCCAGGCCAAGACGCCCAACGCGGGAGAGCGGTGGGGCCAACCCGCCCTGGCCAAGGCGTAGGGCACGGCAGCACCGGCCAGAAGGGCGTACCCCGCCGCCGCCCCGGCCATGATCATGAACCGCTCCGCCGCTTGGCGGCACGGAGGGCAGTGCGCAGCGCGTGGACCTCCTCGGCGGAGATCTGTTCCACGAAGCTCAGCAGCACTCCGGCCGGATCCGGTGTGCCCTCCAGGGCATCGTGCATCCGAGCGGCGGTGTACTGCTGGCGGGTGCAGGTGGCCCGATAGAGCCAGGCTCGGCCGTCCTTCTCCCGGGTGAGCATTCCCTTGCTGAAGAGGATGTCGGCCACGGTCTTCACGGTGCTGTAGGCGATGGGGCGCTGTTTGTTGAGGTCATCGCGGACTTCACGAGCGGTAGCGGCCCGCCCCCAGGACCAGAGGCGATCCATGATCTCGGCCTCAAGCCCGCCCAGTTGTCGCACGCCCACTCCCTGTGGTGGTTCTGATGGTTGCTCGCCCTCGGCCTCAGCGGCTGCTCATCGTAGTCGTCGACCCGTTCCGGGCAGGCGGGACGGGGCAGGCGTCCATGGTGCGCAGCCGCCGGATCAGCGCATGGGCGAGCAGCGCGAGTGACACAACCGCGAGCACGGGTTGGGCGGGGGCCCAGTAGGCGTGGGCTCCGCTCATGCCGAGCGCGAGAACGACGAGCTTGTTGCAGACGGGGCAGCCGACGGCCAGGGCCGAAAGGGCTCCGGCCGCGATGGTCCGGGCGGTACGTGGCTGCTGGGGAGCGGTGCTTCGCACTCCGCCCAAGTAACTCGCGACGAGAAGCCCCATCAGTACGGAGCTGAGCGCCCACACCGGATAGTTCCACCAGAGCACGGGTGTCATACGGGAGAAGAGCGACGTGGGAACGACCCCTGTCGGCACGCCGATCACTATCGCCGCGAGCAGGGCGACGACCACCGCCACTGCCCACTGTCGAGGCATCCAGTTCCGCATACCGCAGCCCTCCTAGGCTCCCAATGCCAAGAACCTTAGTGGAATACGGGGCTGGGCGGCATGCCACCAAGTCGTTCTGTATCGTCGGGCGTATCGATGAGAGCGGAGGTCAGCGTCGTGAGTGCAAGCCGGGCGCCCCGAGCAGCAGGTGCCTGGGGGCATCTGTTCCTGGTCGTTCTTGCACTAGGTGTCTTCGCGATGCACACGGTGGGCCACCCCGATGATGACTCCGGTGTGAGTCACGGCGACACCGCTTCAGCCGTCCCCTTCGGTGTTGCGTCGGATGCGTCAAGGGCATCTGATGCCCCCGCGGCGCTGCTGGCTCCAGCAGAGTCCGCGGAACGCGCGGAGTTCGCGGTACCGACAGGGTCTACAGAACCGGAAGGCATCGCGGATCCGACAGGTTCCGCGGGGACCGCTCCGTCGACGGTCGGTCACCACCACTTCCAGCTGCCTGGCACAAACCCGCTGTCCGCCGCGGTTCCCGTGACTGGGGCGCCGGTGAACACGGCGGCGGCCGACGACCTCAGCGAGCGAGCCACGGCACTTTCCGCTGCCGCAGGCCTGCCCCGGTTGGCCGGCCAGGGCATTTCGGCGTCTCCTGGTACACACGCCTTCGGGGCGCTTCCGTCCTCCCCCACCGGCCATGACACCGCGCCCGCCGGGAATCCACTGACTGCCTCCACGCCGAACCCTTCCGCCGGACACGGCGCTCAGGCCGGGGTACACCAGCACGGTCCGACGATGGACATGGCCTCCTTGTGCGTGGCGGTTCTCGGCAGCTGGGTGCTCGTGGCGCTCTTGTGGGGCGCGCTTGCCCATGGCTCAGATCGGCTCTCCCACCTGTGCGCAGGCGCTCTGACCACGGTGCGCCCAGGTACCTCACCGCCGAGACCGGATCTCGCACAACTGTCAGTTCTGCGGACCTAGGCCGAACGCCCCGCAGGTGGTCTCACTACCTGCGGCTACGAGTTCATCGGCATGGCTTCCCCCAGAGACAGCAACGAGGTTCCGTCATGACCTGCGACACCGGCATCACCGACCCGAAGGCGTCAAGGCCTCACCCAGCAGAAATCCGCTACGGCACCCCTGGGCCCGTCGCCGTACCGCAGTGGCCGGCACGATCGCAGAACGGCGGGAACGCCACGGCGAAGAGGCTGGCCGATGCCGTGGTATCGGCCCAGCCAACCGAGCCTGATCGGTTCAACAAGATCCTCGCTCGGCTCTGAGCTCGTTCCCCCACCCGGGCCGTCGCCGCTTCCTACCCTGGGGACGACCCACTTCCCACCCGCATATGGGCCACGTGGCTCTCCCACACATGATCAGGACCCCATGAAGAAGCGTCATCTCACCGTGTCCACGACCGCGGCTGTGCTTGTCCTCGCCCTCAGCGCCTGCACTGGCGGGAGCTCGGACTCCCCTTCCGCCAGCAGCAGCGAGAAGGGCGCGCCCAAGACGACCATCAGCCATATCCACGGCGTGGAGATCGGTCCGTCCGACGGAAAGCTGTACGTCGCCACCCATGAAGGCATCTATACGCCCGACCTGAACGGCCGCCCCGAGTTGGTGGGCGACCGCAAGGACGACTTCATGGGCTTCACCATCACCGCAGACGGCGCTTTTCTGGCCAGCGGCCACCCGGCCCCCGGCCGGGACGCCCCGGGCAATCTCGGTCTGATCGAATCCACCGACGGGGGCAAGACCTGGAAGGACAGGTCACTCACCGGGGAAGTCGACTTCCACTCCCTGGACCACGCGCACCAGACGATCTACGGCTACGACAGCACCAACGGTCTGCTGCGAATCAGTAAGGACGGATCGAGTTGGGACCAGCGGAGCAAGCTCAAGGCACTCGATATCGCGGTGAGCCCACAGGACGCCAACACCATCCTCGCCACCACGGAGTCCGGAGTCATTCGAAGCACTGACGGCGGCAAGAGCTTTGGCTCGGGTAGCAAACCCGTCATGGCCTTCCTCTCGTGGACGGCGCCGAACGCGCTGTACGGAATCAATCCATCCGGAGAGTTGAGCAAGAGCACTGACGGTGGGCAGACCTGGCAGAAGACCTCCACCGTGCGGGGAGGAGCACCACAGGCCCTGACTGCGGTGACCGAGACGCATCTGATCGTCGCCAGTCAGGACGGCGTCTACGAGTCAAAGGACGGCGGCAAGAACTTCGTCAGGCGGCTCGACGTCTCCTCGGGCGGGGATCACTGAGTCGCCCGCACTGCTGCTCCACCAGGAGGGAGCACAGGTCCGGCACCACTCACTACCAGTCAACGCGCCCAACGGTGTCATGGAGCTCAAAGACGAGTTCACCCATCAGTGGGTCGGTGCCGGAGGCGGGGCGGACCCGGGCTCCGATCCACACCATATGGGGCTCCGCGCCCACGACTCGGCAACGAAAGACAAAACCCTCCGGGAAGCGAATCAATGACTCGTTTCGGGCGACACCCTTCTGGCGGTGCACCACGTTCGACTCAATGACGACCCCATGGCCCTCGCTGTGCACCGTCTCCAGGTCGCTCGAAGCGCAGACGGGGCACAGCAGCCGCCGGAAGGAGGCCGAGCCGCACCAACGGCACCGCTGGTAGACCAGGCCTCCGGACTCTCGCACCGTTGACTGTCGCGTTGGGAGCTCGGCCGGCGCAACTGCCGACCGCCCCATCGGCCGGCCCGCTGGCTGCCTCATCGGCACAATGCTGGCTGGTGGCTGGAACACAACTCGACCCCCTGCACTTTGCTGGGAAACAGCAAGCCGCCACATTGGCGCAACGGCACCATATGGCACCGAGTGCAGCAAGGTAAAGAGGGGCAGCCCAAAACAGCGGTACTGAGTGCCAGGCCGGAGTACTAGTCCTCGCCGAGAGCCGACTCGATACGCTGAACAACGCGCCACAGGGGCGCGCCCTTGGGGGCCACCATGACGATGACGTCGTCTTCGGAGACTGCTACCTCGGCGCGCGGTGCGGACCGTGCCCGTTCGGCTCCGCTCCCCCAGACATTCCGCACCAACGCCAGGGCGTGATCCACGGCAGCGTCGGCGTCGTCCTGACCACCCGAACGCAGCCAGGTCCGCAGACCGTTGTTGTGTGCGGCGACGACGGCCGCGGCAATCACTTCGGCCCGCAACGCACCTTCGGCAACAACACCTTCAGAAGCCTGGGCAGCCGAGTACCGACCCCGGAGGTAGCCAGCGAGGGTGCGTTCGTACCGGCGCACCACCGACAGTTCATAGGTGCGCAGTCCGGGCACTTCGCGTGTCAGACGGTACCGCTGCACGGAGAACTCGGGGTTCGCCGCATACATCCGTGTCACCAGCCGGGCCGCATCACACACCGCGTCAACCGGGTCGACGGCGTCCCCAACGCCGTGCGTTTCGAGGAACTCCGTCATATCGGCGAGGCAACGCTCATGATCGGGGAAGACTGCGTCCTCTTTGGACGGAAAATACCGAAAGAACGACCGACGGCCGACCCCGGCACGGGCCACGATGTCATCGACCGTGGTCTGCTCGAAACCTCGCTCCAAGAAGAGCTCGAACGCCGCCTCGGCAAGCACCTCGCGCATCGGCGGCTTGGCGGCTGTGGGCCCGGCGGCGGGGCCGGTGGCCGCCTTACGTCGTCTCTGCACTTCAGTCATACGGCGAACGTAACACCGCAACCCCCCGCTTGGCACTAGGTACCTTTACAGAGGGTACTGCGTACCATAGGCTCGCGAGTGCAGCATACGGGGTGAACCCGGCCATCGGTGATCAGCGGGAGGTTTTGTCGTGGGTTTGAGGATTGTTGTGTGTGTGAAGTTTGTGCCGGATGCGTCGGGTGA
>NZ_JAMQAW010000051.1 GCF_023701525.1 Streptomyces albipurpureus
ATACGCCCTGAGACGTTTCTCGGCCTTCTTTCGGACCTGGGGCCCTCCCGTAGTCCCCGGCGGGACGGCCCTGGGGAACACACGCCCCGGGCCCGGGACGAGAGGGCTTGACGCCATCTCGTCCCGGGCCCGGGGCGGCCTGCCTCCGACGCCGCTCAGTCGCGGCGCAGATTCGGCTTGAGTTCCTTGAATCGACCCAGAAGCCCGTTCACGAACGAAGGGGACTCATCGGTGGAGAACTCCTTGGCGAGTTCCACCGCCTCGTCGATCACCACCGCGTCGGGGGTCCCGTCCACCCACACCAGTTCATAGGCGCCGAGGCGAATGATGTTCCGGTCGACGACCGGCATCCGATCCAGCTCCCAGTCCACGGCGTACGTGGCGATGAGCTCGTCGATGCGGTCCGCGTATTCGGCGTACCCCTCGACCAGTTCCATCGTGTACTCGGTGACCGGTGGCTGCCGGGTGTCGGTCCGCGCGTGCCGAATCCAGTCGGCGAGGACCGTCTGCACGGACGCCCCGCGCTGGTCGGCCTCGAACAGGATCTGGAAGGCGCGCTTGCGGGCCTTATTGCGGGCGGCCACGGTTAGCTGTTCACCCGGCTGAGGTAGTCGCCGGAGCGGGTGTCGACCTTGATCTTCTCACCCGTCGTGATGAACAGCGGGACCTGGACGGTGTAGCCGGTCTCCAGGGTCGCGGGCTTGGTGCCACCGGTGGAGCGGTCGCCCTGGACACCGGGCTCGGTCTCCTTGATGACGAGCTCGACGGCGGCGGGAAGCTCGACGTAGAGCACCTCGCCCTCGTGGGTCGCGACGGTGGCCTCGAAGCCCTCGATCAGGAAGTTGGCCGAGTCGCCGACGGCGGCACGGGAGACATGCAGCTGGTCGTAGGTCTGCATGTCCATGAAGACGAAGTAGTCGCCGTCCATGTACGAGAACTGCATATCGCGGCGGTCGACGGTGGCCGTCTCGACCTTCACGCCGGCGTTGAACGTCTTGTCGACGATCTTGCCGGAGAGCACGTTCTTGAGCTTGGTGCGCACAAAGGCCGGGCCCTTGCCGGGCTTGACGTGCTGGAACTCGACGACGGACCAGAGCTGGCCGTTGTCGAGCTTGAGCACCATGCCGTTCTTGAGGTCGTTCGTGGAAGCCACGGTTGCGGAATCTCCTGGACTGACGCTGGTGGACGACCGCGAGGCGCGCGCTAGAGCGCGAGCAGCTCCTTGGTCGTGATGGTGAGTAGCTCGGGTCCGCCGTCCGCCTCCTGGCGCACGACGAGCGTGTCATCGATCCGGACACCGCCCCGGCCCGGAAGGTGGACCCCCGGTTCGACGGTGACCGGCACACAAGCGTCCAGTTTACCCATGGCCACAGGAGTCAACTGCGGGTCCTCGTCGATTTCGAGGCCCACCCCGTGCCCAGTCAGGGGTGCGAGGCCCTCACCATGCCCCGCCGCGGCCAGAATCTGGCGGGCGGCACGGTCCACGTCACGGCACGCGGCACCGGGCACCAGCGCTTCCCTGGCACCGCGCTGAGCGGCGAAGACCAGGTCGTAGAGCTCGATCTGCCAGTCCGCGGGGGAGGTGCCGATCACAAAGGTACGGCCGATCTCGCAGCGGTAGCCGCGGTAGTCCGCTCCCACGCACACCGACAGGAAATCACCCTCCTCCACCCGGCGGTCGGTGGGGCGGTGCCCTCGGCGTCCGGAGTTGGGTCCGGTGGCCACCGAGGTGGGAAAGGCCGGCCCGTCGGCCCCGTGGTCGATGAGGCGGCGCTCCAGCTCCAGGGCGAGATGCCGTTCGGTGCGGCCCACGAGAATGGACTCCAGCAGCTCGCCCAGTGCCTGGTCGGTGATCTCGGCGGCGATGCGCAGGGAGGCGATCTCCTCCTCGTCCTTCACGATCCGCTGCTGTTCCACGGCGAAGCCGAGGTCGGCGAGGTCGAGCCGGGGCGCCACCGAGCCGATCGCACGGTGACGGGCGACGGTGAGGTGGTGCTCCTCGACGGCCAGGCAGTCGATGTGCGCGGCCCGTGCCAGCTCCGCGGCCGCGACGGCGGGATCGCCTCCCGACGTGGGCAGGACGGTGAGTCTGAGCTGTTCGTCGGGCCGGCCGTCGGAAGCGGCCCCGAGCGGGGTGCGGGGGCAGAGCAGGATGTCCTCGGTGGGCCCGATGAGCAGGACGGCACCCGCGGGCGTGCTGCCGGCGAGATAGCGCACGTTCGCGGGCCTGGAGATGAGGGCCCCATTGCTTCCGCTGGCCGCACAACGATCACGCAGCCGGTTACGCCGGACCTCATGCACCCCAGACGCCTCTGCCATATCCCGAGCGTACGACCGACCAGCCGTACCGGCCCGGCCAGCGCGTCCGACCGTGGGGGACGCGCTGAGGGAGTGCGGCTCATTCGCCCCAGGCGCCCCGGGCGGGCAGGTCCCCTGAGCGGACTACCAACTGGGTGGGCTGGCGATCGCCCGGGCCAGGACCTCGTCCAGCGCTCGGGCCGTGGTCTCCACGTCGTACTTGGAGTTGTCGATGATCGGTAGGCCCGAGCCGTACCACCCCGCCATCCGGCCGTGGATGGTCGCTACCTCTTCGTCCGAGAGACGGCGATTGCCACTGCGCTCGGCATTCCGCTCCAGCACGATCTCCAGGCCGGGGAGGAGCACCACGGGGAGCAGTCCGGGCCCGACATGCCGCTTCCAGCCGCCGAGACCCACCACCGGGCGGTCCGGGAAGACGGCGTCGTCAAGGATGCAGGAGATGCCGTTGGCCAGGAAGTTGCGCGCTGCGAAGCCACAGGTGCGGCGGGCCAGCCGATACTGCGCCTCGGAGTGGTCGTTCCAGCCGGACTGGGGGTCGGCGAACCCCGAGCAGACCCATTCGCGCACATCATCGAGGCTGATGTGCGCGGTGGGCACCCGGCGCCTGGTGGCCCAGTGTCGGGCGACGGTCGTCTTACCGGCCCCGGCGGGACCGATCAGCAGGACGGCGAGCGTCGCCGCGCCCGTACCGCTGTCCGCGGGGGGCGGGGAGGGGAGGTGGACGGGACCTCCGGGGGGCAGTTGGACATGTCCGGTCGCATCCGGCCGGGGCTGTGCGCTCGGGGGCGGCGGTGCTCCCCAACCGGGCACGGGATGATGCCCGCCATGCCCCGGCGGTGGCCCGCCCGGGATGGGAGGAGCCGGCGCGGTCAGCGGTGGCGGCGGGCCCTGGGGAGGCGGGGGGCCCATGGGCGGGGGCGGGCCCTGGGGAGGCACCGGCACCCCGGAGTGGGTCCCGGGATACGGCCCCGGACGCTGGGCGTGGTGCGGCTGTCCGTCCGCGGCACCCGATGCTTCCGATCCACGCCCCGCTCCATGGGGCGGCGGCAGCGGAGCTCCCACTGCGTACTGCATCCGGTGCCACTCCGTCTCGTCTGACTGACGCTGGTCGGACAGCGACTTCGCTGCCATGCCATCGAACGGTACCCCCCGGCCGTCGTAGGGAAAACGGCCGGGGACGCCACGAAGTGCCCTGATCAGCCGGCGAGTTCCTCGGCAAGTGCGCGCAGTGCGAGACGGTATGACCCGATTCCAAAGCCCGCGATCGTCCCGCTGGCGACGGCCGCGACCACCGATGTGTGCCGAAACACCTCACGGGTGTACGGATTGGAGATGTGCACCTCGATCAGGGGAGCGGTCCGCTGCGCTGCGGCATCGCGCATTCCGTAGGAGTAGTGGGTGAAGGCGCCGGGGTTCAGCACCACCGGAAGCGACTCGTCCGCGGCCTCGTGGAGCCAGCGGATCAGTTCGCCCTCGTCATTGGTCTCCCGCACATCGACGTCAAGGCCCAGCTCCTTGCCGAGCGCCTGGCAGGTCTCCACCAGACCGGCGTAGGAAGTGGCGCCGTAGACATCGGGCTCACGGGAGCCAAGGCGCCCCAGGTTGGGGCCGTTGAGGACCAGGACTCGACGGGTCACGCGGACACCTCCCCGTAGGCGGCCATCAGCACGGCGGGGTCCGGGCCCTCCAGGACGGTCGGCTTGGCCAGGCCGTCCAGCACGATGAACCGCAGCAGACTGCCCCGGGACTTCTTGTCCACCTTCATGGTCTCCAGCAGCTGGGGCCACTGGTCGCCGCGGTAGGTCAGCGGCAGCCCGACGGACTCCAGCACCGCCCGGTGCCGATCCGCGGTGGCATCGTCGAGCCGACCCGCGAGCCGACCCAACTCGGCGGCGAAGACCATGCCGACCGAGACCGCCGCGCCATGGCGCCACTTGTAGCGTTCGTTCTTCTCGATGGCGTGGGCGAGGGTGTGCCCGTAGTTCAGGATCTCGCGCCGACCGGACTCCTTGAGATCGCCGGAGACCACCTCGGCCTTGACCCGGATCGAACGCTCGATCAACTCGGCCGTGTGCTGACCCTCCGGGGTGCGGGCCGCAGCCGGGTCGGCCTCGATCAGATCGAGGATCACCGGGTCGGCGATGAAGCCCGCCTTGATGATCTCGGCCAGACCGCTGACGTAGTCGTGCACCGGCAGTGAGTCGAGGGCGGCAAGGTCGCACAGCACCCCGGCCGGCGGGTGGAAGGCGCCCACCAGGTTCTTGCCCTCGGCGGTGTTGATACCGGTCTTCCCGCCGACCGCCGCGTCCACCATGCCGAGAACGGTCGTGGGCACGGCGATCCAGCGCACTCCCCGCAGCCAACTCGCCGCCACGAACCCGGCGAGGTCGGTGGTCGCGCCGCCGCCCACGCCGATGATGACATCGCTGCGGGTGAACCCGGACTGCCCCAGGGCCTTCCAGCAGTACGCGGCGACCTCCGCGGTCTTCGCCTCCTCGGCGTTGGGCACCTGGATCGCGATGGCCTCATAGCCCTGCGCGGCCAGATCCTCGCGGATGGCCTCACCGGTGCCGGCGAGCGCCTCCGGATGCAGTACGGCCACCCGCCTGCCGCTGGCTCCGATCAGACCGGGCAGCTCATCGAGCAGCTGGCGGCCCACCAGCACCTCGTAGGGATCGGTGCCCGCCGAACCACCGACCTGGATACGGGTCACTGACTGATCGGTCATGCGTCCTTCAGCTCCAAAGCGTCGAGGACCGCCTGGGCGACCTCTTCGGGGGTGCGTTCGTCGGTGGCCACGACCACCCGGGCCACCTCGGTGTAGAGGGGACGGCGGGCGTCCATCAGTTCCCGCCACTGACGGCGTGGATTGACGGCGAGCAGCGGTCGGGCCTGGTTGAGGCCGACCCGCCGGACCGCTTCCTCCGCCTCCAACGAGAGATAGACCACCGGAAGGCCGGCCAGTAGCTCCCGGGTGGCGTCATCGAGGATGGCACCGCCACCGAGGGCGAGCACTCCGCGGTGCCCGACGACGGCTTCCCGCACCGCCGCGCGCTCCAGCTCACGGAAGTACGGCTCACCGGCGTCGATGAAGATGTCGGCGATCTCCCGGCCCTCAACGGCGACGATATCGGCGTCGGTGTCCCGATAGGGCACGTCGAGCCGCTGCGCGAGCAGCTCACCGACCGTGGACTTCCCCGAGCCCATGGGCCCGACGAGGACGATCAGCGGGCCGCCCGCCGTGGGTGCGCTGTTCACCGGATGCGCAGATTGTCGAGGTAGCCGCGGACATTGCGACGGGTCTCCGTCACGCTGTCGCCGCCGAACTTCTCCGCGACCGTGTCCGCGAGCACCAGGGCGACCATCGCCTCGGCGACGATGCCGGCGGCGGGCACGGCGGCCACGTCGGAGCGCTGGTGGTGAGCGGCGGCGGCCTCGCCGGTGGCGATGTCCACGGTGGCCAGCGCCCGGGGCACGGTGGCGATCGGCTTCATCGCCGCGCGTACCCGCAGCAGCTCACCGGTGGACATGCCGCCCTCGGTACCGCCCGAGTGGCCGGAGGTGCGGCGCAGCCCCTGGTCGGTCTTGACGATCTCGTCATGAGCCTGGGAGCCGGGCACCCGGGCCAGTTCGAAGCCATCGCCGAGTTCCACGCCCTTGATCGCCTGGATGCCCATCAGGGCGCTCGCCAAGCGGGCGTCGAGCCGTCGGTCCCAGTGGACGTGCGAACCCAGGCCGACCGGGACTCCGTAGGCGAGCACCTCGACGATGCCACCGAGGGTGTCGCCGTCCTTGTGGGCCTGGTCGACCTCGGCCACCATCGCCTTGCTGGCGTCGGCGTCCAGGCAGCGAACGGGGTCCGCGTCGAGTCGCTCCACATCCGCCGGTACCGGGTAGACGCCCAGGGGCGCCTTGGCCTTACCGAACTCCACGACGTGGGAGACGATCTCGATCCCGGCGGTCTCCTTGAGGTAGGAGCGGGCCACCGCGCCGAGCGCGACCCTGGCCGCGGTCTCCCGGGCGCTGGCGCGCTCCAGGATGGGCCGAGCGTCCTCGAGTCCGTACTTCTGCATCCCGGCGAGGTCGGCATGCCCGGGCCGGGGCCGGGTCAGGGGAGCGTTGCGGGCGAGTGAGGCCAGCTCGTCGAGGTCGACGGGGTCGGCCGCCATGACCTTCTCCCACTTCGGCCACTCGCTGTTGCCCACCAGGATCGCCACCGGGGACCCCATGGTCAGCCCGTGGCGTACGCCGCCGAGGAAGGTGACCTCGTCCCGCTCGAACTTCATGCGCGCGCCGCGGCCGTAGCCGAGCCGCCGCCTGGCGAGGTGGTCGGCCACCAACTCCGTCGTGACCGGTACGCCGGCGGGAAGACCCTCCAGCGTTGCCACCAGTGCGGGTCCATGGGACTCGCCGGCCGTCAGCCAACGCAACCTGCTCAACGGTGCTCCTCTTGCTCGCGCCTGGAACTGCGACGGCGCGGCCGGGTGCGCGGCCCTGGCCCGCCGCGTCCGATCCTCCCACGTCCGCGGCGGTGGCCCTGCGACGGTCCAGCAATCGGACGGGTGAGCGAGCGGTGGTCGGCCCCGTGGACCGCCGGGGCAGGGCCGGGAGAGCGGTAGGCCGGCGAGGTGGCGAGGGGCCCGCACGGCGCCGCATGGGCGGGGCGTGGCAACCAACCGTCAGCGCGAGAATCCCCCGGTGGCCTCGGCGGGCACGGCCGCTGGAGCAGCCCGCGCCCCTCAGCAGACACAGCCGTTTTCAGCGCTGCCCGGACTCCGCATCGCGCTGCGGGGCGTAGGACCCGGGGAAGTCAGCCCCGGACGGCCCCTGCTCCGGGCGGGATGGGGCCTGGGCGCCCGGATGGTCCGCGCCGCTGCCCCGGGTACCGGGCGCGGCGGCGAGGGGGTGTCCGCTTGCGGACCCTCCGCCGCTGGCCATGCGCCGCTGCTCGATCCTGTCCTTGATCCAGATGGCCCAGCGCACCGCGAAGATCAGCAGGACCAGGCAGAGCAGCGGGATCTCCATCCAGTCCGGGAGGAAGGCGACCACCCCGTCGAGACCTTGCTGACGATCCCCGCCTGCGGTTGCCCCAGGTCACCGGAGTTCACGCACTACTCCCCCGCCACAGAAAACCCAGAATGCGGGAGATCCTAGCGTTTTTCGATCATTCGTTCGCCTGCGATTCTCATGGCCTCCAGCGGCCCTGGGCGCCCGGTCATCTGCTCGACCTGGAGTACGGCTTGGTGGACCAGGAGGTCCAACCCACCGACCACGGCTCCGCCCCGGGCGGACCAGGCCGCCGCGAGATTCGTGGGCCACGGCTCGTACAGCACATCGAAGAGGGTTCCCGGCCGCTCGGGTACCTCGGCGGCGAGCGCATCGGTCGCTCCGGCCGGTGTGGTGGCGATGACCAGCGGGGATCGCAGCGCCTCGGCGGCGCGGTCCCAGCCCGCGGTCCGCACCTCCACACCGAGCCGCTTGCCCCAGCCCCGCATTTCCACCGCCCGGTCCTCGCTGCGGACATAGGCGCTGATGGGTCCGGTGCAGATCCGGGCGAGCGCGGCGAGCGCCGATGACGCGGTCGCGCCCGCACCGAGTACGGCAGCGGACTCGACCGTCTCCACGCCCCGCTCCCGCAGTGCCGCGACCATGCCGGGGATATCGGTGTTGTCACCGGTCTTGCGGCCGTCATCGGTGAACACCACGGTGTTGACGGCCTCGACCGATGCCGCGGTGTCACTGATCTCGTCGAGCAGGGGGAGGATCGCCCGCTTCAACGGCATGGTGAGCGACAGCCCGGCCCATGAGCCGTCGAGTCCCGAGACAAAACCGGGGAGTGCGGCCTCGTCCACCTCGAACCGGTCGTACGACCAGTGGTCGAGGCCCAGTTCCGCATAGGCGGCGCGGTGCAGCACCGGGGAGAGGGAGTGGGCGATCGGCGATCCAAGGACCGCCGCCCGCCTGCTGGTCGCACTCACTACCCGTCCTTCTCCTTCTTCTGCTCCTCCAGATACCGCTGGCGGTTGCGCTCGTGCTCCGCGTTGGTCTCAGCGAAGAGGGTCTCGTCCTCGGTGATGGAGACGAAGTAATACCACGGCCCGGCAGTGGGGTTCAGGGCTGAGCTCAGTGCGTCCTGTCCCGGGTTTCCGATGGGGCCGGGCGGCAGACCCTGTATGCGGTAGGTGTTGTAGGGGTCCTTGATCCTACGCAGAGCGTCAACGGACCCGATGGCGAGCTTGCTCTCACCCTTGATGTAGTTGACCGTCGAGTCGAACTCCAACCGGCCGATCGTCTCGGTGTTGTTCTCCTTGAGACGGTTGTAGACGACCCGGGACACCTTGTCGAAGTCGTGCTTGTACTTGCCCTCGGCCTGCACCAGGCTCGCTACGGTGATCAGCTCAAGCGGCGACTTCAGCCCGAGCTTGGTCGCCTCCCCGGCGAGGTCCGTCCTGTTGTACTCCTTGTTCGCCTCGGCCACCATCTTCTTGAGGACGGCCTCCGGCTTCATTCCCTTGGCGATCGGATAGGTCGCCGGGAAGAGGAAGCCCTCCAACGGGTCCCTGAGCTCCTTGCCCTTGACCCAGCTGGGCAGGCCCATGGTGCTCGCCTGCGATCTCGCGATGGCCGCGGTGGTGCCCTTCTTGAGCTCCAGACGCTTGTCGATCTCCGCGTAGACCCAGACATTGCGCTTGCCGGGGGGGAGGATCAGGTTGTTGCGGCTCTTGGGGTTGAGCATCGCCTGCACGGCGTTTGCGCCGGACATCTCCTTGGGCAGGATGTAGACGCCCGCCTGGACGCTCTTGCCCTGGGCCGCGGAGACAAAGGCGCCCGAGCTTTTGACGACCCCGGCCTTCTTCAGGATGCTGCCGATCTCCTGGAGACCCGCGCCCGCGGGGACCTCGATCTCGGTGGTGCCGCTGCCGGCGCCGGCGAAGTCCTCGGGCGCACCGAACTTGCCCTCCCAGAACTGATACCCGAAGTAGCTGACCCCGCCGAGGCCGCCGAGGAGAACCAGCGAGACGACCAGGCAGGCGCAGCCGTTGCGGCCCTTCTTCTTGCCCTTGCCACGGCGCTCGTTCCCGCCGTCACCACCACCGCGGCGACGGCCCTGGCGGGGGTCGTCGTACCCATCGGCGTCGTCGGCATCCGCGCCGGTGAAGAAGGGGTGCTTCTCCTCCTCCGGTGCCTCGGCCTCCCACTGCCCAGCATCGGCCTCTGGCTCGGGCTCGCTACGGCGGTTCGGGGGCTCCGGCGGCGGGTACGCCTCAGGAGTGGCGTAGTAGTCCGCCTCCTGCTGGTTGCCGTAGCCGGCGGGGGTACCGCCGTAGGGCATCGCCGTCTGCTGGCTGGTGTCCCAACCACCGTCATACGGCTGCTGGGCGGCCTGCCCCTCGAACTGCTGCCCTTCGTAGGACTGCTGACCGTCGTACCCCTGCTGGCCGTACTGCTGCTGGTACGCGTCGGCGCCGTACTCCTGCTGCTGCGGCTGCGCGTACTGGTGCGGCTGGCCAGTGGTGGAATCCTGGCCGGTTCCAGCCTGGCCTTCCCATCCCTGATCGCCGTACAAAGGGTCATCGGGATGCCACGGTTCGGAGCCGGGGCCCCGGCCATAATCAGTCATCGATCCCCTAGGGCCGCGAGGTGGCCGCCACGCCGCGCCGCCTCTTTTCTGTGCGGCAGCTGTTCGAACACCGCCGCATGGCGCGGAACGTTACCGTATCGCGATCAGACAACCACTTCGACGCCCTCACCCGGAGGGGCTCCTGACGCCCGTTCGGACTCCAGAGCGTTCTGAAGAATCACCACAGCGGCAGCCTGATCGATGACAGAGCGGCCTTTTTTGGACTTCACACCCGAAGCACGAAGGCTCTGAGTCGCCGTTACTGTGGTCATCCTCTCGTCGACCAATCGGACCGGTACGGGTGCGATGCCCCGGGCCAGTACCTGCGTAAAGGCCCGGATCTTGACCGCGGCGGGGCCCTCTCCACCGCTGAGCGAGCGCGGCAGACCGACGATGACCTCGATCGGTTCGTACTCCTGAACGATCATTTTCAGCCGACGGTGGGCGGCCGGGACATCGCGCCCCGGCACGGTCTCCACCGGGGTGGCGAGCACCCCGTCGGGGTCGCACGAGGCGACCCCGATGCGGGCGTCTCCGACGTCCAGCGCAAGACGGCGTCCTCTGCGCATCAGGAGGTCTCGGCGACCAGGCGTTCGACGGCGGCGATGGCGTCGCCGACCGCGTCCGCGTTCTGTCCGCCGCCCTGGGCGACATCCGGCTTGCCGCCGCCACCACCACCGAGTGTCTTCGCAGCCGTCCGTACCAGCTCGCCGGCCTTCAGACCCCGCTCGCGAGCGGACTCGTTGGTGGCGATGACGGTCAACGGGCGTCCGTTCGCCACGGTGAACAGCGCCACCACGGCGGGGCGATCGCCCTGGATGCGGCCACGGACATCGAGCACCAGCTTGCGCAGATCATCGGCTGAGGTGCCGTCCTGCACCACCCCGGTCACCACGGCCACGCCTCGGACGTCCCGGGCGCCCTCGACCAGCCCCGCGGCGGCCTGGAGCACCTTCTCGGCGCGGAAGCGCTCGATCTCCTTCTCCGCGTCCTTCAGCTTGGCGAGCATGGCGGAGATCTTCTCGGGCAGCTCCTCGGAACGTCCCTTGACCAGCTCCTGGAGCTGGGCGACCACGGTGTGCTCCTTGGCGAGGAAGTTGTACGCGTCCACACCGACGAGGGCCTCGATACGTCGAACCCCCGAGCCGATCGACGACTCACCGAGGAGTTTCACCAGGCCCAGTTGGGCGGTGTTGCCCACATGAGTGCCACCGCACAGCTCCTTGGAGAAGTCACCGATGGTGACGACTCGCACCCGCTCGCCGTACTTCTCACCGAACTCGGCGATGGCACCGGACTTCCTGGCCTCGTCGATGCTCATGATCTCGGCCTCGACCTCCAGCTCACGGGCGAGAACCTCGTTGATCCGCTGCTCGACATCGGTGAGCACCGTGCCGGGCACGGCGGACGGTGAGCCGAAGTCGAAGCGGAACCGACCGGGCGAGTTCTCCGAGCCGGCCTGGGCGGCCGTCGGGCCCAGTGCGTCGCGCAGGGCCTGGTGGGTCAGATGGGTGGCGCTGTGGGCGCGGGCGATGGCACGACGGCGCTTGATGTCGATGGCCGCATGGGCGGATGAGCCCACGGTCACCTCGCCGACCTGGACCGAGCCCTTGTGCACGGAGACGCCGGGCACCGGCTGCTGCACATCGCGGATCTGGATGACGGCACCGGAGTCCAGCCTGATGCGCCCCTGGTCGGCCAGCTGACCGCCGCCCTCGGCATAGAACGGGGTCCGGTCGAGGACGACCTCGATCTCGTCGCCCTCGGAGGCGGCGGGGGCGGGCACCCCGTCGACGAGCAGGCCGACGATGGTCGACTCACCCGCGGTCGAGAGATAACCGGTGAACTCGGTGGAGCCGGCGCGGTCGGCCACCTCGCGGTAGGCGGAGAGATCGGCGTGACCGGTCTTCTTGGACCGGGCGTCCGCCTTGGCCTTGTCCCGCTGTTCCTTCATCAACCGGCGGAAGCCGTCCTCATCGACCCTCAGCCCCTGCTCGGCGGCCATCTCCAGGGTGAGGTCGATCGGGAAGCCCCAGGTGTCATGGAGCAGGAACGCCTTGTCCCCGGCGAGGACCTTGGCGCCGCCGGCCTTGGCGTCGGTGATGGCGGTGTCGAGGATGTTGGTGCCGGCCTTGAGGGTCTTGAGGAAGGCGGCCTCCTCCGCGAGGGCCACGGTCTCGATGCGCCTGCGGTCGGTGACCAGCTCCGGGTACTGCACACCCATGGTCGTGACGACCGCGTCGGCCAGCTCGGCGATGACCGGACCGGTGGCGCCGAGGAGCCGCATGTTGCGGATGGCGCGACGCATGATCCGGCGCAGTACATAGCCGCGCCCCTCGTTGCCGGGGGTGACACCGTCCCCGATGAGCATCACGGAGGTACGGATGTGGTCGGCCACCACGCGAAGGGACACGTCCGACTCGTGGTCCACGCCGTAGCGCACACCGGTCAGCTCGGTGGCCTGGTCCATGACGACACGCAGGGTGTCCGTCTCGTACATGTTGTGCACGTCTTGCAGGATCATGGCCAGACGTTCGAGCCCGAGGCCGGTGTCGATGTTCTTGGAGGGGAGCTCCCCGAGGATCGGGAAGTCGTCCTTGCCCTCGCCCGCGCCGCGCTCGTACTGCATGAAGACCAGGTTCCAGATCTCCACATAGCGCTCGTCGTTGACGGCGGGGCCGCCCTCTTCGCCGAACTCGGGCCCGCGGTCGTAGTTGATCTCAGAGCACGGTCCACAGGGGCCGGGCACGCCCATCGACCAGAAGTTGGGGCCCATGCCCAGACGCTGGATGCGTTCGGCGGGTACGCCGATCACATCGCGCCAGATCTGCTCCGCCTCGTCGTCCTCCTTGTAGACCGTGATCCACAGACGCTCGGGGTCAAGGCCGTAACCACCGTCGGCGACGGAGCCGGTGAGCAGCTCCCAGGCCAGCTTGATGGCCCCTTCCTTGAAGTAGTCGCCGAAGGAGAAGTTGCCGCACATCTGGAAGAAGGTGCCGTGGCGGGTGGTCTTGCCGACCTCTTCGATGTCCGGGGTGCGCACGCACTTCTGCACACTGGTGATCCGCGGGGCGGGCGGCTTGACCTCACCGAGGAAGTACGGCTTGAAGGGGACCATGCCCGCGGGGACCAGCAGCAGAGTCGGGTCGTCCGCGATCAGCGACGCCGAAGGAACGACGGCGTGTCCGCGCTCCTCGAAGAAGCTCAGCCAGCGGCGGCGGATTTCAGCCGACTCCATCAGTGGTCCTCATTCCGGTTGTACGAGTGGTCGGGGTGCTGGATGTGCTGGCGCTGCCCCAGGGCGGGGCGATGACGTTGGGCGGGTAGTTCAGCGGGGTCGGGTGGGGTGTGCATGCCGAGCACTTCCCCCAACTCCTCCTCGCGCTGGGCCATTCCTGCCCGGACGTCGAGTGCGAAGTCCTTGAGTTTATGACCTGCGTCGATGGCCTTGTTCGCCGCCTGCGCGGCAAGGCTCTCGGGGGTCAGCTGCTGGAGCTTGCGGTGGACCTTGGTGGTGGCCCAGACACCGGCTGCGGCACCAGCGCCAAACCAGAACGCTCGGCGGAACATCGTTCGTCAACCCTTTCTGCCCCACCGGCCGCGCCCCTCGCGGGCCGCCGGGACGGTGCGGCCGACGACCGTACGCCGGGAGCGCTCCCGGGAGCGCTGCTCCTCGGGCCCGCGGCTCATCGCCCGGCGAACGCCGTACCCGAAGGCCGCGACCTTGACCAGCGGGCCGCCGAAGGTGGAGGCGACGGTCGTGGAGAGTGCGGAGGCGTTGGAGGTGACTTCCTGGACGTCCGTGGCGATCGCGTCGACCCGGTCCAGCTGGGTCTGTGCGGAGCGGACCGTGGCAGACGCGTCCGCCAGCAGCGGTACCGCCTGCTCGGTCACCTCCGCCACCAGCCGGGTGGTCGCCTTGAGCGTCTGCGCCAACCTCACCAGCACCACCGCGAGGAAGGAGACCAGGATCGCCCAGAAGACGGCGACCAGAATCCCGGCAACCTCTCCACCGGTCACGCTGCACCGCTCTCTGCTATCGCCGGACACGTCTGAAAACCTCTGCCGAGCCTATCGCGCCCGGGGTCTTGCCCCCTACCGCATTGATGGCGGGCAAGGGGAGTCGCCGCAGAAGATTGTACGGAGTGGAATCACGCGGGTACGCTGCGTGTCCCATGCGCCGCTCTCATCGCAACTGCCCGTTCCCTGACGGTCATCCGCACGGTCTTCCGCTGGACCATCCTTCGAGGCGGGAGGGCCGGTCGGCGGGGTTCCCCGGCTTTGTGGGCCGGGTCGATGAGCTGGCCCAGCTCGCGCGACTGCTCGATGGCTCGCGGCTGGTGACCGTGGCCGGCGTGGGCGGGGTGGGCAAGTCACGGCTCGCCATGCAGGCGGCCGCGGCAGTGCAGAATCGGTTCACCGATGGGGTGGGCCTGGTGGAACTCGCCGCGGTCCATGACCCGGGGCTCATCGGGCACGCCCTCGCGGAGGCCCTGGACATCACCCACCGCACCAGCAGATCACCGCGTGACGTACTGGTCGACCATCTCGCCGAGCGCGAGCTCCTCCTTGTCCTCGACGGCGTCGAACATCTCGCCGCGGAGTGTGCGGATTTGGTGGCGGATCTCCTGGCCGCAGCTCCGGGCCTGCGGATTCTCGCTACCGGCCGCCGGCCGCTGCGCCTGCCGAACGAGGCGACTCTGCCGCTGGCGCCGCTGAGTGAGTCCGACGCGGTCCAGCTGTTCGCCGACCGCGCGGCCCTCACCCTGGCCCGCTTCCGGCTGACCGACGGCGATCAGCACCGCGTCCAGGAGATATGCCGGCGTCTCGATGGCATCCCCCTCGCCCTGGAACTAGCGGCGGGCAGGCTCGCGGGGCTCACCCTCGACCAGGTGCTGGAGCGGTTGGACGATCGCTTCCGCCTCCTGACCGGGGGCGGCCGGGCTCTGCCGCCGCGCCATCAGACCCTGCGGACGACCATTGGTTGGAGCCATGAGCTCTGCACTCCCCCGGAGCGGCTGCTGTGGGCCCGGCTCACGGTCTTCGCGGGCGAGTTCGATTCCGAGGCCGTGGAGTATGTGTGCAGCGGGCCGGATCTCCCCGCCGAGAGCGTGCCCGGGGTGCTGGCCGAACTGGTCGCCCAGTCGGTCGTCTCCCGTACGCGGACACCCGCGGGCGTGCGCTACCGCATGCTGGACACCCTTCGGGTGTACGGCGGCGAGTGGTTGGCGGCCCTGGGCGACGACATGAGACTGCGCAAGAGACATCGCGACTGGTACATGGGCCTGGCTACCTGGTGCGAGTTGGACTGGTTCAGCCCGCGCCAACTGGAGGTGGCGGCCTGCGCCGAAAGCGCCCTGCCCAATCTGCGGGCGGCGCTCGAACTCTGTCTGGAGCGGGACGGGGACACCCATCTCGGTCAGCATCTGGCGGGCACACTCTGGTTCTTCTGGGTCGGCTGCGGTCGGCTCGCTGAGGGCAGGCACTGGCTGGACCGCGCGCTGGCCCTGCCCAACGCGCATGCCCCGTCCCGCTTGAAGGCCCAGTGGGTGCTCGGACAGGTGGCGCTTCTGCAGGGCGACGGCGCAGCGGCGGAGCGGGTGCTGCACGACTGCCGTGAGGTGGCGATCCGTACCGACCACCCGGTGGCGGTGGCGTACGCGGTGCATCGGCTGGGCAGCCTGGCCCTGCTGTCCGACTCCACCCCTCGCGCCGAGGACCTACTGCGCGGGGCCCTCGCCTCCTACCGGGAGTTGGGCGAGCTGAACAGCAATGTCCTGCTGGCTCAGACCTCACTGGCCATGGCCCTGGCCTTCCAGGACCGAGGGGAAGAGGCCGTCAGACTGTGCGAAGAGGTCCTGGAGTCGTGCCAGGGCAACGGCGAGCTCTGGGCCCGCTCCTATGCGCTGTACGCACTGGGATACACGGCCCAGATGGCCGGCGACCGGGCCACCGCGCGGACCAGGCTGAGCGCGGCGGTGTCCATCGCGCACCGCTTCAACGACCCGGTGGGCGCGGCGCTCTGCCTTGAGCTGCTGGCACTGGTCACCGCGGAGACGGGCGGTACGGCGGAGGCCGCGTTGCTGCTGGGCGCCGCGGCGGCGGTGTGGGACGAACTCGGTGTTCACCTCGCCGGGTTGGGCCGCTTCGGCGCACCCCGGGAACTGTGCCGCCGTCTCACCGTTGGCGCACTGGGCTCCGAGCGGTATGGATCGCTGGTGCGGGAGGGGCGCGCGCTACTGCTGGATGCGGCGGTGCAGCGTGTGGTCGCTCCGCCGGACCGGTGTCCGCCGGTGCCGCAGGGGCGTACCGCCGAACAGTCGGCCGCTCCCACGGCCCCGGGCATGCGAAAGCCCGCCGGCTCTCCCATCCCACAGGGCGGGGAAACGGCGGGCTGAGGCGCGGGTTACCCCGCCCGGATCAGCGGGCGTAGTACTCGACGACGAGCTGCTCGTCGCAGATCACGGGGACTTCCTTGCGCTGCGGGTCGCGGTCCAGGCGGAAGGCCAGGGCCTTCAGGTTCACCTGGAGGTAACGCGGGGTCTCACCATCGGCGGCGAAGCCACCCTCGCGGGAGACCTGGAACAGGGTCTTCTCGCGGGAGCGCTCGCGGACCATCACGACGTCGTCGGGACGGACGCGGAAGGAAGGCTTGTCGACCTTGCCACCGTTGACCTCGATGTGGCCGTGGACGACCATCTGACGGGCCTGGTAGATGGTGCGGGCGATGCCCGAGCGCAGGACCAGCGCGTCAAGGCGGCGCTCCAGCTCGATGACCAGCGCCTCGCCCGTCTTGCCCTCGGCCTTGCGGGCGCGGTCGTAGGCGCGGACCATCTGGCGCTCGCTGATGTCGTACTGGGCACGCAGGCGCTGCTTCTCCAGCAGACGGACCTTGTAGTCCGAGTTCTGCTTGCGGCCACGGCCGTGCTCACCCGGGGGGTACGGGCGGGCCTCGAAGTACTTGACTGCCTTCGGCGTCAGCGCAATGCCGAGCGCACGAGACTTCTTGACCTTGGGACGCGACTGGTTAGGCACGTTCTCCAGACCTCCGAAATAGGTTAGGTTAGGCTCACCTTACTCAAGGAGATCGCATGTCTCGCCCTGGGAACACCAAACGCGTCACGGACAGCACAAAGAACGTCGACGCTGCTCAGAGGAGCGTCGAAGCGACGGAGGTCCGATCAGCTCATGGTCAGCCGCGTCCCAGCGGGCTTGAAAACACTCGAATGCCGTCAGCAGCCGAGCGCACACGAACTCTCGTACAGAGTACATGCTCCGCGGTACTGCTCATCGCGGGCGTCGACAGCCCCCGCCCCGAGCTGCTCAGCCCCCATGCACGGGTGGTGGGGCCCGACGGTGAGGTCTTCCTCCTCTTTCCCGCGGACTCCCCCGCCGTCCGCGCGGCCACCCACGCCCAGGACGACGAGCTCACGGCCGTGCTGGAGATCACCGATGTGGCACCGGTCTCCGTCCCCCACCGTATCCGCGGCCGTGCCTGGGTGACGGGCTGGCTCACCAGTGTGCCCGGAGTGGCCGAGCCCGGCTTGATGATGCTCCGCCTCGAAGTCGGCGAACTGAGCGTGGACGACCTCTGGGGCGCAGCCACGGTCGAGCCCGAGGACTTCACCGAAGCCGGTGTCGATCCGCTGATCGCCCATGAGACCGAGCTGCTCCAGCATCTGCACTCGGCCCACGGTGAGCAGGTCCAGGAGCTCTGCGGACTGCTCGGTGAGCGCGTCGACGGCATGGGCACGGAGAACGGACGCATCCGGCGGGCGGTGCCGCTGGCGCTCGATCGCTTTGGACTGCGGGTGCGCTTCGTCGGAGAGCGGTGCTTTGACGCCCGCTTCGACTTTCCCGAACCGGTGCAGGACATCACCGGGCTACGCCGGGCGATGCACACCCTCTTCGAGGCGGCGACGCACTGACGCGCCCCGCGCACCCGCGCGGCGCACCCGGCTACTCGCCGCGCAGCCGCTCCCGCACCTTCTCCACCACATCCGCGTACCGGGCTTCGGCGCCGTACCGCGTCGGTTCGTAGTAGCGCTTGCCCTGCACGGCGTCCGGCGCGTACTGCTGGGCGGCGATGGCACCGGGCACATCGTGCGGATAGACATATCCCTGGGCATGGCCGAGCTTGGTCGCGCCCTTGTAGTGGCCATCGCGCAGATGCGCGGGCACCGGGCCCGCCAGCCCGGCACGCACATCGGCGAGCGCGGCTGCGATCGCGGTGGTCGCGGTGTTCGACTTCGGAGCCAGCGCGAGCGCGATCGTCGCGTGGCTGAGGGTGAGGGCGGCCTCCGGGAAACCGATCATGGCCACTGCCTGGGCCGCGGCAACAGCGGTCGGCAGTGCCGTCGGGTCCGCGAGACCGATGTCCTCGCTCGCTGAGATCATCAACCGGCGAGCGATGAACCGAGGGTCCTCGCCGGCATCGATCATGCGGGCCAGGTAGTGCAGTGCCGCATCCACATCGGAGCCGCGGATGGACTTGATCAGGGCACTCGCCACGTCGTAGTGCTGGTCACCGTCTCGGTCATAGGCGACGGCGGCACGGTCCACGGTCTCCTCCACCGTCTGGAGGGAGACCTCCGGCTCGCCCTTGTCGAGCGCGGCGCCGGCCGCGGCCTCCAGTGCGGTCAGCACCCGCCGGGCGTCTCCGCCCGCGATCCGCAGCAGATGTGCCTCGGCGTCCGCGGGCAGCGAGAGCGCACCGCCCAGACCGCGCTCATCGGCCAGGGCGCGAGCGAGCAACCCCTTGAGGTCCTCGTCGGTGAGCGACTCCAGCGTCAGCAGCAGGGAGCGGGAGAGCAGCGGTGAGATCACCGAGAAGTAGGGGTTCTCCGTCGTGGCGGCGATCAAGGTCACCCAGCGGTTCTCGACGGCGGGCAGCAATGAGTCCTGCTGGGCTTTGGAGAAGCGGTGGATCTCATCGAGGAAGAGGAGGGTCTCCCGGCCGTAGCCGCCCGCGGCCCGACGTGCGCCCTCGATGACCGCCCGGACCTCCTTGACCCCCGCGGTGATCGCCGACAGCTCCACAAAACGCTTGTCGGTCGCCTTGGACACCACATAGGCCAGGGTCGTCTTGCCCGTCCCCGGCGGGCCCCAGAGGATCACCGATGACGGCCCGGCCCGGCCGGGGCTCGCGCCGGGACCGGTGCCGACCAGTCTGCGCAGGGGTGAGCCCGGCTTCAGCAGATGGCGCTGGCCGACGACCTCGTCGAGGGTGCGCGGACGCATCCGAACAGCCAGGGGGCTGCTGGACGGGTCCTTCTCCTGGCGTTCTTCGGCAGCTGCGGTAAAGAGGTCGGGCTCCACGCGAGGAAGCCTATGTCAGCGCACTGACAGCGCCCCCGGTCCGAGGGCGCTGGAGCGGATGGCGGGGAGGACTCAGCTGATCCAGAAGTCCCACCAGCGGGTCAGGATGAGCATGCCGATGATGCCGATCCACAGGACGGGGGGCATCCAGTGGAACTCCAGCAGCACATTGCGCAGCCCCTCGGGCACCTTGATGATCCGGTGCCGGATGTTGTGCACGGTGACGTAGCAGAACATCACGATGGTGGCGGCCCAGGCCAGGGAGCACCAGAGGCAGAGGGAGTTGATGTTGTACAGGGACTGGTACATCAGCCAGGTGCAGAAACCGACCCCGAACAGACAGCCCGCGTTCAGGCCGAGCCAGAACCAAGGCTTGTAGCGGGCACCCGCCAGTAGCCCGACACCGATGACGATCACCATCGAGTACGTCACCAGACCGAGCATCGGGTTCGGGAAGCCGAACACGGACGCCTGGTCGCTCTTCATGATGTTGCCGCAGGACACCACCGGGTTGAGACTGCACCCCGGGGTGAAGGAGGGGTCCTTCAACAGCTTGAACTTGTCGATCGTGATGACCCAGGCGGCCAGCAGTCCCGCCGCGCCGGTGATCACCAACAGCCAGGCGAAGGCGCGGCTGCCGCCGATCGTGCCCCTGGCGCCGTCCTCGCGCTCACCGGAGGACACATCGTCTACCGCCGCTGTCGTCATATCGCCGTTTCCCTTGCTCAGTGGCCTGCACGGGCACCGACATTGTGCCGTACCCCCCTGTGGAACCACTGTTCGGTGGACATAAGGACGTCCGTACGGTCGTCCCCTCGGTTCGGATCACAGCCCGGGCCGGTACGGACGAGCGGTACGGGGTGGGCTGGGCCCACGTCCGGGGAAGGGCCCGCGGCGGACGGCTGGGCCCGTGTCTCCGTGGGCGGGGACTCCCCCAGCGCTGGCGCTCGACGCTCGGGGAGGAGGAGGGGCCCTGCTGCCCGCCCACCCTTCAGGGCCGTCGCGATCCCTGCCACATGTCCCGAAAGTGCCTTTTTGGTGGCTGGAAACAGCGTCGCCCGCTGGGCGGGGCGGAGCTTCACGGGGTTGACACGGACGCAGCGGCTCGCCCCAGCGTTGGCGCCCGCGCCGTACACGGCAAAACCGGCCCTCCCCTGGAAGTCATCAGGAGAGGACCGGTCTGTGCCGAACGTCAGGCCAACCGGGCGCGGAGCGTCTCGGTGATCTCCGACAGGGGCACGGGCGCCTGCTCGCCCGACTCCATGTCCTTCAACTGCACGATTCCCTCGGCGAGATCACGGTCGCCGGCGACGATCGTGTACCGCGCACCGCTTCGGTTGGCCACCTTCATGGCGCCCTTGAGGCCACGACCGCCAAAGGCGAAGTCGGCCGCGACACCCGCCCGCCTGAGCTGGGTGACCACACTGAACAGCGCCCTGCGCGCCTCCTCGCCGAGGGGCACGGCGAAGACACTGGTGGCCGGGGCGATGGCCAGCTCAATGCCCTCCACCTCCAGGGCGAGCACCGTACGGTCGACACCCAGTGCCCAGCCCACCGACGGCAGGGCCGGGCCGCCGATCATCTCGGACAGTCCGTCATAGCGGCCACCGCCACCCACCGCGGACTGGGAGCCCAGACCGTCGTGGACGAACTCAAAGGTCGTCCGGGTGTAGTAGTCGAGGCCGCGCACCAGCTTCTCGTCGTCCTCGAAGGGGACGCCCGCCTCGGTCAGCAGCTCGCGCACCTCCTTGTGGTAGGCGCGGCAGGCATCACAGAGGTAGTCAGCGAGCAGCGGAGCGCCCGAGAGCTGCTTCTGCACCTCGGAGCGCTTGTCATCGAGGACCCGCAGCGGATTGATCTCCAGTCGCCTGCGGGTCTCGTCGTCCAGCTCCAGCCCGCGCAGAAAGTCCTGGAGCGCGGAGCGGTAGACCGGACGGCACTCCTGGTCCCCCAGGGAGTTCAGCAGGAGGCGGAAGTTCCGCAGCCCGAGCGAGCGGTACGCCTGGTCCGCCAAGATGATCAACTCGGCGTCCAGCGCCGGGTCCTCAGCTCCGATGGCCTCGGCCCCGACCTGGGAGAAGTGGCGGTAGCGGCCCTTCTGCGGGCGCTCGTAGCGGTAGTACGAACCCGAGTACCAGAGCTTCACCGGCAGATTGCCCTGCTTGTGGAGGTTGGCCTCCAAGGCGGCGCGCAGCACGGATGCGGTGCCTTCGGGCCGCAGGGCGAGCCGGGTGCCGCCCTTGGTCTCGAAGGCGTACATCTCCTTGCTCACGATGTCGGTGGACTCACCGACGCCGCGTGCGAAGAGTTCGACGTTCTCGAATCCGGGGGTCTCCACATAGCCGTAGCCCGAGCTGCGCAGTGGCGCCGCGAGGGCGTCGCGTACTGCCAGATAGGTGGCCGAGACAGGGGGCAGCAGATCATAGGTGCCCTTGGGGGCCTGAAAGGTACTCACTGAAGTCTCTCGTCACATTCCTCGTCGGGGAGCGTCGGTGCTCCCAAGGCCGGCTGCCACTTCCCTGAGATAGGGGTTGGCGGCACGCTCACGGCCGATGGTCGTCTGGGGACCGTGTCCCGACAGCACCACGGTCGAGTCGTCGAGCGGCAGGCACACGCGGGCCAGCGACTGGAGCATCTCACCGTGATCACCGCCGGGAAGGTCGGTGCGTCCGATGGAGCCGGCGAAGAGCAGATCGCCCGAGAAGAACACTGAGGGGACATCCCCGGTCTCGGGCATCTGGAAGGTCACCGACCCCTTGGTATGGCCGGGCGCATGCGACACCGTCAGCTCCATACCGGCGAGTTTCAGTCGGGCGCCGTCGATCAGCTCATGTACATCGGACGGTTCGCCGACGGTGAGCTCTCCCATGAGCTGAGTCCCCAACGACCGGCCCAGCGCCTTCTCGGGGTCGCTCATCATGTACCGGTCCGCCGGGTGGATCCAGGCGGGCACGTCATGGGCGCCGCACACCGGGACGACCGACGCGACATGGTCGATATGGCCATGGGTGAGGACCACGGCGACCGGCTTGAGGCGATGCTTCCTGACCGCTTCGGCAACGCCTTCGGTGGCCTGGTGGCCCGGGTCGATGATGACGCACTCCTCACCCGCGGCGGGGGCGACCAGATAGCAGTTGGTCCCCCAGGCCCCAGCGGGGAACCCGGCAATAAGCACGATCGTCCTCGGTGTGGTTGCAGAGATGTCTAGCGGCGAATTCAACAGCGGGAATGTCGTAGCAAAAGGAAATCTGTCGCGACCGCGGATATGAGATCGCGCCAGTTCAGAGCCTACCGGCGGTGCTGCTTCCACAGCCAACCCGTATACGGTACGGGCACACTCAACCGGTCGGCGGCAGATGCCGTGCACGGGGCAGCCGTGCACGGGAAAAGAAGGAGAAGACCCGGTGGTCAGCAGCGATCAGCGGCGGCGCCAGCTCGCCAAGGAGAAATTCGAGCGCCAGCAGCAGCGGCGGGCGCAGGCCCGTAGACGAAGGCAGCGGATCACCATCATGGCGGCCGCGGGAGCCGTGGTGGTCGCGTCGGGCGTAGCGGTCTACGCCTCGATCGGGCTGTCCGACGGGGACAACGAGGCGGACGGGCAGAGCCCGGGCGCGAAGGCGAGCCAGCCGGCCGCGCCGACCCCCTCGGAGGTCAAGAGTCCTGAGCCCGCCTTGTCGGTGGACAAGAAGGCCGGGTACTCGATGAAGCTCACCAGCGACCGGGGAGTCATCGAGTTCGCCATGGAGGCGGCGAAAACGCCTCGGACCGTGAACTCGTTCAAGGCACTCGCCGAGAAGGGGTACTTCAACGGGACCAAGTGTCACCGGCTGACCACCGAGGGCATCTTTGTGCTCCAGTGCGGCGACCCGAAGGGCGATGGCACCGGAGGCCCCGGCTACAACATCCCCGATGAGGACCTGGCCGCCCTCGGCAAGCCGGAGGCGGACACCAAGGTCGCCTATCCGGCGGGGACGGTGGCCATGGCAAATACGGGCCAGCCCAACAGCGGTGGCAGCCAGTTCTTCCTCGTGTACAAGGACAGTCGGCTGCCCCCCACCTACACGCAGTTCGGCAAGATGGACGCCGCGAGCCTGAAGGTGTTGCAGGACGTGGCGAAGGCAGGCGTCAAGGGCGGCGGGGCCGATGGGGCACCGGCCACGTCGGTCACCATCAAGAAGGCAGCCGTCACCAAGCGCTGACCTCCGGGCGGGCGGGCGCCCGGAGGGGCCTGACGAACTTCGGGCGCGCTGAGTGCGGACAGCCGGGCGGCCGGTCGCCTAGATTGGCGTTGTGCAGGGCGGGCGCTGCCCGCCCCGAGGAAACTGTGGACGATGCCCGGGGGCAGCACCCTTGGCGGGCATCAGGTGGAGGAGGCGCTGTGAGCAGCGACCCGTGGGGCCGTGTCGACGAGACGGGCACCGTGTACGTGCGTACAGCCGACGGCGAGAAGGTCGTGGGATCGTGGCAGGCCGGTACTCCCGAGGAGGCCCTGGCCTATTTCGAGCGCAAGTACGAGGGCCTGGCGGTCGAGATCGGCCTGCTCGAACGGCGGGTGAAGACCACCGACCTGTCCGCCAAGGACGCCCAAGCTGCCATCGACCACCTGCGCCAGCAGGTGGACGAACACCACGCCGTGGGTGATCTCGATGCCCTGGCCCAGCGGCTCAAGGCGATCACCGAAGCGGTCGACAAGCGCCGCGAGGAGCGCAAGGTTCAGCGGGCCAAGCAGCACGACGAAGCGCGTGTGGCCAAGGAAGCCCTGGTCAGCGAGGCTGAGGAGCTGGCTCAGAGCGAGCAGTGGCGGTCCGCGGGTGAGCGGCTGCGGGCGCTGGTGGACACCTGGAAGGGCCTCCCCCGGCTCGACCGCAAGTCGGATGACGAGTTGTGGCACCGCTTCTCCCACGCGCGCTCCGCGTTCTCCAAGCGGCGCAAGGCACACTTCGCCTCGCTGGACGCGCAGCGCGAGGACGCCCGCAAGACCAAGGAGAAGCTGGTCGTCGAGGCGGAGTCGCTCTCCAACTCCACCGACTGGGGCAACACGGCGGCCCGTTACCGCGACTTGATGACGGAGTGGAAGGCCGCGGGTCGTGCCCAGCGCGATGCCGAAGACGATCTGTGGAACCGCTTCCGGGGCGCGCAGGACGTCTTCTTCGCCGCCCGCAGCGGGGTGTTCGCCGAGCGGGACGCCGAGCAGTCGGAGAACCTGAAGCTCAAGGAAGAGCTCGCCACCGAGGCGGAGAAGCTGGTTCCGGTGACCGATCTCAAGGCCGCCCGGGCTGCCTTCCGCGCGCTGAACGAGCATTGGGAAGCGATCGGGCATGTGCCGAGGGACGCCCGTCCCCGGGTTGAGGGCCGTATGCATGCCGTGGAGCGGGCCATGCAGGAGTCCGAGGAGAATGAGTGGCGCCGGACGAACCCCGAGGCACGGGCTCGCGCCGCGGGTCTGACCGGGCAACTCCAGGCCGCCGTGGACAAACTGCGCGGGCAGATCGACACCGCGCGGGCGAGTGGCAACAACGCCAGGGCGGACAAGCTCGCCAAGGAGCTCGAAGGCCGGCAGGCACTGCTCGACCAGGCGCTCAAGGGTCTTGAGGAGTTCGGCGGCTAGTGCGGCCGACGCGCTGAACTCGCGAAGGGGCTCTCGTACTTCTGGTACGGGGGCCCTTTCCGCTGCCCGGAGTGCGGCCCACGGGAAAGGGACCTGCTGGGCCCGGTGGGCCTAGCAGGTCCCCGGTGCCGGGCCTATGGCCTACGGCCTGCGGGCGGAGGTGACCCGATAGACGTCATAGACGCCTTCGACTCCCCGTACCGCCTTCAGTACGTGGCCGAGGTGCTTGGGGTCGCCCATCTCAAAGGTGAAGCGCGAGGTGGCGACCCGGTCACGGGAGGTCTGGACGGCCGCGGAGAGGATGTTCACATGCTGGTCGGACAGGACCCTGGTGACATCCGAGAGCAGTCGGGACCGATCCAGCGCCTCGACCTGGATGGCGACCAGGAAGACGGAGGACTGGGTGGGTGCCCACTCGACCTCCAGGATCCGCTCCGGCTGCTGGGAGAGCGAGTCGACGTTCACACAGTCAGCGCGGTGCACGGACACCCCACTGCCCCGGGTGACAAAGCCGATGATGGGGTCACCGGGCACCGGGGTACAGCAGCGGGCGAGCTTGACCCAGACGTCCTCGACGCCCTTGACCACCACGCCGGGGTCGGAGTTGGCACGCCGCTTCTTGCTGCTGCGTGACGGCGGCACGGACTCGGCGATGTCCTCGTTGGCGGCCTCCTCGCCGCCGAGCGCCTGCACCAGTTTCTGCACGACGCCCTGGGCCGCGACATGGCCTTCGCCGATCGCCGCGTACAGCGACGAGATATCGGGGTAGCGCATCTCATGCGCCAGTGTGACGAGGGAGTCACCGGTGAGGATGCGCTGGATCGGCAGGTTCTGCTTGCGCATGGCCCGCACGATGGCGTCCTTGCCCTGCTCGATCGCCTCTTCCCGGCGCTCCTTGGAGAACCATGCGCGGATCTTGTTGCGGGCGCGGGGCGACTTGACGAAACCGAGCCAGTCGCGGGACGGTCCGGCGCCCTCGGCCTTAGAGGTGAAGACCTCCACCAGGTCGCCGTTGTCCAGGGTCGATTCCAGCGGCACGAGCCGACCGTTGACACGTGCGCCTATGGTGCGGTCGCCGACCTCCGTATGGACGGCGTACGCGAAGTCCACCGGGGTGGCGCCCGCCGGGAGCGCTATCACATCGCCCTTCGGCGTGAAGACGAAGACCTCGTTGCGGGAGAGGTCGAAGCGCAGCGACTCCAGGAACTCCGAGGGGTCCTCGGTCTCCTTCTGCCAGTCGAGCAGCTGGCGCAGCCACGCCATGTCGTTGATGTGGTCGTCCTTGCCGGACTTCTTCGGCACGTCGGTGCGCACCTTGGAGGCGCCGGCGACGGCCTCTTGCTTGTACTTCCAGTGCGCCGCGATGCCGTACTCGGCGCGGCGGTGCATGTCGAAGGTACGGATCTGAAGCTCGACCGGCTTGCCGTTGGGGCCGATCACCGTCGTGTGCAGCGACTGGTACATATTGAACTTCGGCATGGCGATGTAGTCCTTGAACCGGCCGGGGACCGGATTCCATCGCGCATGGACCGTGCCGAGCGCCGCGTAGCAGTCGCGGACGGATTCCACCAGGACACGGATGCCGACCAGGTCGTAGATCTCCGCGAAGTCCCGGCCGCGGACGATCATCTTCTGGTAGACGCTGTAGTAGTGCTTGGGGCGCCCGGTGACGGTGGCCTTGATCCGGGCGGCCCTCAGGTCGGACTGCACCTCGTCGGTCACTATGGCGAGGTACTCATCGCGCTTGGGAGCCCGCTCGGCGACCAGCCGGACGATCTCGTCGTACATCTTGGGGTAGAGGATCGCGAAGGCGAGATCCTCCAGCTCCCACTTGATGGTGTTCATTCCCAGTCGATGGGCGAGCGGTGCGTAGATCTCCAGCGTCTCGCGGGCCTTCTTCTCCTGCTTCTCCCGCTTGAGGTAGCGCATGGTGCGCATGTTGTGCAGTCGGTCGGCGAGCTTGATCACCAGGACCCTGGGGTCCTTGGCCATGGCGACGACCATTTTGCGCACGGTCTCGGCCTGGGCGGCCTCACCGAACTTGACCTTGTCCAGCTTGGTGACTCCGTCGACGAGCAGGGCCACCTGGTCGCCGAAGTCACGTCGCAGCGTGTCCAGGCCGTACTCGGTGTCCTCCACGGTGTCGTGGAGCAGCCCCGCCATCAGGGTCGCCGGGTCCATGCCCAACTCGGCGAGGATGGTGGTGACGGCGAGTGGATGGGTGATGTACGGATCGCCGCTCTTGCGCTTCTGTCCCCGGTGCCAGCGCTCGGCGACCTGGTAGGAGCGTTCGATCTGGCGGAGGGTGGCCGTCTCGATCTTCGCGTCATTGCTGCGCACGATCCGCAGCAGCGGCTCAAGAACGGGGTTGTACGGGGATGAGCGCTGAACGCCGAGCCGGGCGAGCCGGGCTCGTACGCGGTTGGAGGAGTTCGTGCCGCGTGGCGCGCCGCTGGGCGTCGGCCGGGCGGCCGGAGCGGGCGCCGGGCGTGACTTGGCCGCCGAGGAGGGTGTGGTGGGCTTGAGCGCCGAAGACGCCGTTGCCCCGGCCGGGCCGCCCGTACGGTCGGGCGCTGCCGACACAGGCTTTTCAGCCGGATTCTTCTCGGGCATGACAGGGGCTGCCGCGGCCTTCTCGGCCTTCTGGGCGGGCTGCGCGGCGGTGGCGGGACGGGCCTCGTCTGGCAAGAGCGCTCCTCGTGCGGTTCCGGGTCCCCCAGTCAGGTCCGGAGAGGCCATGGTATCCACCTCTCCGTACTACTGCCCCAGAGGCTAAAACAGGCCCCTGGGGTCCCGGAATTCCCGGGACACTCAGGGGCCTGCTCAGATACGGGCTAGCTGTGGGTTTCAGAGCGTGAGCAGCGACTCCAGCGGGGCACCCCGCAGTGCGGGCTCCAGGCGGGCCCGGCCGGCGAGGAAGGCCAGCTCCATCAGAACGGCTATGCCGGCGACCTCCGCGCCGCCTCGGCGAATCAGCTCCACCGCTGCCTCGGCGGTCCCACCGGTGGCCAGGACATCGTCGATGACCATGACCCGATCGCCTTCGTTCAGATCTTCGGCGTGGATCTCGATCTCGGCGGTGCCGTACTCCAGCTCGTATGCCTGCGACAAGGTGGCGCCGGGCAGCTTGCCCGCCTTGCGCACGGGGATGAAGCCGAGTCCGGCGCGAACGGCGACCGGCGCCCCCAGGATGAAGCCGCGCGCTTCCAGACCGACGACCTTGGTGGCTCCATGGCGCACACACAACTCGGTGAGCGCATCGGTGAGGACCGTGAAAGCCTTCGGGTCCGCGAGCAGGGGCGTGATGTCCTTGAAGACGACTCCGGGCTGCGGATAGTCCTGAACGTCACGGATGCGGCTGAGCAGCAGCTCCTGGGAAGTGGTGGTCATCGCCGCCTACCCGATGAACGGCCCCTGCCGCGCCCTCGCGGCCCCACCACGGGGCTGCTGGGTCCGGCGGCGACCGCCGGGGCGGCATCGAACGGGCCGTCGCTGGGCTCGGGGTCATCCCCGTCCCCGTGGGACGGGTCGTCTCCCTCATCGGAGAAGTCGCCCCTGGCATGGGCCGCGGCCCGCTTGGCGAGGACCCGCTTGCGCAGCGCCTTCATCTGCGGTTCGCGTTCCTTCAGGTCGGCGACGAGCGGAGTGGCGATGAAGATCGACGAGTACGCACCGGCGGCGAGGCCGACGAACAGCGACAGCGAGATGTCGTTGAGCATTCCGGCGCCGAGGAATCCGCCACCGATGAAGAGCAGACCGGCCACCGGCAGCAGCGCCACGATCGTGGTGTTGATGGAGCGCACCAGGGTGGCGTTCAGGCTGCGGTTGGCGACCTCGCTGTAGGTGCGCTGGGACTGTTTGGTGATCCCGACCGCTCCTTCCTTGAGACCGTCGAAGACGACGACGGTGTCGTAGAGGGAGTAACCGAGGATGGTCAGAAGACCGATCACCGTACCCGGGGTGACCTCGAAGCCGACCAGGGCGTAGACACCGACCGTGATGGTGAGGTCATGGATCAGCGCGATGAGGGCAGCGATCGCCATGCGCCATTCGAAGGCGATCGCCAGATAGATCACCACCAGGACCATGAAGATCCCGAGGCCGGTCCAGGCCTTGTTGGCGATCTGCTCACCCCAGCTGGGGCCGACCAGTTCGGCGTCGATCTTGTCCACGGGGATGTTCAGGTCCGTGGACAGCTGCTTTTGGACCTTGGTGGCCGAAGCGGTGTCCAGCTCACTGACCTGGATGCGCAGGCTGCCGTTGCCCAGCTCCTGGACGATGGCGTGGTGCCCCGATGACTCCTGGGCGGACTCCTGTGCCACCGAGACGGAGGCGTTCGACTTCGCGGGGGTGCTGAAGACGGCGCCACCCTTGAACTCGATGCCCATGTTCAGACCCCGCACCGCCAGGCCGACGATGGCCGTGATGGTGATCAGGATCGAGACGGCGTACCAGAACTTCCGCTTGGCGACGAAGTCATAGCCGATCTCGCCGCGGTAGAGCCTGACGCCAATGGAGCCGAGACGCGACATCTCACGCCTCCTTCGGTTCGGTGGGGGCGGAGGTGCGACGGGTGCGGCGCAGCGGGGGCTTGGCGCCGAGGCGCTTGGGGTCAAGACCGGACCAGGGGTGGCCGCCGGCGAAGAACGGGGTACGGGCCATGATCGTCATCAGGGGCTTGGTGAAGAAGAACACCACGACGACATCGAGCAGGGTCGTCAGACCCAGCGTGAAGGCGAAGCCCTGGACCTTGCCGACGGTGACCAAGAAGAGCACCGCGGCGGCGAGGAACGAGACGAAGTCGGAGACCAGGATGGTGCGCCGGGCACGCGGCCAGGCACGCTCGACGGCCGGCCGGAGCGTACGGCCCTCGCGGATCTCGTCCCGGATGCGTTCGAAGTAGACGATGAACGAGTCCGCCGTGATACCGATGGCGACGATCGCACCACAGACAGCGGGCAGGTTCAGCGCGAAGCCGATGCCCGGGCCGAGCAACGCCATCAGGGAGTAGGTCAGACCCGCCGAGACGAAGAGGCTCAGGATGGCGATCGCGGCCAGACCTCGGTAGTAGGCCACCAGATAGATGATGACCAGCGCGAGTCCGATGGCACCCGCGATCAGGCCGGCCTTCAGCTGCTCGCTGCCGAGGGCGGCGCTCACGGTGGTGACACTCTGCTCTTCGAAGCTGAGCGGCAGCGCACCGTAGGACAGGATGTTGCCCAGGTCCTGGGCTTCCTGCTGCTTGAAGTTTCCGGAGATCTCGGCGTTGGCGCTCAGGGTCTGGTTGACCTGGGGGGCCGAGACGACCTCGCCGTCAAGGACGATCGCGAACTGGTTCTGCGGGGACTGCTGCGCCGACAGCTTGCTGGTGATCTTCGTGAACTTCTTGGCGCCGCCCTTGGTGAAGTCCATCGTGACGATCCAGATGCCACGCTGCTGGTCCATCTGGCCCTTGGCGTCCTCGACGTCCTTACCGTCGAGTTCGGCCGGGCCGAGGATGTACTTCTCCCAGTTCTTGCCGCCGTCGTTGGAGCCGCAGGCGACCATGGGGTTCTCGGGCTTGGCGCCGTCGCCGATGGTGGCGCGGGACTTCGCGTCCATGCAGTTCAGGGTGGCGAACTGCTTGTCCAGCGCCGTCGTGGCCGGGGCACCGGTGGGGGTCGGAGCCGGGGCCGGGGACTGGGTGGCCTTCGGGTCGGCCGCCTTGCTGGAGGCGGCGGGGGACGGAGACGTCGTGGCGGGGGCCTTCAGACCCTCGGTGACGGCCCGCCCCTGAGCGGTGGCGCTGGCGCTGGGCTTCCCCGACGCGGAGGGGGACGCTTTGTCGCCCGCCTTGTCAGGGTCGGTGGCCTTGTCCTTGCTGGAGGCGGAGGGGGCCGGGGACGGCGGCTGCTGCGGTGTCGCACCCCCCGCGGCCACGGTCACGACCGGTCGGAAGTAGAGCTGTGCGGTGGTGCCGACCTGCTTGCGGGCCTGCTCGGAGTCCGTCCCCTTGGGGATGTTGACGATGATGTTCTCGCGGCCCTGGGTTTGGACCTCTGCCTCCGAGACACCAAGACCATTGACCCGGCGTTCGATGATTCCGACCGCTGTGTTCATATTGGTCTCATTGACCGCGCTTTCCTTGCCGGGCTCTGCCTCGGCCTTGAGCGTGATCGTCGTACCGCCCGCGAGGTCGATGCCGAGTCGGGGCGTGGTGTGCCCCGACAAGAACATCCCGCCGGTCAGCGCGACCATGGCGATCAGGATCAGTACCAGGGTGCGCCCTGGCTTACCCTGAGCCCCCGCGGGCCTTCGGCCCCTGTTCGGTGCTGCCACCTTCTCGTTTCTCCCTGTCCAACCGCCTGGCGCTGGGTATGCGCTCAGGCGGCCACGAAGTGTTGTGGGGACCCGCCCCCGAAGAAGTCAACACGACCAGAGGACCGCCGGGCATCGGTCCATGCCCCGCGGTCCACGAACATGGCTACTTGTCGCCGTCAGCCTTGTTGTCCTTGGTCACATCGGCGTCAGCGTCGACAGCCGCGGCCTCGTCTCCCTGCGGCTTCTTACTGAGCTGGATCTTGGAGACATCGCTGTCAGCGGTGTCGGACGCCTCGGCGTGGTCGGCCTCGGTGAGCGAAGAAGCGTCATCGGGGACGACCGGTGCCGCGGCAGCGGGGTCGTCGCCGTGGACGATGCGGTTGTACTCCTCGTCGTCGAGGACGGCGCCGATGGCGTTCTTCGCATAGACGGCGTGGACGCCGGGGGCGACCTCAAGGAGCACGGTGTCGTCGTGAAGCTCCTTGACGGTGGCGTACATGCCTCCGATGGTGCGCACTCCGGTGCCGGGCTGCATCGCATCGCGCATTTCCGCGGCCTGCTGCTGCTTCTTCTTGGCGGAGCGGGTCATCAGGAACATGGCCCCGATGAGCACGACGAAGGGGAGGAAGGTCAGGAGACTCACGGGAAGAAACTTCCTTCACACGACCGCGTCACTGAGGCGGCCTATCTACGGGGGTGGGCACGCCGACCTGGAAGGGCGGCATCGGCGGAGTCTAAGCGAGTCCGCATCAAAGGAACAACGCCCAGCATGGCACTGTGGTTCCTGCCCAGCGGAGTCTCCGCGCCGTCACGCCCCGAACAGCCCTGGTTGTCCGCTTGCGCCCGGGGAATGCTGCGGAGGTGTGAGCCCAAGGTGGCTCCAGGCGGCGGGGGTCGCGATCCGACCGCGGGGCGTACGGGCCAGTAGCCCTTCCCTTACGAGGAAGGGTTCGGCGACCTCCTCGACCGTCTCGCGCTCCTCCCCCACGGCAACCGCCAGCGTCGACAGACCCACCGGGCCGCCGCCGAAGAGCTTCAGAAGCGCCTGGAGCACCGCCCGGTCAAGGCGGTCAAGGCCGCGGTGGTCCACCTCGTAGACCTTGAGGGCGGCTGCGGCGATCTCCACGTTGATCACACCGTCCGCCTTGACCTGGGCGTAGTCGCGGACCCGGCGCAGCAGCCGGTTGGCGATTCGGGGGGTGCCCCGGGAGCGGCCAGCGATCTCGGCCGCTCCCTCGGCGTCGATCTCGACGTCCAGCAGCCGGGCGGACCGGTGGAGAACGCGCTCCAACTCGATGGGGGCGTAGAACTCCATATGGCCGGTGAAACCGAAGCGGTCACGCAGCGGGGGCGGCAGCAGCCCGGCCCGGGTGGTGGCCCCGACCAGGGTGAAGGGCGGCAGCTCCAGGGGGATGGCCGTGGCGCCCGGGCCCTTGCCGACGATGACATCGACCCGGAAGTCCTCCATGGCCATGTAGAGCATCTCCTCGGCGGGCCGGGACATCCGGTGGATCTCGTCGAGGAAGAGGACTTCGCCCTCATGGAGTGACGAGAGGATCGCGGCGAGGTCTCCGGCGTGCTGGATCGCCGGGCCGGAGGTGATGCGGATCGGTGCCTTCATCTCGGAGGCGATGATCATGGACAGGGTGGTCTTGCCGAGGCCGGGGGCACCGGAGAGCAGGACATGGTCCGCGGTCGCCCCACGGGCCAGGGCTGCCTTCAGCACCAGATCGAGCTGCTCCCGCACCCGCTCCTGGCCGACGAACTCATCCAGCGACTTCGGGCGCAGGGCCGCTTCCACGGCCTGGTCCTCACCATCGGCCGACGCGCCGACCAGCCGTCCATCGGTGGGGACGGGGGCGTCGTCGGCCAGGTCAGGGGTGCTGTCGTCCCAGTTCACTGCGGATGTGCCTCATCGGGTCGGCGCGGCGGCGGGGCCGCGGGAGGACGGTCTCTGGCAGAAGTCTCAACGGAACACGGAACCCGTACGGGTGGGGGCGACGCTGTGCAGCGTCGCCCCCCGCTACGGGGAGCAGTTCAGCCTGATGGCCGAACGGCGGCGGTGCGCACGGCGACGATCCCCAACCGTCGGACGGCTGGTACCCGCTTCCGCACCCCCTTCATATGAGGGGTCATATGTGGGGTCATATGTGGGGGGTCTCCGTGGCGGGGTGTCGATGGGTGCGGCAGCGCGCCAGGCGTTCACCGGTTCTACCCGCTGTCCCGGATTCCCTGGATCTTCCGGATTCCCTGTTCCTCGCGGGCCGGATCGCCGGAGCCCATCCGGTCCGGTCCGATGGCGTCCAGGCCTGGTGGGGATCGCCGGGCCCGCCGCGCCCGCGGCGCTGCCGAGCAGGTCCTTGTCCGCCCAGGTCATCGGGTGCGGTTCAAGGTCTGGAGCGCTGCCCGCAGGAGCGCGCCCACCTGCGGCTCGCCCTTGGACGCCTCGGCCTGGGGGGCGACCGCCGCCACCGCTTCATCGGCCTCGCGGGTGGCGTACCCCAGTCCGATCAGCGCGGCATGCAGCTGGTCGCGCCAGGAAGCGGTGACCGCGGTGCCGATGCCCTGGCGGGCGGCGTGGGCTCCGACGGGTTCGCCGAGCCGGTCCTTCAGCTCAAGGAGGAGCTTCTGCGCCCCTCTCTTGCCGATGCCCGGGACGGCGGTCAGCGTCTTCTCATCGCCCGTCGCCACGGCCAACCGCAGCACATCGGGGGTGTGCACGGCGAGCATCGCCTGGGCCAGCCGGGGTCCTACCCCGCTGGCGGTCTGGAGCAGTTCGAAGACCTGCCGCTCGTCGTCGTCCACGAAGCCGTAGAGCGTGAGCGAGTCCTCCCGTACGACCAGGGAGGTGGCGAGCTTGGCCTCTTGGCCGACGCGGAGGGTGGAGAGGGTGTTGGGTGCGCACTGGACGGCCATGCCGATGCCGCCGACCTCGATCACCGCGGTCGTGGGGGCGAGGGCGGCGACCGGGCCGCTCACAAAGGCGATCATGCGGTACGGCCTTTCGCTGTGTGCTGGGCGACCGCCTGCTGAAGGCGGTTCTGGATGGGGGCGCGCCAGATGTGGCAGATGGCGAGCGCGAGGGCGTCCGCCGCGTCGGCGGGCCTGGGTGGTGCCGCGAGCCGTAGGAGGCGGGTCACCATCGCGCCGACCTGTGCCTTGTCGGCTCGGCCGCTGCCGGTGACGGCCGCCTTGACCTCACTCGGGGTGTGCAGCACGACGGGGAGTCCCCGGCGGGCGGCGCAGAGCATGGCGACGGCGCTGGCTTGGGCGGTGCCCATGACCGTACGCACATTGTGCTGGCTGAACACCCGCTCGACGGCGACGCATTCGGGGCGGTGGTCGTCGAGCCACTGCTCGATCCCCTGCTCGATGGCGACCAGTCGGGCACCGAGTTCGGCGTCGCTGGAAGTGCGGACCACACCCACAGCGATCATCGTCAAAGGGCGGCCCGCCACGCCCTCGACGACACCGACGCCACATCGGGTCAGGCCAGGGTCCACCCCGAGCACGCGCACGCCACCCCTCCTTCGTTCATCTGTTTGTGCAGGCTATCCGCTGCCACTGACAACACACGCAGAACGGGCCGACGGTGATTCCCGTCGGCCCGCTCGCAAGGTCGCCTGGATCAGACGTCGACCTTCTGCATGACCTCGTCGGAGACGTCGAAGTTGGCGAAGACGTTCTGGACGTCATCGCTGTCTTCCAGCGCGTCGATCAGCTTGAAGATCTTGCGCGCGCCGTCTTCGTCCAACTCCACCTGCATGGTGGGCACGAAGTTGGCCTCGGCCGAGTCATAGTCGATGCCCTCGGCCTGGAGCGCGGTGCGCACGGCGACGAGATCCGTGGCCTCGCTGAGGACCTCGAAGGACTCACCGAGATCGTTGACCTCCTCGGCACCCGCGTCCAGCACCGCGCCCAGGACGTCGTCCTCGCTCAGTTCACCCTTGGGGACGATCACCACGCCCTTGCGGTTGAACAGGTACGAGACGGAGCCGGGGTCGGCCATCGAACCGCCGTTGCGCGTCATGGCGACCCGGACGTCGGAGGCGGCGCGGTTGCGATTGTCCGTGAGGCACTCGATCAGGACCGCGACACCGTTGGGGCCGTACCCCTCGTACATGATCGTCTCGTAGTCGGCGCCACCGGCTTCCAGGCCCGCGCCGCGCTTGAGCGCGGAGTCGATGTTCTTGTTCGGCACCGACTGCTTCTTCGCCTTCTGGATGGCGTCGAAGAGGGTCGGGTTGCCCTCGATGTCAGCACCGCCGGTACGGGCCGCGACCTCGATGTTCTTGATCAGCTTCGCGAAGAGCTTGCCGCGCTTGGCATCGATCACGGCCTTCTTGTGCTTCGTCGTAGCCCATTTAGAGTGGCCGGACATCTGCCTGTCTCCTTCGCGTTACCCATTGCGCTTGCCTTCGGCAGCGATCCTACCGGGACCGGGTGACCGGCATCGCGCGCACCATGTCCGCGAAGAGACCGTGCATCCGGTGGTCTCCGGTGAGCTCGGGATGGAAGGAGGTCGCCAGGGCGTTGCCCTGCCGGACGGCGACGATATGGCCGGCGTGCTCAGCCAGGACCTCGGTCTGGGCGCCGACCGACTCGACCCAGGGGGCGCGGATGAAGACGCCCTCCACCGGGCCTCCGTCGACGCCTGACACCTCGACGGCGGCCTCGAACGACTCGTTCTGTCGACCGAAGGCGTTCCGGCGGACGATCATCTCGATGCCGCCGATGGTCTCCTGCCCCGACCGGGGGTCCAGGATCTTGTCGGCGAGCAGGATCATTCCCGCGCAGGTGCCGTACACCGGCAGCCCCGAACGCACCCGCTCCCGCAGCGGCTCCATCATGCCGAAGAGGCTGGCCAGCTTGGAGATGGTGGTGGACTCCCCGCCGGGGATGACCAGCCCCTCAACCGCGGCCAGTTCATCGGGGCGCCTGACCGGCCTGGCCGCGGCGCCGGCCGCGGCCAGGGCCGCCAGATGCTCCCGTACATCCCCTTGCAGGGCCAGAACCCCGATGACGGGATGGGTGGGAGCGGTCATCACCAGCCCCGGTTGGCGTAGCGCTCGGACTCGGGCAGGGTGTCGCAGTTGATGCCCACCATGGCCTCGCCCAGGTTGCGGGAGGCATCGGCGATGATCTTGGGGTCGTCATAGAAGGTGGTGGCCTTGACGATGGCCGCCGCACGCTTGGCCGGGTCGCCTGACTTGAAGATGCCCGAGCCGACGAAGACGCCCTCGGCGCCCAGTTGACGCATCAGCGCGGCGTCGGCGGGGGTGGCCACGCCACCGGCGGAGAAGAGGACCACGGGCAGCTTGCCCAGCTCGGAGACCTCCTTGACCAGCTCGTACGGGGCGCGCAGCTCCTTGGCTGCGGCGTAGAGCTCGTTGTTGTCATAGCCGCGCAGCTTGGCGATCTCGTTCTTGATCTGGCGCAGATGACGGACGGCCTCGACGACGTTGCCGGTGCCCGCCTCGCCCTTGGACCGGATCATCGCCGCGCCTTCGGCGATGCGGCGCAGGGCCTCGCCGAGGTTGGTGGCGCCGCAGACGAAGGGGGTGGTGAAGGCCCACTTGTCGGAGTGGTTGACCTCGTCGGCGGGGGTCAGCACCTCGGACTCGTCGATGTAGTCGACGCCGAGGGACTGAAGGATCTGGGCCTCGACGAAGTGCCCGATGCGGGACTTGGCCATCACGGGGATGGAGACCGCCTCGATGATCTCCTCGATCATCGTCGGGTCGGACATCCGCGCGACTCCGCCGTCCTTGCGGATGTCCGCGGGGACCCGCTCCAGTGCCATGACGGCCACGGCGCCCGCGTCCTCAGCGATCTTCGCCTGCTCGGCGTTGACCACGTCCATGATGACGCCGCCCTTGAGCTGCTCGGCCATGCCGCGCTTGACGCGGGCGGTGCCGGTCGCCGGGGAGTCGGCGGACTGCGGGGTGGTGGAGAGCGTGCTGGACACGGAGGACCTCACTCGATGACGATGGCTGTTCCCGCCTCTGACGGCCGCTTCCGGCGGCGCCGCGGTGCGTGATTGATGGAACCGCCATCGATCAGTCCACTGCAAGGGCCAATGAGTACCCGGTGGATCGTTTTTGCAGGTGATCGTCCCGTTTCAGACAGCTCGTGAACCATGGGTGCTGGGGATACATCTCATGACTTCGGATGGGTTGTCCGGGGGTCGCTGAAAGAGCCGATCGAACGGTGGCCACCGCGGACCGGGGCCGCCGCCCAGGAGGGCTCAGCTGACCGGGCGGTCCGCCAGCGCCGTCGGAGGCTCATCGTCCATCTCGAAGGCCAACGGGAACGGCGCGTGCCCGGCCAGCCGGAACCAGCGCACCTTGCGATGGCGGCGTAGCGCCCGGGCCGCTCGTACGGCGTCATTGTGGAACCGGCGGGCCATCGGCACCCGGCGTACCGCCTGCGCCAACTCCAGCGTGGCCTCCTCACCGCCGGGTACCTCCCGAACCGCCTCCAGCTGCGCCGGCTCCTCGAAGACCGCCCGCAGCGCGGCACTCAGCTCGCTCTCGGCGACCTCGCGCTGCTCCTCCTCCGCCTGGCGGGCGGCGTGAGCGGCTTCGTACAGCACGATCGACGCGGCCGGATCGAGCACTCCCGCGGTGGCCAACTCCTGGGTGACCGAGGCGCGTCGGAGCAGCTGCGCGTCGAGCGCGGCGCGGGCGGCGTCGATCCTGGTGTGGAGCCGGTCGAGCCGTCCGGCGGTCCAGCTCAGATAGAGGCCGATGGCGAGCAGGGCGACGAAGATCCAGATGAGTGTTGCGGTCACGGGGCGTAAGGCTACCGGGGTGTTGGGGCGGTTCCGTGTGACCGCGACCGGGTGCGGGAGACCGGTGGGATCACCGAGGGATCAAACGCCGGTCAGGGTTACCGCGCACGGACGCGCCGGGAGGCCCTGTCGTCAGTTCCTGGCGAGCCCGAAGCGGGAGCGCAACCCTGGGCGTTCATCCGCCGCCACCGACGCGGCACCGTCCGTGACGGTCTCGTAGACCGCCAGGATGTCCGCTCCGACCGTTGACCAGTCGAAGCGGCGTACATGTGCGCTGCCCCTCTTACGGAGCTCCTCCCGGCGCTCCGGGTCGCCGAGCAGCCGAACCGCTGCCGTCGCCAGCGCGGCGGCGTCCTCATTGGCGAAGAGTTCGCCGGCCGCACCCAGGTCGAGGACCTGGGCGAAGGCATCCAGATCGCTCGCCAGTACCGGTGCGCCCGCGGACATCGCCTCCACGAGGATGATGCCGAAGCTCTCGCCACCCGTGTTGGGAGCGACATACACATCGACGCTGCGCAGCAGCCGGGCCTTGTCCTTGTCGCTGACCATGCCGAGGAACTCGACGCTGGACCGCATCTCCTTGGGGAGTTGCGCCACCGCCTCCTCCTCATCGCCCCGGCCGGCCACCAGCAGCCGGGTTCCCGGGCGTTCGGCGAGGATCGCGGGAAGGGCTTTCATCAGCACCGGCAGGCCCTTGCGGGGCTCGTCGATACGGCCGATGAAGCCGATCGTGCCGCCCTGCCACTCGGGATTGGGCTCGGCGCTCTCGAAGAAGGCGACGTCGACACCGTTGGGGATGACGACCGCGTCGCCGCCCAGATGCTCGACGAGGGTGCGCCGGGCGTACTCGCTGACCGCGATCCGAGCGCTGATCTTCTCCAGCGCGGGCTGGAGGATCGGATACGCGGCGATCATGGCGCGCGAGCGGGGGTTGGAGGTGTGGAAGGTGGCGACGATCGGCCCCTGGGCGGCCCAGCAGGTCAGCAGCCCCAGGGAGGGCGAGGTCGGCTCATGGATATGGATCACGTCGAAGGTGCCGTCGTGCAGCCAGCGCCGTACCCGTGCGGCGGAGAGGAAACCGAAGTTCAGGCGGGCGACCGAGCCGTTGTACGGGACGGGGACGGCGCGGCCGGCCGAGACCACGAACGGCGGTAGCGGCGTGTCGTCGTCGGCGGGCGCGAGTACGGACACCTCATGGCCGAGCCGGATCAGGTGGTCGGCCAGGTCCCTGATGTGGAACTGGACCCCACCCGGTACGTCCCAGGAGTAGGGACAGACGATGCCGATCTTCATTCTTCGCCCCCTTGCGGCTCGCGAGGCTCCAGATCGGCGAGCCACAGCCGCTGGAGCATATGCCAGTCTTCCGGGTGGTCGGCGATTCCCGTGGCATAGGCGTCCGCCAGGGCCTGGGTCATCAGGGACGTCTTCTCGGCGCGGGTGCCCGTCTGCGGCACCTCGATGGGCGGGTGGATCCTGCCGTGCATGGTGGGCGTCGGGCCGTACCAGAGGGTGACGGGCAGCAGTCGTGCTCCGGTCTGCTGGGCCAGCAGCGCCGGCCCGGCCGGCATCCGGGCGCTCTCGCCGAAGTACTTCACCTCGACCCCGGTCGCCGAGAGGTCACGGTCGGCCACCAGGCACACCAGACCACCCGCGCGCAGCCGGCGCGCCAGGGTGCCGAAGGCCGCGCCGCCCGAGTGCGGCACCACCTCCATGCCCAGGCTTTCGCGGTAGGCCACGAACCGGTCGTACAGCGACTCCGGGTTGAGGCGTTCGGCGACCGTCGTGAACGGCACGTTCATGGTGCGGGTGACCCAGACGCCGGCCAGGTCCCAGTTGGCCAGGTGCGGTAGCGCGACTATCACTCCGCGACCGGCGGCCAACCCCTCGGTCAGATGGTGGGTGTCGAGGATCCGGACGTTGTCCCGAACTCGGTCGGCACTCCAGGTGGGCAGCCGGAAGGACTCCATCCAGTACCGCATGTAGGAGCGCATCCCCGCCTTGGACAACTGGGCGAGGCGCTCGGGGCCGGCGTCCGGTACGACCCGGGCGAGGTTGGACTCCAACCGCAGTACGCCCTTGCCGCGCCGCTTCCACGCCGAGTCCGCGATGGTGCGGCCGAGCGAGACGGCCACCGGCTCGGGCAGCTTCTTCACCGCGGACCAGCCCAGACCGTAGAGCCCGTCGGTAAGGCGGTCTCGCGCGCTCACGTGGCCTCGGCCTCGCTTCCCTTGGACTCCCTTGTCGCCGCGTCGGCCTCGGCGGCCTCGCGGCGGACGGTGACGACTCGCTGGCCCAGGGTGACCGCACTGCCGACGGCGACGATCCACAGGGCGATCGGCAGCAGTACGTCGATCCCGGGCACTCCAAAGGCGCCCAGCCCGGCGAGACCGGCCGCGACCAAGGAGATCACCAGTCGTTCGGCGCGCTCGATCAGTCCGTTGACCGCGACCGGCAGACCGATCGCCTCGCCGCGCGCCTTGGTGTACGAGACGACCTGGCCGCTCGCGAGGCAGAAGATGGAGACCGCGCACAGGACGTTGTCGTCGCCCTGACCGGCGTACCAGAGGGCGAAGCCGCCGAAGATCGCCCCGTCGGCGACCCGGTCGAGCGTGGAGTCGAGGAACGCGCCCCAGCGGCTGGAGATGCCGGCCTGCCGGGCCATGTTGCCGTCGATGAGGTCGGAGAACACGAAGAGCGTGATGACGATCGTGCCCCAGAAGAACTCTCCCCTGGGGAAGAAGACCAGCGCACCCGCCATCACACCGGCCGTGCCAATCAGAGTGACCGCGTCGGGGCTCACTCCGCGACGGAGCAGAAATGCGGCGAACGGCGTGAGGACACGCGTGAAGAATGCACGCGCGTACTTGTTCAGCATGGCCTTCCCGGGGTTGGGGTGGGCCGTGTGACCCCTTGGCCACCGGCTGGCCCATCGTAGCCAGGACGGACGCACTCCAGCGCCGGGACCCGGCGCGGGTACCCGCGCACCGGAGCTGGTCCCACCGGTCCGGTACGACATATGGACGCGCCCGGGCGGGAGTGGAAAGCTCGAAGGACGACTGCGGGCATCACCGGAACTGCCCCGGGAAGCCGTCCCACAGCCCGTCTGCGGGCTTGGCCCGGCGACCGCACCCCTGGTTGTCCCGCTGCCCGCGGCCCATTTCCTCACCGTTCCTCACCGTGCAATCGACACGATCGACCGGGAGGCAAGAATCATGGGCGACAAGGCACAAACCCACCCCGGAGCCGCCGGCAGGGCCACGACGGCCGATCAGCCCTCATCCGTACGGAATGTCGTACTGGTCGGCCACAGCGGTTCCGGGAAGACCACCTTGACGGAGGCCCTCGCGCTCACCGCGGGGGCGCTCAACCGGGCGGGGCGGGTCGAAGACGGTGCCACGGTCTCCGACTACGACGAGATCGAGCACCGCCAGCAACGCTCCGTACAGCTCTCGCTCGTCTCCGTCGAATGGGACGGGTACAAGATCAACCTGTTGGACACCCCCGGATACGCCGATTTCGTGGGTGAGCTGAGGGCCGGTCTGCGAGCGGCGGACGCGGCCCTCTTCGTCGTATCGGCCGGGCAGGAAGCGGAGGCGGTCGCCGGCGCGACCCGGACGGTGTGGGAGGAGTGCGCGGCCGTGGGAATGCCCCGGGCGATCGTCGTCACCCATCTGGAGACGGCCCGCACCGGCTACGAGGAGCTCACCGAGGTCTGCTCCCACATCTTCGGCGGCGACGACCCCGACGCCGTCCTCCCGCTCTATCTGCCCCGGTACGGCGCCCCCGGGGCCGATGGCCATGCCCCCGTGACGGGCCTGGTGGGGCTGCTCTCACGGCAGGTCTACGACTACTCATCCGGTGAACGCCACGAAGTCGCGCCCGACCCCGGGCAGTCGGAACTGATCGAGGAGGCCCGCAACCGGTTGATCGAGGGGATCATCGCCGAGAGCGAGGACGAGTCCCTGATGGACCGCTACCTCAGCGGCGAGGACATCGACCGCTCGATCCTCGTGGAGGATCTGGAGAAGGCGGTCGCGCGCGGCACCTTCCACCCGGTCCTGGCCGCCGCGCCCGCTACCGGCGGTGCCAAGCAGGGCCTGGGGACCGTGGAGATCCTTGATCTGATCACCGGCGGCTTCCCCACCCCGCTGGAGCCCGCGCCTCCCGTCGTCACCACCCCGCAGGGCGCCAAGCGCCCTCCGATCAGTTGCGACCCCCTCGGGCCGCTGGTCGCCGAGGTGGTCAAGACCGCCTCCGACCCCTATGTCGGCCGGATCTCGCTCGTCCGGGTCTTCTCCGGCACCCTGCGCGCCGACGAGACGGTGCATGTGTCGGGGCACGGTCTGGCCGACCGCGGCCATGAGGACCATGACGTGGACGAGCGGGTCGGGGCGCTCACCGCGCCCTTCGGCAAGCATCAGCGCCCCATACGGGAGGTATTCGCCGGGGATCTCGCCTGTGTCGCCAAACTGGGCCGGGCCGAAACCGGTGACACCCTCTCGGCCAAGGACAATCCGCTGCTGATGCAGCCGTGGGCCATGCCCGATCCCCTGCTGCCGCTGGCCATCACGGCGCATACCAAGGGCGATGAGGACCGGCTCTCGGTGGGGCTGGCCCGGCTGGTCGCCGAGGACCCCACCATGCGGCTGGAACAGAACCAGTCCACCCACCAGGTCGTCCTGTGGTGTCTGGGCGAGGCCCATGCCGATGTCGCCCTGGAGCGCTTGCGCAAGCGCTACGGCGTGCAGGTGGACGTCGTACCCCACCGGGTGTCCCTGCGGGAGACCTTCGGTACACCGTCAGCCGGGCGCGGCCGCCATGTGAAGCAGTCCGGCGGCCACGGCCAGTACGCGATCTGTGCGATACAGGTCGAACCGCTGCCCGCGGGCTCCGGAATCGAGTTCGTCGACAAGGTCGTCGGCGGCGCGGTGCCCCGGCAGTTCATCCCCTCCGTCGAGAAGGGCATCCGAGCCCAGGCCGCGCGCGGAGTCGTCGCCGGATATCCCCTGGTGGACATCCGGGTCACCCTCCTGGACGGAAAGGCCCACTCGGTCGACTCATCGGATGCCGCGTTCCAGACGGCGGGAGCACTCGCCCTACGGGAAGCGGCAGCCGGCACCCCTATCCATCTACTGGAGCCGGTGGCCGAAGTTCGCGTACTGGTTTCGGACGAATACGTGGGCCAGGTGATGAGCGATCTGTCCGGTCGGCGCGGCAGAGTCGTCGGCACCGAGCAGTCCCACAGCTCACGGACCCTCATCCGCGCGGAGGTTCCCGAGATAGAGATCGGCCGGTACGCCATCGACCTGCGCTCCCTCTCGCACGGGACAGGCCAGTTCAGCCGCTGCTACACACGCCATGAGCCGGTGCCGCAGCACGTCGCCGACCGGGTGCGCGAGCAGACCGGTGAGCGCACATAACCTCCGTCTGCCGGGCCGGGATCGGGATGCCGTCCGCCCACGAGCACCGGCGGGCGGCATTTCTCCGTCCCGTGACGAATCAGTCGCACCCCGGATACGCTGAGGTGCCCAGCTCAGCATGTGTGCGGGGCCCGTTGGCCGGGAACAGGCCGCAGAGCAGCAGCCGAGCGGCGTTGGGGGCGATAAGTCACGATGGACGGTTTCGATTTCAGTCCCGGAGCACAGATCCCGATCATGGGCTCCGCTGGACAGACCGCGGCGACGCACGCGCTGGCGTCAGCCGCATACCGCGACAGCCCGGTGGCGGACATCCTCAACGCCAACAACGACCGGCACAAGTCCGCGGTCAGTACGGGCAAGTTCTCGCTCTTCGAACCCAATCTGGGCGAGGCGTTCTCCCGGGCGCTCCAGCTGCGGATGCTCGGCGGCGGTCGCGGTGCGCTCATCCAGTCCTTCGGCATGGAGCCGCAGACCGTCGTCGAACACGCGTTGGCGGCAAGCCGCATCCGCAAGGAGCGCGACACCAAACTGACGGTGATCACCGCGGTCTTCGGCCTGCTCTTCCTGCCCGGTCTGCTGCTGTGGATGGGCGTCTTCCAGCTCCGCCGGACCATCGCCGGGGCACAGAACAAGCGCGCGGGCACCCTCGGCACCCTGCTGCTGTTCGGTATCGGCGCTCTGGCGCTCATCTTCCTGATCCGGCTGCCCTTCGGCGGCTTCTGGGCCTACTACCTCCGCGGGATGATCGTCGCTCCGGTGATCGGCTGGTTCCTCGCCCTGCGGATCTGCGAGGCGACGGCGAAGGACCTGCGCAGCCGCTGGGACGGTCTGCTGTCGGGCGGCGGGGTCGCCGCCAAAATCCCCGACGCGGTCCCGGGCAACCCCGGCGACAAGTCGCGCGAGGAGCTGCGCCAGGGCCTGCAGAAACTCACCGCCGAGCAGCACGCCAACTCCGTCTTCTACGCCGGCCCCAAGGGGATACTGGGCATGGGAACCCGGTGGGGCAGCTGGCAGTTGGCCGAGGAGCTGGTCTCCAAGGACCCCGCCAAGGAAATCAACCAGTTCCGCAGCTGGGACGTCATACGGGCGATGCACGACAAGCTCAAGCTGCTGGAACGCGGCCCGCTGAACTCGGGCGGTTTCCCCACCCCTTCGGTCAAGCACTGGATCGTCTCCCCCGTCGGCGAGAACGCCGGCTCGGTCTCCCGGCCCGAGGGCCAGGACGTGGAGGCGTACCAGATCAAGGGCCACGAGATACAGCGGATCTGCAACCACCAGCAGTTCGGCAGCGGCAACCGGCACTATCTGGGCGTCCAGTTCACCCTCTGGGACGGGCAGCTGATCATCACCATGATGATCACCGTCACGGTCCTCCACGAGACGCTGCGGATCGAGGTAACCGGCCACGCTCTCGGCCCGGTGCACGGCCTGTTCACCACCAAGTCCTCGCCGAAGACGGTTACCACGAGCAAGGCCATCCGCTTCTGGGAGACCAAGAGCCGCACCCTGCCGCTGGTGGACGCCCCCGAGGTGGTGCGCCTCGCGGTACGCGCGCCGCTCACCTGGTACCCGCCGCTGCTCGACTACTTCGGCGGCAAGCTCAGCCTCCCGGAGCCGTTCGGACTGCGGCACGCCTGGGCCGAGCAGCCCTGGCGGCACCGCTTCATGGCGGATGACGCGCTACGGGCCGCCACTCCCGTACTGCGGGTGGCCCATGCCGCCGCCATGAAGGTTCTGGACGACAACGGCGTGGACACCGCGCGCTTCACCAGCCGGTCGATGGCCGTCAGCGGAGCGGTCCAGGACCTGGCGCCGAAGAAGGCTGACGTCTACGACGCCTAGGAAGTCCCCAGGTGGTCGATGCACAAGACCCCCGCCCATCCGGGCGGGGGTCTTGTGCATCGCCTCGCGGACGCTCAGCCGGGCCAGACGTTCGCCAGCATCAGCCTGGTGTCGGCCAACAGCTGCGGCAGCACCTTGGTATGGCCGACGACCGGCATGAAGTTGGTGTCCCCGCCCCAGCGCGGCACGATGTGCTGATGCAGATGAGCGGCGATCCCGGCCCCCGCCGCCATCCCCTGGTTCATGCCGATGTTGAAGCCATGGGCGCCCGACGCGGCCCGTAGCGCGGTCATCGCCCGCTGGGTGAAAAGGGCCAGCTCAGCGGTCTCGGCCTCGGTGAGTTCGGTGTAGTCGGCGACATGCCGGAACGGCACCACCATCAGATGGCCGCCGGTGTAGGGATAGAGATTCAGCACGGCGTAGACGTGCGAGCCACGCGCGATCAGCAGACCGTCCTCATCCGATTTGGACGGGACGGCGCAGAAGGGACAGCCATCGCCGGCCTCGGGCCCGGTGGGCTTGTTCTCGCCCTGGATGTAAGCCATCCGGTGCGGTGTCCACAAGCGCTGGAACGCGTCGGGCGTTCCCACTCCGATCTGCTGCTCCGGGTCACTCGTCATGCAGTGCAGCATATGGCTTCGCCCGTACGCGGCGTGTCGCCGGGGGCGACCCCGAGGGCGCGAGGGTGATCCTGGACCGATGGACAACGAGACAAGGCTCCGGCATTGGCGCGAGCGCATGGAGGTCCCGCTGTTCGCGGCATCGGTCGTCTTCCTCGGCTGCTACGCGGTACGGGTGCTCGCCGTGGATCTCCCACAGGGCTGGCGGGACACTTTCCTGGCGCTGACCTATGCCATGTGGGCGCTGTTCGTCGTGGACTACGCGGTTCGCTGGCGGCTCAGCGGCGCGGGCACGTCCTATCCCCGAAGGCATGTGCTGGACGCGGTGATGGTGGCGCTGCCGCTGCTGAGGCCGCTGCGGATCGTACGGATCTACGAGTCGGTCCAGCGCCGGCACGCGGAGGCCAAGCCGCGGCTCGCCCTCTACGCCCGGGTGATCGCGTACTCCGGCATGTCAGCGGTTCTGCTGGGGTTCGCCGGCGCGCTCACCGTCTACGCGGAGGAGCGCGGCGCCCCGGGCGCGACGATCAAGACGTTCGGGGACTCCGTCTGGTGGACCTGCGAGACCCTGACGACCGTGGGGTACGGGGATGTGGTCCCGGTGACGGCGCTGGGGCGGACGGTAGCGGTGGTCATGATGGCGGGGGGCCTTGCGCTGCTGGGAGCGGTGACGGGGTCGTTCTCGTCCTGGCTGATCCAGACGTTCACCCTGGAGGCGGACAAGGAGCCTCCGGGGACGCCCCCGGAGGCTTCTTGACTCGACCTGATCGGCGGGGACTCAGACCTGTACGCGGTCCTCGACGACCTTGACCAGCTTGGCCAGCGCGTCGGCTCGGGGAATCCCGTTCTCCTGCGAGCCGTCGCGGTAGCGGAAGGACACCGTGCCCCCGTTCATGTCCTCGTCACCAACGATGATCATGAACGGGACCTTCAGCTTCTGCTGGGTCCTGATCTTCTTCTGCATACGGTCGGATGACGCGTCCACCTCGACCCGCAGGCCCTTCTTCTTCGCCTCGGCGGCGAACTCCTGGAGGTACTCGACATGGGCGTCACCGATCGGGATGCCCACCGCCTGCACCGGCGCCAGCCACGGCGGCATGGCACCCGCGTAGTGCTCCAGGAGCACCGCGAAGAACCGCTCGATCGAGCCGAAGAGGGCTCGGTGGATCATGACGGGCTGCTGGCGTGAACCATCGGGAGCGGTGTACTCCAGGTTGAAGCGCTCCGGGAGGTTGAAATCGAGCTGAACGGTCGACATCTGCCAGGTCCGACCGATGGCGTCGCGTGCCTGGACCGAGATCTTCGGGCCGTAGAAGGCCGCGCCACCCGGGTCGGGGGTCAGCGGGAGGCCCTGCTTCTCGGCCACCTGCCGCAGGACCTCGGTGGCCTCTTCCCAGGTCTCGTCGGAGCCGACGTACTTCTCCGGGTCCTTGGTGGACAGCTCCAGATAGAAGTCGGTCAGACCGTAGTCACGGAGCAGGTTCAGCACGAAGGTGAGCGTGCGGTCCAACTCGTCCGCCATCTGCTCACGGGTGCAGTAGATGTGGGCGTCGTCCTGGGTGAAGCCCCGGGCACGGGTCAGACCGTGCACCACACCGGACTTCTCGTGCCGGTAGACCGTGCCGAACTCGAACAGCCGCAGGGGCAGTTCGCGGTAGGAGCGCCCCCGGGCGTCGAAGATCAGATTGTGCATGGGGCAGTTCATCGGCTTGAGGTAGTAGTCCGTACCGCCGTCGAGCTGCATGGGGGGGTACATACCCTCCGCGTACCAGTCCAGATGACCGCTCTTCTCGAAGAGCGCGCCCTTGGTGGCGTGCGGGGTGTAGACGAACTCGTACCCCTCTTCCTCATGGCGCTTGCGTGAGTAGTCCTCCATGACCCGGCGCACGATGCCGCCGCGCGGATGGAAGACGGCGAGGCCGGAGCCGATCTCATCGGGAACGGAGAACAGGTCCAGCTCGCTGCCGAGCTTGCGGTGATCGCGCTTCTCGGCCTCGACGAGGAAGTCCAGATGGGCCTTGAGCTCCTCCTTGGACGGCCAGGCGGTGCCGTAGATCCGCTGGAGCATGGGGTTCTTCTCGCTGCCCCGCCAGTACGCGGCGGCATTGCGCATGAGCTTGAACGCCGGGATGTTGCGGGTGGTGGGCAGGTGCGGACCGCGGCAGAGGTCCTTCCAACACAGATCGCCGGTCTTGGCGTCCAGGTTGTCGTAGATCGTCAGCTCACCGGCGCCGACCTCGACGTCCGCGCCGTCGTCGCTGGACGCCGAGCCCTTGAGGCCGATCAGCTCCAGCTTGTAGGGCTCGTCCGACAGCTCTTCGCGGGCGTCCTCGTCGGTCACCACCCGGCGGGAGAAGCGCTGACCGCGCTTCTGGATCTCCTGCATCTTCTTCTCGATGGTCTTGAGATCCTCGGGGGTGAACGGCTTCGCGACATCGAAGTCGTAGTAGAAGCCGTCCTTGACCGGCGGGCCGATGCCGAGCTTGGCCTCGGGGAAGAGCTCCTGCACGGCCTGTGCCATCACATGCGCGGTGGAGTGGCGCAGGATGTCCAGACCGTCCGCCGACGAGATCAGAACGGGCTCGACCTCCTCACCGTCCTTGATCTCGTACGCCAGATCCTTCAGCTCACCCGCGACGCGTGCGGCGACCACGGTGCGCTCGCCGGCGAAGAGGTCCGCCGCCGTCGTGCCCGTAGTCACCACGCGCTCTTCCCGCTCGGAATCGCGTTGGATGATCACACGGACGTCTGACACCGGTCTCTCCATCATTCAGGGGGCGCGCCAGTGGACACTGCGCAGTCGAATCGTACCGAGCGAAGCGGTCCACCCGCGAAACGGTTACCCCCGGGCGCCCTCAGTCCTCGGCGTCACACCCGCCCGGCAGGAAGTCCCGATCCTCCCGGCTCTCCTTGAGCGCCTTCATCAGCCGGTCCCGCTCGGCGTCGTCCACCGGGACGGCGACGACGTCCGAGGCATCGGTGAGCCGCCGAAAACCACCCCGGCTCTCCAGCCGCCCGGCCACCCGGATCGGCTGACCTGTCAGATGCGCCTGCCCCGCCGTACGGTACGAGTCCTCCTCCAGCGCCACCCGTACATGCGGCACCTCCGCTCCCGCCAGCACCCGCAGCCGGACGGTTCCCGACCCCCGGGGACCAGGGCGCCTCATCCGTACCACCGTGCCGGTGAGCCGCACCGGCATCGCCGGCTCGTCCTGGAGGTAGCGCGCTCCCGCGGCCCGTAGCGCGGGGAGATCACCGGGCGAGAACTCGACCGGGTCATGGCCTGGCACACATCCCTCGGGGACCCCGGCCGCCGGTGACCACGCCAGCGCGATCCGGGCCCCCTCCGAGCCCCGGACCAGGGCGATGAGCGACTCGGTCAGCTCCCGGCTCACCCCCAGCCGAACGGCGGCGTCGAACGCCTCCATGCCTCCGGTGGCCCGTTGGTAGTCAGTCGCCTCCCGGGCCGCCTGGAGCGCGAGGTGGAGTCGCACGGTGACGGCCCGCCCCTGCGTCACCGGGACGAAAGCGGTGAGGGCCGCCCCACCCGAGGCCGGGCCGACGAGAACATCGGCGAGCGAGGTCCTCGCCCCGCGCCGATGCCGCGCACCGTGATAACCCGCCCGCCCACGGGCCGCGAGCGCACCCGCCATCATCATCTGCCGGGCCGCGGAGCGCAGTTGCTCCTGGGCTATCCAGGAAGCACCGGAGGGGCCCTGGTGGACATCGCGCCACCAGCGGATCTCATCGCTGGGGACCGTGAGCCCCAGCAGTACGTCATGGGCCGAGGGGTCGGCGCTGCGGGTCAGTGCCAGGAGCGCCTCGGCCAGCAGGTCCTCGCAGTCCGGAAAGGATCGGTTCTCCGGTACGAGAAGACTGGTGGAGCCGTGGGTCGCGCCGGGCGGTGTCCAGCGGGCGTACCGTCCGACGGCTCCGCCGCGCCGCTGCCAGCCGTGCCGGGCCAGCAGCGCGCCGAGAACGGCGGGGTCGACCTGCGCCGGATCGGGTCCCGCGTCGGAACGCCAGCCGTGGGACGGCTCATGTAGGGGGTGCGGCCGGACGTCGTGGTCGTAGGGCCGGTGCATCAGGGTCTCCCTCCCACCCCGACTCTCGTCATGATCTCGCAGAGCGCCCGGTCGTCGAAGATCCGTGAGGTCGGGATGCGCACGGTGGTCCTGTGCCTGCCCGTCACCGGGTGGCCTGCCAGGTTGGTCCAGTAACAGCAGTGCCGTAGATCGAGCCGGTCGTGGCTGGCGCGCAGCCAGTCGTCCTGGGTCCGGGGGACGAGCATCACGACGAGGATCTTGTGCACGGACACCGGGGTCCGGGCGAGTTTCACCAAATGGTCGTTGTGGAGCGTCAGGGGAAAGTCAGCGAAGGAGTCAGCGCCGGCTCCCGGAGGTCGGGGGGCGACCTGATAGGTCGACTTGAGCTGCACTTTGATGGTCACCTCGTCGTCGACGGTATGACCGGGGGAGCTATGGCTGACGTGCCAGTCGATGCCGTTGTCAGGGAAGGGCTGGGAGAGCGAGCATCCGGCCGCCGCGGCGACGGCGTGGAGATACGCCACCTGGAGCGTCTCCATACACGCGGTCGTGGCGAGCCCGCCGCGCACCGGTGCCGCCCGCTCGGGCAGCAGCCCTCCGGCGTGGCTGGGGGCACGGGAGATACCCCCGAACTCGGGCTGCGGGAGCGCCATGGCTCTTGGTGCCTTCCGGGAATTGCCGTCCGATGTCCGGCTGCGGCGTCCCTGTCGGACTGGTGTACGGACAGACGTACGGACTTCGGTTGTCTACGGCGTGGAGTGTCCGCGGGAAATCGAAGAGCCCCAACGAGAAGCGACGAGAACCAGCGAGAGGGGACGGGGCATCGGTCGGCTTCTGCTTCGCGGTGTTGCCTTCCCCGTCAACTGTGTTGTCACCGCCCTGCGTACGGCGCAAACAGCCCGGGTATCACCGATTCGGCAGGGGGATTCCTCTCATCTGCCAGTCATGTGCGAGGAGTTCGGGGATGACGTTCTGGTTCGACGGCCCGCTGGCCGCATTTGACACGGAGACCACGGGAATCGACGTGGAGCAGGACCGCATCGTGTCGGCCGCACTGGTCGTACAGGATTCGGCGGGCTCACGGCCGTGGACGACCCGGTGGCTGATCAATCCCGGCATTCCGGTGCCGCGCTCGGCGATCGATGTGCACGGCCTGACCGATGAGCACCTCCAGGTCAACGGCCGGTGGCCGGCTCCGGTCGTGGAGGAGATCGCGCGGGCACTGGCCGAGCAGTGCGCCGCGGCCCGGCCCCTGGTGGTGATGAACGCGCCGTTCGATCTCACGCTGCTCGACCGCGAGCTACGGCGCCATCGGGCGGCTCCGCTCTCCCGCTATCTGGAGAACGTTCCGCTCTGTGTGCTGGACCCCCGGGTGCTGGACAAGCATCTGGATCGCTATCGCAAGGGCCGACGCACCCTCACCGATCTCTGTGAGCAGTACGAGGTGGTGCTGGACGAGGCGCATGACGCGGCGGCGGACGCGCTGGCCGCGCTGGAGGTGACCCGCGCGGTGGCCCGGAGGTTCTCCGCACGGATGGAGCGGCTGTCTCCGCCAGAGCTGCACACACTCCAGGCGGTGTGGCACGGCGCGCAGGCGCGCGGGCTCCAAGCGTGGTTCGCCCGCAGTGGGACGCCGGAGCCGGTGAACCCCGCGTGGCCGCTGCGCCCCCAGCTTTCCGCCGCTGCCTGAACCGGCGCTGGGGTTGACCGACTGGCTGGGAAACGGCTCAACAACACGCGAAGGCCGGTCCGTCAGTGACGGACCGGCCTTTCCCGGTGGGCGATACTGGGTTCGAACCAGTGACCTCTTCGGTGTGAACGAAGCGCTCTCCCACTGAGCTAATCGCCCGGGAACGCACCGAACAATACAGGTCTCGACCGCCCGCCTTCAAATCCCGCGAGGCGTGGCCTCACTCTCTCCCCAGCTTGGCGGCGAGGCCGCGGTGACCCGCTCGCATCATGGCCGCGTGGTTGGCGCGAAACAGCGGACGAGCCAGTGGCGCGAGCCATCGCATCAGCGGTTTGCGCACCTCCACCTCCTGGTCGTACACGGCCCGGGTGGAGCCGCCGCCTCCTTCGCCCCCTCCCTTACGGGCAGTCACGGTCCAGCGGGCCCAGCCCTCCAGATCGCCGCGCAAATCGACTTCCAGCACTCGCGCGATCGGGTCCTGCCTCCGGGTGCGGGCCCAGGCGCGCAGTTCATAGGGGAGGAAGGAGCGAAAGCGCGCACTTCCCATGTCCTCGCCGAGCAAGGTGACTTCGCGGACCTGGGGCCACCAGCCGGGGTAGTCCTCGACCCGGGCCAGTGCGGCGTAGACGGTGTCCGGGGGTGCGTCGAGGTCCCAGACGCTGTGGAAGCGGTAGTGGAACCAGTCCATGGATGAGCCTGCTCGCGTCGATCGAACATGGGCGTACTTATGTGCGATCTAAGTATCCGAGCCCATACCGTGCCATGTGGTGGGCGACACACTGGATGGATGACGAAACCTCCGCCGACTCCGCCACCAGCGGAGGAACTGGCCGTACTCGATCGGGAACTGGTGCGACTGGACGCCCGTAGGTCCCAGTTGCTGGCCCGCAGGTCCTATCTGCTGACGGTGCTCCATCCGCCAGCCCCGCACGCCTGGGCCGCCACCACGACGACCACCACCCGACCGACCGAGGCTTCCTCACCGAGTGTGCAGAATGTGCTGCTGGCCTTGGGCGGGGTGCTGCTGACCATCGCAGCAATCGCGTTCACCCTGGTCAGCTGGGGCTATATGGGTATCGGCGGACGGGCCGCGGTCCTTGCCGTGGTGACCTCGGCAGCGCTGGTCACGCCCATGGCACTGCTGCGCCGGGGGCTGCGGTCCACGGCTGAGGCGGTGGCAGCGCTCGCCCTGGTGCTGCTGGTGCTGGATACCTATGCCCTGTACGCGGTGACACTGCCCGAGGTGTCCGGTTTCGCCTACACCGCCTGGGCCGCGGCGCTGCTGGCCGCGCTCTGGGCGGGGTACGGACTGGCGCTGCGGAAGCTGCGCGGTCCACTGCCCGCCGCGGTCGTGGCGGCCCAGTTGCCGCTGCTCCTCTGGTCGGCGAACGGCGCCGCGGCCGACGCCGCGCCCGCGCCTTCCCTGGCGTGGGCGCTCCTGGGAACGGCCGCTCTCGATGTCGTCCTCGCGATATGGGGCACCCGCACGGCCGTGCGGGTGACGGCGACGGTGGGGGCGGCGCTGGCCGGCGGACTGGCCGTGCTGCTCGGCGTGTTCGAGTCGATCGTCGCCGAGGGGCTGGCCGACGCGGCGGAGCCCGGGGCGCTGTTGACCGTTGCCGCGGCCCTGGCCCTGCTGGGGGCCTGGCGGGTTCGCGCCGCCTCCCGGATCGGCTCGGTGGTGGGGGGTCTCGCGCTGATCGCGGGCCTGGGTGGATTGATCGCCGCGGCGGTTCCCAGCGACTGGGCGGCACCGGCATACCTGCTGGGCGCGATCGCGCTCTTCGCCGTCGCGCTGGTCCCCGCCCTACGCGCCCGTCCGCCGCGGGAAGTGCTGTGGGGGCTGATGGCAGCGTCGGGCGTGGTGCACGTACTGGCGCTGCTGTCGGTGCTGCCGCTGATCGCGCTCCAACTCACCGGCCCGCTCTCGGTCCTGCCGAGGATCTGGGCCGGCCCCCCGGCGGACGCCCGTTGGGCGCTGGGTGGAGACGGTGAGTACGCGAACACCAACTGGGCCGCCGCAGCGCTCACCTCGATCATGCTCGCGGGCGTGCTCCTGGGATTTGCCCGATGGGCGGCTGAGCACCTGTCAGCCGGTACGCGGCCCGGTGCCGCCGATGAGCCGCCGAAGGCCGGTGGCGCGGGGACCCCCAGGAAGAGCGCCGCTGGGCTGCTGTCACGGCCGGACCAGTCAGCCGTGGCGGGCGGTGCCGCCACCGCCCTGATCTGGGCGGTGCTCGTCATGGTGCCTTCGGTCGCCGATGCCGGCTATGCGCTGGCCGTGGGCTGGCAGTTGGCACTCACCGTCGCGATGCTGGCGCTCGTGCTGCGCCCCGAGCCGATCGCCCGACGGCTGCCGACCGCGGCGGCGGTCGCGCTGATGTGCGGTGTGGTGGGGGCTCTGAGTACGACGGCTCTGGCCCTGTCGACCCGAGCGGCGACCTTCACCGTACTCGGAGTGCTGTTCACGGCCTTCATCGTGATCACCATCGGATCCCGGGCGGGCCTGGGAGTGCGTTCGATCACCGGCTGCGCCGCCGTCGTCTGGGGCACCGCCCTGCTGGGCGCGGCCGCGGCGGCCGGCGATCTCGCCCTCCACCAGACCGCGGTGGTCATCGTGGCGGTGCCAGCGGTGGTGGCGCTGCTCACGGCGCGGCTGGGGTCCCATCCCATCGCCGTGCCGCTGGAGTGCACCGGCGCCCTCGCCGGGGTGCTCGCGCTGCTGCTCGCCACGGGCCAGCTACCGACGCTCGCGCTGGTGCTCGCGCTCAGCGGAGTCATCGCCGCGGGCACGGCGATCCGGACCGAACGGCGTTCGACCGCCGGCTGGCTCGCCGCCGCGCTGTTCATCCTGGCGACCTGGGTCCGGCTGGCGGCATCGGACGTACAGGTCCCGGAGGCCTACACCCTGCCGGTGACGCTCCCCGCGCTTGCCGTCGGCGCGCTGCGCCGCCGCCGTGACCCGGGGACCTCGTCCTGGACGGCGTACGGACCCGGTCTCGCGGCGACGATGGTGCCGAGCCTGTTCGCGGTCTGGGGCGCCGGGGACTGGCTGCGCCCGCTGGTCCTGGGAATCGCGGCGCTGGCCGTGACCCTGGTGGGTGCCAGGCTGCGGCTGCAAGCCCCGCTGGCGCTCGGTGGCACGGTGCTGACGCTGGTGGCCCTGCACGAACTGGCGCCCTATGTGGTGCAGGCCCTCGACGCACTCCCCCGCTGGCTCCCGCCGGCACTCGCCGGACTGCTGTTGCTGGCGGTCGGCGCGACCTATGAGCAGCGGCTGCGGGAGGCGCGCCGGATGCGGGAATCCCTGGGCAGGATGCGCTGAGCCCCTCTGGTATCCGGCGTTGTGTCTGACGCCTGCGTCCAGCACTGTGGCGGCTCGGTAGTCGCAGGACATACGCCGAAGGCCCCCCGAGACTTCGCAGTCTCGGGGGGCCTTCGGTCCGGGTGGGCGATACTGGGTTCGAACCAGTGACCTCTTCGGTGTGAACGAAGCGCTCTCCCACTGAGCTAATCGCCCCGGCGCATCGCAAACATTACCCCATGTCAGCGAGCGCTCCCGACCGGTTTTCGGTTACTGCTCGATCTTCCACGGCATGGTGATGCCGAACTTCCAGAGGTAGAACCCGGCCGCTACGGCGCAGATCACCACGCCGATCGTGGTGAGGATGATGTTCCGCCGCCGGACCCGAGGGTCAAGAGCGCGCTGGGCGGCCTCGCTGACCTTGCGCTTGGTCCAGCGAAGCACCAGTTGGGCCCAGACGAACTCGGTCGCCCAGATCGCCATACCGGCGAAGATCACCAGCCAACCCGGGCCGGGCAGCACCAGCATCGCCGCGCCCGCGCCCACCACCGCGAGGCCCGCGATGAAGACGCCGACCTGCCAGCTCAGGTGGAGGGTCTTGCGTGCCTTGATGAAATCGGGCGCGCGCGAGCCCAGGGGGGACTCGGTCGAGCCCTCCGCCGGGACGGCCGCGCTCTCGGCCGCCCCTACGCCGTCATCGGGCTTTCCCTCATCAGTCGCCACAGCGACCTCCGTACCGTTACTCCCCGTATTCATAATCGCCAATTTACCGGACTCCGTGGAGTCACCGGAATGGTCCCAGGGAACGATCAATCACTCCGCCATCCGGGGTACCTAAAGGCACTCAAAACACCCAGAGGGGTTTACAACGGCACCGTAGGTGGCATGTCGATTTCGCCGACGTGCGAATCCCCGAGCGCACACTGAGCGAAAGGCCCTGGCGCTTATGAACACCACGGTCAGCTGCGAGCTGCACCTGCGCCTCGTTGTATCGAGCGAGTCTTCACTGCCTGTACCCGCGGGCCTGCGGTATGACACGGCCGATCCCTATGCCGTGCACGCCACCTTCCACACCGGAGCCGAAGAGACGGTCGAATGGGTGTTCGCCCGCGACCTTCTTGCCGAGGGGCTGCATCGGCCCACCGGCACGGGCGACGTCAGAGTCTGGCCATCACGTAGCCACGGTCAGGGCGTCGTCTGCATCGCACTGAGCTCCCCGGAGGGCGAAGCACTGCTCGAAGCCCCGGCGCGGGCCCTGGAGTCGTTCCTGAAGCGAACGGACGCAGCGGTGCCGCCCGGCACCGAGCATCGTCACTTCGACCTCGACACGGAGCTCTCCCACATCCTGGCGGAGAGCTGAGCCAGGCCGAGAGCTGCACGGCGCCGTCCTACTCGGGGAGACGGCGCCGCGCGGACAATCCCCTACAGCAGACCGATCGGCGTCGTCACCGTGCATTCCAGCGCGGCGACGGCGCCGATCTGCCGTGCTCCAGCACGATGGACTGCGCCGATCCGCCCTGACGTGAACCGCTAGAGTTCAGCGCAATTCGGCGGGCACCGGCCCGCAGCAGGCCAGGGAGCGAATCGTGCTGATCCCCCACGACACCAGGTTTGCCCTCGACATGATTGTCGATTTGGTGAACACCTCACCGGACGGCGACCAGGGCGACGGACTCGCGGATGTTGCCGCGCTGGAGGCGTTCGTCCTGGGGCATGACATCAGCGATGTGGGCGTGCTGAGCCTGCGCGACCTCAAGGCGGTCCAGAGCGTACGGACCCAGTTCGCCGAGATCTTCGCGGCGTCCGAGAGCCAGCTGGCGTCCGAACTGATCAACAAACTGGTGGCGGCGGCCGGCACCACTCCGCAGTTGACCAACCACGACGGCTACGACTGGCATGTGCACTACTTCGCGCCGGGCGCTTCCGTCGCGGACCACCTGGCGGCCGACGGCGGTATGGCACTGGCCTTCATCGTCGTCTCGGCCGAGCAGGAGCGCTTGCGGCGCTGTGAGGCACCGGACTGCGGGCGCGCCTTCGTCGATCTCTCGCGCAACCGGTCCCGCCGCTACTGCGACAGCCGGACCTGCGGCAACCGTCTTCATGTCGCCGCGTACCGAGCCCGCCGCCGGGAAGCCGCGGGCTGACCTGCTCGGGAACCCTCCCCCTACCCCTCACAGCAGAAAGAGATCGTGCACTGCCGCCATGAGCAGCAGCACGCCGATCACCGTGAGGAAGATCATCAAGGGCGGCTGGGAGAGTGCGAAAAGGCAGCCGTGCGGCTCCTCTTCCGGTGCGGGTGCTTCGCCCCGTGTGGTGTCGACCATCTCGGGTTGATCATGGCGCAGCCGGCCGACTGCCGATCACCCAACACGCCTCTCCATGGCGGGAGTTCACCCCCACCGCACAGGGGCGTCGGCACGGCTAGGCCGATGGTCCAACGCATCCCCGCCCCGCCCCGACCGGCGGCTTCATCCCTGGGGGCGGCTGCCCGCAGGTGCCTTCCCCGGCTCGGTCGATCAGTGCCCGTGCTTCTTCAAGATCGCCTCGATATCGCTGAAATCGTCGGTCGAGTCGTTCGTCTTCGGTGCGGGCCGGGCGGCCGGACGGGCACCACGTCCGAGCGAGGGCGCTGCGGCGGCGGGAGCGACCGCATCCCGCTGCGCCGCCTTCGCCGCCCTGCGCTCCTTGCGGCTCATCCCGGACCGCCGCTCAAGCGCCCGCGTGGTCATGAACAGCAGCCAGGAGACGCCCAGCACCCCGAACCCGATCCAGGCAGTGAGGCTGAACGCGGTGTCAACGGCCCACTCAACGGCGCCCGTGAGCACCAGACCGAGCGGGATCAGCGAGTAGGCGGCGATCCTGGTCGCGGCAAGGAAACGCTTGCGGTACGCCGTGATCGCGGCGATGCCCAGGCCCGCCGCGGACACCGCGGAGCATATGGTCTCGGCAATCATCCGGTCCTCCTGCTTAGGCGGGCGTCAATCGGTTACGTCCCCTCCATCCTGCACCGAAGGACGGGACATAGGCCACGGCCAGGGCCAAGCTGAAGTCGATCTCCGGGTGATCTCCGGGGTGATGTCATCCCCAGGTCGGGTGGGAAGCGGTGGGGATGTGGCTGGTCACGCCGGGTGGAGAACGGGTGCGGGCCGCCCCCGGACAGCTCGGAGCAAGGTGGTGGAGGGCAGGGCCACGGAGCCAGGGCGCTGATCGAGGCGATAGCCACGACGCCCGCCCGCGTCAGCCTGCCGAAGCGGGACGGCGGGCAGCGGGCAGCGGGCAGCGGGCAGCGGGCAGCGGGGCCAGGATCGCTCGGTGAGCGGAGGCTGGGAGACTGTGCGTATGAGCGAGCCCACCACCCGCCCCGTCGTCCTCGACCTCTGGTGCGATCTTCAGTGTCCCGACTGCCGTACCGCCCTTGACGATGTCCGGGCCCTGCGGGAGCGCTTCGGCAACCGACTGGAGACACGGCTGCGGCACTTCCCCCTGGAGAAGCACCAGCACGCCTATGCCGCCGCCCAGGCCGCCGAAGAGGCGGTCGAACAGGGCAAGGGCCAGGAGTACTACGAAGCCGTACTCACCCGGGTCGAGCGCCTCCAGCAGGACGGCGAGGCCTTTCTGCTGGAGACGGCACGCGAACTGGGCCTGGACGCAGACGAGTTCGACACCGCCCTGATCGACGGCCGGCACCTACTGATCGTGGACGCCGACCAGGCCGAGGGCAAGGCGATCGGAGTGACGGGCACTCCGACCTATGTCATCGACGGTGAGCGGCTCGACGGCGGCAGGAGCCAGGAGGGGCTGAGGGCCCGTATCGCCGAGATCGCGGCGCGACTCATCGCGGCCGACTCCCCCGCCTAGACCCCTCGCCCGGGCGGTGCTCCTCGCGCGTACCGCCCGCGGCCGGGTCCCCGCGGCCGAAAAGGGGCGGGCAGCGCGCTTCCCCGCAAGGCCCGCGTAGGCGTACTAGAGCAGCGGTTTCGCCGAGTTCACCCGGTCCGTCCGGTAGCCGAGCGACTCGTAGAGCCGGTGTGCTGGGGTGTTTCCGGCAAAGACATGCAGGCCGATCCGCTGCACACCGTCCGCCAGCGCTCTCTGTTCGGCGAGCAACATCAACGCACGTCCAAGACCCCGCCCCCGATGCGCCTCAACGACCTCGACCTCATAGACATAGGCGCCCCGCTCCCCAGGCCTGATCTCCCCCCGCCCCAGATAGAGATGTCCGACCGTCTCGCCCTGGGAGACGAGGACCTCCAGCCGGACTCCAGCGGTGGCAAGGCCGTCGGGCAGTCCAGCGGTGCGGTCGGCCTCGGCCTTGGCAAGTGCCTGATCGGGCGAGAGTCCCCGTGCGGCCCAGCTGCGTGCGTATCCCTTGAGACCCGTCTCCCACCAGACGGCGAACTCACCGTCGGTCATCGAACGGGCGCGAACGCCCTCGGGCAGCGAAGGCGGCGGCCCGTTGAGGGGCTTGCTCATATTGCGGCTGCGCTCGACATAGCCGAGGGCGGTGGCCAGCCGCGCCGCCTCGATGGACTCCGGGGGTAGCGACACCTGGATCTGGGTGCAGCGCCAGGCCCTGAGCACCTCCTCGGCAGCGAGCGCGGCAACCGTGCCCCGGCCTCGCCCGCGGTCAGGGGCCTCGATCCGCAACGATCGGATGGTGCCCGCCCAAGGGCCGAGCGAGGGCAGCGTGGCGATCTCGATCGTCCCGACGGGCCGGCTGTTGACACAGACCTCGTATGCGCGTGACCGCGCACCGTCCGCCTCTTCCTGAAGCGGCCCGGTCGGCCGCAGGGTGGTGGTCATCAGGGGTGTTGTACCTGTCCCACGGCCGTCCGTCACGGGGTTTTACCGAGCGATCCGCGCGGGCTATCCGATACGGGGATCGGCGTCGGCGGCGGCACGCTCCTCAAAGACCCGCATCGCCTTGGCACTCACCGGGCCCGGCGCGTCCGTGAGCTGGCGGCCATCCACCCGGTGCACCGCCTGCACATCACGCAGACTGGAGGTCAGGAAGATCTCCTCGGCCCGCGCCAGGACGTCGAAGGGCAGCTCGGTCTCCTGAGCGCCGGTCCACTCCACAGTCAGAGCACGGGTGATGCCCGCGAGGCAGCCGGAGGACACCGGCGGGGTGTGCAGCTCACCATCGACCACGACGAAGACGTTGGAACCGGTGCCCTCGCAGAGCTGACCGACGGTGTTGGCGAAGAGTGCCTCCGACGCGCCCTGTTCGGCGGCCTTGGCGAGCGCGACGACGTTCTCCGCGTAGGACGTGGTCTTCAGCCCGGCGACCGCGCCGCGTTCATTGCGTGTCCACGGCACGGTGATCACCGCGGTCGTCGCCGCGGGGGACTTGCTGACGCCCACCGCGACCACCAGGGTCGGGCTCGCGGTGCCGCGGTCCGAGCCGAGCGGGGAGACTCCGCCGGTGTAGGTGATACGCAGCCGCCCGCGGTCGAGGGGGTTGGCATCGAGTACGGCGGCACAGGCGTGACGTACCTCGTCGTGGTCGGGCTCGGGCAGTCCGAGTCCGGCCGCCGAGCGGCTGAGTCGTTCCAGGTGGAGGGTGAGTGCGAAAGGCCTTCCACCGACCGTCTTCAGGGTCTCGAAGACACCGTCCCCCACGGTGAGGCCATGGTCGAGCACCGACACCCGGGCCTCATCGGCGTCCCTCAATCCACCGTTGACCCAAAGCTTCATCTCGCTGGTCCTTCCGCTTGCCTCATTCGTCCCCGGTCGTCCGGGTCCGACGCTATCGCGAGCAGCCGGGCGGCCTTGAGTTCGGTCTCGTCCCACTCCCGCTCGGGGTCAGAGCCCCAGGTGATGCCGGCGCCGGTGCCAAAGCGCAGAACCGCACCGGTCGGCGGGGTTCGATCAATCCAGAACGTACGTATCCCCACGGCTAGCTCACCGGTGCCACGGTCGGCGTCTACCCAACCGACGCCTCCGCAGTACGGACCGCGGGGAGCGGTCTCCAGCGCCTCGATGATCCTCAACGCGCTCGACTTGGGAGCGCCGGTCACCGAACCGGGCGGGAACGTGGCACGGAGGAGGTCCTGCCACCCGTCCTTGGGACCGAGTTCCCCCCGTACGGTCGACACCAGATGGACGAGACCGGGGTGGGGCTCGATGGCACACAGTTGCGGAACGGTGACGCTACCGACGGCACAGACCCGGCCCAGGTCATTGCGGACCAGATCCACGATCATGACGTTCTCGGCGTGGTCCTTCTCCAGCAGGTCCTCGGCGGTACGGCCGGTACCCTTGATCGGCCCCGATTCGACGATGTCCCCGGTGCGGCGAAGATAGAGCTCGGGCGACGCGGTGGCGATCTCCACGCCATGGGAAGGCAGCCGAATCGTTCCGGCAAAGGGAGCCGGATTACCTTGGGCAAGGAGTGCGGTCAAGGCATCGACATCGGCCGCGTCCGGGTCGGGCAGTGGTGCGGACAGCACTCGGCAGAGATTGGCCTGATAGACCTCGCCAGCCGCGATGTGCTCACGAATGCGGTGCACACCCGCGATATAGCCCGCCCGGTCCAGCGAGGAGACCCACCGGTCCGCGGCCGGTCCGCGCCAGCGCCCCGGCACCGGCGCGGGTACCGGTCCCGTACGCACATCACCGAAGCGAGCGCAGGTCAGACCGCCCTCGAAGTCAGCGGCAACCGCCCAGAAGCCAGCGGAGTCAAGGGCGGCAGGGTCGCTGGTGACATCTCGGAGGTCGGAGGCTATGAGCGGGCCGAAGCGGGCCAGCGGAACGAGGTGGTGCACATCTGCGAGTGTATGACCGGAGCCGCCCGAGCCCCTGACCGGCGCTCTTGACCCAACCGGGGTACCGGCCAGGCACTGCGGGGTGAATACAAGTCAGCACGCTGCGGAAACGCGTTTTTGTGCTGGCTCAGTAATCCGCTAGAGTTCAACACGTCGCCGGGACGCTTGAACGCTCCGGAAATGACAAGCGGACGTGGCTCAGTTGGTAGAGCATCACCTTGCCAAGGTGAGGGTCGCGAGTTCGAATCTCGTCGTCCGCTCGATGTGGGGGATCTTCCCGAACCCCCGCAGCACTCCGGGTGGAGTGGCCGAGAGGCGAGGCAACGGCCTGCAAAGCCGTCTACACGGGTTCAAATCCCGTCTCCACCTCCAAGGACGATTAGCTCAGCGGGAGAGCGCTTCCCTGACACGGAAGAGGTCACTGGTTCAATCCCAGTATCGTCCACTGAATCCTTCGGGATTCTCCGCGCGATTAGCTCAGCGGGAGAGCGCTTCCCTGACACGGAAGAGGTCACTGGTTCAATCCCAGTATCGCGCACGCAAGTGCATGAAGAACGCCAAAAAAGTACGGTTCGACCTGCGCGATTAGCTCAGCGGGAGAGCGCTTCCCTGACACGGAAGAGGTCACTGGTTCAATCCCAGTATCGCGCACCAGCCAGAACCCCCGGCCATGATCATCGTGGCCGGGGGTTCTGTCGTTCCGGGTCAGCCAGGGGCTGCCATCCGGATCATGAAGAGAAGAGCATGCGACCGAAGCCACGCTGACGGTGGTGACCGCCATGGTGGCCACCGTGGTGTCCACCATGCTGCGGAGCACCCCAGGCGGGAGCGTGCGGCGCACCCGGCGCGGGCGGCGGGGGCGGAGGAGCGGGCTGCGCCCACTGTGACTCCACCCGCGTCAGCGCCTCAAGCTCGCCGTAGTCAAGGAATATTCCCCGGCAGCCGCTGCACTGCTCGATCTGGATGCCGTTGCGGTTGTAGGTGTGCATCGGCGCATGACACTTGGGACACTGCATCGTGAGGCTCAACTCCTTGCCGTTCGGTCATACCGCCGGCATGATCCCGGCGACATCAGCAGCCTACGCCGGACGTGCGGACTCCAACTCCGCTGAGAGCGAAGCGATTCGAGCACAGGCGTCGATCACCGCCTCATCCACCTCGTCCGGCGCCCGAAGCTCGGCCGTCGCCTTCGCCAGGGAGAGAGCCGCCGTCTGAACCGTCAATGCCCGGGCCGGCACATCGAGCGCGGGCCAGGGATCACTCCCCTGGACGGCGGGGCCCCCTTCCTTCGTGTACGCACCCAGGAACCTCAGCCAGATCTCCGGGGCCAGCAGCCCGGCCGCGAACCAGGCCGCCGGGCGGGCCAGATCCCAAGCCGGGTCGCCAAGCCCCAGATCGTCGACGTCGATCAGCAGCCAAGGACCGCTCGTGGCCGGATAGCGCACCAACTGGCCCAGATGCAGATCGCCGTGGCAGACCGTTTCGCTGGGCGGCGCGGGCGCCTCACCACGGGCCCACGCGGGCAGGCCCGTCCACGCCTTCTCCACAACGGCCGAAGCCGCCGCGTGCTCCTGAGCAGCAGCGGCTCGCATCCGGGCCATGGCACGGGCGACCTTGGCGGGTCCTCGCATGGGAGGCAGCGGCCCGGGCAGATCGGCGGGCCCAAGGCGGTGAAGCCGCGCCAGAAGGACGGCGGCCTCCTCCCAGGGGGCGGCATCGGGTTCCACGGGGTCGACCGGTAGGCCGTAGGGCCATCCGGTGACCGGGCGAGCGTCCGCGAGGTCCCTGGCGACAGGGAGCGGTGGGAGCAGAATCCCGCGAAGCCGGGGGTGGGCGGCGAAGGCGAGCCGCACACGGTGGCCGAGGGTGTCCGTACCCGGGGCATGCGCCTTGGCGACGGCGGTCCCGTGCCGCACGACCGTCCCGTCGTCCCGGTTCGCCAGGACCACCGGGGGGTGGGTACAACTCGGGCAGGCGGGGAGTCCGGCGTCGCGGTGGGCGGCGTCCCGGGCAACCTCGGCCAGCACGCTGACGACATCAGCGACCACGTTCTCCCCCATCGGCCAACTTGCCCTGCGAGGGAGGGTACCCCGCGGGTGGGGCTGGCGCCCCTGGGGTTGGGGAGGGCCTGAGCTGGGGGCTCCTGCGGTGGTTGTCCTCACCTGGGCGGGGTGCTCATTTCGGCGGGGGTTGCCTGTGCCCGAGGCACGGGGTGCTTGGGCTCGACGCCCTCGTGTCGGGCGTCCTCACCGGGGGTGGGGGGTTCCGTCCTCAAACGCCGGACAGGCTGGGGTGGGTCGCCGTGGGGGTGCTTTCGTTGGCGGGGGTGCCTGTGCCAGAGGCCTTGGGTCCATGGGCTGGGCGTGCCCGCTTTCGGTGTTCCCACCTGGGGTGGGGGGTTCCGTCCTCAAACGCCGGACAGGCTGGGGGTGTCCCCTTGGCGGGGTGCTCATTTCGGCGGGGGTTGCCTGTGGGCGAGGCCTTGGGCACCCGGGCTTGAGGTTCCCCCGTTGTGTGGGGGTGGTTGGTTAGCTGGTCAGGGTGGGTTGGTGTGGTGTGGGTTTCGC
>NZ_JAMQAW010000052.1:0-156189 GCF_023701525.1 Streptomyces albipurpureus
CTGGAGCGGAGCGCCTCGATGCAAATCGAGGCGCTCCGCTCCAGGAAGCGCGACGTCAGGCTGTCAGACCTCGACCACCACGGGGAGGATCATCGGGCGGCGCCGGTAGGTGTCGGAGACCCACTTGCCCACCGCGCGCCGTACCAACTGCTGGAGTTGATGCGGTTCCACGACGCCGTCGGAAGCCGACTTGGCGATCGCGTCCTCGATCTTCGGGAGCACATCGCCGAAAGCCGCGTCGTCGATGCCGGAGCCGCGGGCCTGCACATGAGGACCGCCCACGACCTTGCCGGTGGTGGAGTCGACGACCACGAAGACGGAGATGAAGCCCTCGTCTCCGAGGATGCGTCGGTCCTTGAGGGAGGACTCGGTGACATCGCCGACCGAGAGGCCGTCCACATAGACATAGCCGGCCTGGACCTTGCCGACGATCCTGGCCTTGCCGTCGATGAGGTCGACCACGACGCCGTCCTCGGCGATGACGATGCGGTCCTTGGGAACCCCGGTGAGCGCGCCGAGCTCCGCGTTCGCCCGAAGGTGACGCCATTCGCCATGGACCGGCATCAGGTTCTTGGGCTTGCAGATGTTGTAGAAGTACAGCAGCTCGCCCGCCGAGGCATGGCCGGACACATGGACCTTGGCGTTGCCCTTGTGGATGACGTTCGCGCCCCACCGGGTGAGGCCGTTGATCACGCGGTAGACCGCGTTCTCGTTGCCCGGGATCAGGGAGGACGCCAGGATCACCGTGTCGCCTTGGACGATACGGATCTGGTGGTCGCGGTTGGCCATCCGGGACAGGGCTGCCATCGGCTCGCCTTGTGAGCCCGTACAGACCAGGACCACCTGGTGGTCCGGCAGATCGTCGAGCGTCTTGAGGTCCACGACGAGACCGGCGGGAACGCGCAGGTAGCCGAGATCGCGGGCGATGCCCATGTTGCGGACCATGGAGCGACCGACGAACGCGACCCGGCGGCCGTACTCATGCGCCGCGTCGAGAATCTGCTGGATGCGGTGCACATGGCTGGCGAAGCTCGCCACGATGATCCGCTTCTGGGCGTTCGCGAACACCTGGCGCAGCACATTGGAGATCTCGCGCTCAGGCGGGACAAAGCCCGGGACCTCGGCATTGGTCGAGTCGGACAGCAGAAGATCGATGCCCTCCTCGCTGAGCCGGGCGAAGGCGTGCAGGTCAGTGAGCCTGTTGTCCAGCGGCAGCTGGTCCATCTTGAAGTCGCCGGTGTGGACCACCATCCCCGCGGGGGTGCGAATGGCGACCGCGAGAGCGTCCGGAATGGAGTGGTTGACGGCGATGAACTCGCAGTCGAAGGGTCCGATGCGCTCGCGGTTCCCCTCGGAGACCTCAAGGGTGTACGGCCGGATGCGATGCTCCTGGAGCTTCGCCTCGATCAGTGCGAGGGTCAGCTTGGAGCCGATCAGGGGGATGTCCGGCTTCAGCCGGAGCAGGAAGGGGACACCACCGATGTGGTCCTCGTGACCATGGGTGAGGACGATCCCCTCGACGTCGTCGAGGCGATCTCTGATGGTGGTGAAGTCGGGCAGGATCAGGTCGATTCCGGGCTGCTCCTCCTCGGGGAAGAGAACACCGCAGTCGACGACAAGCAATCGGCCGTCGACTTCGAAGACCGTCATGTTCCGACCGATCTCACCGAGCCCGCCCAGCGGGGTGACGCGTAGTCCACCCTTGGTGAGCTTCGGCGGGGGGCCGAGTTCGGGATGCGGATGGCTCAAAAGACTCTCCTCACCACGTACGCCACGTGCCGCTGAGGACACGTGGCGTACGTGACATTCGTGCACTTGCTGTTTCTGTACCCGATCGTTGTCGATCGGTTCACTTGGCTTATTCAGTTGTGAAGTGTGTGGTCAGAGCTGTACCCCACCAGCGCTGAGGTCGATCTTCAGCTGGGCCGTCTCCTCCGGGGACAGCTCCACGAGGGGGAGCCTGAGGGGACCGGACGGGAGGCCGAGAAGAGCGAGGGCGGCCTTGGTGGTGATGACGCCCTGTGTCCGGAACATACCCGTGAAAACGGGGAGCAGACGCTGATGGATCTCGGTGGCCTTCTGGACGTCACCGTTGGCATGGGCATCGACCAGGGAGCGCAGCTCAGGGGTGACGACATGGCCGACGACGGAGACAAAGCCGATCGCGCCGACCGACAGCAAGGGGAGGTTGAGCATGTCGTCGCCGGAGTACCAGGCCAGGCCGCTCCGGGCGATGGCCCAGCTGGCGCGCCCGAGATCGCCCTTGGCGTCCTTGTTCGCGACGATCCTGGGGTGTTCGGCGAGCCGGACGATGGTCTCGGTGTCGATCGGGACGCCACTGCGGCCAGGGATGTCATAGAGCATCACCGGCAGCTCGGTGGCGTCGGCGATGGCCGAGAAGTGGCGGAGCAAACCCTCTTGAGGGGGCTTGTTGTAGTACGGCGTCACCGCGAGCAGGCCGTGTGCGCCGGCGCGCTCGGCCGTGCGGGCCAGTTCCATGCTGTGGCGGGTGTCGTTGGTGCCGATACCGGCCACGACCTGCGCGCGATCTCCGACCGCTTCCAGTACGGCTCGTACGAGCTGGTCTTTCTCCGCGTCGCTGGTGGTGGGCGATTCTCCGGTGGTGCCGTTGATGACGAGGCCGTCATTGCCTGCGTCCACCAGATGGGCCGCCAGACGCTGTGCGCCGTCGATGTCGAGTGCGCCGTCCGCCGTGAATGGCGTGACCATGGCGGTGAGGACCCGCCCGAAGGGGGTCTGCGGAGTGGAGATCGGAGCCATGGGTAACACGCTACTCGTTGCTCAGCACACTGTGTCCCTTGAGGGGGCGTGACGTACGACGTGACCTAAGGAACCCGGCACTGCCTGCTCGGGGGTTCAGGCAGTGCCGGGTCCGTTTGATCAGCCTAGATGAACTTCACGAAACACCGCAATGTGGACACTTCGCCGGGTGAATCCGTACATCTGTCTCGCCGCCCCGCCCAGGTGTCAGGCCCGGGCCACCCCTTGGGTCGCAGAACGAGAGACATACAAAACACGGGGTTCCGGTGGCTCAGGGTGCGATACGGCCATTCGCGTTGAAGGCGGAATGGGTGAGCGGCATCAGCTGGGCCCAGTGCTCTTCCATCCGCTCGCCGACCATCTCGATCTCCCGCTGCGGGAAGGACGGGACCTTCGCCTGTTCGTGCTGGGTGCGCAGACCGAGGAAGTGCATCAGCGAGCGGGCGTTGCAGGTCGCGTACATGGAGGAGAAGAGGCCCACGGGCAGGACCGCGCGGGCGACCTCGCGGGCGATACCGGCGGCGAGCATCTCCTGGTAGGTCTCGTACGACCGTCGGTAGGAGTCTTCCATCGCCTCACTGACGACCTTGTGCTGCTCGGGGGTGCCGTCGATGAAGACGTACTTGCCCGGGCGGCCCTCCTGCACCAGTTTGCGGTCCTGACCGGGTACGTAGAAGACCGGCTGGAGCTCCCGGTAACGGCCGGACTCCTCGTTGTACGACCAGCCCACCCGGTGGCGCATGAACTCGCGGAAGACGAAGATCGGGGCGCTGATGAAGAACGTCATCGAGTTGTGCTCGAAGGGGCTGCCGTGACGGTCGCGCATCAGGTAGTTGATGAGCCCCTTGGAGCGCTCGGGGTCCTTCTGCAGCTCCGCCAAGGACTGTTCACCAGCCGTGGAGACGCGCGCGGCCCAGAGCACATCGGAGTCCTGCGCGGCGTGCTTCACCAGCTCGACGCTGACATCGGCGCGGAAGCTGGGGGGTGCGGACTCGTCGGGAGTGTCGGTCACCAGGAGGGTCCTTCCAAGGGCTGCGTGGGCGGCGACCACTCTAGTCCACCCCTTCGCCCCTCCTTCGTCGGCCCTTGGCCGGCGAGACCCGATTGACCAGCATGTTTCAGCCGGTCCAGCAACCTTCGCCCGCCGTTTCGTACGGGATGAGGGCCGGCGTCCTTCGATCCGCCCGGCGAAATCGGGCACCGATTCGGCCTTCCATACGTCTATAGGTGTGACAGCACCGAGTCCGAATCAAGGAGAGTTCCTGATGTTCCGCCGGCGGGAGGCCGTCCCGTTTTCGTTCGTAGCCGAGCAGAACAACTTCCGCAGTAACGTCACTCCACCGCCACGGGAACGCCCGAGTATCTCTCAGCTCGGCGGTCGTACGCTGATCGGGCTGACCGTCGTCGCCGGTCTCGTCGGTTCACTGCTCCTGGGGATGCCCTCGCTGGAGTCCAGCGCGGTGCCGGCTCACGGCCAGCAGTCCGAGGCCACCGAGCGGCGCTGACTCGTACGGCCCCCCTGGGGTGGTCGGTCGAGGGACACCTCGGTAGCCTCACCCGTCACAGCCCCATCCCCGTGTGCTGGTGAGTGAGGATCAGTCGTGCCCTTGCCCTTTCTGACGGCGGATCGCACATTTGACGCGAACGCGGACGATGTTGCGCTGCCCTTCGACGATCATGACCTTTGGCGGCGGCCCTACCGTCCCGGGCCCTGGCGGGTGGGAACAGCCGCGGTGCTGCTCCTCCTCGCCTCTTTTGTGCTCATCGCCGGGATGATCACCGCTTTCGCCGGTGAGCTGGGTGGGGCCGCCGTGTGTATGGCGCTGGGGCTCACCGTGATCGCCGCGGCGCTGCGACTTCTGCGGATGGGTGTGTGGGTGAGCCGCCATGGGCTGCGGCGGGTGGCGCTCCTCATCACGACCACGGTGGCGTGGGACCAGATCGCGGAGGTACGGACGGCACAGCAGCCCGTGCGGTGGCTGGGGCTGCCCCGGACCGTCCAGGGGCAGGCGCTCCTTCTCGTACGGAAGGGGTCGAGCGAGCCGCTACTCCTGCTGACCGACCACAACGCGGACTTCCTGTCGCGCGTCGAGGCTTTCGATCGGGCGGCGGACACCGTTGAGGCGTGGGGGTCGGAGTACCAGAAGGCGTGAGGCGGGGCCGCGCTCCCGTGGCCCAGCGCCGGCGGGGCTGGTTCTTGCGACGCGTTTCGGGGCGGGGTATCTCCGATGTGCCGCCCGGGCCTACGCCGTACACCCGGGCGAGGCCGACTCCACTGATCCAGCGGGGACTACTTCTGGGTCGCCTTCGGGGTCGCCGCGTGGAGGGTGATCGCCCGTTGCATCGCCTTGCGGGCACGGGGGGTGTCGCGAGCGTCGTGGTAGGCGACGGCGAGACGGAACCAGTTGCGCCAGTCGTCGGGGGCGGCCTCCGTCTCGGCGCGGCGCCGGGCGAAGACCTGGTCCGCGGAATCGCGGTCGATCCTGCCGCTGGGCAGGCGTACCAACTCGTCCACCGGGAGGCCGCCCTCGGCCTCCAGTTCGGTGGCGAGACGGTTGGCCCTGGTCACGAACTGGGTGTTCTTCCAGAGGAACCAGATACCGATCACCGGCAGGATCAGCACCGCCACCCCGAAGGTGACGGTGATCAGAGTGCCCTGCTGGAGGAGCATCACGCCCCTGCTGCCGACCAGGACGAAGTAGACGACCAGGGCGGCAGCCAGGACAAGGTAAGTGATCTTCGCGCGCATGGGTGCAGAGCCCTCAGGCCAGATCGAGGAAGTGTTCCAGGCCGAAGGTGAGGCCCGGGGTGGACACTACGCGTCGAACGCCGAGCACGATGCCTGGCATAAAGCTGCTGTGGTGCAGGGAGTCATGCCGGATGGTCAGGGTCTCGCCCTCGCCGCCGAGCAGGACCTCCTGGTGGGCCAGCAGACCGCGCAGCCGGATCGCGTGGACCGGGACACCGTCGACGTCCGCGCCGCGGGCGCCGTCGAGTGCGGTGACCGTCGCGTCCGGCTGCGGGGCGCAGCCGGCCTCCGCGCGGGCCGCCGCGATCAGTTGCGCGGTGCGGGTGGCGGTGCCGCTGGGGGCGTCCGCCTTGTTCGGGTGGTGGAGTTCGATGACCTCGGCGGACTCGAAGTAGCGGGCCGCCTGCTGGGCGAACTTCATGGTGAGGACCGCGCCGATGGAGAAGTTCGGCGCGATCAGCACTCCGGTCCTCGGCGAGGCGGCGAGCCAGCCGTTCAGCTGCGCGAGGCGGTCATCGGTCCAGCCGGTGGTACCGACGACCGCGTGCATTCCCTGGCCGACGCAGTAGTCGAGGTTGCCCATCACCGAGTCCGGTGTGGTCAGCTCGACCACGACCTCGGCGCCCGCTTCGGCCAGGGTCTCCAGTTCGTCCCCCCGGCCGAGGGCGGCGACGAGTTCCAGGTCGTCGGCGGCTTCGACGGCACGTACCGCTTCGGAGCCGATACGGCCCCGGGCGCCGATGACTGCCACGCGCAGCTTGCTCATGCGTTTCTTTCCCTCGTGTGGTGACTCGGGTGGTGATCGTGTGGTTAGGAGACCGCTTCTTGGAGCCGGTCCGCCTGGCGGTCCTTCAGTGGGCCGATCACCGCGAGTGAGGGGCGGTGCCCCAGGACCTCGGACGCGACATCGCGTACCTCGTCCGGGGTGACGGCGGCTATCCGGGCCAGCATCTCATCGACGGACATCTGGGTTCCCCAGCACAGCTCGCTCTTGCCGATACGGTTCATCAGCGCGCCGGTGTCTTCGAGGCCGAGGACGGTGGAGCCGGAGAGCTGGCCGATGGCGCGGCCGATCTCGTCGTCCGTGAGCCCGTCGGACGCCGCTCGGTCCAGTTCGTCCCGGCAGATCTTGAGGACGTCGTGGACCTGGTTCGGGCGGCAGCCGGCGTAGACGCCGAAGAGTCCGCAGTCGGCGAAGCCCGTGGTGTACGAGTACACGCTGTAGGCGAGGCCGCGCTTCTCCCGTACCTCCTGGAAGAGGCGGGAGGACATACCGCCGCCGAGTGCGGTGTTCAGTACGCCCAGCGCCCAGCGGCGGTCATCGGTACGGGCGAGACCCGGCATCCCGAGGACCACATGGGCCTGCTCGGTCTTGCGGCCCAGCAGTTCGACCTTGCCGGCGGTGCGTACCGAGCGGTGTCCGTCGCGGGGGGCGAGGGGGACCGCGTCCGTGACGGTCAGGGCGCCGGCCTTCTCGAAGGCGCGGCGGACCTGGCGCACGACGGTGGCGTGGTCGACATTGCCCGCGGCCGCGACCACCAGATGGGTGGGGTCGTAGTGCTTCTGGTAGAAGCGGCGGACCCGGTCGGCGGTGAGCGCGTTCACCGTGTCGACGGTGCCGAGGACCGGGCGGCCCAGGGGGGTGTCGCCGAGCATGGTGTGGGCGAAGAGGTCGTGCACGCAGTCGCCCGGGTCGTCCTCGGTCATGGCGATCTCCTCGAGGATCACCCCGCGCTCGGCGTCCACGTCCTCCTGGAGGATCAGGGAGCCGGTGAGCATGTCGCAGACCACGTCGATGGCGAGCGGTAGATCGGTGTCGAGGACCCGCGCGTAGTAGCAGGTGTACTCCTTCGCCGTGAAGGCGTTCATCTCACCGCCGACCGCGTCGATCGCCGAGGAGATGTCCAGGGCGGAGCGGCGCTTGGTGCCCTTGAAGAGGAGGTGCTCCAGATAGTGGGTGGCGCCGTTCAGGGACGGCGTCTCATCGCGGGAGCCGACGTGCGCCCAGATGCCGAAGGTGGCGGAGCGTACGGACGGCAGGGTCTCGGTGACGATCCGCAGACCGCCGGGGAGGGTGGTGCGGCGGACGGTGCCGATGCCGTTCTCACCCTGCAGAAGTGTTTGGGTACGGGCGACGGCCCGCGCCTTCGAAGAGGGGCGGGCCGTCGCTCGTGAGCTGCGCGACGTCACTTGGCAGCGTCGTCCTTGTCCTCGGAGCCGCCGGCGTCGGACTCGCCGTCGATCACGGGGATCAGGGAGAGCTTGCCGCGGGAGTCGATCTCGGCGATCTCGACCTGGACCTTGGAACCGACCGCGAGCACGTCCTCGACGTTCTCCACGCGCTTGCCACCGGCGAGCTTGCGGATCTGCGAGATGTGCAGCAGACCGTCCTTGCCGGGGAGCAGCGAGACGAACGCACCGAAGGTGGTCGTCTTGACGACCGTGCCCAGGTAGCGCTCGCCGACCTCCGGCATGGTCGGGTTGGCGATGCTGTTGATCGTGGCGCGGGCGGCCTCGGCGGCCGGGCCGTCGGCGGCACCGATGTAGATGGTGCCGTCGTCCTCGATCGTGATCTCGGCGCCGGTGTCCTCCTGGATCTGGTTGATCATCTTGCCCTTCGGGCCGATGACCTCGCCGATCTTGTCCACGGGGATCTTGACGGTGATGATCCGCGGGGCGTTGGGGGACATCTCGTCCGGGGTGTCGATCGCTTCCATCATCACGTCGAGGATGTGGAGGCGAGCGTCGCGGGCCTGCTTGAGGGCCGCGGCCAGGACGGAGGCGGGGATGCCGTCCAGCTTGGTGTCGAGCTGGAGGGCGGTGACGAATTCCTTCGTACCGGCGACCTTGAAGTCCATGTCACCGAAGGCGTCCTCCGCACCGAGGATGTCGGTGAGGGCGACGTAGTGCGTCTGGCCGTCGATCTCCTGGGAGATCAGGCCCATGGCGATACCGGCGACGGGGGCCTTCAGCGGCACACCGGCGTTCAGCAGCGACATGGTGGAGGCGCAGACCGAGCCCATGGAGGTGGAGCCGTTGGAGCCGAGGGCCTCGGAGACCTGGCGGATCGCGTAGGGGAACTCCTCGCGGGTCGGCAGGACGGGCACGATCGCGCGCTCGGCGAGCGCGCCGTGGCCGATCTCGCGGCGCTTGGGCGAGCCCACGCGGCCGGTCTCACCGACGGAGTACGGCGGGAAGTTGTAGTTGTGCATGTAGCGCTTGCGGGTCACCGGGGAAAGGGTGTCCAGCTGCTGCTCCATGCGGAGCATGTTCAGGGTGGTGACGCCCAGGATCTGGGTCTCGCCACGCTCGAACAGCGCGGAGCCGTGGACGCGCGGGATCGCCTCGACCTCGGCGGCCAGCGTACGGATGTCCGTGATGCCACGGCCGTCGATGCGGACCTTGTCCTTGATGACGCGCTCGCGCACCAGGGCCTTGGTCAGGCTGCGGTAGGCGGCGGAGATCTCCTTCTCGCGGCCTTCGAAGGCCGGGAGCAGCTTCTCGGCCGCGAGCTCCTTGACGCGGTCCAGCTCGCTCTCGCGGTCCTGCTTGCCCGCGATGGTGAGCGCCTGGGTCAGCTCGTCCTTGACGGCCGAGGACAGTGCCTCGTACACGTCGTCCTGGTAGTCCAGGAAGACCGGGAACTCGCCGACCGGCTTGGCGGCCTTGGCGGCGAGGTCGGCCTGGGCCTTGCAGAGGACCTTGATGAAGGGCTTCGCGGCGTCCAGACCAGCGGCGACGATCTCCTCGGTCGGAGCCTCGGCACCGCCCTTGACCAGCGCGATGGTCTTCTCGGTCGCCTCGGCCTCGACCATCATGATCGCGACATCGCCGTCTTCGAGGGCACGGCCGGCGACGACCATGTCGAAGACGGCGTCCTCCAGCTCGGTGTGCGTCGGGAAGGCGACCCACTGGCCCTTGATCAGTGCGACGCGGACGCCGCCGATCGGACCGGAGAAGGGCAGACCGGCCAGCTGGGTGGAGGCCGAGGCGGCGTTGATGGCCACGACGTCGTACAGGTGGTCGGGGTTGAGCGCCATGATCGTCGCGACGACCTGGATCTCGTTGCGCAGACCCTTCTTGAAGGAGGGGCGCAGCGGGCGGTCGATCAGGCGGCAGGTGAGGATCGCGTCCTCGGAGGGCCGGCCCTCGCGGCGGAAGAAGGAGCCGGGGATCTTGCCGGCCGCGTACATCCGCTCCTCGACGTCGACCGTCAGGGGGAAGAAGTCCAGCTGGTCCTTGGGCTTCTTGGAAGCGGTGGTGGCCGACAGCACCATGGTGTCGTCGTCCAGATACGCCACGGCGGAGCCGGCGGCCTGCCTGGCCAGGCGGCCCGTCTCGAAGCGGATGGTGCGGGTGCCGAAGGAACCGTTGTCAATGACGGCCTCGGCGTAGTGGGTCTCGTTCTCCACTAGTGATTTCTCCGTTACTTTGCGTCTTGTGTCCCGGCGCCCGTGTGGCGGGGGGACGTGGCGGAGAAGCTCTCGTGCCTGGGGCCGGTCTTCGATCGAAGCACCCGGGGGCACCGGTGGTCCGGTTTCCGGGAGCCACTACCGAGGACCGGCGGCGGCGAGTCGGCTTCTCGCACATTCAGTGGTGCTAGGGGTAGTGCTGGGGGTCGTGCGCTGGGGCGTCACTCTTGCTTTGTGTGACCACACCAGAGTAAATGCCGGGTGGTATGTCGCGCACGTACAGCAAAGGGAGCGGTCCCCTTGTTACGGGGGAACCGCTCCCTCCACGTGGCGTCTTACTTGGCACCGCCGGCCGCACCGCGGCGGATGCCGAGGCGGTCGACCAGCGTACGGAAGCGCTGGATGTCCTTCTTGGCCAGGTACTGCAGCAGACGGCGACGCTGGCCAACCAGGATCAGCAGACCACGACGGGAGTGGTGGTCGTGCTTGTGCGTCTTGAGGTGCTCGGTCAGGTCCGAGATCCGGCGCGAGAGCATGGCGACCTGGACCTCGGGGGAGCCGGTGTCGCCCTCCTTGGTGCCGAACTCGGTAAAGATCTGCTTCTTCGTAGCGGCGTCGAGAGACACTCGGTACTCCTCTGTGGTGTTCGATGCGCCCACGAGTGCCCCTGGTCTTGTTCTCAGGGGGGCTTCCGTTACTCGCAGGCGAAGGCGCGATGGGCGCTGCTCCCAGAGAGAACCGGGGGCGCGTACACAAACGGCCGTCACCCAGCGTACCAGCCCCTTTGTGGGCGTCCGGACCAGCCCCCGCAGCTACCGCCGGGAAAGGGGCCGCCTAGCTGGTCAGGGAGCGTGCGGCGGCGTACACGTCGAGGACCGCGAGGCAGAGCGGGACGAGTGAGAGCAGTACGAGGCCCTCGGTGAGGTCGAGCAGTCTGCCCCAGAAGGGTGACAGGCCCTTCTTCGGGATGACGAGGCCGATGGCGGTGATCAGTGCGGCGCCGGTGGCGACGGCCGCGGTGAGCCAGACCGTACGGATGTCGAGTCCGCCGCGGTCCCCGTACATCACGAGGTCCTTGACCAGGTCGAGCGGCGGGTTGAGGGAGAGGCCGATGACCAGGAGTGCGATGGCGGTGATGCCGGCGACCAGGGCGCAGGCGACCTGGGAGGTGTAGCGGAAGAGCCGGGCGCGCAGCAGCATCGCCAGGCCGGCGGCGAGGGCGAGCAGCTGGCCCCAGAAGCTGCTGGAGAAGCCGAGGACGGCGGCGCAGCCGACCACGACCGCCGCGCAGCCGCCGACGAGGCCGAGGAGCATTTCATGGCCGCGGCGGGCCTGGAGGGCGATGCGTTCGCCGTCGACCGGTTCGGGCGTGGCGCCGGGGTCGGCGGGGTCCGAGAGGTCGGCGTTGAAGTCGTCCTCGGCGGCGCTGCGGGGTGACGCGTAGCCGATGGGGAGCCGGGCGAAGCGGGCGGAGAGTCCGGGCAGGAAGGCGACGAGCCCTATGGCGACGGGGACGACGACCGCCGCGGTCTCGGTGGCGGTGGCCTCGGTGAGGATGCCGATGAAGGTGGCGAGGGTGCCGGTGGCGCTCAGGAAGGTGGCGGCGACGAAGGGCGCGTCACCGCTGGGGGTGAGCGCGACGAGGGCGACCGAGGCGACCAGGACGGTGACGCAGCCGAGGAGGAACTGGAGTCGTCCTGGTCCGTCGCCGCTGTCGGGGGCGATGATGCCGGAGCCGGCGATCAGGAGCAGGGGCAGCGCGCCGAGTCCGAGGGCGACGGCGCTGGCGCGGTCGGCGTAGACCCGGGCGCGGACGCCGGCGAAGGCGGTGAGGATGACTCCGGCCGCGCCCGCGATGATCCCCGGCAGGCTGTTCATGTCGTGGTGGACCGGGTCGGCGAACCAGAGGATGAAGCCCATCAGCACCAGCAGCACCACTCCGCCGAGCTGGCCCGCGATGCGCAGGAGTTCATCGCTCCACAGGTGGCGGTCGCGGCGGACGGCCGACGCCACGGCGTCTGACACATCGTCATAGACGGCCGGTGGGAGGGATTCGGCGAACGGGCGCAGACTGAGGACTTCGCCGTCCAGGATCTGCTGGGCGGCCAGGGTGCGCGCGCCGTCGAGTACGGTGCCGTCGCGGCGGACGAGGTGGAATCCGGTGGGAGTGCCGGCCGCCTGGGTCTGGCCGGTGAGCCGCAGGATCTCCGGGTAGACGTCGGCTACGGCGATGTCCTCGGGAAGAGCGACATCGATCCGGCTGTCCGGCGCGACGACGGTGACACGGCAGAAGCCGGTCGCTGTGGTCGTACTCACTGTCTGGACCCCCTGATTCGCGGTTGCGCACACTGCGCGCGCCACCCTACCGGGACATCTTGGGCTGGTCTGCAAGTAGGATCGCCGTCGCGCGGAGGGGGCCCGCCGCTCACGGGGGCGTCGGTACGAAAGCTGCCCGCCTGCATTCAACTGCACCTGCTTTTCGTCCGTATTGAGGGATTGATGCTCCGGTGAGCCTGATCGTCGTGAAACGCCCGCCGAGGTCCCTGCCGCCTGAAGTGCCCACTGATCCATTGGCTCTTGAGCCGCCTCCGGAGCTGCCCAGGGGGCAGCAAGAGGGCATGTTGATGCAGATCCTGCCGGTGCTCGGCATGGGGTCGTCGGTGGTCTTCTTCTTCTCGCCGCAGGCACCTCCGTTCATGCGCATCATGGGTGTGCTGATGCTGGTGTCAACGCTGGCGATGGTCATCGCCCAGGTCGTGAGATTCCGCCGCGGTACGCAGGGGCAAATGGCCGATGTGCGGCGGGACTACCTCAAATACCTCGCGCAGACGCGGCGCACGATCCGCAAGACGGCCCGCAGGCAGCGGGACGCACAGCTGTATCTGAACCCCGAACCGGAGCAGCTCTGGTCGCTGGTGGCCGAGGGGTCGCGGGTGTGGGAGCGACGGGTCGGCGACCATGATTTCGGTCAGATCCGCGTCGGTCTCGGCGCCCAGCAGTTGGCGACGCCGCTCATCGCACCGGACACGGCGCCCGTGGATGAGCTGGAGCCGTTGGCCGCGGGGGCGATGCAGCAGTTCCTGGCGGTGCACGGTTCGCTGGACGGGCTGCCGATGGCGGTCTCCCTGCGGGCCTTCTACCATCTGACGGTTTCCGGGGAGCCCGAGTCGGCGCAGTCGGCCGCGCGGGCGTTGGTGACCCAGTTGGTGACACTGCACTCCCCCGAGGACCTGATGGTCGCCGTGGTGGCGATGCCGGGTGCGGTGGAACGCTGGGACTGGACCAAGTGGCTGCCGCACACCCAGGTGCCGGGGCAGATCGACGGGGCGGGCACCAAGCGGCTGTTCGGCGATGACCTCGGCGAGTTGGAACAGCTGCTGTACAGCAGGTTGGAGGGCCGGCCCCGGTTCAGCCGGGAGAATCAGCCGGTGCTCGACCAGCCCCATGTCGTCGTGGTCCTCGACGGTGGGATGGTGCCTCCGGATTCCCTGTTCGCGGCGGCGGAGGGCTTGCAGGGAGTGACCATCATCGAGGTGGTCTCCGGTGATCTCGATGAGCCGCGGGGTGGTCTGTCGATCGTGGTGCGACCGGGCAGACTGCGCCTGGCGTCCGGCCACCGGGTGGCGTACGAGGGTGTCCCGGACGGGATCTCACTGCCGGCCGCGGAGGCGCTGGCGCGTCAGTTGGCACCGCTGCGGATCGGTGGCGGGGACGACGACGAGCCGCTGCTGGCCAATCTGGACTTCACCGATCTGCTGAACCTGGGGGACGCGGCGAGCGTCGATGTCGCCCGTACGTGGCGGCCCCGGTCCATGGCGGAGCGGCTGCGGGTGCCGATCGGAGTGGGTGAGGACGGCCAGCCGGTGATGCTGGACCTCAAGGAGGCGGCCCAGGAGGGCATGGGTCCGCACGGGCTCTGCGTCGGCGCCACCGGTTCCGGCAAGTCGGAGCTGCTGCGCACCCTGGTCCTCGGCCTCGCGGTCACCCATTCGTCGGAGACCTTGAACTTCGTACTCGCCGACTTCAAGGGTGGTGCGACCTTCGCGGGCATGTCGCAGATGCCGCATGTGGCGGCCGTGATCACCAACCTGTCGGACGATCTGACGCTGGTGGACCGCATGGGAGACGCGATCCGCGGTGAGCTCCAGCGCCGGCAGGAACTGCTCCACCGCTCCGGCAACTACGCCAACATCCACGACTACGAGAAGGCACGCGCCGCGGGTGCTCCGCTGGAGCCGCTGGCCTCACTGGTGCTGGTGCTCGACGAGTTCTCCGAACTCCTCACCGCCAAGCCCGACTTCATCGACATGTTCATCCAGATCGGCCGGATCGGCCGTTCACTCGGGGTGCATCTGCTGCTGGCGTCCCAGCGGCTGGAAGAGGGCAAGCTCCGCGGCCTCGACACCTATCTGTCGTACCGCATCGGTCTGCGGACGTTCTCGGCGGCCGAGTCCCGGGCGGCGATCGGGGTGCCGGACGCCTACCATCTGCCGTCGGTGCCGGGGTCGGGCTATCTGAAGTTCGGTACGGAGGAGATGACCCGCTTCAAGGCGGCGTATGTCTCCGGGACCTACCGCACCGGCGGCCCGGATCTCTCAGCGGGTCAGCTGCCCATCGAGCGAAGGCCCGCGCTCTTCACCGCGACCCCGGTCCCGGTGGTGTACGCGGCCCCGGACCCCACCGCCGGGGCGGCGGCGCGCGGCGGGGAGGACGAAGCGAACGCGGACACCGTGCTCGATGTCATCGTGCGCCGGCTGGAAGGGCAGGGGGTGCCCGCGCACCAGGTGTGGCTGCCGCCGCTGGAGCAGGCGCCCACACTGGACCAACTGCTGCCGGGGCTGGCGCCGACCGCGGACCGCGGGCTGACCGCGACCGAGTACACCCGACCGGGTGGTCTCACCGTTCCGCTGGGTCTGATCGACAAGCCCTTCGAGCAGCGGCGCGAGGTGCTGTACCGGGACTTCTCCGGAGCCGCCGGCCATATGATGATCGTCGGTGGCCCCCAGTCCGGGAAGTCCACCCTGATGCGGACGCTCGTCTCGTCCTTCGCGCTCACCCACACCCCCCATGAAGTGCAGTTCTACTGCCTGGACTTCGGCGGTGGCGGTCTGTCGTCGCTGGCGGATCTCCCGCATGTGGGCGGGGTCGCCTCCCGGCTTGACCCGGAGCGGGTGCGGCGCGCGGTCGCCGAGGTGCTCGGCGTGCTCAACCGGCGCGAGGAGTTCTTCCGCGCCAACGGCATCGACTCGATCGGCACCTATCGCCGTCGGCGGGCCGCGGGTGATCTGCCCGGCGAGGCCTGGGGCGATGTCTTCCTGGTCATCGACGGCTGGGGCGGCTTCAAGAACGACTACGAGATGTTGGAACCGGTCGTCGCCGATCTGACCTCGCGGGGTCTTGGCTACGGCATCCATGTGGTGATCACCGCCGCGCGCTATATGGAGGTGCGGGCGGCCCTGAAGGACCAGATGCTGGGGCGGTTGGAGCTACGGCTCGGCGATGTCATGGACTCCGAGTTCGACCGCAAGGTGGCGGCCAACGTTCCGACCGGAGTGCCCGGTCGTGGCCAGGTCCCGGAGAAGCTGCACTTCATGACCGCGCTGCCGCGGATCGACTCGGTCAGTTCGGCGACCGACCTCTCGGAAGGCTGCGCCGCCTTTGTCCAGTCGGTGAAGAGCCACTGGAGCGGGCCGCCGGCCCCGGTCATCCGGCTGCTCCCGCGCAGGCTCCCCGCCGAGCAGTTGCCCAAGGGCTTTGAGCAGCCGCAGCACGGCATCGCGATCGGTATCGACGAGACCAGTCTGGAGCCGGTGTTCGTCGACTTCGAGACCGATCCGTTCTTCCTGGTCTTCGGTGAGAGCGAGTCCGGTAAGACGGCGCTGCTGCGGCTGATCGCCAAGCAGATCACCGAGCGATACACCCCGGAGCAGGCCAGGATCGTGGTGGGCGACTACCGGCGCACCATGCTGGAGGCGGTCGCCCCGTCGCATCTCCTGGAGTACGCGCCGATGACGTCGGCCATGGAGATGCACATGGACGCCATCGGTACGGTGATGGGCAAGCGTGCGCCCAAGCCGGACATCACCCCGCAGCAGCTGCGGGACCGCAGTTGGTGGACGGGTCCCCAACTGTTCGTGATCATCGATGACTACGAACTGGTCGCCACCAACTCGGGCAATCCGCTGTCGGTGTTGGTGCAGCACCTGCCGTTCGCTCGCGATGTGGGCATTCGCTTCATCGTGGCCCGTAGTTCGGCGGGGGCGTCACGGGCGATGTACGAGACGTTCATGCAGCGGGTCAAGGAGCTGGGCGCCCAGGGCGTCATCCTCTCCGGGGACCCGGGTGAGGGCGACATCCTGGGCAGTGTGCGGGCTCGGCCCATGCCTCCGGGCCGGGGCACGTTCGTTTCGCGCAAGCGTGGCGCGCCGCTGATCCAGGTGGGCTGGCTGCCGGATCGCTGACGCCCATAGGGTGTCCAGGGCCGTCCGAAGGGGCGGCCCAGCAGGTGGCCCTGCGCAGGTGCGGGCCGCCTTGTCTGACCGAACCGTGGGAGGGACAGCGCGATGGCTGACGCAGCCGACAAGGAACGCGAGAAGGACGAGCTGTACGCCCTGGACATCTCCGGTGTGGAGTGGCTGAGCGCCCCCGGCACCAGCGAGGACGAAGAGCGGGTGGAGATCGCCCATCTTCCCGATGGGGCCGTCGCGATGCGCTCGTCGCTCGACCCGGACACCGTGCTGCGGTACACCGAAGCCGAGTGGCGGGCCTTTGTCCTCGGGGCGCGTGATGGGGAGTTCGACCTGAAGTAGGGACCTGACGAAGGAGACGCCAGAAGGGGGGTTGCCCGGCATCGCCGGGCAACCCCCCTTCTGCTGGGCAGGGTTGGTTCACTGCATCATGCGGAACCGGGCCGCGTTGCCCTTGTCGGTGTCCTGGTAGCCGACGACGGCCTGGTCCAGGAGGCGCGCGATGGTGGCGAGCTCCTGGTTGAGGCCGTCCATGTTGGTGGCGATGTTGCCCTGGACGGTGATGTAGGCCTCGCGGGCCTCACCCTGCCAGTTCCCCGCGACCTGCTTGACCTGGCCCAGCAGGTCCTGGAGCTGCTGGTTGAGGTAGGAGGAGGTGGCGCGCACATCGCTGGCCGCCGTGGTTACCGTGTCGTAATTGACAGCAGTCGTCATGGTTTGCTCCTAGTGGCGATGGTGGTGCAAGGGGTGCGCGGATGCTCAGACGTTGAGGATGGCGCTGCCCTGTCCGGGCTCCATCTTGCGGAAGGCCTGGATGCGCTCGGTCTCCTGGGCGTCGAAGCCGTCGGCGCTCATCTTCACGAGCTGCTGGAGGTTGTCCAGGTCGCGCTGCACATCGCGCAGTCGACGGTTGAGCTCGGCCTGCACCCGGTCGTACTCCTGCTGGGCCGCGCCCTTCCAGCCCGCCTGAATGCGGTCCACAACGCCGTTGAGCGAGGTGATCCGGCTGTTCAGTTCCTGCTGAAACTTGTCGATCTTGCCGGATAGACCGACAAGTTCGCCACTAGTGACATCAAGGTCCCTGTTGCCCGACATCGTGCCCCTTCTTCCTTCGACGGTGACGTAGACGGAAGCCGTATGGATGCCGCCCCCGTTGCGGACGGGTTTCCACCCAGTCCTACTGTCACTCTATCGACTCGATACAGCTGTTCCAACTGCAAAGTAACAAGGCGTACTTGTCCTACCGGGCGCTCCTGCGCCGGGTGTCGCGGACGACCGTCGCCGTCCCGGCGACCACGGCTACCAGGACGACGCCTATTCCCAGTGCGTAGGTTGCGTACCGTTCGTCGCGCTCCTGCGGAGTCTCGTGGAGCGTCAGTTCGGCGGGCTCCGGCGCGGGGGCCCTGGCAGGTCCGGGGTCGGGGGTCGCCTGCTGCGGCGGCCCGCTTTCGCCGTTGAGCGCACGTACCGGATCGATGACGCCCCACCCGACGAAGTCGTCGCGACCGTTGATGCCGCGCTCGGCGGTCTGCTCGATCTGGGCGACGATCTCATGCGGCTTCCACTTCGGGTACTTCGCCTTCAGCAGTGCCGCGACCCCGGCGACATAGGGCGCCGAGAAGCTCGTACCGTTGTCGACGCACTGGCCGTTGCCGGGGACGGTGGAGACCACGTCCACACCGGGGGCGGCGATCCCGACGAAGTCACCCGCCTGGGAGAAGGCCGCCCGCTCGTTGTTGCGGTCGGACGAGGCGACGGCGAGGACACCGGGGAAGGCAGCGGGGTAGGTGTTCTTCGTCTTGCCGTCCATGCCGTCGTTGCCCGCCGACGCCACGACGACGATGTCCTTCTCCAGCGCCCGGCGCACCGCGAGTCCCAATGCCGAGTCAGGGGCGAGCGCCTTGGTCGTGTCCTGCGAGATGTTGATGACATCGGCCTCCTCGGCGATCGCGTGGTCGATCGCCGTGGCCATGGTCTTGTCGCTACCGCTGTTCTTCTCGTCGTTCTGGCGGATCGGAATGATCGTGGCCTCGGGCGCCAGTCCCACGAAGCCGGTGCCCTTGCGGGGGCGGGCGGCGATGATCCCGGCGACCTTGGTGCCATGGCCGATCTCGTCGACCGTGCCATTGGTCTTCCCCGCGTTACCGCTCGGGTCCTCCTTGTCGGGGGGCAGCAGGTCCTTACCGGCGGATACGTCGACGGCGGAGCTCAGCTGGGGATTCTTGTTGTCAACGCCGGTGTCGATCACCGCGACCCGGACCCCCTTGCCCTTGGTGTCCTGCCAGAGCTCGTCCAGCAGGACCCGCTGGAGCGGCCAGGGGATGCCCGGGATCTGCTCCTTCATGGGGATGGTGCACTCACCGCTGCCGTTCAGGGTGAGATCCCTGCCGTGCTGGCGGTCGGAGGTGCCGCCCGTCCCTGGCCCCGTGGCATCCACGGCGTACGCGAACGAGGGCGCGGCGGCCAACCCCGTCAGAGCGGTCGCGGCGGTGAGCAGAGCGGCTTTCCTGGACAGTCGCGGCATGGGTGGCCACCCCCTACGAACCCTGCGGCTGACGCGCGCTGTTGGTGTCGAGCCGGGGGCCCTTGGACAGGAACTCCGACCACACGATCGGTACCAGGGCGGGAGTGACCTTGCCGTAGCCCAGGCGGTTCTGCGCCTCGCTCGGCTCAGGGCGGCCGTCCGACTGCCCCTGCTGATCACCGGTGCCGATCTCCGAGCGGTCGCTGTCGCTGTCGCCGTTGGCCTGCACCGCGTACCGCAGTCCGGTGTCGGTCACCAGGAAGAGCGAGCCGTCGGGCTGGGCCTGCTCGCCCTGGATCTGGGTGTAGAGCAGACCGGTGCCGGGGGTCACATAGGTGCTGGTGCCACCGGCGGTGATCTCCGCCGGATAGCGGGAGCCGGCCCACATCGACAGCGTCGTACGCCCCTTGTCGTCAACCTTGCGCAGCACACTGCAGATCGTGTCGCGTTCGCCGCCCGCGGAGTTGACCGGCTCGGCCTTGAGCAGCGGCCAGCGGTACTGGGCGCCGAAGTCCTCCGACTCCGGGGAGAGTGACGACGCGTCCACTCGGGTTGCCTCACCCTCCATGTTGAGCGGGTCGGTCTGCGGTGAGTTGATCAGCAGCCAGGCGGTGAAGTCGGAGACCGGGCGCACCTCGCCCTTCAGAACGACGTAGTGCTGGGGGCCGGTTCCGGTGGCCGCACGCAGCACCATACCGATCCGGTCCTGCTCCTTGGTGAGACCACCGGAGACACCCGCGGGAGCGCCCACCTCACCGGGTACCCGGGGGAACTCGACCCGGCTGCCGTCATGGAGGGTGGCCAGCCAGTCGTCGGTGACGGATTGGGGCTGTTCCCGGTTGACCAGGGTTCGGGTCAACAAGTCGGCCGAACTGTCACCCGGTACCAGGTACTTGGTGCCGGAGGGGTCCACCAGGTACCGCTGCTCGCGCTGGCCCTGCACATAGAGGACCTGGCCGTCCCTGAGCTTCTGCGCGCCTTCGGTCAACCCGTGGTCCCGCTTGCCGAGGACGAAGGTCGCCTTCTGCACCGAGGTGCCCTTGCCCGCGCCGGGTTGCTCGCAGGCCGCCCACCGCTTGGCCCGTCCTGCCTCCTTCTCCGCGGGGAGCCGGTCGGGGGCGTACGGGATGCCGAGAATGGGTCCGCGCGGTGGCTTCCCCCGGTCAAGGACGTCATCGCTGACCGTGATTACCTTGAACCCCTGGGGGTTGAGCAGCAGTCGTGCCGACGCGAGATTGAGCACCGGATGGAGGAGGACCTTCTTGCTCTTGTCCTTGCCGGTCTCCAAGACCACATAGCGGGTGGTGGACTTCTTGCCCACGATCACCTTGGTGCCGGGGGCCGCCCAGTCCTTGGGCGCCTTGGGCTTGAACATGCCGAAGGCACCGAATCCCGCGAGAACCAGTGCACCGACGATCAGCCCGGGGACGATGGCCCGCATCGGACGTGGCGCGCCTTCCTCCGTACCCGTGGCGGAAGGCTGGAGGAATGCCGCCACCGTGCGTTTCTTCGCAAAGGTGTACGCGTTGAGCTCATCCCGCCGTGATGCCATGAGTCCCCATTGATGAAGAAGGCGCTATTTCCCCGTGGAGGCCGTGTGGTGCGTTCGGCCTCGGGTCCTGGATACCGGACCAGCCCCCTACTATGCCTGTTATCCGATGGTCCGCGTGGGCCGGGTAGGGTGTTCCGGCCCCTGAAAGCCCTTATGGGAAAGGGTCATCAGGGGTGATCGGGACGGTTTGTGGATTGATGAACTGGGGGACGGATTAATGGCTTCCGCTACGCGTGCGCGGCGCGCCGCCCGGGGGCAGTCCCCGGCCAGGTCCGCGGCACCTCCCCAGGGAGCCGTCGCACCCCGGCTCAAGGGACGACCCGGACACTTCGGCTCGTTCCGACTGCAACAATTCGTACTGATCGAAATCGCCGCCGCACTGCTGCTGGTGGCCTGGGTGATCGATGCCCTGCTGCTGGTACCGGCGGCGGCGGTCGCCTCCGTGCTGGTGCTCCTCGCCCTCCTGCGCAGACATCGGCGATCGCTGCCCGAATGGCTCTCCACCGTGCTGGCCCTGCGCTCCCGGACCCGCAAGGCCGCGTCCCTGGTGCTGCCACCGGACACCGAGCCGGGACTGGCACCCGCCGTGGAATGCGATCCGGCCCTGCGGACGTACACCTTCAGTGACCGGGATCGACGCCCGGTCGGGATGATCGGCGACGGCACCTTCCTGACCGCGGTCCTCCAGGTCGAATCAGGACCCACCGCCCTCCGCCCGGAGCGCACCGCACGACCGCTGCCCGTCTCACTCGTCCGTGATGTGCTGGAAGTGGACGGCATCCGGCTGGAGTCCGCGCAGATCGTCCAGCACACCCAGCCCGCGCCCGCCCCGCATCTGCCCGAGCAGTCGGTGGCCGCACGCAACTACGCGCCCCTCCAGGCCCAGACGGGCTCCCCCGCGCTCCGGATCACCTGGATCGCGCTCAAGCTCGATCCCGAACTCTGCCCCGAGGCCGTGGCGGCCCGCGGTGGGGGGTTGGAGGGGGCACAGAAGTGCCTGGTGCGGACGGCGGACCAGTTGGCGAGCCGACTGGCGGGGGCCGGATTCACCGCGACCGTGCTGACGGAGCCGGAGTTGATCGCCGCCATCGCCACCTCCACCTGCGCCAGCCCGCTGGCCATCGCCCAGGCCGGTCGCGCGGACGCGCCCACCCGGCGCACCCAGGAGACCTCCCGCACCTGGCGCGTGGACGACCGCCGGCACACCACGTACTGGATGGGCCGCTGGCCGCAACTGGGCGGCGGCGGCGCCTCCATGCCCCAGTTGGTCGCACTGCTCACCTCGATCCCCGCGCTGGCCACGACCTTCAGCCTCACCCTGGGGCAGGGCGACCGGCAGGGAGTGACCGTGACCGGTCATGTTCGTATCACCGGTCGCAGCGACGAGGAACTCGTCACCGCCCGCCATGAACTGGAGCGCGCCGCCCGGGGAGTCCGTACCGGACTGGTACGCCTCGATCGGGAGCAGCTGCCCGGAATGCTCGCCACACTGCCGCTCGGGGGAGCCCGCTGATGCCATCACCCACGGCCAGACCGCGCACCGGTCTGGGACTGATCGGACCGCGCCGCGACCGGCATGAACTGCCGTTGGACCAGCTCGCTCCGCTGGCGCTGCCGGTGGGCGACGACGGGATGGTCATCGGCGTGGACGCCGAGGGCCGGCCGTCCGTGCTCGGTATCAATCGCCCCACACCGTATGACGTCACCCTGATCGGCGGTCTGTGGACGGCACAGGTACTGGCGCTACGGGCGGCGGCCACGGGCGCCCGGGTGACGGTCGAGACCGGTCGGGCACCCGCCTGGACCGCACTGGCACAGGCCGCCGGCGGCGGTCAGCAGTGCATCTCCCTGCACGACGTGGGTCGGGTGCCGCCCCAGGGCCCCTCGGCGGGGAGCCCGGTGGTGGTGGTCCGTGACTGCGGGATGCGCCCGCCCCGGGGGCGGGTGGTGTCCGGTCCCTGGCAGTCGGTGCTGACGCTGCTGCCGTACCTCAGCCCGGTCGCGCCACGGCTGATGGAGAAGTCGGGCGTGGTCGGTGTCCAGCGGGTGTCTCCGGACGAGGCCGGCCGGATCGGCCGCATCATGCATCTACCGGGGGCCGAGACCGAGGCGCTGTCCACTCTTGCTGACGGTGTGACGCTCTGGTGTACGGCTCGTGATCGGCAGTTCGTCATGACCCAGGCGACCGACGCCGAGACCGGATTGTTGGGCAGCGCCCGACGGATGGACTGAGCGCTTTACCACGCAGGGAGTTGACCGGCTTTATCCGGTTTTTCCCTGGCGTTTTGTTTACCGCGTTGTGGGCATTGGCCACTTGGGGACCACCCGTGCCGTACGGGACGGTAGCCAACGGGTGGTCGGCCCTGCCGGAGGGGCCTTGTTGACGATTAGGGTGGTAGGGAGAGCGGCGGAAGACCCTGCGGGAACCTCGCCGCGGAACCTGAGGGGACACCGGCCGCGGCCCACAGGGAGAGAGCCGGGCCGATCGGGACAGAGCGGTCGCCCCCACCCACGACGGCACCAGGGTGCTCGACCACACCAGGAGGCACAGTGAACAGCGATCGGGACGAGATCCGCGGGGGATGGGTCCCTGCCGATGAGTCCGACGCGGAGCCCGCCGAGATGACGGGTGAGTTCACCATCGACTACACCCCGCCGGCCTGGTACACGCAGAACGCGTCGGGTGACCCCTCGGGCTCCGGGGCTGGTCATACCGCGCCTCCGCCGCCCAACGGGGCGCCGGTCGCGGTGCCCGGGCTGCCCACGGGGAGTGGGTTCGAGCCGAGTTGGACTCAGCAGCCGATGCCCCAGCCGCCGATGACCCAGCAGTCGGGTGAGCAGTCGGGTGAGCAGTCGGGCCAGCCCGCTGGACACCTTCCGGGGCCTTCCCGAGGTCAGCTCTCGACAGGGACTCCCCCACCGCTTCCGCAGAGCGAAGGACACTCCCCCTCGACTGCTGGCGTTGCCGCCTCTTCGGGTGCTGTTCCCGCTGCCGGGGCCATTCCGGTTTCGGCCGCGCCTGCCGTGCCGGCCGTTGACGGTTCTCCCAGCACGGAACCCCCGACCGGGAGGGTGACGGGCGAGCCCCTGACGGGTACGGCAGCTGACGGCGGGCCCGTTCCCCGTACGGCTCCCGAGTCGCCGAGTGAACCCATGACGCATCCAACCGCCGCAGCCGTCGCGGAATCGACTCCCCTCGCCCAGAGCGCCCATGAGCCGGAGTCCTTGGACCAGGGCTCTGAGTCAGTCCAGGCGCCGACCGGGCTCGCTGACCCGGCCGCCGGGCAGGGACAACTGAGCCACTCGGCCACCGCTGAGCCCGCGCACTCCGAGCCCTTCGGGGGCGGCGATGTGGAGAGCGGCGCGACCATGCGCTTCTCCCCCGCCGCGCTGAAGCAGGAGATCGCGCGACGGGACGCGGCGGCGCAGCAGGAGGGCGCCGGGGCGCCCGCGTCCCACGACGACGTTTCCCGGACCGCCGGGACGGACCAGGCCGAGGTGGACGAAGCCGCGGCCGTGGATCGTCCTTCGGTCGGACCGCCACCAGCGGAGCCGGCGAGCATCGCCGACGCACGGCGGCAGGCCGAACCCGCCGATCGGACGCCGGCCCCCGTGGCCGAGCCCTCGCCCCCGACCGTGGACGAGGTGTCGGTGTCCCGGGCCGCGACCGATGAGGCCGCCGTGGCTGATCTCGCTCCACCTGGGGTCCCGGATCAGCATGTCCTTCCGCGGGCGGTCCCGGATCAGCAGCACCCCATCGGGGACGCCGCGGATGATCGGACTTCCGGTTCCGGTCCCCAGGACGCGGTTGCGGCGGCATCCGCTGCCCCGGCCGCGCTACCCGCGCCGGCACATCCCTGGTCTCCTGGCGCTCAGCCGCCCGATGCCGCGCTGCCCCCGCTTCCGCCCGCTTTCCAGCCCGCGGCTCCCGCATCGGCGCCGCAGTGGCCGGTGTCCCCGCAGAGTTCGGAGCAGTCGGCGCCGCCGCCGCTGCCCGCTGTCCCCCAGGGCGGGCCCGCGCCGGGCTATGGCTTCCCTCACCCGAGCGTGCCGCACCACGCGGGCGGGCCGGACCAGAGTGGGTACGGCTATCCGCCACAGGCTCCGCCCGCTCCTCAGGGGCCCTATGCGACACCTGGCCCCCAGCAGTATCAGGGACCCCAGGGGCATCACGGGCTTCCACCAGCACCGGGTCCCCAGGGGGTGCCGGGCCAGCCGTCGGCCCCGAGTCAGCCTGCGGTGGCCGCGCAGTCGGGGTTCCCGGCTCAGCACCAGGCGCCCAACGCCCCCGTACCTCAGCCGCCGCAGCAGCTGGGGCAGCCGGTGGAACCCGCGCTACCAGGGCCGCTCCCCGTACCGCAGCAGCCCAGCACCGCGCCGGGGCCCGGCGGTTACGGCTTCCCCCAACCGCCGAACCCGCCAGGCCCCCTCCCCGGCGTCCAGCAGCATCCGCCCGCACCGGCGCAGGTGCAGGCGCCGCCGCCCGGATACGGCTATCCGCAGCAGCCCCAGGCCGGTGACCAGGCATCACTTCCGTTGCCGCCGCAGCGCCCCGGTCCCGCTGAGCCGCCCGTACAGCAGGCCCCGCACACGCAGCAGGCCCCGCCCGCGCAACAGGCGCCACCCGTACAGCAGCCCCCGTCCGCGTATCAGCAGAGTCAGCCACCGGCCGGTCCGCCCGCCCCCGTGGGCCAGCCCGTCGACCCTCGGGCCGGGGCGGCTTGGCCGACTCCCGTGACACACGATCAGCGCGAGCGATCGGTGCCCGGAGCGCCGCTTGGCTACACGGCGGCCGTGGAGCTGTCATCGGACCGGCTGTTGCGCAACAACCGGCAGAAGCCCAAGTCGAGCCGTAGCCCTTCGGGCGCCTCACGGTTCAAGCTCGGCGGCAAGAAGGAGGAGGCCGAGCGGCTGCGCAAGCTCGATCTCATCCGTACGCCGGTGCTGTCCTGCTATCGGATCGCGGTGATCAGCCTCAAGGGCGGTGTCGGCAAGACCACCACGACCACCGCACTGGGTTCGACGTTGGCGACCGAGCGTCAGGACAAGATCCTGGCCATCGACGCCAACCCGGACGCGGGCACGCTCGGCCGTCGGGTGCGCCGGGAGACCGGGGCCACCATCCGGGACCTGGTCCAGGCGATCCCGTACCTCCATTCGTATATGGACATCCGGCGGTTCACCTCGCAGGCCCCGTCCGGACTGGAGATCATCGCCAACGATGTGGACCCGGCGGTCTCGACGGCGTTCAACGACGAGGACTACCGACGGGCCATCGAGGTGTTGGGCCGTCAGTACCCGATCATCCTCACGGACTCGGGCACCGGGCTGCTCTACAGCGCGATGCGGGGGGTGCTGGATCTCGCCGATCAGTTGATCATCGTCTCCACACCGTCGGTGGATGGTGCCAGCAGTGCGTCGACGACGCTCGACTGGCTGTCCGCGCATGGCTACGCGGATCTGGTGCAGCGTTCGGTGACGGTGATCTCCGGAGTCCGCGAGACCGGCAAGATGATCAAGGTCGAGGACATCGTGCAGCACTTCCAGACGCGCTGCCGGGGAGTGGTCGTCGTACCGTTCGACGAGCATCTCGCGGCGGGTGCCGAAGTCGATCTGGACATGATGCGGCCCAAGACGCGTGAGGCGTACTTCAATCTCTCCGCGCTGATCGCGGAGGACTTCGTCCGGGCCCAGCAGCAGCAGGGGCTGTGGACCGCATCGAACGGCAATGCACCGCCGACGATGGCACCGCCGATGCCCGGCCACCAGGGCGCTCCGGCGGCGCAGCAGCCGGGCGTGCCCGGGCAGCACACAGGACAGGGCGGGCAGCAGTACGGGCAGCCGGGCGGGCCGGCGCAGGGGCCCTACGGTCAGCCGGGGCCCCCTCAGCAAGGGGCCGGTGCCCCCTACGGCGGCGCTCCGCAGCAGCAGTCCTACCCGCCACAGGGTTGGCAGTTGCAGCCCGGGCAGGGGCAGCAGCCACCGGCGCAGCCGACGAGTCCGCCGGGATTCCCCGCGCAGGCTCCGCATCACCCGGGTCCCGCACAGCCGGGTCCCCAGCACCCCGGGGCCCAGCAGCCGGGACATGGTCAGCAGGGAAACCCGGGGCAGTCGGCAGGGCAGGGCCAACCGGGTGGTTCCGAGCCGCCAGAACCCCAGGCTCCGCTCCCCCCGAACACCTGGCCGCCACAGCAACCGCCGCACCCGCCACAGGCCCCACCGCAGTAGCTCCCTCCACCTGGGCCCATACCGCCGAGCGGTATGGGCCGAGGTGCGCCTATGTCCCTGACACCCGGTCAGCGGGTCGTTGACCCGCGGAACCGCCCTTGATAGACGTCGCTTCACCGATGGTCCGGCCAGCAACCGGCCATCTGCTCCCCGTGAGTGATGACGCGAGGTCACCAACTTGGCCACAGAGCTCTCGGCCCGTATGCGCCACACGCTCGCCTTCGGCGTCGCGGTGCTTGTGGCGGCCCTGTCGGCGCAGCCGGTACGGGCGGCGGATGACGGCGAGCGGGTGCTGTCGGTGGCCGTCTCCCAGAGCGTGGACTCACTGAGCCCGTTTCTGGCCCAGCGACTGGTCGCCATCACCGTTCATCGGCTGATCTACGAGAATCTCACCAACTACGACGTCCGCGACGGGCGCGCGATCCCTGGTCTCGCCACCGCCTGGACCTCCTCGCCGTCCAAGCTCATCTGGACCTACACCATCCGGTCCAACTCGCGATGGTCCGATGGGGAACCGGTCACCGCCGAGGACGCGGCATGGACGTTCAACACCATGATGAGCGATCCACGGGCGGCGACCGCCAACGGTAGTTTCACGGCGAATTTCCGCAAGGTCACCGCACCCGATCCTCGGACGCTGGTCATCGAACTGAAGAAGCCGCAGGCCACGATGTTGGCGCTCGATGTTCCGATCGTGCCGAAGCATCAGTGGGAGAAGGTGCGGAACTTCTCCTCCTTCAACAACGACCAGAAGTTCCCGATCGTGGGGAACGGTCCGTTCATCCTGACCGATTTCCAGGTGGACCGGTTCATCAGGCTGCGGCCGAACAAGGACTTCTGGCGAGGTGCTCCGCACTTCGACGAACTGGTGCTCACCTACTACAAGGACGGGGACGCGGCGGTCGCGGCCCTCCGAAAGGGCGAGGTCTCCTTCGTACCAGGCCTCACCCCAGCGCAGGCGTCGGCGCTCTCCCGCACCGAGCGCATCAAGGTCAATGACGCGCCGGGCCGCCGCTTCCTCGCCCTGGCCACCAACCCCGGGGCACGCTCCCAGGACGGTCAGCGCTTCGGCAGCGGCCATCGCGCCCTACTCGATCCCGGTGTGCGCAAGGCCCTCTTCCATGCCACCGATCGGCGAACCATTGTCGAGAAGGTGTTCCGGGGCCATGCCGTGGAGGGCGCGGGATACATTCCGCCACGGTTCACCCCGTATTTCTGGAAACCGCCCGCTGGGCAGCGGATCGGTTATGAACCGGGAAAGGCGGCAGAACTGCTCGACCAGGCCGGCTACCGCCGCAAGGGAAACGGAAAGCGCCGGGACAAGAACGGGCGACCGCTGGAGTTCCGCGTCCTGTGCCATGCCACGGACCCCAATGACAAGGCCATTGGCCGATATCTTCAGGAGTGGTGGGGCAGGCTCGGCATCGGATTGCAGCTCGACTGTCGGGACAATGTCTCCGACCCCTGGCTGAGCGGTGACTACGACCTCGCTTTCGATGGCTGGTCGGTCAGTCCCGATCCGGACTTCGTCCTGTCGATCCACACCTGCGCCGCCCTTCCCGCCACTGCCCGCGATACCGGCTCAACCGACAACTTCATCTGCGATCGACGGTTTGACGAGTTGTATGCCAAGCAATCCGTGGAGTACGACGCACCACAGCGCGCCGAACTGGTGAAGAAGATGCAGTCACGGCTCTACGACACGGGCTATCTGAACATTCTGGCGTACCCCAACGCCGTTGAGGCCTATCGCACCGACCAGATCGCCTCGATCACCACGATGCCCGAATCCGGGGGCAATATCTGGGGGCAGGACGGCTACTGGAGTTGGTGGTCGGCGAAGCCGGCAGCCGGCGCCGGTGCGGGTGCGTCGGGTCAGCCGTCCGCCGCGGCGGTGCTCTCCGGGATGGGAACGGCCCTGGCCGGCGCGGCTCTGGTCGCCGCCGTGATCGGCTGGCGGCGGCGGGCCACGGCGGATGACCGTGAGTAGCCGCCTGCGGGGCGTCTCCTCGGCCCTGGCCGGGGTGGTCTGGCGACGCTGCCCCGCACCGGGGACGCCGACGATCGGGAGCCGGCGATGACGGCGACCACGGCGGTGGTCGCACCCGCCCCAGTGGACCGGAAGCGGACGGGCTATCTCCGCTATGGGGCGGGCAAGCTGGGTGGTGCGCTCATCTCGCTGGTCGCGGTCCTGGTCACCGGCTTCTTCCTGTTCCGGATCATCCCCGGCGATCCGGTGAAGGCCATGACCCATGGAATGCCGACCTCGGCCGAACAGCTGGCGACCCTCCGCGGCCAGTTCGGGCTGGATCTCCCCCTCTGGCGGCAGTTCACCGACTACTGCGGCAAGGCGCTCACGGGCGATCTCGGCCTCTCCTACCAGTTCCACGCACCCGTGGGGGAGCTCATCGCGCAGAAGCTGCCCGCCACCCTGCTGCTGACCGGAACCGCCGTACTGCTCTACTCGACCCTCGGCCTCTGGCTCGGCACCCGCTCCGCCTGGCGGCACGGCGGAAGGGCGGATCGGCTCACCACCGGTGTGGCGCTGACCCTGTGGTCCGTGCCGTCCTTCTGGCTGGGACTGTTGTTGATCATCACCTTCGCCGTGGGGGTGGGCCCACTGCCGGGGCTCTTTCCCACCGGGGGGATGGAGTCGGGTGGCGAGCGGGGTTTCGCGTATGCCATCGATGTGGCACACCACCTGGTGCTGCCGGTCCTCACCCTGGTCGCGGTGGGCTATGCGCAGACGCTGCTGGTGGTGCGCTCCTCCCTGCTGGACGAAATGGGCGGCGACTATCTGACGACCGCCCGGGCCAAAGGGCTGCGGGACGCTGCCGTACGCCGTCGCCATGCGGTGCCCAACGCGCTGCTGCCGACGGTGACCATGGTCTTCATCAATCTGGGCCATGTGGTGGCCGGTTCGATCCTGGTGGAGACGGTGTTCTCCTGGCCGGGCCTCGGCGGCCTCTTCTACCAGGCACTCAGCGTCCCCGATCTGCCCCTGGTCCAGGGGCTCTTCATCGTCTTCGCCGGAGCCATGATCGTGATGAACCTGCTGGCCGATCTGATCTATCCGCTGCTGGACCCACGGGTGCGCCGATGACCACCCCCCTGGTGTGGGCGCGCCGCCGTGACTCGCTGACTCGCTTCTGGGGGACCTACCGCCAACAGCGGACCGGGCTGTGGGGACTGACGGCGCTGCTGGTGATCGGTGCGGTCGCCCTGGCCACCCCCCTGCTGACGGACGGGGATCTGCGGAGCGTGGCCGATGCGCCCGGCGGGCCGCTGGAGGCGCCCAGTGGGGCGTTCTGGCTGGGAACCGACCAGTTCGGGCGCTCCCTGCTGGGGTTGCTGCTGTGGGGTGCCAGGATCTCGCTGGCGGTCGGGCTGCTCGCGGCGGTGCTGTCGGTGGGAATCGGCACCCTGGTCGGGGTGATCGCCGGACACTACGGCGGCTGGTTCGCCACCGCCTTGATGCGGGTGACCGACTGGTTTCTGGTGATGCCCGCGCTGGTGCTGGCCATCGTGCTGGCGACGGTGATGTCACGGAGCCTGTGGACCGTGGTGATCGCGATCGGAGTGACCAGCTGGCCCACGACGGCACGGCTGGTACGGGCACAGACCCTCGCCGTAGAGTCCCGCCCCTACATCGAGCGCGCCAAGGCGCTCGGCGGCGGTCATGGGCACATCATGAGCCGCCATGTGCTGCCGAATGTGATGCCGCTGGTGCTGGCCCAGACCACCCTCGGCATCTCGACGGCGATCCTCACCGAGGCGACGCTGGCGTTCCTCGGGCTGGGCGATCCGGCGGTGGTCTCCTGGGGCGGGATGCTCCAGGACGCACGGGAGGCGGGTGCGGTCTCCTCGGGGCACTGGTGGTACCTCGCCCCACCGGGGGTGGCGATCGCGCTGGTCGCGGTGGCGTTCACCCTCTGCGGGCGAGCGGTGGAGTCGGTGCTCAACCCGAGGCTGGGGGCGGTGCGATGAGCCTGCTGGAGGTACGGGACCTGCATGTCACCTATGGTTCGGGCCCCCACGCGGTGCCCGCCGTACGAGGTGTGGACCTCACCGTGGCCGCCGGGCAGAAGTGCGGCATCGCCGGTGAATCGGGGTGCGGGAAGTCCACCATCGCCCTCGCCCTGTTGCGCTTGCTGCCTCCGTCCGCCCGGTTGCGCGGAGAGATCCTGCTCCAGGGCGAGGATGTGCTCACCATGCGCTGGGGGCGGCTGCGGGCGGTGCGTTGGGCCGGCGCTTCGATCGTCTTCCAGGGGGCGATGCACTCGCTCAACGCGGTACGCCGGATCGGTGAGCAGATCGCCGAACCGGCGCTCGTCCATCGTCGCGCCACTCCCGCCGCGGCCCGTCGACTGGCCCAGGACCTGCTTGAGCAGGTCGGGTTGCCCGGCAGCCGGGCGGCTGCCTACCCCCATGAGCTCTCCGGCGGTCAGCGCCAGCGGGTCATGATCGCGATGGCGCTGGCCTGCGCTCCCTCGCTGATCGTCGCCGATGAACCGACGACAGCGCTGGATGTGATGATCCAGGCGCAGATCCTGGGCCTCATCGGGCGGCTGGTCACCGACCGGGACATCGGGCTGCTGATGATCAGTCACGATCTGGCGGTACTGGCGGACGTCTGCGACCGGCTGTCGGTGATGTACGCGGGGCGAGTGGTCGAAGAGGGCCCGGCGCGCGCGGTGTACGAGGGGGCCCGGCATCCCTATGGGCAGGCGCTGTCGGCCGCGTTCCCCCGGGTGGGCGACGCCTCCTCCCGCCGGGCCCCCCGCGGACTGCCCGGTGACCCACCCGATCCCTCGGCGCTCCCCGCGGGTTGTGCCTTCCATCCGCGGTGCGCGCTGGCACTGGACCTGTGCGGCCACCAGGAGCAGGTGCTGACGGGGGACGATCCGCACCGGGCCGCCTGTCTACGGGCCGGCGACCTCCAAACCGTCCCGCTGGGAAGGACCCCATGACCACCACTCCCCTGCTGACCGCGAGCGGGGTGCGGATCAGCTTTCCCGGGCACCGCGGCGGGCCACCCGTACACGCCGTGGACGGGGTCGATCTCGCGGTCGAGGCGGGCGAGATCGTGGCCCTCGTCGGTGAGTCGGGGTGCGGGAAGACCACTCTGGCACGCGCCCTGCTGGGACTGGTGGCACCCGCGTCGGGGCAGATCCGCTGTGCCGGCCAACCGCTCGCCTACACCGCGCGGGCGCTGAAGTCCCATCGGCGCAAGGTCCAGCTGGTGCTCCAGGACCCCACCGGTTCGCTCAACCCCCGGCACACGGTGTACGACGCCGTGGCGGAGGGACTGAGGATCCACCGTCACGTAGGCGATGAACGCACCGCGGTCTGCCAGGCGCTCTCCCAGGCCGGACTGCGACCGCCCGAGCGCTTTCTGCTGCGCTATCCGCATGAGCTGTCGGGTGGCCAACGGCAGCGGGTGGTCATCGCGGGTGCGCTCGTACTGGGACCGGAACTGATCATCGCCGATGAGCCGGTGGCATCGCTGGACGCATCGGTGCGAGGGGAGATCCTCGCCCTGGTGCTGCGGCTGAGGGATCAACTCGGTCTGTCGGCCTTGGTCGTGACGCATGATCTGGGCCTGGCCTGGAACATCGCGGACCGGGTCGCGGTGATGTATCTGGGGCGGATCGTGGAGTACGGGACGGTCGAGGAGGTGCTGACCGCGCCTCGCCACCCCTACACACAGGCACTGCTGTCAGTCCTTCCGGAGTCCAAGACCCCGGCCGTGGTACTGAGGGGCGAGCCACCGGACCCGGCGAGGATTCCGGCCGGGTGCCGATTCCACCAGCGCTGCCAGGTGCTGGCCGGGATGGGACGGCGGGAGCCCACCCCCGATGGTCCCGCCACCGCCCAGGGCGCTGACCCCCTCCGCGCACTGCGGTGCCGGACGCAGCCCCTGCCCGTACTGACGGGGCCGGGGGTGGCCTGCCACTGGGCGTGACCCGCAGGCCCGGTCCGGGCGGCGGGGCAGCCCTGGGGCTCCTGGGCGCCGCGCCCTGGCGGTACGGCGGGCGACCGCACCGGCTGGCAGCCGCCGCTGAAAGCGTTGTGCCCTGCCCCGGCTCGGCCGGGGCAGGGCAGCACTCGCCGGAGGGGGTCAGCCGACCGGACTCACGACGCGGCGGCGATCAGCTCCCGGCACTTCTTGACGTCCTCGGCCATGGCGACCAGGAGCTCATCGATCGAGGAGAACTTCAGCATGCCCCGGATGTAGGCCAGGAAGTCCACCGCGACATGGAGACCGTAGAGATCCAGTCCCACCCGGTCGATGGCGTATGCCTCCACGGTCCGTTCCGTACCGTTGAACGTCGGGTTGGTGCCCACCGAGATCGCGGCGGGCATCCGTTCGCCGTTCGCCGTCAACCAGCCCGCGTAGACACCGTCGGACGGGATCGCGGTGTGCGGCAGGGTCTGCAGGTTCGCCGTCGGGTAGCCCAGTTCGCGCCCGCGCTGCGCTCCTCGCACCACCACGCCCTCGACCCGGTGGGGGCGGCCCAGGATCTCGTTCGCGCCCGCGATGTCGCCACTGGCGAGCAGGCGTCGGGTCAGCGTGGACGAGAACGGTTCACCACCGCCGGCGGCACCGGTCACAAAGAGGTCGATGACCTCGACCTCGTAGTCATAGGTGGCACCCAGCTCGGCCAGGTAGGCGACATTGCCCGCGGCCTTGTGGCCGAAGCGGAAGTTCGGGCCCTCCACCACCAGGAGGGCGTGCAACTTGTCGACCAGGACCTTCACGATGAAGTCTGCCGGGGAGAGCTGGGAGAACTCGGCGGTGAACGGCAGGATCAGTACCGCGTCCACCCCCAGCTCCGCCATCAGCTCGGCCCGTCGGTGGTGCGCGGAGAGCAGCGGTGGATGGCTGCCCGGGCGCACGACCTCGCTGGGATGCGGATCGAAGGTCACCACGACCGAGGGCAGGGAGAGCTCACGCGCCCGCTCCACGGCCTTTCCGATGATCACCTGGTGCCCGCCGTGCACCCCGTCATAGGAGCCGATGGTGACGACGCTGCGCCCCCAGTCCTGGGGGATGTCCTCCAAGCCACGCCAGCGCTGCACTGCGACCGCTCCTCGCCCGAACCCGATTAACAGATGTGCCGATCTGCCGGTGTGTCGACATTCCGACAGTCGATTGCCGATTACGCAGGTCTAAGACTGCCATGCCCACGCCGTACGGTTCGCATCGGCATCGCACCACCTCGGTTACGGACCCTCCCGTGCCCTTTCCGACCATGCGGCGCAACGCACCCTCGGGGGCGCTATCCAGCCGCCCGACCAGGGGCGGGGCGGGTTCGGGGCGTCATGGGCGGGCTCAGCCGACCGCTGGTCAAAAGGGTCGGCGCCTGGGGCGTGCGGGTGCTGAGCACCCCGGCGCCCAGCACCGGATGCGCTCGTCGGGTGGGTACCGCGCACGGCTCGCACGGCCCGCCGGAGGTCGCCGTGCCCTTGCCGGGCGGGCGTCCCGCAAGCAGGCGTCGACGGTGGGCCGGACGTGATCAGCGGGTGAGGGAACGCCCTGCGAACACGCCCCGCGACCGTTGATCACCCGGGGTGCGTGGGACAGATCCCCTACCGGAGGGAGATCGTGGGGCGGGCGGTCCCGGACTGCGGGCCGCCCGTCCCACGGTGTGAGAACCAGCCCTGGACGTCAGCCGAAGACGGCAAGGCTCTTCGCCTTGCCCTTCTGCTCCTCCACCAGGGCGAGAAAGCGTCCCTCAGGGCCGAAGACGGCGACCGGGGACCGGGTGTACGTGGGCATGTCCAGGCGTACGCCATGGGCCAGGAGCTTGGCCCGTCGCTCGTCCACTTCCCACCGCGGGAACGCGGCGGCGGCGGCATCGGCGATCGGCATCACGGTCAGCTCCTGCTGGAGCTGGTCGAGCGTCCTGGCCGCGTCGATGCCGTACGGTCCGACCCGGGTGCGTCGCAGTGCGGTGAGATGGCCCCCGACGCCGAGCCCGGCGCCGAGGTCGCGGGCGAGGGCGCGGATGTAGGTACCCGAGGAGCAGACCACCGAGACGACCAGGTCCATGACCGGGGTGCCGTCGTCGGCGACGGCTTCCCGCACGTCGTAAACCTGGAACGAGGAGACGGTGACCGGGCGGGCCGGGATCTCGAACTCCTCGCCGCCACGGACCCGGGCGTAGGAGCGTTTGCCATCGATCTTGATCGCGCTGACCTTCGACGGCACCTGCATGATGGGGCCGCTCAACGCGGCCACTCCCGCGTCGATGCCCTCCCGGGTGACCCCGGAGGCGGCCACGGAGGCCATGATCTCGCCCTCGGCGTCATCCGTGACGGTGCTCTGCCCGAGCCGGATGGTGCCCAGGTACTCCTTCTCGGTCAGGGCGAGGTGCCCGAGGAGCTTGGTGGCCCGCTCAACTCCGAGCACCAGCACTCCGGTTGCCATGGGGTCAAGCGTGCCCGCGTGCCCCACCCGGCGGGTTCTGGCGATCCCGCGCATCTTGGCGACGACATCATGGGAGGTGAAGCCCGACGGCTTGTCCACGATGACCAAGCCGTCGGGGGTGTTCTGCTGTGTCATGCGGAGGTGTCGTCCTCGTCCTCCGGCTTGCGGTACGGGTCCGCTTCGCCGGCGTAGCTCGCACCTGACGATGCCTCGCGGACCTTCTCGTCCGAGGCACGTGCCTTGTCGAGCAGGTCCTCGATCGTCTTGGCGTTCTCCGGGAGGGCATCCGCCACAAAGGTCAGGGTGGGCGTGAACTTGGTCCCCGCCGCGGCCCCGACCGCGCTGCGCAGCACGCCCTTGGCGCTCTGCAGTCCGGCTGCGGCACTCGCCCGGTCCTCGTCATCGCCGTAGACCGTGTAGAAGACCGTGGCCTCCCGCAGATCGCCGGTGACTCGGGTGTCGGTGATGGTCACATGGGTGCCGAGCCGCGGGTCCTTGACGCCGCGCTGCAGCTTCTCAGCGACCACTTCCCGGATGAGGTCCGCCAGTTTCTTCGCCCGCGCGTTGTCGGCCACTGGTCCTTCTCCTTTTACCTGCTTGCCTTGCCATCAGTCTTCGTCGCCGTGGAGCCTGCGTCGAACTGAGAGCAGCTCCACCTCTGGCCGGCCCGCGACGAAGCGCTCGCACCGGTCCAGTACTTCCGTGAGGTGCGCCACGTCCCCTGATACCACCGCCAAGCCGATCTGGGCTCTGCGGTAGAGGTCCTGATCCCCGGTCTCCGCCACACTCACCGAGAACTTCCGTTGGATCTCGGCGACGATCGGGCGGACCACGGAGCGTTTCTCCTTCAGTGACCGTATGTCACCGAGAAGCACATCGAAGGACAGCGTCCCTACATACATGTATGCCCGGATATCCCGCCGGTTCGGGTTCATGTGCGATTGAGGTGTCTCCGCCGTGGTGCGTGACGCGGGGCGGGAACATCAGAACCGTACACGCGGCAGCCGGGGCCGATCGACGGAATATTCTCCGTCGATCGGCCCCGGCGATGCCATAGGCGATCAGCCGCGCGGCTTCTCGCGCATCTCGTACGTCGCGATGACGTCGTCGATCTTGATGTCGTTGAAGTTTCCGAGGTTGATACCGCCCTCGAAGCCTTCCCGAATCTCGGTGACGTCGTCCTTGAAGCGGCGCAGACCCTCGATGTTGAGGCTCTCCGCGATGACCTTGCCATCGCGGATGAGACGGGCCTTGGTGTTCCGCTTGACCTCGCCGGAGCGGATGAGAACACCCGCGATGTTGCCCAGCTTGGACGAGCGGAAGACCTCGCGGATCTCCGCCGTACCGAGCTCGACCTCTTCGTACTCCGGCTTCAGCATGCCCTTCAGGGCTGCCTCGATCTCCTCGATGGCCTGGTAGATCACCGAGTAGTACCGAACGTCGACGCCCTCGCGCTCCGCCATCTGCGCGGCACGGCCGGCCGCACGGACGTTGAAGCCGATGACGATGGCGTCGGAGCCCATCGCCAGGTCGATGTCGGACTCGGTGACCGCACCCACGCCACGGTGCAGCACGCGGATGTCGACCTCTTCGCCGACGTCGAGCTGGAGCAGCGAGGACTCCAGAGCCTCCACCGAACCGGACGCGTCGCCCTTGATGATGAGGTTGAGCTCTTGGACCAGTCCGGCCTTGAGCGCCTCGTCCAGGTTCTCCAGGGAGAACCGGACACCCTTGCGGGCGAAGTTGGCGTTGCGCTCACGAGCGGCACGCTTCTCGGCGATCTGACGGGCCGTACGGTCCTCGTCGACCACCAGGAAGTTGTCGCCGGCGCCCGGGACGTTGGTGAGACCGAGCACGAGGACGGGGGTCGAGGGACCCGCTTCCTCCACGTTCTCGCCCTTGTCGTCGAGCATGGCGCGGACTCGGCCGTAAGCGTCACCGGCGACCATCGTGTCGCCGACGCGGAGGGTACCGCGCTGGACGAGGACGGTGGCGACGGCGCCGCGACCGCGGTCGAGGTGGGCCTCGATCGCAATACCCTGCGCGTCCTGACCCGGGTTGGCCCGGAGGTCGAGCGAGGCGTCCGCGGTGAGGACCACGGCCTCCAGCAGGGAGTCGATGTGCAGACCCTGCTTGGCGGAGATGTCGACGAACATGGTGTCGCCGCCGTACTCCTCGGCGACCAGACCGAACTCGGTGAGCTGACCGCGCACCTTGACCGGGTCGGCGCCTTCGACGTCGATCTTGTTGACCGCGACCACGATCGGCACACCGGCCGCCTTGGCGTGGTTCAACGCCTCGATCGTCTGCGGCATCACACCGTCGTTCGCCGCGACCACGAGGATCGCGATGTCGGTGGACTTCGCACCACGGGCACGCATGGCGGTGAACGCCTCGTGACCGGGGGTGTCAATGAAGGTGATCTTGCGGTGCTCGCCGTTGACCTCGGTGCCGACCTGGTAGGCGCCGATGTGCTGGGTGATACCGCCGGCCTCGCCCGCGACGACGTTCGTCTTGCGGATCGCGTCCAGCAGCCGGGTCTTTCCGTGGTCGACGTGACCCATGACGGTGACGACCGGCGGACGGGACTCAAGGAACTCCTCGCCGCCCTCGTCCTCGCCGAACTCGATGTCGAAGGACTCGAGCAGCTCGCGGTCCTCCTCCTCGGGGCTGACGATCTCCAGGACGAAGTTCATCTCGTCCGCGAGCATCTTCAGCGTCTCGTCGGAGACGGACTGCGTGGCGGTGACCATCTCGCCGAGGTTCATCATCACGCCGACGAGCGACGCCGGGTTGGCGTTGATCTTCTCGGCGAAGTCGGTCAGCGAGGCACCGCGCGACAGTCGGACGGTCTGTCCGTTGCCGCGAGGCAACATCACGCCGCCGACCGACGGGGCCTGCATGGCCTCGTACTCCTGGCGCCTCTGTCGCTTCGACTTGCGGCCACGACGGGCCGGACCACCGGGACGACCGAACGCACCCTGTGTGCCGCCACGGCCACCGGGGCCACCGGGACGACCGGCGAAACCGGGACGACCGCCGCCGAAGCCGCCGCCACCACCGGGGCCACCGCCACCGGGACGACCGGCGAAACCGCCACCGCCACCGGGACGACCGCCACCGCCACCGCCACCGGGACGACCGGCGAAACCGCCGCCGCCACCACCGGGACGACCGGCACCAGCGCCGCCGCCGCCACCGGGACGACCGCCACCGCCGCCACCAGGACCACGACCGCCGCCGCCACCACCGGGGCCACCGCCGGGGCGGGGACCGGCAGCGGGACGCTGCGGCATCATGCCCGGGTTCGGGCGATTACCTGCGGGACCGCCGCTGCCACCGGGACGCGGGGACTGCGGACGGGGCATCCCGCCGGGGCTCGGACGGGCGCCGCCCTGACCCTGCGGACGGGGCGCGCCACCGGGACCACCCTGCGGACGTGCGGCGCCGGGGGCGCCACCCTGACCGCCGGGTCGCGGGGCACCGCCGGGACGGGGCGCCTGCGGGCGCGCCATACCGGTGGAGCCACCAGAGGTGAAGGGGTTGTTGCCCGGACGGGGACCCGCCGGACGGTTGCCGCCGGGACGCGGGGCGCCCTGGCCGGACGCGGGGCGTCCACCACGGTCGCCACGCTCACCGCCGCGACCCTGACCACCCTCGCGCTGGCCGCCTTCACGCTGGCCACCGTCGCGCTGGCCGCCGGCCGGGGCCGGACGGGCCGGACGCGGTCCGGGGGTAGCGGGACGCGCGGACTGCGGGGTCTGAGGTGTGGCGGGCTGCGCCGGCGCGGAGAACTCCGCAGCGGGCACGGGAGCCGCCGGAGCAGGCTTGGCCGGCGCGGGCTTGGGACCCGGACGCGGGCCGGAGGCTGCCGGGGTCACCGGTGCGCTGGCGGCGGGGGCACTGCTTGCGGGCGCTTCGGCCGCGGTGGGCCGAGGGGCGGGCGCGCCGGGCTTGGGAGCCCCGGGGCGGGCCGGCGCGGCCGGAGTGGGGCCACCCGGACGGGGGGCGGCGGGGGAAGGCGCGGCCTTGCGGGGCGCGCCAGGCTTGGCAGCGGACTTACCGGCGGCGCCGGGTCCCTGCAAAGCGTCAGTCAACTTTCGTACAACCGGCGCCTCGATCGTCGAGGAAGCCGAACGGACGAATTCACCGAGCTCTTGGAGCTTGGCCATGACGACCTTGCTCTCTACGCCGAACTCCTTGGCGAGTTCGTATACCCGGACCTTAGCCACTTCGCTCCTTTTAGGTCCGGGTTACCGCCGGACCGTCGCTACTTCATGGGCGTACTCATCGCGTACTCATCGAGGGGTGCTCATCGCAATCTCGACCTACTTCCGACTCGCGAGGTACCTGACCGCACGGGATTCCGTGCCGTACTTCTTCTTACGGTGCTGTCTGCGCCGCCTCCTGTGCGTCCTGCATATGCCGACGCACTCCAGCCGCGTCGAGCGGTCCCTTGACCTTGAAGGCCCTGAGGAACGCCCGGCGTCGTACAGCCAGATCGAGACAGACCAAGGCGGGGTGTACATACGCGCCCCGGCCGGGCAGCGTACCGCGATCATCGGGGACGCAGTTGTCTCCGACCACCACGATGCGCAGCAGATCGGTCTTGGCCGCTCGTTCCCGGCAGCCCACGCAGGTGCGCTCAGGGCGTAGGCGGGCAAACGTCCGGCCAGACACGTTAAAGTCTACCTCCCCGTAGCGACCTCACCCCTTTGGGGCAGGAATCGAACGTTCGTTGTCTCGATACTGGTGACCCACCACACCCTCCCATCGGCCCTTTCATCGGGCGCGGGAGGGCTGCTGGGCCCGGCTGGACCCGTCTCGGTGTTTGTCTCGGTGTCGGTTTCAGCCCCGGTACCGGTCGCGGTCCTGACCACGGTCACGATCCCGGTCACGATCCCGGTCACGGTCGGAGCCGTCCGAGGGTCCGGACTGCTCCGGCTGCTCGGTGTCCGGGCGGATGTCGATGCGCCAGCCGGTGAGACGGGCGGCCAGTCGGGCGTTCTGCCCTTCCTTGCCGATCGCCAGGGACAGCTGGTAGTCCGGCACGGTCACCCGGGCGGAGCGTGCGCCCAGATCGACGACCTCCACCTTGCTCACCCGTGCGGGGGAGAGCGCGTTCGCCACCATCTCCGCGGGGTCGTCCGACCAGTCGACGATGTCGATCTTCTCACCGAGCAGTTCGGCCATGACATTGCGCACCCGGCCGCCCATGGGGCCGATGCAGGCGCCCTTGGCGTTGAGTCCGGAGCGGGTGGAGCGGACCGCGATCTTGGTGCGGTGACCGGCCTCGCGGGCGATCGCCGAGATCTCCACACTGCCGTCCGCGATCTCCGGGACCTCCAGCGCGAAGAGCTTCTTCACCAGGTTGGGATGGGTGCGCGACAGGGTGACGGACGGGCCGCGCACGCCCTTGGCCACCCGTACGACATAGGTGCGCAGCCGCAGACCGTGGGTGTACACCTCGCCGGGGACCTGCTCCTGCACCGGCAGGATCGCCTCCAGCTTGTCGTCAAGGCGCACCAGGACGTTCTTCGGGTCCTTGCCCTGCTGGACCATGCCGGCGACGACATCGCCCTCTCGGCGGGCGTACTCACCGAAGGTGACATCGTTCTCGGCGTCGCGCAGCCGCTGCTGAATGACCTGTCGGGCCGTGGTGGCGGCGATCCGGCCGAAGTCCGACGGGGTGTCGTCGAACTCCTTGGGCTCCTGGCCCTCCTCCAGATCGGCCGCGTCCTCCTTCGCCCACACCGTCACGTGCCCGGTCTCCCGACTGAGCACCACACGTGACTGACGGCGGCTGCCCTCGGTGCGGTGGTACGCGATGAGGAGGGCCGACTCGATCGCCTCGACCAGAAGGTCGAAGGGGATCTCCTTCTCCTGTGCCAAGCCCTTCAGGAGCTTTACGTCGATGTCCACGGCTACGCCTCCTCTTCCTGCTTCTTGTCCTTGCGGTTGAACTCGATCTCCACCCGCGCCTTGGCGATGTCACCGAAGGCGATACGGCGGGCGGTGGGCTTGCGCCCCTTCACGCCCGGCACTTCGAGGTCGAGTCCCTCGTCATCCACGGTGAGCACCCGGGCCACCAGTTCGCCGCTGTCGTCGAGCTGGAACCTGACCAGCCGGCCGACGGCACGCACATAGTGACGGTGCTCGGTCAGGGGGCGGTCGGCGCCGGGCGAGCTGACTTCGAGGACGTACTCCTCGTCGCCCATGGCGTCGCTCTCGTCGAGCTGCTGGGAGATGACACGGCTCAATTCGGCGCAGGCATCGAGGGTGGCGCCGTCCTCGGAGTCCACGATGACCCTCAGTACCCGGCGACGTCCCGCGCGGGACACCTCGATCTCTTCCAGGTCCAGGTCCGCGGCGCTGACAAGTGGCTCCAGCAGCCCGCGCAGCCTCTCGCTCTGGGTGGTGCTCATCCGGGTGACTCCTCGGCCGCGTGTGCTGTTGTCGGGTGCGCTGCAAGTCTGCGTGTCAGATCAAAGGGTATCCGGTCCGGGAGGGTGTTGCCGTCCACGGACGGGGGACCCACGGGTACGCTCGCCTGCGGCGATGATCACCGAGATGCAGGGAGACACGTGTGGGGCGCACGGGGACGACACGCAGACGTGCCCTCGTCGTGACGGCCGTCGCAGCTGCGGGATCGCTGGCGGGTTGCTCCGGCGGCGGCGCCGGAACGACCGCGCGGCAGCGGGAAGCGGAGCGGACGGCACAGCGGCGGGCGCAAGCTGACGCGGTGACGCGGAAACGGTTGGCCGCGGCCAGTGGAGCGCTCAGGGACCACTATGACGCAACAGTAGCCCGCCATCCGGAGCTGGCCGTGCGGTTGACCGCGCTGCGGGGCTCGGTGGCCGAACATGTGACCGCCTTCGGTGGCACCGTTCGAACGGTGCCACCGCCCTCGGTCCCGGCCGACGCCGCCGCCGCGCTCAAGGCCCTGGCCACCGCCGAACGCCATACCGCGGACGCCCACACGGCCGCGCTCATGGACGCGGAGCCGGAGCTCGCGAGGCTGCTGGCGTCCATCGCCGCGGCCGGCGCCGCCCACGGCTATCTGCTGACCACGACGCTGACGACCACCCCGCTCACCCCACCGGCCCCGAGCGGTGACGCCGTATGAGTGCGGACGACACGCAGGGGCTGTTGACCGCCGTCCAAGCCGCCCTGGCGGCGGAGCACGCCGCGGTGTACGGGTACGGGGTCGTCGGCGCCCGGGTGGAGAAGGCCCGCGAGGCCGAGGCCGTCGAGGCGTACGGTGCACACCGCGCGCGGCGGGACGCGCTGGCCCGTACCGTGCGCGATCTGGGTGGCAGGCCCACTCCGGCGGCTCCTGGCTACGCCCTGCCCTTCCCGGTGCCGGACAGCGTGGCCGCCATACGGTTCGCCACGCATCTGGAGGATCGGATCGCCGGTGTCTACTCCGATCTCGTCAGGGCCGCGGACGGGCAGCTCAGACGGGAGGCGGCGGTGGCGCTGCGGGAGGCGGCAGTGCGGTCGGTGCGGTGGCGGGGCCGCGGCGTAGCCTTTCCTGGGCTCGCCGAACGGGCGACCCCCCAGTGATGTCGTCCGGGGCGTGATGTCCTTGGCGCCGGTGGAGCGGTCTTCACCGGTCGAGCCCGCTGGGACGACGCGGCAGCAGTGCCTTTGTCGGTGGCTGCGGCTCTGGCCGTGGCGAACGTGGTGAAGATGTCGGAGAGGGAACTACTCGCGCATGGGTTTTGAAGCGCCCCAGCGTCTGGTGCGGGCGCTCGACGAGGGCGATGCCTGGCTGGCCGGGCTGCCATCGACCGTCGAACAGACGGTGAACCGACTGGGACTGACGGTCGACCGCACGGTGGTCCCCGGCGGCAGAAGCAGCTGTGTCCTCCTCGTGCGTCGGGCGGACGGCACCCCGGCGGCGCTCAAGCTCGCACCGCCGGCAGCCGCCCCCGAACGGGAGCAGGTGGCGCTGGAGCGTTGGGACGGCTGGGGTGCGGTACGCCCGCTCGCCGCGGAAGGACGTCCACAGGGGGCACTCCTGCTGGAGCGGCTGCATCCGGAGGTCTCCCTGCGGTCGCTGCCCGACGCCAAGGCGCTGCTGGAGGCGGCCGGGATCGTACGGCGGCTCTGGGTGGAGCCGCCGCCCCGGCATGACCTGGAGTCGGTCGCGGAACGGACCGAGCGGCAGTCGCTGGCGATGCGGGACTCCACCGATCCCCTGGTGAGGGCCGCTCTGGCCGCTCGCGATGAGCTGGTCGCCACCTCGCCGGAGACCCTGCTGCTGCACGGGAGCTTCCGTCAGGGCAAGGTGCTGGCCGGGGACCAGACGCCATGGGTGGCGGTGGGTCCTGATCCGCTGGTCGGTGAGCGGGCCTACGACCTGGCCCGGCTGGTGCGGGACCGGGTGGAGGACCTGGTGGCCGCGTCGGCGGGGGCATCGGCGGCCCGGCGCAGGGTGAAGAAGCTGGCCGACTCGCTGGAAGTGGACGCGGAACGGGTACGCGGATGGGCGCTGTTCCGCGCGGTGGAGTCGGCGGGTCGGGTGCCCACTCGGGAGGCGGAACTCCGCTTGGAGTTCGCTTCCTGGCTCTGAACGCCCATGGGAGAGCCGGTCCGCTGGGGCTACTCCCCGCGCGGGCCCGGCTCCACGTTCGGTCGGATGCCGCAGGGGACACACGCTCGCCCAGTCCGCATGGCGGCGGACCGGGCGAGTAGGCAGGCCGTCAGGCGCGCAGTCGGGCAACCGCTTCCGCGAGGGGGAGTTCCTCGCGCTCGCCGGTGCGGCGGTCCTTCAGTTCGAGGACGCCCTCAGCCGCACGGCGGCCGGCGACCAGGATCTTGGGGACACCGATCAGCTCGGCGTCGGTGAACTTCACGCCCGGCGAGACACCCGGACGCTCGTCCACCAGCACGCGCAGCCCGGCCTCGGCCAGCTGCTCGGCCGCCTGGAGCGCCAGTTCGATCTGGAGGGCCTTGCCGGCCGCGACCACATGGACGTCCGCGGGCGCGATCTCAGCGGGCCAGCACAGACCCTGCTCATCGGCGGTCTGCTCGGCGAGCGCCGCGACCGCACGGGAGACGCCGATGCCGTAGGAGCCCATGGTGACGCGGGTGGGCTTGCCGTTCTGCCCCAGCACATCGAGCTGGAAGGCGTCGGCGTACTTGCGGCCCAGCTGGAAGATATGGCCGATCTCGATGGCGCGGTCCAACTTGAGGCCGGTCCCGCACTTCGGGCAGGGGTCGCCGTCCTGGACCACGACGACATCCACGTACTCGTCGATCTCGAAGTCCCGCCCGGCCACCACATTGCGGACATGGGCGCCGTCCTTGTTGGCGCCGGTGATCCAGGCGGTGCCGGCGGCGATCCGCGGGTCGGCGAGGTAGCGGACCTTCTCCAGGCCCTGCGGGCCGACGTAGCCGCGCACCAGGTCGGGGCGGTCGGTGAAGTCCTCCGCGGTGACCAGCTCCACCTGGGCGGGGGCGAGGTGGTCGCCGAGCTTTCCGAGGTCCACCTCGCGGTCCCCGGGCACCCCGACGGCGACGATCTCTCCGTCGACCTTCACCAGGAGGTTCTTCAGGGTGGCGGAGGCCCGCACCCCGAGGTGGGCGGCGAGGGACTCGATGGTCGGGGTGTCGGGGGTGTCCAGCTCCTCCATGGCGGGGTGCGCCACGGCGGCGGGGGCCTCGACGGTGAAGGTCACGGCCTCCGTGTTCGCCGCGTAGTCGCAGGAGGTGCAGTGGACGAAGGTGTCCTCGCCGGCCGCGGCCGGGGCCAGGAACTCCTCCGACGCCGAGCCGCCCATGGCGCCCGAGACCGCGGAGACGATCCGGTGGTCGAGCCCGAGCCTGCGGAAGATCTTGATGTACGCCTCACGGTGCAGGCCGTAGGACTCGGTGAGGCCCTCGTCGGTGGTGTCGAAGGAGTACGAGTCCTTCATCAGGAACTCCCGGCCGCGCAGGATGCCCGAGCGGGGGCGGGCCTCGTCGCGGTACTTCGACTGGATCTGGTAGAGGACCACGGGCAGGTCCTTGTAGGAGCTGCACTGGTCCTTGACAAGAAGGGTGAAGATCTCCTCGTGGGTGGGTCCGAGGAGGTAGTCGGCTCCCTTGCGGTCCTTGAGCCTGAACAGCTCGGGCCCGTACTCCTCCCAGCGCCCGCTGGCCTCGTAGGGCTCCTTGGGGAGCACTGCCGGGAGGAGGACCTCCTGGCCGCCCATGGCGTCCATCTCCTCGCGCACCACACGGGTGACGTTCTCCAGGACCTGCTTGCCGAGCGGCAGCCAGGACCAGATGCCCGCCGCGTTGCGCCGCACATAGCCGGCCCGGACGAGCAGCTTGTGACTGAGCGTTTCGGCGTCTGCCGGGTCATCGCGCAGTGTCTTGACCATCAGACGGGACATGCGCTGGACCTGGGCTGCCATGGGGAACTCTCCTGCGTCAAGAAAGGGTGGTGCTCAGGAGGTTAGCTGGGTGGCCGCTGAGGGTGGAAATCAGTTCCCCCGCAGCAACGGCAGCGGGGCGCCCATGACCACGTAGGGACTGGGTGCGCTGGGGAAGTGGACCGGGCGCGCGAGGTCCTGGTAGCCGAGGCTGCGATAGAGCCCGCGGGCCGGGGACTCGAAGTCGAGGGCGGAGAGGATGGAGCGCGGCTGATCCACGCCGTCGGTGATGGAGGTGATCAGCGAACGCCCGATGCCCCGGCCCTGGAAGGCGGGGTGGACATGGAGTTCGGTGATGACGAACGAGTCATCGAGCCAGTGGTCGATGCCCTGGCGGCGGAGGTAGGGCTCCACCACGGTGGACCACCAGTGCCCGCGGTCGTTGGGCATGCCGTAGACGAACCCCACGAGCCGGCCGGATTCCGTCTGGGCGCCGAGGGCCCAGGCGCCCGGCTGGAGCAGATGGCGGTAGACGATGTGGCGGCGCACGCCGATCTCTTCGTCGGTGAGCCCGAAGGCGAGGGCCTGCACCGCAAGGGCTTCGTCGATCCGGGCGGCGAGATTGACCGGCCCGACCACAACATCGGAGAGTGCTGCCATGCGCGAACCCTACTGGGCGCACTCGGTGTCCAGGTCGGCGCACGGTGACCAAGGGGCGGATGCGCGGCCCGCTGCCCAGCCGGTTCACCGATGGCCGGGGGAAGAGGCACCAGGACAGGGCGCCGGAACTGGGCGCCAGAGGCGAACGTCAGGGGTTGGCGTTAGAACAGGACGCTCATAAAGGCGCCGGTCTCCTCGAAGCCCACCCGTCGATACGCGGCCCGCGCGGCGGTGTTGTAGTCGTTCACATAGAGGCTGACGACGGGCGCCACATCGGCGAGTGCGTAGCGCAGCACGGCGGCCATACCGGTCTCGGACAGTCCGCGGCCCCGGTACTCGGGGTCGACCCAGACGCCCTGGATCTGGCAGGCCTGGGGGGTGGCGGCGCCGATCTCGGCCTTGAAGATGACTCTGCCGTCGTCGATGCGGGCGAACGAGCGGCCGGCCCCCACGAGTTCCGCCACCCGTGCCTGGTAGAGGAGTCCGCCGTCACCGGCCATCGGGGAGATGCCGACCTCCTCGGTGAACATCGCCACACAGGCGGGCATGATCACATCCATCTCATCCTTGCGGATGCGGCGGACATAGGGGTCGGGCTCGATGTCGGTGGGCAGCCGATCGGCGACCATCAGCGGCTGATGGGGGCGTACGTCCCTGGCCGGGCCCCAGCTCGGTTCCAGCAGGCGCCAGAGTCTGGCCGTGGGTTCGGCCGGGCCGACGATCGACGAGCAGCGACGGCCGGCCCGGCGGGCGCGGTCGGCAAAGGCGCGGATGGCCTCGGGGGTGGCGCAGATGGGCACCAGATTGGCGCCGGAGTAGCACAGGGAGCGCAGGCGGCCGTCGGTGTACCAGCCCCACATCTCGCCGCCGAGCCGCCAGGGGTCGAGTCCGGCGACCTGAACCCGAGAGGTGACGAAGGCGTTCGTCACAGGTTCGCTCTCCAGAACGGCGAGCGCCGCTCCGAGTTCGCTGGGTTCGAGGACCCGGGTGGTGGTCTGCGTCAACACGAGGGGGCCTCACCAAACGGTCTGCTGATCCCCGAACTGTACCTGCCAGGTGGGCGGGGTGCCGAGCAGCGGATGGCCCCGCAACCGCGACGGAGACGGATACGGGGCCGAAATGCCCTGGTGAGGGGCTGGTCAACGGTTTCGGGGCGGGTGGGCCCAGTGGGCATCGGTCAGGGCTGTGACCGGGGTCGTGCACCCGTTTCCGCGGTGTTCCCGCTGGGCGGACCCGGGGGCTGTCGCGGGGCCCACCGCATATCGCTGCGGTAGGCCCAGCGAAACCACGGAGGGGGAACGTCGCCTCCCCGCACAGGCTTCCCGGCGCGGGCCTCCCAGCGCCGGGGCCGCAAGCGCGCGTGGCAGAGCCGGACTCAGACGCCGATCGAGACCGTCGGTTCGCCCGAGCCGATGCCGGCCTTCTCCATCTCCTCGGCGATCTTCATCGCCTCGTCGATCAGGGTCTCCACGATCTTCGACTCGGGGACGGTCTTGATGACCTCGCCCTTGACGAAGATCTGCCCCTTGCCATTGCCGGATGCCACGCCGAGGTCGGCCTCACGGGCCTCGCCCGGTCCGTTCACCACACAGCCCATGACGGCGACCCGCAGGGGCACCTCCATGCCCTCAAGGCCGGCGGTGACCTCCTCGGCGAGCTTGTAGACATCGACCTGGGCCCGACCGCAGGAGGGGCAGGAGACGATCTCCAGTCGGCGCTGGCGGAGGTTGAGCGACTCCAGGATCTGGATGCCGACCTTGATCTCCTCGACCGGAGGGGCCGAGAGCGAGACGCGGATGGTGTCGCCGATGCCCTCGCTCAGCAGTGCGCCGAACGCCACGGCCGACTTGATGGTGCCCTGGAAGGCGGGTCCTGCCTCGGTGACACCGAGGTGGAGCGGGTAGTCGCACTGGGCCGCGAGTTGGCGGTAGGCGTTGACCATCACCACGGGGTCGTTGTGCTTGACCGAGATCTTGATGTCCCGGAAGCCGTGCTCCTCGAAGAGCGAGGCCTCCCACAGCGCCGATTCGACCAGCGCTTCGGGGGTGGCCTTGCCGTACTTCTTCATCAGCCGCGCATCCAGCGAGCCGGCGTTGACCCCGATCCGGATCGGGGTGCCGGATGCCAGCGCGGCCCCCGCGATCTCCTTCACCTTGTCGTCGAACTGCTTGATGTTGCCCGGGTTGACCCGGACCGCGGCGCAGCCGGCGTCGATGGCGGCGAAGACATACTTCGGCTGGAAGTGAATGTCGGCGATGACCGGAATCTGCGACTTGCGCGCAATGGTGGCGAGCGCGTCGGCGTCGTCCTGGGTCGGGCAGGCCACCCGGACGATCTGGCAGCCGGAGGCCGTCAGCTCGGCGATCTGCTGAAGGGTCGCACCGATGTCGGAGGTGCGGGTCGTCGTCATCGACTGCACGGAGACCTGGGCGTCACCGCCTACCGCCACGGACCCGACCTGGATCTTCCGGCTGACCCGTCGGTCGGCGAGCTTGATCGGAACGGGAGGAATTCCGAGAGAAATCGCGGTCATCTGCTGTGCAACCCCAAGGTGTGGATCGAGGTCCCGAGAACGGCGGGCTCCAGGTAGTCGAGATTACGGCACCGGGGTTACGACAAGCACATCGCGCGAGGAAAACACCACCCATAGGTGAGCGGCCGGGTGCAAAGTGCACCCGGCCGCCGCACAAGGGGGCCCTTCAGCTGATCTTGACCGGGTTGACGATGTCCGCGACGAGCACCAGCAGGGTGAAGCAGATGAAGACGCCCGCGACCACATAGGCGACCGGCATCAGCTTGGCGACGTCGAAGGGGCCGGGGTCCGGGCGCCGGAAGACCTTCGCCACGTTGCGGCGTACGGACTCCCACAGGGCGCCGGCGATATGGCCGCCGTCCAGGGGCAGCAGCGGCAGCATGTTGAACAGGAACAGGGAGAGGTTGAAGCCGGCGAGCAGCATCATGAAGGTGGCGATGATGTTCTCGGTGGGCACATCGAGGTTCATCACCTCACCGCTGATGCGGGCCGCGCCGACCACACCGACCGGCGAGTCGTCCTTGCGCTCGCCGTCGCTGAAGGCCGCGTCCCAGAGGTCCGGGACCTTGGCGGGCAGCGCGATGATCGACTCGACGCCGTTCTCCATCATGTCGCCCATGCGGTCGACGGACTGCGGGAAGTTCAGCGGCAGGATCTCGGTCTGGGCGGCGAAGCCGAGGTAGCCGGCCGGGATGAAGGCGTCCGGGACGACCTCGCCGTCGGAGTCCTTCTTGGCCACCATGTTCTTGATGAGGGTGGCCTGGAGGACCTGCTCGGTTCCATCGCGCTCGACCGTGATGGAGGCCGGGCCGATCGTCTCGCGGATGCGGTCGGAGAGCTCGGGCCAGCCGGAGACGGGCTCACCGTTGAAAGCGACGATCTTGTCGCCCTCCTGGAGGCCGGCCTGCTTGGCGGGCGACACCGGGTCGCCGGCCGCGCACTTGTCACGCTTCTCGCTCTGCTCGATGACACAGCTCTGGACACCGGCGACCTTGGTGGTCTGGGTGGCGAAACCGAAGGTCATCGCCACGCCGAGGAAGATCGCCACGGCCAGGATCAGATTCATGAACGGCCCGGCGAACATCACGATGACGCGCTTCCACGGCTTGCGGGTGTAGAACAGCCGCTTCTCGTCGCCCGGCTGGAGCTCCTCGTAGGCAGCGGTGCGGGCGTCTTCGATCATGCCGCGCCACGGCGAGGTGGAACGGGCCTCGATGCGGCCGTCGGCCCCGGGTGGGAACATCCCGATCATGCGGATGTAGCCGCCCATGGGGATGGCCTTGATGCCGTACTCCGTCTCCCCCCGGCGCCGGGAGAAGAGGGTCGGGCCGAAACCGACCATGTACTGGGGCACCCGGATGCCGAAGAGCTTCGCCGTGGAGAGATGGCCCAGCTCATGCCAGGCGATGGAGAACAGCAGCCCCACGGCGAACAGCCCGATGCCGAGGATGGTCAACAACATCGTCATGCGCGAGCCTCCGCTGTGGCCTTGACCGCGAGTTCCCGAGCCCGGGCCCGGGCCCAGGTCTCCGCTTGCAGGACGTCGGACACCGCCAGTGAAGTTCCCCGGGCGGGCACTCCGTGTTCGGTGACGACCTCCGTGACCGTATCCATGATGGCGTTGAACGGCAGCCGGCCGGCGAGAAACGCCTCGACGCACTCCTCGTTCGCCGCGTTGAACACGGCCGGTGCGGTGCCACCCAGCTCGCCCACCCGGCGGGCCAGACCCACCGAGGGAAAGGCCTCGGTGTCCAGGGGGAAGAACTCCCAAGCCGACGCCTTGGTCCAGTCGAAGGCCGGGGCCGCGTCGGGCACCCGCTCGGGCCAGCCGATGCCGAGCGCGATCGGGCCGCGCATATCGGGCGGCGTTGCCTGGGCCAGCGTCGAGCCGTCGATGAACTCCACCATGGAGTGAACGTAGGACTGCGGGTGGACGACGACCTCGATGCGCTCGAAGGGGATGTCGTAGAGGAGGTGTGCCTCGATGACCTCCAGGCCCTTGTTGACCAGGGTCGCGCTGTTGACGGTGATCACCGGGCCCATGGCCCAGGTGGGGTGTGCCAGTGCCTGCGAGGGGGTGACCTCGGCCAGCTCCGCCCGGGTACGCCCGCGGAAGGGGCCGCCGGAGGCGGTGACCACCAGCTTGCGGACCTCGGAGCGCTTGCCGGAGGCGAGCGACTGGAAGAGCGCGGCGTGCTCGGAGTCCACCGGGATGATCTGGCCCGGTTTGGCGAGGGCCTTGACGAGGGGCCCGCCGACGATGAGCGACTCCTTGTTGGCGAGGGCCAGGGTGCGGCCCGCCCGGAGCGCGGCCAGGGTGGGGGCGAGCCCGATGGAGCCGGTGATTCCGTTGAGCACGGTGTGGCACTCGGATGCGGCCAGGTCGGTGGCCGCGTCCGGTCCGGCCAGGATCTCGGGCAGCGGCTGGGAACCGTACTCCGCGCAGAGTGCGGCGCGGAGCGCCGGAACGGCTTCCTCGCGGGCCACGGCGACGGCGCGGACTCCCAACCGATGGGCCTGCTCGGCCAGCAGGGCGACCCGCCCGCCCGCGGCGGAGAGCGCCGTGACCCGGAAGCGCTCCGGGTTGCGCAGGACGAGGTCGATGGCCTGGGTGCCGATCGATCCGGTGCTGCCGAGGACGACGACGTCCCTGCGGCCGGTGGCCGGATCGAAGACGGTGTGCGGATCGGCAAGGGGGGATGGGCTGTCGCTCATCCCCCCATTGTGGCCGTAATCTCCGGCGGCCCTGACAGCGGTGCCGACCGGGTCAGGGGATGGGCCGGTGGACGTTCTCCCGCTGGGAGGGGCCGGGGCTGGCGTCCGCGATCCAGGGGCCTTCACCGCTGGGGTCGACGATGCCTTCCTCCAGCCACTCGTACCGTCCCGCGAGCACCCCGTCGACCACGCGGCGATCGATGTCGTCGGTGTTGGACCACAGCCGGGTGAACAACTCCTCGATCCGCACCCGGGACTGCCGGCAGAACGCGTCCGCGAGCTGGTACGCCTCACGGCCGTGCTCACCGGAGCCGCGCAGCATCTCCGCCCGTACACAGGCCGCGCTGATCGCGAACAGTTCGGCGCCGATGTCGACGATCCGGCCCAGGAAACCCTGTTTGGTCTCCATCCGGCCCTGCCAGCGGGACATGGCGAGGAAGGTCGAGCGGGCGAGCTTACGGGCGGAGCGTTCGGCGTAGCGCAGATGCACGGCCAGATCGGGGTAGCCACGGGGGTGGAACTCGCCGTACGACCGGGGGCTCTGGCCCGCTCCCACCACCAGTTTGGGCAGCCAGCGGGCGTAGAAGGCGGACGCCTGGGCCCCGGCCCTGGCCTTGTCGCCCAGTGACTTGTCCGGATCGATGAGGTCGCCCGCCACCTTGAGGTGGGCGTCGACCGCCTCGCGTGCGATCAGCAGGTGCATGATCTCGGTGGAACCCTCGAAGATGCGGTTGATCCGCAGATCGCGCAGCATCTGCTCGGCCGGCACCGCCCGCTCACCGCGGGCGGCCAGCGAGTCCGCGGTCTCAAAGCCACGGCCGCCGCGGATCTGGACCAGCTCGTCCGCCATCAGACAGGCCATCTCGGAGCCGTACAGCTTGGCCAGGGCCGCCTCGATACGGATGTCGTTGCGGTCCTCGTCGGCCAGCTGGGAGGCGAGGTCGATGACGGCTTCCAGGGCGAAGGTGGTGGCGGCGATGAAGGAGATCTTCGCGCCCACCGCCTCGTGCTGGGCGACCGGCTTGCCCCACTGCTCCCGGGCGGATGACCACTCGCGGGCGATCTTCAGACACCACTTCCCCGCGGCGGCGCACATCGCCGGCAGCGACAGCCGGCCGGTGTTGAGGGTGGTGAGGGCGATCTTCAGCCCGGCCCCCTCGGGACCGATGCGGTTGGCGGCCGGGACCCGTACCCGGTGGAAGCGGGTGACACCGTTCTCCAGACCGCGCAGCCCCATGAAGGCGTTGCGGTTCTCCACCGTGATGCCCTCGCTGTCCGCCTCCACCACGAAGGCGGTGATGCCCCCGGGGTGCCCATCGGACTTCGGCACCCGGGCCATCACCACCAGGAGGTTGGCGACGACACCGTTGGTGGTCCAGAGCTTGACCCCGTCGAGGACGTACGAGTCCCCGTCCGGCACCGCGGTGGTGGCGAGCCGGGCCGGGTCGGAGCCGACATCGGGCTCGGTGAGCAGAAAGGCCGAGATATCGGTACGGGCGAGCCTCGGCAGGAAGGTGTCCTTCTGCTCCTCGGTGCCGAAGGTCTTCAGCGGCTGCGGTACGCCGATCGACTGGTGAGCGGAGAGCAGCGCGCCGATCGCGGGGCTGGCCGAGCCCACGAGCGCCAGGGCCCGGTTGTAGTAGAGCTGGGTCAGACCGAGCCCCCCGTACTTGGTGTCGATCTTCATCCCCAGGGCGCCGATCTCCCGGAGGCCGTTGATGACGTCATCGGGGATACGGGCCTCACGGTCGATGAGCGCGCCGTCGATACGGGTCTCACAGAACTCGCGCAGCTTGGCGAGGAACTCCTCGCCCCGCCGGCTGGCCTCACCCGAGGGAACAGGGTGAGGATGGATCAGATCGAGCCGCAGCCGGCCCAGGAACAGCTCCTTGGCGAAGCTCGGCTTGTGCCAGTCCTGCTCACGCGCGGCCTCGGCGACCTGCCGGGCCTCACGCTCGGTGACCTTGGGGGTGCGGTCCTTCTCCAGTGGTGCGGTCATGAGGTCCACCTCGCCGCGAGTCGGGTTGGGGCGCCGGTCGGGGCGGGGCGCTCGACCAACCGGTACTACTCGTCCGTATTACCCGATTACGGGACCGCTCACCATATGGGGGCAGCAGGTGGGGGAATGGTGGGGCGGAGGGGTGGGGAATCGGCCTCCGCGTCACCTCGCGGTGTGGGCGCCAGCGGTCCCGGAGCTGGTCGGCCAGGACCCGCACCACGGGTGTGCCAGGCTGGTCATCCCTCGCCAGCGGAACCCGGCAGGCTCCTGGCCACCAGGTGCCGAAGCCGGTCATCGAGCAGCTTCTCCCCGTCCGGGGTGATGGTGGCCAACGCGACCATGCTGGTCACGATGACATCGCACAGCTCCTTCTCCACGTCCTGCCAGGTGTGGCTGAATCCTTTACGGGGATTGGCGCCCAACGCGCCGTGCAGGGCCTGTGCGACCTCGCCGTACTCCTCACCGATCTTGAGCACCCGCAGCAGCTTGACGTCTCCCGCCTCAGCCACGACGGCTTCCCTGTCCAGCCAGTCCTTCAACAGCTCCACCCGGGCCCAGGTGGTGTTCGCTTCCATATCGGTCTCCTTCTGTCTTCGCTGGCGGGGGTCAGAAAAGGGCAGGCACGGCACGGACCGGGTCGGTCACGGACAGCGGCTCCGTGGCGTCGCGGTCGAGCGCCAAGGTCAGGGCCGAATGGTCCGTGAGTCGATCGGGTCCGATCCGGGGCTCGTGCACGTGCTGGCAGTTGCGCACGCGATCCTTGAGCGGAGCGGATACATGGGCGTGGTCGTAGCGATAGCCGTCCCCGGTGCGTCCCACCCATGAGTACTCCAGGGTGTTCGGGGAGAGCAGACGGAACGCATCGACGTAGCGGCCCGTCCTCTACTGACGACGCCCACGCCACGCCAGGAACCCGGCGTAGTCGTCTAGTGCCGGTGTCCTCTCTCGCTCAGGCTCACGTACGTGGTAGCCGGCTGCGGTCAGCCCCCGCCGCACACGGTCGATCCCCCCTCGCCAGTGCTCCCCCGCCGCTGCCGGGACCGCGCCGTCCGGATGACGCAGAAACGCGGGGGCTGGCCGCCACAGGACCCGGACACACAACTCGGCGTACGGAGGCCATAGGACCGCCAGTGCCTGTTGCGCCATCAGGGTCCCGTGGGGCTGAGCCCACTGGCTCTGCGTCTGGCTGAGCACCGCTTGCACCATGCGCAAGGGATCACGCTCCGGGTATACGTAGGCGGGCTGGCCGAGGTGCGGGCGAGCCGGCTCCGATCCCTCCCACGCGCACGGGGGTGGCCACAACTCATCGTGGTCCTGGCGCCACACCAGGATGTCTTCATTCGCATGGAGGCTGGGCACCCTCTGCGGGCCGGTGATCTCGGCCTGATATCCCAGCGTCCGCAAGGACTCGCAGAGCGATTTCGTACGCGCCTTCCAGTGCTCTTCGGCACCGGTCGGTGTCAGACCGGTTCTAGTGTCTCGGCGCCAGGTCCTATCGGGATACCAGCGCACGACGACACATCGAGTCGCACCGGGCGGCCACGCTTCTTCGGGTGCGGAGAGCACCTGGCACCAACCAAGCCCATCGGGCAGCGTGCGATAGGAAATGCCGCCTCGGACGGCCGAGGAGGGAGTCAATCCAAGATCCCGGAGAATCCGCTCCACCTCGATGGTGTCCAGGAGACGATTTCGGCGGAGCGCGTCTGGTCGGGTCATAAGGTTCCCGTCGGGAATGCAAAGGGACATCGGCGTCTACTCATTGACTGGTCACGCTGTACGCGAGCACGGTCATCCATCCGGCGACGACCGCTACGCACAGGGCCTGACGTATCCGCTCGGCCTTCTTGGCAAGGGGGCGTTTCCCTAGCTCGCCATATGCCGCCTGAGGACGTCGCAACCGGCTCTCCTTAACTGTTCAGCGCAAGATTTGGCGGTGGCGCATTCAGCGCCGTGAGAGGAATCCGGGTCGACGTTTCGGTGGCTGTGCACGCGGAGGACCAAATGCGCTCTGGTCAGCGCGGACGGGGAGGACCGTGGGCACCAAACCCAGCACATATCGGCCGGACCAGTCAGATGCAACGAGTGTGAACGGCTGGCCTGCCTTGAGCCTTTCGAAGTCGTTGTATCGACGGCGCTCGTCGTTGACCCACATCCGCAATTGGGTCGGCGCATCACCAAGATCAAGGGCGAGTTGGGGCTCTATGGCTACGCAGATCAAGGCGGCCGACCAGGGCACATCGGGGTCAGGATCAAGCCCGTTGGCGATCCGGACCGCCTGGACGCACAACCACCGCATGGCCCGCCCCGCGTAGGGGGTCGCGAACGTGCCGAGTACGACCCGAGGAGGTGAAGAATCAGGCGACTCCACCTCGGCCACGGCCTGGGCCCAATACGCGAGCCGGCCGGAGGTCACCGACCGCCTCCAAGCGCAAAGACACACCAAGTGCGGTTAAGCGAGCCGTCCTCAACAACCCCCCAGCTATCTGCGTAGGCGTCCACCAGCATCAGCCCACGACCGCTCTCGTCTAGTAGATCTACTTCACGCGGGCATAACGGCATCTGCTGGCGGCCCGTGCTGCTACTCACCTCGATATGGATCTGGGTGTTCGTACACCACATGCGCACCCCGACGTTGCCCTCCCCGTGGAGGAACGCGTTCGTGACCAGCTCGGAGAGGCACAGGCTGACGGCATCACCGAAGGATGAGAAGCCCCACAGGCTCGCGTGAGCACGGCCGAGGCGGCGGATCTGACCGGGCCTTTGTCTGTCCTCCGGCGTCATGGGGTGACCAGGCCGAGTACTAGGGCGCAGGCAGAGAGAGAAGATGGGCGCGCCCTTCGGCGGGGACGGAGCGTCGCGGACGGTAAGTGTGGTCTGACGAGACGTTGAGGGCGACATGAGGGTGTCTCTCCATCAGTCGGGAACGCGCTGGTGGCGCTTGTGCCACGTGATGTTCTCTGCTGGCACGGTCCGTATCCGAACGGCCACCCATGCGTTTCAGATGGCTCAGAGGAGGTGGTTCCTGGGCCGCAGGTCAGCTCAGATCCGGAGGTCATACGACGGTCTGTTGCCCAGAATGGTCAGTCGGGCGCCGGAGCTGTCCCGCTCTCCCCGGGCACCCGTCTGTGGTGCTCCTCAAGTCAACCGGTCTGAGTTATGCACTCACAGGTCAGAAGGCACCGACTTCGCGCCGGGGAGGCGGACAATTTGACCAACGGACGGGTGGGTCATAGCTACGGTCAGCGGTACAACTCGCGGCAAGTGGGGTATCCGATGAGCAGTCCGGCGAACCGTCAACTTAGTCTTCTGATGCAGGAGTTCGGCTATACGCAAGAAAGCCTGGCCGAGAGGATCAATGAAACAGCAGCTCTCTTCTGCGGTGGTGGTCTTCAACCTTGCACGGACCGGAACATCCGACGCTGGCTGTCGGGCCAGGTCCGCTGGCCGCACGCGCGCTATCTTGTCGCACTGGAACACATTTTCGGGCGCCCAGCCCATGAGATCGGCTTTGTGCCGAGAGGAAAGAGCAGCGTGGTGCCAAAACCGCCCGCGCCGCTCGAATCGGAGGAGGACCCAGTGTTGCGTCGCCGGTTCGTCACCGCTTCCACAGCCGCAACGTTCGCTACCACCCTCGGAATCGACGAAACACCACAGCAGGGCCGCATCTCCATGGGCGATGTAGGCCGCGTGAACGAGCGGATCGATCGGCTCGAAGCCGAGTTCTTTGCCATCGGCGGCAGCCCTCTCGTTGAAGTCGCAGTTGCCTACATCACGCGGCTACGAGCCGCGCTCGATGGCTGCTCCTACAGCGACCGGGTCGAAAAGGAACTGCTCAAGTCGATCAGCAGCCTGTACTGCAAAGCCGGATGGGGAGCCTGGGACAGCGACAACATCGTTCAGGCGTCGCGGATGCACTCCGCTTCCCTACAAAGCGCTCTTGTGGCCGGTGACTCGATTGCCGCTGCGCGCGCGTGGTCGGCCTTATCCATCCAAGCCCGGCTCGAAGGTCGTCACCGCGAGGCGGTCCAGATCGTAGAGACCGCCCTCAGCGATCGCCGCGCACGGCAGGACCCGTACATCTGCACTCTCCTGCACGCTCGACTCGCGTGCGGGCACGCCCGCAACCGCGACCGGTCGAAGACAGCGCGAGCCCTGCTCCGCGCCGAGCAAGCCTACGACCGGGTCCCCGTCGGCGGCCCGCCAGCCGTCTGGCTGAACTTCCTCAACGCGGCGGAAGTGTCAGGGCTCGCGGCACATGCCCAGCGAGAGCTGGGCTCCTACGACCACGCAGAAGCCGCTGCCACCCAGGCGCTGGGCCTTCTCCCTCCCGCGTTGCGTCGCAGCAGGGCCTACATCCAGGTGCAGTTGGCTGAGCTTCAGGTGCTCAACAGCGAGCGCGAAGGCGCTGCCGCGACCCTTGCCGAGATCGAGACACCCTCTCTCGTCATTCCTCGCCTCACCGGGCGGATCACAGCTGTGCGGCGAATCGTCGCAGCCGCCTAGGACGGGCCGGTTCGTGACTGCCAGCATCAGCAACCAGTAGGCCAGGAGCAGGCCGCCGAACTGCCGTCCAGGTAAATGGAGTACGCCTACGCCAAGGGGGTGTACGCCACGAGATAGCGGCTCATCCCGCGCTCCGGTACTCGTCGTCATCGAGATCCTCGGCGAAGGTGACGCCCGACAGGTCTCCGGACCGAATCCGTTCCACCAGGGCCCGCTCAGCGTCGTCGTGCTCGGTGGGAATGTTCATCGCCCAGCGGACCAACACCGTGCGTAGCTCGTCAGCCGCTGCGTTCTCGATCTCAGCCGTGAACGCAGCGCGCTCCTCCTCTGGCAGTGCTTCCCGGACGCCGCGAATCGTGGCAGGCAGCCGCACGGTCCCGGCCGTCATATACATCGCCAAGTGATGACCTGTATGGGCCATTTGATTCCCTTCCGCAGATACGGGCCCCACTCCCGGTCATCGTAGGAGGACGGCACTCAGGACATGTGGTCCCACCAGCCGGCGCGTGGGGCCAACCGAGGGCGTGGGGAGCGCGTCGGGCACTCCCGCGTTCGGAGTGAGTGGGACCTCGACCGTACTGTCGAGTTTCGCCGGGAACGAGCACCTGCCCGTTGCTCGATCCTCAGCGTCCAGGCAGAGGTACGTCTGGGCGACGGACTGATGGCCCGTTCACGACGTAGCGCGCTTCGGGCAAGGGCCTATCGGCCTGCCCGTCCAGGCCCAGTGGGATGGCCGGATGCGGCGGACAAGATCACGTCCACCAGCCTGTCCGCCGCATCCGGCCGTCCGTGTGCCCGGGCCCGCTCCGCCATGGCGACACGCCGCACGGGGTCCGTCAGGAGCGGACCGGCCGCTGCGCGCAAGCTGTCGGCTGTGACCTCACCCAGCAGAGCAACGGCCGCGCCGCTCTCCTCCAGGTGCCGGGCGTTGTGCGCCTGCTCGTTCCCGGCCGAGGAGGCAAGCGGGATGAACACCGCGGGCTTGCCAAGGGCGGTCAGCTCCGCCAGCGTGCCCGCCCCGCTTCGCGAGATCACGACGTCTGCCAGCGCCAGGACGTCAGGAAGCTCCGGGCCGACGAACCCGGTCAGGTGGTACCGGCGGGACAACGCGGGGGAAAGTGCGGCGGCCTGCTTCCGCAGGCTTTCGACATGTGCCGGCCCGCACTGGTGGATCACGTTCGCACGCTCCAACAGCCAGGGGAGCGCATCCCGCACAACATCGTTGATCTGCTGAGACCCTTGGGCGCCCCCAGTGACGTACACCGTTGGCACGTTCCGGTCGAAGCCGCGCAGCTCCAGCGTCTCGATCGCTTTGCTCGCGTGCCCGGCCAGTACCTCGGGGCGAATCGGATTGCCCGTCACCACCGCCATCTCCCGTACCGACTCGGGCAGGAGCGGCAGAGACGACTCGGACGAGAGGGCGATGTACGTCGCCGAGCCGGAGAGTTTCCGGTTGGCCAGGCCCAGGCGCACGGTCTGCTCGTGCAACACCAGCGGGCGGCGGCACATACGGGCAGCCAGACCGGCGGGAACAGCGACATACCCGCCGGTGGCGAGTACGACATCCGGCTGGAAGCCAGCGATGATCCTCCGGGCCTGAGCCACACCGAGCGGCACGCGCGCCATGTCCCGCACATTCGCCGGCGACACCAATTTGAGCGGATTCGCCGAACGGCGGATCTTGCCCGTCGCGACCGTGACGAACGCGACGCCCTCGGCCGGGGCAACTCGTGCCTCCAGGCCGTCCTGCGTACCGATCCACAGCGCGTCCAACGCTCGGCCGTTCGCCGCGAGTCGGGCCTGTAGCGTCCGGATCGCAGTCAAGGCCGGATAAGTGTGGCCGCCGGTCCCTCCCCCAGTGACGATCAGGCGGAAGGCACTTGAGGGATGGGAAGCGCTGTTCACCCCCCGCACATTACTGGCGGGCGCGCATAGAGGAAAACGGCCGGAGCCCCCGCACAGTGTGGGCTCCGGCCGTTGGTTTGTACTCGCGGGAAACTACAGGGCGAGGCCCGTCAGGACCAGTACCCGCTCATAGGTGTAGTCGTCCATCGCGTAGGCGACTCCCTCGCGGCCCACGCCGGACTGCTTGGCTCCGCCGTACGGCATCTGGTCGGCGCGGTAGGACGGGACATCGCCGACGATCACGCCGCCGACCTCCAGCGCGCGGTGGGCGCGGAAGGCGGTCTGGACGTCGTGGGTGAAGACTCCGGCCTGGAGGCCGTACGGGGAGTCGTTGACGGCGGCGAACGCCTCGGCCTCGCCGGTCACCTTGCTGACCGTGAGGACCGGTCCGAAGACCTCCTCGCAGGAGATGGTGGTGTCCGCGGGGACCTCGGCGAGGACGGTGGGGGCGTAGGTGGCGTTGTCGCGCTTGCCGCCGGTGAGGAGTTGGGCGCCCGCCTGTACGGCCTCGTTCACCCAGGACTCGACGCGCTTGGCGGCGTCCTCGTTGACCAGCGGGCCCACGTCGGTGGCGTCGTCGGCGGGGTCGCCGGTGACCTGGGCCTCCACGGCGGCCACGATCTTCGGGAGCAGTCGGTCGTAGACGGAGGCGTCGGCGATCACCCGCTGGACCGAGATGCAGGACTGGCCGCCCTGGTAGTTGGAGAAGGTGGCGATGCGGGTCGCGGCCCAGTCCAGGTCCTGGTCGGACGCCCAGTCCGCGAGGACGACCGCGGCGCCGTTGCCGCCGAGCTCCAGGGTGCAGTGCTTGCGCGGTACCGAGTCCATGATCGCGTAACCGACGGGACCCGAGCCGGTGAAGGAGATCACGGGCAGCCGCTCGTCCTGGACCAGGGCGGGCATCCGGTCGTTCGGGACCGGCAGCACCGACCAGGAGCCGGCCGGCAGCTCGGTCTCCGCGAGCAGTTCGCCGAGGACCAGCGAGGAGATCGGGGTGGCCGGGGCGGGCTTCAGGATGATCGGGGCGCCGACGGCGAGTGCGGGGGCCACCTTGTGGGCGCTCAGGTTCAGCGGGAAGTTGAAGGGCGCGATACCGAGGACGACGCCCTTGGGGATGCGCCGGGTCAGGGCGAGACGTCCGGTGCCGCCGGCGTCGGTGTCCAGGCGCTGGGCCTCGCCGCCGTTGAAGCGGCGGGCCTCCTCTGCGGCGAGCCGGAAGACGGACACGGCCCGGCCGACCTCACCGCGGGCCCACTTGATGGGCTTGCCGTTCTCGGCCGAGATCAGCTGGGCGATCTCCTCGTTGCGCTCGGCGAGACGCTTCGCCACGTGGTCGAGCGCGGTGGCGCGCACATGGGCCGGGGTGGCCGCGAACTCCTCGCGTACGGCGTAGGCGGCGGCGACAGCTTCCTCGACCTGGGCCTCGGTGGGCACCGAGACCCGGCCGACGAGACGACCGTCCCACGAGTTGGTGACATCAAAGGTGGTCTCGCCAGTGGCCGCACGGCCGGCGAGCCAGAAGGCGTGGGTGGAGGTCATGTCCCGGCCCTTCCGAGGTGGAGTGCGTATGAGTGAGGCGGTGCCCGCCCCACGGTAGGGCCGGGAGGCGAATTGTTGGTTTATCCGGGGTGGAGTGATCGTCGAGGGGTTCCTGCCGCTTTGGCGCGTCGGTGAGTGGTACTCCCGGTGCCTGCTGGTGAGGGGGTCAGCCGCGGCGTTCGGTGCTCACGATCAGACAGACGCCTGCCACGACCACCGCACCGCCCACCGCGATCGGCCAGCTCAGCTCCTCCTGGAGAAACAACGACCCCAGCAGCACCGCCACCACCGGATTGACATAGGCGTAGGTCGCCACCAGGGAGAGCGGAGCTCTGTGGAGCAGCCAGGCGTAGGCGGTGAACGCCACCAGCGAGCCGAACACCAGCAGATAGGCCAGGGCGATCCAGGAGCCGGTGGAGACCTCGCTCAGTACGAAGCCCCGCTGCTCGCCCCTGCCGAAACCGACCAGCGCACAGCCGATGCCGCCCGCGAACATCTCGTAGGCGCTCGCGGTGTACGGGTTGGCGGGGATCGGGATGCGGGAGGAGGAGAAGGAGCCCACCGACCAGCAGAGGGTTGCCGCGATCACCACGAGGACGCCCCAGAGCTGTACGTCACCGCTGAGGCCCGGCAGGGTGAGCACGGCCAGGCCCACCAAGCCCAGCAGCACACCGCCGTACGCGCCGATGCCGGGGCGTTCACCGGCCAGCAGACGCAGCAGCACCACCCAGGCCGGTACGACCGCCACCAGGAGCGCTGCCAGGCCGGAGGGGACGGCGGTCTCGGCCAGGACGATCAGACCGTTGCCGCCGAGCAGTAGCAGCAGACCGACCAGGGTGACCGAGGCCAGTTGGGCCCGGGTCAGCCGTAGTGCGGCCAGGCCCTGGCGCCAGGCGACCAGGGCGGCGAGGATCAGGCCCGCGAGGATGAAGCGGGCTCCGGCCGAGAGGAACGGCGGCATGGTCTCGACCACGACGGCGATGCCCAGATAGGTCGAGCCCCAGACGACGTACACAATGGCGAGCGCGGCCCAGACCGCACTGGATATTCGCCGACGGGGGCGAGTCGGCGGCGCGAGTGCCAGACCCTCTACGGGTGCGACGGGTGCGACGGGTGCGGTGGAGTCGGCGGCGGGCAGGCCGGTGTCAGCGCGTTCTCTCATCAGTCCTTCTGAAGTCCCCAGACGGCGGTCCGGGCGACTCCCCTCCGCTGCGTCGACGAGACTTTAGGGAGTACGGCGGCGGCCTGCCAAGGCTTTTGCCCGACTTCGGGCAGTAGGACGGAAGGATCTTCTGCGCTGGTTCAGAGATCTTCTGTGTTGGTTCACTGACCGGGGTTGGTTCACTGTCCGGGTCAGTTCACTGTCCGGGTCAGTTCACTGTCCGGCGGGGCCTGCCGTGGTCTTCAGGGCGAGCCACAGCTCCATCCGCGCATCCGGATCGTCCAGTGAGCGGCCCAGGATCTCCTCCACCCGGCGCATCCGATAGCGCAGGGTGTGACGGTGTACCCCGAGGTCGGCGGCGGCGGCGTCCCACTGGCCGTGGCGTGACAGCCAGGCTCTGAGCGAGGCCACCAGATCGCCCCGGCCCGTCGCGTCGTGCTCGTAGAGCGGGCGCAGCATCCCATCGGCGAAGGCCCGTACGGCGTCGTCGGCGAGCAGCGGAACGACGGAACCGGCCGCCAGGTCTTCGTGCTCGACGAGGGCGCGGCCGCGTCGACGGGCGACGGAGAGTGCCTGTTCGCACTGTTTGTACGCACCGGCGACGGCGATGGGGCCGGTCGGCGCGGAGAGGCCGATCACCACCCCGGCTTCGTCGGCTTCCTGCGGGGCGTACACCGCGAGGCAGTCGGCGACCACCGCTCCTCCGTCGGCGGCCAGCACCGCCAGTCGACCGTCGGTGTCCGGTACCGCGATCAGTGTCTGCCCCGCCCGTGAGGCCGCGGCTTCCAGTGACTCGGCCAGGGCCTGGAGTTGCGGGCCGCCGTCGTCGGCGGGGAAGAGGGGTTCGGCGAGCAGCAGCCGGAAGGGGGCGTCGAGGAGGGTGCCGTAGAGGTCGCCGGCGACGGCCCGGGCATGGTCGGGTTCGCCCGAGAGCAGCATGCTCAGGACGGCGGCGCCCAGGCGTTGTTCGGCCTGCTGGAGCGCGCGGGAGCGTTCGGTGGTGAGGGTGAGCAGGGCGATGGCGGAGTGCACGGCATAGCGTTCGGCGGTGCCGAGTGGGGCGCCGGTGCCGACGGCGAGCGCCCCACGGACCCGGCGCCCGCTGCCCAGCGACTGGAGTTCGACCCGATCGTCGCCGGTGTCGCCGGCGACGGCGCTCGCCGGTGCGGAACGCTCGCGCAGCCGCTCCACATCGCCGGTGAGCCGGGCGGCGCGCCGGGCGGCCCAGTCGGGGGACGCTGCGACGACGGCGCCCGACGCGTCGTAGAGCGCGGCCCAGCCGTGCACATGGGCGGCGAGTCGGGCGATGACGGCGCTCGGGCCGTCGGAGAGCGCGGCCCGGGTCAGTTCACGCTGGACCTCGAATCCGGCGGTGACCGCCCGGTACTGATCGGCGGCGATGGCGGCCGAGACCGCTTTGCTGATGGCGAGGAAGGGGGTGCGGCGGGGTACGGCGAGCAGCGGGAAGCCCTCGTCCTGGGCGGCGTCGAGGAGGGCGTCGGGGATGTCCTCGTAGAAGACGCCGACGGCGAAGCCCAAACCGACGACGCCCGCGGCGGAGAGCCTGCGGACATAGCGGCTCATGGCGTCGCGGTCCTGGGCGTCCAGGGTCATCGCGGTGACGAGCAGTAGCTCGCCGCCTTCGAGATAGGGGACGGGGTCGGCCAGCTCGCTGACATGGGCCCAGCGCACGGGGGTGTCAAGCCGCTCCTCGCCGGCGCGCACGGTGAGCTTGAGCGCCGAGTGTTGGACGAGGGAGGCGAGCGTGGGCGGCATGGCACCTTCAGTACTGGTTCTGCGCGGCTGGTCGGTCGGGAGGGTTCAGATCGGCCGGCGGAATGCGACGTACCCCGGTTTCGCCGACTACGCGGATGCAGCCGATGTCGCCGATTTCGCCGTGCCGTATGAACGACTCTCTTTGATTCTGCCAGCTCGTAGTAGTTCTGGGCGGTCAGGGTGCAGCGCGAACCAGGGGATATCGGTCGTTATGTTCGGAGATCGACCAGCAGGGGTGGGGTGTGCTCACCGCTGATGTTGGTCAGCGAGAGCACCGCATGCCCTGCGGGTACCGCATGGGCGAGATCGGAGGCCGACCAGCGGGCCCGCTCCACCTCCCGGACGGTGATCGCCTCGGCGGTGGTCGCCTTACCGGTGACCAGCCGGCGCATGGCGTGGAGCGCCTTGGTGAGGGGCTCATCGGAGATGATCTGGCGATTGGTGACATCCCGCGTCTGCACCCATTCGGTGCCCCAGGTCTCGGCGAACCGGCCACCGTCCCAGGGAGCGAGGCCGGCGAACGCCATCCGGCAGCCGACCGCGCCGAGCAGCGGGCCGCGCAGCGGCTCGGGGACGTCCGCCAGGGTGCGCAGGGAGAGGACGACGCCGGCGTTGGCGGAGCGCAGCCGCTGGATGGCGCGTACCGAGTCGGCGGTCACCGTGTAGGTCGCGTCGTCGAGGATCAGCGCGGCGAAGAGGGAACGGTCCGAGCGGTTCAGGGCCGCTTCGGTGAACTGGGCGAGCAGCAGGCGCGCGATGATGCGGGAGGCCTCGGCGTGACCGCGTTCGGGAAGATCGATACGGACCCGCAGCGGATGCTCGATGGACCGTAGGGAGAACTGCCGGCTGCTTCCGTCGGTGTGGAAGAACGAGGCGAAAGCCGGCCGGTCCAGGAAGGCGATGCGCTCGGCGAGCAGCACCCCGATGTCATCCGCACGGGCGGACTGGCGGTCGCGGGCGTCGAGCTCCCGCAGTTGGGCGGCGGCGCCGGGGCCGCTCTGAGCCATGAGGGCGGAGCGCAGGGCGTCGAGGGCGGTGGGGGCGCCGCTGAGGAGTTCCCGTAGCTCCGGTATGGCGGGGAAGCGTCCGTGCAGGGCGTGGTAGGGGCCCATCAGCTGGGCCAGGGCGGTGGCCGCGCGTCGGCTGTCGCCGCCGGGGAGGGTGGCGGCGAGATCGCCGACCAGGGCCTCGGCGAGCACCCGGGCGGCCTCGTCAGGGTCGGTGGACCCGCCGTAGAGATCGAGATCGTGGCTGGAGTTCGGTCGGCCAACGGCGATGACCAGGTCAAACGCATCGTCGGGGGCCAGTTGGGCGCCCTGGGCTGTGACGGCGACGACGGCAGCCCGGTTGGCGAGGGCGAGCAGGCCGAGGGATTCGGTGACCGGGCGGATCAGCCGAACGCTCTTGCCGCAGCCGGAGGGGCCCACGGCGAGCAGCGAGGTACCGAGCAGGGACGGATCGAGAGCGACACCGGTGGTGCGGCGAGCGTAGGGGTTGCGGCGGTCGTCGGCCGCGGTGCCGATCCGCACCTGCGCGGTGGCGAGGTCATGGGTGGCCGTACGGGTCGGTAGATCGCGCAGCCCCGACGGGTGGGCGCAGGCGGCCGCGCCCTGGCGGCGCACCGCGTCGGTGAAGGAGGGGAGCAGTTCGGGGCGGCTCTGGACGCCCTGCCAGGCGCGTCGGATGCGTGCGTAGTCCACATCGCCGAGTGCACCGGTCCTGGCGGCCTCGGTGAGGCTGTGGGCGGCGTCGGTGAGGCCGGCCGCGCGTAGGTCGGGCCACTCGGCCAGGTCGGGGCCGGTCTGGGGGGCCTGCTTACGCGGCTGCTTCGAGCGTCGGGCGTAGCGGCGCCAGATCTCCGGCACGCTGCCGATCCGGGCGAAGAACACCAGCAGTCCGCCGCCGACGAGGACGTAGTAGGTGTAGCTGGCGGTGGCCCACAGGGGTGGGTCGGAGCGCCAGGAGTCAGGGGTGAGTACCAGGAGGGGCCAGATCCAGTAGCGGCCGAGATAGCCGTTCCACAGGAGGGACCACAGCAGCCAGCCGGTGAGCAGGGCGATCACCGCGCCGGCGAAGAGCCGGCGGGCCGGCACCTCGTCCGGCTCCTCGTCGGGGCGTGCGCGGTGGCCCAGCCGCCAGACTCCGGGGTCGGCGGCGGGGCGGGGGATGCGCAGCCACTCGGTGATGACGGGGCGGGTCGAGGGGGCGTGGCCGGGGAGTGCGGGGATGCCGGGGGTGTGCAGGGAGGGTGCCGGGGGGTAGCCGGGCGGGGTTGCGGGCACCGGCGGCGGCTGCGGCACGGAGTGAGCGCCCGGCCCCGGGGGCTGTGTGCCCCGTGCGTCGAATGTGCCTTCGGAATCCATTTACCGCTGCCCCCTGACCAGCCAGGCCCGCTCTTTGCACGGTCAATCTAGTGCCCCGGTGGGGGGAGTTCACTGATTCGACCCCGGCCGACTGCCGTCACCGCCTCGGCCATTGGTCGGACCGCGGGGTACGGAGAAGCGGTTCTGGGTCGGAGAACGCTCGGGGAGGACGACAGACGGGGAGGACGACAGACGGGGGCTGGGTCGGCGGCTGGGGAGGACGACGGACGCGAGCAGGGCCAGCGACCAGGGGCTGGGTCGGCGACCAGGGGCACACACCGCACCAGCCCGGCTACGACGACGACCAAAGGACGGCCCGGCGACCAAGAGCCCACACCCCGCGACCTCAGGAACGACGACAACCAAGACCCAGCCCGGCGGCCAGGGGCGGGGGCGCCACACACCCCACCCGGGGGCCGCGCTCGCCCAGGGAGCGAACCCGCGCCCGAGGTGCCGCCACGAGCGCGGAGTGCCGTTCTGGCGTACGGATCGGAGCGAACCCGCGCGCGAGGTGCCGCCTCGGGGCCCCAGCACTCGCGGCGATGGCCGGCAGACGGGTCCCACACCGGCCAGATGGGTCTCGCACCGGCGGTGGGGCCAGCGGCGGTGACACGGGACGACCGGGCGTCCGCACTGGCCCCGCGCACGACCCGCCGGGGGAGCGAGACCCCTTGCCCGAATGCCGTCTCCAGCCGGGCGCCCGCCCAGCGGGCCACCCGGTTACCGGCCGCCCGTGCCATGCTCGGGAGCCTCGTACGGGCCCGGATGGAAGCACCCGGGCGACGGTATGTCCGGTGCGGACAAGGACACGCCCCCAACACTCCCGAACGGCGCATGCCCCCCTGCCTCCCCCGCCCCTAGCCTGCGAGCAAGAGAACGAGCGTCCAAGAACACCCCAGGAGCCCCTATGACCGCCATCCCGCAGGAGCGCCGCGTCGTCACCGCCATTCCCGGACCGAAGTCGGTCGAGCTACAGGCCCGCCGCACCGCGGTGGTCGCCAGTGGTGTGGGTTCGGTGCTGCCCATCTTCACCGCGCGCGCGGGCGGCGGCATCATCGAGGACGTCGACGGCAACCGTCTGATCGACTTCGGCTCGGGCATCGCCGTCACCAGCGTCGGCGCCAGCGCGGAAGCCGTGGTCCGCCGCGCCACCGCACAGCTCGCCGACTTCACCCACACCTGTTTCATGGTCACCCCCTACGAGGGCTATGTCGCCGTCGCCGAGGCGCTGGCCGAGCTCACTCCGGGTGACCACGCCAAGAAGTCCGCCCTCTTCAACTCGGGCGCCGAGGCCGTGGAGAACGCGGTCAAGATCGCGCGTAGCTACACCAAGCGCCAGGCCGTCGTCGTCTTCGACCACGGCTACCACGGCCGCACCAACCTCACCATGGCGCTGACCTCGAAGAACATGCCGTACAAGCAGGGCTTCGGGCCGTTCGCGCCCGAGGTCTACCGGGTGCCGGTGGCCTATGGCTACCGCTGGCCCACCGGCGCCGAGAACGCGGGCGCTGAGGCTTCCGCTCAGGTCATCGACCAGATCAGCAAGCAGATCGGTGCCGAGAACGTCGCCGCGATCATCATTGAGCCGGTGCTGGGCGAGGGCGGCTTCATCGAGCCGGCCAAGGGCTTCCTGCCGGCCATCGCGCAGTTCGCCAAGGACAACGGGATCGTGTTCGTCGCGGACGAGATCCAGTCGGGCTTCTGCCGTACCGGCCAGTGGTTCGCCTGTGAGGACGAGGGGATCGTCCCGGACCTGATCACCACCGCCAAGGGCATCGCGGGCGGTCTGCCGCTGGCCGCGGTGACCGGCCGCGCCGAGATCATGGACGCAGCGCACGCGGGTGGCCTCGGTGGCACCTACGGCGGCAACCCGGTGGCCTGCGCGGGTGCGCTGGGCTCGATCGAGACCATGAAGGAGCTTGACCTCAACGCGAAGGCCAAGCGCATCGAGGAGGTCATGAAGGGCCGCCTCGCCTCGATGCAGGAGAAGTTCGAGATCATCGGCGACATCCGCGGACGTGGCGCGATGATCGCGATCGAGCTGGTCAAGGACCGCGACACCAAGGAGCCGAACCCGGCCGCCACCGCCGCGCTGGCCAAGGCGTGCCACGCCGAAGGCGTGCTGGTGCTGACCTGCGGCACCTACGGCAATGTGCTGCGCTTCCTGCCGCCGCTGGTGATCGGTGAGGACCTGCTCAACGAGGGTCTGGACGTCATCGAGCAGGCGTTCAGCGGGGTCTGAGGCGCCCGGCGGCGGTTTTCGCAACCGGCGTGACCGGCGGTAACGACCCTGGTCTGACCAGCCGGAACGGTCGGACCCTGTGAAGAACATGTGGGGGCCCGATGGTGGCATGGAGATGGCGCTGTCGATCCCCCCTGTCACTGCCGTACGGTTTCTGCAGATGAGAGAAACACCCCGCCCGCAGGGGATTGCGGGCGAGTCCGGTGCGGAGCCTCCCCAGCACCGCACCGGCCGCGCCTTGGCGCACTCCACCGGAGCCCTGGGCTCTGGAACTCCTCACCGATCGGATGGCCGCTCGCCCCAAACCCCCCGGGGCGCGCGGCAGTCCGATCCAGTCGGCTGCCTCGGAACTACCCCCCCTGTTCCGGGGCGGCCGACTTTTCTCCTGTATGCCGTCGGCCTGCTCAGTCTGCTGACGTTTGCGCTGGTCACCTGGCAAGTCGCCGTCGATGGACCTCTCGTTGGCCTGGACGAGCGCATCGAGCGACGGATCGTGGGCCACGGTCCACGGCCGCTGACCGAACTCCTCGCCGATCTGGGCAATCTGACGGTCGCACTCCCCGCGCTGGCCGCCTCCGTCGCGTACACCCTCTGGCGGGAGGGCCGCGGCAGACGGTACGAGGTGCTGGGCGTGGTGCTCGCCATGGCGGTCGTACCCGCGCTGGTGGTCCCGCTCAAGGCCCTGCTGGACCGTCCCGGCCCGCTGACAGCGGCCACCGGCTACTACCCGTCGGGCCATGCGGCGACCGCCCTGGTGGCCTACTGCGGCGCCGCCATCCTCCTCACCCCCTATCCGCGGCGGGCATGGGCGATGCCCGCCGCCCTGGTACTCACCCTGGCGACGGGCATCGGTCTGGTGCTGCGCGGCTACCACTGGCCGTTGGACGTCATCGGCAGTTGGAGCCTGTGTACGGCGCTGCTGGTGATCAGCTCCAGTTGTACGCGTCGAAGTTCCGGGAGAACTGCCACTGGTTGTAGCGGTCCCAGTTGATCGACCAGGTCATCAGACCGCGCAGCGCGGGCCAGGTGCCATGGGTCTGGTACGAGCCGCAGTTGACCTTCTTGGTGAGGCAGTCGAGCGTCTTGTTCACCTCGGCGGGGGCGGTGTGACCGTTGCCCGCCTGGGTGGACGCCGGCATACCGATGGCGACCTGTTCGGGCCGTAGCGGCGGGAAGATGCGCGACTGGTTGCCGGCCACCGGGAAGCCGGTGAGCATCATGTCGGCCATCGCGATGTGGAAGTCCGCGTTGCCCATGGTGTGGTACTGGTTGTCGAGGCCCATGATCGGGCCCGAGTTGTAGTGCTGGACGTGCAGCAGGGTGAGGTCGCTGCGCAGGGCGTGGATCACCGGGAGGTAGGAGCCCGCCCTCGGGTCCTGGCCTCCCCAGGGGCCGGAGCCGTAGAACTGGTAGCCCAGCTGGACGAAGAAGGTCTCCGGGGCCATCGTGAGGACGAAGTTGGCGCCGTACTTCGCCTTGAGGGACTTGACCGCCGCGATCAGATTGGTGACCACGGGTGTGGTCGGGGAGCGGAAGTCCGTGTCACCGGTGTTCAGCGACAGGGAGTGGCCCTCGAAGTCGATGTCGAGCCCGTCGAGCCCGTACTCGTCGATGATCTTCGAGACGGAGGTGACGAACGCGTCCCGGGCTCCGGTGGAGGCGAGCTGGACCTGACCGTTCTGGCCGCCGATGGATATCAGCACCTTCTTGCCCGCCGCCTGCTTGGCCCTGATGGCGGTCTTGAACTCGGCGACCGATTCCACGTTGGGGCACTCGGTCACCGGGCAGAGGCTGAAGCGGATGTCGCCCGAGGTGACCGAGGTCGGTTCACCGAAGGCCAGATTGATGACGTCCCAGGAGTCGGGGACGTCCGCCATCCGGGTGTAGCCGGAGCCGTTGGCGAAGCTGCTGTGCAGATAGCCCACCAGGGCGTGGGCGGGCAGCAGCCCGGTGCCGGGAGTGCCCCCGCTGGTGGTGGTGGCGCTCACCGCCGCGGACTTGGCCGACTCACCGGCGCTGTTGGTGGCCGCGACCTGGAAGCTGTAGGCGGTGGACGGGGTCAGTCCGGTCACCACCGTCGAGGTGCCGGTCACCGGGATGACCCGACTGCCCTGGTAGACGTTGTAGCCGGTGGCGCCGGGTGCCGCGGTCCAGGTCAGCGGTACGGATGTGGAGTCGGGCGACCCCGCGGCGAGTCCCGTGGGGGTGGGTGGGACCACTATCGGATCGCCGCCGGGGCCGAAGACCGAGAGGTCATCGACGTGATAGGCGGAGGTCCCGTACCAACCGTGGGTGTAGACGCTCACCGAGGTGGTCGACGCACCGGTGCGGAAGGTCTGGGTCAGCTTCTGCCAGGTGCTGGCCGACGGGGTCCAGGTGTAGGAATCGGTGGTACCGGTGCCGGAGACACCGAGGTAGGCGTAGCCGCCTTGGACCCACCCGCTGAGGGTGTAGGCGGAGTTGGGCTTGACGTTGATCGTCTGGCTGCACTTGGCGTGGTCATTGCCCACCGGGGTGGCCTTCAGGGCCGAGGTGCCGCCGTGGACCGGCGAGGTCACGGCCGTACCCGTACTCCCTGAGCAGCTCCAGCCGGTCAGGCCCGCCTCGAAACCGCCGTTGACGGCGAGTTCCTGGTCGGCCGCTTGGGCGGTGGTGGCGGTGGCGACGAGCCCACCGAGGGCGAGCACGGCCGCGGTCAGAGCGGCCGCGAGTCTGGTGCGATTCACAACTACCTCCGGTACATGGGGGGTTGGGAGGCTGAGTCGCGCACAATTTGGTCCAGACCAATAAGGTTGTCAAGGGTTCTCACAGACACCACGACACTCACTCGTCCTCATGGCGGGCCAGAACGGCCGCCGCCTCGTGCATCGCGAGCTCCAGCAGCATCGGATCGGTGAGGTTCCCCGAGCCGTCGGGCGCGATCAACCAGCGATTGCCTCCCCCGCTGGCCCGAGCGGGGTGGGGGACCACGATCCAGGCACCCTGACCCGCGCCGCGGATTCCCGTGCCGAGCCACCGGCCGGCCGTGCCCGGCGGGACGAAGAAGCCCATCCGGGCGTCGCCGAAGTCGACCAGAACCGGCCCCGGCCGACCCACCAGCCGATTGAGCACATCAAGGGTGGGATAGCCGAGTCGGCTCGGCAGGATCAACACATCCCAACGCCTGCCGGCGGGGAGCAGGGCAATCCGGAAGGGGTTGCGCTCCCACTCCCACCGGCACTCATCCGGGTCCGGCGCCACCGACGCCAACCACTCCACTGCCGCTTTGGCCCCCGAGACAGTCATCGCCCGGTCTCCGTCCTTCGATCCATGTATGCGAAAAATCGCCTGCACACGGAGAGAGCGGGTTGGGCTCCGGCTATGACGCGGGTTTGCTACTCGTTAGTAGTGAACTGGGCCACGCCGCGGTTGACGACCGCGCGGCGCCGTCACAGCACAGCCCCAGTAGCGGGAAAGGACCTGGCAGGAGGGCTTTCAGAGGCCAGAACCGAAGCTCAGCAACCGGCGCCAGAGAGGTCGGAATCATAGATTCCCTAGACCTTGGGCCGGGTCCGCGTCATGACCTGTCGAACAGCACGCCAAGTACCGCTATTTCGTACGAATGCGAGCCGGGACCCGCCCCCACTTCAAGGGCAGGTCCCGGAACGTGCGGTGGGCTGTTCGGACGCGTCAGCTGTCGAACCCGAGGCCCAGTCGGTCCATTGTCTTCAGCCAGACGTTGCGCCGGCCTCCGTTGGCGTCCGCCTTGGCCATCGACCACTTGGTGATACCGATGCCCGCCCAGGCCACCGGCTCGGGCGGGAACGGCAGCGGCTTGCTCCGCACCATCTCCAGTTCGGTGCGCTCAGTGCGCTCCCCCGCCAGCAGATCGAGCATCACGTCCGCGCCGAACCGGGTCGCTCCCACGCCCAGGCCCGTATAGCCCGCGGCGTAGGCGACCCGGCCGGAGTGTGCCGTACCGAAGAAGGCCGAGAAACGGGAGCAGGTGTCGATGGCACCGCCCCAGGCATGGCTGAAGCGAACCCCCTCCAGCTGCGGGAAGTAGCGGAAGAAGTGCTCGGCGAGCTTGAGATAGGTCTCGGGGCGATGGTCGAGCTCGGCGCTGATCCGGCCGCCGAACGGATAGATCGCGTCATAGCCGCCCCAGAGGATGCGGTGGTCGGCGGTGATCCGGAAGTAGTGGAACTGGTTGGCGACATCGCCGAGGCCCTGACGTCCGTCCCAGCCGATCTCAGCGAGTTGGGCGGGGCTGAGCGGCTCGGTCATCAGCGCGTAGTCATAGACCGGCACCGTGTACGGGCGGACCCGCTTGACCAGGGAGGGGAAGACATTGGTACCGAGGGCGACCCGGCCGGCGAAGACCCTGCCGTACGCGGTGCGGACGCCCATGCCCGCACCGACCGTCGCGATCTCAAGCCCGGCGGTGTTCTCGTAGATCCTCACCCCGAGGTCGAGGCAGGCGCGCTTGAGACCCCAGGCGAGTTTGGCGGGGTGGAGCATGGCGGTGCCGCGCTTGTCCCACAGCCCGCCCAGGAAGATCGGGGAGTTCACCTCGGCGCGGACGGCGTCCTGGTCGAGGAGGGTGAGCCCCTCGATCCCGAGCCGCCCGGTCTCCTCGTGCATCTCGGCGAGCTCGGCCACCTGGTACGGCTCGGTGGCGATGTCGATGCTGCCGGTGCGCTCGAAGTCGCAGTCGATGGAGTAGCGGGCGACGGCTTCCTCGATTCCGTCGAGGTTGCGGGCGCCCATGTCCTCCAGTTGGTCGATCTCCCCTGGCCAGCGGGCGAGCCCATTGCCCAGGCCATGGGTGAGGGACGCGGCGCAGAAGCCGCCGTTGCGGCCGGAGGCGGCCCAGCCCACCTCGCGGCCTTCGATCAGTACGACATCGGTGGCCGGATCGCGCTCCTTGGCTAGCAGCGCGGTCCACAGACCGCTGTAGCCACCGCCGACGACCAGGAGATCGCAGCGCTCGTCACCGGTGAGCGCGGGCAGCGGTACCGGCTTGTCGGGGTCGTCCAGCCAGTAGGAGAGGGGCTGGACGTCGGACAGGGATGAGGCAAAGGTCATGGCAGCTGGGGCCATGGTTTCCACTCCTTCGAGAGCCCGCGGGCGCGGGCCTTACTTGGATTGTGCGCTGTGCTTTCGCCGGCTGCTGATCAGCTGGGCGACGACCACGATCAGTACGGCGATGATGAACATGGCCGTACCAATGACATTGATCTGAACAGGTGTACCGCGCTGTGCCGAGCCCCACACGAACATGGGGAAGGTGACGGTACTGCCCGAGTTGAAATTGGTGATGATGAAATCGTCGAAGGAGAGCGCGAAGGCGAGCATCGCGCCCGCGGCGATACCCGGAGCGGCGATCGGCAGGGTGACCCGGAGGAAGGTCTGTACCGGTCCCGCGTAGAGATCGCGCGCCGCCTCTTCGAGTCGCGGGTCCATGGAGAGGACCCGTGCCTTGACGGCCACCACCACAAAGCTGAGACAGAACATGGTGTGGGCGATGAGGATGGTCCAGAAGCCCAGTTGGGCACCGAGGTTCAGGAAGAGCGTCAGCAGGGACGCGGCCATCACCACCTCGGGCATGGCCATGGGCAGGAAGATCAGCGAGTTGATCGCGCCGCGCGCCTTGAAGCGGTAGCGGACCAGGGCGAAGGCGATCATCGCGCCGAGGACGGTGGCCCCGATGGTGGCGAAGAAGGCGATCTGGAGGGAGAGGACGAGCGAGCCGCACATATCGGCGACACCGCAGGGGTCCTGCCACGCCTCGGTGGAGAACTCCTGCCAGGAGTAGTTGAACTTCCCGGCCGGATTGTTGAACGAGAACACCATCACGACGATGTTCGGCAGGATCAGATACGCGAGCGTCAAGAGGCCCGCGAAGACGACGATATTGCGTCGGAGCCAGCGCATCAGACCAGGTCCTCCGTTCCGGCCCGGCGAATGTAGATCGTGACCACGATCAGCACGACCGCCATGAGGATGAATGACAGCGCGGCCGCGGTCGGATAGTCGAGCACCCGCAGGAACTGCGACTGAATGACATTGCCGACCATCTTGGTGTCGGTGGAGCCGAGCAGTTCGGCGTTGATGTAGTCACCGCTGGCCGGGATGAAGGTCAGCAGGGTCCCCGAGACCACACCCGGCATGGAGAGCGGGAGGGTCACCTTGCGGAAGGTGGTCGACGGCTTGGCGTAGAGGTCGCCCGCGGCCTCATGGAGCCGGGAGTCCATCCGTTCCAGCGAGGTGTAGAGCGGAAGGATCATGAAGGGGAGGAAGTTGTACGTCAGACCGGTGACGACCGCGAGCGGGGTGGCGAGCACCCGGCTGCCGTCGGTCATCCCCAGCAGATTGGTGATGTCGAGGAAGCCGACGGTGTCGAGGACGTCCACCACCGGGCCGCTGTCCGAAAGGATCGTCTTCCAGGCCAGGGTGCGGATCAGGAAGCTGGTGAAGAACGGCGCGATGACCAGCACCAGCAGCAGATTGCGCCAGCGGCCTGCCTTGAACGCGATCAGATAGGCCAGCGGATAGCCGAGCAGCAGACACAGCACGGTGGCGGTGCCCGCGTAGAGCACGGAACGCACGAAGTGCGGCCAGTACTCGGTCAGCGCGTCCCAGTAGGTCTGGAAGTGCCAGGTGACCTTGAAGCCCTCTTCGAGGGAGCCGGTCTGTACCGAGGTGGACGCCTGGTAGACCAGCGGCAGTGCGAAGAAGACCACCAGCCAGAGGATGCCGGGGAGCAGCAGCCAGTACGGCACGAGTTTGCGGCGCAGTGAACGCTTGTGGACCACGCCGGGTTCGGCCGCGGGAGCGGCGGTGGCGGTCGCCGTCATGAGGCCGACTCCCCCACCGTCTCCACGCCCGCGTCGATGTCCTGTGCGGCATCGAGCCCGAAGGTGTGCTCCGGGTTCCAGTGCAGTACCACCCGCGCGCCGGGCACCAGCCGGACGTCCCGCTCGATGTTCTGGACGTACACCTCAAGGTCCGGGCAGACCGGGCTGTCGATGACGAACTGGGTGGAGACGCCGATGAAGCTGGAGGCGGTGATGGTGCCGGTGAGGCGGTTGCGGCCGTCGGTGATCTGGGCCGCCTCATCGGCGTGCAGCAGGGATATCTTCTCCGGCCGTACGCCCACCAGGATCTTGCCCCCGGTGGTGGGTGCGGTGGCGCAGCGGTCGGCGGGCAGCCGCAGGGTGGCGTCGGCGGCGGAGACAACGACCTTGCCAGCGCTGGTGGAGACGACTTCGGCCTCGATCAGGTTGGAGGTGCCGAGGAAGTTGGCGACGAAGGTGGTGTGCGGATTCTCGTAGAGCTCCGCGGGCGCGCCGAGTTGTTCCACCCGTCCGCCGTTCATCACCGCGACCGTGTCGGCCATGGTCATGGCCTCTTCCTGGTCATGGGTGACATGGACGAAGGTGATGCCGACCTCGGTCTGGATGCGCTTGAGTTCCAGCTGCATCTGGCGGCGCAGCTTGAGGTCGAGGGCGCCCAGCGGCTCATCGAGCAGCAGCACCTGGGGATGGTTGATGAGCGCTCGGGCCACGGCCACTCGCTGCTGTTGGCCACCGGAGAGCTGGTGCGGTTTGCGCTGGGCGAAGTCACCGAGCTCCACGAGGTCCAGCATCTCGCCGACCTGCTTCTTCACCGACTTGATGCCTCGGCGGCGCAGACCGAAGGCGACGTTCTCGTAGATCGTGAGATGCGGGAAGAGCGCATAGCTCTGGAAGACCGTGTTCACCGGCCGCTTGTACGGCGGTAGGCCGGTGACATCGCGGTCGCCGAGGAAGACGGTGCCGGTGGTGGGGTCCTCCAGCCCGGCGATCATCCGCAGGGTGGTGGTCTTCCCGCAGCCGGAGGCTCCGAGCAGGGCGAAGAACGAGCCCTGCGGGACGGTGAGGTCCAGGGGGTGCACTGCTTGGAAGGAGCCGTAGTTCTTGCTGATCCCGGAGAGGCGGACATCTCCGCCCGCTTGTGTGTCAGTCATCGGTCGCGTTCCCAGGGGTTGCGGAGATACGGGGATGGGGGCGCAGGGTGGCGGGGCGCATGGGCCGGGGCGGGCTCAAGCGCCGATGAGCTTGGCGAACTTCTCCTCGTACGCCTTCTCTTCCTTGGCGGTGAGGGAGCGGAAGGAGTTGGACTTGGCGGCCATGGCCTTGTCCGGGATGATCAGCGTGTTGTTGGCCAAGGCGGGGTCGATCTTCGCCAGTTCCGGGAGTACGCCCTCGACCGGGCAGACGTAGTTGATGTAGGCGGCGAGCCGCGCGGCGACCGGGGGCTCGTAGTAGTAGTCGATGAGCCGGGTCGCGTTCTTCTGGTGGCGGGCCTGGGCCGGGACCAGCAGGTTGTCGCTGGAGGTGATGTAGCCGGCGGCGGGGATCGCGTACTTGATGTCGGGGTTGCCTGCTTGCAGCTGGATGACGTCGCCTGCCCAGGCCAGACAGGCCGCGAGGTCGCCCTTGTCCAGGTCCGAGGTGTAGTCGTTGCCGGTGAAGCGGCGGATCTGCTTCTTGTCGACGCCCTTCTGGAGCCGGCCGATGGCGGCGTCGTAGTCGGCGTCGGTGAAGTCGCCCGGGTCCTTGCCGATGTCCAGCAGGGTCATGCCGACGGTGTCGCGCATCTCGGTCAGGAAGCCGACCCGGCCCTTGAGGCTGGGGTCGTCGAGGAGCTGGGTGACGGAGTCGACCTTCTTGCCGCCGGTCGCCTTGCTGTTGTAGGCGATGACGGTGGAGATACCGGTCCAGGGGTACGAGTAGGCCCGGCCGGGGTCCCAGTCGGGGCTGCGGAACTGCGGCGAGAGATTGGCGAACGCGTTCGGTAGCAGCGATGCGTCGAGCTTCTGCGCCCAGCCGAGGCGGATCATGCGGCCAGCGAGCCAGTCGGTGACGCTGATCAGGTCGCGGCCGGTGTCCTGGCCCGCCGCGAGCTGGGGCTGGATCTTGCCGAAGAACTCGACGTTGTCGTTGATGTCCTCGGTGTACTTGACCTTGATGCCGGTGCGTTTGGTGAACTCGGTCAGCGTGGGACGGCTCTTCTCGTCCTCGCTGATGTCCATGTACTCGGTCCAGTTGGAGAAGCTGAGGGTCTTCTCCTGGTCGGAGCGGTCGTCGGACGACTGCGCTCCGCCTTCGCGTTTGGCAGGCGGGATGCCACAGCCGGTCAGGGCGGCCAGGCCACCGACGGAGAGGGCACCGACGCCGCTCGCGCGCAGAACCGAACGGCGGGTCAGCGCGCCCCGGCCGTTGGTGAGTGTGCGCTGTATCGCCGCGACCTGTGCCCTGGACAGGTCGTACAAACCCTCGGACTCGTTTCGGTCCATCAAACTGCGCCCTTTCGGGATGGGGGCCGCCCCTCGCGGGGAGGGGCGGCGGCTGGCTATCTGTCCCCGAAGATCGTGCGGTGCCAGTCCTTCCTGGCCACCGCGGTGTTGTCGTACATCACATGCTTGACCTGCGTGTATTCATCGAAGGAGTACACCGACATGTCCTTGCCGTATCCCGATGCCTTGGTGCCTCCGTGCGGCATCTCGCTGATGATCGGGATGTGGTCGTTCACCCAGACACAGCCCGCCTTGATCTCACGGGTGGCCCGGCCCGCACGGAAGACGTCGCGCGTCCACGCGGAGGCGGCGAGGCCGTACGGGGTGTCGTTGGCGAGCGCGATGCCCTCGTCGTCCGAGTCGAAGGGCAGGATCACGAGGACAGGGCCGAAGATCTCGGACTGGACGACCTCGCTGTCCTGGGCGGCGCCCGCGATCAGGGTCGGAAGGTAGAACGCGCCCTCGGGGTGGTTCTTCGGTACGGCACCGCCGGTGACGACGGTGGCGTAGGCGCGGGCCCGCTCCACAAAGGCGGCGACCCGGTCGCGGTGGGTGTGCGAGACCAGCGGGCCGAGGTCGGTGGAGGGGTCGAAGGGGTCACCGACGCGGACCCCGGCCATCACATCGGCGATGCCCGCGGTCAGCTGGTCGTAGAGCGGGCGCTGGACGTAGACGCGGGTGGCCGCGGTGCAGTCCTGGCCCGAGTTGATCAGCGCTCCGGCGACCGCGCCCTGGATGGCGGCCTCGGGGTCGGCGTCATCGAACACGACGAAGGGGGCCTTGCCGCCCAGTTCGAGGTGGAGGCGCTTCACGGTGGAGGTGGCGATCTCGGCGACCCGCTTGCCCACGGCCGTCGAGCCGGTGAAGGAGGTCATGGCGACATCGGGATGCCCCACGAGGTGCTCACCCGCACCCAGGCCGGCGCCGGAGATGATGTTGATGACGCCGTCGGGGATACCGGCCTCGGTCGCCGCCTGGGCGAACATCAACGAGGTCAGCGGGGTGATCTCGGCGGGCTTGAGAACGATGGTGTTACCAGCGGCGATGGCCGGAAGGATCTTCCAGGCAGCCATCTGGAGGGGGTAGTTCCAAGGGGCGATGGAACCGACGACGCCGATGGCCTCGCGCCGTACGTAGGAGGTGTGGTCGGCGCTGTACTCACCGGCCGACTGCCCCTGGAGGTGGCGGGCCGCACCCGCGAAGAAGGCCGTGTTGTCCACGGTGCCGGGGACGTCGAACTCGGTGCTGAGCTTGATCGGCTTCCCGCACTGGAGGGATTCGGTCCGGGCGAAGTCATCGGCCTGGGCGGCGAGCACGGACGCGAAGCTGTGCAGCGCGTCGGAACGCTCACCGGGGGTCGCGCCGGCCCACTGGGGGAATGCCTCGCGCGCGGCACCGACGGCCGCGTCGACGTCGGCGTCACCCGCGAGCTCATAGCCGAGGACGGTCTCACCGGTGGCCGGGTTGACGATGTTCTGGGTACGTCCCGAGGTGCCGGGCCGTAGCCGCCCGCCGATGTACTGCGCGCCGTCCGCGAAACGGTCCTGCATCTGGTCGCGGTTGCCCATGACGGTCTCCGTAGCCCCAGTTCGATTGTCATCGCACTGGAGGTCGACTGGTTGGTGCCTGGCTCTTGCCGAGGCGGTGTCTGAATCGTGCCTGAAAGATGTCTGAATGTCGTGGGCCAAGAACGCCTGGATTTTGACGCCCGACGTTGTTGTCCCAGCCTGATGGGAGTGCCGATCCTGACAGAGCACCGATGACCCAACAAGTGATTCCGTTGTTGCCTTTTGGTTACGCGACGGAATCGGTCGACCATGTGTCGGGTGGAGGAGCTAATACCCGTACGGAGTGTCAGTGGTGGATGGAAGACTCAGCTGCATGGCAATGGACAAGCTGATTCAGCAGGTCAGCAGTGGTGAGCGCGTCAAGTATCTGCATTTCTGGGGTCATACACCGCGCCCGGACGGAGAGATCGGAGCGAGCTGTCTCAGCCAGTGGTGGCCATCGCCCTTTGTCGTCGACGGAGTGCGTTACGCGACGGCTGAGCACTGGATGATGGCGGAGAAGGCCCGGCTGTTCGAAGACACCGACGCGGAGCAGCAGGCGCTCGCGGCGGGCAGTCCGGCCCAGGCGAAGAACGCGGGTCGGATGGTGCGCGGCTTCGACGAGATCGTGTGGAAGCGGGAGCGCTTTCGCATCGTGCGCACGGGCAGTGTGCACAAGTTCGGTCAGCTCTCGGAGCTGGGGGCGTTTCTGCTGGGCACGGGTGAGCGGGTGCTGGTGGAGGCGAGCCCGCGGGACCGGATCTGGGGCATCGGTCTGACGGCCGACGATGAGCGGGCGACCGACCCGACGCGCTGGCGGGGGCTGAATCTGCTGGGATTCGCTCTGATGGAGGCGCGCGAGGAGTTGCGGGGCAGGGCGGGCGGTTAGCGCGTCGGCTGCTCGCACCTCTCGCGGAGCCACTGCCGCACAGCGCCCCCCTTCGCTCCTGGAATTCGTTGGCCGGAGGTGGGGGCGTGGCCGTTGACCAGTGCTCAGAAGACTTCTGGACCATGGTTCGCAAGCCCGCTATGGCTGCCGGGCAGTACGCCTGTCCATCGCGGCGCTCCGATGGCCGCCGACGCCATGGTCCTGCGGGGAAGCACCGCGTCCGCGTTCCGAAGTGCCCGCCCCTACGTGCACCAGAGGCGGAGCCACGCTCATACGGGGAACGCCACACCCCTGAGATGGCGGACGCGGGTGCGCACCATCGGTTCGGCGTCGCGGGGAGCGGGGGGTGTCAGCGATTCCCCGCGGGCACGGAGACACGGACTGCCCGATCTCGACGTACCCGCTCGGGAACGCCGCAGAGGCTCGTGGGCTCGCGGCGCCCCGGGTTCCGTCGGAATCCACCGCTGGTGGAGCACGGATCGGCTGGGCGGGCGAGACCAGTGGGCCCGGGGCGGCGCACCCCGCCCGGGCGGACCGCCGCGGTCTGCTCGCCCCCAGGGTCCGCTCGCCGCTAGATCTGCTCGCTGGCGATCCCCCACACCATCAGCACGAGATACAGCACACCGAGCACAATCCCGATCACCCCCAGGATGATCCCGGAGAGCGCCATCCCGCCGTTGTCCGCCTCGCCCTGCCGCACCCGCTTGCGGCCGATGCTGCCGAAGACGATCGCCATGATGCCCAGGATGATCGACAGCACCCCGTAGAGGCAGAACAGCACGGTGGAGACGATGCCCAGCACCATCGCGGTGGTGCCCAGACCGTTCTGCTGGGGAAGCATGGGCTGATGCCCCTGCTGGCCATAGGCCGAGTAACCCGGGTAGGGCGCATAACCCTGGTTCGGCTGCGGGGCGGTCGGCGCCGCCGGGTAGCCGTAGGGGCCCGCCGGTGGTGTGGCCGGACCGCCGGGCGCCATCGGGGGCGGGGGTATCGCACCCATGGGGGGCTGGGACCCAGCGCCAGGCATGGCGGCGATGGTCGGCTGGTCGTGGACGTGCGGCGATGGATAGGCCGGAGTGGCGGGCCCGGTGGCACCGCCGTGGGGCGCCCCCTGCTCGGGCGCTGCCCATGGATCGCGGTCGCGAGGCTCATGGGCGCCGCTCGGCTGGGACGGGTGATTGGTCATGGTTCTCCCCCCGGTTGTCCTCCGGTCATGCTAAAGCCTTTGGTCTGGTGGCGAACCGGCCGCCTACGATGATCCCTGCCCCGGACGCTTGATCACACCTGGAGGACCCCCCGATGACGGATCTGCACAGCTTCATCGCGGGGCTGCCCAAGGCCGAGTTGCATGTGCACCACGTGGGGTCGGCCTCGCCGCGCATCGTCGCCGCTCTGGCGGCCGCGCACCCGGACTCCCGGGTGCCGACGGACCCCGAGGCGCTGGTGGACTACTTCACCTTCACCGATTTCGCGCACTTCATCGATGTCTATCTCTCGGTGGTCGATCTGATCCGCACCCCCGAGGACGTACGTCTGCTCACCTTCGAGGTGGCGCGTGACATGGCCCGGCAGAACATTCGCTATGCCGAGTTGACCATCACGCCCTTCAGCTCGACCCGCCGCGGCATCGACGAGAGGGCCTTCATGGCCGCGATCGAGGACGCCCGCGAGGCCGCCGAGCGAGAGCTGGGCGTGGTGCTGCGGTGGTGCTTCGACATCCCCGGGGAGGCGGGGCTCGAAGCGGCCGAGGAGACCACCCGGCTCGCGGTGGACCTGCGCCCCGAGGGATTGGTCTCCTTCGGCCTCGGCGGTCCGGAGATCGGTGTGGCCAGGCCGCAGTTCAAGTCGTACTTCGACCGGGCCATCGCGGCCGGGCTGCGGTCCGTACCGCATGCCGGTGAGACCACGGGCCCTGAAACCATTTGGGACGCGCTCAACGACCTGCGGGCCGAGCGCATCGGACACGGCACCAGCGCCACCCAGGACCCGGCGCTGCTGGCACACCTCGCCGAGCACCGCATTCCGCTGGAGGTCTGCCCCACCTCGAACATCGCCACCCGGGCCGTCCTCGACCTCGATCAGCATCCGATCAAGGAGATGGTCGCCGCCGGAGTGCTGGTGACGGTCAACAGCGACGATCCGCCGATGTTCGGTACGGATCTGAACACCGAGTACGGGGTTGCCGCCCGGCTGCTCGGCCTCGATGAGCGCGGTGTCGCGGAGCTGGCGAAGAACGCCGTGGAGGCGTCGTTCCTCGACAGCTCCGGCAAGACCAGGATCAGCTCGGAGATCGACGCCTACACCCAGGCCTGGCTCGCGCCGTAGGCGAGCGAGGCGCGCACCGGCGGAGTGATCCAGTGGGGGCTGATCGCCCGCCGGGGCGACAATGGCCCCATGCGTACCGTCACCGCCGTAGGGCACCGAGGTGATCCCTATCTTGTCCGTGAGAACACCCTCCCCTCACTGCGCTCGGCCATCAGCCGGGGTGCGGACTCCGTGGAGATCGATGTACGGATCACCCGCGACGGGGTGCCCGTACTGCTGCATGACGCCACCCTGAAGCGGCTGTGGGAACACGACCGCCCGCTCAGGGAGCTGACACGGATCCAGGTCGCCGAGGTGACCGGCGGCAAGGTCCCCACCCTGGCCGAGGCGCTGCGGGAACTGGCCGACCACCGGGTGATGATCGATCTGCCCGGCGCGTCCCAGGAGTCGGTGCGCACGGTGGTGGGGGTCGTCCATGACAGTGCGGCGGCCGGGCAGGTCTACTACTGCGCGGGTGCGGCCACCATGCTCGCCGTACGCGACGCTGACCCCGCGGCCGAGATCGCGCTGACCTGGACCTCGCTCGCCCCACCGCGCCCCGCCCTGATCGCGGCCGTGCGGCCGCGCTATCTCAACTACCGATTCGGTCTGGTCAGTCGGGAGCTGACGGATCGGGTGCATCGGGACGGAATGCTGGTTTCCGCCTGGACAGCCGATACCCGGCGCACCATGCGTCGATTGATCGACGCGGGCGTTGACTCCATCACCACCAATCGCATAGGCACCCTGCGTTCCGTAGTCGCCACGTTCACCGGCAAGGACTCTCCGGTGAACGCGCCATCTCCAGCGCAGAGTTGATCATTTCCGGCATGATGGACCCACCCCTCACACCCTCCGGCCCAGGAGCACCGATGGTCGACAGAATCCGTACCGATGTGGCACACAACGCCCGAGTGTGGAATCACTGGCTGGGCGGCAAGGACAACTACCCGGTGGATCGCGCGGTGGGTGACCATGTCACCGCGCTCTTTCCGAGCATCGGTGAAGTCGCCCGCGCGGACCGGGCGTTCCTGCGCCGCGCGGTGACCCATCTGACCGCCGAGGCGGGCATACGGCAGTTCCTCGACATCGGTACCGGGCTGCCCACCGCCGAGAACACCCATGAGGTCGCCCAGCGCATCGCGCCCGACGCCCGGATCGTCTATGTCGACAACGATCCGATCGTGCTGGCGCACGCGCGGGCCCTGCTGACGAGCGCCCCCGAGGGGGCGACCTCCTATCTGGACGCGGATGCCCACCATCCGCGGGAGATCGTGCGCGCCGTCACCGGACCCTTGGACCTCTCCCGCCCGGTGGCCGTGATACTGCTCGGCATCCTGAACTTCGTCCTCGACACCGATCAGGCCCGCTCCATCACCCGCGACCTGATGGCGGCGATGCCCTCGGGAAGCTATCTGGTGATCACCCATCCGACGCTGGAGCTGGGCGGCGAGGGAAACGTGGACGCCATGGCCTTCTGGAACGAGAACGCCACCCCACCCATCACCGCCCGCTCCGGAGCGGAGATCCGCTCATTCCTGGAGGGGCTGGAGATTCTGGAGCCGGGGGTGGTCTCCTGCGCGCACTGGCGGATCGAGGCGGACTCGGCCCAACCTCCGATGGTGGCGCAGTACGGGGCAGTGGCCCGCAAGCCCTAGGCCCTGGCTCTCCGGTCGGGAAGCGGGCCTTGGCCCTTGATAGGCAAGTCGATACTTGCCTATGGTGGTGGTCATGGCGGAGGATGTCTTCAAGGCACTGGCCGACCCCACCCGCCGGCGCATCCTCGATGAGCTGGTGGAACGGGACGGCCAGACCCTGTTCGAGATTTGTACGCGGCTGGTGGCCAAACACGGTCTGGGACTGTCCCGTCAGGCGATCAGTCAGCATCTGGCCGTACTGGAATCCGCGGGCCTGGTCCTTTCGCGGCGCCAGGGCCGCTACAAGTTCCATGACCTGAACACCGAACCCCTTGAGCTCATCGTGACCCGCTGGCTCAAGCCTGACGCACCGGAGAGCACCCCATGAGGATCCATCTGTCCAGTGTCTTCGTCGACGACCAGGACAAGGCCCTGCGCTTCTACACGGACGTACTGGGCTTCGTGAAGAAGACCGAGGTTCCGGTGGGCGCGGATCGATGGCTGACCGTGGTCTCGCCGGACGATCCGGACGGGACCGAACTGCTGCTGGAGCCCGACGGCCATCCCGCCGTGAAGCCGTACAAGGCGGCGCTGGTCCAGGACGGCATCCCGGCCACCGCCTTCGCCGTGGACGACGTACAAGCGGAGTTCGACCGGCTGAGCAAGCTGGGGGTGCGCTTCACCCAGCCGCCGCTGGAGATGGGCCCGGTCACCACCGCGGTCCTGGACGACACCTGCGGGAACCTGATCCAGATCGTGCACATGAAGTAGGGACCGGGCGCCGACCAGGCCCTACCGCCCGACGATCACATCGGAGCCGTCCCCACACCGTCACCGCAGCCACGGTGGGCCGCCGACGCACACCACCGCGCCCCGCACCGGAGGGAACCGGACGGGGCGCGGATGACGGAGCCGTACCCAGCTCGGAAGCGGGCGGTCAGAGGCGACCCACGGGCACCGGGGGCCGGCGAGCCGTTGCGACTGACGCGCCGATCAGCAGGATCAGACGTCGTCAGCAGGACCAGGGACCGTCAGCAGGATCAGGCGTCGAGGGACGTCATCACATGCTTGATCCGGGTGTAGTCCTCGAACCCGTAGGCCGACAGGTCCTTGCCGTAACCCGACTTCTTGAATCCGCCGTGCGGCATCTCCGCGACCAGCGGGATGTGCGTGTTGATCCAGACGCAGCCGAAGTCCAGCGCCTTGGACATCCGCATCGCCCGGGCGTGGTCCTTGGTCCACACCGAGGACGCCAGCGCGAAGTCGACGTCGTTGGCCCACTCCAGCGCCTGGGCCTCGTCCGTGAAGGACTGGACGGTGATGACCGGGCCGAAGACCTCGTTCTGGATGATCTCGTCGTTCTGCTTCAGACCGGAGACAACGGTCGGGGCGTAGAAGTACCCCTTGTCGCCGACGCGCTGGCCGCCCGCCTCCACCTTGGCGTGAGCCGGCAGACGGTCGATGAAGCCGGAGACCTGGGCGAGCTGGTTGGCGTTGTTCAGCGGGCCGTAGAGCACGTCCTCCTCGTCCGGCGCGCCGGTCTTGGTCTCGGACGCGGCCTTGGCGAGCGCGGCCACGAACTCGTCGTGGATCGACTCGTGCACCAGCACCCGGGTCGCGGCCGTACAGTCCTGGCCGGCGTTGAAGTACCCGGCGACCGAGATGTCCTCGACGGCCTTGGGGATGTCGGTGTCCTCGAAGACCACCACGGGCGCCTTGCCACCGAGCTCCAGGTGGACGCGCTTGACGTCCTTGGCCGCGGACTCGGCGACCTGCATTCCGGCGCGTACGGAACCGGTGATGGAGGCCATCGCCGGAATCGGGTGCTCGACCATCGCCCGGCCGGTGTCGCGGTCACCGCAGATGACGTTGAAGACGCCCTTGGGCACGATCGCGCCGATGATCTCGGCGAGCAGCACGGTGGAGGCGGGGGTGGTGTCCGAGGGCTTGAGGACCACGGTGTTGCCCGCGGCGAGCGCCGGGGCGAACTTCCACACGGCCATCATCATCGGGTAGTTCCACGGGGCGACCTGGGCACAGACGCCGACCGGCTCCCGGCGGACGATGGAGGTCATTCCCTCCATGTACTCGCCCGCCGAGCGGCCCTCAAGCAGTCGGGCCGCACCCGCGAAGAAGCGGATCTGGTCCACCATCGGCGGGATCTCTTCGGTGCGCACGAGATCCAGCGGCTTGCCGGTGTTCTCGGACTCGATGGCGATCAGGTCCTCGGCCCGCTCCTCGACCGCGTCGGCGATCTTCAGCAGGACCCGCTGGCGCTCGGACGGGGTCGCGTCGCGCCAGGCGGGGAAGGCCGCCTTGGCGGCATCCATGGCGGCGTCGACGTCGGCCTGCCCGGAGAGCGGGGACGCGGCGTACACATCTCCGGTGGCGGGGTTGATGACATCAATCGTCCGGCCGTCGGCGGCGTCCCGGAACTCCCCGTTGATGTAGTTGCGCAGACGACGCAGCTCGGTGGTCATTGTTGCCACCCCTCCTGTCAGATCTCCGATGGATGAGTCCAGCCCAGCCTAAACGCATCAGTAACGCTTTCAATAGCCCCGACCCTCCATATCTGCGGATTCAGTGAGATCGGTGGCACAAATCAACGAATTTCATCGGTTAGGGCTTGCGAGAGCGACGACTCGCGGTGCAGAGTGAGTCCGTGGCCAGTCGAAGCGCAGACTCCAGGAGCGGCAGTGGATCGTCCCCGACGATCGACACCGTCTCCCTCGCGATCATCGAGCAGCTCCAAGAGGACGGGCGTCGACCGTACGCCGCGATCGGCAAGGCCGTCGGCCTGTCCGAGGCGGCCGTGCGACAGCGCGTCCAGAAGCTGCTCGATCAAGGTGTGATGCAGATCGTCGCCGTGACGGACCCGCTCACCGTGGGCTTCCGTCGCCAGGCGATGGTCGGCATCCAGGTCGAGGGCGACCTCGACCCGGTGGCCGAAGCGCTGACCGGCATGGACGAATGCGAGTACGTGGTGATGACCGCGGGCTCCTTCGACCTCATGGTGGAGGTCGTCTGCGAGGACGACGACCACCTGCTCGAAGTGATCAACAAGCGGATTCGTGCCCTCCCCGGTGTGCGGTCCACCGAGAGCTTCGTCTACCTCAAGCTCAAGAAGCAGACCTACATGTGGGGAACCCGATAGCCGTGAGCCAGGACCTCTCAAAGACCGCCTACGACCACCTGTGGATGCACTTCACCCGCATGTCGTCGTACGAGAACTCCCCCGTCCCCACCATCGTCCGCGGTGAGGGCACGTACATCTACGACGACAAGGGCAAGCGCTACATCGACGGCCTCGCCGGCCTCTTTGTCGTCAACGCCGGTCACGGCCGCGTCGAGCTGGCCGAGACCGCGTACAAGCAGGCCCAGGAACTGGCCTTCTTCCCGATCTGGTCCTACGCGCACCCCAAGGCCATCGAGCTGGCCGAGCGGCTTGCCAACGAGGCCCCGGGCGACCTGAACAAGGTCTTCTTCACCACCGGTGGCGGCGAGGCCGTGGAGACCGCCTGGAAGCTTGCCAAGCAGTACTGGAAGCTGATGGGCCACCACACCAAGTACAAGGTCATCTCGCGTGCGGTCGCCTACCACGGCACCCCGCAGGGCGCCCTTTCCATCACCGGTCTGCCCGCGCTGAAGGCCCCCTTCGAGCCGCTGGTACCCGGCGCGCACAAGGTGCCCAACACCAACATCTACCGCGCCTCGATCCACGGCGACGACCCCGAGGCCTTCGGCCGCTGGGCCGCCGACCAGATCGAGCAGGAGATCCTCTTCGAGGGCCCCGACACCGTGGCCGCGGTCTTCCTGGAGCCCGTACAGAACGCCGGCGGCTGCTTCCCGCCCCCGCCCGGATACTTCCAGCGGGTCCGCGAGATCTGCGACCAGTACGACGTGCTGCTCGTCTCGGACGAGGTCATCTGTGCCTTCGGCCGGCTCGGCACGACCTTCGGCTGCGACAAGTTCGGCTATGTCCCGGACATGATCACCTGCGCCAAGGGCATGACGTCGGGCTACTCCCCGATCGGCGCCTGCATCATCTCCGACAAGCTCGCCGAGCCGTTCTACAAGGGTGACAACACCTTCCTGCACGGCTACACCTTCGGCGGCCACCCGGTCTCCGCGGCCGTCGGCATCGCCAACCTCGACATCTTCGAGCGCGAGGGCCTCAACAAGCACGTCCTCGACAACGAGGGTGCCTTCAAGGCCACGCTGGAGAAGCTCTACGACCTGCCGATAGTCGGCGATGTCCGGGGCAACGGCTTCTTCTACGGCATCGAACTGGTGAAGGACAAGGTCACCAAGGAGACCTTCACCGACGAGGAGACCGAGCGCGTCCTGTACGGCTTCCTCTCCAAGGCGCTGTACGACAACGGTCTGTACTGCCGCGCCGACGACCGTGGTGACCCGGTCATCCAGCTCGCGCCGCCGCTGATCGCCGACCAGTCGACGTTCGACGAGATCGAGCAGGTGCTGCGGACCGTCCTCACCGAGGCATGGACCAAGCTCTGACCCAGCCCTGATCCGACCCCTAAAGGTCGTATCGCGGTGCTGGAAGGCGGCCCGGGTACGCCCATCCGAGTGGATGGCGCGCACCCGGGCCGTGTGCTTCCCAGCACCCCGCATCCGGCTGCCTAGCGTGCGAGTGACCGATCGGCCTTGGCTTCGTTCCCCCATGCGGGGGACGGCAAATCTGATCAGAACCGAGGTGTACGCCATGGTGGCCCCGCCGGACAACGATGTGATCTGGGCGCGCTCCCTCCACCACTCACACAACGGATCGCCCGCGCTCGCCGGTGTCTCACTCGGGGTGCGCGAGGGAGAGGTCCTCGCCGTGCACGGCCCGCGCGGCAGCGGAAAGACCACGCTGCTGCGCTGTCTGTCCGGACAGACGGTCGCGGACGAGGGCGAGGTCTCCTTCAACGGCTCGGCCCTGCACACCCTGCCCCCGTACCGGCGCGAACGACTGCGCCGCGAACGCTTCGCCTGGATCGGTCCCGAGTCCTCGCTCGTGCCCGAGCTCACCGTCTGGGAGAACGCGGCCCTTCCGCTGCTGCTTCGCGGCACCCCGCGGCGCCAAGCCAAGGCCCAGGCCCAGGAGTGGCTCGACCACCTCGACATCGGGCCGCTGGCCCGACAGCGGCCCCACGCCCTCAGCCAGGCCCAGCGCCAGCGCGTTGCCACGGCCCGCGCCATCGCCGCCGCCCCCACGGTCCTCTTCGCCGACGAACCCACCGCGTCCCTGCACCGCCTGGACCGGGCCCAGTTGCTCCGGACGATGCTGGCCGCCATTCGCTCCCACCGGATCACCGTGGTGCTCGCCACCCACGACCCGGAGGTGGCAGCGCTCGCCGACCGGACGGCCTTCCTCGTGGACGGCCGCCGCGTCAGCTCGCTGAGCGCCGCCGAGACGGAAGGTCGGGCCGAGTGCTCGCTCTCCGTCTAGCCCGTGGCGCCCACCCCCTGGTACTGCTGCGTCGGCTGCTGGTGGCCACAGCATCCGCGGGGGTCGGCTTCCTCCTGCTGTCCGCACTGACCCATGCGCTCTCCCACCCCGGCGAGTCCTCGTCATCGCTGCTCAGGCTCTCCTGGTGCCTGATCCCGCTCGCCGCCACCGTGCAGTTCGCCGTGGCGGTGGCCCGTACGGACCCGAGCACCCGACCCCGCACCGGCCTCTCCGCCGTCGGTCTCGGTCCCGGCCGACTCGCCGTGCTGGCCGCGGTGTCCACGACCCTCTCCGCAACGCTCGGCAGCATGGTGGCCCTGCTGTTCTTCCTCCATCTGCGCGGGGACCTCACCGGTCTGCCGTTCGACGGGGCTGCGGCCGAGCTCCTCGCCGCCGACCAGCCGCTCCCCCTCGCCGCCGCGCTGATCCTACTGACGCTCGCCCCGCTGACGGCCACGGCGGCGGCAGCGCTGGCGCTGAGGCCACGGACGGCCGAACCCGCCCCCGACGCGCTCCCGAAGCCCCCGGCCGCGCCCGGCGGTCTGCCCTGGGGCTGTGCCCTGACAGCGGCGGGACTGGCCGTGGGCACCTACGCGGCACGCGTCAAGGGCGGCGCCACGGTGCAACTGCCCGGTGAGCTCGATGCCCACCCCCTGGGCGTTCTCCTGGGCTGGGCGCTGACAGCCGTGGGACTGGCCGTAGCGGGACCCGCGCTCACCCATTTCTGCGGCCGGCTGCTCCAAACCCGGCGCCCTGGCGGAGTACGACTGATCGCGGGACGCATTCTGATGGCCGAGGCACGCCGGATCGGCCGCCCCTTGGGGGTGCTGTGCGCGGTGGCATCGGCGGCGATCGCGGCCTGGGCCCTGTACGACGCGGGCCCGGGACCGTTCGGCCCCTTGACCGGTCTGGGAGCGACGCTGGTCATCGCGTGCACGACGGCGACCCTGCTCACCGCGGTGACCGACGCCCGCTACGCCCGCAGCACCGCGGTGCAAGGGCTCAGGGAGCTCGGAGCCCCGGCGAAGTCCTTCCGGTTGGCCGCGGGGCTGCGGACGCTGGTGCTGCTCCTGGTCTTCGCCCCGCTCACCTGGGCCGTGGCCACGCTCGCCGCGGCCCCGTTGACCGGCTGATCGGTGGCCGGTTGGCCTCGGTGCGGCGGTACGAGGGCGAGGGCCGGCTGTCCCGTGCCCGTCCGGCATTACCTCTGGGGTCATCGACCTGTGGCGAGGACCGCAGCAGGATCTCCCCCGTAGCCCCGTACCCCCGCAACTCCGTACACGACAGAGGGACCTGTGATGACCAGCGCACCCACCGCACCCACCACCCGGCTTCCGGCTCAGGCAGCGCAGGCCCCCGCTCAGGCCGACGCCACCAGGGACACCGTCATGGCGTTTCTGGCCCGGCTCCAGGAAGGATCACCGGTCCGGATCGCCGAGATGTTCGCCCCGGAGGTCGACTGGGTGATCGCCGAGAACCCCGCGGTCCCCTGGATCAAGCCCCGCCGGACCCGCTCCGATGTCGCCGACCACTTCCGTGAGCTGGCCCAGGGTCAGCAGGCCGACCCGGCGGGCACCTCCATCGGCGCCATCACCGTGACCGACGACGAGGCGCTGCTGAGCGGATGGCTCGCGGGTACGGTCCGGGCGACGGGGAAGTCGTTCCGATCACCGTTCACCATGCGGCTGAGGGTCAAGGACGGGCTGATCGTCGGCTACCGCGTCGTCGAGGACGCCCTCGCCATCGCAGCGGCCTGCACCCCCGCGTAGGTCACACTCCGGCAAGTCGGGACGGCAGGCCCCGCTCTGGCGTCCGGCACCGTTCCCGGCTGCTGCGGACGGCGGCGTTCGCTAGGACTCCAGCACCACCACTTCATCCACCGCGAAGACCACGGCCACCTGTGCCCCCTCTTCCGGAACCTCCCGCAGGGGGACTTCCGCTTCCAGCGGCGGCCCCTCCTGGGGCCGCAGCCGCACCGCGACCCGGCTGCCCCGGAACGTACGCCCCTCAACCCGGCAGCGCAGCCCGTCCACACCGGCCACCCCGCTGAGCTCCTGGAGCCGTACCCCCGCGGGCCGCACCAGCAGCCGGCGCTCGCCCTGCCGCGAGCCATCGGGTACCGGGACCTTCCCCCAGACGGTGTCCGCGACCGTGCCGCTGACCCGGGCGGACACCACATTGTCGAAGCCCAGGAACCTGGCCACGAACTCGTCGACCGGTCGCTGCCACACCTCAAGCGGCGCCCCGGTCTGGGCGATCCGTCCCTCGCGCATGACCACCACCCGGTCGGCGAGCGCGAACGCCTCCCCATGGTCATGGGTGACCGCGAGGACGGTCGTACCCAGCCGTCCGAAGAGCTCCCGCAGCTCCATCACGAGTCGCTCCCGCAGCCCCCGGTCCAGTTGCCCCAGTGGCTCATCGAGCATCAGCAGCCGGGGCTCGGGGGCCAGTGCCCGAGCGAGGGCGACCCGCTGCTGCTCGCCTCCCGACAGGGACGCGACCGCCCGCCGCTGCGCCTCGGGCAACCCCACCAGCTCCAGCAACTCGGCCACCCGGCGCTGCTGTTCAACCCGTCCCACGCCGTGCATCCGCAGGCCGAAGGCCAGGTTGCCGCCGACATCGCGTTGTGGGAACAGCTGATGGTCCTGGAACATCAGCCCCACTCCGCGCCGATGCACCGGCACCCCCTGCTGGTCGACCCCGGACAGCAGGACCCGCCCGGCGTCGGCGCGTTGCAGTCCGGCGACCACCCTCAGCAGCGTTGACTTGCCGCTGCCGCTGGGCCCCAGCACACAGACGATCTCATGGGCGGCGACCTCCAGCCGTACCGCGTCGAGCGCCGCCCGCTGACCGAAGCGGACGGTCACCCCATCGAGGCGGAGCAGGGGTTCGGTGACGGCCATCAGAACTCTCCGGAGGTGTTGCGGACCCTGGTCCGCTCCAGCAGCAGCAGCGCGGTCGCACACACCGCCATCAAAATCGTGCTCAACGCCATGGCCTGCCCGTAGTTGAGTTCGCCGGGCCGCCCGATGAGCCGGGCGACCGCGACCGGCAGCGTGGGCTGATCGGGCCGGGCGATGAAGACGGTGGCGCCGAACTCCCCGAGCGAGACGGCGAACGCGAATCCGGCCGCGACCATCACCGCCCGGCGCACCATCGGGAAGTCGACCTCACGCCACACCTTCAGCGGCGAGGCCCCGAGCACAGCGGCGGCCTCCCGCAGCCGTCCGTCCACCGCACGGAGCACCGGCAGCATGATCCGTACGACAAAGGGCACCCCGACCAGGGCCTGGGCGAGCGGCACCAGAATCCAGGAGGTCCGCAGGTCCAGCGGCGGCTCGTCCAAGGTGATCAGAAAGCCGAAGCCGACGGTCACCGCCGAGACCCCCAGCGGCAGCATCAGCAGGGCGTCGAAGCCCCGAAGGAGACGGCCGGCTCTCCGGGTCAGCGCGGCGGCCGCCAACCCACCGATGAGTACGGCGATGGCGGTTGCGGCCAGCGCGTACTGAAGGGAGTTCCACACCGCCTCGATCGGTGGGACGAGGAACGCGGAACCGCTGTCGTCGAGGGAGCCCAGAGCGCGGTAGTAGTCGAAGCCATAGCCGGTGGGGGTGTCGAGGGAACGTTCCGCCAGCACGGCGAGGGGCGCGAGGAGCAACACCACCACGGTGGTGAGCACCCCACCGAGCAGCACCCGTTGCCGGGTGCCCCGGGGACGGCTCGCGGTCCGCGCCGGGTCCACCAGTCGCAGTGCGCCCTCCCGCCGCCGCAGGGTCCACGCGTGCACCGCGAGCACGGCGCCGACCGCCGCGAACTGCACCATCGTCAGCACGGCGGCCGTCCGCAGATCGAGCAGCTGCGCGGTCTGCCGGTAGATCTCCACTTCCAAGGTGGCGTAGGAGGGGCCACCGAGGATCTGGACGACTCCGAAGGAGGTGAAGGTGAAGAGGAAGACCATCAGGGCGGCGGCGGCCACCGCCGGGGTGAGCGCGGGCAGGGTCACCCGGCGCCAGGCCGCGAACCGTCCGGCGCCCAGCACCCGAGCGGCCTCCTCCTGGCGTGGATCGAGCTGCGCCCAGAGCCCGCCCACCGTCCTGACGACCACGGCGTAGTTGAAGAAGACATGGGCGAGCAGGATGGCCCAGACGGTGGTGTCCAGCCGGACGCCCCAGAGCTCGTCGAGCGGTCCGCCGCGCCCCAGGAGGGCGAGGAACGCGGTTCCGACCACCACGGTCGGCAGTACGAACGGCACCGTCACCGCCGCCCGCAGCAGCCGCTTGCCGGGAAAGTCCAGCCGGGCGAAGACATAGGCACCGGGAAGGGCGATGAGGAGAGTGAGCGCGGTGGAGGCGAGCGCCTGCCAGGTGGTGAACCACAGCACCCGCTGAAGATCGTCGCGGCCCAGGACCTCGCCGATCCGGCTGAACTGCCGGACTCCGCCGTCCCCCAGGCCCCGGCCGACGATCGCGGCGACCGGGTAGGCGAAGAAGACGGCGAAGAAGACGATGGGCACGGCCAGCAGGCCGAGCCGCGCCGCACTCGCGCGCAGCGCGGCCCTACGGCCGGGCCGTACTACTTCACGACGAGCGAGGACCACGTCTGGACCCACTGCTCCCGGTTCTTGGCGATGGTGTCGGGCGCGACGGTCTTCGGCTTGTCGATGACCGCACCGAACGCGGTGAACAACTCGGGCAGCTTGACACCCTTGACGACCGGGTTGACGAACATGTTGAGCGGCATGTCCTCCTGGAAGGTCTTGGAGACCATGAAGTCCAGCAGCGCCTTGCCGCCCGCCTCGTTCTTGGCGCCCTTCAGCAGTCCGGCGAACTCGATCTGCCGAAAGCAGGTGCCGGTGGCGACCCCGGTCGGGGCTTCCTTCAGCTGCGGCTTGGAGTAGAGGACCTCCACCGGTGGGCTGGAGGCGTAGGAGACCACCAGCGGCCGGTCGGCCTTGGCCTTCTTGCCACCGGCCGAGCCCGAGAACTCCTCGTTGTACGCCTGGTCCCAGCCGTCGACGACCTTGACGCCATTGGCCTTGAGCTTCTTCCAGTACTCCGTCCACTGGGCGTCGCCGTACTGGGCGACCGTGCCCAGGACAAAGCCGAGCCCGGGCGATGAGGTGGCCGCGTTCTCGACCACCAGGAGGTTCTTGTACTCGGGCTTGACGAGGTCGTCGAAGGTGTTGGGGGGCGCGAGTTTCTTGTCGGTGAAGTACTTCTTGTCGTAGTTGACACAGACATCACCGGTGTCGACGGGCGTGACCCGGTGCTTGCCCCGGTCGAGCTGGACCTCGCCCTCGACCTGGTCCAGGCCCTTGGCCTCGTATCCGGTGAACAGACCGTTGCCGAGGGCCCGCGAGAGCAGGGTGTTGTCGACGCCGAAGAAGACATCGCCCTGGGGAGAGCCCTTGGTGAGGATCTCCTTGTTGAGGGCCGTGCCGGCGTCACCGCTCTTGAGGACCTTGACCGTGTATCCCGACTGCTGGGTGAAGTCCTTCAGCACCGAGTCGGAGACGGCGAACGAGTCATGGGTGACCAGGGTGACGGTCTTGGACTTGGTCCCGCCGGAGGCTTCGCCGTCCTTCGACCCCTCGTCGCCGCAGGCCGCGAGCGTGGTGACGCCCAGCGCCGCGGCCAGCGCGGTGACCGTGATCCTTTTGGTGGTGCTCACTGAGAATTCCTCCTGGGGGTGGCCAGGAAGAGACGCGGCCCCACCCGGTTCTCGGCGACGAGAATCCGGGCAGGGCGCAACAGCTTGAGTGATGACCGAACTCCCTACCCAGAATGACCTGGGCGAGGTTCAGAGGGTCTGCGGTCTTCTCAAACCGCACTCTCAGCGCTGTGGCGCTCCCCTGTCGGATATATGCAGATGTACGGGTCTCACCCTACAAGGTCAACACCCGCGGCGGCAGGGGTCCCCTGGCCCGATAAATGCCACAAAGAGCGATAAAACAGCCTCAGCGCTCGGATGCCGCGAGCTGTCCGCAGGCCCCATCGATCTCCTGGCCCCGGGTGTCCCGCACCGTTACGGGGACGCCATGGGCCGCGATCGCGTCGACGAACGCCTTCTCGTCCTCGGGCCGGGACGCCGTCCACTTGGAGCCGGGCGTGGGATTGAGCGGGATGAGGTTGACATGGACCCGCTTACCCTTCAGCAACCGCCCCAGACGATCGCCGCGCCATGCCTGGTCATTGATGTCACGGATCAGGGCGTACTCGATCGAGACCCGCCGACCGGACTTCTCCGCGTACTCCCAGGCGGCGTCCAGGACCTCGCGCACGTTCCACCGGGTGTTGACGGGGACGAGGGTGTCGCGCAGCTCATCGTCCGGGGCGTGCAGCGAGACCGCGAGGCGGCATTTGAAGCCTTCGTCGGCGAAGCGCAGCATCGCGGGCACCAGACCGACGGTGGAGACGGTGATCCCGCGCTGGGTGATGCCCAGACCGTCCGGCTCGGGGTCGGTGAGGCGACGGATCGCGCCGACGACCCGGTTGTAGTTCGCCAGCGGCTCGCCCATGCCCATGAAGACGATGTTCGACAGCCGGGCCGGGCCACCGGGGACCTCGCCGTCACGCAGTGCGCGCATACCGTCGACGATCTGGTGGACGATCTCGGCGGTGGAGAGATTGCGGTCGAGGCCCGCCTGGCCGGTGGCGCAGAAGGGGCAGTTCATTCCGCAGCCGGCCTGGGACGAGATGCACATCGTCACCCGGTCCGGATAGCGCATCAGCACGGACTCCACGAGGGTGCCGTCGTGCAGCCGCCAGAGCGTCTTACGGGTGGTGTCGTCGTCGCAGGAGATATGGCGTACGACGGACATCAGATCGGGCAGCAGCTCGGAGGCGAGTTTCTGACGTGCGGCGGCGGGGATGTCGGTCCACTGGGCCGGGTCGTGCGCATACCGCGCGAAGTAGTGCTGGGAGAGCTGCTTGGCCCGGAACGGCTTCTCGCCGATGGCCGCGACGGCTTCCCTCCGCTCCTCGGGGGACAGGTCAGCGAGGTGCCGCGGGGGCTTCTTGGCTCCGCGAGGTGCGACGAAAGTGAGCTCTCCCGGGGCGGGGGCCATGAGCGGTAACTCCTCAGTGAGACGACGCCAGACAGCCTCCGCGGGGGCGGAGCCGACGACGGTGTGGTGCCGGCGCACTCAGCTCCGCGACGGCCGCCCCGGGGCTGCGGGGCCAGAAGGGCGTGCCGCTGCATGAGCGACACGCCCTTCCAGGGTAACGGGTGCGAGGCCGGCCACCGGGCCCCGGCGGATGGGCCCGCACACAGCCGCCGGCGGCCCGGGGTCCGTCGATGCACCAGCGCTACCGCTGTGGCGGCAGCGCTCACCCCCGGCGTACCGGATATGACCGCCATCACCGAGTGCCGCTCCACACCCGCCACCCGCGCCGGACCCGAATCCACTCCACCGGGATACGCGAGGGAACCCCGAGAAGTACTCGGCTCCCTGGCCGGCTCGCTCGGGAGCGGGCCGGCCAGGGAGCCAGTGAGCCAGAAACCGCGAAGCGGAGAAACGGAGAAACACGGAAGGCCACGAGTCGAAGCCGCCGGCGGTAGCCGTACGCCTCGCCCCGTGGCCCGGGCAACGCCAGGGTTTCTCAGCCTGAACCCACGAACAGGACCAGCAGCAACCACACCACCGGAGCCGTGGGCAGCAGAGAATCCAGCCGGTCCATGATCCCGCCGTGCCCCGGAAGGAGCGTGCCCATGTCCTTGATGCCGAGGTCCCGCTTGATCATCGACTCGCCAAGATCACCCAGCGTGGCGCTGACCGCGACCGCGAGTCCCAGCAGCAGCCCCTGCCACCACGCACCGCCGTCGATCAGGAACTCCATGAACAGCGCGCCCGCCACCATCGCGAAGCCCAGCGCACCGAACAGACCCTCCCGGGTCTTGCCGGGGCTGATGCGCGGAGCGAGTTTGTTCTTGCCGAAACGCCAGCCCACCGCGTACGCCCCGGTGTCACTGACGATGGTGAGCACCAGGAAGATGAGCACCCTCTTGGCACCGTCGTCAGCGGCGAGCATCAGCGCCACGAACGTCGCCAGGAAAGGAACGTAGAAGGCGGCGAACACGCCCGCCGTCACGTCCCTGAGGTATCCCGCGGGCGGTTCGGTCATGCGCCAGACCAGTACGGCGAGGGCCGTGAGGGCCATGGCGACCCAGGCTCCCTCCGCACCGCGCACATATCCGGCCACGACCATGGCCGCACCGCCGACCGCGAGCGGCACCAGCGGCGCCTTGATCTGCTTGCGCTCATCGAGCCGGGTGGTCAGCTCCCACAGCCCGACCACGACGGCGACCACCAGCACCCCGACGAACACCGCTTTGACCACGAACAGCGAGGCCACGATCACCGCGCCGAGCCCGACTCCGACCCCTATGGCGGCACGTAGATCCCGGCCGGCCCGCTTCTTCTCCCGGGTGGCCTGACGGCCCGAGCGCTGGCGCCGGGACGGATCGGGCTGCGGGGTGGGCATGGGCTCCTGCGCGTTCTCATCGCGGAACAGAGGGCCGCTCAGCCGAGCAGCCCCCCGTTCGCGCTCATCACGTGATCCGTGATCGTCGTGGTCTTCGGCGTCTCTACCTGCATCGGGAAAGTCCGGCACGATCGGCATGGGCCGAGTCTGCTGTGCATCACGCACATCGTATGCAGGACCCGCCGAGGCAGGTCCCTGGTCGGACGGCGGCCACTGCCCGACGTAACTGGCCCTCGCCGGGGCCCCCCAGGAAGAGTCGTTCATCAGACTTCGAGCAGCTCGGCTTCCTTGTGCTTCAGCAGCTCGTCCACCTGTGCCACGTGCTTGGCGGTGGTGTCGTCGAGCTCCTTCTCCCCGCGGCGCCCCTCGTCCTCGCCGACCTCGCCATCCTTGACCAGCTTGTCGATGGCTTCCTTGGCCTTGCGGCGCACGGCGCGGATCGAGATCTTGGAGTCCTCGGCCTTGCTCCTGGCGACCTTGATGTAGTCGCGGCGGCGCTCTTCGGTCAGCTCGGGGAACACCACACGGATGATGTTGCCGTCGTTGCTCGGGTTGACGCCGAGGTCCGAGTCACGGATCGCCTGCTCGATGTTGCGCATCGCGGTCTTGTCGAACGGGGTCACCACGGCCATGCGCGGCTCCGGCACCGAGAACGAGGCCAGCTGGTTGATCGGGGTCAGTGCACCGTAGTAGTCGGCCACGATCTTGTTGAACATCGCCGGGTGCGCCCGACCGGTGCGAATCGCCGCGAAGTCTTCCTTGGCGACCACGACGGCCTTCTCCATCTTCTCCTCGGCTTCGAGGAGGGTCTCTTCGATCACCACTTGCTCCTGCGTGTCTTGAGTAGGCCCGGCGTTGCAATTCGGGCGGGCGGAACCTGTCTCGCGTCTTCCCCTGCACGGTGTCCGACCGGCAGGGCTTTGTCCATCCCTGAACGGCCGTACCCGGCCGTCCCTGGACACCCCCGGGTCAGGTTCGAGTGCCCTGATCGCTCACGAGCGTGCCGATCTTCTCACCTCGGACGGCTCGCGCGATATTGCCCTCGGCGAGGAGTTCGAAGACCAGGATCGGGAGGCTGTTGTCCCGGCAGAGGGTGACCGCGGTGGCATCGGCGACCTTGAGGTTCCGGGTGATCACCTCGCCGTACTCCAGGGCGTCGTACTTCACCGCGTCGGGGTTGGTCTTGGGGTCGGAGTCATAGACCCCGTCAACACCGTTCTTCCCCATCAGCAGGGCTTCGGCGTCGATCTCCAGAGCGCGCTGGGCAGCGGTGGTGTCGGTGGAGAAGTACGGCATGCCCATGCCCGCGCCGAAGATCACGACGCGGCCCTTCTCCAGATGCCGCACGGCCCGCAGGGGGATGTACGGCTCCGCGACCTGGGCCATGGTGATGGCGGTCTGCACTCGGGAGTCGATGCCCTCCTTCTCCAGGAAGTCCTGGAGGGCGAGGCAGTTCATCACGGTGCCGAGCATTCCCATGTAGTCGGAGCGGGCCCGGTCCATGCCGCGTACCTGGAGTTCGGCGCCGCGGAAGAAGTTGCCGCCACCGATCACGATCGCGATCTGGGCACCGTCGCGCACGACGGCGGCGATCTCACGGGCGATCGCGTGCACAACATCCGGATCGACGCCGAGCCCTCCGCCGCCGGAGAACGCCTCACCGGAGAGCTTCAGCATGAAGCGCCCGGCCTTGTTCACTTCGTGCTTCCCGTCGTGATCGTTGATGTCGCCGGCAGCCTCGTTGGCGTCCGCGCCCTTGTTCATGGAGATCTCCTCGTGCACATACGAAGAAGGCCATTGCCGTCTGGGTGCTGGTGTCCCTGTCGGCAATGGCCTCCTCGTCAGATCTGCGGTCGTCCGGCGCCTCGGCGCAGCCCTGCCGCATGGCATTCGCGGCCGATGACTGCGGTGGAAACCCTAGCGGGCTCCCGGACCGATCGCGTACTCGCCGTCAGCTCAGGCGCCGACGCGAATGCGGGCGAAGCGCTTCAGCGTGAAGCCGGCCTCGTTCAGAACCTTCTGAACGGACTTCTTGTTGTCCTTGGCGAACGGCTGGTCAAGGAGGGTGATCTCCTTGAAGAAGCCGTTGACCCGACCCTCGACGATCTTCGGGAGGGCAGCCTCGGGCTTGCCTTCCTCACGTGAGGTGGCTTCGGCGACGCGGCGCTCGTTCTCGACGACGTCGGCCGGAACTTCCTCACGGGTGAGGTACTTCGGCGCGAAGGCGGCGATGTGCTGCGCGATGTCCTTGGCGATGGCCGCGGCGTCGTCGCCACCCTTGTCCAGCTCGACCAGCACGCCGACCTGCGGCGGGAGGTCGGGCATGGTGCGGTGCAGGTAGACACCCACGTACGCGCCGGTGAACTGCGCGAAACGGTCGAGGACGATCTTCTCGCCAAGGTTGGCGTTGGCCTCGTCGACATACGCCTGGACGGTCTTGCCGGCCTCGATCTCGGAGGCGAGCAGGGTGTCAAGGTCGGCCGGGGAGGTCGCGGCGACGTGCGCGGCGAGCGTGTTGGCGACGGTCTGGAACCTGTCGCCCTTGGCGACGAAGTCCGTCTCGCACTTCAGCTCAAGCAGAACGCCGGAGGTCTTGTCCTCGGAGATGAGGGAGACCAAGGCGCCGTTCTCGGCGTTACGGCTCTCGCGCTTGGCGACGCCCTTCTGCCCCTTGACGCGGAGCAGCTCGACAGCCTTGTCCACGCTGCCCTCGGCCTCGTCGAGCGCCTTCTTACAGTCCATCATGCCGGCGCCGGTGAGCTCACGGAGCTTCTTGATGTCAGCGGCGGTGTAGTTCGCCATGTCCTTGAATCTCTTCTCGAAAGTCAAAAGTCGAAGATCTGCCGAAGACCTTGCGACGATCCGTCGAAGATCTACGGGTGTACGGCGGGGGCCGATGCACCAGGCACCGTCCCCCGCCGATTCACCTACCGAAGCTGTACGACGATCAGGCCTGCTGCTCGGCGTCCGCTGCCGGGGCCTCAGCCTCGGCGGCGGGGGCCTCAGCGGCCGGAGCGTCGGCGGCGGGGGCCTCAGCCTCAGCGGCCGGGGCGTCCGCGTCGGCCGGGGCCTCGGCGGGAGCCTCAGCAGCGGCCTCAGCCGGCTTCTCGGCGTCGTCGGACTTCTTGTCGCCTTCGAGCAGGTCGCGCTCCCACTCAGCGAGCGGCTCGCCAACGGCCTTGTCGCCCGGCTTCGAGTCGCCGGTGGCGACGCCGGAACGGGCGATGAGGCCCTCGGCGACAGCGTCGGCGATCACGCGGGTGAGCAGGGTGACGGAGCGGATCGCGTCGTCGTTGCCCGGGATCTTGTAGTCGACCTCGTCGGGGTCGCAGTTGGTGTCGAGGATCGCGACGACCGGGATGTGGAGCTTGCGCGCCTCACCGACGGCGATGTGCTCCTTCTTGGTGTCGACGATCCAGACGGCGCTCGGCACCTTCTGCATCTCGCGGATGCCGCCGAGGGTCTTCTCCAGCTTGGCCTTCTCGCGGGAGAGGACCAGCAGCTCCTTCTTGGTGAGGCCAGAGGCGGCCACATCGTCGAAGTCGATCTGCTCAAGCTCCTTGAGGCGCTGGAGCCGCTTGTAGACGGTGGAGAAGTTGGTCAGCATTCCGCCGAGCCAGCGCTGGTTGACATACGGCATGCCCACGCGGGTCGCCTGCTCGGCGATCGCCTCCTGGGCCTGCTTCTTGGTGCCAACGAACATGATGGAGCCGCCGTGGGCAACGGTCTCCTTGACGAACTCGTAGGCGCGGTCGATGTACGACAGCGACTGGAGCAGGTCGATGATGTAGATGCCATTGCGCTCGGTGAAGATGAAGCGCTTCATCTTCGGGTTCCAGCGACGGGTCTGGTGACCGAAGTGGACGCCGCTTTCCAGCAGCTCCCGCATCGTGACGACGGCCATAGCCGTATCTCCTTGGTTCTCGGTTGTGTCCTGACGCCCCGACGCGCCGTGCCACTGGGACCGAGGAGCGCGGCCACCGAAACCTGAAAGGTGATTGGTGGCGGGGCGTGCGAAGTCGACTCGGTGACCCGAGTCGCCGATAGAAGTGTACGGGACCCGTACGGTGCCGGGTGACGTCGTTGTCCACAACCGGCCGGTACTCCACAGATACCGGGCATGATCCGCTCGAATCGGCGTTGTGCGAGACGGTTTGTGCCATGAATCGACGACTTCTCGGCTGGCATTTTCCTGTGTTCGGCTGGCTCATTTCTGGTGCCCTGCTGCTCATCGGCGCGGGGGCGACCCCATCGGCGTCGGTGGCCGACCACGCGACAAGGGCCGGCCCGGTCTCGGCCGTGATCCGCGCGGAGACCGCCGAGGCCCCTCGAAGCTGGCCCATGGGCCCACCGCGCCCCTTGGTGGTGCGGGGCTGGGAACCACCCGCGTCCAGCTACGGACCCGGCCATCGGGGGGTGGATCTGGCGGCACCGGCGGGTTCGGAGGTGCTGGCGGTGGCGGCCGGCCGGATTTCCTTCGCCGGCCAGGTGGCAGGTCGTGGAGTTCTGTCGATCAACCTCACCGGGACGGGTGATCCCGCGCTGCGCACCACATACGAGCCAGTCGATCCAGCACTACCCGTGGGTACGGAGGTGACTGCGGGGCAGCCGGTGGGCACGGTCGCTTCCGGTGCCTCCCACTGCGCGACGGGCTGTCTGCACTGGGGACTGCTACGCGGCACGGAGTATCTCGACCCGCTCTCCCTGCTGCCGCCGGGCATGCTGAGCCGCACGGGCCATCGACTGCTCCCGGTCACCGGTACACGACCGCTCACCCCGGAGGCCTCGCTGCCCGGCGCACCCGCTCTGGCTCACCGACCGCCACACCGGCCCTGACTCACCGACCCTGGCTGCATTGACCCCTGGCTGCATCGCCCCGGACTCACCGGCGGGCCACCCGGCATGGGGCCCTACCGATCTACACGGCGACACTCACCAACGGCAGCGCTGGGCCCCTGCTGGGCCCTGCGCCACAAGGCCCCCGCGGCTCTGCCGACTGATGACCAGCCCGCCGAGGCAGGGGCCTCCCTCGCGGATGGATGGCCACCTCGACGCGCGCCCGCGGCCGTGGGGCCTTGACGCCGGGTCTCGGTGTCGTGGGGCCTTGGTGCCGTGAGGCCTCGGCGCCGTGAGGCCTCGGCGCCGTGGAGCCTCGGTGTCGTGAGGTCTTGGTGTCGTGGAGCCTCGGTGTCGTGAGGTCTTGGTGTCGCGGGGTCTGCGCGCGGTGGGGCCTTGGCACCATGGGGCAAGGGTCCGCCGCAACCTCACTGGGCCTGGTCGGGCGCTTCCACCCTCAAACCATGCCCCGGCAGACCATGAGGAGCCGCTCCGCGCAAGAAGCCCCACCCGCCCCTGGGGCAGGCCGTCGCCGAGAGAGGGGGCGACGATCACGTGGGGGACCGCCTCACGCCCCTGGGCAGGCCTGCGGGACCCTCGGCCAGGATGCAGGGGGATCGAGTGGCCGGGGGTCAGGTCTGGACGCCGCGGAGCGCCATGGAGACCGCCGCATCCGCGATCACGCCGGGCTCCTCGGCCGCACCGAGCTCAATGCGGCGCACCGCGGCATCGACCACTCCCTGGAGCAGCATGGCCGCCAAGCGTGGCTGCCGATGTCCGAGCTCGCCCAGCGCCTCACCGATCATCGTGATCAGTCCGCCGTGTGCGGCCCGGATCTTCTCCCGGGCACCGGCATCCAGCTCGCTGGCCGAGATGGCGACCACGGCCCGATGCCGCCGATCGCCCACCAGTGCGAGTTGTTGACGCACATACGCCTCAATCTTGCCTTCGGCCGTGTCGGCCCGGGCCATTGCCGTCTCGACGTCTTTCGCCCAGACGGGGAAGTCGACGGCGCACAGCTCCTCGACGACCGCCGCCCGTGAGCGGAAGTACTCATACACGGAAGACCTGGCCAGACCCGTGCGCTCGGCGAGGGCGGGGAAGGTCAACGCTTCCGTACCGCCTTCAGACAGGAGGGAACGCGCGGCGTCGAGCAGGGCGTCGCGCTGCATGGTCCGGTGCTCGGCCACGGAGGCCGCTCGAATCCTGGGCACGTCTCCACTTTACGGATGCCGCGCAAGAGGCAGGCACGATTCAGCGTTCAACGTCCCACGTCGGCGAGCTTCGCCCGCAGCTGAAGGACCGATTTCGTGTGGATCTGGCTGACCCTGCTCTCGGTGACCCCGAGGACGTTTCCGATCTCCGCGAGGGTGAGGCCCTCGTAGTAGTAGAGGGTCACCACCGTCTTCTCCCGGTCGGGCAGCGTATTGATGGCACGGGCCAGCAGCCGGCGCAGCTCACGGTCTTCGGCCACCTCGACCGGGTTGTCCGCGGCCGTGTCCTCCAGGGTGTCCATCAGACTGAGCCGGTCGCCACCCTCGCCGCCGACATGTAGCAGCTCCTCCAGCGCGACAACATTCGCGAGGGACAACTGGCTGAAAACCGCGTGTAGTTCTTCCACCGCGATGCCCATTTCGGTGGCCACCTCGGCCTCCGAAGGAGTCCGTCTGAGCTGGGCCTCCAGGGTGGCGTAGGCGCGCTCCACAGCGCGTGCCTTCTGCCGGACCGAGCGGGGAATCCAGTCCAGGGCTCGCAGTTCATCGATCATCGCGCCGCGAATGCGGGTGATGGCATAGGTCTCGAATTTGATGGACCGCTCGATATCGAACTTCTCGATGGCGTCGATCAGCCCAAAGACCCCGGATGAGACAAAGTCCGCCTGCTCCACATTTGACGGCAGCCCGACACTGACCCGACCAGCGACGTACTTCACCAGCGGCGAGTAGTGCAGGATCAACTGCTCACGCAGCCGCTCGTCCCCCGTGGACTTGTACGACCGCCACAGCTCCTCCAGGGAGGAGGGCGCGGGTGGCCGCACGGTGCCACGGGCAGCGCGGGGCACTGCCGCGCGGTCAGACCCGGAGGTGTGCTGTGGCATGGCGTTGCCTTGAGCCGTTCTGCTGTGAGGGGGGTCGGTGAGGGGTTCGACGAGCGTCTGGGCCAGGAGGGTGAGCGTAGCGTGACTGAACGGTCGCGGTGGGCGAAGGTCTGGTGAACGACCCACTACGGGGTATCCACCGTCGTCCACACCTTCGAACCGGCACCGAGACATCACCCGCCGGCCCTTCCAGCGCCACCAACGGGCCCGCGACAAGGTCCTCGGCATCACCTTTTCACCCGAATGACCCAGGTCAAGAACCGCCTCGCCGCGCGTTCGATCGAGGGATCGCTTGATCCGTCAACTGCCATCCATCCCCGAGTCGTTCGACAAAGCCCAGTGCGTGGAGTTCGTAGAGCTTGCCGAGCGCTTCGTCCGGGGTGGTTCCCGAGGTCCGGGCGAGTCGGGCACTGTCGACCGCTCCCCGCGCCGGAAGGGCCTCCAGCACCCTCGCACTCCTGTCGTCAAGGAGATCGCGGGGAAGTACGGGGCCACGCCGGTCAGGAGCGAGCTCTCCTATCTCCCCCACCAGCTCGACGATTTCATCCGGATCGGTCACCAGAACCCCTTCACCGCGCAGCAGTTCATGAACCCCCGCGGAGAGTCCACTCGTGGCCGGGCCAGGCACTCCCATCGTGTGTCGCCCCAACCGCTGCGCCCAGCGCGCGGTGACCAGTGAGCCGCTGCGGTACTCGGCCTCGACCACCACCGTGCCTCTGGTGAGTGATGCGATGACACGGTTGCGGAGGATGAATCGACTCCGGGTGGGATGGTCGCCCGGCGGTAACTCCCCCATGACCAGGCCCTGTTCGACGATCCGCTCGATCAACTCGACATGTCCACGCGGATAGGCCACATCCACGCCGCACGCGAGTACCGCGATAGTGGCTCCGTTTGCCCCCAGTGCGCCTCTGTGCGCTGCGCCATCGACACCGAACGCGGCCCCCGAGACCACGACCCAGCCTCGCTCAGCGAGGCCGGAACCGAGGACTGCGGCCATATGCGCGCCGTAGGGCGTGCATGCCCGGGCGCCGACGATGGCCACCGACCGCAACGCCCAGACGCGTAGGTCCGGCTGCCCTCTGACCCAGAGTCCGGTGGGTCTGGCGTCCCCGAGGTCATCGAGCTGAGTGGGCCATTCCTGGTCGCCCGGGCAGACGAAGCGGCCGCCGACCCTCGCGATGGCCGCCAGGTCATGAGAGGGCCTGGCTTCGGCTGCCCTTGCCCGGCAGCTCGCCGTCCGGCGTGCGGTCGCGCCGGGTAGTTCCGCCGTCGCGGACTCCGGGCCGGTGAGCCGCTCCATCAGCTCCTGCGCGCCGATCTCCCGTAGCCAACGCCCCGCTCTCTCGTCCCCCGGCTCAATCACTCGGGAAAGCGCCGCCCGCGCCCTCCTCTCGGGGTCTCCAGCCCCCGGTGTCGCCGTCATTGTCTTCCCCCTCCACTCAGGCCCTTAGCCGCCCATGCCGCCGCCACACCCCTCGCCCCGCCCGAGGGAGGAGATCCAGGCCCCCTCTTCCCGCGCGCCCGCTCCCTTCCGGTCAGTCCCCGCCCCCTTCCGTCCCGGCCTGGACATCGCCCGCTCCACGCCCAGCACCTCAATCCGCGGCCCCAACCCGCACCGGACATCGGCTCGTCTCCTCCGTCACCGCCTCCCCTCCGAAGCGGAGCTCATGAGCTCCCGTACACAGCCCCCGGTCACAGTCGGCCCCGGTCGCAGTCGGCCGCTGCCCCACGCAGCCCCTGTCCCCGTTGTTCGCCACGCCATCGACTGGCCCCGCCAGGGGCAGGGCCCCTCCCCTGGCAACGGCCACACCGCTCCAGTGGCCGTTCCGTTGGTGCTTCAAGGACGCCGGGGCTGCGCGGGACAGGGAACGCGGGGAACTCCCAGAGCAGTGGAAGCGGGCCGGTCGCGGCCGGGCCGGGGCGTCATGGCCGCCCTGTGGCCCGTTGAGGGGTGCCCCGGGTGACGCCCGTGCGCAGCGCCAGGGCGAGGCCGACATCAGAGCCTTCGGGCCGGTCGCGACCCGCCAGATCCGCCAGGGTCCAAGCCACCCGCAGCACCCGGTCCAGACCGCGGGCGGTGAGCAGCCCCCGCTCCATGTCCCGCTCCGCGATGGCCAGCGCCCCGGGGCCCACTCGCCATCTGGTGCGCAGCTCAGGGCCGGGGACCTCGCTGTTCACCCGCCAGGGGGTCCCGGTCAACCGGGCCTCGGCTCGTTCCCTCGCCTCCAGCACCCTGGCCGCGACCGCCGCGGTCGGCTCGCCGCGGCAGCCCTGCCCGAGGAGGTCGCTCCGGCTGACGGGCTCGACCCCCACTCGTAGATCAATCCGGTCGAGGAGGGGTCCCGAGAGCCGCGCTTGATAGCGCCGCACCGCCGACGGCGGGCACTCGCATCCCGCGCCGAGCAGGGTGTGCCGTCCGCAAGGGCAGGGATTCGCGGCCAGCACCAGCAGAAACCGGGCGGGAAGCCGAACCACACCTCCGCTACGGGCCACCACCACATGTCCCGATTCCAGCGGTTGGCGCAGGGCGTCCAGGGATTTCCCGGAGAACTCCGGCGCCTCATCCAGAAAGAGGACTCCTCGGTGCGCCAGGGAAACCGCTCCCGGTCTGGGGAGGCCGTTCCCGCCGCCGACGAGCGATGGCATGGTCGCGGAGTGGTGGGGCGCGCAGTAGGGAGGCATGCGCACCAGTGGCTGACCGAGCGGCAGCATGCCGGCCACCGAGTGGACCGCTGTGACCTCCAGGGATTCCTGTTGGGTCAGCGGCGGCAACACCCCGGGCAGTCGCTCGGCCAGCATGGTCTTGCCCGCGCCTGGCGGCCCCGAGAGAAACAGGTGGTGACCGCCTGCCGCGGCGACCTCAAGGGCCTTGCGCGCTATCCGCTGGCCGGCGACGTCGGCGAGGTCGGGGCCGCCCGTCGCGGCCATGGCCAGCCCTGTGCCCACACCTGCGCCGGGAAGGATCAGTCCGGCCAGCAAGCTGTCCGGTTTGCCATCGGGTAGCGGCGGCTCATCGGGGACCGGTTCTTCGGCCAGGACCGCGATCAGCTGCCGTAGGCTCCGCACACCCAAGACCGACACACCCGGCACAAGGGCCGCCTCGCCCGCGGTCTGCTCAGGGACGACCACCTGTCGATACCCGGCCGTCGCCGCGGCGAGCACGGCCGGCAGGACTCCGCGCACGGGCCGGACCCTTCCGTCCAGGCCCAGCTCGCCGATGAGCACCAGATCGGCCATCGCATCCGGATCGATGCGCCCGGACGCACCGAGCACGGCTGCCGCGACGGCGAGATCGAACCCACTGCCCCCTTTGGGCACGGAGGCGGGACTGAGCCCAACCGTCAGTTTCATCTGCGGCCACTCGGCACCTGAGTTCACCACGGCCGCGCGCACCCGGTCCCGGCTCTCGACCAGGCTCTTGTCGGGCAGCCCCACCAGCGTGAAGTTCGGCACTCCCCGCTCCAGGTCGGCCTGGACCTCCACCACCACGCCCTCGACGCCCACCAGCGCCACGGAACAAGCCCGGGCGAACGCCATCAGGCCACCCCGCGGACATGCTCGATGAGCGGTGCACCACGCCGGGGCAGTACGACCGCGATGGCGTCGATCCGCATTCCGCCCGGGGGCGCTCCCCCGTGCTGGTGCAGCCAGCATTCGGCGAGATGCCTCAGCCGCTCGGCCTTCGCGGGTGTGACTGCGGCCAGTGGCCCGAACGGCCCTGGTCTGCGAGTCTTCACCTCGCAGACAACGACCGTGTCGCCGTCCTGGGCGACGATGTCGATCTCGCCGATCCGCCCGTAACGCCAGTTCGTCGCGAGGATCGTCATTCCGATCTCGATCAGCAGCCGCGCCGCCAATTCCTCGCCGTACCGCCCCAGTGCCCCCGTTGCGTTCATTGTCGGCACCACCTCCGGCACCGACTCTGCCGCGTCAGATCACTATCTGTGGATCTTGGTGGATAACCCGGCGATTGTGGATAACTCAGCCACCCGGAAGTTCGAGATCGCTCTTGTTCAACTCCTCGATGTTCACGTCCTTGAACGTGAGCACCCGTACCTGCTTCACGAATCTGGCCGGCCGATACATGTCCCAGACCCAGGCATCCGCCATCGAGACCTCGAAGAAGACCTCGCCCTGGACCGAGTGGACCTGCATCTCATAGTCATTGGTGAGATAGAAACGACGCTCGGTCTCGATCACGTATTTGAACAGCCCGACGACGTCTCGATACTCCCGGTAGAGCTTCAGCTCCATCTCGGTCTCATACTTTTCGAGGTCCTCGGCGCTCATGGCATGTTCCCCTTCAGCCTTGCGTCCCCCTATTGTGCGCCAGCCCCATGCGCCCCTAGACGATTTCGGGGCCCAGGTCGACCGGCGTGCTCGGAGGACCCTCGGCGAGCAGCGTGCGCAGCAGCTCGGCGAGCTTGGTCGGGTACACCGTCTCACGCGCCGACGACAGTTCGGCGGAGGTCCACCACCTCAGGCCCGAGACGCTGCGCTGCTCCAGCTCGGTCAGCGCACGCGGACCCAGCGCGGGCTGGGCGGTGCGTGCCAAGAAGTACCACTCGTCCTGGTGCCAGCGGCGGCCGTCGAAGGGAAACGAGCAGATCCGTCGCCAGATCACCGGTCCCAGTTCGATTTCGGTGATCCCGGTTTCCTCGGCCAGCTCGCGACGGGCCGCCTCCTCGCGGCTCTCCGCACCCTCCAGCCCGCCTCCGGGGGTGAACCACCAGGAATCGGTTGGATCGTCCGGCTCATAGCCGTGCATCAGCAGAATGCGCTCCTGGGGGTCGAGCAGCACCACCCGGGCCACCTTCCGCAGCGCCCCGGCATCAGAGGCGCGCGCCGCCGCCTCGTTCGCGGTGGAGAACCCCGCACCGGTCCCCGGCGCTCCAGCCCCGGCAGGGTCGCCCCGCTGAGGGCCCGTACGCCCGTGGGCGTCGTGATCAGACATGGGCGGCTGCCTTTCCGTCCCGGCGGCGGGTCAGCACCTTGGCCAGCGGCCCGTACGCGGCCCCGCCGAAGATCAGCGCCATGCCCGCGACCACCGAACCGACGATCACCTTCACCGGCCCGGGTCGCGACACCCCGCCGGGCAGTTCGGCGAAGCTCCGCGGACGCTCCAGCACTCCGCCGTCAAGCGGCCATGCCACGGCGTCCAGCCGCGCCTCGACCGCCGAGCGGGGCACCGATCCCTGTCCAGGGTCCTCAAGGTGGGTGCGGGAGTCCAATGAACCCATTCGCTCATCGCCCAGCAGGAACAGCTGTCCCTTGGGCACCCTCGCGGTGAAGTTGCTCACCGAGGCGGGCCCGTCGGCGGGCAGATACGGTTCTTCGATCGGTTGCCCGTTGACCGTCAGACGGCCGCTCTCACCACAGCAGGTGATCTCGTCCCCGCCGATCCCGACGACCCGCTTCACCATCGGCAGATCGCCCCACCCGCTGTCACGGAAGACGACGATGTCCCCCCGACGCACCTGGTCCCCGTCGATCCGCTGACCGAGCACCCGGTCGCCGATATCGACCGTCGGCGCCATGGAATCCGTCGGAACGGTGTACGGCTGGTACACCACGGCGCCCCAGATGAAACCCCCGAGGAACAGCACACAGCCGACGGCCACGGCCACACCCGACAGTGCGCTGCCGAGTCGGCCGCGGCCGTCGTTGGTACGTCCAGTTCCCATCCCAGTGCTCCTCACCCCGGCCGACCGCCGGGTGGGAGGTCTGATGGCCTCCCACGGCGATCCAACGGGCGATCCGCGGCTGGGACGGAACCTTACCGGGGGGTATGTGCCGTGGTCAGCCGCTTCCTGCGCCAGAGCACAATCGGCAGCGCACCCATCGCGCCCATCGCCAGCGGCGCGGACGAGACCGCCACCGACGCAGCCGCGTTCAGCCCGGGCTGGCCGAAGGTGGACGGCACCGAAAGCGTCGACCAGCGGTTGACCGGCCAGGCCACCACCACAGCGCGACCGACGACCTTGTCGACCGGTACGAAGCCCTCGTTGGAGTCCTCCATGTGGTAGCGGGAGTCCTTGGAGTTCTGCCGGTGGTCGCCCATCACCCAGATCCGGTCCTTCGGCACCTTGAACGGGCCGAAGGGCTGGTCGTCGCAGGCCGTGTTGCCAGGGTAGATGTAGGGCTCGTTGAGGGCCTTGCCATTGACCTTGACCGGGCCGCCCTTCTTGCACTCGACCGTGTCACCAGCGATCGCGATCGTCCGCTTGATCAAGTCCTTCTCCTCAGCGGACGGCATCAGTCCGATGAAGCTGAGGAACTTCTGGAGCACATTCGGTTCGGGCGTGGGTTCGCCGAGCAGCCAGCCACCGGGGTCGTGGAAGACGACGACCTCACCGCGCTCGGGTTCCGAGCCGAACCAGGGGGTGAGTTTGTCCACCAGCACCCGGTCCCCCCGCTGGAGGGTGTTCTGCATCGAGTCCGATGGAATCGAGAACGCCTGCACCAGGAATGTCTTGATCAGAAGCGCGAGGATCAGCGCGATGCCGATCAGCAGCGGCAACTCCTTCCAGAAGGAGCGCTGCTGCTTCTTCCTCCCCGGGTCATCGCCCTCGGCGGGACCGGGAGAACCATCGTCGGAAAAGCCGGACGAGCCGCCTCCCGGGGGCTCCCCGGGAGAATCGCCCGACATCGGCGGGGATGGCTCGGCGGGCTTCCCCGGCCTGTCATCCGGCTGCTCGTGTCCGGACCGTGCGCCGACCGCCACGTCCCCCACATCAACTCCTCACTCCGTTGCCAACCGCCTGCCCCGCAGAAGGAGCAGACCCACTACTCCCATAACGAGCGGAAGTTCCGCAGGGCGCGGGAGCAGGACCATTCCCTTGTGATCCTGGGACGACACACTATTCGACTCGCGCATCGCCGCGGTCGCCCCACCACCCGCATTGGGGACGGATGCGTAGGTCTCGGGCTCTTCCAGCCTGCGCCAGTGCTTGACCGGCCAGGCGATGACCACGGCCCGCCCGACGACCAGATCCTCGGAGACCGTCCCCCGCTCGTCCTTGTCGAGGTGGAAGCGTGAATCGGCCGAATTGGAGCGGTGGTCCCCCATCACGAAGAGCCGCCCGGGCGGCACCTTCACCTCAAAGGTCAGTGAGGAGGGGACGTTGCCGGGGTTGAGGTAGGGCTCGATGAGCGGTACCCCGTTGACGGTGACGCGCCCCTTCTCGTCACAGCACTTCACGGTGTCACCACCGACTGCGACCACCCGCTTGATCAGGTCCTGCTCATCATCCGACGGCAACAGACCGATGAAGGTGAGCCCCTGTTTGATCTGCTTGACCCCGATGGGGTCGTTCTTCTTGACCGGGCTGTTCTCCTGCTGGAGCCAGCCGCCGGGGTCCTTGAAGACGATCACATCGCCACGCCGGGGTTTGGAGCCGAACCAGGGGGTGAGCTTGTCCACCAGCACCCGGTCCTGGATCTTGATCGTCTGCTCCATGGAGCCCGACGGAATCACAAAGGCCTGCACCAGAAACGTCTTGAGGACCAGCGCGATCATCAACGCGACCACTATGAGCAGGGGAATCTCCCCCAAGGCTGAGCGCCTGCGTTTACGCCGCACCTTCTTGGCGAGTCTGCGGCGCTCGGCCCGCCCGGGCAGTTGCCGGGCCTCATCGGTCCGCCGCGTCCCGGTGGGCAGCGGATTGTCCGTCCGGGGTGCCGCGTGCCGGCCCCGCCTACCCATCTATGCCGCCGGGCGCCGACGAACCCATGGGCACACCGGCGGGCGGGGCGCTCCGCCCGCTCATCCGCCCATGGGACGGCCGCGCTGAGGCATCGGGTACGCGGGCGAACGCGTCGGTCTTTTCCAACGAGGTCAGGCGGCTGACCGGCCAGGCGATCCAGTCCGCGCGCCCCACGACCTTCTCCACCGGAACCATCCCGCCACCGGGCTGACCAAGATGATCACGGGAGTCACGGGAATCACTCCGATGATCCCCCATCACCCAGAGGGTGCCGTCCGGGACGACGATGTCGAACGCCACCTCGGACGCCTTGTCGCCGGGATACAGATAGCCCTCGTCGACCGCTACGCCATTCACCTGGATCCCGCCCCCCTTGTCACAGCAGACCACCCGGTCACCGCCCACGCCCACGACTCGTTTGACGAAATCCGTGTCGTCGGGGTCCATCAGGCCGGTTGCCGTGAGGACACCCCGCGCCGCAGCACTGACCGGATTCTCCTCCAAGCCTTCCCGAACAAACGATCCCCTACCGTCGAAGACGATCACATCCCCGCGCTCGGGTTCCGCACCGAAACGGTACGCCAGCTTGTTGACGAGAACCCGGTCCCCGGAGTGCAGGGCGGGAGCCATCGAACCGCTGGGAATCTGGAACGGCTGGATCACGAAATGGCTGAAGAGCAGGACAACGGTGATGACGGTCACACCCAGGACGGCCATTCCGCGCCAGGAGCCGATCCCCAGTCGTGCCCAGATGGATTCCGTGGTGGCCTCAGTACCGGTATCGCCCCGCGAATCCGCAGAGCGCGATCCCTCCGCCGACTCCCCCGGATGGGGATCGGTGGCGGGATCGCGCTCTGAGTACTTCGCTTCGGTGTCCATCGAGGGGGAAGCCTATCCGGCCCGGCTGTGGAGGCGAATGCGCCCAGAACCAAGGGCTCGGCGCTGCCCCGCAGCTCAAACGGGCAACGAAAAACCGGGCCACCGCATCGCGGTAGCCCGGTTGCCCATCAGCGCCCGGCGGGCGCCGTGGCTTACCTGTCGCGCTTCTCCTTGATCTTCGCGGCCTTGCCGCGCAGCTCACGGAGGTAGTACAGCTTGGCGCGGCGAACGTCACCGCGGGTGACCAGCTCGATCTTCTCGAAGATCGGGCTGTGCACCGGGAAGGTGCGCTCAACGCCGACGGAGAAGGAGACCTTGCGAACGGTGAAGGTCTCGCTGACCCCAGCACCCTGGCGACGGATGACGACGCCCTTGAACTGCTGGATACGGGAGCGGTTGCCCTCGATGACGCGAACGTGCACGTTCACGGTGTCACCGGGACGGAACGCCGGAAGGTCGGTCCGCAGCGAGGCGGAGTTGACGGTGTCGAGCACGTGCGACATGTTCGTCTGCTTTCTTCGCGATGCCACAGGTCATCAGCGGGAGAGAGGTGGAAATTCGGAGGGCCGCTGCGTCGAAGCGGGCGTCGTGTCCCCCTGTGGCAGGGGCGCGCGCCGGACGTACGGCAACGGCCTATTCTTCCACGCCTTCCGGCCTGCGCCAAAATCGGCCGCCTGGTTCCGGCGCCCAGCCCAGGATGGAGAGGATCTCCCGGTCCTTCTTGTCGAAGTCACCGGCTTCGCAGCGTTCCAGGAGATCGGGCCGGTTGAGCGCCGTGCGGCGCAGGGCTTCGTCCCTGCGCCAGCGTGCGATCTTTCCGTGGTGCCCGCTGACCAGCACATCCGGAATGGCGCGGTCGCGCCACTGCGGCGGCTTGGTGTAGACGGGTCCTTCGAGGAGATTGGCCATCGCGCCCGGGGCGAAGGAGTCATCGCGATGGGACTCGGCGTTGCCGAGGACCCCCGGCAGCAACCGGGCCACCGCTTCGGTGATCACCAGCACGGCCGCCTCACCGCCCGCCAGCACATAGTCCCCGATGGACACCTCGTACACCGGCATGCGGGTGGCGTACTCGTCGATGACCCGACGGTCGATGCCCTCATAGCGGGCTGGGGTGAAAACCAGCCAGGGCAGGGCGGAGAGCTCAACGGCGACTTCCTGGGTGAAGGGGCGCCCACTGGGGGTGGGTACCACCAGGACCGGACCGTGAGCACCGGCCTCATAGCCGCTGGCCAGTGCGTCGTCGAGGGCGTGGCCCCAGGGCTCGGTCTTCATGACCATGCCCGGGCCGCCCCCGTACGGGGTGTCGTCGACCGTGTTGTGCCGGTCATAGGTCCACTGCCGTAGATCGTGCACCTGGACATCGAGCTGACCGCGGGCGCGGGCCTTGCCGACGAGGGAGACGTTCAGTGGTTCCAGGTACTCGGGGAAGATCGTGACGACATCGAGCCTCATCAGGCATCGCCCTCGGCAGCGCGGCCCGAAGCGGAACCCTCGCTGTCCGGGCCTTCGGTGGCGTGGTCGTCGGTCTCGGGGGCTCGACGGTCCGACGCGTCGTCTGCCGGGGAGGAGGCTTCACGGGAGGAAGCGATCTCGGCACGGTCGTCGATCAGCCCCGGTGGGGGGTCGATGACGGCCCGCTGCTCCACCAGATCGATCTCGGAGACGATCTCCTCGACGAAGGGGATCATCACCTCGCTGCCATCGGGACGCTCCACGATGAAGAGGTCCTGCGAGGGCAGATGGCTGACCTCGGTGATCCGGCCGACCTCGGTGCCGTCGACGGTGACCACATCGAGGTCGATGAGCTGGTGGTCGTAGTACTCATCGGGGTCGTCGGGCGGCGTCTCGGGGTCCACGTCGGCGATCAGCAGGATGTTCCGCAGGGCCTCGGCTCCCGTGCGGTCCCGTACGCCCGCGAAACGCAGCAGCAGCCGACCGCTGTGCACCCGGCCGGTCTCGATCGTCAGGGGTCCGAGGGCTGCGGGATCGGTGGCGAGCACAGCCCCGGGCGCGAGCCGCTGTTCCGGCTCGTCCGTACGCACCTCGACGGTGACCTCGCCCTTGATGCCGTGTGCACGGCCGATCCGGGCGACTACCAACTGCACTTCGCACTCTCTCCTGTCACGGTCCACAACCGGTCCGTCGCCCGACCTGCCATCTGGAGCGACAGAGCGGAACCAGGCCGGTCGGTCGGAGACCACCAGTGGGTCCCGACGAACACGGGGTCCCTGACGACTACGGGCCGGGGACGGCCGGATGGCCCTCCCCGGCCCGAGCCGGTGTTCAACTGGATCAGCGGACCTGGTCCACGTCGACGAGGTCGACGCGAATGCCACGACCGCCGATGGCGCCCACGACGGTACGGAGGGCACGGGCGGTACGGCCATTGCGGCCGATCACCTTACCGAGATCATCGGGGTGAACCCGGACCTCTAGCACCCGACCGCGGCGCAGGTTGCGGGAGGCGACCTGCACATCGTCAGGGTTGTCGACGATGCCCTTCACGAGGTGCTCAAGAGCCTCCTCGAGCATGCTCAGGCCTCTGTCGACTCAGCGGCGGAGGATTCTGCTGCCTCGTCCGCCTTCTTGTCGGCCTTCTTCGCCTTCGGCGTGATGGCCTCGCCCTTGGGCTCGCCGGCCTCAAGGGCCTTGGCGAACTCGTCGAACGCTGCGCGCTTGTTCGCCTTGGGCTCGGCCACCAGCAGCGGCGCCGGGGCCGGCAGGCCCTTGTGCTTCTGCCAGTCGCCGGTGAGCTTCAGGATCGCGAGAACGGGCTCGGTCGGCTGCGCGCCGACGGAGAGCCAGTACTGCGCACGCTCCGAGTCGACCTCGATGCGAGAGGGGTTCTGCACCGGGTGGTACAGGCCGATCTCCTCGATGGCCCGGCCATCACGGCGGGTACGGGAGTCAGCAACGACGATGCGGTAGTGAGGCGCGCGGATCTTGCCCAGACGCTTCAACTTGATCTTGACTGCCACGGAAGTGGTGTCTCCTGGTCTTGACGTGGTTGGGCACAACGAGATGCCACGTGGGGTTGCGGTACTCGGGTGCCCGATGGACGCGTCAGCCGGAGGAGAGAGGGGTCCTGGTCGGCCGTCGAGTACAGCTAGTCATTGTGCCACACGCCGAATGCGCGCATCCCCCGGACCTGCGCCGCCCCCGTCGGGCGGCCGGGCCGGGGTCAGCTCGCCGCGGCGACCGGCTCGGGAATACGGAAGGGCTTGCCGCAGCCTCCGCAGACGATGGGGGCCTGCGCGAGGACCGACGGCACCACGCGCACATTGCGGCCGCAGTCGCAGACCGCCTTGACCCGCACACCGCCGCCCGATGAGCCGTGCCGGGCCGCAGGTCCGCGGAAGGAGCGCTTGGTGTCGGATGCGGTGGCGACCGTGTGCGCCTTCAGGGCGCGCTGAAGTCGCTCGATCGTCGGACGGTAGCGGCGCTTCGCCTCGGGGCTGAGCGCGACCAGCGAGAAGCCGCTGCTGGGATGCGGCTCGTCGGCGTGGTCGAGGCCCATCTCCTCGGCGATCGCAAGGAATCGACGGTTGTGGTAGCGGCCGGCGCGTGAGGTGTCTCGGACGCCTCTCGCGGCGGCAATGCCGTGGACTGCTTCATGAAGCAGTCGCTCGAAGGAGAGCTCGGCGCCACAGGCGGACGACGACTCTCCGATCAGGGACTCGGGCGCGGCAAGATCTGGCAGCTCAGGGTGGTACCGCTGGATATCGGCCCATGCCTGTGCCAGCTCTGCGGCGAGAACAGGTGGTGTCGTGCTCACGTCGTGATAACGAGCCTGATGTCCCCCGGGTTCCATTACGGGGCATCCCAAATATTTTGCACGTACCAGTCAGTTGGCGATGATGCGTCCGCACGGGGCGGGTACGACGCATAAACAGAGAAGCTTCACAGCTCCCACCAAGGTGGCATGTAGCGCCTCGACAGGACTGATGGATTCCGCACCGGAAAACTCACCGAACGGCACCGTTCGCCGGAACACATCCGGCGAAAGAAGCGCCCCACCGAAGCATTTCCTTGACCGTGAAAAGTAACCTCAACAAGCCACTGGCCGAAAAGACCTTCACTAGGCCCATCCCCTCCGGGCCCCGCTCCGTCGAGCATCCCCTGGCCTCCCGCGGAGCAAGCCCCTCCGGGTGGTCTGCGGTGTCCGGAAGCACCCCCTCGCCCGTGAACCAGCCCCTTCGGGGGCGCCCGGCTCCGGTCGCTTCCAGCCAGGAGACGGCTTCCGGGGGCGGACGGCCGCAAGGCCGCCCACGAGGGTGCACACCACAGGCGCCCGCCCCCGCCCGCCTACCCCAGGGGTCCGCAACGGACCCGGCTCAGTACGCCCGCCCGACGATCGCCACCGCGCCCGGGGAATCGTCCGCCGGGGGTACCGACCCGTCCGCCGCGAGAAGGCAGCGCACTGACACGGACTGCTCGGCCAGCTTGGCCTCGCCCTCCTGCCCCAGGACGGCCCAGGGAATCCTCGCCCAGCCGCCGGCGCTCGCCGCCTCCGCCGCCTCGGCGATCGTGGTCACATCGGCGGTACGGGACTCCCGGCGCTCCCGGGACTGGCGCAGCAGCGTTGCCTGGTCCTCCTCCAGCAGGCCCGGGAGCAGCGCGGCCAGGGTGTCGATACGGACCGGCTCCTTGCCGCCCGGAATGCGGCGGGCGAGCATCGCGGTGCCCGCCTCCAGGTCGCGCGGTCCGACCTCGACGCGTACCGGAACGCCCTTCAGTTCCCAGTCCACGGCCCTGCGGCCGAACGGGGTGTCGGTGCGGACGTCAACCTCCACGCGCAGCCCTGCCGCACGCAGTCGGTCCCCGATCTCCCTGACCTTCACCACGGCCTCATCGCCCTTGATGGCCATCACCACGACCTGCACGGCGGCGAGACGGGGAGGTACCCGCAGCCCGTTGTCGTCGCCGTGCGACATGATCAGTCCGCCGACCATCCGGGTGGAGGTTCCCCAGGACGTCTGCCAGACCAGTTCCTGCTTGCCGTCCTTCGACAGGTAACGGGTGTTGAAGGCCTTGGCGAAGTTGGTACCGAGTTCATGACTCGTACCCAGTTGGAGGGCCTTGCCGTCGCCCATCATCCCTTCGAGGGTGAGGGTGTTGATGGCTCCGGCGAACCGCTCTCTGGGCGTCTTGCGGCCGAGGACCACATCGATGCCGAGGACGTTCACCATGAAGTCGGCGTACACCGCCTGGTGGATGTGGGCGGCGTAGTCGCGGGCGTCCTCGTAGGTGGCGTGCGCGGTGTGGCCCTCTTGCCAGAGGAATTCGGTGGTGCGCAGGAAGACGCGCGGGCGCATCTCCCAGCGCACCACATTGGCCCACTGGTTGATGAGCAGGGGCAGGTCCCGATAGCTCTGCACCCATTTGGAGAAGGACTCGTTGATGATCGTCTCCGAGGTGGGACGCACCACGACGGGCTCGTCGAGCTCCTTGCCGCCGCCGTGGGTCACCACCGCCAGCTCGGGCGCGAAGCCTTCGACGTGCTCGGCCTCCCTGGTCAGATAGGACTGGGGGATGAAGAGCGGGAAGTAGGCGTTCTGGGCGCCCGCTGCCTTGATGCGGGCGCCCATCTCCTCCTGCATCCGCTCCCACAGGGCGTAGCCGTACGGTCGGATGACCATGGTGCCCCGCACGGGACCGTTGTCCGCCAGTTCCGCCTTGTTGATCAGGTCCTGGTACCAGCGGGGGAAGTCGTCCGCCCGGGGTGTGAGAACGGGTGCCTTAGCCATGGCGTGCATCGTACGGCGGCCTGGGGACTCGCCTGGGTGCATTTACGGCGGGGGGGCGACGGTCCTAGCCGCTGGAGTCGTCCTTGGAAAGGCGGTTGATCCCCGCGGCCTGGTAGGCGGCCTCCTGTTCCAGCGTCTCGTTCTCCAGTAGGGCCGCGGCCAGGGCGTCCAGCCGGTCGCGGTTGTCGCGCAGTTGACGACAGGCGCTCTCGTAGCACTCGTCCACGATCCGCCGCATCTCGTCGTCCACCGTGTCCAGCGTCCGTGGCGCGGCGGAGAGACCGTACGGTTGCTGGCTGTCCATGGGGATCGCGGTGAGCCGTCCCACCCGTTCGCTCATCCCCCAGCGGCCGACCATGCCGCGCGCCAGCGAGGTGACCTGTTCCAGATCGCTCTCGGCGCCCGTGGTGATCACGCTGAAGACGACGTGTTCGGCCGCCATGCCCCCGAGCGCGCCGATGATCCGGCCGCGGAGGTACTCCTCGGTGTAGGCGTACCGGTCCGCGTCGGGGGTGGAGAGGGTGACGCCGAGTGCGCGTCCGCGGGGCACGATGGTCACCTTGCGCACCGGGTCGGCGCCCGGTTGCAGCATCCCCAGGAGTGCGTGGCCGCTCTCGTGGTAGGCGGTGCGCCTGCGTTCCTCGTAGGGCATCACCAGCGGGCGTTCCGCGCCGAGCTGCACCTTCTCCAGGGCCGAGGACAGATCCTGCTGAGTCACTTCGGACTGGTGGTGCTTGACCGCGTTGAGGGCTGCCTCATTGGCGAGGTTGGCCAGCTCGGCGCCGGTCATTCCGGGGGTCGTGCGGGCGATCCGGGCGAGGTCCACATCGCCCGAGAGCGGGATCTCCCGGGTGTGGATGCGCAGAATCGCCTCACGGCCCGCCCGGTCGGGCGGTGAGACCTGGACGACCCGGTCAAACCGTCCAGGCCTGGTCAGTGCCGGGTCCAGTACGTCCGCGCGGTTGGTGGCGGCGAGCACCACCACCCCTTCGGAGCCGCTGAAGCCGTCCATCTCGGTGAGGATCTGGTTGAGCGTCTGCTCCCGCTCGTCGTGGCCCCCGAGTCCGCCGCCACCGCCCCGCACCCGGCCGATGGTGTCGATCTCGTCGATGAAGATGATCGCGGGGGCCACCTTGCGGGCCTCGGCGAACAGTTCGCGCACCCGGCCCGCGCCGACTCCCACGATCATCTCGATGAACTCGGACGCCGACGCGGAGAAGAACGGCACCCCCGCCTCGCCCGCCACCGCCCGTGCCAGCAGGGTCTTGCCCGTACCGGGTGGGCCGGCGAGCAGTACCCCGCCGGGCATCCGGGCGCCCATCTTCCGGTAGGCGTCGGGATGCTTCAGAAAGTCGACGACGTCGTTGAGTTCTCCCTCGACCTCATCGATCCCGGCCACATCCGCGAAGGTGGTGCGCTTACCGGCCTCCACCTCCACCGGTTTCGGCGGCGGCTTCCGCCTCAGCGCGCCCCCGCCCATCGCCGCCCCCATGCGGCGGGCGACAAGGATCCAGAGCGCGATGAGCAGCAGCATGGGGGCGAGGGCGATCAGCAGATTGGAGAGAAAGCTGCGTTGCTGGACGACCGGTTTGGCCGTCACGGTGACCTTCTTGGCCGTGAGCTGCGCCCAGAGGTCGTCATCGGCGAAGGCCGGCCGCTGGGTGGTGAACTTGGTGTAGTCCCCCTTGCCCCCGGGGACGTCGGCCTCCTTCTTGAGCTGCCCCTGGATCGCGTCGCCCTTGGAGTAGATCTTCGAGACGTTGCCGGCGTCGACCTGTCTGCTGAACTCCGTGTACGAGATGGTCGGCTCATCGCCCTCGCTGAAGAACGAGAGCACCAGATTGGCGAGCAGATAGACGACGAGCGCGGTGAGGATCAGTCCGCCCCAGCCACCGGGCATCCGCTTGCGGGGGCTGGGCGGCGGTGGGGCGCCCTCGGAGCGCCACGGCTTGTCCGGGGTTTGGCGCGGCGGCGCGGGGGTGCTCATACCGGGACGCTAAGGGAGAAGAAAGGCGTCGGCACCCGCTCACAGGGAGTCGGGTGTCGACGCCGTACGGAGGCGTAGCCCATCCAGGTGTACGGGGTACGCCTGACCGCGGGGGTCAGCCCATGAACTTCTTGAACTCAGCGGGCAACTCGAAGTCCTGCGCATCGGCGTCGGCCGGCAGCCCGAACGCTCCGCCCTGAGCCGCCGCCTGCTCCCGCTTGACCGCGGCTGCCTGCTCATCGGCCTTGCGCTTCATCGGGTTGCCGCTCTTGCGCTTGCCCTTGGCCTGCTTCTGCTGCTTGCGCTGACGCCCAGCGCCGCCGCCCATGCCCGGAATGCCCGGCATCCCGGGCATCCCGCCGCCCTGGGCCATCCGCGACATCATCTTGCGGGCCTCGAAGAACCGCTCGACCAGGCTCTTGACCGCGCTGACCTCGACACCCGAACCCTTGGCGATACGGGCCCGGCGCGAGCCGTTGATGATCGTGGGGTCCTGGCGCTCGGCCGGGGTCATCGACTTGATGACGGCGGCCGTACGGTCCACATCCCGCTCGTCGATGTTGTTGATCTGGTCCTTCATCTGGGCCATGCCCGGCAGCATCCCGAGCAGCTTGCTGATGCTGCCCATCTTCCTGACCTGCTCCATCTGCGCCAGGAAGTCATCGAGCGTGAAGTCCTTGCCCTTGCTGCTCGCCAGTTTGGAGGCCATTTTGGCGGCCTCTTCCTGGCTGAAGGTCTGCTCGGCCTTCTCGATCAGGCTGAGCACATCGCCCATGCCGAGGATGCGGGACGCCATGCGGTCCGGGTGGAACGCGTCGAAGTCGTCCAGCTTCTCGCCGTTGGAGGCGAACATGATCTGCCGGCCGGTGACATGCGCGATGGAGAGCGCGGCACCACCACGGGCGTCACCGTCGAGCTTGGAGAGCACGACTCCGTCGAAGCCGACGCCGTCCCGGAAGGCCTCCGCGGTGTTGACCGCGTCCTGACCGATCATCGCGTCGACGACGAAGAGGATCTCATCGGGGCTGACCGCGTCGCGGATGTCCGCTGCCTGCCGCATCAGCTCCTGGTCGATGCCGAGCCGGCCGGCGGTGTCGACGATGACGACGTCGTACTGCTTGGCCTTGGCGTGCTCCAGGGAGTCCTGCGCGACCTGGACCGGGTCACCCACCCCGTTGCCGGGCTCGGGCGCGTACACCGCGACACCGGCGCGCTCGGCGACCACGGCGAGCTGGTTGACGGCGTTCGGGCGCTGGAGGTCACAGGCGACCAGCAGCGGGGAGTGGCCCTGCCCCTTGAGCCACTGGCCGAGCTTTCCGGCGAGGGTGGTCTTACCGGCACCCTGGAGACCGGCCAGCATGATGACGGTGGGGCCGGACTTGGCGAAGCGCAGCCGACGGGTCTCGCCACCCAGGATCGATACCAGTTCCTGGTTGACGATCTTGATGAACTGCTGGCTCGGGTTGAGCGCCTTGGAGACGTCGACGCCTCGGGCGCGCTCCTTGACGTTCGCGATGAAGGCCCGCACGACGGGGAGCGCGACGTCCGCTTCGAGCAGGGCGATGCGGATTTCCCGCGCCGCGCTGTCGATGTCCGCCTCGCTGAGGCGACCCTTGCCCCTCAGAGTTTTGAAGGTATTCGCCAAGCGGTCGGAAAGAGTGTCGAACACGGCGCTCGTCGGTCCTCAGAGTCGGGGGCAGTGGGATTTACCCTCCAGAGTATCCGGCCATCCCTCATGTGTGCCCTCGCCGGTCAGGAGCGGCCGACCTGACAGGTGCGGCACGGGAGCGGGCACGGGTGCGGGCACCCCCCTCAGTCGAGCGCCCGCTGCACCGAGCGGGCCAGATCCGCCGCCACCTGAGCCGCCAGCGGCCTGCCCTCCAGGTCGGTCACGTAGAAGGCGTCCACCGCGTTCGCCCCCAGCGTGGAGACATGGGCGCTGCGCACCCGCACACCTCGCGCGCCTCCCTCGTCGAGCGCCAGCCCGATCCGATGGAGCAGCCCCGGGGCGTCCTGGGCGCGGACCTCGATCACGGTGGCGTGGTGGGAGGCTGCGGGAGCGACCGTCACCCTGGGCGGCGGGGCCTGCACCCCCCGTCGCCGGGGATAGGCCGCCTCCCGTTCGGCGAGCCGGCTGCCGATGTCCAGGGTCCCGTCCAGGACCCGCACCAGATCGGCGCGCAACCGGGCCTCCTGGGGCAGCGAGCCGTATGCCGCCGCCACCCGCCAGTCCAGTACGAGCGCGATCTGGCCCCCCATCTGGGCCGGCAACTCCACGGTCCGCAGCTCGGCGGCACGCACGGTGAGCCGGTGCAGGGCGAGCACTCCGGCCACAGCGGGCAGGACTCCGGGTCGCTCGGGCAGGGCGATGAGCAGTTCCACGCCGACGGGTTCGGCTTCGGTGCTGTCGGTGAGGTCAGGGCTGACGGTCTCGGGCTGGGTGCGCAGGGAGAGGACCGGGCCTTCGGTGTGGAGGGCCTGGGCGGCGAGGCGTTCCTGGGTGGCGGTGGGTGCGGGCTGGCCCTGCCCGAGGCGATCCGACCCGCCGTCCGCTCCGAGTGCCGTGGCCACCCGTCCGACCAGATCGGCGACCAGGGAGCCGCGCCAGGTCGACCAGGCGGCCGGGCCGGTCGCCAGCGCGTCGGCCTCGGTGAGCGCGTGGAGCAGTTCCAGGACGGTGGTCGACCCCACGGCCTCGGCCACCGAGAGGACCGTCGCCGGGTCGTCCAGGTCCCGCCGGGTCGCGGTCTGGATGAGCAGCAGATGGTGGCGTACGAGGGTGGCCACGATCTCGGCGTCCGCCTGGTCGAAACCGATCCGGGCCGCCATGTCCCGGGCGATGGTGGCGCCGACCGTCGAGTGGTCGCCCGGCCAGCCCTTGCCGATGTCATGGAGCAGGGCGGCGATCAGCAGGAGGTCGGGGCGGCCCACCCGGCGGGTGAGGGCCGAGGCCCGGACGGCGCTCTCCACCAGATGCCGGTCGACGGTCCAGGTGTGGACGGCATTGCGCTGGGGACGGCAGCGGACCCGCTCCCAGTCGGGAAGCAACCTGGTGACCAGGCCCTCGGCGTCCAGCGCCTCCCAGACGGGCACACTCGACCCGCCGGCGCCGAGCAGCGTGATGAACTCCTCGCGCGCCTCGGCGGGCCAGGGCACCGGGAGCGGAGGGCAGCCGATGGCAAGCCGGCGAGCCGCGTGCGGGGAGAGCGGCAGACCGGCCTGGGCCGCTGCGGCGGCGGCCCTCAGCAGCAGTACGGGATCACGCTCAGGCCGGGCGGTACGGGCGAGCACCGCCTCACCGTGCTGCTCGACGACGCCTTCGACGAGGGGGGTGCGCTCGGGTTCCGCACGGCGCCAGGGGCGCAGTCGCGGGCGGGCGGTGCGGGCGCTGAGGACCCTGCGGACCTCGCGCCAGGTGACATCGGACGCGTACGAAATGGTCTGCGCCGCCTCATACACCTGTCGTAGCAGGGTGTCGGCGTCGAGAAGGCCCTGTGCCGTGGCGACCTGGTCCTGTTCCTGGAGGGCAAGCCGGTCGGTGGCTCGTCCGGTGGTCAGATGGAGGGCGTCACGGGTGTCGAGGAGGGTGCGGCGGGCGTGGTCGAGCCCCTGGCGGGGGGCGTCAGCGAGCCAGGAGGCGGCGATGGCCCGCAGCGCGGTGCCATCGCGCAGCCCGCCGCGGGCTTCCTTGAGGTCGGGTTCGATGAGGTAGCGCAGTTCGCCCTGGCGCTCGGCGCGTTCGCGGCAGAGCTCTTGGAGGGCGGGCAGACGCACCGGGGCCTGGTTGCGCCAGTCGGCGAGGACGGCGGTGCGCAGGGTGGCGACGAGCCCGAGGTCGCCGGCGACCGGGCGGGCGTCGAGGAGGCCGAGTTGGACCTTGAGTTCCTGGCGGGCGGTCTTCAGTGCCTGCGCGGGGGTGCGTACGGAGTGGTCGAGGGCGAGGCCGAGGTCCCAGACGGGGTACCAGAGGCGGTCCGCGAGGGCGGCGACGGCACCGGGATCGGCGCTGCCGTCATGGAGCAGGAGGAGATCGAGATCGCTGCGGGGGGAGAGTTCACCGCGGCCGTAGCCGCCGGTGGCGACCAGGGCGGCCGACCGGACTCCGGTGGCCTGGCAGGCGGTGGCGAAGAGTGCGGAGAGCCACTGGTCGGTGAGGGCGGCGAGGGCGGCGCGGCGCGGCGGCCCGAACTGCTCCTTGTCGTTGAGAAGGAGCAGCCGGGCCGCCGCGTAGCCGCTGGGTCCCGAGTCTTCCGCTTCGGTGATCACTTCAGTTCTCGACACCCGTTCAGCCTTTCGTGCTGGTCGCCGAGGCGCTCCCGCGCCCGGGACTGTCCCTAGAGGGCGTCCGGACCGCGTTCGCCCGTGCGCACCCTGACCGCCGTTTCGACCGGGACGCTCCAGACCTTGCCGTCGCCGATCTTGTTGGTGCGTGCGGCCTTGACGATCACCTCGATGAGCTGTTCGGCGTCGTCGTCCTCGGCCAGGACCTCGATACGGATCTTGGGCACGAGGTCGACCGTGTACTCGGCACCTCGATAGACCTCGGTGTGTCCTCGCTGGCGGCCGTATCCGCTGGCCTCGGTGACGGTGAGGCCCTGCACTCCGAAGGCCTGGAGGGCGTCCTTGATCTCGTCCAGCCGGTGGGGCTTGACGACCGCCGTGATGAGTTTCATGCATCCACCTTCTTGTTCGGGGCCGCCGTGATGACCTCGGACGGTACGGCGAGGGGCTTGCGGGAGCCCGCTCCGCCGCCGGCGCCGCTGAAGTCATAGGCGGTCTCGGCGTGCTCGACCTGGTCGATCCCGGAGACCTCGGTGTCCTCATCCACCCTCATGCCCATGGTCTTGTCGAGGATGAAGGCCAGGAGCGCGGAGACTGCCAGCGAGTAGGCGAGGACCGAGAAGACACCGATGGCCTGCTTGCCCAACTGCTCCAGACCGCCGCCGTAGAAGAGTCCCTTGGCGTCGGACTGGACGCCTCCGGTGGCGAAGAAGCCGACCAGGAGCGAGCCGGCCACACCGCCGACGAGGTGGACGCCCACGACATCGAGGGAGTCGTCGTAGCCCAGCTTGAACTTGAGCCCGACGGCCAGCGCACAGAGGACGCCGGCGATGGCACCGATGGCGATGGCACCCAGTGGGGAGCAGGAGCCACCCGCGGGGGTGATGGCGACCAGGCCGGCGACGGCCCCGGAGGCGGCTCCGAGGGTGGTGCAGGCGCCGTGCCGGATCTTCTCGTACGCCAGCCAGGCGAGCATGGCGGCGGCGGTGGCGACCTGGGTGTTGACGAACATCACCGCACCGACGCCGTCGTCGTTGCCGAGCCATGACCCGGCGTTGAAGCCGAACCAGCCGAACCAGAGCAGGGCAGCGCCCAGCATGACCAGGGGCAGGCTGTGCGGGCGCATCGGGTCCCTCTTGAAGCCGACGCGCTTGCCGATGACGAGGATCACTCCGAGGGCCGCGGCTCCCGCGTTGATGTGGACGGCGGTGCCACCGGCGAAGTCGATCACTCCCATTTCGAAGAGCCAGCCGCCGGCCCCCCACACCCAGTGGGCGACGGGGAAGTAGACGACGGTCGCCCAGAGCGTGATGAAGAGGGCCCAGGCGCTGAATTTCACCCGGTCCGCCAGCGCTCCGCTGATCAGGGCGGGGGTGATGACGGCGAACATCAGCTGGAAGACGGCGAACACGTACACGGGGATGGTGTAGCCGTCCCAGAGTTCGGTGAGGCCGATGCCGCTGAGCCCGACGTACTCCGATGACCAGCCGATCACGGAGCCCGAGTCGGTGCCGAATGCGAGGCTGAAGCCGTAGAGCACCCACAGGAGGGTGACGATACCGAGGCTGATGAAGCTCATCATCAGCATGTTGAGGGTGGATTTCACGCGGACCATGCCTCCGTAGAAGAAGGCGAGGCCCGGGGTCATCAGCATGACCAGGGCGGAGCAGATGAGCATGAAGCCGGTGTTGGCGGCTGAGAGTGCCGGGGTTTCTGCGGCAAGCGTCGAGATGCCTGAGGGCATCGGCGTCTCCTCATCGTCGTGCGGCCTCGTGCGGCGGTGCGGGCAGCGCCGGAGCGGTTCGGCGGCGGGCCGGTTATGCGCCATGAGAGTGGCCCGGCACGGTTTCCACCGATGCCACCCGGTGTTTCACCGGGATGACGATGAGGTGCGGTGTGTTACGCCGCCATGAACTGCCGTCAACCGGGGAGCGCGGGGATATCCCGCGGGGATGACGCGTGGGTCGGGACGCCCCAGGGGGAGAGCGGACCGGCCGCGATGTCCGCCCGGTTGACCAGGCACGGGGGAGCCGAGTCGGTTATGTCGGGGCGATCATCGCGGCCGGCGTTTCAGGGTGCGCGCATGAGCTCGGTTACGAACGTGAGTGCGCGCTGCTACACCGCCTCCGCCGTCTCGGGGAGTTGGGCCGTGAGCAGATCGGTGAAGTGAAGGACCTCGGCGACATGGCCGTAGTCGCGGGCGGCGGTGTCCACGGTCTTCCGCAGCCGGGTGTTGACCCGCTCGGAGCGGACCCGCTTGGCGACGGTGAGCGCTTGGGAGGCGAGCTCGGTGGCCTGCTCCGGCTCCCGCTTCAGCAGATGGACGGTGGCCATACCGATCAGGTTAAGGGCGTAGGACCGCTGGTGAACCGAGTCGTCCCGGAAAAGGCTCACCGCTTTGGCCATGACGGGCTCGGCAAGGGACGCGTAGGTGGGACTGCGTCCCGCGACATAGGCCAGGTCACGGTAGGAGTGGGCGTTCTCGCCGTTGAGCTCGGCCTCCGAGAAGAAGCGAATCCAATCGGGCTCCGGCTCGCTGTCGAACTCGATGTCGGCGAAGGTGCCCTCGGCCATCCGGACCGCCCGCTTGCACTTGCTGGGTTGGCCCATGTTGGCGTAGGCGCGGGCCTCCATCGCGTACAGCATGGATTGGGTGCGGGGGGTGGCGCAGTCCCGGCTGCCGTACTGGGCCAGATGGATCAGCTCCAAGGCGTCGTCGGGGCGGCCGAGGTGGATCATCTGACGGCTCATCGAGGACAGGATGTAGGAGCCGAGCGGCTTGTCGCCCGCTTCCTTGGCCGCGTGCAGCGCGAGGACGAAGTACTTCTGGGCGGTGGGTTGCAGACCCACGTCGTAGCTCATCCAGCCGGCCAGCTCGGCCAGCTCGGCGGCGCAGGTGAAGAGCCGTCGGGTGGTGGCTTCGGGGTGGGATTCCTGGAGGAGGTCGGTGACCTCGTGGAGTTGGCCGACGACGGCCTTGCGCCGAAGCCCGCCGCCGCACTGGGCGTCCCACTGCCGGAACATGGCGGTGGTGTCCTCCAGCAGATCCAGCTCGGGGCCGGAGAGCCGGGAGGTCGCGGGCCCGCCGTGGGGCGCGGCCTGCTTGACCGGCTCGGCGCCGGGGGCCGGCACCAGCCAGCGCTGCATGGGTTCGATCAGTGAGGGGCCGGCCGCGAGCGAGAGCGAGGTGCCGAGGAACCCTCGCCGAGCGAGCATCAGATCGCTGCGGGAGAACTCGCTCAGCAGGGCCACGGTCTGGTCGCCCGCCCAGGGCAGATCAACGCCGGAGACGGATGGCGACTGGTGGGCCGAGCGAAGCCCGAGGTCCTCGATGCCGACAACGCTGCCAAAGCGCTCCGAGAACAGCTCGGAGAGAATCCGCGGAATGGGCTCGCGGGGTTGTTCCCCATCGAGCCAGCGCCGCACTCGCGAGGTATCGGTACTGATGTGATGCGCACCCAGCTGACGGGCACGGCGGTTCACCTGACGCGCAAGCTCACCCTTGGACCAACCGCTACGCACGAACCACGAGCCCAGCCGCTCGTTCGGGCGCTTACCGGTACTCACACCGGCGCCGCTGCCGTCCACTGGAACGCCCCCATCCAAAAAGCCCCGAGTCCAACCCTTACCAGAATGGCGTGAGTTGAGGCGGTCTGCATGGAGGATGCACCCGTCGAACAGGGAAACGAGTCCCCCAGGCGAATCACGGCATACCCATGGGTCCGCACAACTCCAGGGTCAGCAACACTAAAAGTAATCCTACGATCACCCCTCCCGCGAGGGCGATTCCACAAACGCCACCATTCGCCACCCCATTGAATGAACTCCCGCGCCGTCGGGCGCGATTCACTTGACATACGACGATCAGGAGGCGGCGGAGCGGTGGATGGGCAGGCGTGCAGTATTTTTCGCACTCCCCCTCACGCCACCATGCGCCGCCCGAACTCCACCGGTAGCGACGCTGTGTCACGAGGAGACTTCGGGTCGTAACCACCGGCGAGCACGACCCGTTGGAGGGGGCATGGGCTTCACGATCGGCAGCAGCCGGGGGATCAGAGACATCAGGTCCGGCTCACGACGCCGCGGCCGCACCGCGGAGTGCACCGTGGTGGCGGAGTACACAGGACTGTGGGGCTGGGCCGTGGTCCCCGGGGCCCGGGCGGTGTCCGGAGTCTGCTCCTGCGGCGAGGCGGGGTGCACCGCTCCGGGCGCGCATCCGCTCTCCTACGCGCAGGAGATCCCGGCGGGCGCGACCCTGGACGAGGTGACCAGGGCGTGGTCGCAGGTACCCGAGGCGACCCTGCTCCTGCCCGTGGGCCGGACCTTCGACATCCTCGATGTCGCGGCACCGGCGGGCCGGCGGGCACTGGTCCGGCTGGAGCGGATGGGACTGCCGCTGGGGCCGGTTTCGGCGACGCCGGACGGCCGATGCCAGTTCTTCGTGGCGCCGGGAGCGGCGAGGGACCTACCCGAGTTGCTGTACCGCATGGGCTGGGACGACGCCGACCTGGATCTGCACTGTCTGGGGCCCGGTGACTACATCACGGCCGCCCCGTCGGACCGCGCCGGACTGGGCCCGGTCAGCTGGCTGCGACCGCCGACCCTGGACATGGCCTATGTGACGGATACGACGGACGGCGGGGACGCTCCCTCGACATCCGCCGCGCCGCCGGAGGCACGGCTGCTCCTGGGCACCCTGGCGTACATCTGCCATCGCTCGACGATGTAGGCGGGGCCGGAGCGGTCACTGGGCCTTGGCCCTGGGGCCGGCGGCCCATCCGCCCGCTTGACCGACACGTTCCGCGGAACCGAACGGCTCGGGCGGAGTCCCGGCGCGGACGCTCGGACCCAGGGGGACGCGGGAGCGCGGTGGGCGGCCCGACCCGCTGATCGCGGGCGCCGCCGACAGCCTCGGAGGCGGCGGCACGCGGGAGGACCGGCCCGGACACGGGAGTGCCCGGTCGCCTGCCGGAGGGCACGCGCCGGGCACTTTCCGTCGTCTTCCTGAGCCGTACCGGCCAGGGAGCCGTGCAGAGCGGCGAGGTGGGGGTCAGTCGCCGATCAGTGCGTCCACAAATGCCTCAGGCTCGAAGGGAGCGAGATCGTCCGCGCCCTCTCCGAGGCCGACCAGCTTCACCGGTACGCCCAGCTCCCGCTGGACCGCGATCACGATGCCGCCCTTGGCCGTACCGTCCAACTTGGTCAGCACGATGCCGGTGATCGCCACGACCTCGGCGAAGACCCGTGCCTGCACCAGCCCGTTCTGCCCGGTGGTGGCGTCCAGGACCAGCAGTACCTCGTCCAGCGGACCGTGCTTCTCCACGACCCGCTTGACCTTGCCCAGCTCATCCATCAGACCGGTCTTGGTGTGGAGCCGGCCGGCGGTGTCGATCAGCACCACATCGGCGCCCTCGGCGATGCCCTCCTTGACCGCGTCAAAGGCGATCGACGCCGGGTCGCCGCCCTCGGGCCCGCGGACCGTGCGGGCGCCCACCCGGTCGCCCCAGGTCTGGAGCTGGTCGGCCGCCGCCGCACGGAAGGTGTCGGCGGCCCCGAGGACGACCGAGCGCCCATCGGCGACGAGCACCCGGGCGAGCTTGCCGGTGGTGGTGGTCTTTCCGGTGCCGTTGACGCCGACGACCATCACCACACCCGGGGTGTCCAGACCGCTCTCGGTCTTGACGGCACGGTCGAAGTCGGTGCCGATGAGGGCGAGCAGTTCCTCCCGCAGCAGGGCGCGGAGACCGTCGGGCGTACGGGTGCCGAGCACCCTCACCCGCTCCCGGAGTCGATCCACCAGCTCCTGGGTGGGGGCGACGCCGACGTCCGCGGTGAGGAGGGTCTCCTCGATCTCCTCCCAGGTGTCCTCATCGAGATGCTCACGGGACAGCAGGGTCAGCAGACCCTTGCCGAGGGAGTTCTGGGAACGGGCCAGGCGGGAGCGCAGCCGGATGAGCCGCCCCGCGGTGGGTGCGGGGACCTCGACCTCGGGGGCGGCGACGACCGGGTCCTCGACGGTGACCGGAGAGGCGGTGGCCTCATCAGCCGTCGGGAGGTCGACCTCTTCGATGGTGCGGCGTGGTTCTTCCCGCGGTGTCTCCGCCTCGTCGCCGACATGCGGCTCAGCGGGCGGAGCAGTGATGGTCGGCGCGGACGGCGGGGCCGATGGCGGCAGCTGCTTCTTCTTGCGGCTGCCGATCACGAGCCCGCTGATCGCACCGACGGCGACCAGGGCGATGACTACGGCAAGGATGACGATTTCCATAACGTTCCCAGTATCGGTCACGCCTTCCCGAAGCCCGTCGCCCACGCCGGACTGTTGTCAAAGCCATGCCAGAACGGCCGTCACCAGGCCACCGCGCCGCCGGCCCGTCCCGTCCGTCGCTGGCCGCAGCGCGGCCCCGGAGCTGCGAAAACCCGGATGACTGACGCCACTGGAGAACGTTAGCGTCCGGGTATGACCGACTTGGAGTATCGGACCATCCCGGAGGCGCACCTCGACCGCGCCCTGGATCTGCACTACCTCGTCTTTCTGGGGAAGAACTGCGAGGACGAAGTCCGCAAGCTCCACCACGAGATCCTGGAGCGCTGCGATCGCATCGGGGCCTATGAGGGCGATCAGCTCGTGGGACTGCTCGCCGCGCACCGGCTGGAGCTCTCGGTGCCGGGCGCGGACCTGGCCTGCGCGGGTGTGACCTTCGTTTCCGTCGCGCCGACGCATCGTCGGCGCGGAGTGCTCAGCGGCATGATCGCCGAGCTGTGGCGGCGCTGCGCCACAGCCGGGCAGCCGCTGGCGGCGCTCTGGGTGTCGGAGACGGGAATCTACGGCCGCTTTGGATTTGAGCCAGCGACCCGCTCCTACACCTTCGAGATCGATACCGATGTGCCCCTGAAGCTGCGGATCGCAGCCGACGAGCGGCCGCTGCGACTGGTCTCCCCGGCGGAGGCACCGGCGGTGATCAGCGCCCGTCATAACGCTGCGCGATCAGAGCGCGCCGGCCGGGTGGCCCGGGACGACTTCTGGTGGCGTACGCACATCCTGCCCGAGGAGGACGAGGAGAACGACGACCTCAGCCCGCCCCGGGTGGTGACCATCGGGGACGCGGGCGAGCCACCCGCGGGCTATGTCGTCTATCGCACGATCACCGATGACGAGGGCCGGGGGACGGTTCATCTACGCGAACTGGAGGCCGAATCCCCCGCTGCGGCCGCCGCGCTCTGGCGGTATGTGGCCTCCATCGACCTGGCCGACAAGGTGCGGGCCTGGGGACGTCCGCTGGATGATCCGCTGCTGCGTTTCGCTGCCGATCGCGACCAGGTGCGGGTGACCCAGGAGTTCCCGGCGCTCTGGCTGAGGCTGGTCGACGTGCCGGCAGCGCTGACGGGCCGCGCCTGGTCGGCCGCGGTGGACCTGGTGCTGGAGGTGGGCGACGGATCGGTGCCCGCCAACGCGGGGCGGTACCGGCTCACGGTCGGGGCCGGCGGTGCGGCTGAGGTGTCCCGTACGAGCGACGCTCCGGACCTCTCCCTCGATGTACGGGAATTGGCGGCGTGCTACCTCGGTGATCTGACCGCCGGCGAGTTGGTACGGGCGGGGCTGGTGGTCGAGCACTCACCGGGTGCGGCCCAGACCCTGGACGCGGCGTCCCGTACCACGCTGCTGCCGCATACCACCGACGAGTTCTGACCCCTCGCCGCGCGGCCGGCATCCAGCCAGCGTCCCCCTTCGGGCCCTCCTCACGGGTGAGGACGGACGGGGACGCTGGCCTTCGCCCGCTCGGGAGGCGTCAGCCCATCTCCTCCAGCGCCTTGCCCTTGGTCTCCTTGACGAACAGCAGCACGAACGGGATCGAGAGCACCGCGAAGGACGCGTAGATGATGTAGGTACCCGACAGATTCCAGTCCGCCAGGCTCGGGAAGCTCGCGGTGATGGCCCAGTTGGCGATCCACTGTGCGGACGCGGCGACGCCGAGGGCTGCGGCACGGATGCGGTTGGGGAACATCTCGCCGAGGAAGACCCAGACCACCACGCCCCAGGAGAGGGCGAAGAAGAGGACGAACACATGGGCGGCGACCAGCGCCACCGTGCCCTCGGTACTGGGGAGTTTGCCGTCCACCAGATCCGCGGAGAACGCCCAGGCCTCCACGGCGAGCGCGATGGCCATACCGGTGGACCCGATGAGGGCCAGCGGTCGTCGACCGATCCGGTCGACGAAGAGCATCGCGATCACCGTGCCGATGATGTTCACGATCGACGTGGTGAACGAGTAGAAGAAGGAACTGGTCGGGTCGATGCCGACGGACTGCCAGAGCGTGGACGAGTAGTAGAACGCCACATTGATGCCGACGAGCTGCTGGAAGACCGAGAGACCGATGCCGATCCAGACGATCGGGAGAAAGCCGAAGCGGGAACCGAGCAGGTCCTTGAACGTCGACTTGTGCTCACGACGCATCGCGAGGTCGATCTCATTGACCCTGGCATCCAGATCGATGTGCTCGCCCTCGACCTCGGCAAGGACCTGCTTGGCCCGGCCGATCTTGCCCACCGAGATCAGATAGCGCGGCGACTCCGGGATCGCGAAGGACAGCAACCCGTACAGAATGGCCGGGACGACCATCACGCCGAGCATCCACTGCCAGGCTTCCAAGCCGCCGATCTTGCCGCGCTGCTCACCGTCGGCGATCTGCAGGATGCCGAAGTTCACCAGCTGGGAGATGGCGATACCGATGACGATGGCCGCCTGCTGGAACGAGGCGAGCCGACCGCGGTAGGCGGGCGGGGAGACCTCGGCGATGTAGGCCGGGCCGATGACCGAGGCCATACCGATGGCGAAGCCGCCGATGATCCGCCACATCGCCAGATCCCAGAGGGCGAAGGGCAGCGCCGAGCCCACCGCGCTGACGGTGAAGAGGACAGCGGCGATCCGCATGCACAGGATGCGACCGATGCGGTCGGCGATCCGGCCCGCGGTGGCGGCCCCGATCGCACAGCCGATCAGGGCGATGGCGATGACCTGCGCCAGCTCTCCCGAGCCGATGTCATAACGGTCGCGAATGGCCTCGACGGCACCGTTGATGACCGAACTGTCGTAACCGAAGAGAAAACCGCCCATGGCGGCGGCGGCCGTGATGAAGATGACATGGCCGAGGTGCTCGGGGTGGGCCTCCCGGGCCCCCGACGGCGGTGGCTGCGCACTGCTGGTCACATGTACTCCTGGGGCGTGGGGCTCTGGCGCTCCACGTGTTCCCCCAAATCGGGGATGCACGGGGGCTACCGCGGCCGTGGGCCGTCCGACTACGCCGCCGGGACATGGGCGAGCCCTTCCAGTGGGGCACAGTCGCCCCCACACCACCACTCAGGGAGGGCTGTCCGCCTGAGGGTCGATCACCACCGGTCAGCGCAGCCGCTGGCCGATGACCTTGGAGACACCGTCGCCCTGCATGGAGACCCCGTACAGCGCGTCGGCGACTTCCATCGTCCGCTTCTGGTGAGTGATCACAATCAGCTGTGAGGACTCCTGGAGCTCCTGCATGATCCGGATGAGCCGCTGGAGATTGGTGTCGTCGAGCGCCGCCTCAACCTCGTCCATCACATAGAACGGACTCGGACGGGCCTTGAAGATGGACACCAGCAGCGCCACGGCGGTCAGTGAACGCTCTCCGCCGGAGAGCAGGGAGAGCCGCTTGACCTTCTTCCCCGGTGGCCTTGCCTCCACATCCACGCCCGTGGTGAGCATGTTGTCGGGATCGGTGAGGATCAGTCTGCCCTCGCCACCGGGGAAGAGCCGTGAGAAGACCCCTTCGAACTCCCGGGCGGTGTCCCGATACGCCTCGGTGAAGACCTGCTCCACCCGCTCGTCCACCTCCTTCACCACCTGGAGGAGGTCGGTCCTGGTCTTCTTCAGGTCTTCGAGTTGCTCGGAGAGGAACTGATGGCGCTCCTCCAACGCCGTGAACTCCTCCAACGCCAGCGGGTTCACCTTCCCCAACTGCTGGTACGCCCGTTCAGCCGACTTCAGGCGCTTCTCCTGCTCACCCCGGACAAAAGGCCTCGGCTGATGGCGCGGATGCTCCGGGTCATCGGGCAACTCCTCCCCCTCGGCGGGCAGCGAGGGCGGTACGAGCTGATCGGGCCCGTACTCCGCGACCAGCCCGGCGGGCTCCACCCCCAGCTCCTCCAGTGCCCTCGTCTCCAGCTGCTCGATCCGCAGCCGCTTCTCGGCACCGAGGACCTCTCCCCGATGGACCGAATCGGTGAGCTTGTCCAGTTCGCCCTTGAGCTCGCGCCCGAGCGCACGGGCGGCCGTCAGCTCACCCTCACGGGTCACCTTGGCCGTCTCCGCCGAAGCCCGCTCGGTCTCGGCCCGCACCAGGGAGACCTCGGCATGGGCGAGAAGTTGACGGGCACCCGCGGCGACCGCCGCAGCGACGGCGGCCTCATGGCGCAGCCTGGCGCGCCGCTGCTCGGCGCGCGCCCGTGCCTCACGTTCAGCGCGCGCGGCCCGGTCGAGGGCTTCGGCACGACCGCCGAGGCCCTTGACCCGCTCCTCATGGGTACGGACCTGGAGACGGGCCTCCATCTCGGTCTGCCGGGCGTTGGCGCCATCGGCGGCGAGTCGGTCCCGCAGCTGGGTATCCGGTTCCGCCGCCCCCTCCCCCAAGGGAGCGCTCTCCTCCGCGACCAGCAGTCGCTCGGCCAGCTCCTCGGCCTCACCACGGGAGCGCTCCAGCGCCTCCTGGGCCCTGGCGACGGCGGCGACGGCCCGTTCGGCCTCGCCCGCGGCGGCACGTGCCTGCCCGGCGAGCGTGCCCAGCCGGCCGGAGACGGCGGACTTCTCCCGGTCGGCCGCCCTTCTGCGCTCCCCCAACTCCTCGACCCGATCCGCGCACTCGCCCCGGCGTTCGACGGTCCCTTGCTGGGCGGCGGTCAACTCCTCGCACCGCAGGGCCAACTCCCGCAGCTCGGCATCGGCCTCGTCGACGGACGCCTGTACCTCCAGCAGGCTCGGCGCGCCCGCGGAACCGCCCTGGGCGAAGTGGGCGCCCAGTACATCGCCCTCGGCGGTGACGGCGGTGAGGTCGGGTCGGGCCCGAACGAGGTCTTCGGCATCCGCCAGGGTCTCGACGATGACGAAGCCCCGCAACAGCCGGCGCACCGCGGGCATCAGCTCTTCGGGCCCACGCACCAGATCGAGGGCGTGGGTGAGCCGCCGGGGGTGTCGGGCCCCGTTCCCAGGGGAGCCGTCGTCGCCGGAGCCCCTCTGGGACAGGGGCCCGTCGGGGGGTACGGAGCCGGGCGCGCGACCGTCATCGGCCGCGAGTTGCCCGGGGCGGTCAATCGACCGCCCGGCTCCGGCATCGCGCCGGAAGACGGTCGCTGACGCAAAACCTCCGGACGGGGTGCCCGGGGCGCCCGCCCCAGGGGATCGCTCGGGCTCGGGGGCACCACCCAGCAGAAGGGCGGCCCGTCCGGCGTCCGTCTTGCGGAGCAGACGCAGCGCCTCGGCCGCCACGGTCGGGGTGTTGACCGCCAGCGCGTCAGCGGCCACGCCCAGAGCGGCGGCGACTGCGATCTCATGCCCCACAGCCACGGTGAGCAGTTCGGATGCGGGCCCCAGCAAGCCGCCCAACTGGTCTTTCGCCATCAGCAGCGCACCGGTGCCGTCCTTGCGCCGCAACCCGAGGGCCAGGGCCTCCCGACGCGCGGTTACCGCGGCGTGCTCCCGTTCGACGGCGGTGAGCTCCTCGCGCGCGGCGCTCAGCGCCCCTTCGGCTGCCGCCAGTGCCCTTCTGGCGCCGTCATACCGCTCGCCCAGTTCCCCATCCCCCGCGTCCAGGACGTCGACCTCTGCCTTGAGCTGCTCGTACTGCTCCTGTGCGGTGGCCGCCCGCTCCCGCGCCTCATCACATGTCAGGGTGAGCCGGTCGATCTCGGATTGGGCCGATGCGGCCTTGCTACGGGCCGCGTTGACCTGTCCGCTCAACCGGGCGAGGCCTTCGCGGTGGTCGGCGATGGCACGGGCGGCGTCCTTGAGGCGGCGTTCCTCAGCGGCGAGTTCGCGCTCCAGTTCGGCCCGGTGGGCGATGGTGTCCTCCAGGGCGTACTCGGCCGCTTCCAGCGCGGCCGTCAGTTCCGCCTCCTGCTCACGGATCCTGGCCGCCTCGCGTTCCATGTCCTCGGGATCGCGACCGCGCCGCTCGTCCGCTGGCTGCGCGGTGGCGCTCTTGACCCGGGCATCGGCGAGGGAGACGGTGCCGCGGACCCGTTCGGCCAGCTGGGAGAGCTCGTACCAACTCTGCTGAGCCCGCTGAAGTCGCGGAGCGAGCCGTCTGACCTCATCCTCCAGATCGGCCTCGCGCGTCAGCGCGACCTTCAACTCGGCCTCGGCGCTGTCCTTGCGCCCCTTGAGCGCCGCCTCATCCGCGATCTCGGACTTCAGGGCCTCCCGGAGCCGTACGAGATCGTCCGCGAGCAGCCGAAGCCGGGCATCGCGCAGATCGGCCTGGATGACCGCGGCCCGTCGAGCGACCGCCGCCTGCCGGCCCAGCGGTTTGAGTTGACGGCGCAGCTCATCGGTGAGGTCCTGCACCCGAGCGAGGTTGGCCCGCATGGCGTCCAACTTCCGCAGCGCCTTCTCCTTGCGCTTGCGGTGCTTGAGGACGCCCGCGGCCTCTTCGATAAAGGCCCGCCGTCCCATGGGGTCGGCATGGAGTACGGAGTCGAGCTGCCCCTGCCCGACGATGACGTGCATCTCCCGACCGATGCCTGAATCGGAAAGCAGTTCCTGAATGTCGAGAAGGCGGCAGGTGTCGCCATTGATCTGGTACTCGCTACCGCCATTGCGGAACATAATCCGCGTAATGGTGACTTCCGCGTAGTCAATGGGGAGCGCACCATCGGAATTGTCGATCGTGAGCGAGACCTCTGCGCGGCCAAGCGGCGGCCGGCCGGTCGTGCCGGCGAAGATGACGTCCTCCATCTTGCCGCCGCGTAGCGATTTGGCCCCTTGCTCACCCATTACCCAGGAAAGGGCGTCCACCACATTGGACTTGCCCGAACCGTTCGGCCCCACGACGCAGGTGATACCCGGCTCGAACCGCAGGGTGGTCGCGGAGGCGAAGGATTTGAACCCGCGCAGGGTCATGGCCTTGAGGTGCACGCATCCGGACTCTACCTTTCGTTTCGTCCGGAGGGTCGGGAAGATACCCTCCCCGGCCTGTCATCGCCCGCCCAGTTCGGTTTCACCGCCGAACGCGAAGGGCACATCTGACGGTAAGAGACGGCGCTATGGCTTGGGGACGGCTTGGGGGAAAGAAAGAAGGGACGCCGAAGCGTCCCTTGCACATCTTGGGCGATGATTCTCCAGCGGAGCGCCGGCTCAGGTGAGCGCTGGCTCCGCTTGGGGTACGTCGATGTCGATGCCGTCAAGCAGCGACTCTCCGGGGTGGTGAGCAACGGCAGCACTGAGCGCGTCGTTTTCCGACTGAATCCGTACAAGCTCGGATTCCAGGTCTTGAACACGCTGCTGAAGCCGTCGCATCTCGGAGAGAAGTCGCGGGTCAGAACCGCCGACGTAACCGAGAAGCGCCTTTGCCATGATGGATGGTCCTCCACACTGAGTGACCGACCGATGCGGTGTGGGTCGTGAGGGAATCGCACCCGCGGTGCTCGACAGTGCCTTCTGGTGCTGATCTCGCTGTGTTTCTTACTGCCAAACAGCTAAGGTGCGCGGGGCTTCCAGAGTCTCACCAAAAAGTTTGACGGTCAACACGATCACACCCCGTGCAGTGGGCGGACCCGGGGACGCGGGGCTGGGAAACAGCCGTCGCAGCGTCCTCTCCGGGGCCCTGGGGGCGTAGAGATCCTTCTTACCCGGGCAGCCTGGCACGAGCCGCTCCATAAGGCAACCACCAGCCTGTTTCTCTCACAAACCGACATTCGCGCAGGGGCCACGGGCGCGCTGCGACCCCTCCTGGGGAGCCAGGGGTCAGCGGATCGCGAAGCTTTCATAGCCACCGCGGGGCGTGTCCCATATCTCAGTCACACCGTCAACGCGGCCGGGTGTGTCGTCCGAGCGGAGCCACTCCAGCAGGCGGTGGCAATTCTCACGTGGCCCTTCCGCCACGATCTGCACCCTCCCGTCGTCGAGATTGAGGGCGAAACCGGTGAGCCCGCCAATTTCCAGAGCGTTTGCCCTGGTGAACCAGCGAAAGCCCACTCCCTGTACTCGACCGCGTACCCAAGCGGTGAGTCGCGCATCATCAATCATGACTGCACGGTAATCGCTGAATTGCTCATGAAGCACTTCTCATCCGCCTCTCATGCCGTACAGTCCGGTCGCAATGGCGCTCACCCGTTTGGGTGAGCGACACCGCTGTCCAGCCGTATCCGTACCGGTTATTGGGCAGGGTTTCCCACCCGTCGAACTAGTCGCGCAACGAGGAAGGCACCGCAGAATGGGACGCCATCGACGCTCTGCCAACGCACGTACGGGCAGACCCGTACGGACTGGGCTGCTCGGCGCCTCCGCTGCCATGGCGGTAGGAGCGGCGGCCATGGCTTCTGGCCTGCTGCCGGGCGGTGACGTCTTCACCGTGGGCGACCGCAACCCCGGCGGCCAGGTACGCGCCGACGCCTCCCCCGAGTGGCAGCCCCAAGGCGACTCGGCGGCGGGGGCCAAGCCCGCGCAGAGCGCGTCGAAGGCACCGTCCGCCACCGTGCGGCCTCCGTCACCGAGCCGCTCGTCGAAGGCTCCGCAGAAGCCTTCGACCAGGCCGACCGAGCAGACCAAGGCTCCGGAGGCGACGAAGGAGAAGCCCCAGACCAAGAAGCCGACGCGGCCATCGGAACGAGCGTCCGATCGCTCGGCGACCCGCCCCGCTCCGACGCCGCCCACCACTCCTTCGTCATCGACGGAAGAAGCAGCCGAGGCAGAGGTCTTGGCTCTGGTGAACGAGGAGCGGGCCAAGGTGGGCTGTCAGCCGCTGCGCTTCGACGCGGCGTTGGCGAAGCTCGCGGGTGACTTCAGTACCGACATGGCCCAGCGCGGGTTCTTCGACCACACCGACCCCGAGGGCGATACGCCGTGGGACCGGGCCGAGCAATCGGGTGTGCCGAAACTCGGCGGCGAGAACATCGCGCGTGGCCAGGCGGACGCCGGAGCCGTGATGAACTCCTGGATGGGCAGCGACGGCCACCGCGCGAACATCCTGAACTGCGACTACACCCGGTTGGGCGTCGGTGTCCATATGGGCAACGGCGGTCCGTGGTGGACCCAGAACTTCGGCTTCTGAGGTCAAGTCCGCCCCTTATCCGCCGTTTGTACCGTATGACCAACCGCGCTGGCCAGGCGCCCACCGCGCTCTCGATCCACGCTGTCCCGCTTCACCGGCGGGAGGCGATCAGGCTCCGGAGCGCGTGGGCCTGGGCGGGCGCTGGCAGCGCGGGCAGAAGTAGCTGGAGCGATTCATCCAGGGACGGCGACGCATCAGGGTGCCACAGCGCCGGCACGGTAGGTCCTCACGGCCATAGGCGTCGAGCGACCGATCAAAATAGCCTGATTCGCCGTTCACATTCACATAGAGGCTGTCAAAGCTGGTGCCGCCGACGGCCAGGGCTGCGTTCATCACATCCCGTACATGTCCCAGCAGTTCGGCTGAGCGGGCCCGGCTGATGCCCGCCGTCGGGCGCTCGTAGTGCAGCCTCGCCCGCCACAGCGCCTCATCGGCATAGATATTGCCAACCCCGCTGATCAGCGACTGGTCCAACAGCGCGCGCTTCACCGTGGTGCGCCGCAGTTTGAGCGCGGCCAGGAAGGCGTCGTCGTCGAATGCCGGATCGAGGGGGTCACGGGCGATGTGCGCGATGACGTCCGGCAGCCCGTCGAAGGTGTTGTCATGCAGCGAGAGGCCGCCGAAGGTGCGCTGATCGACAAAGCGCAGCTCGGTGCCGAGGGTGTCGGCGAAGCGCATCCGAATCCGCAGGTGCTTCTCATCCAGCGCGTCCTCCGGCTGGACCAGCAGCTGTCCGCTCATGCCGAGATGTCCCAGCACGGAGGAGTCGGTGTCCGCGAGCGGCAGCCAGAGGTACTTTCCGCGCCGCCTGGCGATGCCCACGCTCTGCCCCTTGAGCTGAGCGGCGAAGTCGTCGGCCCCTGCGAGATGGCGGCGGACCGCCCTCGGATGGAGGACGCTCACCTCGGCGATCGTGCGCCCGCTGACCCAGCGCTGGAGTCCGCGGCGTACGACTTCTACCTCGGGCAGCTCGGGCACGGGGCTCCTTCGGGAAATGCTCACGACCACTCGGGACGCTCACGGCTGTCGTGCGCAGCGTACCGCTCAATGCCTGGTGGAAGACGCCGAGGACCCCTCGCTCCCTAGGGTGCGAGGGGTCCTGGGGACCGGTGTCGCGACGGTTAGGTCGTCGCCCGGTCAGCATCCGATGAGGATGCGGAATCAACAGACCCAGAGGCCCCGGAGGACCCAGCGGGTGTGCTGTCGGCAGGCTCGTCCACGGGGGTTTCGGCGCCTTCGCTGACTTCGGTACCGCCGGTCTTGAGATCGGCGGCACGCTCATCAGCCGCGGCGCGGATACCCCGCCACGCGGACTCCGCTGCCTGTTGCTCCGCTTCCTTCTTGCTGCGGCCAGTGCCGGTGCCGTACGAGACACCACCGACGCGGGCGGCAGCAGTGAAGGTCTTCTCGTGGTCCGGACCCGTCTCCGAGACGAGGTACTCCGGGACCCCGAGGCCCTCGGCCGCGGTCAGTTCCTGGAGACTGGTCTTCCAGTCCAGGCCAGCACCGAGGTTCGAGGACTTCTCGATCAGTGGGTCGAAGAGTCGGTGTACCAACTCCGACGCTGCTTCGAGCCCCTGGTCGAGATAGACCGCACCGATCACCGCTTCTAGGGTGTCGGCGAGGATAGACGCCTTGTCCCGGCCACCTGTGCCCTCTTCGCCCCGGCCGAGCCGGATGAACGCGCCGAGTTCCAGGCCGCGACCGACCTCCGCCAACGCACGTGAGTTCACCACCGCGGCCCGCAGCTTGGCCAGCTGGCCTTCCGGGAGATCGGGGTGGATGCGATAGAGGGTGTCGGTGACCACTAGCCCAAGCACCGAATCGCCGAGGAACTCCAGCCGCTCATTGGTGGGCAGGCCGCCGTTCTCGTACGCATACGAACGGTGGGTCAGTGCACGCACTAGAAGGGCGGACTCCAGCTGATAGCCGAGCCGCCCTTCCAGAAGCGTGTGGGACGAGGCTGTGTTGAAGGTGTCTGCCTGCTTCTTGGCATTGGACAGCTCAGACATCGGGCCTCTCACCAGCCGCTCAGACCGCGAGGACCTGGCGCTTGTTGTAGGTGCCACAGCTGGGGCACGCGATGTGCTGCAGCTTCGGCTCCTGGCAACGCTCACACGAAACCAGGACGGGGACCGCAGCCTTCCACTGCGACCGGCGGTGGCGCGTGTTGCTGCGCGACATCTTCCGCTTCGGAACAGCCACGGCTACTTCTCCTGCTTCTCGTCGACGCCCGCATCGGCGCCGCCCATGTTGTCCTTCTCGCCGTCCTTGATGGTTTCGGCGAGTCCCTGCAGTGCCGCCCAACGGATGTCGACGGCGTCATGGTGGTGGTCCGGTTCGTCATCGAGCCTGATCCCGCACTGAACGCACAGACCGGCACAATCCTCACGGCACACCGGCTGCATCGGCAGTGCGAGCACCACCGCATCGCGCAGCACGGGTTCAAGGTCGAACAATCCGTCCTTGAGGTAGAGGACATCCTCGCCCTCGGCGTCGTCGCCCGGCTCCACGGCACGGCCATGGCTCCGGTCATCGGCGTCGGGGTACGTGAACATCTCCTGGAAGTCCGCAGCGACATCGAGGCGCAGCGGCTCCAGACACCTTACGCACTCCCCCTCAGCCGATGCACGGCCGGTGCCTGTGACCAGCACACCGTCCATGACGGACTCAAGACGGAGGTCAAGCTCCACGGATGTGCCTTCCGGCACTCCGATGACTCCCTCCACGCCGAGGTGCTTCGGCGCGGGGATCGAGCGGGACACCCGCTGGAGCGCGCCGGGACGCCGACCCAGCTCGTGCGTATCGAACACGAGAGGGTTGCGGTGGTCGAGGCGGGCGTTCAGGGGTCTTCCTGCTTTCAGATCGTGAGGGAGGAGCTGTCCCGAATTCTCCGGCGAGCCCCTGGGGGCACTGAGGGAAGAAGCGGGCAGCCGAGATCGCCAAACCTGTGCGACCGAAGAACCAGGATACTTCACGGGCCGCCTCAGGCCCAATCCGGTGCCGGGGACGGGCCGGTTTCAGCGACCTTCCTCATAGGGACGGAGCCGGTCGAGGTCGATCATCCCGGTGTCGAAGAGGCTGGTCTCATCGAGTGCGGCCGGCTGCCGGCGGGGAGGGTGCTCCGGCTGATCCCGATGGGCGTGACCGTCCGCGGCGGTGTACTGGTCATGGTGGACCTGAGGCCGGTACCCGGCGAAGGGGTCCGGGGAGTGCCCCTCGTAGGCCTGCTGGGGTCGGGGCGCGTAGGAGCCCGGTTCCTGCTGGTGGGGAAGGTCCTGCTGGTGCGGAATCTGCCACACCGAGGGGCGCTGCTCGTACGAGGGTCCCGGGGCTCGGTGAGCGGCCGGGTGCTGCTCACCGGCTGCGGGACCGTCCGGGCGCGGGGGCGCGTAGGGCTCATACGGAGCGGGGGGCGCGGGCTGACGCTCGGGGGGCTGGTGGGGCGCGGGGCCGGCGGGGATCGGGGGCGCGAAGGGCTCATGGCGGGGTCGCTCGGGCGCGTGCGGGGTGGGGCGCTCGGATCCGGTCCCCTGGGGAGCGTCGGTGGCCGGCTGAGGTCGGCGCGGTCGCCGGGACAGGCCTGGCTCCTCATCGGCCAGCTCGGCGAGACCGGCCAGATAGTCGGCGTCGCTGGTGTCACTGCCCTGCTGGTGCACACCCGCCGCGTCCTGGGCGGCCATGTGCTCACCGAGCGCACCGTCCACGGCCGGCCCGTGCAGTTTCCGCCGGCCTCGACCGACGGCCTCCAGGGTCTTGCCGAGTACCGCTTCGAAGGCACCGAGCTTGGCGTCCACATACTCATCGGCCTGTCGCACCAGGGTCGCCGGGTCCGGGCCGTACTCGGGGATGCCCGGGCCGCTGGGGTCGGCAGCGCCGGTTGAGCTCTCCGGGCCCAGCGGCGGCCGGTGGCCCGAGCTGAGCGGATCACCGGGGCCGGGCGGGCCGTCGAAGTCGTGCCCGCCCGCCCTGGCCCCTCGCCCGAGCAGCTTCTCCCGCCCTCGGTCGACCGAGCCGATGGTCTTGGCGAGGACGACCTCGAAGTTGGCGAGCTTGGAGTCGACGTAGTCATCCGCCTCGGCCCGGATCTCCTCGGCTTCGCCGCGGGCCTCAGCCAGGATCCGCTCCGCCTCGTCCCTGGACTGGCGGGCCACCCGGGTGTCCGAGATCAGCGAGTCCCGCTCGGCATGGGCGCTCTCAATGATCTTCTCGGCCTCCCAGCGGGCCTGGGCGACCAGGTGGTCCCGATCTCCGATCAGTTCCCGGGCCCGGGCCAGCGAGCCGGGCAGTGCCTGACGCACCTCTTCCAGCAGGGAGAGCAGTTCGGCGCGGTTGACCACGCAGGACGCCGACATGGGCAGCGATCGCGCGCTACCGATCGTCTCAACGATGTCATCGAGCTTCTTCTGCACGTCCACCGTGGTTCGCCACTCTCTGCCTGGTACGCCTGAGCCGCGTCCATCTCAAACGAGATGGACCGGGAAGACTGTACGGCGACGGAAGCCCTCACAAACCCCCTCAGAGTCCGTTGGGCACCGGTTGACGAGCCATCAGAGCGCTATATACCGGCCGCTTCTGGGGCGCTTGCGGTCACTTTCCCTCTCTCCGTTCGGCAAGACGGCTGGTCAGCGCCTCATGGACGGCCGGCGGCAGCAGATGGGAGACATCACCGCCCCACGCCGCCACCTCCTTGACCAGGCTGGAGGAGAGAAAGCTGTAGGTGGGGTTGGTGGGCACGAAGAGGGTCTCGACACCCGAGAGGCCGTTGTTCATCTGGGCCATCTGGAGTTCGTAGTCGAAGTCACTGACCGCTCGTAGGCCCTTGACGATGGCGGGGATGTCCCGCTCCTTGCAGAAGTCGACCAACAGGCCGTGGTGGGACTCAACAGATACGTTTCCGTACTCACTTGTCACCCGGCGGATCAGATCCATCCGCTCATCGACGGTGAAGAGTCCTTGCTTGGACTGGTTGATCATCACCGCGACATGTACGACGTCGTACAGCTTGGTGGCGCGGGCAATGATGTCGAGGTGTCCATTGGTGATGGGGTCGAATGACCCCGGACAGACTGCGCGGCGCACTGGAAGTCCCTCGCTCTCCGGTCCGGTCATGGGGCGTTTTCGCAGGTGGAAGCCTCATCGCTGAGAGAGGCGGCGTGACCGTACCAAAACGTCCCCTCGCCGTAGCGACGGGCCCGCAGTGGCTCGAAACCAGCCGGCCAGGTGAAGGCTCCGCCTCTGGTGCTTCGCTCCACGGTGACCAGCGCATCGTCGGTGAGCCACCCCTGGGTGCGGAGTGTGAGCAGAATCTCCCGAAGATCGTCGTCACTGACGGCGTAGGGAGGGTCAAGAAAGACCACGTCATAGGGGTTGTCAGGGGTGGGTCCAGCCACGACCTGCTCAGCCCTGCCGGTACGCACGTCGGCTCCCGGCAGGCCCAGCGCCCGGACGTTGTCCCGGACCGTACGGGCGGCTCGGGCATCCGCCTCGACCAGGAGGGCGTGGGATGCGCCCCGGGAGAGCGCCTCCAGGCCAACCGCGCCGGAACCCGCGTAGAGATCGGCGATCCGGACCCCCTGGAACGAGCCGAGATACGACTCCCAACTGGAGAAGAGGCCCTCACGAGCACGGTCGGACGTGGGGCGGGTGCCGGTGCCGGGCGGGACGGCGAGGCGGCGTCCGCCGGCCGTACCGGCGATCACGCGGGTCATCTCAGTCCTTACGGAGTGGGTCGTGGTCCTCGACGGGCCGGGCGGCGGGGCGAGCGCAGATCAGCTACGGGAGGGATCGCCGTACCGCCCGGGTCCGATCCTTGGCGATCAGTCTCTCAGCCCTTGTCGAGATAGCGCTCGCGCTCGTTGTCCAGAAGGGCGTCGAGCGCGGTACGCAGACCGGGCAGACTCGCCAGCTCAGGGTCGGCGCGCACCACCGAGACGGCCTCCTCCCTGGCCTCGGCGATGATCTCCTCGTCGTCGATGACCGTGAGCATCCGCAGCGAGGATCGAACCCCGGACTGGGCCTGGCCGAGCACATCGCCCTCCCGGCGCTGCTCCAGGTCGATCCGGGAGAGCTCAAAGCCGTCCAGTGTGGCGGCGACCGCACCCAGCCTGGCCCGGGCGGGACTGGCCTCGGGCATTTCCGACACCAGCAGGCAGAGCCCCGGAGCGGAGCCCCGGCCGACCCGGCCCCGAAGCTGATGCAGCTGGGAGACGCCGAATCGATCGGCGTCCATGATCACCATGGCGGTGGCATTGGGCACGTTCACCCCGACCTCGATGACGGTGGTGGCGACCAGCACATCCACTTCCCCTGCGGCGAAGCCCCGCATGACCGCGTCTTTGTCGTCCGGTGGCATCCGTCCGTGCAGCACCTCGATCCGCAGCCCGCTCAGCGGTCCCTTGCTCAACTGCTCCGCGATGTCCAGGACGGCCAGCGGTGGCCGCTTCTCGGCCTCGTCCTCGGCCGTCTTCTTCCTGGGCTTCGCGTCCTCGTCGTCACCGATGCGCGGGCAGACGACATACGCCTGATGGCCCTTGTCCACCTCCTCGCGCACCCGCTCCCAGGCCCGGGCCAGGAAATGCGGCTTGTCCTGGGCCGGGACCACATGGCTGGCGATCGGTGAGCGACCGGCGGGCAGCTGATCCAGGACGGAGGTCTCCAGATCGCCGAAGACCGTCATGGCGACCGTCCGCGGGATGGGGGTGGCGGTCATCACCAGCAGATGCGGGGTCCGCTTCTCGCCCTGGGAAGGGCCCTTGGCGCGGAGGGCGTCCCGCTGCTCCACTCCGAAGCGGTGCTGCTCATCGACGACGACCAGGCCCAGGTCAAGGAAGTGGACCTTGTCCTCGATCAGGGCATGGGTGCCGATCACGATGCCGGCCTCGCCGGTCACCAGATCGAGCAGGGCCTGGCGCCGGGCGGCGGCCCCCATGGAGCCGGTCAGCAACACGACCTTGGTGGCCCGCTCGGCGCCGCCGAGCATGCCGCCCTCGGCGAGATCGCCCATCATCTCCACGATCGAGCGATGGTGCTGCTGTGCCAGGACCTCCGTGGGGGCGAGCATCGCAGCCTGACCGCCCGCATCGACCACGGTCAGCATGGCGCGCAGGGCGACCAGGGTCTTTCCCGAACCGACCTCGCCCTGGAGCAGCCGGTGCATCGGATGCTCGGCCGCCAGATCGTCGAAGATCTCCTGGGTGACCTTGAGCTGGCCGTCGGTGAGGGTGAAGGGCAGCCGTGCGTCAAAGGCATCGAGCATGCCGCCGGCGACGGGTCCCCTGGCGACGGCGGGCAGCTGGGTGTCGGCGAACCGGCGCCTGGCCAGTGCCACTTGCAGGACAAACGCCTCGTCCCACTTGAGCCGGGCCCTGGCGTCCTCCACATCCGCCTTGGTCGCCGGACGGTGGATCTTGAGAAGGGCCTCCGGGAGGGGGACAAGGCCGCGGCCGTCACGCAGCGTGGGCGGCAGGGGATCGATCGCCTCCTGAGCGCGGGGCAGTACCGCGTCCACCGCCTTGGCGATCTTCCACGACTCCATGCCCTTGCACGCGGGATAGATCGGGATGAGAGCGCCCGCCCATGACTCGGCATCCACCCCCTCCGCGGAATCCGCTGGATCAGCGGCCTCCCCCTGGCCGCCCAACTTCGCATAGCTGGGATGGGCGAGCTGCAGCTTGCGGTTGAACACCGAGACCTTGCCGGCGAACATGGCCCTGCTGCCGGGCAGCAGCTCCTTCTGCGGCCGGTGCACACCACGGCCGAAGAAGACCAGCTGAAGCCGGCCGCTGCCATCGGTGATCGTGATCTCCAGGCGCTTTCCCCGACCGCCGTTGAAGGTGTGAACACGGGCATCGGCGACCTGCGCCACCACCGTCACATCCTCGTCGAGCGGTAGGTCCGAGAGCCGGGTGAGCTGACCGCGCTCCTCGTATCTGCGGGGGTAGTGATGCAGCAGATCGCCGACCGTATGCAGGTCGAGGTGCTCGGCCAGCACCTTCGCGGTGGCGGGTCCGAGCGACTTCTTCAGGGGTTCTTGGAGCGATTCATCGAGCACGGGCACGCGTTCTATTGCACACCACCGCACCGACAACCGTCCGCACCTGTGGATAAGTCCTGGTCGTGACTGTGCGGCGGCCCCTAGGATGGCGCGACACCCGGCCACCCTCCCACCTCGCGGTCACCGCCCCACGGGATCGCCCGACCCGCGCCGCCCCTCTCCCTCCACCGGCGCAGCGACGATGACTTCTGACACCACCGCACATGCGTCCGCGACCACCCCGCACACCTTCCAGGTCGATCTGCGCGGCCTGGTGGATCTGCTCTCCCACCACCTGTATTCGAGCCCGAAGGTCTATCTGCGCGAGCTGCTCCAGAACGCTGTGGACGCGATCACCGCGCGCCGGCTGGAGTACTCGGACGCGCCCGCACGGGTCCGGCTGTCCGTTCATGACGGGCGGCTGCGCATCGAGGACTCCGGTATCGGTCTGACCGAGGAGGACGTCCACAGCCTGCTCGCCACCATCGGTCGCAGCTCCAAACGCGCGGGCGCCGACGGCACGGAGGGCATCGCCTCGGCACGGGCGAACTTCCTTGGGCAGTTCGGCATCGGACTGCTCGCGTGCTTCGTCGTGGCGTCCGAGATCCGGGTCATCAGCAGATCGGCGCGCACCCCGAGTGCGGCACCCGTGGAGTGGTCGGCGCGCGACGACGGTTCCTACACCGTGCGTACGCTGCCCGATGACGCACGTCCCGAGCCGGGGACCACGGTGGAGTTGGCCGCCCGGCCAGGCAGCGCCGGCTGGTTCGCCGAGGAGCGGGTGTTCGCGCTGGCCCGGGACTTCGGCCGGCTGCTGCCGTACGACATCAGGGTCGGCGACCGCGCCGTCACCGATCTCCCGGCGCCCTGGGACCGCTCCCACCCCAGTCCCAGCGCCCGCCGGGTCGCGCTCGCCGGGCACTGTCACGAGCTCTTCGGTTTCACCCCGCTCGACTCGATCGACCTCAGCGTTCCACTCGCCGGGGTGCGTGGGGTGGCCTATGTGCTGCCCTCCTCCGTCTCCCCGGCGCAGCGGGTGGGCCACCGAGTCCATCTCAAGGGGATGCTGCTGACCGAGAAGGCCGACGAACTCCTGCCGGAGTGGGCCTTCTTCGTACGCTGTGTGATCGACACCGACTCGTTGCGACCCACCGCGTCCCGTGAGTCCCTCTACGAGGACGAGACGCTCGCCGCCGTACGGGAGGCGCTCGGCGGGCGGATCAGAGAGTGGCTGACGGGCCTGGCCGCGGGTGATCCCGAGCGGCTCTCAGAGTTTCTGGCCGTACACCACCTCGGGGTGAAGTCGCTGGCCAGACACGACCCGGAGATGCTGCGGACCATGTTGCCGTGGCTGCCGTTCGAGACCACGGACGGGTCCGTATCGCTGGAGGAGTTCGCCCAGCGCCATCCCATGGTGCATTTCACCCGAACGGTCGAGGAGTTTCGGCAGGTCGCTCCGATCGCCGCGGCGCAGGGCATCGGGGTCGTCAACGGCGGATACACCTACGACACGGAACTGGTCGAGCAGCTGCCGAACATTCGTTCAGGGACGGTCGTCAGCGAACTGGACGCGGACACCGTGACCGCGCATCTGGACTCCGTGGACCCGGCGCAGGAGCTGGCCCTGGCGGGGTTCCTGGCCGTCGCTCGCGCCAAGCTCGACGCGCTGAACTGCGATGTCGTGCTGCGTGCCTTCCATCCGCTGACCGTGCCCGCCCTCCATCTCGACGATCGTGCCGCGCGCCATGAGCGCTCCCGTGCCGAAGCCGAGGAAGAGGCCGGGGAGTTGTGGGCAGGCATCCTCGGTTCGTTGCGGGGTAGCACTCCCCGAGCACGGCTGGTGCTCAACCATCTCAACCCGCTGATCCGCCGGGTCAGTGCCCTTGGCGATACGGAGCTGGCTGCGACAGCGACGGAGGCGCTGTACGGGCAGGCACTGCTGATGGCCCAGCGCCCCTTGCGCCCCGCCGACTCGGCGCTGCTCAACCGAGCCTTCATCGGCCTGCTGGAGTGGGCCACGCACGACCAGGAGAACGGCCGATGACCATCGACGCCCCGTCCTTGCGCCAGGCACTGCGGGACAACTACGACGAGCCCGAGGGCCAGGCCCGCAATGCCCGCGCGGAGCGGATATTCGCCGATATCGAACAATCGGGCGACATCGATCTCCTGATCGACGGTCTCCACCATCTGATGATGGTCTACAACTACAGCTCCGAGGCGGACAAGATGTTCGTCCCGTTCGCCCGGCTGTTGCGGCTGTGGGAGGAGCGGCCCGAGGACTTCGACGGCCAGCAGACCCACAGCCTGTTCTGGATGTTCAAATGGGTCTCCAGCGGAATGATCAACCAGCCGCACATCCCGCTCGACTCCATCGAGAAGTGGCAGGCCGAGATGGATCGGCGGTACCGGTTCGCCGGCCACTCGGAGCGCGCCGTACGCCAAGGGGAACTCCGGATCGCGCGCCACCTCGGCGACCGTGTGCGAGCCGAACGCGCCTATGCGGGCTGGCTGGCGGCTGATCGCGATGAGAAGAGCGACTGCCGGGCCTGTGAACTGCACACCCAGGGCGCCTGGCTGTCTCACATCGGCCAGGACGAAGCCGCCCTGGAGAACTGGCGCCCGGTGCTGGAGGGCGAATTCACCTGCGCCCACGAACCACACGCCGTACTCGCCGAGTCCCTGATCCCCCTGCTCAGGCTCGGCCGCACGGATGAGGCACGGGCCCACCATCTACGGGGCTTTCGGCTGGTACGGCCCATGGAGTCCATGCGCAACGCGGTGGCGGAACACGTGGAGTTCTGCGCGCTGACCGGGAACGAGGCACGCGGTCTGGAGATCCTGGCGGAGCGCCCGGCGTACTTCACCCAGACCGGGGAGCCGGACAGTCTGCTCAGCTATCTCGCGGTGACCGCCCTGCTGACCGAACGCCTCGTACTGCTCGGCCACGGCGAGCAGAGCGTCCCAGGCCCCGGCGACCGAACCTGGACCGCGGCGGAACTCGCCCGATACGCCCGTGATGAGGCCCTTCAGCTCGCCACCCGCTTCGACAAGCGCAACAACAACACCCACATCAGCGATGGGGTACGCCAGCGGATGGACCGCGCCCCCTTGCTGGAGCGGCTACCGCTGGGGCTGCGCGAGAGCCGACCCGTGAGCGCTGCTCCCGCTGTCCCGGTCGCCGTGGCACCCCCCTCGGACAGCGCCCCTGCCGTCTCGCTGGTGACCCGGGCCCGAGAACTCGCCGCGGCACAGCGACCGGACGCACTGGCAGCGTGGCAGGCGGTCGCGGCGGCGGTCGCGGAAGGGCATATTGAGCTCGATGGTCTGGCGCAGGCGGAGCTCCATGACTTCCTGGGGAGGGAGCGGCGCCAGACAACCGCGCAGTCCTTGGCGTACCTCGGTTTGGCCGCGCAGCAGTACGAGACGGCGGACGAGCCAGGCCTGGCCCTGGTCGCCAGGGCAAGGGCCGCCCACATCAGCTGCCGCGACGAACCGTCCGACGAGCGGATCGACAAGGCACTGGACGAGGTGACGACGGCGTTCGGCACCATCTCAGCCCGGTCCTCGAAGGACGAGGCAGCCGCCCACCAGGCGAGCCAGATCCTGCTGTACCGCTCTCGCATCCTGAACGTTCGCCTCAACCTGACGCAGGGCAGCGAGTCCGCCATCGCCGCCCTGGAGAAGTCCGTACGAGAACACCTCGCCTTCACCGAGCCCCACGCCGCGGTGCCGAGGGTGGGCGTGACCATCGGGGAAGTCCTGGGGTACCTCGGCGATATCGCCGCCCTCCGCAGCGGTGCGGCGGAGGCGGCAGAGCTGTACACACGGGCAGCACAGGTCTATGAGGCGACCGGCTGCCCCTGGTACGCGGTTGAGGTGTACTCGCAACTCGCCCGCGCACGCAAGGCGCTGGGCGACAGCGAACGTGCGGAGACCGCGGCCCGGACCGCCCTGGAACACGCCAGGGAGTACGCCCACTCCGGTGGCCAGGCCCGGCTCCACCTCCAACTGGTCGACTACCTGACTGATGCGGGGGACCCGGATTCGGCGAAGTTCGAGGAGGCCATCGAGCATGCCCTCCAAGCCGCGCACTGGGCCGATGAAGCGGGCGAAGCCGCAGGTTTCGGGGCATACGCACGGCACCGACTCGGCGGCCTGCTGCTGCGGCTGGGCCGAGCGGACGAAGGGGCCGTCATCCTGGAAGCCGTGCTGCCCGAACTCTCCGCCGATGAGCACGGCGACGGGACCGTCGTGCAGACGCTGTGGTGGCTCGGCGACTGCATGACGGTGCTGAACGATCCACGGGCGGCGGCGGAGCACTGGCTGAAGGCCGCGGACATCGCCCGGGAATGGCCGGAGCAGCGGGATCACGCCATGCTGGCGAACCTGGCCGGGGAAGCGCTCTACCGAGCCGGTCTCAACAACGAAGCGGAACGTGCATACCGGCGTGCGGGCGAACTGTGGCGGGAGCTGGGCGACGTCCACGCGCTGACCCGCAGCATGCGGGTACGGGCCTGGCTAGCACTCCGGGAAGGACAGGCGGGCCCCACCGCGGCGGGCGACCTCATGCTGTCGGCGGCCGCCGAATGCGAAACGGCCCTGCCCGGGCTGACATCCACCGAAGACCGCGAGCGGATGTGCGCGGAGCAGGCCGAGACCTACCGCCAGATGGGCGAACTACTGGTCAACGCGGCCGAGGGCGAGCCCGGAGACAAAGACGAGGCCCGGGCCAAAGCCGCCCGAGCTGCCTATGAAGAGGCCCTGTCCTACGCGAAGCAGGCGATCGAGGTATTCGCCTCCCTGGGGGAGCCCTGTGCGGAGGACCGCGCAAAGGCAGAACTCCTGGCCGGCTGGCTGGAGGCGGACCTCCGCAACGCCGCGGGGGCACGGGTGCGGGCGCAGGGGGTGCTGGACGCGTTCTCCACGGAAGAGTTGCGGGGGGAGGCGGAGGCGCTGCTGCGCTATGCGACGGGGGCCTGAGCTTGGGGCTGTCCTCACCGGGGGGCTGTCCTCAATCGCCGGACGGGCTGAGGTGGGGTCCCTGGCGGGGGCCTTGCCTCGGTCGGGGTGGCCGTGTCCTGGGGTCTTGGATGCCCCGGCTGGGGGGTCTTGTGTTGGTTGTTCTCACCGGGGGTGGAGGGTTCCGTCCTCAAACGCCGGACAGGCTGAGGCGGGTTCCTTGGCAGGGGCCTTGCCTCGGTGGAGGTGACCCGACCCCGAGGACTTGGGTGCCCCGGCTGGTGGGTCTTGTGTCGGTTGTCCTCACCGGGGGTGGAGGGTTCCGTCCTCAAACGCCGGACAGGCTGAGGCGGGTTTCTTGGCAGGGGCCTTGCCTCGGTGGAGGTGACCCGGTCCTGGGGTCTTGGATGCCCCGGCTGGGCGTCCCTGTGCTGGTTGTCCTCACCGGGGGTGGGGGGTTCCGTCCTCAAACGCCGGACAGGCTGAGGCGGATCGCCGGACGGGCTGGGGTTGCTTGGTTCTGGCTTTGGTGGGGGTTTTGGGTTTCTCGGGCTGGGGGGTCTTGTCTTGTTGGGGTTGGGGGGTGCTATCGGGGGTGACTCCTCAGCGTCGACGGCCCGAAGCGGCTCCGTGTCGGCATGCGGGTCTTGCCGTCGATCGCTTCCGGGGACACCCCCTGCGCGCCCCCATCCGCAGGCAGCACCGCCAGCCTTGAGGTACTTGTCCCGGCGGAGGTCAGCGGTCCTTTGGGGGGGTGTCGGTATCCCCAGCCGTGAGGTACTCGTCCGTGAGGGTCCACTGGCGTCTTGATGTATCTGAGTGAAGCTCAGCGGTGCTTGGGTTGTCTGGTCCGCTGGGGGAGCTGGGCGGTTCCTGAACCCCGGTACTCCGGTGTCTCGCTCCCCGCAGGGGCGCCAGGGCCCGCGGGTTTTCTGATCCCTGGGGCGCGTGGAGGTGGTGCGGGGTGACACCCGCAGCCGGCTCTCCTGGTCAAGATGAGGATGTGGAGTAGGCCATGAGCCCTGCCACAGCTCCAGAATCGAGTATCCAGTGCCCGTGGGCGCGTAGAGGCCAACGTAAAGCCGGTCCGTCCACGCCAAGAGGCCCCGGCTCACCCTCTCAAGCCCTCACGGGGAAGCACGTCTTACGGGCGATGACCTTCCCCCATGCCCCCCACGGGGAACGGGACTCGCGAGGGCGGTGACGCCCCGTTCCTTGACCCTCCCCCAGGGAACAAGACCTCAGGGCAGCGTGGCCGACATGTGGGCGCCTCCCGAAGCAGGTACCTCGGCGCAAGAGGAACCGGGCTTGGGCGTGGGGGCGCGCAGGGGGTGTCCCCGGAAGCGATCGACGGCAAGGCAGCCTTGTCGGCTCGGAGTCGCATCAGGCCGTCGACGCTGAGGAGTCACCCCCGATAGCACCCCCCAACCCCAAAAGGACAAGACCCTCACGACAGGAAACCCACGACCTTGAGCACGGGCAGCCCCCACCAAGACAAGCACCCCCCACGGCGACCCACCTCAGCCCGTCCGGCGTTTGAGGACGGAACCCCCCACCCCCGGTGAGGACAACCAACACGGGGTCGCCCAGCCGGGGCGCCCAAGACCCTGGGGCAGGGTCACCTCCACCGAGGCAAGGCCCCTGCCAGGGGTCCCGCCTCAGCCCGTCCGGCGTTTGAGGACGGAACCCCCCACCCCGGGTGAGGACAACCGACACGGGGTCGCCCAGCCGAGGCACCCAAGACCCCAGGACACGGTCACCTCCACCGAAGCAAGGCCCCCGCCAAGAAACCCACCCCAGCCCGTCCGGCGTTTGA
>NZ_JAMQAW010000052.1:156201-178039 GCF_023701525.1 Streptomyces albipurpureus
AACCCCCCACCCCCGGTGAGAACAACCAACACAGGAGCACCCAACCCAGGCACCCACCCCCAGGCACAAGCCGAAGGCCCTACTCCACACCGATGAGGAGGGGCGTCGACCCCCTCCCGCCCTGGTAGACGACGGTGTCCACCGCCAGGTACGCCTCGCGGACGTGGCGTTCCAGCAGGGCGCCCACTTCGGTGGCGTGGGGCACGTCCTGGCCGAGGATCAGGGTGACCAGTTCGCCGCCTGCGGCGAGCATCCGGTCGAGTACGGCTGTCGCCGTGGCTGTCACGTCCGTGCCGATCACCGCCACATCGCCGTCTATCAGACCCAGTACATCTCCTGCCTGGCACACCCCGGCAGAGGTCCATGACTGCCGTTCGGCGACCGCCAGTTCGGCGTAGCGAGTGGCTCCCGCTGCCGCGGTCATGGCTACGACGTCTTCGTCGAAGCGCCTGTCCGGCTCGTGGACCGCTAGGGCAGCGATGCCCTGGACGGCTGCGCGGGTGGGGATCAGGGCGACCCTGATCCCTTCCGTGCGGGCCTGTTCCGCTGCTGCTGCGGCGGTGTGCCGCAGCTCGGCTGAGTTCGGGAGGAGGACCACTTCACGGGCGTGGGCGCGGCGGATCGCTTCGACGAGTTCTCCGCTGGCCGGGGGCTCTCCCGGGCGGGCCAGTACCGTCGTGGCGCCGGCGTCCCCGCACAACTCGGCCAGGCCCTCCCCGGGGAGGACGACGACGACCGCGCGTTGCGCGCGCTCCTCCGGCGATGTGCCTTCCGGGGCGCGGTCGGCAGCCGTGGCGAAGTGGGTGATCCGAATCCGATAGGGCCGGCCGGCCTCCACCCCGGCTTCTACCGCGGCTCCGGCGTCGTCGACATGGACGTGCACGTTCCACAGCCCGTCCCCGCCGACGACGACGAGCGAGTCCCCCAGGGCGTCGAGCCGTCTCCGAAGGCGTGCCACCGCGGTGTCCTCCGCCTCCAGGAGGTAGATCACCTCGAAGGCGGGCCCCCCGTCGGCGCACGGTTCCCCGGCCCTCACCGGTGCCATCAGTGGCCGTACGGAGGTCAGTGGGGTGGGCGTCTCACCGGAGAGGGCCTTGACCAGTTGGCCCAGGACCGTCAGCAGTCCCTGTCCCCCCGCGTCGACGACTCCGGCCCGGCCGAGGACCGCGAGCTGTCCCGGGGTGGCCGCCAGCGCGGTCTTCGCCCCCTCGTACGCGGCTCGGGCCGCGGCAGCGGCGTCGGCCGGGGGCTGTGCGTCCTTGGCTGCTTCGGCGGCTGCCGTGGCCACGGTGAGGATCGTCCCCTCCACGGGGTGGGCGACGGCTTCCCTGGCGAGTACGGCGGCGCGATCGAGCGCGCGGGGCAGATCGTCGCCGTCGGCGATCCGCTCGGCCATCCCGCGCAGGAGCTGCGCGAGGATCGTTCCGGAGTTCCCGCGTGCGCCGATGAGCGCGCCGTGGGCCATGGACCGCACGACATCGGCCACCGCGGGCGCGTCGGCCCCTACGGCTCCGATGTCATGCGCGGCGAATTCATGTGCGGCGAAGACTGCCTCGACGGCCTGGGCGGCCGACTCCACGGTGAGATACAGATTGGTTCCGGTGTCACCGTCCGCGATGGGATAGACGTTGATCGCGTCGATCGCTTCCCGTTCCTGTCCCAGCGCCTCCAGCGCCAGGGCGCACCAGATCCGCACCGCTGTGGCGTCGAGGTTCTGCGGCACCTGGTGATCCTCCTTGGCAAGCCGGAAAAGGCCGTGGGCGGCGGGTCGCATCGCAGGGTAGACCGGGTGCGGAGGCGATGGGCTGAGTGGGGGGCGGCCAAAGCCATGGTAGTTTCGTACTCCCGACGCAGTCGTTGTATGCTGCTTCGGTTGCCCGATGAAAATCGGGCGGTTCCCCGGCAAAGCCACCAATCAGCTCACTGATTTCCGGCACGCCGGAATTCACTGTAAGTGCACCTGAAGTCTTTGGAGTGACCCGTGGCTGCCAACTGCGACGTCTGCGGCAAGGGGCCGGGCTTCGGCAACAGCATTTCCCACTCGCACCGCCGTACGTCTCGTCGCTGGAACCCGAACATCCAGCGCGTGCGTGCCGTGGTCGGTCGGACGCCGAAGCGGCTCAACGTCTGCACCTCGTGCATCAAGGCCGGCAAGGTCTCGCGCTAATCGCGACGGTGACGTCGTAGCGCAGCCCCTGCGGTTGCCTTGAAAGCCGGTCCACCTCTGGTGGGCCGGCTTTTCGCTGTCCGCGCTCGTCCGGATTCGGGTGGGTCCTGTCCTGGGCGCCCCTGGCGGGAGCGTGCTGCCCCGGGGCTCCGCTAGCGAAAGCGCCAGCCGTGGTCGACGGGGCCTATCCCCTGCCCCAGGGCGAACCCCGCCGCTATGGCCCCCGTCACATACTCCTTGCCCGCTGCCACTGCCTCGGGCACCGTCAGCCCCTTGGCCAACCCGGCGGCCACCGCCGAGGCGAGGGTGCAGCCCGTGCCGTGGGTGTGCCGGTTGTCCAGTCGGGGTGCGCGGAACCAGTGGTTCTCCGTGCCGTCGGTGAGGAGGTCCACCGCGTCGCCCGCCAGATGACCGCCCTTGATCAACGCCCAGCGGGGCCCCAGGGCGAGTATCGCTTCGGCGGCTCGCTGGAGCCCCCGTTCATCGGTGGCCTCGACGCCGGTCAGCTGCGCCACCTCGTCCAGATTGGGGGTGGCCACGGTCGCGGTGGGCAACAGCGCCTTCCGTACGGAGTCGAGGGCCGATGCCGCCAGGAGGGAGTCACCGTGCTTGGAGACTCCCACGGGGTCGACCACCACCGGTGCCGGGGTCTTCGCGAGCAGTTCGGCAACGGTCTCCACCAGCACCGCGGAAGCCAACATCCCCGTCTTGACGGCCTGGACACCGATATCGTCGACGACACTGCGGTACTGCGCCCGCACCGCCTCCACCGGCAGTTCCCAGTAGCCCTGCACCCCCAGCGAGTTCTGGGCGGTGACGGCCGCGATGACGCTCATGCCATGGGTGCGAAGCGCCAGCATGGTCTTGAGGTCCGCCTGGATACCGGCGCCACCGCCCGAGTCCGATCCCGCCACCGTGAGCACATTCGGCAGGTTCATCGCCCGCCCCCGGAGCCGAAGTGGTCCCAGCCGCCATTGCTGTGCCAGGGTGCCCCGTCCACTGTGACCTGCGGTTGCGCCGAGGCACCGACCACCTCGCCGATCACCTTCCAGCGGGCGGGTAGTTTCACGTCCGGGGGGAAGGTCGCCAAGATCGCATGGTCCTCTCCCCCGGTCAGCACCCACTGGAGGGGGTCGACACCTACGGCTTGTCCGATGTCGTTCATCTGGCTGGGGATGTCGATGGCACCCGAGCGCAGATCGATGCGGACCTTGCTCGCCTCCGCGATATGCCCGAGATCCGCGACGAGACCATCGCTGATGTCGCACATCGCGGTGGCGCCGAGCCCGGCGGCGGCGGGGCCGGCGTGGTACGGCGGTTCGGGGCGGCGATGAGCCTCGACGAAGGCGCGCGGTGAGCGGAAACCACGGGAGAGCACCGCGTGTCCGGCGGCCGACCAGCCGAGCCAGCCGGTGTACGCGACCACATCGCCCGGCCGTGCTCCGGATCGGGTCACCGGTTCGAGGTTGCGCAGATCACCGAGGGCGGTGATGGCAAGGGTGATCACCTCACCCCGCACCACATCACCACCGACCACCGCCGCACCCGCGACCTGACACTCATCCCGGATGCCGTCCATCAGCTCGGTGGCCCAGGTGACCGGGAGCTCGGCCGGCACGACCAGACCGAGCAGCAGTGAGGTGGGGACCGCGCCCATGGCGGCGATATCGGCCAGATTCTGTGCGGCGGCCTTGCGCCCCACGTCGTACGCCGTTGACCAGTCCCGGCGAAAGTGCCGCCCTTCCAGGAGGATGTCCGTGCTCGCCACGACCCTGCGGTCGGGTGCGGCCACGACCGCGGCGTCATCGCCGGGCCCCAGCCGCACCGCGGGGGTGGACGTGAGCCGGGAGGTGAGCTCCCTGATGAGCCCAAACTCTCCCAGCTCGCCCACAGTGCCCTTCACCCGAGTCTCACCTCTCCGTCGTCCCGCCGGAGCGTCCGGCGAAACCCCGTCCGGGCCGGTCTTTCGGCCCGGAAGAACCCGCCCCACCGGGACCACCCGGTGAAGCCGGGGACCCGCGCGCGCGAGTCATCCGCTTGCGGTCGCGGGGCAGATACGCCATCGGTACCGTCAAGGGATACGTCAACTTCTGCTGTGCGCACGCCACGCTGCGGACGCCACCCGGCGCGCAGGTCTCCCCGCGGCCCACGGCGACGCGATACCGTGGCGTCCCTTTCTCTCCCCTGAGGTCTCCCCACCGACGGTAGGGGAAATGATCCTCGGGCCGCCCTGGAGGTTCCGTGGTACAGGCGTACATCCTGATTCAGACCGAAGTGGGCAAGGCGTCGATCGTCGCCGAGGCCATCGGAAAGCTTCAGGGAGTGATTCAGGCCGAGGACGTAACCGGCCCCTATGACGTGATTGTGCGCGCCCAGGCAGATACGGTCGACGCCCTCGGGCGCCTGGTGGTCGCCAAGGTCCAGCAAGTGGAGGGCATCACCCGCACCCTGACCTGTCCGGTCGTGCACCTGTAGCCCCCGTCTACGCCTGGCCGGTGACAGCTGTCAGCCGGTCCGCTCTGATCTTCGACTCAGTGGCGCCGCCCGCTACCGCGAGCTGCTCCACCTCGGACGCCGCAACGATCGTCACGGTTCCCAGTCCTCCGTCCAACAAGCGGCTCGCTGCACCGCCCTCACCGAGGAACTCCCACGGGTGGGCGGTGGGCAGGGCCGTACCGATCCGGAGAATCGTCCGAACCGACCACCAGGGTGACGCCGCGATCGTACTGCGCTGCGGCGTCACTGAACGGACGAAGACGGGCGACGCTCAACTCCAGGTGGCTGAGGTGGAGGGAGTCGACCGGCTCCTGAACGGCGGCGGGGCAGCGGCTGCTTCACCGCGATCGGCCGTACGACCGCACTCCAGATGACGGTGGACGAGCGGTTCGCCGTCGCTCAGCAGAGGTGACACAGCTTGCCGAGTGGCCGGCACGGTCCTTGAGGACACCGTGCCGGCCACCATCCGACGTTCCCTGGGTGTGGGGTCAGCGCAGTCCGGTCGAGCGCCGCAACGCTGCTTGGATCAGCCGATCCACCAACTCCTGGTAGCCGACCCCGCTCTCCTGCCACATCCGCGGATACATCGAGATCGGGGTGAAGCCCGGCATTGTGTTGATCTCGTTGATGACGAACTCGCCGTCCTCGGTGAGGAAGAAGTCGGCGCGTACGAGGCCCTCGCAGGACACCGCGTCGAAGGCGGCGACTGCCAGCCGCTGCACCTCGGCCGTCTGCGCTTCGGTCAGCGGCGCGGGCACGATCCCCTCCGCCGAGTCGATGTACTTGGCCTCGAAGTCGTAGAAGGCATGGGACTGGGCCGGCGGGATCTCGGCCGGAACGCTGGCGCGCGGGCCGTCCTCGAACTCCAACACCCCGCACTCGATCTCCCGGCCGCGCAGCAGCGCCTCAACCAGGATCTTGGGGTCGTGGCGCTGTGCCTCCTCGATGGCTTCATCGAGCCCGGAGAGGTCGTCGACCTTGGTGATGCCGATCGAGGATCCGGCCCGGGCCGGCTTGATGAACAGCGGCCAGCCGTGCTCACCCACGAAGTCGACGATCTTCTTTCGGGCGGCAGCCGCGTCCAGCTCCCATTCGCGGGGTCGGATCACCACATAGGGGCCGACGGGCAGACCGAAGGAGATGAAGACCCGCTTCATGTACTCCTTGTCCTGGCCCACGGCCGAGGCAAGCACCCCGGAGCCGACATAGGGCACACCGGAGAGCTCCAGCAGCCCCTGGATCGTGCCGTCCTCGCCGTACGGGCCGTGCAGTACGGGGAAGACCACATCGACCTCACCGAGCGCTTTGGGCACCGCGCCCGGCTCGGTGTAGAGGACCTCGCGGTTGCCCGGGTCGACGGAGAGCGTCACCTGGCCCTCGATGGACTCGGCGAGTTGCTCGACATCCGGCGTACGGCGATCCGTGATCGCCATCCGTTCGGGCTCATCGGCGGTGAGCACCCACCGACCGTCCGAGGTGATGCCGATGGGCAGGACCTCGTACTGGGAACGGTCGACGGCGCTCAGCACCGCACCGGCGGTGACCATGGAGATGCCGTGTTCGGAGCTGCGACCGCCAAAGACGACCGCGACACGCGGCTTACGGAGCGGCTGCTCAGGGCGCTGCTCCTCAGGGCTCTGGGGGAGGTTCTCAGTGCTCATATCGGCTTGAGCGTACCTGCTGGGTACCCGGGAGTCAGCGCCGCTGCGGCCAGCCGGGTCAGCGTCGTTCGGGCTTGGCGCTGCGGGACATCAGCTCCCTGAGCGCGACCACGGTCGGCTTGCCGTCATGGACGATGTCCACCACGGTCTCCGTGATCGGCATGTCGACACCGTGCCTGCGGGCCAGATCGAGCACCGACTCACACGACTTGACGCCCTCGGCGGTCTGCTTGGTGACCGCGATGGTCTCCTGAAGGGTCATGCCCTTGCCGAGGTTCACACCGAAGGTGTGGTTGCGCGAGAGCGGCGATGAGCAGGTGGCGACCAGATCGCCGAGACCCGCGAGCCCGGAGAAGGTCAGTGGGTCCGCCCCCATGGCCAGACCGAGCCGGGTGGTCTCGGCAAGCCCACGGGTGATCAGCGAGCCCTTGGCGTTGTCTCCCAGACCCATACCGTCCGCGATGCCAACGGCGAGACCGATCACGTTCTTCACCGCACCGCCGAGTTCACAACCCACCACATCGGTGTTGGTGTACGGGCGGAAGTACTGGGTGTGGCAGGCCGACTGGAGCCGCCTGGCGACGGCCTCATCGCGACATGCGACAACGGAGGCAGCGGGTCGGCGTTGGGCGATCTCCTTGGCCAAGTTGGGCCCGGTGACCACGGCGACGCGGTCGGCGGGGACACCGGCGACGTCTTCGATGACCTCACTCATCCGCTTGGCGGTGCCGAGTTCGACGCCCTTCATCAAGGACACCAGGATCGTGTCCGCGCCCAGCTTGGGCGCCCAGTCGGCGAGATTTCCCCGCAGGGTCTGGGAGGGCACGGCGAGTACGGCGAAGTCGGCGCCGCGCAGCGCCTCTGCCGGGTCGGTGGTGGCCGACACGGAGGACGGCAGCTCGATTCCCGGCAGGTAGTCGGGGTTGGTTCGGGTGGTGTTGATGGCATCCGCGAGCTCCGCACGGCGACCCCAGAGGGTCACTTCACAACCCGCGTCCGCGAGCACCATGCCGAAGGCCGTTCCCCAGGAGCCCGTTCCAAAGACGGCTGCCTTCGCCGGGTGTGTCACATCGTTCCTTCCCCTGCGGCCTTGCGCCGCTGTTCTGCACGAGCCGTGCGATGGTCAAACGGCTCGGTCGGTGCCTTTTCGCCACGTACCTCTTCGAGGAGCGTGAGGATGTCGGCCATGATCGCTTCGGTCACTTCGCGCAGTACCTCGGGTGTGGGTTCCTGATCGTAGAACCTGGTGAGGTCGACGGGTGGTCCCGCCTGCACAATCAGGGTCTTTCGGGGAAAGAGTCGCAGTCGCTGCTCACGGGCGTAGGGGGGCATGGCGAGGTTGGCTCCCCACTGGGCGACGGGGACGACCGGCGCCCTGGTCATCAGCGCTACCCGGGCGGCACCGGTCTTGCCCGCCATGGGCCACATCTCGGGGTCGCGCGTGAGCGTGCCCTCCGGATAGAACGCCACGCATTCGCCCTGTTCGATGGCGGCAACAGCGGCACGAAAGGCGTCCAGGGCCACGGTGGTCTCACGGTAGACGGGAATCTGCCGGGTGCCACGGAGCATCATGCCGACGAAGGAACCTTGGAAGAGGGCGGCCTTCGCAAGAAATCGCGGCACTCGTCCGGTGTTGTACTGGAAGTGGGCGTAGGAAAGAGGATCGAGATACGAGTTGTGATTGACCGCGGTAATGAATCCGCCATCGGCCGGAATGTGTTCCATTCCCCGCCAGTCCCGTTTGAACAGAACCACTAGCGGCGGTTTGGCGATGACCGCCGCAAGGCGGTACCAGAAGCCGATTCTGCGGCGGGACACTCGTACACCCTTCGTCTCTGGCCGGCGTTTGCCCGGATGCCGGGGGTCAAGTGTCGCCCTAGGCCCCCGGTCTGTCGAGGACACCGTACGCCTCGGTCACCGGACCAGCCCTCCGGATCAGTGCCCTGACGGGCCACAATGGGAAGTGGAAAGAACCCTGCGCGCTTGGACGGAGAGCCGGCCACGAACACCGACCCGACGGCACCCTGGTCCCTGGTGATCCCACTGAAACCGCTCGTACTGGCGAAGAGCCGCCTTGCCGAGCGCGCCGGTGACCTGCTGCGACCGCAGTTGGCGCTGGCGTTCGCCCAGGACACCGTGGCGGCCGCGCTGGCGTGCCCTGCGATCCGGAATGTGGCTGTTGTCACGGACGATCCCTTGGCCAGTGTCCAGCTGGCGGGGCTGGGCGCGCATATCGTTCCCGATCTGCCGGCGGCCGGGCTCAATGCCGCACTGACGCATGGCGCCCAGCAGGTGCGCCTATCCCATCCCAGGGCCGCGGTAGCCGCACTCAATGCGGATCTGCCCGCACTACGGCCGGATGAATTGGCCCGCGTACTGGATTTTGCCACCGGATTTCCGCGGGCCTTTCTCGCGGATGCGGCGGGTGTGGGGACGACATTGCTGGCAGCGGGCCCCGGGGTGGAATTGAGGCCAATTTTCGGCGGGCCCTCCCGTAGCCGTCATTCTGCGTCAGGGGCAGTGGAAATTCCGCTGACCGGCGTTGATTCGGTGCGGCAGGACGTGGATACCGGCCAGGACCTCGCCGTCGCCCTCACCCTGGGCGTGGGCCCTCGTACCAGTGAGCGGCTCGCCGCTGAGACGCGCGCCGCGGGCGGTTAGGACGATTTCCCGGGCTCTCGGATTCCAGGGATTCCCCATACGACCAGAGCGCCCCGGCCTGGCGCAGGGATCGCTATCGGGGAGCTCCGCCCAGGAGGTTCCGTTTGTAGCGGCGCCAGGCGGCGGCAGACGGGCTCCAGACGGGGCTGGGCCGCGTCGGACCGGGTCGTGAGGGCCCCACGGCCCCTGGGCGTCGCCGTCCCCGCGGAGCCCAGCGCACAGGGCATAGGCTGACCACCATGCAGGCGACTTCGTACACGTACGACCCCGAGACCCGCAGCGGAAGCGTGCTGCTCGACGACGGCACCCCGATGGAGTTCGATGCCTCGGCCTTCGACGCCGGCGGCCTGCGGTTGCTGCGATCGGGTCAGCGGGTCCGTATCGAGACCTCGGGCAACGGCACGGACCGCCGCATCACCCTGATAACGCTCCAGACGTTCTAGTCCACAGCACAGCGGCAGCCACCGGCGGCCGTACCGCTTCCGCACTGCCGTTCTCCCGCTGCGGGCGTCGATGACCCCATCGCTGGCGGAGCGCGGTCGCTGGACATGCCGCGGGCCGGGCTCCCCGAAAGGAGCCCGGCCCGACGCGTGAGCGGCCCTGAGCGTGCCGCCTACCTCTTTCTGGCAGTAGCCGTCTTCTTGGCGGTGGTGGAACGGGCCGTCGCCTTCTTGGCGGGAGCCTTCTTCGCCGTGGCCTTCTTCGCCGGTGCGGTCTTCTTCGCGGTGGCCTTCTTGGCGGTGGTCTTGGCCGGTGTCGCCTTCTTGGCCGCGGCCGTCTTCGCCGTGGTGGCCTTCTTGGCGGTGGTCTTGGCCGGTGTCGCCTTCTTGGCGACCGTCTTCCGCGCGGTCGTCGCCCTCTTCGCGGCGGTCTTCTTCGCGGTGGCCTTCTTGGCAGCGGCCTTGGTGGTCGTCCGGGTGGAAGCACCGCCCGACAGGCTGCCCTTGGGTGCCTTCTTGACCGAGACCTCGCCACCACGCGGCAGCTTCTTCGAGCCGCTGACCAGGTCCTTGAAGCCCTGGCCTGCGCGGAAGCGCGGTACCGAGGTCTTCTTGACCCGGACCCGCTCACCCGTCTGCGGGTTGCGGGCGTAGCGGGCTGGACGGTCGACCTTCTCGAACGATCCGAAGCCGGTGACCGAAACTCGGTCTCCGGCGACAACCGCGCGGACAATCGCGTCAAGCACCGCGTCGACAGCGTCTGCGGCCTGCTGACGGCCGCCGACCTTGTCGGCAATCGCTTCTACGAGCTGCGCCTTGTTCACGTCTTCCCCTTCGGAGACATTGCCAGAACGAATGCGTCCAGGCTTTTTCGCACGTTAGGCAGATATATACCGCAAATCAAACACGAAACGGTCTAATCACCCTAGTGCCGCAACGAAGTCGACTACGGAGTGGGTCGCCACGGTGTTGGATGTCAGTCGCTTTCAGGGAATCGGCCCTCATCGAGGTCCTTCATCAAGCGGTCCAGACGCCGTGCCGCATCCGGGAGATCGTGCTTCGCCGCTGCTGTCACAACCAGCAGCTTCCGGGACAGCGCCTTCCTTACGCCCTCCGGGACTTGCAGTTCACGCACTCGTGTGTGCGCCTCCTTCAATTGGGCCGCGAGCTCGCCATAGAGCTTGAGTTGGTTGTCGCGTCCCATGCACCGATTGTGCCATCTGGGGCGAGTTGTCGCCCGGCAGGGTCTCAACAGACGACTGCGCCCCCCACCGGACGGTGGGGGGCGCAGTTGGGGAAAAGCGCTGATCAGACCTGTAGAGTGCGCGGTTTGAAGGTGGGGCGAGCGCCTTCGTAAGCCGCGATGTCCGCTTCGTTCTGAAGGGTGAGGCCGATGTCATCCAGCCCATTCAGCAGCCGCCAGCGGGCGTTCTCGTCGAGCTCGAAAGCAACGGTGAGGCCCTCGGCCCGAACCTCACGCGCCTCCAGGTCGACCGTGACCTCGACCGTGGGATCGGCCTCGGTCAGCTTCCAGATGCTCTCCACCGCTTCCTGCGGCAGAACCACGGTCAGCAGACCGTTCTTGAGGGAGTTGCCACGGAAGATGTCGGCGAACCGGGAGGAGATGACCGTCCTGAAGCCGAAGTTCTGGAGCGCCCAGACGGCGTGCTCCCGAGAGGAGCCGGTACCGAAGTCCGGGCCGGCCACCAGCACCGAGGCCCCCTGCCGCTCGGGCAGGTTGAGCACAAAGGTCTCGTCCTTGCGCCAGGCCTCGAAGAGCCCGTCCTCGAAACCGTCGCGGGTGACCTTCTTCAGCCAGTGCGCGGGGATGATCTGGTCGGTGTCCACATTGCTGCGGCGCAGCGGAACGGCCCGGCCGGTGTGGGTGATGAATGCTTCCATGATTCCTCAGACTCCCGCGGTGGCGGCGGCTGCGTCAGCCTGGTCGGACAGATCGGCCGGGGAGGCCAGATGGCCCAGTACCGCGGTGGCGGCGGCGACCTGCGGCGAGACGAGATGGGTACGTCCGCCCTTGCCCTGCCGGCCTTCGAAGTTGCGGTTGGAGGTGGATGCGGAGCGCTCACCAGGGGCCAGTTGGTCCGGGTTCATCCCCAGACACATCGAGCAGCCGGCGTGCCGCCATTCGGCACCGGACTCGGTGAAGACCTTGTCCAGCCCCTCCTCGATGGCCTGCAGCGCGACCCGTACCGAGCCGGGGACCACCAGCATCCGTACGCCATCGGCAACTTTGCGGCCGCCCAGGATGGAGGCCGCCGAGCGCAGGTCTTCGATGCGGCCGTTGGTGCAGGAACCTACGAAGACGGTGTCGACCTTGATCTGGCGCAGCGGCTGGCCGGCGCTCAACCCCATGTATTCCAGGGCCTTTTCAGCGGCGAGCCGCTCCGAAGCATCCTCGTACGAAGCCGGGTCGGGGACGTTGGAGGACAGCGGCGCACCCTGGCCGGGGTTGGTGCCCCAGGTGACGAACGGCGCCAGCTCGGTGGCGTCGATGACAACCTCGGCATCGAAGACCGCGTCGTCATCGGTGCGCAGCGTCTTCCAGTACTCCACCGCGGCGTCCCAGTCCTCGCCCTCGGGGGCGTGGTCACGGCCGCGCAGATACTCGAAGGTGACCTGGTCGGGGGCGATCATGCCGGCGCGGGCGCCCGCCTCGATCGACATGTTGCAGATGGTCATCCGCGCCTCCATCGAGAGCTTCTCGATGGCCGGGCCGCGGTACTCCAGGATGTAGCCCTGGCCGCCGCCGGTACCGATCCGGGCGATGATCGCCAGAATGAGGTCCTTGGCGGTGACTTCCTCGGGCAGTTCGCCGTCGATGGTGATCGCCATGGTCTTGGGGCGGGCCAGCGGCAGCGTCTGGGTCGCCAGCACATGCTCGACCTGGGAGGTGCCGATGCCGAAGGCGAGCGCGCCGAAGGCGCCGTGGGTGGAGGTGTGCGAGTCGCCACAGACCACCGTGGTGCCGGGCTGGGTCAGTCCCAGCTGGGGTCCCACAACATGGACAACGCCCTGCTCGACATCGCCCAGCGGGTGCAGTCGTACGCCGAACTCCGCACAGTTCTTGCGCAGGGTCTCCAACTGGATTCGGGAGACCGGGTCGGCGATCGGCTTGTCGATGTCGATGGTGGGGGTGTTGTGGTCCTCAGTGGCGATGGTGAGGTCGAGGCGACGCACCCGCCGACCACCGAGGCGCAGCCCGTCGAAAGCCTGGGGGCTGGTCACCTCGTGGAGCAGATGCAGATCGATGTAGAGCAGATCGGGCTCGCCCTCAGCGCGCCGGACGACATGATCGTCCCAGACCTTCTCCGCGAGTGTCCTACCCATCGCTTTCCCTCCGGCCGGCCACGATGCCGGCACCACTAGAGATCGTGTCGCAGACCCGTTGTCGCGGGCCGCCTCTACAGACTGGCGGGTTCCCGGCGAAATTGAACTTGCGTTTCACAGTGTGAGACGCGAATATCGTTGCATGGACAACTCTAGCGGCGTCGGCGTTCTCGACAAGGCAGCTCTGGTACTGAGCGCACTGGAGTCCGGTCCGGCCACCCTCGCCGGGCTGGTCGCGGCGACAGGGCTCGCACGACCCACGGCCCATCGACTGGCCGTGGCACTGGAACACCACCGGATGGTGGCGAGGGACATGCAGGGCCGCTTCATTCTGGGCCCCCGACTGTCGGAGCTGTCCGCGGCGGCGGGCGAGGACCGTCTGCTGGCCACGGCGGGGCCGGTGCTGACACATCTGCGTGATGTGACCGGAGAGAGCGCACAGCTGTATCGCCGCCAGGGCGACATGCGGATCTGTGTGGCCGCGGCCGAGCGACTGTCCGGGTTGCGGGACACGGTTCCGGTCGGCTCGACACTGACCATGAAGGCCGGTTCGTCCGCGCAGATCCTGATGGCCTGGGAGGAGCCGGAGCGGCTGCACCGGGGCCTTCAGGGCGCCCGCTTCACCGCTACCGCCCTCTCGGGCGTACGGCGCCGGGGTTGGGCCCAGTCGATCGGCGAGCGCGAGCCAGGTGTGGCCTCGGTCTCAGCGCCGGTGCGCGGCCCGTCCAACCGGGTGGTCGCCGCGGTGTCGGTGTCAGGACCGATCGAGCGGCTGACCCGGCATCCGGGCCGGATGCACGCCCAGGCGGTCATCGACTCAGCCGCCCGCCTGAGCGAGGCGCTGCGTCGCAACGGCTGACCCCGGTCGGCAGGAACTCCCCAGACCGGGGCATGAGTTGAGGACAAGTCAACTCCAGCCCGAGGACGGGGAGTTCTTCGGACCGCGGCAGGCCCCCGGGACTCCGGCTCGGCAACGACGCCACAGCTCAGGCCACTTCACCCGGGCGCTGACCATCGAGGCACGATCCATCGAGCACGCGGAACCCGGCCGCCCTCCGGCAGCGCCAGAGGCAGTTCCCTCCCCATGCGGGACGATGTCGTACGGAACAGCGGAGAAGCCCCCCGCATTGCTGCGAAGGGCTTCTCCCTCACGTACCCCCGACCGGATTCGAACCGGCGCTACCGCCTTGAGAGGGCGGCGTGCTAGGCCGCTACACAACGGGGGCAAGATCTTTGATCTGCTGGCCTACCAGGACTCGAACCTAGACTAACTGAACCAGAATCAGTCGTGCTGCCAATTACACCATAGGCCATGGTGATTTCATGCAGTACCCCCGACCGGATTCGAACCGGCGCTACCGCCTTGAGAGGGCGGCGTGCTAGGCCGCTACACAACGGGGGCCCTAGCGATCCCACCCGGCGAAGCCGGGTGATGTCACTGCGCGATCATCGGGAGCGACCCAGATGATCAGCAGGATGGATCTGTACCCCCGACCGGATTCGAACCGGCGCTACTGCCTTGAGAGGGCAGCGTGCTAGGCCGCTACACAACGGGGGCTTTGCAGATAAGCTCTGCGAGCTGGCCTACCAGGACTCGAACCTAGACTAACTGAACCAGAATCAGTCGTGCTGCCAATTACACCATAGGCCATCAAAACGCAACCCCCTACCGGGGGCTTCATTGAGCTTGCGCTTTCCGGGCTGACCTTCTGGCCTTGGCGGGCGGCGCAGGAAGAACATTACCTGAAGGAGAGCGGCGCTCCAAAACGGGTATCGCCCTGCAACAGGGCGGGAAGCTGGTCGAGTGCGGTGATCCGGATCAGTTCGGGACGGCCGCCGACCCCGGTGCGGTCCAGCCAGACCGCGGGGAGCCCCGCCTCGGCGGCCCCGCGAGCGTCGATATCCGGGTGATCCCCCACATAGAGAACCTCCTCGGGCGGTAGCTCCATGGCCGCACAAGCCGTGTGGAACGCTCTGGCCTCCGGCTTGCTGAAGCCCAGCTCAGCGGCGCAGATCACTATCTCGAACCGGTCGCGGACGCCCAGCACCCGCAGTTTGTGCTCCTGGACGGGGAGCGAGGAGTTGGAGAGCACGCCGTGCCGGTAGTGCGCCAGCAGATCGAGGACGGGAACCACATCGGGGAAGAGGGTCCAGGCGGCCTCGTAGTGGACGATGTAGCGGTCGAACCAGGCATCGGCTTCGAGGTCCGTCAGAGCCGCTTGCCCGGTGAACATCCGTACCCGGTCACGCCGCTGCCCCGGCCAGTCGACCTCCCCGGCTGAGAACCGTGCCCAGTGGATGGCGGTGATCTCCTGCCAACGGCAGAGGGCCTGGTCGGCGGAGTCATATCCGTCGGCCAGGCCCTCTGCCTGCACATGGTGCATGATGCCCAGGCGATCAGCGCTGTAGTAGTCGAAGATCGTGTCGTCCACGTCCCAGAGCACGGCTCGAATCGTCATAATCCAACGCTACCGTCGTCCCGCGCCGCTGGTGGAGTGATTGACGGCCAACCATCAGCCGGCGTGGGCGGACCCCGGTGCCATCGGCCCGGCCCGCAGTGGGCGGTCAGCTCATGCCGTGAGCCTCGCCAGCGCGGCGTCGATGCGCGCCAGGGTCTTCTCCCGGCCCAGGATCTCCAGGGACTCAAACAGCGGTAGCCCCACGGTGCGCCCGGTGACGGCGACCCGGACCGGTGCCTGCGCCTTGCCCAGCTTGAGACCGTGCGCCTCGCCGGCGGCCAGGACCGCTTCCTTGAGCGACTCAGCGCTGGCCCAGTCCGCGGACTGAAGCTTCTCCCGGGCCGTCCGCAGGAGCGCGTCGGAACCCTCCTTCATCGCCTTCGTCCACGATGCCTCGTCCTCAACGGGCTCATCGAGGAAGAGGAAGTCCACATTGGCGGTGATGTCGGAGAGCACGGTGAGTCGGGTCTGCGCGTACGGGGCGATCGCCTCCCAGGCCGCGCGGTCGAACCGCTCCGGTGCCCAGTTGGCGTACGGGGCCTCAAGCCAGGGGCCGCACGCCTCGGTGAACGCCTTGACGTCGAGCCGGCGGATGTGGTCGGCGTTGATCGCCTCGGCCTTCTTGAGGTCGAAGCGGGCCGGGTTGGCGTTGACGTCGGCGATGTCGAACCGCTCGATCAGTTCGGCGACCGAGAAGACGTCCTGGTCGGCCGAGAAGGACCAGCCGAGCAGGGAGAGATAGTTGAGCAGGCCCTCCGGGAGGAACCCGCGCTCCCGGTAGAGGTTCAGGGACGCCTGCGGGTCGCGCTTGGAGAGCTTCTTGTTGCCCTCGCCCATCACATAGGGGAGATGGCCGAACGCGGGGATCTCCTTGGCGACGCCAAGCGCGATCAGCGCCTTGTACAGCGCGATCTGCCGCGGCGTCGAGGAGAGCAGGTCCTCACCGCGCAGTACGTGCGTGATCTCCATCAGCGCGTCGTCGACCGGGTTGACCAGGGTGTACAGCGGAGCGCCGTTGGCCCGGACGATGCCGTAGTCCGGCACGTTCTCCGGGGTGAAGGTCAGCTCGCCGCGCACGAGGTCGGTGAAGACGATCGGCTCGTCGGGCATCCGGAAGCGAACGATCGCCGGGCGGCCCTCGGCCTGGTAGGCCGCGATCTGCTCAGCGGTCAGCTCACGGCAGTGGCCGTCGTAGCCGGAGGGGCGGCCGGCGGCACGCGCCGCATCGCGGCGGGCGTCGAGCTCCTCGGTGGTGCAGTAGCAGTGGTAGGCGTGCCCACCGTCGAGGAGGCGCTGGGCGATGCCCTGGTAGATGTCCATCCGCTGCGACTGCCGGTAGGGGGCGTGCGGACCGCCCACCTCCGGGCCCTCGTCCCAGTCCAGGCCGAGCCAGCGCATCGAGTCGAGCAGTTGCTGGTACGACTCCTCGGAGTCGCGGGCGGCATCGGTGTCCTCGATGCGAAAGACCATGGTGCCGCCGTGGTGCCGGGCGAAGGCCCAGTTGAACAGGGCGGTGCGGACCAGACCCACATGGGGGTTGCCGGTCGGTGAGGGACAGAAACGTACGCGGACGTTCGCGTTAGCCACGCTTGATCACCTTGTTGGTGAGAGTGCCGATGCCTTGGATGGTGACGGCGACTTCGTCGCCGACGCCGAGGGGGCCGACCCCTGCGGGGGTGCCGGTGAGGATCACATCGCCCGGGAGCAGGGTCATCGCCTCGGTGATGTTGATGATCAGGTCCTCGATGGAGTGGATCATCTGGCTGGTGCTGCCGAGCTGGCGCTGCTCGCCGTTGACGGTGCACTGGATCGTGAGATCGGCCGCCTCCTTGAGGCTGATGCCCGTCTCCACCCACGGCCCGAGCGGGCAGGAGCTGTCGAAGCCCTTCGCCCGGGCCCACTGGGCCTCGCGCTTTTGGACATCGCGGGCGGTGACGTCATTGGCGCAGGTGTAGCCGAGGATGACGTCCTGGACGCGCTCACGCGGAACCTCACGGCACATCCGGCCGATGACGACCGCCAACTCGGCTTCGTAGTGCACTTCCTCGGAGAACGAGGGATACATGATGGCGTCGCCGGAGCCGATCACCGAGGTGGACGGCTTGAAGAACGCGAACGGTGCGGCCGGCGCCTCGTGTCCTAGCTCCGCCGCGTGGTCCGCGTAGTTGCGACCGAAGGCGACGACCTTGTTGGGCAGCACGGGCGGCAGCAGCCGTACCTTGCTGAGCGGGACCTTGGTGCCGGAGAGCTCGAAGTCCGTGAAGGGAATGCCCTTGATGATGTCGAGGACGAGTTCCTCAGGACTGTCACCTTCGACCGCGCCGAAGGCGACATTGCCGTCGATGGAGAATCTGGCGATGCGCACGGATGCGGCTGCCCCTCTACTACTGCTGACGCTGCTGAAGCCTGACGGTCCAGGCTAACGCGGTCGCAGGCAGCCTCCTCGCCCACCGCCCCGCAGCGGCTGCGTCCGCCCCGTCGCGACTGCGGCGGGGGCGGGCGCGGCGGCTGCGGAAACAGCACTCCGGCGTACCCCGCGGACGCCGAGCGTACGAAGGGGGACGAGCTGCGGCACAAGGGCGGATCGAGGGGCCCTACCGGGACGGCGCCCCCCGCCAGAGCCAGGAGGCACTCGGGCAGCCATGCCCGCCGCGCCACCGGATCACGGAGGCTGCGGAGACTCCCCCAGGTGGGGGAAGAGGGTGTCCGGCCCGCTGTTGCGCCGCAGCTCCGGAGAGCGCGGCCGCTAGGAGACGGGCGCGTCCATCAGGATCGTACGGCGGGGGTTTGCCGTCTGGGTGGGAAGATCGAGGGAGTGCTCCGGCAGTTCCGGCGTCTGAAGCTGCTCGGCGTCCGTGAGGTGGGCGAGGGTGGTGCGCCGGGGGTTGGCTATGTTGAGGAGCATCATCGTCTTCATCGGTTGTTTTCCGACCTTATCGGCGTATGGCCGCTCAGACGGCGGCGGAAGCGGCTGTCACTACAGAGCACTGATTCTGTAAAGCGCCAGGCTAAACATCTGATTCCCCGGGAAATCCCCGGAAAGCTCAGAAGTTGGGTGTGATTTTCCTCACGATTCGATGGGCAATTCGGCCATTACGGGCCGTTGATCATCTACGAGGAATCGGACATTTAACGGCTGAACCTGCCATTCCACTCCCGATCATGGCGACTGGGACACTCATCAACCTCCTGGGACTCGCAGTAATACGCGCCTTTTGCCCTAGAAATCCTTCTACGGCAGGTGACTCGACACTCACACCGAGTCACCCAGGTCACAGGACGGTACGCGGCCCTTGTTGGAGATCCGGCACTGTGCTGGAATTCCACGCACCGCCGCGGTTTCAGGCCGGCGCGCAGAGGCGCAACGCAGCGCCGAGCGGCGGCGGAGAAGGGGGAGAAGCGCCGGTCACTAACGACCACCAAGCAGGGGCGCTCCGCGCCTCGCAGACGCCGACACCGTCCCGCCGCACCACGGTAGGGACGCCTGGTCCAGAGGTTGCGACGCTAGTGCAGGGACGTTATAAGAGGGATGGCAGCGCTGCGGCTGAACCGGAGCCGCAGGGCGGGACCGACCGCGGCTCCTCGCCCCAGCACACCCAGAACCCGGGTCCGGCGACGCCCGGCGAAAGCAGCGGTTCCGCACGCCCCGGTGCGACTCCCCCGGGACCCGACGTGCCCAAGGCCCCGCCGAATACGAAGGCCACGGCGAAGGGCCCCCATGACACGGGCTCGCGACTGGCGCTGCGCAACTGGCGCATCAGCACCCGGCTCGTCTCCCTGCTCACGCTCCCGGTGGTCGCGGCGACCACCCTGGGCGGGCTGCGGATCAACGAGTCCATGGAGCGGATGCAGCAGCTGGACCAGATGCAGCTGCTCACCAACATGACCCAGGAAGCGACCAGGCTCGCGGTCGCCCTCCAGAGCGAACGCGACCTGACGGCCGGCCCGCTGTCCAGCGGGGTGCAGCCCACCGAATACAAGATCACCAGCGAGCGCAAGAAGACGGACCGGGCCCAGAAAGCCTTCCTCGCCACGACCGGCGACATCGACAACACGGACAACAACCAGTCCATCGAGAGCATCCGTCAGAACGCCAACCACATCGCCAGTCAGGTCCGTGGACTGGCGGAGATCCGCAAAGAGGCCTACGCCGATGGTGCCCCCAAGGCGCTGACGGTCGAGGAGTACCACCAGCTGATCGAGTCGCTGTTGAGCCTCTCCCAGGACATGGCACAGGCGACCAGCAATCCGGAGATGATCAAGCGCACACGGGCGTTGGCCGCCTTCTCGTCGGCCAAGGAATACGCCTCCATGCAGCGCGCCATCATCGCTTCGGCGCTGCCAGGCGACGTCTCGACGACCCCCGACCTCAGTGAGGCCGACCGCCAGTACGGGGCCGCCGCCCTGAAGTCCGGCCGGAGCGAGCTCAGTCGCTTTGAGTCGATCTACACCTCCTTCGGCGGCGACCCCGGGGAGCTGACCGAGCCGCTGGAAAACGGCAACCCGATCATCGGGGCCTCGGAGGTGTACGCGAAGAACGTCCTCAACTACGAGCGGGGGATCAGGCAGCAGGAACCCCGTTCGTACCTGGACTGGACGGACGACTACAGCGTCCGCATCGACATGATGAACAACATCGAGACCACCCTCCTCGGTGAGATGGAGGCCAAGGCGCGTGAGCTGCGCGAGGAGTCCCAGCAGGAAGCGATCCTCAACGGTGCGCTGATCCTGTTCGTCCTCGGTGTCTCCCTCGTCGGCGCCTTCGTGGTGGCTCGTTCCATGATCCGCTCTCTGCGACGGCTCCAGGACACGGCCACCAAGGTCGCGCAGGAACGACTGCCCGAGCTGGTCAAGCACCTCTCGGAGTCGGACCCGCAGGATGTCGACACCTCCGTCGAGTCCGTCGGTGTGCACTCCCGGGATGAAATCGGCAAGGTCGCCGCGGCCTTCGACGACGTGCACCGCGAGGCGGTCCGCCTCGCCGCCGAGCAGGCGCTGCTGCGGGGCAACGTCAACGCGATGTTCACCAACTTGTCCCGCCGCTCACAGGGTCTGATCCAGCGTCAGCTCTCGCTGATCTCCGAACTGGAGTCCCGCGAGGCCGACCCCGACCAGCTGTCCTCCCTCTTCAAACTGGACCACCTCGCGACCCGTATGCGCCGAAACGGCGAGAACCTTCTCGTCCTCGCGGGCGAGGAGCCGGGTCGCCGCTGGACCCGGCCGGTTCCGCTCGTCGATGTGCTGCGCGCCGCGGCCTCCGAGGTGGAGCAGTACGAGCGCATCGAACTCTCCTCGGTCCCCACCTCCCAGGTAGCGGGTCGGGTCGTCAACGACCTCGTCCACCTGCTCGCCGAGCTGCTGGAGAACGCCACCTCGTTCTCCTCTCCGCAGACCAAGGTCCGAGTCACCGGTCACGCCCTCCCCGATGGGCGGGTGCTGGTCGAGATCCACGACACCGGCATCGGCCTCTCACCGGAGGACCTCGCCGCGATCAACGAGCGGCTGGCGTCACCGCCCACCGTGGACGTCTCGGTCTCCCGCCGCATGGGCCTCTTCGTGGTCGGTCGGCTGTCCCTGCGCCACGGCATCCGCATTCAGCTGCGTCCCTCCGACTCCGGTGGTACGACCGCACTGGTCATGCTCCCCGTCGACCTGGCCCAGGGCGGTAAGAAGGCTCCGCTCGCGCCCGGCACGGGACAGGGCGCCATGCCCGGCGCGCCGGTGATCCCCCCGGGTCTCGGTGGCCCGGTCGGCGCTGGAAACACCGGCCGCCCCGGTCTCAACGGACCAGGATCCGGTGGGCCGGGCAAGGGCGGAGCTCCGAGCGGCCCCGGCGCGGGCGCGCCGTCGGGCGGCGGACTGCTCGGCGCCGGTGCGCCTCCACGCGGCCAGGTCGGTGCCGGCGCAAGTGGCGGCCAGCGGGCCGCGCTGCCCAGCCGAGATGGTGGTCCGACCAGGCAGAGCAGTGGCCTCGCCGGGGCGTTCGGCGGCGCGGCAAGCGTGCGCAGCGCCCGCTCCTCGTCAGCTCCCGCCGAGTCCGGTGCGGGTCAGCAGGGCGGCGGTGGCCGGGGGCGGCAGCTGCCGGCCACCGGCGGACCCCGCGCCGAGCTGCCCGGGGGCTCCGGCCCCCAGCAGCGCCCAGGGACCACGAGTTGGGGCAGCGAGCAGTTGTCCGGCGGTCCCAAGGGCCGCGGCGACGGACCGCGCGGCCATGAAGACAGTGAGACCGGGCCCGGCCCCGCGACGGCCGAGTTCACCCGTCCCGACTTCAACGACCAGCCAGGGCTTCCGGGCGCACTGCCTCAGCGGGGGCTTGACGACGCTGGTTCGTCCGGGCAGTTCGTCCGACCGGACGTCTTCGGCCCGCCGGCTGGCGCTGGTGCTTCCGGTCCGCAGGCGCCTTCGGGACCGACCGGGTCGTCCGCGGGGCAGTTCACGCCGCCTCGCGGGGGATCGCGGGCGAAGCCGCAGGACCCGGTGTCCACCGAGCAGTTCCCCCCGATGGACTTCGGGGCGCCCAAGCCCCCCAGCCATTCCTCGACGGGGCAGTTCCCCCACCCGGGGTTCGAGGCACCTCAGCCCCAGGACCCGACCTCCACCGGGCAATTC
>NZ_JAMQAW010000052.1:178089-179846 GCF_023701525.1 Streptomyces albipurpureus
ACCCGACCTCCACCGGACAGTTCCCCCGACCGGACTTCGGCGCACCCCAACACCAGGACCCGACCTCCACCGGACAGTTCCCCCGACCGGACTTCGGCGCACCGCAGCCGCCGGTACCGGGTCAGGCCCCGGTACCGCCCGGTTTCGAGGCGGATGCGGCCCTACCGCTGCCGCCGGCCCTGCCGCCGCAGCCACAGCACGAGGCGCTGCCGCCGGCCGGGCCCGGCGATGGGCGGACACCACTGTTCGACACCCTGGAAACGGACTGGTTCCACACCCAGGGCAGGACCCGGAACGGCCTTCCGGCCGAGCCGGTGGACACCCGGGCGCCGAGTGCGTCGCGGAACACCGCGAACCGCTCAGTACCGCCGATGCCGCAGCGCTCGACCGCGGATCATGCCGCTGGACCGAGCGCCAACGGCAACGGCTGGCGCCCCTCCCCCAATGACGAGTTGGTGCGTCAGGCCGAGCGGCTCAAAAAGCCGACCGCGGGCGGCGTCACCACCTCAGGTCTCCCGCGTCGTGTCCCACGGGCCAATCTGGTCGCGGGTACGGCACAGGAGCAGAGCACCCAGAGCGGTCCGCAGGTTTCGCGCGCGCCGGACGATGTGCGCGGCCGGCTGACCAACCTTCGCCGAGGCATTCAACAAGGTCGTCAACAGAACGACTCAACGACCGGTAGCTTCAACCTCGGCCCCACTCACCCGCAGGAGCGTTAGTTGAGCCCGATGAGCCAGGCGGCGCAGAATCTGAACTGGTTGATCACCAACTTTGTGGACAACACCCCTGGGGTGTCCCACACGGTGGTGGTCTCCGCCGATGGACTCCTGCTGGCGATGTCCGAAGGTTTCCCGCGCGATCGGGCAGACCAACTGGCCGCGGTCGCCTCCGGGCTGACCTCCCTCACCGCAGGAGCATCAAGAATTTTCGAAGGAGGCCCGGTCAGCCAGACCGTGGTCGAGATGGAGCGTGGCTTTCTCTTCCTGATGTCCGTCTCCGATGGCTCATCGCTGGCCGTACTGGCCCACCCCGAGTGCGATATCGGTCTGGTGGGTTATGAGATGGCCCTGTTGGTCGACCGCGCGGGCAGTGTTCTCACTCCCGACCTCCGCGCCGAGCTCCAGGGAAGCCTCTTGCACTGATCCGTATGCTTCCGATCCCGCCCCTTCTACGCATCTGTGTCAGATAGCGCTCCAAGCGCCGTCACTGTCAGGTCGACCAACCGGCTCCCCCACCGGCCCGCTCAGACGGCACCAACCCTTGCTGTCCCGCCCGGAGGACTCATGACCCCGCCAACTGCCTCTCACGATCCGTACGGCTCAGATGCCTACGGATACGAGGGCGACCAGCCGCTGGTGCGTCCGTATGCCATGACCGGTGGCCGGACCCGGCCGCGATACCAGCTCGCCATCGAGGCGCTGGTCAGCACAACGGCAGATCCCGCGCTCCTTGCCGGGCTGCTGCCCGAGCACCAGCGGATCTGCCACTTGTGCCGTGAGGTCAAGTCAGTGGCAGAGGTGTCGGCCCTGCTGTCCATGCCTCTCGGTGTCGCCCGGATTCTCGTGGCCGACCTTGCCGAGGCGGGGATGGTGGCCATTCACCAGCCAGGCAACGGAGACGCCGGCGGAGCGCCGGATGTGACACTGCTCGAAAGGGTGCTCAGTGGACTTCGCAAGCTCTAGCGGCGGAGCGGCCCGCTCAACCACCAGCGCGAAAATCGTGGTGGCGGGCGGATTCGGCGTGGGCAAGACCACGTT
>NZ_JAMQAW010000053.1 GCF_023701525.1 Streptomyces albipurpureus
AACCGCCACCGCATCCGGCGTCGTTGCGGCTTGTTCCTCAAACAGCTGGGGCAACACCGCCTCGGAAACAACCCTCGCCGTACCGTTCCACCCCACCAACAGTTGATGGCGCTCTGCGGGATCGAGGACATCGATGTCTCCCACCAGCGCACGCGGATCGGCAACCACCGTCTCCAACACACGAACCAACCGGGCAGCAAACACCTCAACAGCGGCCCGGTCGAACGAATCCACCCGGAAGTCCAGGCGCAACTCCAACCTCTCACCCGGAACGACAATCAGGCTCAAGGGATAATGAGTCGAATCGCGAACTGAGACGTCATCGACATCCACCGTGCCACCCAAGGCCGTAGAGGAAGCCGATTCGACAGGGTAGTTCTCGAAAGCGACGACGGTGTCGAAGAGTTCGTCAAGTCCGGTCATGCGCTGAAGGTGGGCGAGGCCGAGGTGATGGTGCTGCATCAGGCGGGCCTGTTCGTCCTGCAGCTGAACGAGCGTGTCCCTCACCGAGGTGGCACCATCCAACCGCACCCGTATGGGGATGGTGTTGATGAAGAGGCCGACCATGGTTTCGATGCCGGGGATTTCGGGCGGACGGCCGGCGACAGTGGCACCGAAAACGATGTCAGTGCGTCCGGTCATGCGAGCCAGGAGGGTGGCCCAGGAGAACTGGATGAGGGTGTTCAGGGTGACGCCAGAGTCTCGCGCTGCGCCGACCAGCGAATCAGTCAATTCTCTGGAGAGCCTATTGGACACACGCTCGGGCAGAACATCCGTCCCGCCCGATTCAGCCGAAGCAAGCCGAGTGGGTCCATCGAGGTTGGCCAGCGCCTCTTTCCAGGCCGTCACGGCTGCCTCGCTGTCTTGGCCGGCAATCCAGGCAAGATAGTCTCGATAAGGCGGCACAAATTGCAGAGTGGATTCGTCTCCTAGCTGACCGTAGATGGTGAACAACTCGCGGAACAGGAGAGCATTGGACCAGCCATCCAGCAGAATGTGGTGGCTTGACCAGACGAATCGGTAGTCCTCATCTGCTACACGCACCAACGTACATCGCAGGAGCGGGGCCTGGGACAAGTCAAACCGCTGCCTACGGTCGTCAGCTATCAGTCGGTCCAGCTCCATTTCTCTTCCCGTTGCCGCGTGTCCCCTGAGGTCGACTTCGCGCCATGGGAGCTCAACATCCCGCATCACCATCTGAATCGGCTTGCCTGACTTTCGGTATCGAAACCGAAGACGCAAGCTCGAATGTCGCGCCAGCAAGCTTTTCACGGCCGAATGCAATGACCCGCTGTCCAGGTTTCCCCTGAGCGAGGCGACGACCTGCACGATGTAGGAATCTGCAGCACTCTCATCGTAGTGAGAGTGGAAGAATATTCCCTCCTGCAGAGGCGAAAGCGGCAGCAGATCTTCAATCTTGGAACGCTTCACAGCAAGTCCCTCCAGTTCAGTCTTCCAGCTCGTCAAGCTCGAATTCATCAATCTCGTCTTGACTCAGGTTTAGGAGCCCCACATCGGAGGGGGTAAGCCCACCAGCCGCAGGGCTCTTTGCACTCTGCGCTAGAGCAGAAAGGAAGTAGCGGAAGGTTCCCGACAGCTCACTGACTCGGCCCTCGTCAAATACTTCATCCGGCCACGACCAGTTGATGGTCAACTCTGTTCCGTTCCGCTTATCTTGCGTCACGGCATTAACGATAATGCTGTGGGAGATGGGCATTTCTGGATCCGCACTAGCGCCGATCTGCCCTTCGAGTGAGAGGGTCCATTCCCTCTGGGCCGTCATCTTCCCTCCCACAGGTACTCGCCCGAGGTAGTTGAACAGCACCTGGGGATCGGGTTTCCCAGCCAGTTTCTGGGATCCCTCGGAACTCAGGTGCCGCAGCAGCCCGTACCCCAAACCATTGTCGGGAACGGATCGCAGCTTTTCCTTCGTGCTCTTCAGCGCAGCCTGGAGAGCGGCTTCTCGCAGAGTTTCCTCCTCAGCGGGGGCTACGAGACGGACAGGGAAGGTGCTAGTGAACCATCCAACGGTCCTGCTTACTCCGTCACCGGAGAGGTCGCCATCCCGACCATGGCGTTCAAGTTCTACAAAAAGGTCCGGAACGGCGGAATTCTCCCCCTGGGGCCGCCACTTACCGACGGACAGCAAAAGCGCCGTCAGCAACACATCTTCGACTCCGCATCTGAGCAATGTGGGAATCTCGAAGACCAGTGGCTTTGTCTCCGCCGCCGACAACGTAAGCGAAAGGTGCTTGGCTGTCGCCCATGTGTCCCGGGCAGGGTCCAGGGCCCGCTTGCCCAGCAACGGGTCCGAGCCTTCCAAAATGCCCTGCCACAGCGGCAGTTCTGGCAACCGCATGTCCGCTTCGGAGGAGAGTTGGAGTGACCAGTGGCGGAAGCTGGTGCCACATGGCTGCAGCTGGGCCTGCCGATTCGCTGCGGCGGCTTCCCATGCGGTTTGCAGGTCGGGCAGCAGGATCCGCCAGGACACCCCATCAACCACCAGATGATGCGCCACGACCAACAGGCGCCCCGCCTCGCTCGGGCCAGCATCGAACCACACCACCTGCAGCATCACCCCCTCCCGGGGCGCCAGCCGAGCCCGCGCCGCTTCCCCCTCCAACCTCACCAACTCCGCCAGGCCAGCCCCATCCAAACCCTCAGCCGCCACCCGACGCACACACCAACCCGCATCCACCGCACCAACCGCGGGAACAACCAGCGACCAGTCACCAACAATGTCCAACCGGGCCCGCAACACATCATGATGATCCAGCACCGACCGCACCGCGACCGTCAACGCCTCCACCCCCAACCCCGGCGGAACCCGCAGCAAGACACCCTGACTAAACCCATCCACCGGCCCACCCTGCTCGCGCAACTGATGCATGATCGGCGTCAACGGCACCACCCCCACACCGTCCCCGACCACCGGCAGCGCCTCACCCACCACACCGGCCACCAACGCCAAACCCTCAACCGTCTTCCGCTCAAACACATCCCGCGGCGCAATCACCAACCCCACCGCCCGCGCCCGCGCCACCAACTGAATCGACACAATGCTGTCGCCACCCAGATCAAAGAAGCCGTCATCAATACCGACCTCGGCCACACCCAAAACCTCGGCGAACAGCGAACACAACACCTCCTCCCGAGCACTACGCGGCCCACGACCAGAAACCTTGACAGCAACCTCAGGAACGGGAAGAGCCTGACGATCCAGCTTCCCATTCGGCGTCAACGGCAAAGCATCCAGCACCACAAAAGCCGACGGCACCATATAGTCCGGCAGGCGCTCCACCACCACACCCCGCAACACCGACACATCAACCACCGACACAACACCAGAGTCGGAATCGGAACCGAACCCAGTGACGAGGGAAGTATCAGCATCCACAACCGAGACAGAGTCGGTGCTCAGCTGGGCGGGAACCACATACGCGACCAAGCGTTTGTCGCCCGGCCGGTCCTCGCGGACCAGGACCGCCGCTTGGCCGACGCTGGGGTGGGTGGCGAGCACGGTTTCGATCTCACCGGGCTCGATACGGAACCCGCGTACCTTCACCTGCGCATCGGCACGACCCACAAACTCCAGGACCCCATCCGCACGCCACCGCACCACATCCCCGGTCCGATACATCCGCCCACCCAAACCACCGAACGGGTTGGCAATGAAGCGCTCGGCGGTGAGGTCCGGGCGCCCCAGATAGCCGCGGGCGAGCTGGGCGCCGGCAATGTAGAGCTCGCCCTGCACACCCACCGCCACCGGACACAGACCCGCATCCAACACATACACCCGCGTGTTCCATACCGGACCACCGATCGGGACGGAGAAGTCGCCCGCTCGGCACTCCCAGTAGGTGACGTCAACTGTGGCTTCTGTAGGACCGTAAAGGTTGTACACGCGAGCAGGTAGTCGTTCCAGAACGGCGTTCTGCAGCTCAGCTGAGAGCGCTTCACCACTACAGATCACGCGGCGAAGAGTGATGCAGGACTCCGCGCCGGCCTGCTGTATGAAGCCCTGGAGCATTGACGGCACGAAGTGGGCTGTCGTGACCTTTGCCCTATTGATCAGAGCAACGAGTTCCTCGGGGTCCCTATGGGCGCCAGGAACAGCGACTACCAGTGATGCACCCACAATGAGAGGCCAGAAGAATTCCCAGACTGACACGTCGAAGCTCGACGGTGTCTTCTGCAGAACGCGATCCTCCCTGGTCAAACAGTATTCCGCCTGCATCCATAGCAGCCGGTTCACCAGCCCTTCGTGGGTGATGGTGACGCCTTTGGGCTTGCCGGTGGAGCCGGAGGTGTAGATGACGTAGGCGGGGTGCTGCGGCAGCAGTGCGCCGGAACGGTCGGTGTCGGTGACATCCGTGTTGTCCAGGCTGGTGATGTGCCGGGCCGTGTCGGCGTCATCCAGCAGGACCTGTCGGATGGAACCCGCCTCCGGCACGGCGGGGGCGGTCTGTGTGTCGGTGATGAGTAGGGCGGGTTGGGCGTCGTCGAGCATGGAGGCGATACGGTCCGCTGGGTAGTCGGGGTCGATGGGTACGTATCCGGCCCCTGACTTCAGGACGGCCAGGAGGGTCACGATCAGCTCCGCGGAGCGCGGCAGGGCCAACCCCACCAGCCCTTCCGGCCCCGCGCCCTGACCGATCAGATACCGGGCTAGCTGGTTCGCCCGCGCGTTCAGCTCCTGGTAGGTGAGCTG
>NZ_JAMQAW010000054.1 GCF_023701525.1 Streptomyces albipurpureus
TAGGCACGCATGTTCGCGACCGGTCTCCCGATCGGAATCGCACCCACCCCCGCCAACTGCCGCGGGACCTCGAAAACGGAGTAGTAGAAGCTCTCGGTCTGTCCGTAACCGTGGACGACCCGGACATCAGGAAACGCCTGGTGCACCCTGTGGACCAGATCGGCCGAGAGTGCCTCGCCGCCGAAGATCACGGTCTGGAAGTCGAGTTCGAGGGCGCCCGGGTTCTTGATCACGGTATCGAGGAGTGCGGAGAACACCCTCGGCACCGCGTTGATGGTGGTGCCCGACCATCGGTCGCGTTCGGCGAGTTCGAGTACGTCACGCACGATCTCGACGCTCGCTCCGGCGGCGAGTGCGGCGAAGATCTCGAACACCGAGACATCGAAGGTCACCGAGGTCGCGGCGAGCATACGGGCTCCCGGCTCCATCTGTGCCGTCTGCCGCACATGGCGCACGGCGTTGACCACGGTGGCGTGGGTGATGGCGACGCCCTTGGGCTTGCCCGTGGAGCCGGAGGTGTACATCACGTACGCCAGGTTGTCCGGCCTGATACGCGGGTCCGCCCCTTCGACGACGGCCCCGTCGAGGCCGTCGACGTTCAAGTCGGCGAGTTGGAGTATCGGCACTTGGCATTCCGGCAGTACCGCCGCCGTCTCCCCATCGGTCAGTACCAGTGCGGGATCGGCGGTGTTGAGCAGGAGGTCTATGCGCGCGGCTGGGTACTCGGGATCGATGGGCAGATAGGCACCGCCGGCCTTGAGCACACCCAGCAGGGTGACGACCAGGTCCGCCGTCCGTGGCAACGCGACCGCCACCAGCACATCCGGCCCGACCCCACGTTCGCGCAGGAGCGTGGCCAACTTGCCGGCGCGTTCGTTCAGCTCCCGATACGACAACGTGGTTCGCCCGGCCACCACCGCGATCGCGTCCGGTGTCTCCATCACCTGGGCTGTGACGAGTTCCGGCACCGTCGCCCCAGATACCGGTGCCGCGGTCTTGTTGAGCCGTGCCAACCAATCCCGCTCGGCGTCGGTGAGCACATCCACCCCGCTGAGCCGCGCCCCTGGGTCGGCGACCACCTGCCGCAGCACACGCACATAACGGTCGACGAAACTCTCGGCCGTTGAGTGGTCGAACAGTTCCGCCGCGTACTCCAGCCGCCCATACGCGCGCCCGGACACATCCGGAATGATGTTGAAGAACAGGTCGAACTTCGCGGTATCGGTGCCCACCGCGACCGGTGCGACCCGCAGACCCGGCATCTCGATCTCCGACCACGGGAACTGCCAGGCCAGCATCACCTGGAACAGCGGCGAGTACGAGGTGGAGCGCTCCGGGTTGACCAGCCCCACCAGGCGCTCGAAAGGAATGTCCTGGTTGTCGTACGCGGCCAGGGCCCTTGCCCGCACCTGATCCACGAGATCACCGAACGACGGGTTCTCTGACAGGTCGACACGCAGTACCCAGGTGTTGACGAAGAACCCGATCAGGTCGTCGAGTTGCTCGTCGGCGCGGCCCTCGATCGGGCTGCCGATCGTCAGGTCGTTACCGGCGCCCAGGTGGTGCAGGAGAACCGCGAGCGCGGCCTGAGCGACCATCGGCGCCGTCGCACCGCGGTCCGCGGTCAGCTTCCCGATCCCGGCGAGCAGTTCGGGTTCCAGCTCGAAGTCGACGTGCCCGCCGCGGTGGTCGGCGGCCGTCGGCCTCGGCCGGTTCAGGGGCAGCTGCACCGGCTGCGGCACCCCGGCCAGTTCCTGCCGCCAGTAGCCCAGTTGCTCCGCGGTGATACTTCCCGGGTCGTCTTCGTCGCCCAGCAACTGCCGCTGCCACAGGGTGTAGTCCTTGTACTGCACCGGAAGCGGCGTCCAGTCCGGGGCATTCCCCTGGTGGCGGGCCGAGTACGCCGACACCAGGTCGCGGAGGAACGGCCCCATCGACGCCCCGTCGGCGGCGATGTGATGGAACACGAACGCCAGGACATGGTCCAGGGGACCGGTCCGGAGCACCGTCGTCCGTAGGGGAAGGTCTGTCTCCAGGCGGAACGTCTCGGATGCCACCTGGTGCAGTGCCGCGTCCAACGCGTCCGCGGCCACGTCGACCACCCGGAAGGGGAGGGCCGCCTCCTGCGCAGGCAGGATCCGCTGCTCCGGTGTGCCGTCCGCGTCCTCCACGATCAGGGTACGCAGAGCCTCGTGCCGGGTGGCGACGTCCTGCACCGCCGCGGCCAGGGCCGCGGTGTCCAGCGGCCCCTCCAGGCGGAGGGCGAACGGGCCGTTGTAGGTGGCGGACGGGCCTTCCAGGCGGTAGAGGAACCACAGCCGGCTCTGGGCGAAGGACAACGGGATCATCGACGCTCTCCTAATCGGTCATCTGGCGCAGCTGGGGTCGGTTCGACGTGGCCAGTTCCTCGATCTGAACCACCAACTGGGCGACGGTCGGATTACCGAAGACCGTCGTGACCTTCACGTCGACGTTGAGCTCCGTGCGTATGCGGCCGATCAACCGGGTGGCCAGCAGCGAATGCCCGCCGAGGTCGAAGAAGTGGGCGTCGACGCCGACCTCCTCCGCACCGAGCAGCTCGGCGAACAGCCGGCACAGGACTTCTTCCTTGTGGTTGCGCGGCCCCCGCCCAGTCGCGGCTCCGGCGTGGTCGGGTGGGGGGAGCGCGGCTCGGTCGAGTTTCCCACTGGGTGTCGTGGGAAACTCGGCCATCGGCACGATCGCCGAGGGGACCATGTACTCCGGCAGATGCTCCCGGAGCCGGTCCGTCAGGGCCTCGACATCCGGCCCGGCCGGGTCCGCCTCGCCGTCCCGCACCACATACGCGACCAGCCGCTGGTCACCGGTGCGGTCCTCCCGCACGACGGCGACCGCCTTGTCGACATCCGGGTGCGCGGTCAGCGCCGACTCCACCTCGCCCAGTTCGATGCGGAACCCGCGGAGTTTGATCTGGAAGTCGGCTCGGCCGACGTACTCAAGCTGGCCGTCCTTGTTCCATCGCACGAGGTCGCCAGTGCGGTACATCCGTGTGCCGGGCTCGCCATAGGGGCTGGCGATGAACCGCTCAGCGGTCAGCGCGGCCTGTCCGAGGTAGCCTCGGGCGAGTCCGATGCCGGCGAGGTACAGCTCACCGGTGACGCCGGGCGCGACCGGGCGCAGGGCCTGGTCCAGCACATACACCTGGGTGTTCCAGATCGGTGTGCCGATCGGCACCCGGTCAGCGCCCGGCACATGTCGGTATGCGGTGACCTCCACTGCGGCCTCGGTCGGGCCGTAGAGGTTGTGGGCGACGCAGCCGGGCAGTAGATCGGTGGCGCTGTTGGCCAGCGCCGCCGGGAACGGCTCAGCACCGACCTCGATCCAGCGCAGGCTGGTGCACTTCTTCGCCGCGGGTTCGGCGAGGAAACTCTCCAGTAGGGAGGATACGAAGACCGCGCTGGTCACCTGCTCCCGTTGGATCAGCTCGGCCAGATAGGACGGTTCGCGGCGCCCGTCGGGGCGTGCGATGACGACCGCGGCGCCCATCTGCAACGGGGCGAAGAGCTCCGGAACCGACGCGTCGAAGCCCGGCGACGTGCCGAACAGCATCCGGTCTTCGGGCGTGACATCGAAGTGCGCCAGACCCCATTCGATGCGGTTCATGATCGACCGGTGTGACACCTGCACACCCTTGGGGCCACCGGTGGAGCCGGAGGTGTAGATGACATAGGCGGCGTTGTCCGGTGACAACACACGCTCCGGGTTGGTCTCCGGATACCCGGAGACTTGTGGGAGTGTTTCGTCGAGTGTCAGCACGGGCTCGGCGCTGTCCAGGAGCTGGCGCACCCGGTCCTCGGGCAGTTCGGTGTCCACCGGCAGATAGGCCGCACCGGCCTTGACCACCGCGTAGGCCGCCACCATCAGCTCAACCGAACGGGGGATACGCACCGCCACGATCCGCTCGGGACCCGCGCCCTGCTCGACCAGCCAGTGCGCCAACTGGTTGGCACGCCGGTTGAACTCCGCATAGGTCAGCGTCTCCCGCTCGCCAACCACAGCGATACGGTCCGGGCCACGCTCCACCTGCCCCTCGAACGCGTCCGGCAAAGTGCCCGCGGCCACCGGGTGCGCTGTCTGGTTGACCTCCCGCAGCAGCCACTCGCGCTCCTGCCCCGAGAGCACCTCGATCGCACCGACCGGCAGCTGCGGGTCGGCGGCCACCTGCTCCAACACCCGCACCAACCGGGTAGCGATCGCCCCAGCCTCGTCGGGGTCGTAGAGGTTGTTCTGGTAGTCGAGGACGAGCCTCAGGTAGGGATCACCGGAGCCGAGGGCGAGCGCGTAGTGGGCGCCCGCGAGCGGCCGGATGGCGTCGACCGTGATCCCCGCCGAGGTGTTCGCCTCGCTGATGCCCTCACGGTCGACCGGGTAGTTCTCGAACCCAACGAAAGTGTCGAACAGGGCGGGTAGTCCGGTGCCGCGTTGGATGTCGGCCAGTCCGTAGTAGTGGTGGTCGAGGAGTGTGGTCTGCCGGTCCTGCAGCTCGGTGATGACATCGCCCACACTCTGCTCGGGTCGGCAGAA
>NZ_JAMQAW010000055.1 GCF_023701525.1 Streptomyces albipurpureus
CTGGGTTCCTCTCATAAAACCCATCTGACCTGCTATCACCACCCCCCGCATCCCGGGGGAACCTCACCTCGGCTGGACGGGCCGGACCACCCCCGCACGCGCGGGGACCACTCTACGGGGCCGCCGGGGTGCTGAAGGCACCGGGGACCACCCCCGCACGCGCGGGGACCACCGCTGGTCTGGGTCCTACCCTGCACTCGGCCCAGGGACCACCCCCGCACGCGCGGGGACCACACTTCCTGACCTGCGGTGATCTTAGCGATCATGGGCCATTTCCTTTAGTTGGAATCCGGTCCCCCGCACCCCAACTCCCCAGCCCTCGAACGCCGTCACCACCACCCCACCAAACTACAACGCCCCTCAGCAAGCGTGCTCGGCCTGCGCCCGATCCCGCCCCGGTGAGTACAGGTGGCTGTCCCTGAACTGTTCGGCGCCCAGGGTCTGGCCGACCATGATGACCGCTGTGCGGAGGATGCCCGCCTCCTTCACCTGGGCGGCGATCGTTTCCAGCGTGCCCCGCAGGATGACCTCCTCCGGGCGTGAGGCGTACGCCACCACCGCGGCCGGGCACTGGGGCCCGTAGTGCGGGAGGAGTTCGTCCACCACCCGGTCCACGTAGCGGGTGGCCAGGTGCAGCACGATCAGGGCGCCGCTGCGGCCCAGGGTGGCCAGGTCCTCGCCGTCCGGCATGGCGGTGGCGCGGTTGGCTACGCGGGTGAGGATGACGGTCTGGCCCACCGTGGGCACGGTCAGTTCGCGCTTGAGGGCCGCTGCCGCGGCCGCGAAGGCGGGGACTCCGGGGATCACCTCGTACGGGATGCCCGCCGCGTCCAGGCGGCGCATCTGTTCGGCTACCGCGCTGAAGACGGAAGGGTCTCCCGAGTGCAGTCGGGCCACATCGTGGCCCTCCTCGTGGGCGCGGACGACCTCGGCGGTGATCTGGTCGAGGTCGAGTTGGGCCGTGTCCACCAGGCGGGCGTCCGGTGGGCATTCGGCCAGGAGTTCGCGGGGGACGAGGCTGCCCGCGTACAGGCAGACCTGGCAGGAGGCGAGGGTGCGGGCGCCGCGCACGGTGATCAGGTCGGCGGCACCGGGGCCGGCGCCTATGAAGTAGACGGTCATCTGTCATCTCCTACTGCGGGTCCTACTGCGGGCGGTTCCGACGAGGGCGTTAAAGAAGAACGAGGGCGTTCAAGAAGAAGCGGGCGAAGAAGGGAGCGGGGAAGGGAGCGGGGAGGGTTTGGTGACGGTCCACTGGGTGACCGGCATGGCCTGTCGCCAGCCGGTGAAGGCTCCGACGGGTACGGCATGGGCCACGGCGAGTCGGACCAGTTCACCGCCGTGCTGCCGGTAGCGGTCGGCGAGCAGCGCCTCCGACTCCAGGGTCACGGTGTTGGCGACCAGCCGCCCGCCCGGTGGCAGCGCGTCCCAGCAGGCGTCGACCAGCCCAGGCGCCGTCAGTCCACCGCCGATGAAGACGGCGTCCGGGACGGGAAGCCCGGCCAGGACGTCCGGTGCTCGGCCGCTGACCACCCGCAACGCCGGCACACCGAGCCGGTCGGCGTTGCGTCCGATGCGTTCGGCGCGTACCGGGTCGCGTTCGACGGTGATGGCTCGGCAGGAGGGGTGGGTACGCATCCACTCGATCGCGATCGATCCCGATCCCCCGCCGATGTCCCACAACAGCTCCCCGGGGGCTGGGGCGAGTGAGCCGAGGGTTGCCGCGCGAACATGGCGTTTGGTGAGTTGGCCATCGTGTTCGTAGGCGTCATCGGGCAGGCCGGGTACCGCTCCGATGCGCGGGGCGTGTGAGTCGCGTACGCACTCCACCGCGATGATGTTGAGTGCGTCGCCGGGTGGATGCTCCCAGCTCTCGGCGGTGCCGGTGATGTGTGCCTCGGCCGGGCCGCCGAGCTGTTCCAGTACCCGCATCGTGCTGGGGCCGTAGCCGTGCTCGCTCAGCAGGCGGGCGACCTCGGCCGGGGTGTGGGCGCCGGCGCTCAGCACCAGCAGTCGGCGGCCGTTGTGGAGCGCGGATGCGAGCCTGGCGATGGGTCGGCCGACCAGGGTGATGACCTCGGTGTCCTCCACCGGCCAGCCGAGGCGGGCGCAGGCGTAGGACACGGACGATGGATGCGGCAGAACGCGCAATCCGACCGAACTGTCCGGCTCCGCGCCTTCCCGCGCCTGGCCGCCCAGTTCTTCGGCTCCTCCCGATGTCTGGCTGCCCAGTTCTTCGGTGAGGGCGCGCCCGATCCCGTAGAACATGGGATCTCCGCTGGCCAGGACCACGACTCCGCGTTCCCGATGGGTCGCGAGCAGCGCGGCGACGGCGGGGCGCAGTGGTGAGGGCCAGGGCACCCGTTCGCCGACGCAGGACGGTGGCAGTAGTTCCAGCTGGCGTCGGCCGCCGATCACCACCTCTGCCCCGAGCAGCGCGGCCCGCGAGGTCTCCGGCAGCCCGTCCCAGCCGTCCGCGCCGACGCCGACGACGGTGACCGGGGGCGGCGGGGTGGCAGGGGCGGCGGGCGTCGCGTAAAGCTCGGCGGGCTCGGGGGTCAAGGCTTGTCCCGTTGGTCGGGGCTGATGGGGGCGGCCAGGTCTTCGGGCCTGACAAGCCGAAACTCTACTGTCCACCCCCTCCGCGCCCCCTGCCAGGTGCATACCGCCGTACCCTTATTGCACACACTTCGCAACTACACATTGATGGCAGAAGGAGTCACCCATGTCGTCTCCGGTGGTGCTCGGGATCGAGTCCTCATGCGATGAGACCGGGGCTGGTCTGGTGCGGGACGGTGTGCTGCTGGGTCATGCCGTGGCGTCGAGCATGGACGAGCACGCCCGGTTCGGAGGGGTGGTTCCCGAGATCGCGGCGCGTGCGCATGTCCACTCGTTCGCCCCGGTGGTGCACCGGGCCCTGTCCGAGGCCGGTCTGCGGATGGCGGACATCGACGCGGTCGCCGTGACCACGGGGCCCGGTCTGTCCGGTGCGCTGCAGGTGGGGGTGGCCGGCGCGAAGGGGTTGGCCTATGCCCTGGACGTACCGCTCTACGGGGTGCACCACCTCGCCGGTCATGTAGCCGCCGACACCCTGGACCATGGGCCGCTCCCCGACCCCTGCATGGTGCTGATCGTCTCCGGCGGGCACACCTCGCTCCTGCTCGTACGGGATCTGGCGCGCGATCCGATCGTCCACCTCGGCGACACCCTCGATGACGCGGCGGGCGAGTGCTTCGACAAGGTCGCCCGGGTCTTCGGCCTGCCGTATCCGGGCGGCCCGGCGATCGACCGCGCGGCGCGCGAGGGCGATCCTCGGGCGGTGAGGTTCCCTCGTCCGCTCACGGGCCCTGGGGACGACCCGTACGCCTTCTCCTTCTCCGGGCTGAAGACCGCCGCCGCGCGCTGGGCCGAGCGTCATGGGGGCGGGCCGCTGCCGGTGGCCGATGGGGCGGCGGCGTTGCAGGAGGCGGTGGCGGATGTGCTGACCCGCAAGGCGGTCGCGGCCTGTCTCGATCACCATGTCTCCACGCTCGTGGTGGTCGGTGGGGTGGCGGCGAACTCCCGGGTGCGGGCGCTCGCCGAGGAGCGTTGCCGGGCGGCGGGAATCACCCTGCGCGTACCGCGTCCGGGGCTGTGCACGGACAACGGCGCGATGATCGCGGCGGTGGGGGATCTGCTGGTGCGGGCGGGCGCCGAGCCGGCACCGCTGGAGGTGTCGATCGATCCCTCGGCACCCCTGGAGTACGCGGCGCTTCAACCCCGCTCCCGGGCGTTGGCCGGATGAAACCGGATGTCAACGCTCTACCGGGCAATGACGGTACTGCTGGCAGGTATCCGCAGGTCACGGGACCACCGACCGATGGCCATACGGCACCGGGGGCAGCGGTCCGCCCGGCTCGCGGTCGTATGAAGACCGAGGTGGGGGCCGGTTCCCTCCCCGAACTGAGGGCTTGGCTGCCCGGCATCCGGAAGGTGTACCGGGACGCCTTCGGCGGACCGCCCTGGTACGCGGACGACGAAGAGGCGGCCGGCTATCCGGCCCGGCTGATCGCCGACTCGGCCCGACCGGGGTTCACCTATGCGCTGGCCACGGTCGGCGGAACCGAGGTGGTGGGCTTCGCCACCGCGTGGACCACCCCGGCGGTGCTGCCCGACGACCGTTGCTACCCCCAGGTGGGCGCGGCGCTCGGTCCCGCGCGTACCGCCGAGTGGCTGGCTGGCGCGGTCGAGGTCGATGAACTCGCCGTGGCACACCATGCGCGTGGTCACGGCATCGCCCGGGCACTGCTGGATACGGTGACGGCGGACGCACCGGACGGCAGGAGTTGGCTGCTGACGTCCGTACGCGCCGATGAGGCTCTGCGCTTCTACCAGCGGGCGGGCTGGCGTCAGGTCATCCATCCCGCGCCCGAGGGCCGGAGCGTGGTCGTCTTCCTCAGCCCGCACCACCCGGCCACCACCCCCCGCTGATATCCCCGCCTCCGTTGGAGCAACCGTGCGTACCCCAGAAGTCCGGACCCGCTTCCTCGACTACTTCGCCGAGCGCGGCCACACCGTCGTCCCCAGCGCGCCACTCCCGACGCCCGACCCGACGCTGTTGTTCGTCAACGCGGGAATGGTCCCCTTCAAGCCGTATCTGACCGGTACCGCCGAGCCGCCCTGGCCACGGGCGACGAGCGTGCAGAAGTGCATCCGTACGCTCGATATCGAGGAAGTCGGCAAGACGACCAGGCACGGCTCGTTCTTCCAGATGAACGGCAACTTCTCCTTCGGCGACTACTTCAAGGAAGAGGCCATCGCCCACGCCTGGGAGCTGTCGACCAAGTCGATCGCGGACGGCGGATACGGGCTGGACCCGGACCGCATCTGGGTGACGGTCCACCACTCGGACGGCGATGCGCGCGGACTGTGGCGCCGCATCGCGGGGCTGCCCGACGAGCGGATCGTGGCACGCGGCGACGAGGACAACTTCTGGTCCATGGGCGTACCCGGGCCCTGCGGACCCTGCTCCGAGCTGTACTACGACCGGGGCCCGGCGCTCGGTCGCGAGGGCGGTCCCGAGGTGGACGAGGACCGGTACATGGAGTTCTGGAACCTCGTCTTCATGCAGTACGAGCGCGGCGAGGGGCCCGGCAAGTCCGGCTACCCCATTCTGGGCGAGCTGCCGCGCCGCAACATCGACACCGGTATGGGCCTTGAGCGGATGGCCACCCTGCTCCAGGGTGTGGACAACCTGTACGAGATCGACGAGACCCGCCCGATCCTGGACCGCGCGGCCGAACTCGCGGGCGTACGGTACGGGGCCGACCACCAGGCCGACGTGCGGCTGAGGGTGGTCGCCGACCATGTACGCACCGCCCTGATGCTGCTCACCGACGGCACCGCCCCCGGCAATGAGGGCCGGGGATACGTACTGCGTCGCATTCTGCGCCGGGCGGTGCGCTCGATGCGCCAACTCGGCTATGAGGGGCTGGCATTGCCCGAGCTGCTGCCGGTGGCTCGGGACTGTATGGCCAGTAGCTATCCGGAGGTTGCGGAGGCGTATGTCCGTAGCGCCGAGCGGGCGGACGCGGAGGAGGACGCCTTCCGTTCCACCCTGCGTCAGGGCACAACAGTGCTGGATACGGCGGTAGCGACGGTGAAGGGGGAGGGCGGGCGCTCGCTTCCGGGGGCCCAGGCGTTCCTGCTGCATGACACCTACGGCTTTCCCATCGACCTCACCCTGGAGATGGCCGCCGAACAGGGCATCGAGGTGGACCGGGAGGGCTTCACCGCCTTGATGACGGCCCAACGGGAACGGGCCAGGGCCGACGCACGGGCCCGCAAGGGCGCGGCCCCACTGGACACCGCGGCCCTGCGAGCGGTCCTCGACGAACACGGGCCGACGGACTGGCGGGCCTGGGAGACGCTGACCACGGACTCAACGGTGCTGGCGGTGCTGGGACCCAACGGTCCGGTGAAGGCGGCCCGAGCGGACGCGGTGGTGACGGTCATCCTCGACCGCACCCCGTTCTACGCCGAATCGGGCGGCCAGGAAAGCGACGCGGGCCGGCTGACGGGGGCCTCGGTGGAGGCGGACGTACTGGACGTCCAACGCCCGCTACCGGGCCTTGTCGCGCACCAGATCCGCATCACCGCGGGCGATCTGGCGGCGGGCGATGTGCTCCGGGCCGCGGTCGACCCCGACTGGCGCCTGGGCGCCCGCCAGGCCCACTCGGGTACGCACGTCCTGCACGCGGCGCTACGCGAAATCCTGGGCCCCTCCGCACTCCAGTCCGGCTCCTACAACCGCCCCGGCTACCTCCGTCTGGACTTCCCCTGGCGGGGCGCCCTCTCCCCCCTCGTCCGCGGCGACATCGAGGAGGCCGCCAACCGGGCACTACGGCGGGACCTGCCGGTGGGGGTGGAGTGGATGACGCTGGCTCAGGCCAAGCAGGGGGGTGCGCTGGCGCTGTTCGACGAGACCTACGGCGCCAAGGTCAGGGTCGTCGAGATCGGCGGCGAGTGGTCCCGGGAGCTCTGCGGCGGTACGCATGTGGAGCGGGCATCCCAAATCGGCGTGGTGTCCCTGACGGCGGAGTCCTCGGTGGGAGCGGGGATGCGCCGCCTTGAGGCGGTGGTGGGCCTCGAAGGCTTCGACTACCTGGCCCGCGAACGCGACCTGGTCACCCAGATCACCGAACAGGTCCCCGGCCCCCGGGCCGAGCTCCCCGACCGCATCGCGGCCCTCCTCGCCCGCCTGAAAGCTTCCGACAAGGAGAACGCCCGCCTACGCCGGGAAGCCTCCCTGTCCCACGCCGCCGAGCTGGCCTCCGCGGCAGCAGATGTATCCGGCACCCTGCTGGCCACCACCACCATCAACGCCCCGGCGACCGAGGCCCGCAACCTGGCCGAGTCGGTACGGAACGCCCTGCCGTCCAACCGCCCGGGCGTCGCCGCCGTCGCCGCCCAAGTGGAGGGCAAGGGCATCCTCGCGGTGGTGGTGAACGCCCGCGCCCGCGAGCTGGGCCTGTCGGCGGCCGAGCTGGTGAAGTCCGCCCTGGGAGGCCGCGGTGGGGGTACGGGGGAGGCCGCGCAGGGGGGCGGGGTGGGGGCCGAGGAACTGGATCGGGTGCTGGGGGCGTTGCGGGCAGCGGTGGGGGGAGTTGGCTAGTGCCTCTTTGCCGACTGATACGGGGAAAGGCGGTTGGGCATACTGAGGTGCGCTGGGTGGATTTCATGGGTAGGGGGCCGGGTGCTGGCATCCGGATTCCAGCTCAGTGAAATCACCCAGGGTCGCTAGAATCACGGCAGGCTGGGAAGTGCGGTCCCCGCGGGTGCGGGGGTGTTCCAGCGATCGCGCGCTCTGCGCCGTGGTCCCCGCGAGTGCGGGGGTGTCCCCGCTGGGGGACCTGGATTCCGCCGACCCTCGGGCCGTCCGTCCCTGCGACAGCGGAGCTGTTTCTAGGACCAAGCGCGTTCCAAGCGCTTGGTCCTAGTCAACGTACCTCGCGCCCTCGAAGGCTGTTCCCTACACCCGGAGGCTGGGGCTCCACACCCGCGTCCCCGTCACCCGCACTCCAGACTGCCGGCCAGGTCCTTACAACGGGAACAGGAACAAGGCGGGAAGGCGGAGGACCACATGGGCTCAACCGGCATGGGTGGACCCTCGCGAGTCCCCACCGCGACCTGCGCCCGGACGGGACCGCGCACCCCGTCGGATGTCACGTGGTACACCTTGATCGTCATAGCACCCATGTCAGGCCACCTTCGATCGAGCCAGTACATGGGCGGCCTGCCGGCGCGGCCCACGGAGGTCGGGCAAACGGTGCAAGTCCCACTCAGCGCTGAAATCAGGTACACGGCCGGAGCCGCCCCTCAGGAGCACGGCCATGGTCAGTCCAACGCGCGCAGGTGCACCAGAGGTACCCCGTCCCATGCCAACGGTTCCAACATGGGAATCAGCGGAAGCGTGCAGAGCTGATGTACTGAAAATGACCATGTGCGGCTCCCTCATCGTGAACGCCGATCGTGGTTCCTCCAGAGTGGGGCACAAGCTCGCTTCATAGGAGGACTTAATGCGGGCTTTAGGTTGCCGAAACCCGGGCTTATGTATGTCTTTTTGAATGATGGTTGCTTAATGAGAGGGCCTATGACGAAACTTGAAATGAGTCGGAGGAGACGGTGAAGTGACGCAGCGCTTAGGAAACACTCGGCTCAAGGCCGCTCGCCTGGCGGCTGGTTACCGGTCGCAGCAGGTTCTAGCAGCGGCGATGAATGAACTCGGCCTGTCAGTGGGTGAGCGGCAGATCCGTCGGTGGGAGAGCGATAGCCCTCCTTGGCCCCACCCCGACTGCCAACAGGCCTTGACCCAGCTCCTGGGCCTGGACATGCAGACCTTGGGCTTCACCCCACCGAACGGCCGGGACCAGCGCACTGCCCACGGTTCCGCCGGACGCCAACGACCAGGCGCCATGACGACCCTCGCTCCGGCACCGGCAGGGGGGATTTGTGCCATCCAACCGGCTTCGGTCGCGGATGACTTCCAGGCGATCACTCACTCCCACCGACATCTCTACTGGTCGGTCTCCCCGACCGCCCTCCACCCGGCCGTGATCGCCCACGCGGTACTCGGCTGCGCCCTACTCCCGAAGACCGCAGGTCACACCCGGTCGACGGTCGCCGCGGCACTGGCCGAGACCTGGATGCTCGGGGGGCGTATCGAATTCTTCGACCTTCGCGAGCCAGAGCGCGCGGACGCCACCCTGCTCCGCGCCTTGCAGGCCGCCAGCGAGGCCAACGACCCGCTGCTGGGCTCGGCGATCCTGGCCCATACGGCCCTCATCCCAGGATGGGAAGGCAATCGTGAAGCCGCGTCCGAACGGGTCTCCGCGGCTCGCGCCTACGCACGACGAGGCCCGGCGAGCGCCGAACTATGGGCTTGGTTGGACACCGTAGAGGCGGAGTGCGAGACCCTTTGCGGACGCGCGGAGGCAGCCCTGCACCTCATCGAGCACGCCGAGGACGTTCTGACGTCCGGCAGTGAGTACGAGACACCCGCCTGGCTTGACTGGTTCAGCTCCGTACATCTGGCCGCGCTCAAGGGAAACACCCAACTCAAAGCCGGCCACCTGCCGCAGGCAAGGGAGACCCTGACCGGCGCCCTCAACGCACTCGGGCCAGCAGAGGCCAAACAGTCCATAGCGATCCTTGGCGACCTCGCAGCGGTCGAGTCCGCGTCCGGACACCCCGAAGAGGCATGCGCATGGGCGGTCAGAGCCCTGGACCAGCTGTCCTTGACCGGGTGCGCCACCGGGATGGACCGAGTCCGCGAGGTCCGGAGGTCACTGGCCCGGCACCAACACGAGCAGTGCGTACGAGACCTGGACGAGCGACTCTACGGATGGTCCACAACGATCCGCGCCCTCACCGACGTTGACCCCGACCGCCCCCACCATGTGCCCGACCTCTACGCGCGCCCGTATCCGGGTTGAACCGCGCTGAGGCCATCTACCTGGGGAACAATGAAGGCATGGATTCGTCTAGCTGGGTTGAGGGATCAGGAGGGCGAAGACCCCGGATTCCAACTAAAGGAAATCGCCCATGATCGCTAGAATCACCCCAGGTCAACAAGTGTCGTCCCCGCACGCGCGGGGGTGTTCCGCTCATGGACGAGCGGGACGGTGTCGACCGCACGTCGTCCCCGCACGCGCGGGGGTGTTCCCGGGTCACTGTCCATGTCTATGACGAATTACGCGTCGTCCCCGCACGCGCGGGGGTGTTCCGACGCCTAACGCGGTCCGCGTGCTGCGGCACCGGTCGTCCCCGCACGCGCGGGGGTGTTCCGTCGGCGTCGTCGCGGGCGAGGGTGATGCGGGCGTCGTCCCCGCACGCGCGGGGGTGTTCCCCCCGGCACCGTCATCGCTTTCATTCCTTTTCCGTCGTCCCCGCACATGCGGGGTATCCCCAAGCTGACGCTAGGCCCGGCTAGGCGCTGGTGTCGTCCCTGCCCTCTGCGGGGGACGACACCAGCTCCGCCCCCCTCAGCGACGATTCCGTGCCGTAAGGATCAGCCCGTCGAAGTCCACCGGGCGCCAGCGGTCGCGGCCCGCCGTGCGGACTGCCCAGCCCTGTTCGTTGGGGGCCGGTTCTACCAGGACCGCCTGGCCGTCGCCGATCCTTGATGCGAGTAGTTCCCAGAGGCGGTCGCGGACGCGGCGGCTTGGGTTGCCCACGAAGACGCCTGCGTTGACCTCGACCATCCAGCGGGTGAGGTGGCCTCTCAGGCCCTCAGGGGCGGCGATCAGGACGATGACCGTCACTCGGATCGCCTCCGGCCAGGACGGTCCTCAGCCCCCGACGGTTCGGAAGTCCCCGAGGCTCCGGGACTTCCCTCCTCAAGTTCCGGGCCGATCACCGCGATGTGCTGGTCTCCCAGCACGGCTTCCGCGAAGGTGGAGGCTTCCGAGGCGTAGTTGACACCGGCCGACACCGAGCCCAGCCTCTCGTCCCACAGTTCGCTGGTCTCGGGAGTGTCAAAGTCCGTGCCCGCTGGGCTGAGAAGTCCCTTCACATCGCTGACGATCCGGCCGAGTAGTTTGGTCTCCGCGATCTGATCGCGCAGGCCGACCCGGGCGTCCCGTTCGTCCGTCAGGCCGCCGGCCATCAGGTCGAAGGCCAGGGGGATGGTGTACTCGGCCTTGTAGAGGTCAGCGATGTCCAGGACGAAGGAGATCGCCGAGCCCGTGTGGACAAAGCCCAGGCCCGGGCTGGTTCCCAGGCCGACGATCACCGCATGGCAGATGCCGTAGAGCGCCGCGTTGGCCGCCGACAGCAGGCGGTTGAGGTCGTCACCGGCGGCGAAGGCGTCACCTGCCTTGTAGACCCGGCCGTCCCAGGCGACTCCGGTACGGCGGGAGTGCTCCTGGTAGAGCTTGCGGAAGCGGGCGCCTTCGCGGCCACGGAGTTGTTGCATCGTCGCCGAGGAGACGTCTTCGCCGGGGAAGCGCATCCCATACATCGCCCGTGCCACACCGAGGCGTTCCCTGGGGCGGGTGACCAGCCAGGCCTGGCGGTGGAGCAGCCCCGCGCTGCGGCTGGGGCCGAGGCCGGCGGCGTACATCCGTACGCCCTGTTCGCCGACCCAGCACACCGCAGTCCCGGAGTCCGCGAGCAGTCGGATCGCGCCATGGGTGACGCGGGTGCCGGGGCCGAGCAGTATCACGGCGATCATCGCTGCCGGTATCCGTACCGTCTCGCGCTTGTTGATCACCACGACGGCGTTCTCATCGCGGTCCAGATGGCTGCGCTCGACGTACACGCTCGATACCCGGTCCACCAGGCGGTGCAGATCGTGCGCGTCGGCTTTCCACCAGATGTCGGCCATCGTGCCGTCACCCGCTTCCGGGCAGGGGCGCCAGGGTCAGCAGTCCGCAGCCGTACGCCTTCGAGGGGCCGATGCCCTCCAGCAGACGGGTGGTGAAGAGCGCCGGGTCGGTGATGCGCAGGCGCCCCTCATAGGTGGCGCTGTGGAAGGTGACCCGCGGTCCACGGCCGCCCTTGGTGAAGGTGTGGCGGCTGCGGTCAATGATCCGGATGTCCCGGGCACTGTTCGGTTCTTCGGGCGGCGGTGCATCGGCAAGACCGGCCACTGGCGTATCGGTGCGGGCGTCGGGTACGGCGAAGCCCCAGCGTTCCGTCCGGGCGAGGAACCAGTCGAGTTGCGCCGCCGCCGTGCGGTGGGCGAGCCGAAAGCCGCGGGCACGCCTGTCGTCCTCCATGGCGTCCAGCCGTGCCCGCTGCGAGGAAGTGGGCTTCGTCGGGGACGCCGTGTTCTGTACGGGGTTGGCCGTCAGCCGGAAGGCGAACTCCCGGCCGGTCGCGATCTGGTCGAGCAACGGCTCGTAGTCACGTACCGCCGCGTGTTCGCCATCGGCGTCCGGCCACCCCGCTTGCTCGACGATATGAGTCCAGTCCGGCTTGGAGCGGGTAAGGACAAACAGTTGCGGCCGGTGCGGATTGTCCGCGTCCAGCCGCCAGAGTGTGCGCTCGCTGTCTGCGGCGCCCGGAAGTCCTCCCATGACCGCGCCATGGAGGGCACGCGGGTTGGAGAGCAGTCGTCGACTCTCCGCTCGAAGAGGGTTGATCCTGATACGGGAGAGATAGGTCATGACATCACCAGCCCAGCAGGGCGAACGGGTCGTGTCCAGCGCTCGCGGCTCCATCGGCCGGGTTGCCCTGGGACCCGCTTGAACTCTGCTTGAGATCGAATTGGTTGGGGTCGGCGGGTGGGGGTGGGAAGTCGGTGGGGATGCTGAGCCAGCCATGCCGTACGCGACGACTGGTGAAGCGACGGGCGTGCGGGTCGAAGGAGACGGGAGCGTCGTGGAGTACGTCATTGCCCTCCGGGTCTTCGACGGTCACGGAGCGGTCGACCCGGGCCGGATAGAGAGGACCGTCGTGACCCCGCTCGCGACCCCACTGCCTGGCGTACTGCTTGCGTGCCCGAGCGGACGCCTGCCAGGGCTCCTCCCGTAGCGCGTCTTCGAGATCGCCATCACGTAGCCCGAGCGAGATGGGCTGGGTGGGCGGGCAGGATCGGCGACCGAGCGCAAGCGGGAACGCCGGGGTGCGTACAGCCTGGTCCAGGGCTCTGAGCAGGTCGTACGGGCCGGTCACCGCGGCGAGGAAGACGGCGTCCTGGAGGTAGTAACGGGTGGTGACATGGGTGTGCTTGGCCGGTGCTGTCGGCTTCTGCACGCCCTTGGCGGTGACACCGGACTGAGGCAGCGGGCGGCCCCGGTAGTCGCTGACCGTGTGGTAGTCGCGCAGCAGGGTCCCCGGCTGGTCGACCCGTACGCCCAGGCGCAGGGGCAGCAGTTCGTCGAGCGAATCGTCACGGGCGTAGCCCGCCGCCGCGGCAAGCAGTCCGATCACTCCGGACTTCGTCGGTTCGGCGCCCGTCTCGCGGCGGTTGAACGCGCTGCGAGAGCCCCATGCTTGCAGGGGCCCGGCAAGCCTGAGCAGCAGGACCGTCGGGCCGTTGTGGGGACCACTCATCGGGTGGCCTGCTCGGGAACGTCGGTGAGGTGGGCCCGGACCCTGGTCAGCAGCTGGGGAAAGGCAATGGCTTCACCGAAGGCGCTCTCCAGCAGCTTCGCGGTGTCGCCGGACTCATCGAAGGTGTGGCAGAGGCCCGTGAGGGCGGGGGCGTCGCCCCAAGCCTTGACGGCCCTGTTCTGCTCCTGGGCGAGCTTGCCGGCGGAGGCGGCCGCGATGCCGGAGGTGACGCCGGTGATGGAGTCGGAGGTGACATCGATCGGCTCCTCGAAGGCCGAGACCAGGTTGACAGGCTGGTCCTTACGCACGACGACGGCCACCAGGCTGGGCAGGGTCCGATGCGCGAAGGAATTGCCGTAGCCGGTGGGCATGGAACGGGCGAAGGAGGTCAGAAACTCCTCCACCGCGCTGATGGCCGCCTCATCGTCCGAGAGGTTCGCCCTCAGCTGGTGCAGACCCACCGATGCGTACCGGTACAGGGTCGCGGAGTTGAAGCCGATCGTGCCGATCATTCCGGCACCGGTCTCCTCGCCCTTCTTCTGCTCGTCGTCCACGGCTGTGAAGTAGTCGAACTCCAACTCCACCGCGTGGGTGGAGAGAGCGTGCGCCACTTGGGTCGCGGCATCGACATTGAGCGCGGGGATATCGGCGACCATCCGGCCGAAGAGCGCCACGTCCATGGGATGGCCGGTGCTGAACTTCTCCTGGACGGCCAACTGCTTGATCTCGTCGGCCAGCGCGGTGTCGTCCAGGGCGGCGAGCTCCGCGGCCCTCTCCCGTACCAGCTCGGCGACGGCTACCAGCTGGGGGCGGCCGTAGAAGAACAGATACGCGGTGTCGCCCTCCTTCCTGCCCGCGCTGATCTTGAGCGGGGCGAGGAGGGCGTTGGCCAGACGGGTGGCGGCTTCGGCGTCCAGTTCGGTGCGATCGGCGATCTGCTCGGCGAGCGCACCGATGACACGGCGGGTACGGGTCGCGAGGTCCTGCCGGGGCAGGCGCTCGGTGAAGTGCGTACGGGTGGCACGCTTCCATGCCTGCGAGGAGACCCGGGAGCGGCGCACACCGCCGAAGTAGGCCTCTTTCGGATTTCCCTGGTCGTCGCGGTTGAGGTTGGCCGGTGGGACGGTCTGGAGAATGTGGACGTCGATGTAGGTGCGGGACGCGGAGAGCGCCATGGATTCCTCCGGGGTTCTGTTCATTCGCGTTATGGGGTGGATGGCGCGGACGCGTGCTGCACGGGGTTGGGGGCTTTGGTGCCAGTGGTAGTGGACTTGCCATCTGGTGACGCTGGCCGCCCCGGTGCGGGAGTGCGGTCCTGCGACGAGGGGCCCCAGGCGTGGTAGGCGAGACCCCACTCCCGGCGGACCCGCTGTCGGTGCTCGGGATGGCTCCAACGCCAGACATCGGAGAGCAACTGGTCGTAGTCGATGGGCTGTTGCACCGCGCGCAGCTGTGTGACCAGCCCGCGGAGCCGATAGAGCAGGGCGGGGACGGCGGTGGTGTGGACAGCCGCAGCTACTCGGCGATCGACCGCTTCCTCGCTGAACCGGCCACTACGGTGCAGGGCTCGCAGAGCAGTTCCTATGGTGACTCCCCTTCGGTGCATGGGGCTGCTCTGACTCTGCTGATGGAGGCCGTAGAGAGCGAGGGCCGCGTGCTCCGCCTCAAGCTCGGGGGTGACCCGGCCGTCAACGGGGGATGTGTAGTAGCGCCAGAGGGCGGGAACGGTCGCGGCGGGACGTCCGAGGCCCGAGCGGAGGGCTGCGAGGTCTTCACCGGCGGCTCGAAGCTCGGACCCGCTGAAGGCGTCTCGGCGCCAGTTGCCGGCGCCGGTCACATGCTGGTTCCAATAGCGGCGGGCAACCCGGGCGGCGGTATCTGTATCGGTATCGGCGCGGGCGTTGGTGGGCACTGCGGTCGGTCCCCCTTCGGATTTTTCCATCACTCAAGTTGTTCAGTTGCTTCAGTTGCTTCACTTGCTTCAGTCGCTTCACTTGTTCAGTAGCTGAGTTCTCGGTGGATTGGCTCCTTGGTGGATCGGCTGTCGACGGGGCTGTTCGGGGGGCTGTTCGAGGGCGATGGCTCAGTTGCTCGGCATCAGCACGCGGTCGGTCGGCTTCAGTCGGATATCGGGTGCATCGGTGCATCGAGGCATCAGGGCATCGGGACGTCAGATCAGGGGCGTTGGCGATCAGCACCCCATACACCGCAGCCGTGGCGGGGGCGTCGGCATGGGCCTTCAGCCGACAGGTCGAGGATTGTCCGTCCCGGGCCACTGGTCATGGTGGCCGCGGGCGGTAGGAAGGTCATCAAGCCAAGTGGCTGGGCCCAGATGCGGATTCATTCACCGCGGAGATGAGCAGCGCGACGGGAGAGGATCTTGTTCACTCGGCATCGGAACGCGCGTTCAGCCGTGCTGAGCCGATGCACGATCTCCCTACCGTCTTTGGTGACCTTCCGGCCACTGAACAACCCTGGTGAGGCCGTGGCCAAGACCTGCTCGGCGACTATCCAGGTAAGACGCCCGGCCTTCTGTTCCCATGCCAACCGGCCTGACTCAAACCTGTCGACCTCATCGCCGACAGCACCCCCATCGATCCCATCGACCACGGCGTTGCACTCCGGGCTGCCATGGCCGTCCGTGCCGGCTTGGTCGATGTCACCGTTGGTTTGGCCCAGGTCACCGTTGGCTTGGTCCATGTCACCACTGGCTTCGTCTGCCTTGCGCAGCCCGACCAGGAGTCGACGTACCAGAGGGTCGAGGGCGTGCAGCAGGGTGTCGCCGGGGCGCTGGCCCTTGTCCCAGGGGATCGGGTCGCTACCGGCCGCACGCCGTAGATCCGCCGAGAGGTCATTGACCGCTGTGGCCAGCTCCTCCGCCTTGCCCACCACATCGAGCAGGACCTCGCACACTTCGCCATCCGGGTCGAGTGCGGCCAGTGGAAGCGGGAGTTCATCGAAGAACACGTCCTCGATGACTGCGGATTGGTTGCCGTAGACAATGCCGGTCAGCTCGACCTGGAGGGGGTAGGTCTTCGACATCCGGTCGGCGACTTCGGCGAGGTGTCCCAGCAGCACACTGCTGCGGAACCCAGCGGACTTGGTGGTCGCGTCCCGGTCATCGGTGGCGCTGCCGAGAGCGAGCAGGGCACCCAGCCCACGCCAGGCAGCCTGCCCTGGGCGGTGCTGCCTGGGGCGCTCAGCAGCGGGGGCCTTCGCGGGCCTGGTGCTGGCCGTCGTCTTCTTCGTACTCGTCGCCTTCCTGGGACGAGTACTGATGCGCGGCTTGCTCCAGGTGGTGTGTGGCTCCTCGGGGGGCGTCGCCGTGAGCCGGTCTCCGGCAGCGACGATGACCCGGGTGACCGTGATACCGAGGGGCGTCTCCTCGGGAATGAGCCTGATTCTGCGCGATTGCCAGGTCCACAGGTCCAGAAGCCCGCGGGCCGGGCGAATCCGCCACTCGGGCGTGGCACAGGACAGGGTCTCCTCGATCTTGCCGTCCCGCGCTCGCCTACGCCACTGCGGCCGATCGTCCGAGACGATCGGCTGCCCGGACGGGATGTTCAGCAGCAGCGTCTCGTAGACGGTCCGTCCCCGCGGCAGTACCACGCCGAGCTGCCCCAGCGGCCCGGTCGGATTACCCGTGGTCTTCCCGGCCTTCATCTGCGCGTCGCCGACAGCACCGGTCTTGATGGCAGCCGTGTCCCAACAGTGGGTGTGCAGCAGCCAGCGGGCTGCTTGGGCTGGAGACAACTCCAGCGGATCGCCCTCCGTGCGGGAGGAGAACAGCGGGACATTGTTGCCGGTGGCCGCCGTGGCGACCAGCAGCGCGGAGCCCTTGGTCTCGTCCTTTGCCGTGCGCAGATCGGCGACCTGGCCGAAGGGGTTCTGAGGGTCGAAGAGGTCAAAGAGATCGTGGTGCTCGGAGAAGTAGTCGGTCAGCTTGGATCGCTGCTCCGAGGTGAAGGCGCCCCGCTCGAACATCACGGCCCAGTCGCCCGGCTTACCGGGTCGGCTCAGTGCGTCGAGGACGATGGGCAGCAGCAGCTGACGATAGAGCGCCGGCTTCTGAGTGGGCAGGTCGACGATGAGATCCTGGAAGCGATCGGCCTCCAGCAGAAGCTGACGCAATCCGATGTCCTCTACCAGGCCTGAGCCAGCACGCATGGAGTCGTCGCCACGGCGCACGGACAGCCATGGCTCATCCAACAGATTGAACAACTTGGTTCCCCCCAAGCACTGCCTCTCCCTGTGAGGCGGCAGCAACTCTACTCATGCGCAAGACATTTGGCAGGAAGTTTGAATAATGTCGCAAAGTCTGAGTCACGGAGTGGAAGTGGCAGGTATAGGCCGCTCTTCGACGAGTCCGAGCTCTTGGTCGTAGCTGAGTATTCGATCGGCGAGGGGAGCCGAGCGGTGATCGACGCCGAGGACGAGCGCGGGGCTGTAGCGCAACCGGGGGTGACCGAGCCAGCCGGGCAGTGGGGTCAGCTGCTGCGCAGCTTCCGTATAGCGCGGCGGCAGGCGGACCGTACCGCCGAGGACATCGTCGAGCAGTGCGTCGGGAACATCGCCGTTCACGGTCAGGGATCGGCCCGAGAGGGTGCGATAGGTCGCGCCGTCGTGGCGGATGAGAATGACTTCGACACTGGGTTCGCCATCGCGCACCACGGCGTCCATATCGGTGTCCCGTCCCGCGCCGGGGACCGCTGCGTAGTGCAGACCGGACAGGGTCTCGCCCTCGCGGTCACCGCGCCGGGTGAGGAGGTAGGTCGCGGCCTCTTCCGCCCGCTCACGCTGCTTGCTCTCCCACTCGGTCTGGGCCTTCTCCGCTTTCTCGCGCCACTGGGGTGGGATGAGGTCCTCCGGGGCGCCAGCGCTGACGTCGGCATCCCCGGCTCTGAGGTCATAGCAGGCGGCGACCAGCTCGGGGACCTGGGAGGGGATACTCCAGGGCTGGGCCTTGGCAGCGGTCCCCAGGACCTGAGCTGCGGTGCGAAGCAGCAGATGCCGTCCGTAGATGAACTCCGAGCCGCCGTGGAATCGCGGTGGCAGCGCTCTGCTCTCAGCGTCATGGTCGAATCCGGTGATCACCACACGGGGGTCGGTGAGTCCCCCGGGGCGCGTAACACCGTTGTGTCGATGGAGACGGCCGACGCGCTGGAGGAGGAGATCAGTGGGGGCGAGGTCGGTGATGAGAAGGTCCGCGTCCACATCGAATGACTGCTCGGCGAGCTGGGTGGCGACGACGATAAGCCGCTTCGGCCGCGGTGTTGTGCCCTTGGGCGCGCCCAGGAGACGGAGACAGGTGTCGGTGCGATCGGCGCGGGCGGCAACAGCGAGGCGGCCGTGCAGCAACAACACCTCGTCGTGGAAGTGTTCGCGCAGTGCGGTGTAGAGGGTTTGGGCACGCTCGACGGTGTTACGGATGACCAGTGCACAGCCGCCGCCGCCCTCCCTACCATCGCCGTCACCACCGTCCCCACCATCGCTGCCGCCTTCACCGTTGCCGCCAGCACCATGGCCATCGCTGCCACTGCCACTGCCACTGCCACTGCCACTGTCGCCCAGCTCGCGACGGAGTAGCTCGACGACAGCCGTGTTGGCTTCCGCCAGGGCGGCCTCACGGTCCTCAATGGGAGCCTGAGCTGGCGGGATGCGTTCGGGGAGTAGCTCGACTGTGACCTGGAGGTCCGCACGCCAACTGGTGCCTGCCCGCACGTCATAGCGGGGGCCTGAGCCGTCCTTGGCCATCCAGACCGCGGTGGCGGAAGGATAGCCGGACGGTTCGGGCAGTTCGTCGGCGGTGAACTCCTCTCGGGATACGGCACCTGCGAGGTAGGAGTCGACAAGCTCGCGGCGCTGTGCGGGCGGGAGGGTCGCGGAGAGCAGTACGACGGGGGTGCCCGCCTGCCCGAGCCAGCGCAGGCCTTCCTTGAGGAACTGCGACATATAGACATCGGCCGCGTGGACTTCATCGAGCACCACAACCTTGCCCGCCAGCCCGGCCATGCGCAGCATCACATGCTTGGTACGGGTCGCGGCGAACAGCAATTGGTCGATGGTGCCGACGACAAAGGGGCAGAGCAGCCCACGCTTGGCACCGAGAAACCACTCTGCGGGCCCGCGCGACTGGGGGCACCCCTCGGCCCTCGGGGTGAGCCCGTACTCATCGTCTTCCCAGCAGCCGCCGAACTCATCGACACTGCCGAACCGGGCGTCGGGATCTTCCGTACCGCCCTCCAGCAGTTCACGCCACTCCTTGTTGAACATGCGCTTGCCGTGCAGCAGCGCGACCCGGTCGGCCAGGCCCTCATCGATGGCCCCGGCCCAGGCCCGTACGTTGCTGAACATGGGGTCGCTGGTGGCCTGTGTGGGCATTCCGACGAAGACCCCGTCCGCGCCGAACCGCGCGGCGAGGATCTCGGCCGCCATCAGGGCCGCCTTTGTCTTGCCCTCTCCCATGGGCGCTTCAACGACCAGCAGCCCGGGGGCCTCCATGCGGCGGGCCGCGTCCAGCACGAGCGTCTGCGAGGGACGGGGACCGTGCCCAAACCGATCGGCGAACACCTCCGGCCCGGGCACGGCGAGCTGCCCCCAGCCGCCGCGCAACCGCAGCTCATCCCATGCCTCGGCAGCCCGCACCCTTGCCCTGCTGAAGGTGGCCTTCGCGAAGTCGTCCACGCCTTTGAAGTGCTTCTCATCACTGGCGATCCAGTCGGCCATGACGATCAGTCCGCTGAGGTGCAGTTGAGCGGCCCGGGATGGCATATGAACGGGCTGGACCTCCTCGATCCCAGTAAACCCGAGCTGCTCCGTGTAGTACCGCAAGAGTGCGCCCTGCACCTGGGGCCACTGCCCTTGGCCGACGAGATGCTTCCCTGATCTGCGATTCGGCATGGTGGCCCGGTACTCGGGGAAAGCCCCGTGATGCCCCGCGACCAGGGGCCACACCCACTCAATGTGCTCGTCCTGCCACCCGTCTTGGGGAAGCAACTCCCGCAGTAGATGGGCCCCGGCCCGATCATGCCGCCAGGGGTGCGCCTTGACGATATGCGTATTCCATCCGAGCCCCGCGGCGCGGACGGCCTTCGCGCCCTTGGGCCACATCGACTGAAAGGCAGGAGTGGCTTTCCCCAGGTCATGCACTCCGCAGAGCCAACTGAAGAAGGCCCGCCCCTTCCCCTTCCTTTCGCCACCCGCGATGTGGTCCAACATGCCCTTGGTGGCGGGCGCGAGATAGGTATCCCAGAGCCGTTCCGCGACCGCGGCCGTATCGAGTAGATGCGAGATCAGAAGATTGGTCGTCCCGCCTGCCCTCTCCTCGGACTTCCCCCAGAGAACGGCAAAGAGGGGTAAGCGGTCGGGGGCGCTGACCTCGGGTGCGAAGCTGCTCTGACACCTGCGGTCACGGGAGAAGGCTCCGACGTCCGGGCTTACGGCATTGTTGGCATCATCAAGCTCGTCAAAGTTCGCGGGATCACTGAAACCCTCGCCCTTGAAGTTCGTTCCGGACACGTCGCCTCCTTCGCTCTATAAGTTGATCCCGGAGCCTAGAGCGCGCCACTGACAGTCGACGAGAAATGATCGGTCTTGCTCAATTCGCCCTGGAGAGAGATCGGTTGTGAGCGTCGAGGATGATCCAGGGGATGCGGGATGACTGCGCGGGGAGGGGGTTGAGCGGGTGGGGGTACGTTGAACTCACGAACCGGGGTGGAGCGGCTGGTGAGTCGATTCCAACTAAAGGAAATCGACCATGATCGCTAGAATCGCCCCAGGTCAGGAAGTGTGGTCCCCGCAGGCGCGGGGGTGGCCCGCAGGAGGTCACCAACATGCTCACCGAGGGGGTGTGGTCCCCGCAGGCGCGGGGGTGGCCCTCGGTACTCATAGCCGATCACCAGTCGGTACGGGTGGTCCCCGCAGGCGCGGGGGTGGCCCACGTGGTGAACGGTTAGGTTGCTTCAGGTATGGGTGGTCCCCGCATGCGCGGGGGTGGTCCGGTCAGCGCGTCGAGAATCGCGCTCTCCTTGCGGTGGTCCCCGCATGCGCGGGGGTGGTCCCGAGGCGCGTTCCGATCTGAGGTTCCCCCGGGATGCGGGGGGTGGTGATAGCAGGTCAGATGGGTTTTATGAGAGGAACCCAGA
>NZ_JAMQAW010000056.1 GCF_023701525.1 Streptomyces albipurpureus
CATCCAACCGGCCCTGGCCCCAGCGGGGGCAAGAACCCGGTAGACCAACACGGTCAGAGCACTAGTGGTTACGCGTCGGGTATTCGAACTGTCCGTTGCGACATGAGGTCGCTTGTGTTGAGTGAAGACGTTGAAGGAGGTTCGAGTGAGGTCGAAGACGTAATCCGGGCCACATCAGACGGAGAGCGTTGGGATGGCCGCCCATGACCGTGGGCCAGAGCCTCCGGCCGCGGTGTCCCGGCCCCTTCCACCCGATGCCATGACTGTAGTGGGCACAGGTGGCGCCTACCGCCTGCCGGTTGTGCCATTGCGCTCCCGGGGCCTGAGCCGTGTCATCCCGGCACCATGCCTGCCCCGCACTCGTCGTGTGCGGGTTCTTACGGGGACGCCGGCTTCGCGTAGTCGCCGTATCCGGTCCAGTCCACCGCCACGCAGGGTCCCTCTCCCAGTACCCAGGCGTCATGTCCGGGCGCGATCTGGATGAAGTCGCCTGGGCCGGCCTCGGAACTCTCGCCATCGTCCATGACGATCTTGATATGTCCGCTCACCACGTACCCGGTATGGGCCTCCTGACAGCTGGCGGTCCCAGCCAGCGGCTTGATGTGTTCCGACCAACGCCAGCCAGGCTCGAAGATCGCCCGGCCGACCGGTCCGCCATCCGTTTCGAGCAGATCCAGCCTGCCCTTTCCGTCCTCGAACCGTCTTGTCTCATCGGCGGAATCAAAACTCCGGATCACCAGTCCAGCCATGACAAACCGCCTCCCGGCGGGAACGGCCCCGAGTCCATGTCCAGTTTAGATCGGTGTGAGAAGCTGTGCGATGGACTCGGTCGCGGGCCGACCGGGAGGCTCACCAGCTCGGCAGGGTGGGCAACAGGAGTCCCGGGCTTCCGCGAGGAGCTGGAGGCCAGCGGGCTGACCAGCTCATCCGAGATCCGCTCCCGGCTCCCGCCGCTGGTCCATGAACATCAATTTCCATGGCCGGTACCCGATCGTCCGCTCCCCCGCGACGGCTCACTGCGCCCGCTGCGCGACCCGGCCGCGACCGACGAGTAGTCCCGGCGGCAGTCGGCCCGGCGTCCCACGAGGGAGGGGCGGAGCCAGGGGCCCGGGATCGGGAGCATCGGGCGGCGACCTGTGGATACTTCTGCACGACGAAGGGCCGTGTCCCCCGCTTCCGGCTGGGGGAGACGGCCCGGCGCCTCACGCTGTCGACATCGTGAGTACCGTCGCGCTCGCCGCTGCGGCCTTCGCCTTCTCTTCCTCCTCCTTGTCCCCGGTGGGGCATGGTCAGGGAGCGTCCACACCCGGGACTGGACCTGTTCCTGGCCTATCGCAGCGTCCGCGACCGGTCCATCGCCGAAAACTGGGCGTTCGCCGACCGGTCGTGGTCGGCCGGCGAGTCGGGAGTAGGAGGCTCAGCGGCCCAGCAGGTCCTGGATCGCCGCGGTGATCTCCTCGGGTGCCTCCTCGGCCATGAAGTGCCCCGCTCGGGTCAGCCGGTGGTCCAGGTCCGGCGCCCACGCCTTCCACACTCCGGCAGCGTCGTAGCCCAGCCGCGCGCCCCAGTCCTGCTGGACGACCGTCACGGGCATGGCCAGCTGCGACCCGGCGTCCAGGTCTGCTTGGTCGTGCGTGATGTCGATGCCCGCCGAGGCCCGGCAGTCCGCAACGATCGATGTCGCCGCCGCGGCGCTCGCCCTCAGGTACTCGGCACGCACGTCCTCCGGCATGGCGGTCGGGTCGTTGGCCCAGGTGTCGAGGAACGAACCGAAGAACGCGTCCGCGCTGTTGGCGATCATCGTCTCCGGCAGGCCTGGCGGCTGCGCCATGAGAAAGAGGTGGTAGGCGACCGCCGCCGAGGCGCCGTGCAGGACGTTCCACATGTCGAGCGTCGGCACGATGTCGAGGATGCCCAGGTGCGCGATGGTCTCAGGGTGGTCCAACGCCGCGCGGAAGGCGACCAGGGCGCCCCGGTCGTGGCCGACGAGAGCAAAGCGTTTGTGGCCGAGGGCCGCCGCCATGGCCACGATGTCGGCGGCCATGGTGCGCTTGGCGTATGCATCGGGGTCTGTGGCCGTCGGCTTGTCGCTGGCGCCGTAGCCCCGCAGGTCAGGACAGATCACCGTGTGCTCGCGGGCGAGCCGCTCGGCGACGTGTCGCCACATCAGGTGGGTCTGGGGGAATCCGTGCAGCAGGACGACCGGGCTGCCACTGCCGCCGACAGCGGCAGCAAGCTCCACACCGTCCGCACCGGGCAGGCGGATGTGGTCGAAACCGGAAATGGTAAGCGTCATGAACGACCGTTCTTTCGGGTGGGGGACTGACCGGATCAGCGTGGGCGACGGCGATCAGCAACCGATCAGTACGATTGAGCGCATCCGACCTCTGGCACAGAGGATGGGGGCATGCGAATCGACGTGCTCGGTGCCGTGCGGGCCTTCGGCGACGATGGCAGCCCGGTTGACCTGGGCGGCCCCCGCCATCGCGAGGTACTGGCCCGGCTTGTCGCAGCCGAGGGACGGATGGTCACCACCGACAGCCTTGTCGACGATCTGTGGCCCGATCCGCCAGCCCGCGCCGTGGGTGCTTTGCGTACGTTCGTCGCCGCGCTGCGGCGCGCCCTCGAACCCGAGCGGCCGCCCCGCAACCCTCCGCGCGTACTCGTCACCGAAGGTCCCGGCTACGCGCTGCGCCTGACGCGTGAGGACGTAGACGTCTGTCGGTTCCAGGACACCCTGGCCCGAGCCCGACGCAATCCCGACGCGGTGACCGATCTCAGCACGGTACTCGCGGACTGGCGTGGACCCGCCTACGCCGATGTGACCGGCTCCGCGTGGGCACAGCGCGAGCGGACCCGACTGGAGGAGCTGCGGTTGCAGGGGACAGAACTACGTGCCCGCATCCTCCTTGACTCCGGGGAAGGGGCCGATCTTGTCGCCGAACTGGGTGCCCACGTCGCCGAACATCCGTGGCGCGAGCCGGCTTGGGGACTGCTGGCCCGCGCGCTCCACCGCGCGGGCCGCCAGGCCGACGCGCTGGCCACTCTCCGCCGCGCTCGCGCGATGCTCGTTGATCAACTCGGGCTCGACCCTGGTGCCGACCTCCAGCGCCTGGAGAAGGACATCCTCAAGGGGGACGTGCCCCCCGAAGGCGCACGTACCGCGTGGACCGGCCATGGTGTCAGTCTCGGCCCGCGCACCACCGTGGATCTGGCCCGCACCCTCGCACTGGCGGGTGGAGACGCCCTCGTCCACTCGCGGCGCGACCGCCTCGCCGCCATCCAGGCGGCGGAACGCACAGGGGACCTCTCCCTGACCGCCCGGATCATCGGCGCCTACGACGTGCCCGCCATCTGGAGCCGGGCCGACGACCCCGAGCAGTCCCGCGCTGTCGTCGCGGCTGCCGAGCGCACCCTCAGCGCGCTCGGCTCCGACGGCCCCGCCGACCTGCCCGCCCGCCTGCTGGCCACGGTCGCCGTCGAGAGCCGCAGCGCCGATCTGTCCAGGACCGAGCTGAAGCGCGCGCAACAGGCGGCACGGCAGGCCGAGGCGCTGGCCCGGAACCGAGCCGATCCCGCCCTCCTGGCGTTCGCCCTCAACGGGGTGTTCCTGCAATCTTTCACCCGCCCCGGGCTCGCGGCGGAACGGGACCGGATCGGCGCCGAGATCCTCGACCTGGCGACCCGGCACGAGCTGCCGAACTTCGCGGTACTCGGCCGACTCATCCGCCTGCAATCCGCCTCGGCCCTCGGCGACCTCGACGCCGCAACCTCGCACGCCAACGCAGCCGAACAGCTCGCCGCCACCTCCGAGGCGCCCCTCGTCTCCGTCCTCACCAGGTGGTTCCAGGCACGGGCTATCGCCGCCCGTAGCACCGAACCCGGCGGACCGACCGCTGCCACGGCCGCAGCGCACTACCGCGCTGCCGAGGCCGCCCTCCAGACGGCCGGAATGCCGGGGCTGCACCGTGGCCTGTTCCCGCTCGCCCTCCTAGGGCTGCGCCTACTGCACGACCGGCCCGCGCCCACCAACCCGCACCTCGACTGGGGCCCGTACCGATCCTGGGCGCGACCCCTCGTGCTCCTCGCCCAGGACCGGGGAGAGGAGGCCCGTGCCGCCCTCGCCGCACTGCCCGAACCACCGCGTGACCACATGCAGGAGGCACTGTGGTGCCTGACCGCCCGCGCCGCCGTACGCCTCGGCGAGCGCCAGATCGCGGCCCGCGCCGATGCCGCCCTGCGCGATGCCCGTGCCGAACACGCCGGCGCCGCCAGCGGGATGCTGACCCTTGGCCCAGTGGCGCGCTACCTGGCTGAGGCGCAGGCATGCGCGCGAGCGGGGTAGGCGGCCGTAGTACGCGAGCCCCGAGCCCGTGGGCACCCGCCCCAGGCCACGGTGTGATCAGTCGCCAGGGCGTTCAGAGGGCATCTACCGCCGACCGCCAGGCGGCTGGGGATGGAGGTCTCGGCGTCGCAGTCGGCGCGTGCCTGGTCACGCGGACATGGCCTGCTCCTCGACCGCGCACCCCCTTCGGGCGACCGTGGCAGTTGTTCGGCTACTTGGTTCCCGCTCCAGAACGGACGAGCAGGACGAGTTCCTCAAGAGCGGACGACCTGCAGTGCGGTGGTTCGAACCCGAGGGCGGACCGGAGATGCATCACGCACTCACCGAACAGACACGGCTGATCTGGGCTGCATTGCGATCCGCAACGCGCCGGCCGTGATCGAGGCGCCCGGCCGACGGTCGCCGCACTTCCGGAAATAGGTGAACGGCCTCGACTGGTGAACTGATGAAGACGCCCAGCGACCAAAGGCCGCCAGGCCGATGATCTGCAGCTAGAACGGCGCGGGTCCTGACCGAGGATGGAGACCGTGGCAGTCCCGACCCGCGATACGGTAAAGCACCTGGTCTCCGGCTTCCGTCTGAGCCGACAGCAGGGACCGGATGGGTGGGACCACGCCTAGGCCGTGTTTTAGAAGTTGCTGGTGCGCTGGGTGGGCCGTTCGGGGAAAAGGCGAAGGGTCACGCTGGGGGGGTATCCCCCGATCCGATCTTGGGGTACGCCGGATCGCGCCCCGGTGGGGACAGGCACTAGCGTTCCGTCACGGCTGCGAGTCCCGCGAACGATCCCGGGCAACGCATGACGAAGGGGTACCTCATCAATGCGCATCCTCCTGATCGGGCCGCCCGGGGCCGGCAAGGGCACGCAGGCAGTGCGCCTTGCCGCGTATCTGTCGATCCAGCACATTTCCACCGGTGACCTGTTTCGCGAGCACATCGACCGGGGCACTGACCTTGGCCAGAACGCCCACACGCACATACACGCCGGCCTTCTTGTACCGGACGAGGTCACGATCGGGGTGATCAAAGAGCGCCTTGCCCGTCCGGACACCGAGCGCGGATTCCTGCTGGACGGCTTCCCCCGCAATCTTGCCCAGGCGCAGGCGCTGGACGGCATCCTGGCCGACTCGGAATCGAGGCTGGATGCCGTGCTCGACCTGGAGATTCCCGAGGTCCAGGTGGTCAGACGGATCGCTGGACGACGTTTGTGCCGTCAGCACCGCGAACACATCTTTCACGTCGACTACAGCGCGCCTGAAGTGGCAGGAGTCTGCGACTTCTGCGGCGGTGAGCTGTACCAGCGCGAAGACGACCGCGAGGCAACCGTTCGTAAGCGACTGGAGGTCTACCGCACCGAGACGGCGCCGGTCGTCGACCACTACCAGGCCCTGGTGACCACGATCTCGGCCCACGGCCAAGTCCAGGAGGTCCTGGACCGCGCGCTGGACGCAATCGGCCAAGGCCAGGCTGACGCCGCCGGTACGTCGAGCTGACGCCCCCTCCGCAGTGAACGTGCGGGCTGCCGTCTTTGAGATCGCCGCCCTCGTGCCGTGATGATCTCGGTGTGGGACGAGGGGATCTTTCAGATGACCAATGGGCGGTGCTGGGACCGTTGTTGCCGGTCGCGGCGGTGGGCAGGCCGTCGCTCGGTCGGCGGCGGTTGATCGACGGGATCCGTTGGCGGGTGCGGACTGGTGCTCCGTGGCGGGATCTGCCACCCGAGTACGGTCCATGGCAGACGATCTACGGGCTCTTCCGGCGCTGGCAGCGCGATGGTGTCTGGTCGGCCATCCTGACCGGGCTGCAGGCCCGGGCGGATGCCGCCGGTTTGATCACTTGGGACGTGAACGTCGACTCCACGATCTGCCGGGCCCATCAGCACGCTGCCGGTGCCCGGCGGGACAGCCGAGCCCAGAAGGAACCACCGGGCGGCAATCGGGCCGAACCCGACGACCACGGCCTGGGCCGGTCCCGCGGTGGCTGGACCACGAAGATTCACCTGGCCTGCGAGCAAGGGCAGAAGCCGTTATCGCTGCTGGTCACAGCAGGTCAGCGGGGAGATAGCCCGCAGTTCACAACGGTGCTGGAAGCCATCCGGGTTCCCCGTCTCGGGCTGGGCCGACCGCGGGTTCGTCCGTCGCGGGTGCGGGGCGACAAGGCGTACTCATCGCGCGCGAACCGTGAGTATCTGCGTCGGCGCGGGATTCTCTGCACGATCCCGGAACCTGCCGATCAGGCTGGCCACCGCAAACGCCGGGGAACGGCGGGCGGGCGGCCTCCCGCCTTCGACCGCGAGGACTACAAGGCCCGGCACGCCGTCGAGTGCGGCATCAACCGCCTGAAACGGAACCGGGGGGTGGCCACCCGGTTCGACAAGCTCGCGGTCCGCTTCGAGGCGACCATCCTCATAGCCGCGATCAACGAATGGCTGTGACCTGCCGGAAGTGTCAGCCACGCATGTCATTCTGGCCGCGATCAGGTCAGCAGGTTGAGGGGAGACAAGGCCGATGGGACCTGCGTACTACCGAGCCGAGAGTGAGTGCGGCGACCACATCGAGGACCCGTCCGAAGGCGCGCTGTTCATGCTGATCGACGACCTCAACAGCTCGGACAACACCTTCGTCGTCATCCAGCCCGACGAAGACGACCCAGTCTGGTTCACCTCAGTCGCGGTCCTGGACGAAAGCGGCTACGAGGTCGTCCGACACGACACCACGCGCCGCAAACACGACGTCGTCACCGAGACCCAGCATCGACCAGATCGCCCGCGACCTCACGATCTGGATGGCCGCCCGCGACTTTCCCGGACGGCCCACCCAGCACACCAGCAACTTCTAAACACGGCCTAGGCGGGTCAGCACGCTCGCCCCCAGGAACTGCTGGCCGGGGTTCTCCACGGTGCGTGCCATTGGGGGTCGCTGGTGTCGCGTAGGTGCTCGCTGTCCGTGGCGAGGGTTTCGACCTCCTCGGCGAGCTGGGGGTGGTAAGGACCCAGCCCTCCCAGCCCTTCCCCGTGCCCCGTGATTCGACCACCGGGCTGCCCCCGACTGCCGCAACGTGCCAATGTGGCAATGTGGCCGGAAACGACTGCTGGGGAGATCGGTCATGACAGAACTGACGAAGGGCGCGAACACGCCGGTCGGCGCGGAGCGGATCACGGTCGAACTGCGACGCTCGGGCGGGCCCGTGGACCTCACCGCCCTGCTGATCGGCGCGGACGGCAAGGTCGGGTCGGACGCCGACATGGTGTTCTTCAACCAGCCGAGCGCCGGGGCCGGTTCGGTCCGGCACACGGTGGCGACCTCAGGCGGGCCGGAGCGGATCACCGTCGACCCCGCCGCCCTCGCCGCCTCCGTACACCGGGTGGTGCTGGTCGGGAGCTGCGATCCGGACGACCCGGGCCGCACCTTCGCGGAGGTGACGGAACTGGCGGTACGGGCGGTTCCGGAGGGCGGGGAGCCGGTGCTGTTCCCGGTGCCGCCGATGACGGACGGCGAACGGGCCGCCGTGCTGCTGGAGATATACCGAAGGGGGCCGGGCTGGCGGATACGGGCGGTGGGGCAGGGGTACCGGGAGGGGCTGGCGGGCGTGGCGACGGACTTCGGCGTCGAGGTCGCCGAGGAACCACCGCCCGCGCCGGCCCCCGTACCCGCGCCCGTATCGGCCCCGGTACCCGTACCGGCCGCCGCCCCCGCCATGAGTCTGGTCAAGCCGCCGCTGGGCCGGATCAGTCTGGACAAGGGCGCGCGTGCCGCGATCAGCATGGACAAGCAGGACCGCGAGTTGGCCATCGAGGCCGCCCTCGAATGGGACGGTGGCGACGAGAACAGGCGCAAGCGCGGCGCGGACCTCGACCTCTACGCACTCTTCGTACCGGCATCCCGCGCGGTGCGCGGTGTGAAAACGGCCGGAACGCTCGTCAAGTCCGGCCACACTCCCCAGGGCGAGGCCGTCCGCCCGGAGAACGGCGAGGTCTCCGGCCAACAGCCGACCGGCGCGGTGGACCGGGCGAACGTCGTCTACTACAAGAACCTCGGCTCGCTGCGGGAGAAGCCCTATATCCAACTCGACGGCGACTCCAAGGTCCCCGGCCGGGAGGCGATCCGGATATCCCGCCCCGATGAACAGGGCTACATCCTGCTCTGCGCGTACTCGGCCGTCAGCAACGGCTTCGGATCGTTCCGCAGCTTCGGCGCCAGGGCGGTGATCAGCGACGGCCGGGGCTCCACGGTCACCGTCCCGCTCTTCGAGAACACCAAGACCCGCTACTGGGTCGCCCTCGCCCTGCTCGACTTCACCACGGACGACGGTGCGGCGGTGCGGCATATCGAGTCGTACAGCGGCCGGATGAACGAACGGCGCCCCCTGCTCCACATCGACGGCACGATCGAGATGAACGCGGGACCGGTCGAGTTCAAACGCCCCTAGTACTCCCGCAGGATTTCGCTGTCTGACCTGTGGGTTTCGCTCGGCGGGGCGGATTGTAGCGGCCTGTGGGGTGGTTGGGGGCGGTCTCACGGAGGCCGCCCCTTGAACGTGTGGCGACGCCGTTGGTAGTGACAGTGTCCGGGGAAGCCTCCTTGTGTGATCACCGAGCGTGCTGCCGAGCAGTGGGACCTGGGGCTGGACGATCTCTTCGTGACCATCGGCCACCGTTTCCGCCGTGTCGAGCTCCGCCGTCGATTGCGTGAGTACGTGCGTGGCCTGCTCGCCCCGGTCGCTCGCAAGAACAGCTGGCAGTTGGCCGAGCGGGCGGGCCACTCCACTCCCGACGGTCCGCAGCACCTGCTGGCCGGAGCGAAGTGGGAAGCCGACGACATACGCGACGACCTGCAGGAATACGTCGCCACCAAGCTGGGCGAGGAGGGCGGCGCACTCATCATCGACGACACCGGGTTCGTCGGGTCCGCTGATCATGACGTTCGAGGGTTTGGTGTCACGGTGGACCACGGCCTGTTCGCGGCTGTACTCCAGCGAGTCAAGGATGTCGGCCGTGATGGGTACCGCCTGTTCGACGGTCAGCCGTGTGTCGTGTGCGATCTGATCGAGCGTCAGACCTTCTCCGTGCTCCATGACGATGAAGGGAATGCGGGGCTCCTGGGTGGAGCCCTCTTCCACGTCGTGGAGGACCGCTATGCCCGGGTGGCTGAGCTGGGCCGCCGTGCGGGCCTCCCGCCAGAAACGGGCGGTGAACTGGGCGTCCTGGAGAAGTTCGGGCGGGAGGGTCTTCACCGCGACCTAGCGCCCGAGTTCGCGGTCCAGGGCCCGGTGCACCACCCCCATCCCGCCCTGCCCCAGAGTCCCCTGCACTTCATACCGCCCCGCCAGCACCCGCATTCCGTCGTGTCCCCGCTCCGTCGGCCGCTCCGGACCGGTGGTGATCCGGCCGATGCCACAGTGTGTGGCTCCCGTTCACCGCGTGTCCGGACTTCCACGGAAAACGGAGTCCGGTCCGGACGGCGGATCCGGTCCCGGCCCTCGGGGGCATCGCGTCCGGCTGCCGTCGTGGCGGCCCGGCGGTCCCGCCCCTCCTGGCCGGCGGGGGTCACGGCGACCACCTGTTTCCGCCGTGCGCGAGGGGCCGGCCGCGTGGCCGTCACGCCCAACCCCGTTTCACGTAGGGACGGATGGCCGCACCGCAGACCTGCCAGGAACCGGAACAGGCTTGAGCCGACAGCGGTGCGGCAGAGTACCTTCACCTCTGTCGCAACAGGGGTTCCAGGTGAGGGGCGGATATGACGATGACACGCGGGCGGGGGCGCCTTCTCGGGGTGCTGGTCCTTGCGGCGGTTCTTCTTGCCACGGGTGCGGGCGTGGCGAAGGACCGGATCCTCGGATCCATTGATGGCGCGTTCCTCAATGTCGTCGACGACTGCGAGGGCACGGAGGCGTTCATTCGGGAGATCGAATCGCTGAGTGTCCTTGTGGCGCCCGCGCCCGGTACGCGTCCGGCGCCGGGGTACGACAGCGCGGAAGCCGGGTGCCTGGACGACAGCGGAGACGAGTACCTGGAGGCCTCCCTGCGATACGAGGTCACCGCCGACAAGCAGGCCGTTTCCGCCCACTACCGCGCACTGGCTGAGAAGGACGGCTGGAAGCAGGGAGAGCCGTCCTACGGGACCGAAGACAGTGCCGACCCGGCGGATCTCTGCTTCCACAAGAAGGTTCCGAGCGGTCCCGTCGTCCTCAGCGTCTACTTCGACACGGAGAAGAATGTCGACGTCAGCGTCGTGTCCCTCCTCGACGGCACGTCCAACACGTGCTGAGCGCACACAGTCAGGGAGCGCACGACAAGGACGCCCGGGCAGGTTGCCGGTCCATGACCCGGCAGGGCCAGGGGAACCCGCGAGGTGCCGCACCCATCACCGGTCGCCTCCTGCCAGGCAGTTGGTGACTCTCACCCGCGGTCGATTCCCGCACGCGGGAGGTCCGTCCGAGGGCCTCGCCTTACGGTGTCGGTTCCGGCATGCCGCGGGGAGGCCATCCGTCACCGGCTCAGGGGACGGACTCGACGCTTTCCCTGTGTTCCTCGCCCCATTCGCCGAGGGGTGCGAGCGCGGTGCTGAAAGAGTGACCGAACCCGGTCGGCGAGCACTCCACCTTCCGCGGTGACTGTCACCGGGCTGGGTTCGACGGGCGAACGCCGGCCGAGGCGTTTCATATCCGGAGCCTTCGCCGCCGCCTGGTCCACGACGGTGGTGCGGTGCCGGCGCCGCAGACGAACTCCCTCGAGCCCGATGGACCGCATGATCCTCGCGACCCGCTTGTGGTTGACCGCCGGGCCGCCCTCGTCGCTGAGCTCGGCGGTGATCGTGGGGGCTCCGCAAGTGCCGTCGGAGTCCTGGTGGACCTTGCGCATCCGGGCGCCGGCCCGGCCTGGACGGGCTGCCGGGCCGTTCGTGCTGCCGCGGTGCGGCACCGGTAGTAGGAGCGGGAGAGGCCGAGGATGTCGCAGGGCGGCTTCACGCCGTGGCGGCGATGGTGATCGTTAACGAACCGGCAGCGGTTCACCAGCGCGCCTCCGTCGCGAAATTACGGGCCGCCTTGCGGAGGATGTCGCGCTCTTCCTCCAGCTCGCGGATCCTCTTCCGAGCCGCGGCTGGCTCCGCCTGAACGTCGTCACCGCCGGCCTACGCGGCGGTCGGCTGCGTCGGGTGGGCACCGGGCCCGCGCCCGTCGGCGGCCCGAATCCAGTTCCGCAGCGTCTCGGTGTTCACCCCGAGATCAGCGGCGACCGACTTCACCGTCGCTCCCGGCCTTGACCGGTCCAACGCGACCGCGCCCGCCTTGAACTCGGCCGGGTAGTGCTTCATCCCCACGGGTACTCCGTTCTCCTGGACCATCAAGATCCGAGTGCCTCCGGTGTACAAATACCGAGGTCAAGGCCCAATGCCGGGTAGCTAGCACATTTCCGCTGGTGGCAGGGGGGATTCGTGGCTTCTTGGGCTGCTGTAGATGGCTGGTCCGGTCTTGTCGATGAGTCCGTGTGCGGCCCATCTGTCGAGTTGCCGATACATCGTGCTGAGGGTGATGTCACCGAGTTGGCGGGCGAGGTCACGGGTGTGCCAGTGGCGGTCTGGGACAGTGTGAAGGAGGTCCAGGACGCGCTGTCGGCGTCGGTCGGTGGGTGGTGTGTGCCGCTCGTCGTGGGAGACGGCGGGCAGGTCGGGCTCGGGTTCAAGGACGGTGACGTCAAGACCGGTGACCGGGAGGCTGGTGTCGGGACGGCCGTCGACCTGGCGTTCGGCGTACCGGGAGACCGCCGAACTTGCCTTTCGGGCGCTGATGCGGGCACGCCGGTGCGGGAGGAGTCCTGCCAGGACACGGTGCCGATGACACTAGTGTGATGCGCCAGAGATCCTGATGGTTAGTTACTACCCTGTCGCCATGTCGCATCCGGGC
>NZ_JAMQAW010000057.1:0-45587 GCF_023701525.1 Streptomyces albipurpureus
TGCATCCCATCACCCGAGTCACCAGCGAACCGGATCACCACCCGATCCAGCCGACGAACCTCCTTGGTGATGCCGTCTCCGGTGTTGGCCGCAGGGGACCGTGGTCCTCCCACGAGCGCCTCATTCGCCTCATCGGCATCGTCGGCGTGTTCGGCTGGGCTACTGACCTGGCTGGTCACTGAACTGGACCTCCCTTTGAGGCGGCTGTTCGGTCCGGCCGTCCCACCAGCCGTTCCCTGAGCCACCCTACGTGGGTAAGGGTGCCCTTCCCGGTGTCGCTCAGATAGTGGACGTCTTTTTGGGACAGCTGAATGTCATGGTTTAGCATATTTTGCACACCCCTCGGGCCTTTCCGGCTGAGCCGCTCCCTGCTCATCCTTTGGTTGTAGGACCGCCGCTCAGCTCCGTATCTGACGGATCGTCAGGTCATCAGGAGTTGAGATAGGTCAGCACCGCCAGTACGCGGCGGTGATCCCCGTCACTCGGGGAGAGTCCCAGCTTGAGAAAGATGTTGCTCACGTGCTTCTCGACCGCCCCGTCGCTCACCACGAGCTGCTTGGCGATCGCCGAGTTCGTCCGTCCCTCGGCCATCAGACCGAGGACCTCGCGCTCGCGCGGGGTGAGTCTGGCGAGAACGTCCTGCTTTCGGCTGCGGCCAAGCAGCTGGGCGACGACCTCCGGGTCAAGCGCGGTACCGCCCCGCGCCACCCGCACCACGGCGTCGACGAACTCGCGCACCTCCGCCACCCGGTCCTTGAGCAGATAGCCCACCCCGCGGCTGCTGCCCGCCAGCAGTTCGGTGGCGTACCGCTCCTCCACGTACTGGGACAGCACCAGCACCCCTATGTCGGGGTGGTCCTTGCGCAGGCGCACCGCGGCCCGTACGCCCTCGTCTGTATGGGTGGGAGGCATCCGCACATCGGCGACCACCACATCCGGCAGCGCGTTCTCCGCGGCCAGCTCACTGATCTTCTTGATCAGCGCTTCCCCGTCGCCCACCCCAGCCACCACATCGTGACCCCGGTCAGTCAGCAGTCGCGTCAGACCCTCTCGCAACAACACCGAGTCCTCGGCGATGACCACCCGCACTCTGTCGCTCACTGCTCTGCATCCCCCATGTCGATCCATATCTCGCCCTATATGAATCAGCATCCCAGCATCCGGACCTCAGTGCGGTCTCCGCTGCCGGTGATACGGGGGATCGGGGGTGTTTTGGGGCTTGTGGGGGTGTGACATCCCTGAATCAGGGGAGCGCAAGCACAGGGGCGGAGCTATTCGGCGCCATCAGGTCTGTCGGAGCTATCAGGGCTGTCGGGATCGCCGGGACTGGGGGGAACGGGCCGGGACTGGAGGGGAATGGGCTGGGCCTGGCAGATGGGCGGGGAGGGCCGTGGTCTCGGCGATGCCCCCGATGGGCGAAGGCGAGGGGGCCTGTCGGGGGACGGCCAAGCGAGGTAAGGGATCAGTGGCGCCAGGGAAGCTCCGCGGTCACCGTGGTCGGACCACCGAGCGGCGAGTCGATGGCCAGGATGCCGTCGACGGCATCCAGCCGCTCCGCCAGACCTGCCAGACCGCTGCCCGACGAGAGATCCACCCCGCCCCGGCCGTCATCGGTCACCTGGAGCATCAGCCGCCCCTGCGAAACCCACACATCCACCGATGCCCGGCGGGCCTGGGCGTGCTTGCTGACGTTCTGGAGGAGTTCGGAGACGGTGAAGTAGGCGATTCCCTCGATGGCGGCCGCCGGCCGCTCGTGGAGATCCACGGTCACGGTCACGGGCACCGTGCAGCGGGAGGCCACCGAGGAGAGTGCCGCGTCGAGTCCGCGGTCGGTGAGGACGGCGGGGTGGATGCCTCGGGCGAGGTCGCGCAGTTCTTGCAGGGCGATCTTCACTTCACCGTGGGCTTCGCCGACCATGACCGCCGCGGCGTCGGGGTCTTCGAGGAGCTTTTCCTTGGCGAGCCCGAGGTCCATGGCGAGGGCGACGAGGCGGGCCTGGGCGCCGTCGTGGAGGTCGCGTTCGATGCGGCGCAGGTCGGCGGCCGCGGTGTCCACCACCACACCCCGATCCGACTCAAGCTCCACCACCCGGGTGGCGAGGGACGAAGGTCCCAGCAGCCCACTGACCATCACCCGGTCCACATAGGAGAAGCCGCGGATCATCCAGGCGGTCACCAGAACGAGCACGAAGCCCGTCGCCGATGCCATGGCGATCTCCAGCGGAGTGTCGAGATACAGCGTCCGGGCCTGGGAGCCGGAGCCGTCACCGTAGAGCTGGATTCCGGGAGCGTCTCCGTAGGTGGGGAACACCCACTGCCAGAGCGGGTACGACAGCAGCGACCAGCCCACGCTCCACAGGGTGAGGAGGATCGAGAAGGAGATGACGGCCCAGGGGAAGTGCAGCACCGCATAGAGCAGACTCCGCCATGAGGTGCCGCTCTTGAGGATCGCCCCGATCCAGGACATCACCCCGTTGGTGCGAGGGCGCACCGGCTCGGGGCGCTCCACATCGTGGCGCAGCAGCACGCGGGCGCGGGCGCGCTCCAGTGCTCCGAAGCTGCGGCAACCGGCCAGCGCGGCAGCCAGGACCGGGATGCCCACGAAGGTGACGAGCAGACCAGCGCCGAGCGAGACCGTGGTGATCGCGAAGACGAAGAGGATCGTGCTGATCGGCAGGCTCAGCATGTGATACCCGAACTCACGCCAGGTGCGGCGCTCGAACGGTGTCCGCAGCGCCGAAGGGATCAGGTGGTTCCGGTCGTGCTCAAGCCGGTCCCGTCGCTCCGGTCGGGAGTCGCTGGCCATGGGTGTCGTCCGTTCTGCGCTGCGGGCTGTCATGGGTCAAGGGTGCTCTGGCCGCGACCGGCGCACCATGAGGGCGGTCGCCCTCTTGGACGGGGGGTTTTCCCCACCATGGAGTGCGGGACCACCGGTCAGCACCCTGGGTGGGAGACGGCAGTGGAGGCAGGGCGCCGCTCGGCGACACCGGGCCGCTGAGCCCGAAGCAGCCGCCGGTTCGGACCGCTCGCAGCTGAGACGGCCCGTACGACTCGAAGACCGTACCGTTCGAAGGCCCTATGACTCGAAGGTCGTGCGACTCAGGGACCGTATGACTCGAAGGGCGTGCGGTGCGAACGCTGTACGGCTCGGAGAGCGTACGGTGCGACGCTGCACGGTGCGAAGACGACCGCACGGAGGGGCGGTCAGGCGGTCCCATGGCGTTCTTGCTGAGCCGACCGCGGAACTCGGCGAAGCGGCACCGCGTCGCCGGGTGGTGTGGGCACGCGCGCCGTGCCGGGGCGGTCGATCGGGACCCTCGCGGCGCACTGCCGGGCGGGACCCGTCTCGGGGAGCCCGCGCTCGGGGTCAGGGCGGTGCCGACGAGGAGGCTGTGTCCGTAGTCGGGCAGCTACGGGAATTCCTGGGCCGGACTGGCCACTCCTGGCGGCGGGGATGGGGCGGGGGCTGTGGCCCGCTGCCAGAGCCTGCCGGGGACCGTGAGGGCGACCAGGGTGGCGACCCCCACCGCGATCGCCGACATCACGAACGCGGTGGTGTAGCCGGACTCGGCGGGGATCTGTGTTCCGGGGATCGTCCGGGACGCGACCACGGACGCGGCGATCTGTGCGCCGAGAGAGCCGCCGATGGTACGCATGATGGTGTTGATGCCGGTCACCTCACCGGTTCGGCTCCGGTCGACCACGCTGACCACGAGATTGGCCAGGGCGGCGAAGGCAGAGCCGACGCCGATGCCCAGCACCGCCGAACCGGCGTAGATCGCCCCCTCGGCGCCGTGCGCCCCGGCGTAGGTGGTGAATCCGGGGTGGTGAATCCGGCCATACCGATCAGGCACGCCAGCACCAGCGGTAACTTCCAGCCCAGGGTCGCGCCGATCCGCCCGGCGAGCGGACTGGCGATCAGCATGGTCACCGCCATCGGCACCATGAACAGTCCGGCCTGGGTGGCGGAGGCATCGAAGCCGTATCCGGCGCTCGACGGGGTCTGGGCGAGCAGCGGTACGAGGGTGAAGGCGCCGCACCCGGGACCGGGCTGATCGGCGTCGGCAACTGGTCGAACTCACCGACGAGGGGGAGGGACTCCAACGCCGGCTGCGGCAGGTGGCCGAAGAGTCCCAGATTCCTTCCTCACAGGTTCCACCCGGACCGAGCGGGAGATCCTGACGAAGCTTCTGCGGAGGCTACTGGACGCCGATGACCAGGCGCGCGTCTCAGGAGCGCGCAGCGGCTTTGTGGATAGTTAGTTCCGATATGCGGAGTTCAATGCGGATGTTATTTGACCGCATTTCCCCATCGGTTGGCTGAAAAGCCGTCGCAGTAGGAGCAGTAGAGCTGAGGGGTACACGTGAGGGGTACACGTGAGCGGTACGGCTGAGCTGTAGTGAGCAGTACACCTGAGCTGTACGCGTGTGTGAGCTGTACGCGTGTGGTGCAGGATGACGCGCGGCTGTGACCGGGCCGCTGGCACCCCGCGTCCTCTGCTCCGGCCGCTGCCGCGCCCTGTCCCGGGCGCGGCATGCCGACCGTCCCCGTAGAGCCCGGACCCGCGGTTCACCGCTGTTCGCAGCGCGGACCGCTGCTTGCTGAAGCGCGGCCGACCGTTGGTGGGGGCGCTGCGATTCACCGCCCCTGGGCTTCGGTGCGGGCGCGCCAGGGGATCTCCACCGTGATGGTCGTCGGACCGCCCACCGGAGAGTCCAGCACCAAGAGCCCGTCCACCGCGCCCAGTCGCTCCGACAGCCCGGCCAACCCCGTCCCGCCGTCCAGTTGAGCGCCACCCCGTCCATCGTCGCTGACCTGGATCAGCAGCCGGTCATCGGACTGCCACACATCCACCGCGGCGCTTCTCGCCTGGGCGTGCTTGCTGACGTTCTGGAGGAGTTCGGAGACGGTGAAGTAGGCGATTCCCTCGATGGCGGCCGCCGGCCGCTCGGCGAGTTCCACCGACACCTTCACCGGGGCAGTACAGCGCGATGCGATGGACGAGAGCGCCGCGTCGAGTCCGCGGTCGGTGAGGACGGCGGGGTGGATGCCTCGGGCGAGGTCGCGCAGTTCTTGCAGCGCGATCTTGATCTCGCCGTGGGCCTCCTCGACCATGACCGCCGCGGCGTCGGGGTCTTCGAGGAGTTTCTCCTTGGCGAGTCCGAGGTCCATGGCGAGGGCGACGAGGCGGGCTTGGGCGCCGTCGTGCAGGTCGCGTTCGATGCGGCGCAGGTCGGCGGCCGCGGTGTCCACCACCACACCCCGATCCGACTCAAGCTCGGCGATCCGCCGCTCCAGTTCATCGGAGGGTGAGAGCAGACCGCGGACCATCGCCCGGTCGGCATTGGCCAGTCCACGCGCGATGTAGGGCAGCACGGGCCAGAGGACGAAGAGGCCGACCGACATCACGGAGAAGGTCACCACACCCCATGGCATACGGATAAAGCAGTAGAGAACGGTCCGCCAGGCAACCGGGTCCCGCAAGCTGGCCCACACCCAGGCGAAGACGCCCTCGTCCCGGCGACCCCCGTTCAGTGGGCTCGGCTCGTCGACCCGTACACCGAGAAGCGCCCGGGCACGAGCCCGCTCCGACTTGCCGATCAGCCGGGCCCCTGCCAGCGCGAGCGCGAGGAACGGCACACCGATCACCGTTACCGAGAGTCCCGCACCCAGGAAGATTGTGAACGACACGTAAACAAAACCGATGAGTGCCGCCAGCAGGTTGGTGAGGAGATACGCGATCTCCTTCCAGGTGTGGCGGGGGAAGGCGAACGCCACGGGCGGCGGCTGATCATCAGCGGTGCGCGTGTCGGGGTCGCTGTGGATAGCGGTGTTGCTCACGGTCATACGCGCCAGCCTGCCTGGCCGCGTCGGCCCGCGCCATGGGGTACCTGGGTGGGACGGAAGTAGGGATAACCCCACCTGGCACCAGACGCGACTGCTTACCGTCCCTTTAGCAGGGCCTAGACTCCCGTGCGTACACAACACCACTCGTTGACTGATTCCAAGGCATCGCAGCGATTGACGCGGTCTTCGAAGGTCGACGAGGTAGACGAGGCCCATGAGGCCAGGGAGCGAGGAGCGGACGTGCCGGAACCGACCGTGGCCACGCTCGCAGCCAGCTACTACGAGAGCTACTCAGTCGTCGGACTGCTCGCCCTGATCGGCGTGCTCTTCGTGGCGGTGGCCTTCGGGACTGGACGGTTGCTGCGGCCCGTCGTGCCCACTCCCGAGAAACTCATGACGTACGAGTGCGGAGTCGACCCCGTCGGCGAGGGCTGGGCGCACACACAGGTCCGCTACTACGTCTATGCGTTCCTCTACGTGATCTTCGCCGTCGACTCGATCTTCCTCTTTCCGTGGGCCACGATCTTCGCTGCCCCGGGATACGGCGCGACGACGCTCGTGGAGATGTTCATCTTCCTCGGCTTCCTGGCCGTGGGACTGCTCTACGCATGGAAGAAGGGCGTCCTGACATGGACGTGATCCCGGAGTCGCTTCCCGAGCCACGCCGGCTCGGCATCCTCTCCCGGCTGGCTCCCGAGCCGATGAAGGTCGTCCTCAACTGGGGGCGTCGCTATAGCCTCTGGGTCTTCAACTTCGGCCTCGCCTGCTGCGCCATCGAGTTCATCGCGGCCTCCATGGCCCGACATGACTTCATCCGACTCGGCGTCATCCCCTTCGCTCCCGGACCGCGCCAAGCGGATCTGATGATCGTCTCGGGCACGGTCACGGACAAGATGGCGCCCGCGGTCAAGCGGCTGTACGAGCAGATGCCGGAGCCCAAGTACGTCATCTCCTTCGGCGCCTGCTCCAACTGCGGTGGGCCCTACTGGGACTCGTACTCGGTGACCAAGGGCGTGGACCAGATCATTCCGGTGGATGTGTATGTCCCCGGGTGCCCGCCGCGCCCCGAGGCGCTGCTCCAGGGAATCCTCAAACTGCAGGAGAAGATCGCCCGTGAGTCGCTCGGTGAGCGGTACGGCCCGGGCTCCGGCGTGGGTGCCTCGACCGCCGAGCTGCGCAGCGGGCTGGTGACTCCGCCACCTGCGCCCGGCACCGGCGCCGCTGACAGCGCGGGCGACGCGGCCGCTGGGGGTTCCGCCGGTGCGGCCGGGGGTGCGCGGTGAGCGCGTACGACCAACTGCCGGAGGGTGTCACCGAGATCTTCGGCGTCGACGCCACCGCCGAGCAGGCCTATGACCTCCTCACGGTCGATGTGCCGCCGGCATCCTGGATCGCGGCTCTGGAGACCGCCCGCGACCAGCTGGGTTGCACCTACTTCGACTGGCTGAGCGCGGTGGACGAACCGGACATCGGGTTCCGGATCTGCGCCCATGTGGTGGCGCTGGGGGGTGGCTCACGGTCGCCTGGTGGTGAGGGCGCTGGCGGGAGCACTGCTGGAGGCGCTGGCGGGGGCGGTACTGCTCACGACGGTACGGAGAGGAACGCGGCTGAGGCAGGTACCTCGGACGGCGTCCGGGTCCGTAGGCTGCTGCTGCGTACGACTGTTCCGCATGACGCGCCCGTACTCCCCACCGCCGTCGCGGTCTACGCGGGGGCGGACTGGCATGAACGCGAGACCCACGAGATGTTCGGCGTGGAGTTCACCGACCATCCCCATCTGGTCCCACTGTTGCTGCCCGACAGCTTCGAAGGTCACCCGCTGCGCAAGGACTTCGTTCTTGCGGCTCGGGTTGCCAAGGCATGGCCCGGGGCCAAGGAGCCGGGAGAGTCCGAACACGGTGGTCCCAAGCGACGACAGATGCTTCCGCCCGGGGTCCCGGACCCCAATGAATGGGGCCCGCTGAAGGGCCAACTGCCCCCGGCGCCCGCCCGCCCGGCCCGTACTCCACGCGCGGCGGGGGCGGCGGCCGGGGAACGCCCGGTTCGCCGTGCCCGTACGGCTGGGGAGGGCTCGGCCAGTCAGTCGCCCGCAACGGGTGGCACGGCTGCGGGGGGTTCGGCCGCTCCCGCTCGGCGCTCCCGGAGCGTGAGCGAGGGCTCGGCGAGCCAGGCGGCCCAGCGGCCCGGCGCGGTGTCGGACGGTGAGACGCCCCCGACGGCACGGGCACCGAGGACGGCACCGGCGCCCGAGACAGCCACTGGACCCAAGGCAACAGCGACACCCGAGACCGCAACTGGACCCGCGACCGCAACTGGACCCGCGACAGCCGCTGGATCCGATCCGCGCGCTACGCCAGGAACGGCAGCAACTCCCGGAGCGGCAGCAGCGGCAACGGGAGCAACGCCTGTGCCGGCAACCGGGGAGGGGCAGGGGGCGCCCGAGACGGTTGGTTCTCCGGGGGCCTCTGATCTGCCAGCCTCCACAGAAGAAGCGTCCACAGAGGTGCCACCGTCTCAGCGGGAGGAAGCGGCCGAGGCCGATTCGGCACAGGGCCCCGCGAAGTCGGATGCTCCCGCGGGTCCGGTGACTCCCGAGGCTCCACCGGTGCCGGATGCTCCTGCTGGTTCCGCTGGTTCCGCTGGTTCGGTCGGCCCGGGGGCAGATCGGAGCGCGGGTGCTGGCTCCCCGGCTCAACGTGGGGAAGCCCCGCCTTCGGACACCGCTGCGGATGAGCCGGCCGGTTCTGTTTCGAAGGGCCTGGCTGGCGACGGCCGTACCCGTAGCGCAGATGCCCCCTGGCACCACGCCCGGCCGGCGTTCGACGACTCCGAAGGAGCCGGTGAGCAGGGCAAGGCGGCCCAGGACTCGGCCCGGGGCGCCCAAGCCGGGCAACCGGGAATCCCCCAGGACGCCGCTGGCCCAGAGCCCTCCGCTGCCGGTACCGAGACCGGGCCTTCCACGGAAGAAACCCCTCCGGCCGAGAGCGACGCCGACGCAGCCAGCGGAACCGAAACCGGGATCGAAACCGGAGCCGGAGCTGAACCTGAAGCCGGAACTGGGACCGAAGTCGGAACCGGAACCGGAACTGATGCGCCGAACGGAACCGGAAGCGGTGGCCACACCGGCGCCCGTCCCGGGACCGGTGCTGACACCGGTACCAGCAAGGGCGCGAGCGCTGACCAAGACAGCAACGACGTCACCACCAACAACGACACCAAGGACTCTGGAGGCGACCCCGAGTGAACGACGCTCTCGACGTCGCCATCCGGCTACTCATCGTCTTCGCCGTCTTCATGGTCTTCCCGCTCGTCATCGGGCAGACCGAGCACAAGGTGATGGCCCATATGCAGGGCCGTCTCGGTCCGATGTACGCCGGCGGTTTCCACGGCTGGGCCCAGCTGGTCGCGGACGGTGTGAAGTTCGTACAGAAGGAGGATGTGGTTCCGGCCGGTGCCGACCGCCGTATCTTCCAGATGGCGCCTGCCGTCGCCCTGCTGCCGTATCTACTCGTCGTGCTCGTCATCCCGATCGGCCCGGGCGAAGGCGCGGTCGGTCAGGTCATCGACGCGGGCATCTTCTTCGTCATGGCGGTCATGGGCGTAGGAGTCCTCGGCTCCCTGATGGCGGGCTGGGCGTCGGCCAACAAGTTCTCCCTTCTCGGCGGACTGCGGACCGCGGCCCAGCTGCTGGCCTACGAGCTGCCGATGCTGCTCACCGCCGCCTCCGTCGCCATGGCCGCGGGCACGGTCTCGCTGACCGGCATCCTGGACGCCTTCGAGTGGTGGTGGCTGCCCTGGCAGATCGTGGGCGCCATCGTCTTCTTCGTGGCGGGGCTCGCCGAACTCCAGCGCCCTCCCTTCGATATGCCGGTCGCCGACTCGGAGATCATCTTTGGCGCCTACACCGAGTACACCGGGCTGCGCTTCGCGCTCTTCCTGCTCGCCGAGTACGCCGGCATCGTCGTCCTCTGCGGTCTGACCACCGTCCTCTTCCTCGGTGGCTGGCACGGGCCGATGGGCGCGGACGGGCTCGGCTGGGTCTGGACCCTCCTGAAGACCGCCGTTCTTGCCTTTGTCGTCATCTGGCTGCGGGTGAGCTATCCGCGGATGCGTGAGGACCAGCTTCAGCGGCTCGCTTGGACCACGCTCGTTCCGCTCGCCCTCGCCCAGATCGCCCTCACCGGCATCGTGAAGGTGGTGATCTAGTCATGGCGCCGATCCCCGGCTCCGGCCTTGCCAAGGGCCTCGCGGTCACCCTCCGCACGATGACGAAGAAGACAGTCACTGCGCAGTACCCCGACGTGCAGCCCGATCTACCGCCCCGCACACGCGGGGTGATCGGCCTGTTCGAGGAGAACTGCACGGTCTGCATGCTCTGCGCCCGCGAATGCCCCGACTGGTGCATCTACATCGACTCCCACAAGGAGACGGTCCCCGCCACCACTCCCGGTGGCCGTGAGCGCAGCCGTAATGTCCTGGACCGGTTCGCGATCGACTTCTCGCTCTGCATGTACTGCGGTATCTGCATCGAGGTCTGTCCTTTCGACGCGCTGTTCTGGTCTCCGGAGTTCGAGTACGCGGAGACGGACATCCGCGAACTGACCCATGAGCGCGACAAACTCCGGGAGTGGATGTGGACGGTGCCCGCTCCGCCCGCGCTCGATCCCGCTGCCGAGGAGCCGAAGGAGATCGCGGCGGCTCGTAAGACGGCGGAGAAGCTCGCCGCCGCCCAGGAAGCCGCGAAGGAGCAGCAGGCCCAGGAGGCTGCTGAAGCGGCAGCCGCCGCTGATGCCCCGTCCGCTGATGCCCCGTCCGCCAGCGACGCTCCTGACGATGGCCCCCATCCCGGCAACCCGGCTGCCGGCGGCCCTACCTCCGGTGGTTCGGCTCCGGATGGCCCAGCCGCGGATGGCTCCACACCCGGTGGTTCTACCTCCGGTGGTTCTACCTCCGGTGGTTCTACCTCCGGTGGTTCTACCTCCGGTGGTTCTACCTCCGGCCGTTCTGGTTCCGGTGGTTCTGGTTCCGGCCGTTCTGGTTCCGGTGGTTCCACGTCGGGTGACGCGGCTTCCGGCGGCCCGGCCCCGGATCGCCCGAGCGGTCGCGGACAGACCGGCGGTTCCGCCTCCGGGCCCATGGGTGAAGGAGGCCCGGAATGATGCTCACCGCCGCCGCGTCGGTGAACGCCACCGCCCTGGCAGCCGCCAAGGCGACCGAAGCGCGGAGCTTCCTCTCACCGACCGGTGTCGAGGTCGCCTTCCTGCTCGTCGGCCTGGTCACGCTCGGCGCCGCCGTGATGACCGTGACGACCAAGCAACTGGTGCACGCCGCCCTCTGGCTGGTAGTGGCGCTGGGCGGCCTCGCCGTCGAGTATCTGCTGCTCACCGCGGAGTTCATCGCCTGGGTGCAGGTCCTGATCTACGTCGGTTCCGTGGTGGTCCTCCTTCTCTTCGGGCTGATGCTCACCAGGGCCCCCATCGGCCGCTCCCCGGACGCCGACTCCGGTAATCGATGGGTCGCGCTCGCCGTGGCCCTCTGTGCCGCGGTCGCGCTTGTCTGGGTGGTCGTGGACGCGTTCCGCGCCACCTGGATCGATCTGAGCGGACCGGCTCAGGGCAGCACCGCCGTGACCGGGTCGATCCTCTTCCGGCACTGGGTGCTGCCTTTCGAGGCGCTCTCGGTGTTGCTGCTCGCGGCCCTTGTCGGTGCGATCGTGCTCTCCCGCAAGCGGGCCCAGGAGCCCACCCCGAAGCGTGGCGCCAAGCCCCGCCCGCGCTCACCCAAGAGCCCTCGGCCAAGCCCTCCAGACACCACTGCCCCCCGCACCGACCAGGCACCCGCCGAGGCTTCCGGCAAGGCACCCAACCGGAACCCCGGCAGAGCGGCCGCCGAGTCCCCGCCCTCTGCTGCTGAGTCAGCCGTGCGATCCGCGCCCGCCGCACCCACCTCCACCAGCAGGGCCCCCGGCCCGAGCGCAAGCCCGAGCCCCACCACCGGCACCGGTCATGGTCCTGACGCCACCCCTGGCCCCACCGAGAAGTCCGCACCCGCGCCCGGCTCATCCGCCGGTACCACCGCGCGCCCCGGCACCCCAGCTACCGACCCGCCCGCAGGCTCCAGCGGCACCCCCGCGACGGCACCCGAGGGAGAGAGCTGATGCACCTCGCCTACCCGGCCGTCCTCGCGGCCCTCCTCTTCTGCGTCGGCATCTACGGCGTACTCGCCAGGCGCAACGCCATCCTGGTTCTGATGTCGGTCGAGTTGATGCTCAACTCGGTCAACCTCAACCTGGTCGCCTTCGATGTCTGGCTGCGCGACACGCTTCACTCCGGCCAGGCGCTCACCCTCTTCACCATCGCCATCGCCGCAGCGGAGATCGGCATCGGCCTCTCCATCGTTCTGATGGTCTACCGCAACCGCGGCACCTCGGACGTCGATCGGCTCCGTGACACCGCTGAGGGCCACGAGGACGATTTCGACCAGAACACCGGCCCCGACACGGCCTTCCCGGCGCAGAAGGCTGAGGCCAACGCGTGACCACCACCACCCTCGCGGTCCTTGTCCCGCTGCTCCCCTTCCTGGGGGCGGCTGCCGGGCTGCTCCTCGGCCGGATCGCCCCCGGGTTCGTTCGCCCTCTGGCCGTTCTGCCGACTCTGGCCGCGGCCGGGCTCGCGGTCGTCGTCGCGATCCGTCAGGGCGGGGGCGAAACGATTGACGCCGCCACCCAGCTCACTCCCACCGGCTCCGTCCCCATCGACCTCGCCCTGCACATCGACGGCTTCGCCGCACTCGTCGCCGTACTGGTCGGGCTGGTCGCGTCCTGTGTGCAGATCTACTCCACCGCCTATCTGCGCGATGACCCGCGCTACGCCTCCTACGCGGCCCTGGTCTCCCTGTTCACCGCCGCGATGCTCCTCGTCGTCTACTCCGGCGATCTGATGGTGCTCCTGGTCGGCTGGGAGATCATGGGCATCTGCTCGTACTTCCTGGTCGGCCACTACTGGGAGACGCCCGAGGCGCGGGCCGCCTCACTCAAGGCCTTCCTGGTCACCAAGCTCGGCGATGTCCCCTTCCTGATCGGGCTCTTCGCGCTCGCCACCGACGCCGGAACCTTCCGTATCACCGGAATCCTCGACTCCGTCGCGGCGGGCGGTATTGACCACCCCACCCTGATCGCCCTTCTGCTGCTCGCGGGTGTGGCGGGCAAGTCGGCCCAGTTCCCGCTGCACACCTGGCTTCCCGACGCCATGGCCGGCCCCACCCCCGTCTCCGCTCTGATCCATGCCGCGACGATGGTCGCGGCCGGCATCTACTTCGTCGCCCGGCTGCTCCCGCTCTTCGCGTCCTCGGCGGCGGCACTCACCGTCCTCGCCGTGATGGCCGCCATCACCATGATCGGCTCGGCGCTCGCCGCCCTGGCCCAGGACGACATCAAACGCGTCCTCGCCTACTCGACCATCGGCCAGCTCGGGTACATGGCGGGCGCGCTCGCCGTCGCCGACCGCGGGGCCGCCATCTTCCACCTCCTGTCCCACGGTGCCTTCAAGGCGCTGCTGTTCCTCTGCGCGGGCGTGGTCATCCACGCCGCCGGCACCAACTCACTCGCGGCCATGTCCCGCATGAGCGGTCTCGCCAAACGCATCCCCGATGCCTACTGGACGATGACCATCGCCCTGGTCGCCCTCGCCGCGATTCCCCCCTTCGCCGGCTTCTTCTCCAAGGAAGCCGTCCTCGTCGCCGCCGAACACACCGCACTGCGCGACTCCACCGCCGCCCCCGGCATCGCCGGCTGGGTCGTGCTGGTCGCCGGACTGCTGACCGCCCTCCTCACTGCCGCCTACGCCGCCCGACTGTGGCTGCTCGCCTTCCGCGGCCAGGGCCCCGAAGCCCCCGACCACGGCCGGGAGCCCGTCCCCATGACCGCGGTGCTCTGGGTGCTGGCCATCCCCTCCCTCGGCTTCGGACTGACCTACGGCTACTTCGACGACTGGTTCGACGGCCACAGCCTGGCGCCCACCGTGGTCACCGCGGTCCTGGGCACAGGTGTCTCCCTGATCGGCGGGCTGATCACCTACGCCGCCTGGCGCTCAAAGCGTCCGAGCGCCGCCACCCCCGCCCCCATCCCCCTGGGCGCACAGGCCGCACACCCGGATGCATCCCCCGCGGTCACCGAGGCAGAGGCCATCGCCACCCACACCCCCGCCTACGGGGACATGGCGAGCGCGGCCGATCCCACCGACCCCGGCCGGGTGCTACTCGGCCCACTGCACCGCCACGCGGTGACGGGATTCCATCTCGACGCCGTCTACCACGCCTTGTTCGTACGCCCCGTCCAAGCAGGGGCCGACCTGGTCCGCTTCCTCGATCGCGAGGTCGTCGACACCTATGTGCGCGGCGCGGGCACCGGCAGCAACTGGCTCGGCCAACTCGTCCGACGCGCCCAGACCGGCAATGTGCAGACCTATATCAGCGCACTGCTGGCGGGCTCCGTCGTCCTGGTGATCGCCGCCGTCGTCCTGTCCAACGCCAACGCGGGATCGTGAGCCGTGATCGATATCAGCGAGTCCGTGATGCAGTTCCTTCTGGCGTTCATCATCGTCGTGCCGCTGCTGGGAGCCGGTGCCGCGCTGCTGCCCGCCCCTCCCGGACTGCGCGGTACCGGTCCCGACCAGGCGGTGTTGCGCCATGGTGTGACCGTCACCGGCGCGATCCTGGTCGCGGCGATCATCCTCGTCATCGGCTTCGACCATGACCAGCCGTCGAGGATGCAGGCCACGACGGACATCAGTTGGATCGCCGCACTCGATGTGCGCATCCATCTGGGTGTTGACGGCATTTCCCTCCCCCTGCTGGTCCTGACCGCGCTGCTGACCTTCCTCTGCGCGCTCTACAGCTACTTCAAGATGCCTTCAGGCCCCTCCCCCAAGGCCTTTGTCGCGCTGCTGCTCGTCCTGGAATCGGGGACGCTGGCGACCTTCGCCGTCCTCGACCTGCTGCTCTTCTTCCTCGCCTTCGAGATGGTGCTCATCCCGATGTACTTCCTCATCGCCCGCTGGGGCGGTGGAGAACGGCAGGCCGCCGCCTGGAAGTTCATCCTCTACACACTGCTCGGCTCCGTCGTCATGCTGCTCGGCCTGCTCCTGATCGGACTGAAGAGCGGCACCTTCGACATGGTGGCACTCGCCACTGACAACGGCCGGGGCCTCACCGCGTCCACGCAGCTCATCGCCGTTCTCGCCATCGGTATCGGCCTCGCGGTGAAGACCCCGATGTGGCCTCTGCACAGCTGGCTCCCGGACGCTCACACCGCCGCCCCGACCGTGGGTTCGGTTCTGCTGGCCGGCGTCCTGCTGAAGATGGGCACCTACGGGTTCGTGCGGATCGTTCTGCCCATCGCCCCGGACGGCATGCGGACGTTCGCCCCCTACCTCGCGGCCTTCGCCGTGGTCGGCATCATCTACGGCTCCCTCGCCTGTCTGGCACTCGCCAAACAGGGAGCGGGCGGCGACCTCAAGCGGCTGATCGCGTACTCATCCGTCGGGCACATGGGCTTCGTCCTGCTGGGCATCGCGACCATGACCCCCACCGGAGTCAATGGCGCCCTCTTCGCCAACATCGCCCACGGCCTGATCACCGGCCTGCTGTTCTTCCTGGTCGGGGCGCTCAAGGACCGCTATGGAACCGCCGACCTCGACACCCTCGCGGGAGCCGCCGGCGCCGCTCTCTACGGGCGGGCGCCCCGCCTCGGCGGACTGCTCGCCTTCGCGGCCGTCGCCTCTCTCGGACTGCCGGGCCTCGCCGGTTTCTGGGGCGAGATGCTCGCCCTGTTCGGCGCGTTCAACCCGGCGGAGGGACTGAACCGTCCCCTCTTCCTCACCTTCATGGCGATCGGTGGCTTCGGCACCCTGCTCACCGCCGCCTATCTCCTGATCGTGGTGCGCCGGGTCTGCATGGGCGCGATCCACCAGCAACAGGAGACGGAACCGGCCCCCTTCGCGGACGTACAGCGGTACGAATTCGCCACCTGGTCCCCGCTTGTCGCCCTCACCGTCCTGGCCGGCCTGTGGCCCGCGGTCCTCCTCGGTCTCACCGACCCGGCCGTGCAGAAGCTCCTCGCAGGAGGCAAGTCGTGATCACGGCAACCGCGCTGGACCCCCATGCGGCCACCACGGACGCGGGCGGCCTCGCTCAGGCGGCGAACCAACCGCCCGTCAGCGAGCTGGCCGGCGGCGCGAACGAGTTCGCCTCTGGCCTGACCACCCTCTCCGCCAGCACCCCCAACCTCGTCCAGTCGGTCGACTGGCTCGCCATCGCCCCACCCACCATCGCCGCCGTGGTCGCCTTGGCCGTCCTGGTCGCCGACCTCTTCGTACCCGACACCCACAAGCGGCTCCTGGGCATCGGTGCGATCGGCGGACTGCTCCTCGCGCTCCTCGCCCTCGTACCGCTGAGCGACGGCGACCGGCAGACGTTCTGCCTGACCACCGCCCCCGAAACCTGTAGCTACAGCGCGGACCACTTCACGCTCGCGATCCAGCTCCTGGTCCTCGGTGGCGCGTTGCTCACCGCGCTGCTCTCGCTCAACGACACCCGCCGGGACCTGCCCGCGGGAGAGTTCTGGTTCCTGCTGCTCGCCTCCGCCGCGGGCGCCGCGCTCCTCCCCGCCTCCCGCGACCTGGCGACCCTGGTCGTCGCGCTTGAGGTCGCCTCGCTACCCGCCTTCGCGCTCGTCGGCCTCAAGCGGGGAGACCGCCGCTCCAGCGAAGCGGCCCTGAAGTTCTTCCTCTCCTCGGTCACCGCCACGGCCGTGACCCTGCTCGGTGTCAGCTTTGTCTACGGCACGACCGGCACCCTGCACCTCACCGAGATCGCCACCCGACTCGGCGAGGTCTCCGGACAGCTGGACACCCTCGCCAAGACCGGTGTCGCACTGACCCTGATCGGCTTCGCCTTCAAAACGGCTGCCGTCCCCTTCCACTTCTGGGTGCCGGACACCTACGTCGGTGCCCCACTGCCCATCGCCGCCTATCTCTCCGTCGTCGGCAAGGCGGTCGGCTTCTCCGGTCTCATCCTGGTGACCGTCATCGCCTTCCCGGGGTACGCCGATGTCTGGGGCCCCGCCATCGCCGTACTGGCCGCGCTCACCATGACCGCGGGCAATGTGGCCGCCCTGCGCCAGTCGCAGACCCGCGCCTGGAGCGCCGTACGCCTGCTGGCCTGGTCATCCGTGGGACAGGCCGGATACATCCTGGTGCCGATCGCGGCAGCCGCGTACTCCAGCGATGACCAGATCGGGGCGACCGTCGCGTACGCCCTGATGTACGCCGCGGTCAATCTCGGCGCCTTCGCGGTGGCCGCCCTCGTCGCCCGTACGCATCCGATGAACCGGATCTCCGACTACCGCGGCCTCTACGCCACCCGCCCGCTCGCAGCCCTCGCGATGGGCTTCTTCCTGCTCTGTCTCGCCGGTCTGCCGCCGGGCATCATCGGTCTCTTCGCCAAGGTGACCGTCTTCTCGTCGGCCGTCGACGCCGGTCTGGGATGGCTCGCCGTCGTCATGGCCGTCAATGTGGTGATCGCCCTGTACTACTACCTCCAGTGGACGGCGATCCTCTTCCGTGCCCCGGAGGGAGCACCCGAGCAGACGACGGACGGTGGCGGCGTCGCGGTCCTCCGCGCCCCCAGTGCGATCACCGTGGCGATCGCACTGACGGCAACCGTGGCGGTGGCCCTCTCCGGCTATCCCCAACTGGTGCTGCGGTTCGCGGCCACCAGCCTGTTCTGACCGTCACCCGTACGGCTCAGCCCGCGGCCCTTCCCGCCAGGGAACTAGGGCCCTTCGCCTGGCGTTGACCAGTACAGAAGGGTCCACTGGAGAGTGGAGCACCACCACTGCGGCGGCACCGCCGCGGCTTCTCAAGGGTTCCCCTGCCGCACCACCTGGAGGGCCTACCGTGCACCGCCGGCACAACGGGCTGAAGACCGCCGTACTCCTCGGGGGACTGTCCGCACTCATCATCGCCTTCGGCAGCTTCTTCGGGCGTACGGGACTGATCGTCGCCCTGGTCGTGGCGCTCGGCACCAACGCCTACGCCTACTGGAACAGCGACAAGCTCGCTCTGCGTGCCATGCGCGCACGGCCCGTGAGCGAGTTCGAGGCCCCCGCGCTCTACCGCACGGTCCGTGAGCTCTCCACCGCCGCTCGCCAGCCCATGCCCCGGCTCTATATCTCGCCCACCCAGGCTCCCAACGCCTTCGCCACCGGCCGCAACCCGCGCAATGCCGCCGTTTGCTGCACCGAAGGCATTCTGCGCATCCTGGACGAGCGTGAGCTGCGCGGGGTGATCGGCCATGAACTCAGCCATGTCTACAACCGGGACATCCTGATCTCCTCGGTTGCCGGAGCGCTCGCCTCCGTGGTGATGTTCCTGGCGAACTTCGCCTGGCTGATCCCGGTGGGCCGCTCCGACGACGACGGCCCCGGCCTCGTCGGAATGCTGCTGATCATGATTCTCGGGCCGGTCGCCGCCTCCATCATCCAGCTCGCCGTCAGTCGCTCGCGCGAGTACGAGGCGGACGCGTCCGGCGCTCAGCTCACCGGTGACCCGCTGGCCCTCGCCAGCGCCCTGCGCAAGCTCGACGCCGGCACCAAGCAGCTCCCGCTGCCCCCCGAGCCGCGGCTGGAGACAGCGAGCCACATGATGATTGCGAACCCGTTCCGGCCGGGCAGGAGCCTGACCAAGATGTTCTCGACCCATCCGCCCATGGCGGAACGGATCGCCCGACTCGAACAGATGGCAGGTCGCTGACCATGAAGACAATCCTGAATGTGATCTGGCTCATCCTGTGCGGCTTCTGGATGTTCCTCGGCTACATATTCGCGGGTGCGCTGCTCTGCATCACCATCATCGGAATCCCCTTCGGCCTGGCCGCCTTCCGTATCGGCGTCTACGCCCTCTGGCCGTTCGGCTACACGGTGGTCGACCGCCATGACGCGGGTGCGCCGTCGTGCGTCGGAAACGTGCTGTGGCTGGTCCTCGCCGGCTGGTGGCTGGCACTGGGACATATCGTCACGGGCATCGTGCTCTGCGTCACGATCATCGGCATCCCGTTGGGCATCGCCAACTTCAAGCTGATCCCGGTCTCGCTGCTGCCCCTGGGCAAGGAGATCGTCCCCTCCGACCAGCCGTTCGCCGGCCGCTGACCACGACCCGTACGACCCGGAGTCCGCTCACCGGCGCCACCGCCGCCCTGGGCACGACCTGACCTCTGCCGCCCTTGCCGTGCGTCTGAGGCCGGTGCCTGCCCACCGCGGCGCTCACCGGCCCTGCGCTGAGGCACTCCCACCCGCACGCCCCCTGCGCTGACCAGGCGTACGCGATCACCCGCGGCCATCCCACCTTGATCCTTTCGGCGGCGGATGAGGGGCCGCGAGTTGGACAGACGATCCCCAAGGCCAGCGCGGGTGGTGGCAGTCAGCCCGCTCATTCCCGCAACTGTTCGACGCGTCCACGACGTCCTGGTACGAAACCAACCAAATGATCGAAGCCAACGGAGTCGACACCGTAGGGAAGGCAGGTTCAGGGCATGAGCATCATCAGCTGGATCGTTCTTGGGCTGCTGGCAGGAGTCGTCGCCAAGATCCTGCTCCCCGGGCGCGACCCCGGCGGTCTTGTCGGCACCACCCTCATCGGCGTCGCCGGAGCGTTCACCGGCGGCTGGCTCTCGGCACGCTTCCTCGACAAGCCGATCACCAACGAGATCTACGACGGCGCCACCTGGGCCGCGGCTATCGGCGGATCGCTGGTGCTGCTCATCGCCTACCGACTGCTCTTTGGCCACTCCCGCTCGCGCTGACATCCCCTGAGCCTCCAGGACCTCTGAGCCTCCAGGACCTCTGAGTCCCCGGGTGAGTTCCCCGGGCGGATGGGGACCAAGCCATCCGCCCGCAGGTCAGTTCCCGCGCACCACGGCCCGGGCGGGCCCGCCCGGCCGCCCATCACCGCCCAAGCGGTGCGTCAGCCGCTCAGCCCGGTCTCCCGCAGGGTGATGTTCAGCCGCCCACCGCTCAGCCCGGTCGCCGGGTCACCCGTTCCCGGATGGACCTTCGGCACTCCGTGGAAAGCGAACCGCGAAGGCCCGCCGAAGACAAAGAGATCACCCGACTCCAGCACCACATCGGTATAAGGGCGCCCCCGGGTCTGGGTGTTGCCGAACCTGAAGACACAACTGTCCCCGATGCTCAGCGAGACCACCGGCGCGCCCGACCGCTCCTCCTTGTCCTGGTGCATCCCCATCCGCGCGTCACCGTCATAGAAGTTGACCAGTGCCGTGTCGGGGCGGTAGCCGGTGGTGTCGCTCCGCTCGCCGAACGCCGCGACCAGCGCCGCCCGCCCCAACTCCGTCAGCCAGTCGGGAAACTCGGCCACCCGGGCGCCGTTCACATCATCCGCGGTACGGCTGTACCGATACGGAAGCCAGTGCCAGCCCACACAGACCGTACGGACCGACATCACGCCCCCACCGGGCAACGTGGTGTGTCGAAGAGGGACCGGCCCACGGGCCCAGGCCCGGCAGGCGTTCACCAGCTTCCGCTGCTGCTCCACCGAGAGCCACCCCGGCAGGTGCATCGCGCCGGGCGCGATCAAGGCCGGCTCCCTGGGGAAGAGCGCGCCGGCCGTCATGAGGGGCCCGTGCTCATGACGCCAGCACGCCCTCCAGCCGTAGCAGGCGCTCCTTGCGCTCCAGTCCGGCGGCGTACCCGTGCAGCGCCCCATCGGAACCGATCACCCGATGGCAGGGCCGTACCACCAGGAGCGGATTGCGCCCGACCGCGGTTCCCACGGCGCGTACCGCGACCTTGGACGCGCCGATCGTCCGCGCGATCTCTCCGTAGCTGGTGGTCTCTCCATAGGGAATGCGATCCAGCTCCCGCCAGACTCGCTGCTGGAACTCCGTACCGCCCCCGACGTACTCCATCGCGAAGTCCGTCAGCTCACCGCTGAAGTAGCGCTCCAGCTGGGTTTGGATCTCGGCGAAGGCCAGGCTGGACTGCCGCCAACCGTCCTGGACGCGGACGGCACCCTTCTGCCCGGGCAGCGAGAGCGAGGCGAGGGCCGTGCCACCGCGCGCGGAGGCGGACTCCTCGCCGGTCAGCAGCAACTCGCCCAGGGGGCTCTCGACGTTCGTATAGACCTTCATCGCACTCATGGCGCTCCTCTCCTCGCGGTCTCTTCCACGCCCCGCACCACGAGTCTGAGCCCATGCCCCCGGCTAAGCTGGCGGAAATCCGACATGGCGGCTGCCCCTGCCGGGACGGGCGGGCGCTACCGCCCACCCGTTTCCCGGCGACTGGTCAGCGGTAGTTCACAAACTGGATGGCGAAGTCGAAGTCCTGCCCCTTCAGCAGCGACTGCACGGCCTGAAGGTCGTCCCGGCTCTTGGAGCTGACCCGCAGTTCCTCGCCCTGCACCTGCGCCTTGACGCCCTTGGGGCCCTCATCGCGGATGATCTTGGCGACCTTCTTGGCGTTGTCCTGGGAGATCCCCTCTTCGATCGAGGCGAAGATCTTGTACTCCTTGCCGGACAGCTGGGGCTCCCCCGCGTCCAGCGACTTCAGCGAGATCCCCCGCTTGATCAGCTTGGTCTGGAACACATCGAGGATCGCCGTGACCCGGTCCTCGGAGTTCGCCTGCATCAGGATCTTCTCGCCGGACCAGGCGATCGAAGCCCCGACGTTCTTGAAGTCGTAGCGCTGGGAGATCTCCTTTGCCGTCTGGTTGAGGGCGTTGTCGACCTCCTGCCGCTCGACCTTCGAGACGATGTCGAAACTGGAGTCGGCCATGTCCTGTGGCTCCTTGGATCGGGTGTGTGAAGAGCGGCCGGAGTCCCCGAACCGCTCGGACAAGCCTAGCTACCCGCAACGCCCGAAGGGCTGATCAATCCAGTGGCGGAGCACCCCCGGACATCGGGTATCGTTTACGTCGTCGCCAAGGAGAGCCGCAGTACAGCGGTCTACCCCGAGGTGACATCCCATGGCGGTGTGCCCGAGTGGCCAATGGGAGCGGACTGTAAATCCGTCGGCTTAGCCTACCCAGGTTCGAATCCTGGCGCCGCCACGTGATGATGATGGCCCCTGATCAGCGGAAACGCCGATCGGGGGCCATCTGCGTGCGGGCGACGAACAGAGCCCACTGTCTCGCTCTGTCTCGGTCGCGCACGCTCTCTACCAGTAGTGGTGGACGGGGTGTGGACGGGATTCTCGGGGTCCACCTGCGGTTTTGAGCGGCACGGCTAGGACGGGTGGCTCCCGTGTCCCCGGAGCCTGGCTGAGATCTTGGCGTTCGCGGCTTCGTCCCCACCTTTCAGGAACTTCGCGTACACCCGGAACAGCACGGCCACGCTGTGGCCCGCTCGCTCGGCTACGAGCTGCGGTTCCACACCCGAACTCAGCCAGGTGGAGACTGCCGCGTGGCGAAGATCATAGGGACGCTTGGCCAGTTTGGACGCGTACTCGCTAGGCGAGAGCGCGTCAGCACGGGCGCGAGCCCACTCCTCCCCATATCCGCTCTCCTGCACCATGCCACCGCGCGCCGTACGGAACAGCCGTCCATCGGGCGCGGCCCCGAACCGGGTGATGTGCCAGCGCAGCAGGGCTACCAGTTCAGGTGGGATTGGGACATACCGCACTGCCTTACGGGACCGGTGCTTCAGCCCCCGCTGATCATGCGCCTCTCCACTATCCGTCCAAGCCGTGCCCGAGCGAGCACGGCTTTCCCGTAGACGGAGCAAGCCCCACCCGCGTCGCGGTAGCTCGCAGTCCGCCAACTTCAACCCGACCGTTTCACCAGGACGGCAGGCCGCGTAGTAGATGACTCCGAAGAACGCTTCCAGATGCCGACCGCGGGCACCCTGCCCACGGACAGCAGCCAAGAGCGCGGCAGCTTGTTCGGGGGCAGGAACGCACTCGGGGTCGATCTCTTCCTCCACCTTTTCCGGAGCTTTCCAACGCACCGACGGAATGGGGTTCTCTGTCAGCAGCTCCGCATCAACCGCCAGACTCAGCGACTGGTGAAAGATGGCGCGCTTTCTGGCGATAACCGTGCCAGCGGTAGCCTTCCCGTCAAGGCGGCGAGCGCAGGCATCCAGCGCCTTGCGTACGAGCAGGCGGTCAGAAAGAGCGGAAGTCGGCAGAGACTTCCGCTCAACCCAAGCAAGGATCGCTTTCACGTCGTCCGGTGGTTCCTCATTCCACTGGTTGGCATTGAACGCCCAGCTGTAGAGAGCACGCCGAACGATCCGGTGATCGGCCATGCCCTTGGTGTCCTTCACCAGGGCGAGAGTCACGGTGGCCATGGCCTCAGCAAGATTCCGGCGGGTTGTCGCGGGGGAGTGATCCCACTTCATCTCGATGTAGTTTCTGGCGTGCTGGTACCAAGAGATGTCCAGCGCTTTCTGCACCATTGATTTGGGCAAACCGCTGTCCACGTCGAATGGCTCTCCCGCGCGTGTCGCGGTAATGAGCTGTGCACGTCGACTTTCGGCGAGTCCGGAGGTAAGGAAGGACTCGGAATGGGGCCGCGTACCTACCCGCCACCGGAGCTGAAACGGCTTGCGGTACGGCCGCTTACGGATACTCCAAATGCGGACGGTATAGCTCCACTCGGTCACGCGATCTCCAGTTCTTCCATGAATGCTTCGAGGACGCTGCGACGCACCCGGAGGTGCCCATTGGGTAGGCGCTTGACCTCCGGGCCATAGCCGCGGTTGCGCCAGCGGTACCAGGTGGCCCGGGTGATGCCGATCAGATCGAGTGCGTCAGTGAGCGGTAGCCACTCGTCGGCTGTGACGCGAACACGGCGGTTCGTGCTTGTCATCGGCTTGTGCCTCCTTGGCAGGGAGTTAGGGGCGGCGGCCCCAATTTCTGTCAGCGGGGCATTACTGCTCCGCACGTTGCTTGTGCTGTCCGAGGCTCGGATTTCTGCGTCATCGCGTCATCTGCGTCACTGATGTGGTCTGAGCTGCAGTTTTGGGGTGACGCAGAGGGTTGGGGGTGCGTCATGGGTGACGTAGGGCGTGCGTCATCGGTGACGCAGGTGACGCGGGGTGACGCAGGGTTTTGGTCTCTGCGTCACCCGTGAAGCCGCAGGTCATCTACGGTTTTGGTAGTGGTGGTGACGCAGGTGACGCAGGGTCTTCTCTCTTCGGACAAGAGAGGGGGTGTCTGTTGTGGTGCGACTGTTAGACGTGATGAAGGAGCCGCTTCGCGGCGCGACCTTGGGCGGCGCAAGCGCCGGATAGGCAAGAGGAGCACGCGGCGCCGGGGTGCTCCTCTTGCTTGTTCAGCAGCGCAGCGGATGTCTGTGGGTTAGAACGCTGCCTGTTGGTCCGGGCTGGGTGGTGTGGGGCAGTCGAGTTCGATGTATCGGGCGGTTTTGGTGCGGCCCCATTCGATGACGACGCCGCGGGCACTGAGGGTGGGTTGGAGGCGCTTGAGGCGGTCGGAGAGGACTTTCCCGGTGGTGGGCCAGCCTTTGGGCAGGGGGCGGCAGTCTTCGCCGCTGTAGAGGCGGGTGAGGGCGTGGAGCCACTCGGCCGACGTCATCCTGACCACGGCGCCGGGGTCGAGGGTGGCAGCGTGCTGAAGGACGGTCTGCGCCAGCAAATCCCCCTCGATGACGTCGTCATTGAGGTCGTCCAGAGTGGCCCGGTAGGCGTTCAACGCTCCCAGACCGGTCGCCGCGTCCAACTGGGCGCACAGGTGGGCGAAGTCGGCCATGCGCAGGTCGGTCGGGATGTCGGTCTGCGCGGCTCGCACCTGGACGGTCAGGTCCAGCAGCGACCCGAGGATGACGGGCAGTACCTCTTCGAACTCGCGCCACAGCTCCGCTTCCGTGCGGCGGACGGTGGGGCGTTCGAGCCGCAGGGGCAGGAGCCGTTCGGCAAGGTCCGGGCGGATGACTCCTACGTCGATGCCGGTCATGAGCAGGGGGCGGCGGTAGCGGGCCCGGTAGACGTCCCCGTCGGTGAACAGGGCCCGTTTCAGGGTCTCGGCGCCGGTGACGATGCAGCACATCAGGTCGGACAGGTCAGGCCCGAGGTGGGACAGGTTGTCGAGGGCGGTGATCCATCCAGCCGCCACCGCAGCGGTCAGGCTCTCTTCGTCCTTTGGGGGGCGCCGCAGGTCGGCGCTCATGCCCTCGATCACCCGGGTGAGCATCCTTCCCGACGTCGACTTTCCCGCCCCCTGGGGACCGGTGAGGAAGGGAGCGGGGACGGGGACGGACGGGCCAAGGCAGCCGATCAACCAGGCGATGGCCAAGCACTCGGTCTCAGCGGTGGCGAAGTTGTTGAGCCGCAGCAGGAGGTCGATGCCCTTGCCGTTCGTGCCCTTCGCGGGCATGGGGAGTTCCCCGGTGAGCTGGGTACGTCGCCAGCACACTTCCCGCGGGTCGGGAGTGAGGATGTCCCAGCCGGTGGGGTGGATACGGACCGACTGCCCGTCGGTGCGTCCTAGGTCGAGCCAGGTGGCCCCGTCAAAGCCGGGGGCGACGCGGATGTGCACGGCCTGTACCTCCGTGGTCAGAGCAAGGGCTTCGATCAGGTCGAGGGCTTCCTTGAGCGCGGTTCCGTTGAACACGCCGTGCCCGTCCCGGAACAGGCCGACCATGAGTTCTTGCCGGTGGCTGCCGGTCGTTCCCTGCGAGCGGATCGGACGGGCGACGGGGTGGCCGTTGCGCTGCGCGTACACGGTCCCGTCCGCGGTGCGGAAGTACCGGAAATGGGCCTGCGCGTAGTCGGTGATGACCTCACGGCCCGGGGTCTTCTCATCCTCGGGCATGGTCACATCCCCAGCGCGGTAAGGGCGTTGGCCCACGCATTAGAGCAGTGGCGGGGTGATTCGCCCTTGGCGTGCGCGGCGGCGAATAGCCGGTCGATGTGGGCTTCGGTGAGGCAGCCGCACCGGCCATGCGTCGACAACACCGCGAGGAACGTCCGGTACACCGCCGTGTGAATGCCGCTACTCGCCTCGGTGATGCGCTGCTCCGCCATGGCGATACCGCGAGCCAGATACGCGGGGGTGCGGTGCCGGCACTCCCCACCACCGGCCGACGTGGACACTGGGACGGGCCGCGCACCAGCAGAGACCGAACCGACCCTGCCGGGGCTGGCCATGTCCTTCACCACCAGGGCGAGCACGGTGTCCGGCAGTGCGGTCATCGTGCCGGTACCGGGCCCGAGCCAACGGGCATAGGCCATGAGGCTCTTGATGTCGACACCGGGCCGAACGGCGTTCGCCGACCGCATCGAACCTTGGTAGATCCAGTGTTCGCCGCGGGTGGTGGGCACGATCCGGGTGATGGGTAGGGTCTCGCGTGCCCATGCGACGGCGGTGGGGTTGTCGAGGTCCACGACGGTCAGCCCTGTTCCCCCGGGGTGGTAGGCGATGTGGTCCGCGTGGCGCCAGTCGGCTGCCCACTGAGCAGAGGTGAGCACACGGGTGTCGGTGGTGGCAGCTGCCCACGCGTGGCAGGGGAGCGGGCACCCGCACGGGCCAGGGACGCGCATGTGCGGCCTACCTCCACACGCCATGTCGCGGCAGGAGCGGCAGTTCGCAGGGGGGCGCTTGGCCCGTAGCGGCAGCACGGGCACCCCGTGCTGAGCGAGATTCAGCGCCGTGGATAGCAGCGCGGTGGTGCGGTCATGGGTCATGCTGGAGACCTCCAGGTCTGTTGGCTGGGAGACAGGGCGGCCCCGCTTCTTTGGCGAGAGGGGGCCGCCCTTTGGTGTTGCTAGTCGTCGCAGTCGCAGTTCTCGGGGTGCTGCTGGCAGTAGGGGCATCGGGGGCAGTCGCATCCGCAGGCGTGATAGGTGTCGATGCAGTCGCAGCGACACATGCCTTCACCGCATGGGGAGTCGTCGTTCATGGCGGGTCCTTAGAGGTTGGGGATGGTGTTGATGACGGCGTTGGCTAGGTTGTTGATGGGTTCGGCGGCGCCGGTGGATGCGAGGAAGAATCCGAACCCTGCGGCGACGAATGCGGCTCCCCAGCTGAGGGAGTTGGAGCGCAGGAGGAAGAACAGGACCAAGCCGAAGAGGGCGACGAGGGAGATGGTCACGGCCACGAAGGGGCCTCCTTGGTGTGGGGTGGTTAGCGGGTGCCTGCGCGGTAGGTGCGGGTGGCGCGGTTGTGGAGCCAGCGGCCTATGCGGATGCGTTTGCCGGTGGCGTGGCAGCGGCGGCAGTCTTTGCCGCGTTTGGGCTTGCCTTTGCGGTCGGTGGTGAGCTTGTGGCCCATGCCGTGGCAGCGGCGGCAGTCGCCGAACGGGCTCAGCCAGCACCGAACGCTGTAACTGAGTGTGACGATGAGTAGGCAGGTGCTAGCAAGGAGGGTCAGGCCCATGAGGGGGCTCCCAGGTGGGGTTTGAGGGGTTTCCGCAGGTGGCTCGCTAGGTGCTAGCGGGCTGATCAAGGGCGGTTTTTGTTGCTAGCGAGGTTGCTAGGTCTAGCGACAGGTGTTGCTAGACCTAGCGACGCTTCGCGGCTACTTCCCGGCTCGCTTCTTGTTGCGTTCCGTGACGGCGTCGATGATGTGCTGACGCTCGATGCCGCGCCGGTTGGCGCCCTTGCCGGTGTCGGTCTTGCCCCACACCTGGTCTGTTTTGATGCCGTAGGGCTTGAGCGCGGTGGCGAGTTGATCGGCCTTGGCGCGGCCTTCCAGCTCCGCCCATTCGCTGTAGGCGTCCGGGTTGAGTTCGGCGAGCCGGTCGACGATGGTCTCGGACCACACCTTGTCCTCACTGCGTCCGAGGACGGCGGCCACGTCGGTGAGGATGGCGTCTGCGCCGCGGGTGCTGGTGCTCTGGCCGACCGCGTCCCCGGTGAGTGTGCCTTCGGCCTCACGCAGCGCTGCGGCGCGGGTCAAGATGGTGTTGGCGTCCCGGCCGTCAGCGAGGTAGGTGCGCACGATCCCGGAGTCGTCCGACATGCCCTTGAGTAGGCCCACGCCCTTGTGGGACTTGAGGAGCTTGGATGCGTCCAGCCCTTCGCTGTAGGAGCCTGCGCCGAGGACGACGTCGGACACCTGCCAGGACCCGACCCGCAGGGAGAACCGGGCTTGGTGCTGGTCTCGCAGCACGCTGGGGCAGGCGGTGTCGTCCGGCTTCTGCGTGGAGAGCATTACCGGTACCCCGACCGCGGGGGCGACCCGGGCCAGGTAGACCAGCAGTTCAAGAACGGTCTTGCCGTGGGTGGGGTGCTGCAAGTACTCCTGCACTTCATCGACCACGACCAGGGTGAGGGGCATGTTCAGCTTCCGGTCCCGGCTGATTTCCGGGGTCAGTTTGCCCTCGGGGCAGATGTGCAGGGGGAGTTCGGACAGCCGGTGATAGCGGTCCTCCACATCCGCCTTCAGCTCCATCAGGGCATTGATCAGGTGTTCCACCGGGTCGATGCCGTTGCGGGGCACGATCCCGAACCCGATCCGGTGCGCGACCTTGGCGAACGCGCGCCAGTCCGGTGACGCTTTCCCGTCGAACACGATCAGGCGGACGTGCGGGTCCAGCGCGGCAGCAAGGGCGATCGTCCGGGCGGAGAACGTCTTGCCCTGCCGCGGTACGGCGCCGACCAGCAGCGACAGCCAGAGCATGGTGGCCATGACCGGGTTGCCCCGCTCATCGACACCCCACGGGAACGGCTTCCAGAAGTCCACCCGCGTCGCTCCGAGGAGCGGTGTGCGACCGGCCGGGACGGCGAGCGGGTCACGGTCAGCGATCCAGTACGACACCCGCCGGCCACTGGTCTCGTCCTTGTCCAGGAAGAGCTGAGTCGGGGCGATGTCCATACCGGACGCCAGACGGGCATGTGCCTTGACGGCGTCCTCAAAGGTTTTGCCGTAGGGGAGGTCGACCACCACACGCCACCCGTCGCCGTCCCGCCCGATCGGCCGGGGGAAAGCGATGGACTGGTCTCGGCTGGTCAAGTTCGCCGCATCGTGCGCACGAACCACGATGTCGGAAGACAGCCGCCGTTTGCGGAACGTCACCTTGGCCCGATCGATCAACGGCCGGTCAGCCGGAGCCCCGGCCAGACCCAGCGCCGTCGTGAACGTAGCCATCGACAGCATGAGCAGCCAGGACGGCGCCATGACATACAGGGTGAGCGCGGCAGTGAGGCCCACGAACCCGGCCACGGTGGCGACGATACTCCGCAGACGGACACGGTCGTTGCGCTGCCGCGACAGCTTCAGATACTCGCCCGCGTCCTCGGCCGCGACAGCCGCGACGCGCAGGCCCTTGCCCTCGGCGTCGAACACCCACCGGCCGACCGCGGTCGACCACCGCCACGCCCCACGCGGGGAGTAGGCCAGCACCTTGGGCGCATAGATACACGGCAGGCGAACGGCGTGGTAGCCGAGCATCGTTGAGTAGTGGCGGATGGCCCACTTACGGACGGCCGCGCGCTGGTCGGGAAGCTTCACCCAATCCGGCAACACCGGCAAACGAGTCTTGTTCCGCTCCTGCATCCACTCAGCGACCGACAGCGGATACACCTCGCGCGCCGGGTCGACCGGGGCACCCTCGATCAGCCCCTCGGCCTCGGGGTCGTCGGTATCGGGGAGTTCGGCCTCCCACTCACCCGGCTTCACCACACCCACGGCAGGAGCATCAGCAACAGCCGCCGGTGCGGTGGTGTTCTTGAGCGGGAACGGCACAATGTCGGCCGGTACTGCCGGGGTCGGGATGCGTTCGAGGTCGGGCACGGGCCGCAGATGCGCACCCGTCGAACCGTCCGTCATGCTGAGACCTCCTGAGGTCTGATTCGGGACTGATGGGCCGGGGTGACCGCGCATCTTTGGCGAGAGCGGGCGGTCACCCCGGGCAGAGCTACTGGGCCTTCTTCGCGGTCTGTTCCTGCCGCTTGCGGGCACCGTCGATGACCCGCTCAACCCGTCGTTCAAGGTCGGTGAGGTCGACCGTGCCGTGTCCGTGGCGGTCGGGGTCTGCGATGCCTCGCTTGGCCATGCGGGCGATCAGCCATCCGACCCGTGCTTTCTCGGCCACGGTGAGCTGGGGTTCGTCGTGGTTCATCGACGGGCCTCCTTCGCTGCGGTGGTGTCGAGGGCTGCGGAGAGTGCGAGGCGTGCGTAGACGTCTGCGAGGCGTACGGCGTCGAGGGACGGCATCGGCTGTCCGGGCAGGGGCGTGAGCAGCTGCTCAGCCCGCCTGCGGTATTCCTGGCTGGTCATGGCTCCCGTTTCTGGTGCCGGGGCTGTCCCGGCTCCCCACCCCACCCGCGTGTGGCGGGCAGGGCAGGCAGCCGTCAGCCGCGGCGACGGGCCTTGCTGAGGTTCTTCGCTGCGGCCTTGCCATCCGGACCACCCACGGATCGCACGACGGTGACGAGTCCGTAGGTGATCGCGATGACGACCAGCGCAGCCACAGCGAGGGATACGGCCATGGAGGTGAGGGCGGCGACCAGCAGCGGACCGAAGTACACACCAGCCGCGACCGCTCCGGCACCGATCCCGGACCCGAGCGCGACCCGCTGCACCGTCCGGTCGGGGGGCGCCTGGTGGATGTGCTGGTGCACGATCTGCGGCACCTGCTGGTGTGTGGGGAGGTCGCCAGGGTTGATGTAGGCGTAGACCTGGCTACCGTCCGGCAGCCGCACCCGGGCGGGCTCGGGCAGGGACTCCATCAGTGACCACCCTTGGAAGGGTCGTTGCACCAGCCGCACGCGGCGGAGCAGAACTCAAAGTGCCGGCCAAGTACGGCATCGGAGACCCGCGCCGCCACAGCGGCGCCCCTGTCCCCTGCGACCTTTTCGCCTGCTCGGTGCAGGGCCAGAGCGGCCGTTTCCAGTGCGTCATCGACGGTCTTGCGTCCGAAGAATGCCATGGGTTTCTCCTCAGGCGGCTTGTTGGTGTGTGGTCTCGTCGTTGCCGTTGAGCCGCTGGTACACCCGGTGGACGTAGGAACTTGACCGGGTGGATTTGCGGGATGCTTCCGCGATCGTGTCGCCCATCACCCAGCACTCACGGATGACGTTCAAGGCTTCATCGGCAGTGAGCCGCGGCACCTCTGGCGCCTCTTCCGGCCCTGGGGTGGACGGTGGGGGGACAGCGAGGGGATACACCTTCTGTCCCCCGCAGATGGCCAGCGGCTTCGCTGCTGGAGTAGCGATGAGGGCCGGGGACAGTGGCTGGGCATCGCTCGGGGTGGACAAGGAGGGGACAGGAACCGTGTCCACCGCGTGGCGGGGGCTGTCCACCTCGCTCCGGAGTTCGGCGATCCGAGCGAGGATCGCGCGTCGGTAGTGCGTGATCGCTTCCGCGAGAACGATCAACAAGACCGGGGGGATGGAGTGGAGTACGAGCCCTGCCGGGTCCACTTGGGAGGGGACACCGAACACTGTCCCCTTCGGCCACAGCGACGACCAGCAGTTCATGACCCATGTACTGAGACCCGCGAACCAGCGGAGCGCGGTTGCCCATCCGGACGGGTCGATGCCGTGCTCAGACAGCCGTCCGTCCACGATGAGGACCGCGCCCAGAGCGACCGCGACCATGGGATCGAGAAGCCAAGCGATCCAGGGCGAAATGTGATGGTCGATCGCGAACAAGGTCACGTTCGTCGCGGTGAACGTCAGAGCGACAACCGCGACCACCACCAACACCCGCGTGAGCCGAGTCTGCAATTGGGTCAACTCGGCGATCTGCGCCGCACGGGTAGGAGCGCGCTTCATTGGTCGCTCTCCTCGATCTCGTCGAGGTCCCCCGGCTCCCACATCCACGACCCACCCCACCAATCCTCAGACGTAGCGTTCGGCGGAGGGGCGGGAGCCGCAGGGCGCTGGCTGAAGAGTCGGGCCAGCAGGTGGAGGAGTTTCATGCCGCGCTCCCCAGTACGGTCAGTTCGTCCACGAAGGGACGACTCCACTCTCCCCAGGGGCATGAGTTGTCCCCGTCCCAGTTCACGCCGGTGTACTCACGGCCGTAGTTGTGGTGGTCGGGGTTAGTGACGCGCCCAGTCCAGCATCCGAGGGTCGTGCCTAGGCGCCCTTCGGGGCTGGCTACTCGGGTGCCTTTCGGAAGGTCAGCGGCGGTGCGGGGGCTGTTCGATACCGTGTCTTTGTTCTGACCCCTCAGTTCCGCCAGCACTGCGGCGCCCTTGGCTGTCAGCGTGCTTTCGACGGGGTGGATCAGGTCGCGGGCGATGAGTGCGCGCTCTGTGCGGACATCGCACGCCACGACTTCACCGGTCTCGCCCGTGTAGAGGGCTCGGAGCATGGGTTCGCTCAGCTGGTGAGCCTTAACGACCTCGGCGGCGCTCATGCCGCACCCCCCGCCGTGGTCGTGGTGCGGTTGGTGAGGGCACGACGGGCAGCCAGCACCCGACGCCGGGCACGGCGGATACGCCGCTCATCCAGCTCCGACACCGGACGGTCCAGGACGCTGATCTCCACGTCCAGCAACTCAACCTCGGCCACGATGAGCGGGAGCTCCCGTTCGACGGCGTCCAGCTCGACGGCGGTGGGCTCACGGTCGGGGAGGGTGGGGGCGGTATAGACCGCCCGAAGGGGCATGATGGTCATGAGTCGTGGTTCTCCCTGGTAGGTGGGTACGGCTCTCAGCGGCCCCGGTGCTTGAACATCGGGGCCGTGCCGTTTCGTGGGTGGAGTGCCCCGGACGGGAGTCGAACCCGTCCTTCGACCATCGGGGCGATGTGCTCTAGGCCGTCACCTCGGTTGCGAGGTGTGACCGGCGGCGTTGCCGGACGCGTTCTGATAGGCGGCCTGGTAGTGGTGCAGACTCGGCTGCGAGGGGTGGTCCGGGGTGGACGCGATCTCACCGCACCGCCGGGCCAGCTCATCCGCCCGAGCCTGCTCCTCAGCCGCGAACGCCTCGGCAGGCTCCTGCGAACGTCCCCAACCCATACCGCTTACCAACCCTTCGGTTGGTCGGTGAGCCGGGCAGCGTCCGCGAACGCAGTCCGGATGAGCTCCTGCTCCCACACGCGGTCACCCGCCGTGGCATCCGGAGCCTCACCACTCAACGCGTCCGCCCACTGATCCGCCTGAGACTGCAACCGCCACGCGGTCCGCTCCAGATCACTCACCACGACCACCCCGAGCCCGCGCAACGTCGGCACTACGCTTGTTGACCTCAGCCAGCTTCCGGGCCATCGCGGCCATCTGCTCATCTGTCAAACTGACGTACACAGGGACCTCCTATTAGGTGCCTGTACTGCGCCGTTCGGAGTTACAGCTCCGGGCGGCGCCCTTTTGGTTCCGGGGGATTCCGGCTCCCCTCAACCCCACCCGTACGACCACAGGGCCGGACGGGTGAAGGAGGCAACCGCCGCGGCATCCGGAGACCCGCGGGAAGTCGAACCGCGCAAGCCATCCGGGGAGCTCCCAGACGGATCACGCAGTGGATCAAGCGATGCGTGGGCCTTGAGCCACGCCGGACACCTTTTACGGGAGGCGACAGCCCGTCGTACGCGCTTCTGGATCTGTGCCTCATCCCGCTTCTCCGAGGAAGTGCTACTCGGTGTCATCGCGCGGCGTTCGTGCCCTCGGGCAGATCCGGTCTTTTGAGTCGGTCCCCCTCAGGGGGATTCGACTGGTCTCCACTCGCCCCGGCCGGATCTGTCACGGCCGTCGTACTGCGGTGAATCACGCTATGGAGTTGTTCAAAGGGCGCCCGTGAGCCCCTTTCTGAGGGCCTCTCTAGGCGCAAAGAAGTCCTTAAGAGAACTTGTCATCAAGTCCTCTTGAGGAGCTGATGAGAACTATGACGGAGAAGGGGGCGGTCGTCAACTCCTCTTGAGGACCTATGCTGGGACGGTCAATCGAAGATGGATGGTGAGCCACGATGGCCAAGCAGTACGAGCGGATCGCCGACCGACTCCGGCAGCGCATCCGTGCAGGTGAGCTGAAGCCTGGACAGCGGCTTCCTGCTGAGACGGAACTCGTGAAGGAGTACCGAACGAGTCTGCCAACGCTCCGCGAGGCACTCGGCTTGCTGCTGACCGAGGGGCTGATCGATAAGAAGCACGGGATCGGGAACTTCGTTCGGAAGCCTCGCAAGCTGGTGCGGCGAGACAACGCGCGGCACCAGTGGGAGAAGGATCGGGCACGTCTGAGCGAGTTGGAGCGTCAGGCGACGGGGGCAACTGAACGGGATACCGGACTGTCGGTCTCGGATCTCGTCTTCAGCGCGTCATATCGGGAAGTGCAGGCAAGCGAGGACCTAGCCGCACAGCTCGATGTGCCGACAGGGACGCGTCTCCTTGAACGGATCTTCCGCACGAACTACTGCGACGAAGACACGCCGCTCAACCTCGCTCGCTCCTACCTCGTCTACGACATGATCGCGGCCAATCCAGACCTTTTTGACTCGTCCAATGAGCCGTGGCCTGGTGGGACGCAGAATCAGTTGCACACGGTGGGGATTGAGCTGGACCGGATCGAAGAGCGCATCACCGCGCGTCCTCCTACGGTTGAGGAGACCGAGGAACTCGGACTCCAGGGCGGTGTATCCGTCATCGTGCTCCGGAAGACTTCCTTCGACATCGAAGGGCGAGTCGTTGAGGTATCAGATGTGACATTGCCGGGTGACCGCACAGAACTGATCTTCACGACCGCCCTGGCAAGGTGGTGAGCATGACTCAAATTGTCTCCGTCATCACTGCTGTCCATGCGCCGGCCGCTCACTATCTTCAGGACGCGTATAAATCCCTCTGCGAACAGGAACTGCCGACCGGCTGGGACTGGCAGTGGGTCATTCAAGAGGACGGGGAGTCAGACGATGTCGCTCCGCACATCCCTGCCGATCCCCGCATTTCGTTTGGCCAAGGGCGCCCAGGCCGGGCGGGCGTGGCTCGCACCATGGGCCTTTCGCGGGCGGTTGGTCAGTACATCAAGGTGCTGGATGCTGACGACATGCTGACTTCGGGAGCTCTCGCTCGTGACTTGGATGCGCTTCTTGGGAACCCATCCATCGCCTGGTCCACTGCGCGTGTCCTTGATCTGCTACCCGACGGGTCGACTGTCGGGTTCGACCAGGACCCTCCGGAAGGGCCGATTGAGCGCGGAGCAGTTCTTTCTCACTGGAAGGCTCACGACTTCCGAGCTCAGGTGCACCCGGCGACGTTGTTCGCTCGCCGCGATCTGGTCCTGGCTCTGGGGGGCTGGATGGCGCTACCTGCATCGGAAGACACCGGACTGCTGCTTGCGTTGAGTGCGGTCTCCCGCGGATGGTTCACTGCGCAGACTGGCCTCCTCTACCGGAAGTGGCCCGGACAGGTCACAAGCCATGCCTCACATATTCATGAGGGCGAGAGGTCGGCACGAATGGCGGTCGTTGAAGCGCGAGCGGAAGGTCTCGCAAACCTCGGCTGGAGCTTCCCCATTGCGGATCTATGAGTCGAGTTCACGGCGAGTTTCCGGGAGTATGAGCCCTCGGGCGCCATGGTCCTCTCCCTGGAATCGCCCATTCACCCCAAGATCAACCCGCGCTGCCTCATGGAAGCGATTGATCGCCTCAAAAACCGTTCTATGTAGGGCGCGCCATTCTTCTAGTGTTCCGCTGGTTCTCCCGTGGGCGCGCCAGTCGATGGCGTGAGCAGCGCTATTCAACTCGTGGGCTGCCTCAATCACGCCGTCTTCGGCCAGCAGCATGACTCGCTCAAAGGCGCGTCCGCGACTGCCTTCCGCGTCGGCTAAATCCAAGGTGAGGTCTGGCTCGCTGCGATCAATGCTGCGCATCCCCTCTTTGGTCTCATAGAGGAGTACCGACGTGTAGATGCATGTTCGGACGCAATCGATGTACTCCGCGTAGGCATCGAGTTTTCGCTCATCCCACCGGGTGAGCGTGGCAAAAGCGGTTCGCTGACGCTCCATCCGGTGGTTGGTGAAGTGGGTAGTTAGCCCACCCAACAGCACAGCAGCAATCGTGACGAGCTGCCCGACGATGTCCATCGATCCCCCAGCGCGGCATCAAGTCCAGCCGGGATCATAGGCGATGGAGCAACTGATGGCTTCGGGATAGATCCAGCCAGGGCGCGCGTATCACTCAGAACGCGTGCTCCGGAACGGACGCCCTTTGCCCCTTCTGTGCGCCCTGGTGTCGGCTGTGTCGATGGACCGACCCTGAGGACATCGCACAGTGCCGACAAGAAGGGGGACTCGTGGCCCGAACACAGTCCAAGTGCGGAGCACCTACAGCAAAGGGCAGCCGATGCCAGCGGCTGGCCATGGTCGGGGCCTCACGCTGCAATCTGCACCGGGGTGAGTGGTCGTCCTACACGATCGAAAGGCGCAAAGGGAAGACACGCAAGCCCCGGAAGAAGTGACCCTTCGCGGTCCCTCAAGAGGTGTCCGACTGTCCGGTTGTGAACAGCCGGATGGGGCTGACTCATGTGCACTCAAGTTCTTGCCTCCATCGACCCCGGCTCAGTTTTGGACGACATATGGACGGGGAGCCCGCCCCACTCGTTCCTGAGGTGTTCCTTTGCAGGTCAACGGCGGTTCGAGTGTGAAAAGGTCGGAGGACTGTAAATCCGCCGGCTTAGCCTTCCCAGGTTCGAATCCTGGCGCCGCCACTTGATGTAGCTGGCCCCCGATCAGCGGAAACGCCGATCGGGGGCCAGCTGCGTTGGCCTCGTCGGAGCGTTAGTCCGCGAGGCGGAAGGCCAGCTCCGTCACCCATTTGTCGAGGTCCGGCTGCACTCGGGGATCGGTCAGATACGACTCCAGGCGGCCACCCCAGCGCTCGGCGCCCGCCACCTCGGTCATGTCCCACTCCAGGCCCTCGCGGGCCGCCCAGTCGCGGAGTGTGTCGATCACCTCGAACAGGCCGTCCGGGTGGCCGACGTGGGTGAGCGTGGCGTACCGCCCGGCCGGGAGGATGCCGACGCGGATATCGCCCTCCGGCTCTGGTGGGGACACCACCGGGATGCCGGCTTCGACCTCCGACTCGCCCTCCAGGTCGACCGTGTTGTACCGGAAGAACGGCGCCCCCGCGAAGGCGACCTCATGGGCCGTCAGCCAGGCGATCAGCTCACCGAGTCGGTCGGCGATCTGGTCGAAGGAGTCCATCCGGACCGAGCCGCGGACAAAGGCGTACGGCTGCTCTGCCCGCTCGACGATCACGGGCTCTACGTCAGACATCTCATACCTCGGGCAGTAGGGGGCTCGGAACAACGGGGCCCGGAAGGGAAGGGGGCCTTCGGGCGGTCGGGACCGGCCGGTGAGCGCCGGCTCATCGCTGGGACCGCGGTGCGATGACGGGACGACGAGCGGGCGACAGGCCGAACGGAACAGACCGCCGGATCGCCGCGACCGGGCGGCCAGCCGGCCGACTGTTGCGTCGACTCGTATCGACTCGTATCGGCGTGCAACAGACGGACCGAACGCGCCCTCAGTTCCCCGCGACGTCCTTCACCGCGACCATCACCGGCACCGAACCGGTGATCAGCTCCAGCGTGAGCCCGGCCGTCGCGGGCGTCTCGATCAGCTCCGCCAGAACCGCCGCCACATCGTCCCGCGGCACGGTTCCCCGCCCCGTCGAAGCCTTGAGATGTACGAGACCGGTACCGGCGTCACTGGTCAGATGGCCGGGCCGGACAATCGTCCAGACCAGCTGGGGCCGAGCCCGTACATCGTCGTCGGCGGCCCCCTTCGCCCGCAGATAGGCGTCGAAGACCTCGTCCCCCTGATGCGCCGAGTCCGCGCCCATGGCCGAGATGACGAGGTAGCGACGTACGCCGGCGCTCTGGGCGGCGTCCGCGAACAGCACCGCTGCCGCTCGGTCCACCGTGTCCTTGCGGTCGATCGAGCTCCCCGGTCCCGCGCCCGCCGCGAAAACCGCGGCGTCCGCGCCCCGCAGGGCTTCGGTGACCTCAGCCACGGAGGCTGACTCCAGGTCCAGTACGACGGGTTCCGCGCCCGCGTCGCGCAGGTCCTGGCTCTGGTCGGGATTGCGGATGATGCCCGCGACCTCATGTCCGCCCGCCGAGAGCAGCCGCTCCAGTCGGAGCGCGATCTGACCGTGTCCTCCAGCAATGACAATGCGCATGCCTACGACCGTACGTCCCAGGCCCCAACCGCGCCTGACAGCAGGATGGCGAGTCTGTGACGGCTGGCTGATGGCCAGGCGGCGCGGCCGGTCATGGGCGTCCCTGCCGCGGTAGTTCGAGGGCCACTGCCACCGCCGAGTCGCAGTACTCCCGAACCGCGCTCGTCCGGGCCACCACTCGGCCCCGGTGGATGACGATCCTGCTGTACCCCAGGGACAGCACCGCCGACAGGCGCCCACCCCGCACGGCGAGCAACTCGGCCGGGAACCCCGCCTCCACCCGGACCTCCGGCAGCCCCATCGCCTCGCGGGCCTGAGTCGCCACCGCCGCGTAGGCGTCCGAGGCCCGCAAACCGGCCTGTGACGCCAGGAGATAGGCCGCCTCCAAGGGGTCGCCACGCCCGACCGGGTTGGAGACGTCGCGTAGGGCTCCGCTGCCCGCCGCGACCCGTACGCCGGCCGTTCGCAGCAGCCGGACGGGCGCTGTGCCCCGCTGCTCGATCGCGCCGCAGCCGCCCTGCGGGAGACAGATCACCGTGATCCCGGCCGCCGCGAGTTGGTCGGCCGCGCGGGACGCGATCTCGCGCGGTAGTCGGGCCAGTCCCGCGCACGGTCCGATCGACACCCCGGGCCTGAGACCGCCGGCCATCGCCGCCAGGCGGGCGAGCCGGGCCGGATCGTCACCGTGGGTATGCAGATCGACCGGGCACCCGTGCTCGGCGGCGACCTCCAGCACCGCCTCCACATATCCGGTCGGATCGGGGTCGGCGTCCGGGCAGCCACCCACCACGCCGGCGCCCATCTTCACCGCGTCCCGCAGTATCGCCAGCCCGTCGGCGCCCGCCACGCCGGTGAGGAGCCGGGGCACGGCGACCGTGGTCAGATCCGCCAGCCCGCGCAGGGACCGCCTGGCCTGGAGTACGGCCTCCAGTGGGCCAAGGCCCTGGACATCGCCGATCCGTACGTGCGAGCGCAGCGCTGTCGCCCCGTGTCCCAGCTGGAGCAGCGCGGCTTCGGTGGCCCGGCGCTGCACTTCCTGGATGGCGTAGGAGACGGGCCCGCAGGAGTCCGCGCTCAGCGCTGTGTCGCTGTGGCTGTGCGGTTCGGCGGGGGCGGGGAGCAGGAGGTAGCCGCTCAGATCGACCCGGCTGGAGTGCGGGGTGAGGCTGCCCGCGGTGCCGACCGCCTCGATGCGCCCGCCGCTGAGCCGTACGTCGACGGTCCGGCCGTCGGTGAGCCGGGCGCCGCACAGGAGCAACGCGGTGGTGTCCGCGGTTGCACCGTCGGGTGGCTGCGGCTGGCTGTCGGGCATCGCGCTCCTGCGGGGGAGGTCGGGCTCGGGGCCGTGTGAGGGAGTGAAAGATCACATAGCGTGAGACGAGCCTAGGGGCGCTTGGGCCGGGCTTCAGGGAAGAGCGAAATAGTCGTACCGGTGTGGCCGGCGTGAGGTTCTCGGCGAATCCCGGGCGAGGTGGGGCGGGGTGGGGTGGGGCTCGACGGGGTTGTTCCGAGTCGGCCGAGAAGGGGCGGAAGTCGGCCCGGTGGGGCGTCCCGCAAGGCCTGGCGAGGGCCTGGTGAGAGCAGACCGGTCGCCGCAGGCATCAGGCGACGAAACGGATTTGGGCGATCGGCGGGCGACCGTGTAATGTCTTCATCGCTCGCCCCAATAGCTCAGTCGGTAGAGCGTCTCCATGGTAAGGAGAAGGTCTACGGTTCGATTCCGTATTGGGGCTCTGATGTCGGTGATCCTCGTCGTTTTTGGCGAGGGGATCCGGTATCGCAGCGGTGTAGCTCAGTCGGTAGAGCAAGCGGCTCATAATCGCTGTGTCACCGGTTCAAGTCCGGTCACCGCTACACACAGTAGCCGATTGCGGGGTCGGTCCTCCGATCGGCTACTCTTTTATGCGTTCAACCTCATTCGTTTAAGTCCGTCCAAGGAGCACTCACGTGGCTGCCACCGACGTCCGCCCGAAGATCACGCTGGCCTGCGTGGAGTGCAAGGAGCGGAACTACATCACCAAGAAGAACCGGCGTAACAACCCGGACCGCCTTGAAATGAAGAAGCACTGCCCGCGCTGCAAGGCGCACACTGCGCATCGCGAGACGCGCTGATCAGGTTCGTCCCACGAGGCCGCCCCCTTTTTCGGGGGCGGCCTCGTGGCATTTGTTGCGACGGCTCCATGTCCCGATGAGTGGGGCCGTTGATCAGAATGGTCAATCTGTCAGGAGGGAGCCAGTTCATGGCGCTCGACCAGTCCTTCGTAGGACGGACCTATCCGCCCACCTCGTCCTATGAGGTCGGCCGGGAAAAGATCCGCGAGTTCGCCGAGGCGGTGGGGGATGGCCATCCCGTATACATCGACCCGGAGGCCGCGAAGGCGCTTGGGTATCCCGATGTGATCGCTCCGCCGACTTTTGCCTTTGCCATCAGTTTTCGGGCTGCCGCGGCGGTTGTCCAAGATCCGCAGTTGGGTCTTGACTACGACCGTGTGGTGCACCGTGAGCAGAGGTTCGCCTATGCCAGGCCGGTACGGGCGGGTGACAGGCTCAGCGTCGTTTCCACGATTGAGAGCATCAAGACCCTGGCGGGCAATGATGTGGTGGAGATCCGCGGTGACGTGAGCGACGAAGCCGGTGAGCATGTGGTGACCGCGTGGACCAAGCTGGTGGCCCGCGCCGCCGAGGAGGCGTGATGACGTCGAAGATCGCTTTCGCCGATGTCGAGGTCGGCACCGAGCTGCCGGCCCGGAGCTTTCCGGTGGATCGCGCCACACTCGTCCGGTACGCGGGTGCTTCCGGTGATTTCAATCCGATCCACTGGAACGAGAAGTTCGCCGTCGCGGTCGGGCTTCCGGATGTGATCGCCCACGGCATGTTCACCATGGCCGAGGCGGTTCGCGTGGTGACCGACTGGACCGGGGACCCCGGTGCGGTCGTGGAGTACGGCGTTCGCTTCACCAAGCCGGTCGTCGTGCCGAACGATGACAAGGGTGCCGTCATCGAGGTCAGCGGGAAGGTCGCCGCCCTCCTCGATGACAACCGGGTGCGGGTCGATCTGACGGTGACCAGCGCTGACGAGAAGGTCCTGACCATGTCCCGCGCGGTGGTCCAGCTCGGCTGAGAAGCACTTTCCCTCGGCCCGGCTCCCGGGCCGTCGCCAAGGGGCGCTCCTTCTTTCCTCGAAGGGGTGCCCCTTGGCCGTGGGGCCGCACCGCAGCGCGCTTGACTCCTTAGTGATTGTCACTAACTTTCTCTCCATGGTCAGGATGAGTGCGGAGGAGCGGCGCAAGAGTGTGATCCGCGCGGCGATCAGCGAGTTCGCGATGGGGGGCTATGCCGGCACCTCGACCGAGGCGATCGCCAAGCGGGTCGGCGTCTCACAGCCGTATCTCTTCCGGCTCTTCAGGAACAAGCGCGAGTTGTTCCTCGCCGCGGCCGTGCGGTGCCTCGAAGAGACGCCGAAGGCGTTCGCACAGGCCCTGGCCGAGCAGCCCGACGCCCCTCCGGAAGATGTGATGGCGGCTGCCTATCTGCAACTCCTCGATGACCGGGAGCAGCTGCTGATGCTGATGCAGACGTATGTGGCGGTGGCCTCGGCCGAGGCCACCGGCGATCATGAGTTCGGCGAGGTGATACGCACCGCCTGGGTCGGGATCTGGGACCAGGCTTCGGTCGCGTTCGGCGGGGAGGTCAAGGCCACCACCGAGTTCATGAGCATGGGCATGTTGGTCAACGCCCTGGTGACGATGGGCTTCCCCGGGGACCACCGGGTCTGGGCTGGCTTCGCAGGCGGATATCCGCCCCCCTCGCCGACGGATGCGCGGCAGTCAGCCGCCGCCAAGCCGGACGGTTCCCCGCTGGGCGCCGCGGCGGGGGACGATCTTGACCATGAGCCGGGCGGCGGCGCCGTCGGGCCGTGAAGTCGGCGGCCGGCGACTCGTCGTCGCGGGCCTCACCCCGCCGCATCGCGGCGGCCCGCCGCGAGCGGTTGGCACCCGCCGTGGCCCCACCGGGGAGCAGCGGCCCGGGACCGTACCCTGGTGCCGTGCAGGAACTCCAGGATGCTCCCCTCGCCCCCCTGACCACCTTCCGGCTCGGTGGCCCCGCCACCCGCCTCCTCACGGCCACCACCGATGACGAGGTGATCGCGGCCGTACGGGAAGCGGACAGTGCCGGCACCCCGCTGCTGATCATCGGCGGTGGTAGCAATCTGGTCATCGGCGACAAGGGCTTCGAGGGAACCGCGCTGCGCGTCGCCACCGAGGGCTTCGATCTCGATGGCCGGGAACTCGAACTCGCCGCGGGCGAGGTCTGGACCGAGGCCGTTGCCCGAACCGTGGCCAGGGGACTGGCGGGAATCGAGTGTCTGGCGGGAATCCCCGGCTCGGCCGGTGCGACCCCGATCCAGAACGTCGGCGCCTACGGCCAGGAGGTCTCCTCCACCATCACCGAGGTCATCGCCTACGACCGCCACCGCGGTGAGACGGTCACCCTGGCCAATGCCGCGTGTGACTTCTCGTACCGGCACAGTCGTTTCAAGGAGCACCCCGGCCGCTATGTGGTCCTGCGGGTCCGCTTCCGGTTGGAGGACGCGGACGGGCTCTCGGCCCCCATCCGGTACGCGGAGACCGCCCGGGGCCTCGGTGTGGAACCCGGCGACCGCGCGGACCTCGCCGAGGTCCGTCGAACCGTGCTGGGACTGCGCGCCAGCAAGGGCATGGTCCTCGACCCCGACGATCATGACACCTGGTCGGCGGGGTCCTTCTTCACCAACCCGATCCTGAGCGCCGAGCGGTACGCGGCCTTTCTCGACCGTGCCCGCGAACGGCTGGGCGAGGAGGCCGCCCCGCCGGCCTTCCCCGCGGGGGAGGGGCTGACCAAGACCTCCGCGGCCTGGCTGATCGACAAGGCGGGCTTCACCAAGGGGTACGGCGGCGGCCCGGCCCGTATCTCCAGCAAGCACACCCTCGCACTGACCAACCGAGGCGAGGCCACCACCGAGGACCTGCTCGCCCTCGCCCGTGAGGTGGTCGCCGGGGTCCGGGACGCCTTTGGTGTCACCCTGGTCCCGGAGCCGGTGACCGTCGGTGTGAGCCTCTGAGCGGCCGGTGCACACCCATCCTCGGTGACCTTGGACACCGGTGTGCGGATGGGGCGAGCTAGTACGCCACCCCCACGGCCTGCTTCACCGTCTCGGCCCGATCGATCAGCGCGAGCATCGCATGGGCCACATCAGCCCTGGCGATAAACCTGGGGCTGACCGGATTGCCGCCGATGACCGTCCGATAGGTGCCGGTCAGTGGCTTGTCCAGCAGTCGGGGTGGACGTACCGAGGTCCAGTCGGTGGTGCTGCGGGACAGTTCCGCCTCCATCGCGGTCAGATCCACGTAGATGTCCTTGTACACGGCGCTGACCACCTTGGTCATCAACCGGTCGAGCAGCGGTTCATCCGCCGAGGGGTCGCCGAGTGGGGACGCGCTCACCACCAGGAGCCGGCGGGTCCCCTCCGCCTCCATCGCGGCCAGCACCGAGCGCGTCAGCTTCACCGCGATCCCGGCGTCGGCCCGGGTGTTGGCTCCCAGGCCGGAGAGGACCGCGTCGCGGCCCCCGACGGCCGCGCGCAGTGACTCGGGCTGTGCCAGATCGGCCGGGAACACCGTGAGACCGGAGCCGGTGACGGTCAGGCGGGCCGGGTCGCGCACGACCGCCGTCACCTCGTGGCCGGCCTCCAGACCCTGCTTGACGATCTCCTGGCCGATGCCGCCGGTCGCGCCGAATACCGTGAGCTTCATCGTGCGTCCCTCCGAGGTGGGTAAGTGTTCACTCACCTCTAGGGTGGGTAAGTACTCACCCACCCGTCAAGCCCATTCGCCGCAGCCCGGCCGGAGAAGGAACAGAGTCCATGCAGAAACCGGTACAGAAGCCGGCCCGTGCCCGCATCCTCGACGCGGCGCACGTCCTGATGCTCACCCTGGGGCTCGCCCGCACCACGACCAAGGAGATCGCCAAGGCGGCGGACTGTTCGGAGGCGGCGCTCTACAAGAGCTTCAGCAGCAAGGAGGAGTTGTTCATCGCCGTCCTGGACGAGCGGTTGCCGAAGCTGGGCCCCCTGCTCAGTGAACTCACCGCCCGGCCCGGTGAGGGAGACCTTGAGGAGAACCTCACCGAAGTGGCCCGACAGGCCGCCCGCTTCTACGCCCAGACCGTCCCGATCGCCGCGTCGCTCTATGCCGACCCCAGGCTCAAGGCCCGTCATGAAGCCGCGCTGCGGGAGATGGGCACCGGACCGTACAAGCCGATCCAGCGCCTCGACGCCTATCTGCGGGCCGAGCAGCGAGCCGCCCGTATCCACGCCGACGCCGACACCTACGCCGCGGCCTCGCTCCTCCTCGGCGCCTGCACCCACCGCGCCTTCGCCTACGACAGCGCGGCGGGCGGGACCGCCGCGCCACCACTCGACGAGTTCGCCCAGGGCCTCGCCCGTACCCTGCTCAGCGGAATCGGATCGCCGGGTTAGGCCAGTGCGGCCCGGCTGGCCGACTCGTCAGCCAGCCAGTCGTCGATCCCGGCGAGCAGCTTGGTCCGTACGTCCAGCGGAGCCGCCGAACCCCGCACCGACTGCCGGGCCAGCTCCGCCAGTTCCCCGTCGGTGAAACCGTGGTGCCTACGGGCGAACTCGTACTGGGCGGCCAGCCGGGAGCCGAAGAGCAGCGGGTCATCCGCGCCCAACGCCATCGGCACGCCGGCTTCGAACAACGTCCGCAGCGGTACGTCCGAGGGCTTCTCGTACACCCCCAGGGCCACATTCGACGCCGGGCACACCTCGCAGGTCACCCTGCGGTCGGCCAGCTGGCGCAGTAGCCGGGGGTCCTCCGCCGCCCGCACCCCATGTCCGATCCGGGCCGCGTGGAGATCGTCCAGACAGTCCCGCACCGACGACGGGCCGCTCAGCTCCCCGCCGTGCGGCGCGGCCAGCAGCCCGCCCGTCCGGGCGATCGCGAAGGCACGGTCGAAGTCCCTGGCCATGCCCCGACGCTCGTCGTTGGAGAGCCCGAAGCCCACGATCCCGTGATCCGCGTACCGCACGGCGAGCCGCGCCAACGTACGGGCCTCCAGCGGGTGCTTCATACGGTTCGCGGCGACCAGGACCCGCATCCCGAGGCCGGTCTCGCGCGCCGCGCTGTTCACCGCGTCCAAGATGATCTCCAGCGCGGGGATCAGGCCACCGAGCATCGGTGCGTACGAGGTGGGGTCGACCTGGATCTCCAGCCAGCCGGAGCCGTCCCGCACGTCCTCCTCGGCGGCCTCCCGCACCAGTCGCTGGATGTCCTCGGGGCTGCGCAGACAGGAGCGCGCGATGTCATAGAGGCGCTGGAAGCGGAACCAGCCGCGCTCGTCGGTGGCACGCAGTTTGGGGGGCTCGCCGCTCGTGAGGGCGTCGGGTAGGTGGACGCCGTACTTATCGGCGAGTTCAAGCATGGTGGAGGGCCGCATCGAGCCGGTGAAGTGCAGATGGAGATGGGCTTTGGGGAGCCGGCTGACGTCACGTACGTGGTCCATTCCAGGATCTTGCCGTACCGCCCCGCCGCCCCGTAACCGGATTCCCTGATCGGGGTCTTGCCCGAACGAAGAATCGGCCCTTGCCGCGGGCGGGCGC
>NZ_JAMQAW010000057.1:45614-65804 GCF_023701525.1 Streptomyces albipurpureus
CGCGGCAAGGGCCGATCACGGAGTAGGACCAGCGAGAGGCAGCCGTCAGTCGGTGGCCTCGGCCAGCAGCTTCTGGATGCGGGAGACGCCCTCGACGAGATCCTCGTCACCCAGCGCGTAGGACAGTCGGAGGTAGCCGGGGGTGCCGAAGGCCTCGCCCGGGACCACGGCGACCTCCACCTCGTCCAGGATCAGCGCGGCCAGCTCCACCGAGGACTCGGGGCGCTTGCCGCGGATGTCCTTGCCGAGCAGGGCCTTCACCGAGGGATACACGTAGAAGGCGCCCTCGGGCTCCGGGCAGAGCACGCCGTCGATCTCATTGAGCATCCGGACCATGGTCTGGCGGCGGCGGTCGAACGCCTCGCGCATCTCGGCGACCGCGTCCAGGTTCCCGGACACGGCGGCCAGGGCCGCGGCCTGGGCCACATTGGAGACGTTCGATGTGGCGTGGGACTGGAGGTTGGTCGCCGCCTTCACCACGTCCTTGGGGCCCACGACCCACCCCACGCGCCAGCCGGTCATGGCGTACGTCTTGGCGACACCGTTGACCACGATGCACTTGTCCCGCACCTCGGGGACGACGGTCGGGAGCGAGGTGAAGACGGTGTCTCCGTACACCAGGTGCTCATAGATCTCGTCCGTCAGCACCCACAGCCCGTGCTCAACGGCCCAGCGGCCGATCGCCTCGGTGTCCGCACGGCTGTAGACCGATCCGGTCGGGTTCGACGGGGAGACGAAGAGGACGACCTTCGTACGCTCGGTACGCGCGGCCTCCAGCTGCTCGACCGAGACCCGGTAGCCGGTGGTCTCATCGGCGACGACGTCCACCGGGACACCGCCGGCGAGGCGGATCGACTCGGGGTAGGTGGTCCAGTACGGGGCCGGCACGATGACCTCGTCGCCCGGGTCCAGGATGGCCGCGAACGCCTCGTAGATCGCCTGCTTCCCGCCGTTGGTCACCAGGATCTGCGCCGGATCGACCTCGTAGCCGGAGTCCCGCAGGGTCTTCTCGGCGATGGCCTTCTTCAGCTCCGGCAGACCGCCGGCCGGGGTGTAGCGGTGGAACTTCGGGTTGCGGCAGGCTTCGACCGCGGCCTCGACGATGTAGTCGGGCGTGGGGAAGTCGGGCTCACCGGCGCCGAAGCCGATCACCGGACGTCCGGCGGCCTTGAGGGCCTTCGCCTTGGCGTCGACGGCGAGGGTCGCGGACTCGGAGATCGCGGCGATGCGCGCGGAGACCCGGCGCTCGGTGGGAGAGGTTGCAGCGCTCATGCGGTCTATCGTCCCAGACGGCAATCACACCCGGCGCAGGTGTTTCGCCCCCCGGACACCGACCGCCCGCCGTCCGCGGACATGCCCCGGCGGAAGGGGACCCGCGAGCCGGCACGGGGTGGGCACAAGACCCGCTGCGGAGCTATCTGTTCGACGTCGGGCCTGCGAGCACGTACACTCACTGGTCGTTGGCCCGCACCGACCATGTCCTTGGATACGGTAGGTTGAGGAAGCCACAAAGGGTCGTAGCTCAATTGGTAGAGCACTGGTCTCCAAAACCAGCGGTTGGGGGTTCAAGTCCCTCCGGCCCTGCTACATAAGCCTTCACCAGGCTGTGTGCATGTACGTGCAATGCAGTAGATGAACCGCCGTGTGGCTCCACCGGGTGCGGCACGGCCACGACCCGGAATCAGGTGAAAGAAAGTGACGGACGCCGTGGGCTCCATCGACACGCCTGATGCCGAGGACGAGGCGCCTCAGAAGAAGTCCCGTAAGGGCGGCAAGCGCGGAAAGAAGGGCCCCCTGGGCCGTCTCGCGCTCTTCTATCGGCAGATCGTCGCCGAGCTGCGCAAGGTTGTCTGGCCCTCGCGCAATCAGCTGACGACATACACCACAGTGGTGATTGTCTTCGTTGTCATCATGATCGGTCTGGTGACCGTGATGGACTATGGATTCCAGGAAGGCGTCAAGTACGTCTTCGGCTGATCCCGCGGAGGGCGTCGGTATGGCGGCAGCCTTTCGTACGTTCCACCCATCTGTATCCAGAAAGAAGCAGCCACCGTGTCTGACCCGAACCTGAACGAGGCCGTCGAGCCAGGCGAGAGCTTCGAGTCCGCCGAGTCCGCGGAGGACGAGCTCAACATCGTTGAGGCGGCCGACGAGGACCAGGCGGATGCTGCGGACGCCGCGGCCGGCGAGCCGGCCGAAGAGGCCGCCGTGCACATCGACGCTGATGCCGACGACGCGGAAGCTGACGACGCCGAGGGCGCCGAGAACTCCGAAAACCCCGAGAACCCCGAAGACGAGGCCGACGCCGAGCCTGAGGCTCCGGTCGACCCGGTCGCCGCACTCCGCGAGGAGCTGCGCCTGCTCCCCGGCGAGTGGTACGTCATCCACACGTACGCCGGTTACGAGAAGCGCGTGAAGGCGAACCTTGAGCAGCGTGCCGTCTCGCTGAACGTCGAGGAGTTCGTCTACCAGGCCGAAGTACCCGAGGAAGAGATCGTCCAGATCAAGAACGGCGAGCGTAAGAACGTCCGCCAGAACAAGCTTCCCGGCTATGTCCTGGTCCGTATGGACCTCACCAACGAGTCCTGGGGCGTTGTCCGCAACACCCCCGGTGTCACCGGCTTCGTGGGCAACGCCTACGACCCGTACCCGCTGACGCTGGACGAGATCGTGAAGATGCTCGCCCCGGAGGCCGAGGAGAAGGCCGCTCGCGAGGCTGCCGAGGCCGAAGGCAAGGCCGCTCCCTCCCGTCGGGTCGAGGTCCAGGTGCTGGACTTCGAGGTCGGCGACTCGGTCACCGTCACCGACGGTCCGTTCGCCACGCTTCAGGCGACGATCAACGAGATCAACGCCGACTCGAAGAAGGTCAAGGGCCTGGTCGAGATCTTCGGCCGCGAGACGCCGGTCGAGCTGAGCTTCGACCAGATCCAGAAGAACTGACCGTACGCGGTTCCACGCGTACGCAAAAGCTTCCGACCAGGTCAGAACAGCCCTCTGTGGCCGTTCTGACCTGTCGGTTTTTAACCGCGCACCTATACCCGTTATCGTTGTGCGGTATGCCTCCATCCGGATGATGGATGGAGTGCTGAAAACTCTCACTAGGACCCGGAGAGAGCAATGCCTCCCAAGAAGAAGAAGGTCACGGGGCTTATCAAGCTCCAGATCCAGGCCGGCGCGGCCAACCCGGCTCCGCCGGTCGGCCCCGCCCTGGGTCAGCACGGCGTCAACATCATGGAGTTCTGCAAGGCCTACAACGCCGCGACCGAGTCGCAGCGTGGCATGGTCGTGCCGGTGGAGATCACGGTCTATGACGACCGCTCCTTCACCTTCATCACCAAGACTCCGCCGGCCGCCAAGCTGATCCTCAAGGCCGCGGGTGTGGACAAGGGCTCCGGCGAGCCGCACAAGACCAAGGTCGCCAAGCTGACGCGCGCCCAGGTCCGCGACATCGCCACCACCAAGATGCCTGACCTCAACGCCAACGACCTGGACGCCGCCGAGAAGATCATCGCCGGCACCGCCCGTTCCATGGGCATCACGGTCGAGGGCTGACCTACCCGTTCGCACCGTGGCCGGCCGGAGATCGAGGCCGACCGCGAAGCGAGTGCGTAGCAAGCCCGAGGCGAAGGGCGAGGGCCCAAGCCCCGTCTGACCTCTGTGGTAGGGCCAAGCGCTGGTCCGCACCACAACTCCACACCTGAGACAACAGGAGCTGAAGTGAAGCGCAGCAAGTCATTCCGCGCTGCGGACGCCAAGATCAACCGGGAGCGTGTGTACGCCCCGCTTGAGGCCGTCCGTCTGGCCAAGGACACCACGTCCATCAAGTTCGACGCCACCGTCGAGGTCGCCATGCGTCTGGGTGTCGACCCGCGCAAGGCGGACCAGATGGTCCGTGGCACCGTGAACCTTCCGCACGGCACCGGCAAGACCGCCCGGGTCCTGGTCTTCGCGACCGGTGACCGTGCCGAGGCCGCACGTGCCGCCGGCGCCGACATCGTCGGCTCCGACGAACTGATCGACGAGGTGCTGAAGGGCCGTCTGGACTTCGACGCCGTCGTCGCCACCCCGGACCTCATGGGCAAGGTCGGCCGTCTGGGCCGGGTGCTCGGTCCGCGTGGTCTGATGCCGAACCCGAAGACCGGCACGGTCACCCCCGATGTCGTCAAGGCCGTGACGGACATCAAGGGCGGCAAGATCGAGTTCCGCGTCGACAAGCACTCGAACCTGCACTTCATCATCGGCAAGGTTTCGTTCGATGAGACGAAGCTGGTCGAGAACTACGCCGCGGCGCTGGAGGAGATCCTCCGTCTCAAGCCGTCCGCCGCGAAGGGCCGCTACATCAAGAAGGCGACCCTGACCACCACCATGGGCCCCGGCATCCCGCTGGACTCCAACCGCACCCGCAACCTCCTCGTCGAGGAGGACCCTGCCGCCGTGTGACTCTGACGGCAGCCGCGGGTTCCCGCACAACGAAAGCCGGTCTCCAGGCCTCTGACGAGGCGGGGGCCGGTTTTTCGTTGTGCCGCTGTCACAGGCGTGGGCTACCGTTCAAACATTCGCAAAGAAATCTTCAAGGGGTGGGGCATGAGTAAAACCATGTGGAAGCGCGCGGGTATCTCGCTGACGGCGGTTGCCGTGATCGCCGGTGTGGCTGGTTGCGGCACCGAGTCGGGCAACAAGGAGCGCTCGGTGACGCAGGTCCTCACGGCCGCGCACAAGAACACCGCGGCGGCCAAGTCGGCGAAGGTCAGCCTGACCATGAAGGGGACCGACGGCACCGCGGCCGGCGAGAAGATGGACATGAAGATGTCCGGTGTGCTCGGTTGGGACCCCATGGTGATGGACATGACCATGACCGGGATGAAGGACCTCACCGACGGGACCGACAAGGCCCGCATGGTGTGGCTCAACGATGTGATGTACATCGACATGGGCACCAAGTCCGCCCAGCAGATGGACGGCAAGCGCTGGATGAAGATGGATCTCGGCGCGATGGCGAAGATGTCCGGTGACCCGGAGCTGCAGAAGCAGATGACCGGTGGCATGGAGGACATGAGCCAGGACCCGTCCCAGCAGCTGGCGCTGCTGCTGGACTCGCCGAATGTGAAGAAGGTCGGCGAGGAGAAGATCGACGGTGTGAACACCCAGCACTACCAGGGCACCCTCACCTTCGAAGAGATGATGAAGTCGAGCCTTGACCTTCTGGAGAAGAAGGAGCGCGACGAGCTCAAGGCGAAGATGAAGGCCTCCAAGATGAAGGGCTTCGACACCGAAGTCTGGGTCAACGAGGACGACTACCCGGTCAAGATGAACGTCACGATGAACTTCCCCGAGGGCAAGGGCAAGCTCGTCACCAGCGCCGTCTACTCGGACTACGGCACCAAGGCCTCGGTGAAGGCCCCGCCCGTCAGCCAGACCGCGGATCTGATGGAGCTCTTCCAGAAGATCGGTGACCTGGGCAAGGAGATGAAGGACCGGGAGGACTTCGGAAGCCAGAGCCAGAGCTGAGTCGGCGCTCCCCGCTCCCCGGGGAGCGGGCCCTTTTCGGCCCATCGCTCTCGCGGCCCGCTCACCGTCCGACGCGGCCGCAATGACTCCCCCCGCCCCGCTCGGCCCGGCTGGCAACGCGCCCGCGTGGGCGCTGCTCCCTGAGCGAGGCCCTTGGCTGGAGAGCCCGCGGAAGCGCCGGCCGGATCCTGGCCGAACCGCCAGCCGACCAGCGCCGTGGAGCCCTTGGGCTCGATGAACCCCCTCCCCGCTCGATCCGCATGCCCCACGGCGGTCCTTCTCCACGGCATGGCGATCGCCCTGGGCACCGTTCTCCCCACACCGCTCTCTCGCCGCGCCGAGGGGCCCAGGCCGCGGTGGGGCGAAGACGGCCCGTCAGGAGGTCTCGGCGGAGGCTCTTTCTGGCCATCCGCCCACCGGGGGTAGAGCCAGGGACCGGGTTGGGTGCCCGGCTGCGGCGGGGCACCGGGCGGCCGTTCTGATCCGCTGGCCCGCCCGCGTCGGCTCCACCCGTACCGGGCGATTTGCTTCTGCCGGAAGCGCTCACGTACTCTTCCCCAGAAGCCAAAGACCGCTGGTCGTTGCCGCGTGCTCGTCAAGAGAGTGCGGCGACCGAAGGAATCCGCACATCGCGGACGGCCTGCGCAGGTGACACTGGAGAACTCCCGGGATTCATTCTGGTTGAGCTACGCCCCGTGCACCTGCGCCGGGGCGTTTTCGTTTGTTCAGTCCTCCTTCGGGTCCGCGCGGTCCTCATCACCCGGAAGGAGGCCGATGCTCATGGCAAGGCCCGACAAGGCTGCCGCGGTAGCCGAGCTCACGGACCAGTTCCGTAGCTCGAACGCCGCCGTGCTGACCGAGTACCGGGGTCTCACCGTGGCTCAGCTCAAGCAGCTGCGCCGTTCACTCGGTGAGAACGCCCAGTACGCCGTGGTGAAGAACACGCTGACCAAGATTGCGGCCAATGAGGCCGGGATCAACACGCTCGACGACCTGTTCAACGGTCCGACGGCAGTTGCCTTCGTCACCGGTGACCCGGTGGAGTCGGCGAAGGGTCTTCGTGACTTCGCCAAGGACAACCCCAACCTGATCATCAAGGGCGGTGTCCTTGATGGCAAGGCGATGACCGCCGATGAGTTCAAGAAGCTTGCGGACCTTGAGTCCCGCGAGGTTCTGCTCGCCAAGCTGGCGGGCGCCATGAAGGGCAAGCAGACCCAGACTGCCGTGCTCCTCCAGGCGCTTCCCTCGAAGTTCGTCCGCACCGCGGAGGCGCTTCGTGCCAAGCAGGCCGAGCAGGGCGGTGCCGAGTAATTCGGCTCGCGCATTGATCGGCGCAGCACCCAGGCGCTGATCGCAGCGGGCCGAACGCCCGCCGTCACATACATCCGGCACACGCCGATTTATTGGAAGGACCGCCCATCATGGCGAAGCTCAGCCAGGACGACCTGCTCGCACAGTTCGAGGACATGACCCTCCTTGAGCTCTCCGGTTTCGTGAAGGCGTTCGAGGAGAAGTTCGACGTCACCGCCGCTGCCGCCGTTGCCGCTCCCGCTGCCGGTGGTGGCGCCGCCGCCGCTGAGGCCGTCGAGGAGCAGGACGAGTTCGACGTCATCCTCACCGGTGCCGGCGAGAAGAAGATCCAGGTCATCAAGGTCGTGCGTGAGCTGACCTCGCTGGGTCTGAAGGAGGCCAAGGACCTCGTCGACGGCGCCCCGAAGCCCGTCCTCGAGAAGGTCGCCAAGGAGGCCGCCGAGAAGGCTGCCGAGTCCCTCAAGGGCGCTGGCGCCTCCGTCGAGGTCAAGTGACCCCGAACCACCTCAGCGTCACTCAGTGACTCTGTGAGTTCTGTGTCACAGCGCGGATAGATCCACTCAATCCGCTCACGACACGCCGTTTCTCCGGACCCTTCTCGGGCCGCGGAGGAGCGTACGGAGCTCAGCCAAGGGCGATCACCCATCCGGGTGGTCGCCCTTCGGCGTGCTGCGAGGGCTACGTTGCACTTCCCGCATCGGCGAGTATGGTGATCTTCACCGTGCGCCTCAGGCCCAGGTCAGCCCCTGGTCAGTGACGATCCCAGCAGCCAGCCGGCGAGAGGGGGCCTTGACGAACCGCACGCAGCGCGCAATTCTCAGGACGCGCCGCCACAACGATCCGTATCCGAGGCATGGATCGGCGGCTGAGTGGGCAGTATCGATGTGCGCCGTACGGCGCGAGTAGCGCGGAGTTGAGAACAACGAGGGTCCTGAATATCCGGACTGGACATCAGTGTGCCATGTGGCTACACTGACCCTTTGCGCTGCCTGTTAGCTGCCTCCTGCCCGTCACCAGGGGCATCCCCTCGCATGAGCATTGCGGATTGATTCATCCCTGACCTGGGACTTCCATCTGTATGCCTCGCTTGGGACCGGTACGCGCGTAGTGAGTCCGAGCCCTCGGAAGGACCCCCTCTTGGCCGCCTCGCGCAACGCCTCGACCGCGAATACGAACAACGGCGCCAGCACTGCCCCGCTGCGCATCTCCTTTGCAAAGATCAAGGAGCCTCTTGAGGTTCCGAACCTTCTCGCGCTCCAGACCGAAAGCTTTGACTGGCTGCTCGGCAACGCCGCCTGGAAGGCTCGGGTCGAGGCTGCTCTTGAGAGTGGACAGGACGTCCCCCGGAAGTCCGGTCTGGAGGAGATCTTCGAGGAGATCTCTCCGATCGAAGACTTCAGTGGGTCGATGTCGCTGACTTTCCGTGACCACCGCTTCGAGCCTCCCAAGAACTCGATCGACGAGTGCAAGGAGCGCGACTTCACGTTCGCGGCGCCTCTCTTCGTCACCGCCGAATTCACCAACAACGAGACCGGCGAGATCAAGTCCCAGACGGTCTTCATGGGCGACTTCCCGCTCATGACCGGCAAGGGCACCTTCGTCATCAACGGCACCGAGCGTGTCGTGGTGACCCAGCTGGTCCGCTCGCCGGGTGTCTACTTCGACTCCTCCATCGACAAGACGTCCGACAAGGACATCTTCACCGCCAAGATCATCCCGTCCCGGGGTGCCTGGCTGGAGATGGAGATCGACAAGCGCGACATGGTCGGTGTCCGCATCGACCGCAAGCGCAAGCAGTCCGTGACCGTCCTCCTCAAGGCGCTCGGTTGGACGACCGAGCAGATCCTTCAGGAGTTCGGCGAGTACGAGTCGATGCGCGCCACCCTGGAGAAGGACCACACCCAGGGTCAGGACGACGCACTGCTCGACATCTACCGCAAGCTGCGCCCTGGCGAGCCCCCGACCCGCGAAGCGGCTCAGACGCTGCTCGAGAACCTCTACTTCAACCCCAAGCGCTACGACCTCGCGAAGGTCGGCCGCTACAAGGTGAACAAGAAGCTCGGCGCGGAAGAGCCGCTGGACGCCGGTGTGCTCACCACCGACGACATCATCGCCACGATCAAGTACCTGGTGAAGCTGCACGCCGGTGAGACCGAGACGGTCGGCGAGAGCGGCACCCAGATCATCGTCGAGACCGACGACATCGACCACTTCGGCAACCGTCGTCTGCGTAACGTCGGCGAGCTCATCCAGAACCAGGTCCGTACGGGTCTGGCGAGGATGGAGCGCGTCGTGCGTGAGCGCATGACGACCCAGGACGTCGAGGCGATCACGCCGCAGACGCTGATCAACATCCGGCCGGTCGTCGCCTCCATCAAGGAGTTCTTCGGCACCAGCCAGCTGTCGCAGTTCATGGACCAGAACAACCCGCTGTCGGGTCTCACCCACAAGCGCCGTCTGAACGCGCTTGGCCCGGGTGGTCTCTCCCGTGAGCGGGCCGGCTTCGAAGTCCGTGACGTGCACCCCTCGCACTACGGCCGCATGTGTCCGATCGAGACCCCCGAAGGCCCGAACATCGGCCTGATCGGCTCGCTCGCCTCCTACGGTCGGGTCAACCCGTTCGGCTTCGTCGAGACCCCGTACCGCAAGGTCGTCGACGGTGTCGTCACCGACGACGTGGACTACCTGACCGCTGACGAGGAAGACCGCTTCGTCATCGCCCAGGCGAACGCGACCACCTCGGAGGACATGCACCTCACCGAGGCGCGTGTGCTGGTCCGCCGCCGTGGTGGCGAGGTCGACTACGTGCCGCCGGCCGAGGTCGACTACATGGATGTCTCGCCGCGCCAGATGGTGTCGGTCGCGACCGCCATGATCCCCTTCCTGGAGCACGACGACGCCAACCGCGCGCTCATGGGCGCGAACATGATGCGTCAGGCCGTTCCGCTGATCACGGCCGAGTCGCCGCTGGTCGGTACCGGTATGGAGTACCGCTGTGCGGTCGACGCCGGTGACCTGATCAAGGCGGAGAAGGACGGTGTGGTCCAGGAGGTCTCCGCGGACTACATCACCGTCGCCAACGACGACGGCACCTACAACACCTACCGGGTGGCCAAGTTCTCCCGCTCCAACCAGGGCACCTCGGTCAACCAGAAGGTCATCGTCTCCGAGGGCGACCGGGTCATCGAGGCCCAGGTCCTCGCCGACGGCCCGGCCACCGAGCAGGGCGAGATGGCGCTCGGCAAGAACCTGCTGGTCGCGTTCATGCCGTGGGAGGGTCACAACTACGAGGACGCGATCATCCTGTCGCAGCGCCTCGTCCAGGACGACGTCCTCTCCTCGATCCACATCGAGGAGCACGAGGTCGACGCCCGTGACACCAAGCTGGGCCCCGAGGAGATCACCCGGGACATCCCGAACGTCTCCGAAGAGGTCCTCGCCGACCTCGACGAGCGCGGCATCATCCGTATCGGTGCCGAGGTCGTCGCCGGAGACATCCTGGTCGGCAAGGTCACGCCCAAGGGTGAGACCGAGCTGACCCCGGAAGAGCGTCTGCTGCGCGCGATCTTCGGTGAGAAGGCCCGTGAGGTCCGTGACACCTCGCTGAAGGTGCCCCACGGCGAGATCGGCAAGGTCATCGGCGTTCGCGTCTTCGACCGCGAGGAGGGCGACGAGCTTCCTCCGGGCGTGAACCAGCTGGTTCGCGTCTATGTCGCCCAGAAGCGCAAGATCACCGATGGTGACAAGCTCGCCGGCCGTCACGGCAACAAGGGCGTCATCTCCAAGATCCTGCCGATCGAGGACATGCCGTTCCTGGAGGACGGCACCCCGGTCGACATCATCCTCAACCCGCTGGGTGTCCCGTCCCGAATGAACCCGGGACAGGTCCTCGAAATCCACCTCGGCTGGCTCGCCAGCCAGGGCTGGAAGGTCGAGGGCAACGAGGACTGGATGGAGCGGCTGAAGTCCATCGGGGCCGACGAAGTCGCCCCCGGGACCAATGTCGCGACGCCGGTCTTCGACGGCGCCCGTGAGGACGAGATCTCCGGACTCTTCGAGTCCACGATCCCCAACCGCGACGGTGACCGCATGGTCCTCCCGTCCGGCAAGGCCCGGATGTTCGACGGCCGCTCCGGCGAGCCGTTCCCGGAGCCGATCTCCATCGGGTACATGTACATCCTCAAGCTCCACCACCTGGTCGATGACAAGCTCCACGCTCGTTCGACCGGCCCGTACTCGATGATCACTCAGCAGCCGCTGGGTGGTAAGGCCCAGTTCGGTGGCCAGCGATTCGGTGAGATGGAGGTGTGGGCGCTGGAGGCTTATGGCGCCGCGTACGCCCTCCAGGAACTGCTGACCATCAAGTCCGATGACGTGACCGGCCGAGTGAAGGTGTACGAGGCCATCGTCAAGGGCGAGAACATCCCCGAGCCCGGCATCCCTGAGTCCTTCAAGGTGCTCATCAAGGAGATGCAGTCCCTGTGCCTCAACGTGGAGGTGCTGTCCTCGGACGGTATGTCCATCGAGATGCGCGATACCGACGAGGACGTCTTCCGCGCTGCGGAAGAGCTCGGAATCGACCTGTCCAGGCGTGAGCCGAGCAGCGTCGAAGAGGTCTGACGGGTCCGGCCGGGACCACCTCGTAAGAGAGGTCCCGGCCGCTTCCCCCTAGGACTCTGCCGTGGGGGACCCCCACGGACCCGTACAGACCACCTTGAGACACAACCCTGAGAGGGATTGACGCATAGTGCTCGACGTCAACTTCTTCGACGAGCTTCGGATCGGCCTGGCCACCGCTGACGACATCCGCCAGTGGTCGCACGGCGAGGTGAAGAAGCCCGAGACGATTAACTACCGCACGCTCAAGCCCGAAAAGGACGGACTCTTCTGCGAGAAGATCTTCGGTCCTACCCGGGACTGGGAGTGCTACTGCGGTAAGTACAAGCGTGTCCGCTTCAAGGGCATCATCTGTGAGCGCTGTGGCGTAGAAGTCACCCGCGCCAAGGTGCGCCGTGAGCGGATGGGCCACATTGAGCTTGCCGCACCCGTTACCCACATCTGGTACTTCAAGGGCGTTCCCTCGCGCCTTGGCTACCTGCTGGACCTCGCGCCGAAGGACCTGGAAAAGGTCATCTACTTCGCCGCGTACATGATCACGTTTGTGGACGAGGAGCGTCGCACCCGCGACCTGCCCTCGTTGGAGGCGCATGTCTCCGTCGAGCGCCAGCAGGTGGAGAACCGTCGCGACTCCGACCTCGAAGCCCGCGCCAAGAAGCTTGAGACCGACCTGGCCGAGCTTGAGGCCGAGGGTGCTAAGGCCGATGTGCGCCGCAAGGTGCGCGAAGGCGCCGAGCGTGAGATGAAGCAGCTCCGTGACCGCGCCCAGCGCGAGATCGACCGCCTCGACGAGGTGTGGAGCCGCTTCAAGAACCTCAAGGTCCAGGACCTTGAGGGCGACGAACTGCTCTACCGCGAGCTGCGCGACCGCTTCGGTACCTACTTCGACGGTTCGATGGGCGCCGCGGCGCTGCAGAAGCGCCTGGAGTCCTTCGACCTGGACGAAGAGGCCGAACGTCTCCGCGAGATCATCCGTACCGGCAAGGGCCAGAAGAAGACCCGTGCGCTCAAGCGCCTCAAGGTCGTCTCCGCGTTCCTGCAGACCAGCAACAGCCCCAAGGGCATGGTGCTGGACTGCGTCCCGGTCATCCCGCCGGACCTGCGTCCGATGGTGCAGCTGGACGGTGGCCGCTTCGCGACCTCCGACCTGAACGACCTGTACCGCCGGGTGATCAACCGGAACAACCGTCTGAAGCGTCTGCTTGACCTCGGTGCCCCCGAGATCATCGTGAACAACGAGAAGCGGATGCTCCAGGAGGCCGTCGACGCGCTGTTCGACAACGGCCGTCGCGGCCGTCCGGTCACCGGTCCCGGCAACCGCCCGCTGAAGTCCCTGAGCGACATGCTCAAGGGCAAGCAGGGTCGTTTCCGTCAGAACCTGCTCGGTAAGCGAGTCGACTACTCGGCGCGTTCCGTCATCGTTGTCGGTCCGCAGCTGAAGCTGCACCAGTGCGGTCTGCCCAAGGCCATGGCGCTGGAGCTCTTCAAGCCGTTCGTGATGAAGCGCCTGGTGGACCTGAACCACGCGCAGAACATCAAGTCGGCCAAGCGCATGGTCGAGCGCGGTCGCACCGTGGTGTACGACGTCCTCGAAGAGGTCATCGCCGAGCACCCGGTGCTGCTGAACCGTGCGCCCACCCTGCACCGCCTGGGCATCCAGGCCTTCGAGCCGCAGCTGGTCGAGGGCAAGGCCATTCAGATCCACCCGCTCGTCTGCACCGCGTTCAACGCGGACTTCGACGGTGACCAGATGGCCGTCCACCTGCCGCTCTCCGCGGAGGCGCAGGCCGAGGCCCGCATCCTGATGCTGTCCTCGAACAACATCCTCAAGCCGGCCGACGGCCGTCCCGTCACCATGCCTACCCAGGACATGGTGCTGGGCCTCTTCTTCCTCACCACGGACGAGGAGGAGCGCGAGGTCAAGGGCGAAGGCCGGTTCTTCGGCTCCACCGCCGAGGCGATCATGGCGTTCGACGCCCGTGAGCTGTCTCTGCAGGCGAAGGTCGACATCCGCTTCCCGGTGGGCACCATCCCGCCGCGGGACTGGACCCCGCCCGCCCGTGAAGAGGGCGAGCCCGACTGGCAGCAGGGCGACAGCTTCCGGCTGCGTACCACGCTGGGCCGCGCGCTCTTCAACGAGCTGCTGCCCGAGGACTACCCCTTCGTCGACTACTCGGTCGGCAAGAAGCAGCTCTCGGAGATCGTCAACGACCTCGCCGAGCGCTACCCCAAGGTCATCGTGGCGGCGACGCTCGACAACCTGAAGGCGTCCGGCTTCTTCTGGGCCACTCGTTCCGGTGTCACCGTCGCCATCTCCGATGTCGTCGTGCCCGAGGCGAAGAAGGCGATCGTCGCGTCGTACGAGGCTCAGGACGAGAAGGTCCAGAAGCAGTACGAGCGCGGTCTGATCACCAAGGAAGAGCGCACCAACGAGCTCATCAAGATCTGGACCCTGGCGACCAACGAGGTCGCCGACGCGATGAACGCGAACTTCCCGAAGACCAACCCCATCTTCATGATGGTCAACTCGGGTGCTCGTGGAAACATGATGCAGATGCGTCAGATCGCCGGTATGCGTGGTCTGGTGTCGAACGCCAAGAACGAGACGATTCCTCGTCCGATCAAGGCGTCGTTCCGTGAGGGCCTGTCCGTGCTGGAGTACTTCATCTCCACCCACGGTGCCCGTAAGGGTCTCGCGGACACCGCCCTGCGTACCGCCGACTCGGGTTACCTCACCCGTCGTCTGGTGGACGTCTCGCAGGACGTCATCATCCGCGAAGAGGACTGCGGCACCGACCGCGGCCTCAAGCTGCGGATCGCCGTCAAGGACTCCGAGGGCCGCCTGCGCAAGGCCGACGACGTTGAGACGTCGGTGTACGCGCGGATGCTCGCCGAGGACGTCGTCGTCGACGGCAAGGTCATCGCGCCTGCCAATGTCGACCTCGGCGATGTGCTCATCGACGCGGTCGTCGCCGCGGGCGTCGAAGAGGTCAAGACCCGTTCGGTCCTGACCTGTGAGTCCGCTGTCGGCACCTGCGCGTACTGCTACGGCCGTTCGCTCGCCACCGGCAAGCTGGTCGACATCGGTGAGGCGGTCGGCATCATCGCCGCCCAGTCCATCGGTGAGCCCGGCACCCAGCTGACGATGCGTACCTTCCACACCGGTGGTGTGGCCGGTGACGACATCACCCAGGGTCTGCCGCGTGTCGTCGAGCTGTTCGAGGCGCGTACGCCCAAGGGTGTCGCCCCGATCTCGGAGGCGGCTGGCCGCGTCCGGATCGAGGAGACCGAGAAGACCAAGAAGCTCGTCGTCACCCCGGACGACGGCAGCGACGAGACGCCGTTCCCGATCTCGAAGCGTGCCAAGGTCCTGGTGCGCGAGGGCGACCACGTCGAGGTGGGTCAGGCGCTGACGTTCGGTGCCACCAACCCGCACGACGTGCTGCGCATCCTCGGCCAGCGTGCGGTTCAGATCCACCTGGTCGGCGAAGTCCAGAAGGTCTACAACTCGCAGGGCGTGTCGATCCACGACAAGCACATCGAGATCATCATCCGGCAGATGCTGCGCCGAGTGACGATCATCGAGTCCGGCGACGCCGAGCTGCTGCCCGGCGAGCTGGTCGAGCGTTCGAAGTTCGAGACCGAGAACCGTCGTGTGGTCACCGAGGGCGGTCACCCCGCCTCCGGCCGTCCGCAGCTGATGGGTATCACCAAGGCCTCGCTGGCCACCGAGTCGTGGCTGTCGGCGGCGTCCTTCCAGGAGACGACCAGGGTTCTGACCGATGCGGCGATCAACGCCAAGTCGGACTCCCTGATCGGCCTCAAGGAGAACGTCATCATCGGTAAGCTCATCCCGGCTGGTACGGGTCTGTCCCGCTACCGCAACATCCGGGTGGAGCCCACCGAGGAAGCCAAGGCCGCGATGTACTCGGCCGTCGGCTACGACGACATCGATTACTCGCCGTTCGGCTCCGGCTCCGGCCAGGCCGTCCCGCTGGAGGACTACGACTACGGTCCGTACAACCAGTAACGGCAGTAGGCAATAGCAACGGTCATGGGGCGGCTGTCTCGGGAGAGGCAGTCGCCCCATGGCGTCTGCTGTGGCCTGGTGTTTTCTACGCGTGTGCATTTGTTTTGACCGCAGCCCATGCGGTAGGTACGCTCTTGCCTTGTGCCTGGGGTGTGCCTGGGCTCGTGTGCGTGTCCTCAACCGCATGGCGAGTCTTCACAGCGGCCACCGCAATCTGCGCCCTTCGTCTTTGGCGACGGAGCCTCGCAGTTTCGACACACCCGACCGCGTGGGTCGGAGATGTTCCAGGTTAGTTTCACTGAACGGCACACAGAAACCGGAGAAGTAGTGCCTACGATCCAGCAGCTGGTCCGTAAGGGCCGGCAGGACAAGGTCGAGAAGAACAAGACGCCCGCTCTTGAGGGTTCCCCCCAGCGCCGCGGCGTCTGCACGCGTGTCTTCACGACCACCCCGAAGAAGCCGAACTCGGCGCTGCGTAAGGTCGCGCGTGTGCGTCTGACCTCCGGCATCGAGGTCACGGCCTACATTCCGGGCGAGGGACACAACCTGCAGGAGCACTCCATCGTGCTCGTGCGTGGTGGCCGTGTGAAGGACCTGCCGGGTGTTCGTTACAAGATCATCCGCGGTTCCCTCGACACCCAGGGTGTCAAGAACCGCAAGCAGGCCCGCAGCCGCTACGGCGCCAAGAAGGAGAAGTAAGAATGCCTCGTAAGGGCCCCGCCCCGAAGCGCCCGGTCATCATTGACCCGGTCTATGGTTCTCCTCTGGTGACCTCGCTCATCAACAAGCTTCTGCTGAACGGCAAGCGTTCCACGGCCGAGCGGATCGTCTACGGCGCCATGGAAGGCCTTCGCGAGAAGACCGGCGCCGACCCGGTCATCACGCTGAAGCGCGCCCTTGAGAACGTCAAGCCGTCTCTTGAGGTCAAGTCCCGCCGTGTTGGTGGCGCCACCTACCAGGTGCCGATCGAGGTCAAGCCCGGTCGCGCCGCCACCCTGTCGCTCCGCTGGATCGTGGGTTACTCCCGCGCCCGCCGCGAGAAGACCATGACCGAGCGCCTCATGAACGAACTGCTCGACGCCTCCAACGGCCTCGGCGCTTCGGTCAAGAAGCGTGAGGACACCCACAAGATGGCCGAGTCCAACAAGGCCTTCGCGCACTACCGCTGGTAGTCGCTACCCACATCGAGACCGAGAGAAGACAGAGCCATATGGCCACCACTTCGCTTGACCTGGCCAAGGTCCGCAACATTGGGATCATGGCCCACATCGACGCGGGCAAGACGACGACCACCGAGCGCATCCTGTTTTACACCGGTGTGAGCTACAAGATCGGTGAGGTCCACGACGGCGCTGCCACCATGGACTGGATGGAGCAGGAGCAGGAGCGCGGCATCACGATCACGTCCGCCGCGACGACCTGCCACTGGCCGCTCGATGAGGTCGATCACACGATCAACATCATCGACACCCCGGGTCACGTGGACTTCACCGTCGAGGTGGAGCGTTCGCTCCGCGTCCTCGACGGCGCTGTCACCGTGTTCGACGGTGTTGCCGGTGTCGAGCCCCAGTCCGAGACTGTCTGGCGTCAGGCGGACCGCTACGGCGTTCCGCGTATCTGCTTCGTCAACAAGCTGGACCGCACCGGTGCCGAGTTCCACCGCTGTGTCGACATGATCAGCAACCGCCTTGGCGCGGTGCCGATCGTGATGCAGCTGCCCATCGGCGCCGAGATGGACTTCAAGGGTGTCGTCGACCTCGTCACCATGAAGGCCTTCGTCTGGTCCGCCGAGGCGACCAAGGGCGAGATGTACGACGTCGTCGACATCCCGGCCACCCACGCCGAGGCTGCCGAGGAGTACCGCGGCAAGCTTCTGGAGACGGTCGCCGAGAACGACGAAGAGCTGATGGAGCTGTACCTGGAGGGCACCGAGCCCACCGAGGAGCAGCTGTACGCGGCCATCCGTCGCATCACCATCGCCTCCGGCAAGTCCGACGGCATCACGATCACTCCGGTGTTCTGTGGCACCGCGTTCAAGAACAAGGGCGTTCAGCCCCTGCTCGACGCGGTCGTGCGCTACCTGCCCTCTCCCCTGGACGTCGAGGCCATCGAAGGCCATGACGTCAAGGACCCGGAGCTGGTCGTCAAGCGCCGTCCGTCCGACGACGAGCCGCTGTCGGCTCTCGCCTTCAAGATCGCGAGCGACCCGCACCTGGGCAAGCTCACGTTCATCCGGATCTACTCCGGTCGCCTGAACGCGGGCACCGCGGTCCTGAACTCCGTGAAGGGCCGCAAGGAGCGCATCGGCAAGATCTACCGTATGCACGCGAACAAGCGTGAGGAGATCGAGTCGGTGGGCGCCGGCGACATCGTCGCCGTCATGGGCCTCAAGCAGACCACCACCGGTGAGACGCTCGCGGACGAGAAGAACCCGGTCATCCTGGAGTCCATGGACTTCCCGGCGCCGGTCATTCAGGTCGCGATCGAGCCCAAGTCCAAGGGTGACCAGGAGAAGCTGGGTGTCGCCATCCAGCGTCTCGCGGAGGAGGACCCCTCCTTCCAGGTGCACACCAACGAGGAGACCGGCCAGACCATCATCGGTGGTATGGGCGAGCTTCACCTTGAGGTGCTGGTCGACCGGATGCGCCGTGAGTTCCGCGTCGAGGCCAACGTCGGCAAGCCGCAGGTCGCGTACCGCGAGACGATCCGCAAGGCCGTCGAGCGCGTGGACTACACCCACAAGAAGCAGACCGGTGGTACCGGTCAGTTCGCCAAGGTGCAGATCGCGATCGAGCCGATCGAGGGTGGCGACTCGGCCTACGAGTTCGTCAACAAGGTCACCGGTGGCCGCATCCCCAAGGAGTACATCCCCTCGGTGGACGCGGGCGCGCAGGAGGCCATGCAGTTCGGCATCCTGGCCGGCTACGAGATGACGGGCGTGCGCCTTACGCTCCTCGACGGTGGCTACCACGAGGTCGACTCCTCCGAACTCGCGTTCAAGATCGCCGGTTCGCAGGCCTTCAAGGAGGCCGCGCGTAAGGCGAGCCCCGTGCTCCTTGAGCCGATGATGGCCGTCGAGGTCACCACGCCCGAGGACTACATGGGCGATGTCATTGGTGACATCAACTCCCGCCGTGGCCAGATCCAGGCCATGGAGGAGCGGGCCGGTGCCCGGGTCGTCAAGGGCCTGGTGCCGCTCTCGGAGATGTTCGGCTACGTCGGAGACCTCCGCAGCAAGACCTCGGGTCGCGCAAGCTACTCGATGCAGTTCGACTCCTACGCCGAGGTTCCCCGGAACGTCGCTGAGGAGATCATCGCGAAGGCCAAGGGCGAGTAGCTCTTCCGAGCACGCTTTAGGCTTATCACCGGAGCCACTGGGGCATTCACGTCGATTTAGGAAATTTCGCCGAGATTGCCCCGGGCCCCGGCATCCCAGCAAAGATCACCTGGCGCCGATGAGTAAGGCGTACAGAACCACTCCCCAGGAGGACCCCAGTGGCGAAGGCGAAGTTCGAGCGGACTAAGCCGCACGTCAACATCGGCACCATCGGTCACATCGACCACGGTAAGACGACCCTCACGGCCGCCATTACCAAGGTGCTGCACGACAAGTACCCGAACCTGAACGAGGCCTCGGCCTTCGATCAGATCGACAAGGCTCCTGAGGAGCGTCAGCGCGGTATCACCATCTCGATCGCGCACGTCGAGTACCAGACGGAGTCGCGCCACTACGCGCACGTCGACTGCCCGGGTCACGCGGACTACATCAAGAACATGATCACCGGTGCGGCTCAGATGGACGGTGCCATTCTCGTGGTCGCCGCCACCGACGGCCCGATGCCGCAGACCAAGGAGCACGTCCTCCTTGCTCGCCAGGTTGGCGTTCCGTACATCGTCGTCGCGCTGAACAAGGCCGACATGGTGGACGACGAGGAGATCCTGGAGCTCGTTGAGCTCGAGGTTCGTGAGCTCCTCTCCGAGTACGAGTTCCCGGGCGACGACCTTCCGGTCGTCAAGGTCTCGGCGCTCAAGGCTCTTGAGGGCGACGCCGAGTGGGGCCAGTCGGTCCTCAACCTCATGGACGCGGTCGACGAGTCGATCCCGCAGCCTGAGCGTGACGTCGAGAAGCCGTTCCTGATGCCGATCGAGGACGTCTTCACGATCACCGGTCGTGGCACGGTCGTCACCGGTCGTATCGAGCGTGGTGTCCTCAAGGTCAACGAGACCGTCGACATCGTCGGTATCAAGACCGAGAAGACCACCACCACGGTCACCGGCATCGAGATGTTCCGCAAGCTGCTCGACGAGGGCCAGGCTGGCGAGAACGTCGGCCTGCTCCTCCGCGGCATCAAGCGCGAGGACGTAGAGCGCGGCCAGGTCATCATCAAGCCCGGTTCGGTTACGCCGCACACCGAGTTCCAGGCCCAGTCCTACATCCTGTCGAAGGACGAGGGTGGCCGTCACACCCCGTTCTTCAACAACTACCGCCCGCAGTTCTACTTCCGTACGACGGACGTGACTGGCGTGGTGACCCTCCCCGAGGGCACCGAGATGGTCATGCCGGGTGACAACACCCTCATGAACGTCACGCTGATCCAGCCCGTCGCCATGGAAGAGGGCCTGAAGTTCGCCATCCGTGAGGGTGGCCGGACCGTGGGCGCCGGCCAGGTCACCAAGATCGTCAAGTAGTTCGACGGTCTGACCTGGTTGCTCCTGACGAGCAC
>NZ_JAMQAW010000057.1:65849-115862 GCF_023701525.1 Streptomyces albipurpureus
TTTGCGTTCTCGGTGCTACGAGGCCTGGTGAGGCCTCAGACCCTCCGTACCGGGCGGCTCTCGGCCTGGCTCAGGTCGGGCAGCCAGAGCCATGGCTGCCCGTCCACGCTCAATCCGGCCACCGCCATACCCTTCGCGGTCACCAGCAGGCTGGGAAAACCGAGGGTCTTGGAGTCCTCCTGGCGAGACTGGCCGACCCTGGTGCTACGCCACCCGACCCGCCCATTGGGCTGCCGTTCGAGGATCACCGGTCCGCCCGCGCCGGCAGCCACGCTCACCGGCCCGTACCCCTCGAATTCCGCTTCCCGCATGGCGCTGTCCGACTTCACGGAGGTCAGGGCCGTATCCACGGTGACCAGGCCCCCGCTGGCCGGCTTGCGGTAGTACAGCTTGATGCCGTCACCGTCCGGCAGTGCGGCGACCGGTCCGGCTGGCACCGGGAAACCGCCGACGCCGCCCTTCGGGTCCGGGACCACGGTACGGAAGGTGACCTCCTTGCCGGGGGCCTCCTGTCGCCAGTGGTGCACGGTGCTCCGTCCGGCGCCGAAGACATGCACCAGACCTGCCTTGTCCACGACCGCGGACAGACCGTCCTGGACCTCCTCGCCGATCAGGAGCCGCCAGGCGCTCCAGCGCCCGTCCAGGTCCCGTACACGGGTGCTGATGCGTTTGTCCGCGTTCCGCACGAACAGATGCACCCGGCCGTCCGGGGCCGTCACGGCGACCGGAACACCGATGCGCCGGCCGCGGTCATCGTTGTACTCGGGATTGCCCAGCCCCTGCCACGCCAGAAAACCCCGCCCCGGCGAACGCTCCTCCAGCAGGACTATCTCGCGGCGGTTGGCCGCGCCCCGCCCGCCGAGCGCGGAGAACCGCAGCCCGAACAGCAACTGCCGGCCGTCCTTCAACGCGGCCGAGCCCAGGGCGGGCGCCAACGGGCCACCCCCGAGATCTTCCGCCGTTCCCCACCGGCCGCTACCCGGCCGGGTCTCGCGCCAGCGCACCGCGCGCAGCCCCAACACCCCGTACGCGGCCAACCGCTTGTCCCGTCCCACGGCAAGAACGGGCTGCGCGCCCTGGTACCGGTGGTGCGTGGAGCGCACCCACCCCTTCCGGTTCGTCAGCGGACGCTTCCCACTGACTCCGTAGTCGCCGCAGCCGGAGGCGTTGCCGCAGTTCCAATCGGGATCGCCACCGTACGGAGCGAGAGCCCGTGCCTTGTCCCTCAGCGCCTTCGGCGGGAGGTTCTTGGGCCAGTGCCGGTTGTAGTACCCGCGGAACGCCTGCACCGTGAAGCCCGGCACCCGCCCCCCTTGCGCGGTCGCCTCGGCCACCCAGCTCACCATCGCCGCCCAACTGAAGCAGGCGACGGCGGTGTGATCACCGTGGTCGGAGTAGCCGGGCTGCTCACTGTCCTGTACGCGCGTGCGCTCATCGCTGTGCTGGATGTCCGGGTCGGGGTCGAGCGTCTGGATGACGGTCGGCCGGTACTGCTCCATCAACCCCACGAGGACCTGGGTCAGCGCCTTGTGGTCGTACGAGACGGTCTTGCGCAGCGGCGAGTCCTTGGCCACCACCGTGTACACCCCGACGTCCCGGTCGCGCCAGAGGCTGGGTAGCGCCATCCAGCGACGGCCTGTGTGCATCGGCAGATTGAGGAACACCAGCTCAACGCGCCGGTTCCCGTTGGTGAGGGTATTGATCTCGGCGAACCGGTCCCCCCGCAGGGAGATGACACCCTTGGTCCAGTCGCTGAACTTGTCGAGCCCGATCATCGCCGCGTACGCCTGCCGAAGCCCCTGATGCCGTGCCGATGAGTACCCGGCCCGGTCCTCGGGACCGTGGTGATGCCGTCCGGGGATCTTGTTTATGCCGGTGTGCTCGCCCGCACTGACGTAGATGGAGACCAGCGGTACGCCGGACTCCAGCATCCGTTCGGTGTCCGGGTTCATGAAGTACAGATCGTCATCAGGGTGCGCGACTATCTGCATCAGTTGAGCACGCCGGGAGCTGGCTATGGGCATCCCGGGAGCAGGGTCGGCCGCGGACACCGGACGCTGGGGCGCGGGCACGGTGCAGCCACTGACGGCCCCGGCGGCCATGGCGGTACCACCGAGCGCGGCGAGGATGCTCCGGCGCCGCAGACTGCTCTTCGGCATCCGCACGGACGGCACTTGGGCGTGCGTCATCTGGGCATGGGCGAGTCCATCGTTCACGTGGGTGTGTGCTCCGTCCGCTTCCCCCGCAGCGGCTGGGCCGATACGCCCCCGTCTGCGTGCTGTGAATCTCCTTTGAGTGCGAACGGGCTGGTCAGACCCGTTCGCGTACAGCTAGACGGATTATCGACATGGGGGGTTGCTTGGCGGTGCCGGTGAGGTGGCCCCCTTCGGGGTGATCAGTCTGGTTCTGGCCAGGTCGGCTGGAGATCACCCACTGGACTTGCCTGTTCAGACCCGTACGTCTGTTCTGTGCGTTGCAATGGGAGGAACTATCACGGCGGAGGGGGCCCATGGCCTGGGAAGAGTGGGCACAGGTCAAGGCCGAGGCGAACGCCCGGCAGGACGCCCAGACGCGGCTGAATCAGCTGGCTCCACTGGACGCAGGCAGCGCAGATACCCCTGATCTGGCGTCGAGCCCGGAGGACAAGCAGGCCGCGGCGAGGGCGATCAACGAAGATGTGGAGCCTGGAGTCCGCAGCGGCGGTAAACACGTCACTGACAGCATGCGCGGGGCCATCAAGGAATTCGGCCCCCGGGACGGCCACGGCTGGGACACTTCCGGCGCCCTACAGAAGGCACAGGAGACCTGGACGAAGCAGGTCAAGATGTTGCTTGACCGACTGGCTGCGGAGGAACACGCGCTGAGCCGAACGGGAATCGACTTCCGAAACAATGAACTCGATATCGCGGCGAAGGTCGCACGGCAGTCCCGAATAAACGGGGTCTGAACATCTGAATTGGTAGCTTCGGGGGATGCGTGCCGACCTATTACGAAATCATGAGCACTGACCTGTCCAAACTCAGTACGGCTGCTGACCGGTGGGATGAGACTGCGGGCAAGTTCAAGACGCTCGGGGAGAAGTACGAGCGGTCCGTCCATGGGATCTCGCTCGGCACATCGTGGCTCGGGGTGAGCGCCCAAGCCGCGAACGACAGATTCAGTGTGACGCTGAAGGAGTTTCGAGGGGCACAGCAGGAAGCAAAGGCGGTCGCTTCCGTTCTGCGGGATGCCCACACTCAGCTCCTCAGCCTTCAGAGCAAGCTCAAAGCCTTACGCGGCGATGCGATCAAGGCCGGTATGCGGGTCTCGGAACAGGGCGTTGTCGCCTTCGACACCGAGCGTCTCACTCAGGGGGAGCGCCTCGCTTATGTCCATGACCCCAGCTACCAGGAGAGCGGGCGCGCGGCGGCGACGGCTTGGTTCGACCGCATCAACCAGGCGGTCCAGGCGGTGAGTGACACTGACGACGGGGTGCGCCTTGCCCTGGCGGCTGCGGTGCGCGACTCCGACTATATGGACGGCACGTTGAACGGCTTCAACCGGAAGCCGGTGGACAGTCCGTACCCCTCTTTGGGGGAAATGGGCAAGGTTGCCAATATGCCCAAGGACAGGGCGAAGATTCCTGAATGGTGGAGCTCGCTGGATCCGACTACCCGATGGCTTCTGCTCCAGGAACGTGGCGACGAGATGAGGGCGGCAGGGGTCATGGATCCCCTGTATCGGTGGGAGAGCCCGGACGAAGGATCGGGAGGGTTCAACATGGAGAAGTCCACGCCCAGGGACATCATGCTCCATGCCCAGGCTCTGGCTATTGCCACAGGCGGGGATGTCATCGGTGAAGTGGGGGCTTCACGAAATATGCTTCATTATCTTGGAGCCACCGGAGAAACTCTGAATCTTGATGTGAACCAGATGCTGAAAGACGACTCAGATTTTCGGTCGGGTATCGAAGAGACGCATCTCGCCTCTGGTCAGGACGCTTGGCGCCAGAAAGCGCTGGATGAGTTTCATCGGGCTGGGGGAGACAAGGCCGTAGTCGTTCCGGTCGAGAGTAAGGTCCAGCACCGTACTTTGCAGAGTGAAGAGTGGTTCCATGCGGTCGGGTCCCATGCGCAGAACATTTCTGGAATGGTCACCGTCACGCCAGGTTCGGACGGTGGTGCGCCGCGCGTCTCTCTCGATTATCAGGTAAATGTGTGGGACCGCTATAACTGGGATGCTGGCAAGGCTACGGAGTTCACAGGCGGAGTTACCATCTCGGATTCCGACATGGGGCGCCTGCATCAGGTGGGCTCTGCGCGGGAGTTCGATATGCGTGGAAGCAGCAGTGCCCATAGCTATGACCTCAACAGCCCTGCGATCCCTAGCATCGAGCCGGGCAAGGGTGATCAGTCTGGGCGTGAGGGAACGCGTACCGATGTTTCGCGGGGCGAGGAGAAGAACCGGTGAATCACACCCGTAGAACGGTGAATCGCCTAGCCGCCGTCTCTGTGGTCGTCGGTCTGTTGACTGCCGGCTGTACGACGGGACAAGGGAGCCGGGGAACCGACGACGACCGCTACCCGTACTGGGAGAAGGGAGCGGGTGCCTCCGATGCTGTGGAATTCATGAATCTTGAGCTTCCCCAGAGCGCCACGCAGGTGAAGGGAGCCGTGCGCGTTCAGCCGCAGGAGCGGGTGTACCTTCTGTCCTTTCTCACCAGCGAGGAGACTGCTGAGTCCATCGCGGATGACCTGCGCTCCGAGCACCCGTTGAAAGCCGATCCTGATACCGATTCCCTGAGCGGGGACGGATTCGAGCACCTGGGACTCACATCACCGCAGGACATCAAGGGTGTTCGCACGACGGGTGTCTGTCCTCCGTGTGTCGGCGACGAGCGGCGGAGCAATGTCCAGGGTATGGAAATCCATGTGGGCCAGGACTCCGGGGACCGCGTGCGCGTCTATCTGGCCGCGTACTGACCAGACCGTCTGGACACTCTGGACTCCAGGGGCGAGGGCTACTCGCGGGGACGTTTCACGCGGTGATGAGGAGAACAGATGAGTTACTGGCGCACCGTCTTGCTGATGACGGTTGCTGCGATGTCGCTGCTTACCTCATGCTCCATCGCGGGCAGCGACGATAGCCAATCGGACGTAGAACGGTACTCCCACTGGGACAAGGACATGGGCCCAGCTGAGGTGGCTGGCTTTATGAAAGTGAAGGTGCCGGTAGGCGCTACGGAGGTGAAGGGGGCCGTTCGAGTCAACCCTCGCGAGGACACCTATCTACTCTCCTTCATCACGGATGAGGAGAACGCGGCAGAGGTAGCGGCGGACTTGCGCTCGGAAGAGCCGCTGCTTCCCTCGGACCACAACGTTGCCCCGAAGGGTGAGAACTTCCGGCACCTTGGCCTGGATGAGTCAGAGAACCTCAAGGGCGTTCGCTGGGTCGGGGTATGTCCGCCGTGTGTGGAAGACGAGCGGCGGAAAGCCCAAGTCTCATGGATCGAGGCGTATGTGCAGTCTCAGGGGCAGGGCAAGGCCAGGGTGTATCTGAAGGCCTTCTGACCTTGGTTCGGGTCAGCCGAGTGGGCTGGTGGCGGAGGCCGGTTCGGGGCGCCCGACCGGCCCCCGCCACGCTGACTAGACCTCGGCGAAGATCTCTTCGGCTGAGCTGGCGAGGACGGCGCGTGCGAGCCACTGGCGCAGGATTTCGGGGTCGGCGCACTCCGTGATGCGCGCCCGGGCCTCGTCGCTGAGGCCGATCTGGCGCAGCTCCAGCACGAGCAGGATGTCTTCCGCCCGGCCCTCTGCCCGGCCTGCTGTTCGGCCTTCCGCCCGGCCTTCGTCCCGGATTTCCTCAGAGAGAGGCGACTTGTAGAAAGAAAGGTCCACGGCCACCAGGTTCCTCCACTGTTGTGCGGCCGGGCGCTTGCCCAGGCCCTGTGCGGTGAGTTTGGCGATGAGAGCTGTGGTGGTTTGCGGTGAGTCCCGCAGGGCGGTGGACAGCGCCTTCAGTGTGGCGCCGACGTCCGGATCGGCTGCGTGCGTAATCGCCGACAGAGTGGCCAGGGCCAGGTCCTTACGGGCCTCTGCCGGGTTGGTGATCACAGGCATGTTGTGTGGGCCCGCCACGAGGGGCTGTATGACGACCGAGGCCCACTGAGCGGGCCCGATCGGCACGGGCCTGGCTGCCCATTCGGCGGTGGCGTGGTCCTGGCAGATCACCAGGAGCAGGACCGGGAGCCGGTAGGTGTCATGCAGGTAGGTGAGGCAGTAGGCCCAGGCGCTGTGCTTGGCGGGATCTTGCTCCTCTTGGACATCGACGACGAGTAGGAACGGCCGGTCGTCGGCGGTGTTCGTATCTCAACACCGTGCCGACGAGCTGTTCGATCGGGTGTTCCGCGCTGAGGTCGGTCCGCAGGACCGTGACAGAGCTAGTTGCGGGCAGGGTGAGGCCGAGTAACTGGGAGACCCCGGTGAACAGTTCCGGGTACTCCTGGAAGATGCGGTGCATCGCCTCGTGGGGTGAGCTGACCATGTGCTTCCTACGGTTGTGGGTCGGACGGATGGGTGTGGGCGCAGCCGCGGCAGCGCCCTTGGGCCGGGGCGCGGAACGCCCGGTCGCAGCGGTCGCAGTTCTGGAGCGGGTGCCGCTCGGGCGGGCTCTCGGTGGGCGGTCGGAAGGCCGGCGCAGGTGGCAGCCCTGCCGTGAGCCGGTGGGCCAGCAGTCCGGCCGGTCGGCGCAGTTCCTCGGCGGGCAGGCCGGTGGTCAGTGCGTGGCGTACGGAGTCGGGGCTGGCCTCGTGTTCCAGCCAGGCCGCGACTCCCGGGGCCAGCTGCTCTGTGTCTCGTGCGGAGAGCAGGAGGCGCGGGTCGGTGTGGTGCAGGCGGGCCAGGAGGTCCGTTGCTGCCCTGAGTAGCTCCCTGGTGGGAAAGCCCGGGTGCGGTACGGACAGGGGTGCGGGCTCGCGGCGCGGTGGGCGGGCTGTTGGTGGGCGTTCGGAGGGTGCCCGGTTGGCGGGTGCGGGGCGAGACTTGCGGGTACGGGGTGGAGCTTGGCGAGTGCGGCCCGGCGAGGCTCGTTGAAGGGCGGTTCCGGGGCGGTGGCGGGCTGCGGGCTGGTTGCAGGACACCGTGCGGGTGATGATGCGACCGTCCGGTACCCGTTCCCGCACGCGTCGTAGATAGCCGACCGCTTCCAGTTCGCGCAGTGCTGCGGAGATCCGGGCCGCGCCTTCGGGGAAGCGGGCGGTGAGCGATTTGATGTCCACCCGGGCCCCGGTCGGCAGGGACTGGATGTGTACTCCCAGTCCGATCGCCAGCAGGGATAACTCGGAGTGCTGGGCGAGGTGGTTGCCGATGATGGTGAAGCGGCTGGTGTGACGGGTGTTGTCGTGCGTCACACCGTACGGCTGACGCTCGCCACCAGGGTGATCAATCGTGTCGTGCTGCGTCTCGGCATCCCCGGACGGGGCGTGCGAGGGCACGCTAAGGTGCTGCGTATCCATCGGGAAGGTGCTTCTTCCTTGGTGGTCAGGCCCTCGCATTGGGATGCCAGTCCCGGCGGGGGCCGTCGTATGTCTGCGGTTGTGTTGCCGCGAGCGTAGAGCACTCAACCCCCGCTATTACCAGCCCTGTTGGTGAGGTTCACCCGTGTGAGTGAGAGGCTCCCCGCACGGTGAGAAGGGGGGTGGGGTTGGGTGCGGTTCTTTCTTCTCTTCTGTTCCCTGGGGGAGAGCGCCCGTGCCACCGGAACCTGGTCGCCCGTGCTCCGGTGAGGGGCACTGATCCGGTGCGAGATTCAGCTCCGCCCACACTGTTTTGCGCGGTACCGGGCCCAGTTTCACGCCCCACCGGTCCGCGAACGCCTCGACCAGCAGCAGCCCGCGCCCCGACTCGCTCTCGGGCTCTGGGGCCAGGGGGCTGGTGCCGGGAATCCGGCCCGTGTGAGTGTCGGTGACCTCGATCCGGAGGGCGGGACGGTCGCCGCCTGTGGTGTGCAGGCCGAGGAGGAAGTCACGACCGGCCACCCGGCCATGGGTGACGGCGTTCGCGGCGAGCTCGGCGACGATGTGCGCCGCGTTTTCGGCCACCTGATCCGACAGGCCCCAGGAGCTCAGCCCCTCGGTGACGAGTCGGCGGGCGAGGCGGGCGCCGCGAGGAGTGAGGAGTACGCGCGGGCGCTTCTGGAAACGCGGCGGCCCGCTCTGTCTTGTGACGAGCTGGAGCGAGCGGTTGCCGCGCGGATGGCCCGGCGATCTATGCTTGATCGCTCTCCTGCGCCGGAGCTCAGCTTTGTCCAAGAAGAGGTGACGCTTCGGCGCCCAATCGGGGGCAGAATGGTCCTGCGCCAGCAACTCGAACACCTGTTGGGGGTGGCTAGGTTGCGTAGCGTCGAGATCCAAGTGATGCCGACTGCGCGAGGCGATCACCCTGGGACGGGCGGGCGGATCCAGATGCTGAAGTTCGAAGACGGCACTGCGGTGGGACGTACGGACGACGAGCTCGGCGGTCGTCCGGTCTCCGATCCGCGACAGCTACGAATCCTTGAGCTGCGCTATGGCATCATCCGGGCTCGGGCTCTCTCGCCAGGGGAGTCGCTGGCCTTCATCGAGCAAGTGCTGGGAGACACATGATCCGCGAAGCCTCTGTCAGGGAATCCGACGAGCTTGTCTGGTTCAAAAGCAGTTACAGCGACAGCGGCAACCCCAGTGACTGTGTCGAGGCCGCCGCTTCCCCCGGCGCAGTGCATATCCGTGATTCCAAGAACATCGCGGGCCCTCGTCTTGCGGTCCCGTCCAGCGCATGGGCTGCCTTCGTCTCGTACGCATCAGACCACTGACCTCTAGCCGCGAGTGCTGGGAGATCTATGATCCGCGAAGCCTTTGCCAGGGGGCCGGACGCACTGCCCTGGTTCAAGAGCAGCCATAGCAGCAACAGCAGCGAGGCCGACTGCATCGAGGTTGCCTGGACCAAGAGCAGCTACAGCGATAGCAGCAACGGCAACGACTGTGTCGAGGTCGCAACGACTCCCACCTGCGTCGCGATCCACATCCGTGATTCGAAGAACACCCAGGGCCCCCAGCTCGCCGTCACGCCGTTCGCATGGGCCGAGTTCGTCTCGTACGCGTCCAAGTACTGACCCCGTAGCTGAACGTGCCTCGTGCCCGCTTCGACCGAGTGCGAGGCACGCTGCCGTAGGCGTCTGGGCCAGGCAGAGCCCGTCAGAGGCCAGGCCCTGACAAGTAGGTTCGCCGCCGAAGGCATCTCGCTCCCCGTGGCGCTCTTTCCCGCTCTGAGTAACTCCCTATGGAACGATGCTGTCCATGACAGACAGCGGGGGCGGAATGTCAGGGACACAAGTGGCGTCGGCGAGACGTGAGTTCGCCGTCTTGCTGGGGGAGTTCAGACGCACTGCGGTACTGGTTCCGTTCGATCCGTACGGCAGCCTCTGGACGGCGGACCAGGGTGGCGTTCGCTGGATCTGCGCCTTCTCCGATGAGGAGTCCTTGGCCCGCTTTGCGCTGGCGCGGGGCGAAGCCGAACAGGAATGGACGTATCAGACCGTTCTCGGCGCACGGCTGCTCGATGTGCTGGTGCCGACCCTCGAAGGGCCGGCTGGGGTGGCGCTGGATGCGGGCAGTGCTGGGGGAGTGCTCTTCCCACCTGTCGTGGGGATCGTGCCGGACGCGGTGGCGGCTGATGGGGGAGGAACCCCGTGAGTGGAACCGATCCGGACCTGGCGGTGCCGCCGGGGGCGCTGGAGCTGATCGCGAGCGGGATAGACAAGGCGTACGGGGAACTGAAGGACCTCGGCCTGGTCGGAGACGCGACCGCCCACCGCGGGTTCGCGGATCTCGCGCTGTCGGGGCTGGATCTGGGGCACCGGGGGCTCAGCGAGGAGTTCAAGACCTTCTGCCGACGCTGGGAGTGGGGTGTACGCGGCCTGATGCAGCGGGGCAACGGCTTCGCGAGGGAGCTGGGTCTTTCGGCGGGTGCCAGTTATGAACAGGAGCAGTACCGCAAGGACTCGTTCAAGATCGGACTCAACTCCCTCAATGGCAATCCCCACCTGAGCGAGGACGAGGTCACGAAGAAGAGCTGGGACGAGATCCGGAACCAGGCGGCCTGGGACAACCCGGACTACAGCGCGGAGTCCTTCTCCAAGGCCCATGACGAGGTGAAGCAGACCTGGCAGGACACGACGTATGACGTGAACGACGCCCTGATGGATTCGATGACGGATTCGGGAGTGATCGACCCGCGGTTCCGTGAGGCCCTGGAGGTGCAGGCGCAGGAGACATACGACCCATCTGAGGAGGCTGTTCAGCGGGCTCGTGAGGGGGACGGCGGCTGATGGGGCTTGATGACTGGGGCAAGGCGCTCGATGGGCTCGGTTCCGCGTATGACAAGGTCCGGGACGGGATCGACAAGGGCAAGGAGATCGTCGGGGAGGGCGTGGACGCCGCCACCGACGCGGGCGCCGATCTGCTGGACAAGGTCGGAGCTGAGGGCGCGGCGGACTCGTTCGAGGACTGGGGCGACCGCAAGGCATCCTCGCTCGGCGCGCAGGTGGACGAGGCACAGCTCGGCCAGACCGACGAGGCGAACGAGCTGATCCACGGCAACCCCGGACGGATCAACGCAGCGGCGAAGAACCTGCGGGACTTCCAGACCGCGTTCGACAGTGTCGGGCAGGGTCTGAAGCAGCTGGACTCACAGCAGTGGAAGGGTGAGGCGGCAGACACCTTCCGGGAGAAGTTCTCGGTACTGCCGGTGGACTGGCTCCGGGCGGCGGACGCATTCGGAGCGGCGGCGAAGGCGCTGGGTTCGTACGCCGAGATGGTCACCTGGGCGCAGGGCAAGGCGAGGGAAGCCATCGCCCTCCACAAAGAGGGGAATGACACCTCCAAGACGGCGATCGAGACGTACAACAACAAGGCGGAGGCGTACAACGCCGCACGCAACGGGCCCGATCCTCTGCCCAAGCCGGACACGTTCGTCGATCCGGGTGAGTCCCAGCGAGAACGTGCGCGGGAGATCCTCACCGAGGCCCGTAGACAGCGCGACGACGCCGCGGAGACGGCCAAGTCGGCAGTTGCCGGGGCCCTCGCACACGCCCCGGCGGAACCCAAGGGCGCCGAGCGGCTGAAACTCGACGCGATCGACACCGGAATCGCGCAGATCACCGAACTCCAGCACGTCGGCAGCGGGGTGATCAAAGGGACAGCGGGAATCCTCAACTTCGTCCGCGCCGTCAACCCGATCGACCTCTACAACCTCACCCACCCCGCTGAGTACTACAAGGGCACCAGCACGGTCCTCGCCGGTCTGGTCTCGACCGTGGCCAACCCGGACCGGGCGCTGAAAAACCTCTGGGAGACGGCGAAGAACGATCCGGGGGAGTTCGTCGGCCGCCTGCTCCCGGAACTGATCGGGACGAAGGGCGCAGGAGTCGTCCGGGGAGGCATCCGGGCCGGGGCGAAGACGGGCACGGACTCAGCGGCTCGGCAGAGCGTGGACGATCCGGCGAAGCCGTCCCGTACCCGGGATGCCGTGGAGAGCGGGCACACCGACCCCATCGATCTGGCGACCGGTGTCATGTTTCTGCCGCAGACGGACGTCTCACTGCCTGGGTTGCTGCCTCTCGTGTTCGGACGGCGGGTGGCTTCGGACTACCGGGCGGGACGCTGGTTCGGGCCGCAGTGGGCGTCGACGGCGGATCAACGCCTGGAGATCGATTCTCAGGGTGTGGTGCTGGTCTGCGAGGACGGGCTCCTGCTGGCCTATCCCCATCCCGCGCCGGGCGTTCCGGTGCTGCCGAGCCATGGGCCCCGGCGCGCCCTCGACATCGACCGGGACGGCGACTACACCGTCACGGAGCACGGGACCGGTAGGGTCCGCCACTTCACGACGCGGGGCTATGGGCACCTTGCGACTCCGGAAAGGGAACTGGCTCTCCTCACCCGGATAGAGGACCGCAACGGCAACTGGATCGACTTCGAGTACGACGAGAAGGGCGCCCCCACCTCGATCGTGCACCACGGCGGCTACCACCTGAAGCTCGCGACCGACCAGGGCCGGATCAGCTCCTTGAGCCTGGCCTCGGCCGCGACCGGCGGCGCCGATCAGCAGATCCTGCGGTACGGGTACACCGACGGCCTGCTGACAGAGGTCATCAACTCCTCCAGTCTGCCCTTGCGGTTCGCGTATGACGAGTCGGGACGGGTCACGTCATGGACCGACACCAACGGCAGCCGCTACGACTACGCCTACGACGATGAGAACCGGTGCGTCGCGGAAGGCGGCGCGGCCGGGCACATGGCCGTATGCCTGGAGTACAGAACCGCGGACCCCGAAACTGGGCTGCGCACAACGACTCTGACCAGTGCCAACGGGGCAGTCCGGCGATACCAGGTCAACACCGCTCATCACATCGTCACGGAGACGGACCCGCTCGGCGCGGTCACTCGGTATGAGCGCGACCGCTACAACAGACTGCTGTCCCGCACCGACCCGCTGGGGCTGACCACACGGTTCGCATACGACGACGAGGGCAACCCAGTGCGGGTGGTCCGGCCGGACGGCAGAGAACAGCTCGCGGAATACGGAGAGCTCGGTCTGCCCGTACGTGTGGTCGGCCCGGACCGGGCCACGGTCCGACGCGAGTACGACGGGCGTGGGAACTGCATCCGGGTTGTTGGCAGGGGCGGTTCGACCTCGTTCGCCTACGACGACAAGGGCCGACTGACCTCGGTGACGGACGGTCTCGGTCAAACGACTCGAATACGCTGCGACCCGGCAGGCCTCCCCGTCGAAATCATCGATCCGCTGGGTGCCGTCAGCCACGTCGGACGCGATGGTTTCGGACGGCCGGTCGTGGTGACCGACGCACTGGGGGCGACGACGCGACTGGAGTGGACACCTGAAGGCAGACCCGCCCGCCGGATCGACGCGGACGGGAGCGAACAGTCCTGGCGCTACGACGGCGAGGGAAACTGCGTCTGCCACACGGATGCTCTGGGGGCACAGACACGATTCGAGTACACCCACTTCGATCTGATGACGGCCCGGACCGGGCCGGACGGCGCTCGATACGAGTTCACCCACGACATAGAGCTACGCCTTACCCAGGTGGTGAATCCGCAGGGTCTGCACTGGGACTATGCCTACGATCCCGCGGGTCGACTCAGCTCGGAGACAGACTTCGACGGCCGTACGCTCGGCTATGAGCACGATGCGGCGGGCCGGCTGATCGCTCGCACGGACGCGCTGGGACAGTCGGTCCGTTACGAGCGAGACACCTTGGACCGGATCATCTCCAAGGACGCCGATGGAGCGGTGACGACCTTCGCGTACGACCTCCTCGACCAACTCGCCGAGGCAAACGGTCCGGACGCTCACGTCAGCATGTTGCGTGACCGGTTCGGCCGCCTGAGGTCGGAGACCGTCGACGGTCGCACCACCTCCTACGGCTACGACGAACTCGGCCGACGCGTCTCCCGGACAACCCCTTCGGGTGCCGTGAGCACCTGGACCTACGACGCTGCGGGGCGGCGAAACACCCTGACCGCGTCGGGCCGGACGCTCACCTTCGAACGAGACGCAGCCGGTCGGGAAGTCACCCGCAGCGTCGGCGAGACCTTAGCCCTGACGAACACCTACGACCTGGTGGGACGGCTCACGACCCAGCAGGTCACGAGCGCGGGCCGCAGTGTCCAGCACCGCGGCTACAGCTATCGGGCTGACGGGCATGTCATCGGGGTGGACGATCAGCTCACCGGAGTCCGCGCCTTCAGCCTTGACGCGGCCGGCAGGGTCACCGCGGTCACCGCCCAGGACTGGACCGAGAGCTACGCATATGACCAGGCGGGCAACCAGACACACGCTTCATGGCCGCCCAACCATCCTGGTCAGGAAGCGGCGGGGCCGCGCACCTACAGCGGTACCACCATCACCCGCGCGGGGGAGGCCCGCTACGAGCACGACGCGCTGGGCCGCATCACGCTGCGCCAGAAACCCCGGCTGTCGCGCAAGCCGGACACCTGGCGGTACACCTGGGACGCCGAGAACCATCTGACCTCCGCAGTGACCCCGGACGGCATTCGCTGGCGCTACCGGTACGACCCGCTAGGCCGTCGCATCGCCAAACAGCGGCTGGGGCGAGACGACACCATCCTGGAGCAGGTCGACTTCACCTGGGACGGCTCGATCCTCTGTGAGCAGACCACGACGGCGGAGGACTTACCGAATCCCGTCACCCTCACATGGGACCACGACGGCCTGCGCCCCCTCACGCAAACAGAACGCATCACTGCGGGGGAAGCGCCCCAGTCGGAGATCGACCAACGCTTCTTCAGCATCGTCACCGACCTGGTCGGCACCCCGACGGAGCTGATCGACGAGTCGGGCGACCTGGCGTGGCACACCCGAAGCACACTGTGGGGCACCACCACCTGGTCCACGACCAGCACCGCCTACACCCCACTTCGCTTCCCTGGCCAGTACTTCGACCCGGAGACGGGTCTCCACTACAACTTCCACCGGCACTACGACCCGGAGACTGGGCGTTACCTTTCCCCGGACCCGCTGGGATTGCTCCCCGCTGCGAACCCTGTGTCGTATGTTTTTAATCCAACGATGCTCGTCGATCCGCTGGGACTGGCCGTATGCGGTCCGGAAGATACGGCTAGGCGGCAATTGGGGACGGCGCCCGGGTTTATCAGTGACTCTGCAGGTGGGGTGCTGGATGCAAGAGAGCTAGGTCGGCCCGACGGTCAGTTCGTTTACAGCGGGCACGGTGGAATGTTCGTGGGGGACGGAACCCCTGTCACGGTTCCACCTGGGACAGAAATATCGATGTACTCTCGGCACGGTGAACCTATATCTGATTGGCTCGGTAATCAGATCGAGAGGGGAGGTATCCATGCTAATCCGGTGGAGAAGTATGGGAGTGGCGAGCAGTTGCCTGACTATATCCTGTTTCCTCCAGAAGGGCTGAATATTCAAGGTCTCCCTAGAAATCTTACTGTTGATCAGCCCTACTATCTTTCGCAACTGATCCAGCCGAATATGGGAATGGTGCACTGGGCGGCATGTCGCTCTGTGAACCATGGATAAGGGAGTTTGCTATGACGTATTTTGAAGACCTCACTCCTTATTCGTACTTCGATCACAAATTTCCCGCACATCTGAATGTTCTCAGTGTGGGATGGCTTGAGAGTGGAAAGGATTTCACGGTTGGCGAAACGCCGGCTGAGTTCCATCGAAAACTCATGCAATTGATTGAGGATTATTCGATCGGCAGGACTCGTGGTTGGCACGGATGTACGCTTCCTCATGGCGAGCAGGTAATGACCTATCCCTGCTCCGTTCGGAGCGGGGGGCGAACAGTTACGCTCGGGTCTGCGGAAGTGGGGGTCGTAGGAGCAGGCGGGGTAATCATGGTTGCGCCAAATCTCATCTATCACTACGTTACGGACCATCTCTACCTCCCGCCCTCTGTGTTTGTTGAGGCGGTCCTTGAAGGGAACTTTTTTGAAACCTCTGCATCAATATTGGATTGAGGGCGCGCTCCTGCCGATCGGGCAGGAGCTTTTGGTCAACTGATCGTGTTCTCGATCGAGGAATGCTGAGTAAAGTTTATGCGGCACAGAAGCTCTGAGGATTCCCTAGCGCGGTCGATCTTTGGTCCTCTCGGCGGGATTGTGGAGCTGGCGACTGTTGCCGCCACCGAGTCAGGTCTTGTCCATGACGCCTCCATCAACGCCTTCATGGCAACCTGCGGCGATCAGATGCACCGCCTCATGGAGATCATTCAGGAGATCGGTGAATTTCATCCGGAAACGATGAGCATCGTTGATGAACTGGGGTGGCATCGAGAGCACGAAGTCCAGGCGATCACCCTGCTTCTCTGGTCGGGCTCGATCGAGCCGTACTCGGAGAGAATCAGCGAAAGAGATTCGGTCCGACGCATGCTCTGCATGGGTAGCGACCTGCAATTGACGAACTTCCTACACGCCCTGGTTGGGGCTGCCGAGTCACTGGATTTGCCAGGCACACCCAAGGCCGGGCTGGTCGTCGAGGCACTCCAGATTTCTTCAGAACTTCTGCAGGGTGTTCGAGAAATGGCGGCTGCGGAAGTTTTCCGGATGTGGCGGGTGGCGTTTTTGCCTCACGTTCTTCCGCCTTCTTCGCGGACGCCGGAGACCATCAGAGCAGGGTTCAGGGATTATGCCCACGCGCTGGAAGCGCGGCTGATAGCGCCGGGTAACTCTGTCTCAGACTTCCGGTGAGAGCGTGGTGAGTGCGGCCACGCGAGGTTCAACTAGCTACAGCGACACAGAAGACATTGAACGCTGTGTCGAGGCCACGCCTGTTGTCGATACGGTGCCTGTCCGGGACTCCGAGAACATCGAAGGTCCTCCGCCCACCCGCGGAAACGCCCGCCGTATGGGCTGGCTTCGTCTCGTACGCCTCCAACGCCTGAGCGCCAACGACAGATGCCCCGCCTTCGTCGAAGGCGGGGCATCGTTGCGGTGTGTGGGTATCAGTCGTTGGCCGGTTCATCCTCGGCGAAGAGGCCATCGACGTCGGTGACGGTGATGGCCCGCCGCAACCAGAGGTCGAGGATGTCGAGGTCTGTGCACTCGGTGATCCGCTGACGCTGGCCGGCGAGGGTGGGGATCTGGCGAGCCTCTAGAACACTGATGATCGAGCGAGCACGCTCTTCTGCCCGGGCTTCTGCTCGCCCCTTGGCCCGACCCTCAGCCTTGCCCTCAGCCTTGCCCTCAGCCTTGCCCTCAGCCTTGCCCTCGGCCTTGCCCTCGGCCCGGCCCTCAGCCATGCCCTCCGCCTTGGCTTTGAGGTAGGTCTCCTCGACCAATGTGCCTCGGCCGGGGAAGTAGGTACCTACGGCCATCAGATTCCTCCAGTTTTCCCTGGCCGGGGTGTCTCCCAGGCCGATTTCCAACAGTTCGAAGAAGTAGTCGGCAGATTCTCTGTCGGCAGAGCCGAGCGCCGACGCCAGCGCTTCCAGTATGGCGTCGAGGTCCCTGTCCTTGCTATGAGTCATCGCCGCCAGGGTCGCGAGCGCCAGATTCCTGCTGGCCTCTCTGGGGCTGGTGATCGTCGGAAGGTTGTCAGGACCCAGGACCATCGGGTGGGTGCTCTGCAAGATCCAGTTCTCGTACCCCGTGGTGAACGGCCCCGCCGCCCATTTCGCTGTGGCCCGGTCCTTGCAGACGACCAGGAGGAGTACCGGGAGGTCGTGCTTGTCCCGGAGATACGCCGTGTAGTACGGCCAACTCGTCTCCTTGGCAGGGTCCTTACGGCCCTGGGCTTCGATGGCGAGGAGGAACCGCTGTCCCTCTGAGGTTTCCACCCGCAGCACGCTGTCCACGCGTCGCTCCAGCGGGCGGATCTCGGTGGCGTCGCCGGTCAGGACCTCGACGGAGGTCTTGGCGGGCAAGGGGATGCCCAACACCCCGAATACCGGGGTGAGTAACTCAGGCCGGTCCTGGAAGATCCGGTGCGCGGCCTCATGTGAAGAAGTGACCATGAGCAGCACGCTAAGGAATTGCCGACTTCATGATTATGTCAATGGCACATGGCAATCCGAATGTGTGAACGCCCCGGAAAGGTTGACGCGAACGGGTGTGCCTTTCCCTCGGTGAGGTGGCTGTGCTCTGGGAAGGTTCGCCAGCTAGCTTTCTCACCGCAGTTGCGGCGCCCCCGTCCCCTCCCAAGGCTTCAGCCTGACCCCCGACAGCCCCCGCACCCAATGCGCTGACACATCCGCCAACCGGGCGGAGCCCAACGGGCTTCGCCCGAGGCCGACCGCGTACCGCACCGGATCTGCCGCGAAGGGCCGCGGCCAGGCCTGGACGTCTGAGGCTCCTGCCTCCTCCAAGGCTCGGAGCAGGCCGTGCATCCGTCCCCGTACCCGGCCCATCTGGTCCTCGGGCGAGGTGACGATCAGCCACTGGCAGTGGCGCTGCTCCAGCGGCGGTACGGCAAGCAGTTCAGGCCAGGGATCAGCCGCCGACTCCAGGGTCTCCCAGGCCCGGAACAACTCCTCCGCGAGCCGGTCCCGGCCAGCGGCGCTCACCCGTTCCGTGCAGGGGCGGATCGGCTCGCTCGGGGTCATGATCGCCATGGGTAGATCGACGTCCGGGCCGCCCACCGCTGTGCGCCAGTCCCAGGCCGCCCAGCCGCCGAAGAACTGTCGCAGCAGCTCAGGACCCTCCAACGAGCCTGCCTCGCGGACGGTACGGGCTGCCAGCACCGCCCAGCCGATGCCCGGCACCCCGCCGAAGGGTGCCGAGCCCAGCCCGCGGGCATGAGCCCACGCCTTCACTTCCCGAGCCAGCCGGGCGAACGCGTCCCGCCGCTCACCCACCGCCTCCAGGATCGCTTCCGCATCGCTGACCGCGCTCAGCGCAACGGCCGCCGACTCGCCGAGTTCGGTCCGGCGCGCGACGGCTTCCTCCGGGGGGATGTCGCCCGTACCGACCACGACCAGGTCCACGACGAGGCCGCTGACCCGGAACCGCACCCCGGGCACCCGCGCGCCCTCCACCACCCGGAGAACGGTGGCGTCCGGTAGGGCCGCCGCCAGTCGGTCCCGTACCGCCGCGATCTTGACCTCGCCCGGGAGCGCGGTCACCAGGTCCAGATCAGCGTCGGCCAGTGCGCATCCCATCCGCCGCGACCCGACCAGGTGGACCGCGCCCTCACCGAGGGCGTGTCGCACCTGCGAGGCCGTGGCCTCGACGAAAGGATCGGGCAGCGGGCCGAGGTCCGCTTCCACCCCGTAGTGGTCCGAGGCGAAGAGGCCGTCCGTGTCCGGGGTGTCCCCCCGGAGCACGGCTCGTCGTGCCTCCACATCCCGCAGCAGCACCCGGTCCAGTCTGCCCGCCTGCCCCGTGAGAGAGGAGAGCGCGGCCAGTGGATTACGGGGTGGGTCGAAGGTCGGGGTCTGGTCGTCCTCGCCGTGGACGGAGGTCCAGGCATCGGTGAGTTCAAGCCGCGACTCTGCCGCCTTCCCCACGTCGTTGAAGTCGCCCAGCAGCACCACAGGACCAGCCAGGGCGGCCAGCCCCTCGGCGATCCGGTCCAGCTGACCCTTGCGTACCGTGGCGCCATCCGTCGTGTGATCGCTGGTCAGATGGGTGGCCGCGACCGTGACCAGACCGTACGGGTCCGAATCCACCACGATCGCGGTCAGTGCCTTGTGCGGTCCGAGAACGTGGTGCCCGGCCTCCCGCACCGGCAGGCGGCTGAGTAGCAGCAGCCCGTACTCATCCACATCGCGCCCGCCCGGCGTCAGCGTGTAGCCCTCCCGGACCCACTCCGTCGCCCGAATGAGCCTCAGCAGCTCGGATGTCACTTCTTGCAGGGCGATCACATCCGCGTCTGCGTTACGCAGCACCTCCAGGAGGAGTGGCCGCCGCCGTTCGGTGTTCAGGAGTTCGGCCCCGTACCGGTCCCAGAGGGTGTTCCACGTCAGTACCCGCAGGGTGGCGGATCCCCTGCGCGGGATGGCGGTGGAGACCCAGGTCGTGCCGTCCCAGCGCTGGGGAGTGATCGGCGTGAAGAAGGGGGAGGGCAGCCGGCGAGGGTCCTGCGCGCGTCCGGCGTCGGTGAGGTCGATACGGTCCACTCCCGTACGCCGATCCCACACCAGCTCCCCATCGGCCTCAAAGAACAGCACCCGGTGCCAGGGAACCTCCCCGCCCGGTACGAACGAGGTCAGCGGAACCCGCTTGGGTTCGGCGCCACGCTGCGTCACGCCCAGCACAAACCTGGCCGGATCGAATCGGGCATCCCAGCGCACCCGGTGGTAAAGCCCCTCACTCGTCTGCATGGCTGTCCCCGTCCCCGTACTTGTCCTCGATGGTTCCGTCCGGGCCGATGTACCAGGTGCGATGCGCCCGCCCCGGGTACGGAGGCTCGTACCGCCGCAACTGGGACTCCAGTACTTCCCGCGGTACGGCGTGGGCGCGCCCGGCGTTGCGGCGTACCAACTGCACCTCGTCGACCACCATGACCGCATGGGTGAGCAGCGCGTTTCGGCGGCGGGCGACCTTCCGCACCAGCGCGCGCTGATGTCGATTGAGCGAGGTCGCATCCCAGACGACGGTCCCACCCGCGCCCAGTGCCTGATCGAGCTGGTTCAGACCGGTCCGTAGGACATCCCCATTGCCCCGCTGATCGGCACGCGACCCGGCAGCCTCCCGTAGCTCATCGAGCGATACGACGACATCCGCGCGTAGCCCGCGGGCGAAGGTGCTCTTGCCGCTGCCCGAAGGGCCGACCATATGGACCAGTTGGGGAAAGTCGCCGTCGCGCCAACGCCAGGTGGCGGCGGCGGCCTCCTCAGGGCCGCCGATCCGCCCCTCCGCGTACGCCTCCCGCGCCTCGGCCCGGCAACGGTCCGCCGCGTCCGGCCCCAAGCCGTCGAACCGCGGCGGCTGCCAGGCCCGGATCTCCTCCGCGTACAGCGCTGACCATTCGGACTGTTCCCGCTCCTGCGTGGTCTGCGCCGTGGCGGCCGCAACGGTGTGCAGGACGCCGAGGTCAGCGGCGTACGACAGGCGCAGCAGGCCGGTCGGGCGTTCCTCGTCGGGGTAGGGGCGCTGCAGGCCGGGGGCGAGGCCGATGACATCGGCGACCTGGCGGGCGAGCCGCATCCCCAGGGTGGGGCGCAGCCGGGCGGTGAGGGTGGATCGCCGTTCGCCGTGCAGCAGCGCGGCAAGGACCGCGGTCAGCCGCCCATCCCCGGTCTGTCCCAGCCGATCCGCCACCTCGGCGACAACGGCATCCGACGCCCGGGCGGTCACCCCGAGCGCATGGGCCAACTCCTCGACGCTCGCCGGACCACCGGACCGTACGGACCAGAGCGCGGCGGCAGGTCCCAGACCGTTGGCGACGACGGCCGAGTGCATCCAGTGCGTATCGGTCCGCACATGCCCGGCCCGTACCCACTTGGCCACCCGGTGACGGAAGCCGGTGTCCGCGAAGCCCTCTGCGGTCCGCACGACATAGCCCTCCTGCCGGGACAGGTCGAGCCGCAGAGCGCGCAGCGCCCGCTCATCGAAGGTCCCGCGCCAGAGAACGGATGGTGTCGGAATCCCCAGCCCGCGCAGAAACGGCACCGTTCGATCCCAGTCCAGACAGTGCCCGTCCGCGTCCCATACGGAGAAGCCGTAGAAGTAGCTGTCGAGCTGGTCGTACGGGAGGGAATGGCGGGCGTACATGTTCTCGCCGGATATCCGCCAGCCGGTGGGAATGTGCTGGGCAATGCGACTCTGGAGGGCTTTGACCCATGCCCGGGAGGGATGGTGGACGGAGTCCAGGGATCGGGCGTGCAGCCCGTCCCCGTACAAGGTGGTGTTCTCACCGTCGAGCTTCTCGGTGACGACGACTTCCCGCCCGATGAGATGCGACAGATCACCGGTCCGCACATCGTCGGATGTGGCACCTGGAGACCAGGGCAGATGCGGTGTTCGCGGATAGTGCGTCCGCATGTTGATCGGCCCCCCGGCGCTGACGATGGCTGTGCCGGGCCACTGTAGAAGCCGCTGACCAGGTCGATCGAGCGAATTACGGTCGGGTGGGCGGAGGGTAGGTGCTGGGGGAGCGGCACTTGGGCAAGGCTGGCGCTTGATGAGCGGCTGGAGAGAGAGCTCGAAGCAGTGGTGGGGACTTTGGCTGTGTGAGGCCGAACTCCCCCACTGCGATGGGACCGGAGAGGGAGGAACGAACCCCATGACCATCGCCTCTGATGACAGGAACCGTGACGTAATTCGGTACCAGGCCGTGCGGGATTTAGTCGCGCGGACGCAGGGCAATGTGCCGGGGAAACTGGAGATCACCAGGGGGGAGGTCATCCACGACAGGTCATCCCCAGAAGGTCTTCATGAACTGACGGCGGCTCGTGTCAGCCGCCGTCTGGAGAAGGTGATGCCGGAAGGCTTGCTGGCTCACACGGGGACACCCGATGTCGAAGATGTCTCCCAGGGCGTTCTCCGTCATCCCGACATCATTGTGATCGCCGAGGCCGATATGGAAGTCGAAGGCTCCTTCGACCCGCGTACGGGCGAAGGGGCTGTTCTGTCTGACGTTCACCCGACACCGGGCGGGCCACGTTATGCCACCCGCAAGGATTTCCTCTATCGAGAGGAGATCGCTATCGGAGAGTGGGTCATCTCCACGGAGAACCTGCCCCGGTACCCCTAGTATTTCCAGCAGCGCTCACTCTCTAATTCTGGGACGATCTCGATCGTAGCGCCCTTTCAGGTTTTCGGTGCTGGACATCTGGCCCCATCCCGAAATGCTTGAGGTGGGACTAGTTCTGGATGAAACGGAAATTCTTCATTTCGCCGCAATCGATTCAGAGTCAGTGATTGCCGCAGTGGCACTCTTCTAGCCGGTGCATCTGTAGATAGTGGAGCGGGGATTACGCGGTGCCGTAGCTCCCCTGTCGCCCTTCCGGGTATTCCGGAATCTATAGAGGGGTGACATTGAGAGTGGCAGATTTGCGTCACGGACACGAAGGGGCCGCGCTCTAGCCTTGTGGGCAGTAGCGCTTCCGCTTGGGCTCCTAGCCGGTTGACCGCCGCCGCCAGGCGGACGGGCGGGAACGAAAGACTTGGCTAGGGCAGGGAGACACGACAGGCAACAGCCGCGATGGCCCGGGGGAGGCCGCTTCCTAGCCACCTGCAACCCATCGCCAAGCCTGGCGTCTTGACCGGCCGTCAGCTAGGCCCGAGGCTCTGTTTGTCCCCCACACGAGTGAGGGTGAGAACTCTTGTGTCGGGGTCGATTCATCTGTTATGACCAGCGGTTTTTCTTTTCGTCAATGTGCGTTCCTGCACCCTGCGTACCCGTTCGCACCCTCTAGCGTGATCGCCAGAAGGCACACCGGATGAGGGGGCAGGGCTATGACCGGGGCAGGGGCGGACCCATGGCAGGAGCTGTTCGAACTCGCGGAGCGGCCCAGAGACGCCCGTACGGGTACGGGAATGTCCCTGGCGTCCGTCGCTGGCAGTCCCGGTGGGCCGGGGGCCCCTGGGGCGAAGGGCGCAACGGGTGTGCTGAAGCACGAGGCCCAGCCCTGGACATCCGCTGCTGCCGCGGCCGGCGCGATCCGGACCAACACGGCCAGTGCCAACGCCAAACTGACATCGGCTCATGAAGGAGTCGACTCGGGTGCCGCGGGACTTGCCAGCCTCGGCGTGCTGAGGACCGTGCTTACGTCGTGGGAGAGGCGCCTTGGAGCCGTCCGCGACGAATGCGGCTATCTGGACCCGGTTCTCAAACGTGTGGCCACCGATCAGGGCGAGAACGAGAAGACGGTGAAGTCTTCCTTCCGGCAGGCTGCCCCATCGGCTGCTGAGAAGAGCGGGTGAGTCGGGTGCTGACATGGCAGCTGCTCCGCGATCTGAAACTGTCCGAGTTAGAGGGCGCGGCCGACGGCTGGGGCGTGGCCAGCAACCAGGCCGACGCAGCGCGCGACAGAATCAGCAACCAGATGATCAACGCGCTGGCGGAATCCCAGGTGAGCGAGGCCGCCGACACCGCGCTGGAACGACTCAAGCAACTCGACCGCAACTTTGAGTACGCGTACACGGAATGCGGTCTGGTCCGTACGACCCTGAACTCACTCGCCCATGAACTGGGCGAACAGCAGCGACGACTCAACAGCGCACTCGAAGACGCGGCCAGCCGCAAGTTCACGGTCCATCCCGATGGCTCGGTCAGCTACCCCGAAGGCGGCACCAACCTCCTCGACAAGCCCGTGGCCGGCGGCACGACCCGCCGGAGGGGAATCCTGGAACAGCCTTCCCCTCTGACCAACCCCAACCCCCACCGGGCCGAAGCCCAGCGAATCGCCGACACCATCGGCGGAGCCGTCCAGGGCGCCACCGAGATCGACAACCGCTTCAGCAAGATCCTGGCCGCCCTCAAGGCCCCGCCGGGACTCGCCGTGACCACGGCCACTTGGACGGACGCGGCCAAGGACGCCGAAGCCGTCCGCAAGGCGGCCAAGGGCTACCTCCCCGAGGCCATCCCGGACTGCGGAAGCCCCGCGAACCGCAAGGAGTGGTGGGACAGCCTCACCCAGGAACAGCGCGAAGAACTCCTGGCGACCTACCCGGACCGCATCGGCAACCTGGACGGCATCCCGGCGTTGGTACGGGACGCGGCGAACAGGGACAACCTCCAGTTGCTGATCGGGAAGCTGGAGGGGCAGTCGGATACGACGTCGCAGAACCAGTTGGCGGGGTTGAAGAGCATCGATGAGCAGCTAAGGGCCCAGCCGAAGCCCGGCGTGCCGCCCATGCTCCTGCTGGGGATCGGGGACGAGGGCCTGGGGCGGGCGATTGTCTCGTTCGGGAATCCGGATACGGCGAGGAATGTTTCTGCCTACGTTCCGGGGTTGGCAACTTCGTTGGACGCAGACTTCGCCAACAACGACATCAAACGGGCGCGTGATACTGCTTCGTGGGCAATTGACGAGGACCCGTCTACCGCGTCCATTGTGTGGCTTGGTTACGATCCGCCACAGATTTCGGGAGAGAAACCTCTCGACAATCTTGCTGTTACGAGTGACCGAGATGCGCGAGTGGGCGCTATTGCATACAACCAGTTTATGGACGGTCTAGGGGCGACCAACCAGAACGCGAACCCACACTTCACGGCAATTGGACACTCCTACGGCTCGCTGACAGTAGGCCAGGCCGCGCAGCAGGACGGTGGCATCCCGGGAGTCGACGACATCATTCTGGTAGGAAGTCCTGGGACAGGTGCTAAGGCTGCCACAGACCTGGGGGTTAGTGGCGACCACGTGTACGTCGGTGCAGCGGAGAATGATCCGGTCACTAAACTTCCCGACCAGAACTCGGCGAAAGGTCTGATACTGGGAGCCCAGTTGGGACTTACGGGCCCTCCGCTGGCGGCCCCAATCGGGGCAGCTGCTGGCTACGCCTTGGGGGACGCCGCAACCGATGAGAATCAAATCTATTACGGTACAGACCCGGCTCATAGGGACTTTGGTGCTCACCGTTTTAAGGTGGATGACGGTCCACCCGTCCATTTCGATGGTGGTGTACAGACCCCTGCTCACTCGAATTACTTCAATCCTGATCGAGACGATGAATCCGTCCGAAATATCGCGAAGATTATCGTGGGTGACGGCGACGCAATCACCAAACAGGAGCACCGATGAAGGCAACGCGTCTGGTCCTGGCGATCGTGCTTGCCCCAGTTTTGGCGGGCTGTGGCCTTCTTGGGGTGTCTGATGGCAAAGAAAACGAGAAGCGGGTGGTGAGCAAGATCAGCTTGCAGGAGGCCTCGGATGACGCAGATGCGATCATGCTGGGTACGTTGAGGGCCGTGCGACCCGAGCTGAACTGGGTGCACGGCCCATCACTAGACAGCGGCTGCGGTTCCTACAAGATCGATGGCAACGTGGCGGCGTCAATGTCGCGAAAAGTCATTGTTATGACCATCGTGTCCGAGGTCAGGCGAGGGAGCTTGCTGGGAGTGATCGAGCGTCACTGGAAGCAGCAGGGCTACATCATCACGGGCGTGGACTCGCACGAGAAGACGCCCGCGATCTTCGCGCGGACTCCCGAAGGCCTCCGTATGAGTGTCTCTGTAGGAAAGAAGGGGCAGTTCTTCCTTCGCGCCACGACCCCCTGCTTCATCCAGTCCGAGGTCTCCCCGCCCAGGACCCCCGGTACCGGCACCCCCTTCGAAGGCCCCGTCATCCCCGACCCCCACGTCCACTCCGCCTTCTGGTCCGCCACCACCCCGGCCCCCTTGGCGTCCCCCACCCCCTGACGCCCCAAGCGCCGCGTGCCGCTGTTTGACACGCCACCCCTCCGGGGTACGCTCTACGGCTCGATTAGCCAGGCCGCGTGCCGGTGTGGCAGACTATCCGGGTTGCTCGGTTGAGTGCCGATGCTGCGCGCCTCCCGCCGGGAGGACCGGAAGCGAGTCCCACAGTACTCGTCGCCCCAACTGCCTCCTGGGCAGCGCTGGAGCGGACGTACGGGAATCTTCCGGGAAGTGTCAGCGGGGTACCAGCCAAGCGCTCGGTGGGTGTTCTCCCTCGATTCGCGGGCCAGGCCCGCACCCCCTTGGTTGGGAAATCCTTCGGGATATCTGCGTAGAGGGTGTGCGACACGCCCGACCGCGTGGGTCGGAGGGGATCGCAGGACTCGCCGAGTGGCAGAGCGTCCATACAAAAGACAGGACTACGAAGTAGCCATGGCGGGACAGAAGATCCGCATCCGGCTCAAGGCCTACGACCACGAGGTCATCGATTCCTCGGCGAAGAAGATCGTCGAGACGGTGACGCGTACTGGTGCGTCGGTCGCGGGCCCGGTGCCGCTGCCCACTGAGAAGAACGTGTACTGCGTCATCAAGTCGCCGCACAAGTACAAGGACTCGCGCGAGCACTTTGAGATGCGCACGCACAAGCGCCTGATCGACATTCTCGACCCGACGCCCAAGACCGTTGACTCGTTGATGCGCCTGGACCTTCCGGCCGGCGTTGACATCGAGATCAAGCTCTGAGAGGCGCGGAAGAGATGGCAAAGCAGATCAAGGGCGTCCTGGGCGAGAAGCTCGGCATGACCCAGGTCTGGGACGAGAACAACCGTGTCGTCCCGGTGACCGTTGTCAAGGCCGGGCCCTGCGTTGTAACCCAGGTCCGTACGAATGACTCCGACGGCTACGAGTCGGTCCAGATCGCCTTCGGCGAGATCGACCCGCGCAAGGTGAACAAGCCCCTCAAGGGCCACTTCTCCAAGGCCGACGTGACCCCCCGCCGCCACCTGGTGGAGCTCCGTACCTCCGACGCCAGCGAGTACACGCTCGGCCAGGAGATCACCGCTGCCGTGTTCGAGTCCGGCGTCAAGGTTGACGTCACGGGCAAGAGCAAGGGCAAGGGCTTCGCCGGTGTCATGAAGCGTCACAACTTCAAGGGCCTCGGCGCCGGTCACGGAACCCAGCGCAAGCACCGCTCTCCCGGCTCCATCGGTGGCTGTGCCACCCCGGGCCGTGTGTTCAAGGGCCTCCGCATGGCGGGCCGTATGGGCAACGAGCGGGTCACCACACAGAACCTGACCGTTCACGCTGTTGACGCGGAGAAGGGCCTGCTCCTCATCAAGGGTGCGGTTCCTGGTCCCAACGGCGGCCTGGTCCTGGTCCGCACTGCGGCCAAGGGGGCCTGAGGACTATGAGCACCATTGACATTCTGTCGCCCGCAGGCGACAAGACCGGGACCGTTGAGCTCCCGGCCGAGATCTTCGACGCCAAGGTCAGCATCCCGCTGATCCACCAGGTCGTCGTCGCGCAGCTGGCCGCTGCCCGTCAGGGCACGCACAAGGTCAAGCGTCGTGGCGAGGTCCGCGGTGGTGGCAAGAAGCCGTACCGCCAGAAGGGCACCGGCCGCGCCCGTCAGGGTTCGACCCGCGCCCCGCAGTTCGTCGGCGGTGGCGTTGTCCACGGCCCCGTGCCGCGTGACTACTCCCAGCGGACCCCGAAGAAGATGAAGGCCGCCGCCCTGCGCGGTGCCCTCACCGACCGGGCCCGCAACTCCCGCATTCACGTCGTCACCGGCGTGATCGAGGGCGAGGTCTCCACCAAGGCCGCAAGGACGCTGTTCGGCAAGATCTCGGAGCGCAAGAACCTGCTCCTGGTCGTCGACCGCGCCGACGAGGCCGCGTGGCTGTCCGCCCGCAACCTGCCCCAGGTGCACATCCTGGAGCCGGGCCAGCTGAACACGTACGACGTGATCCGCTCCGAGGACGTGGTCTTCACTCAGGCCGCCTTCGAGTCCTTCGTGTCCGGCCCCGACAAGGCCACCGAGACCGAAGGGAGCGACGCCTGATGACTGAGAACGAGACCGCCACGGCGACCGTTACCAGCAAGACGTACTCGGACCCGCGTGACATCCTCGTCAAGCCGGTCGTGTCCGAGAAGAGCTACGCGCTGCTTGACGAGAACAAGTACACGTTCATCGTCGACCCGCGGGCCAACAAGACCCAGATCAGGCAGGCCGTGGAAGCGGTCTTCTCGGTCAAGGTCACCGGGGTCAACACGATCAACCGGCAGGGCAAGCGCAAGCGCACCCGCACCGGTTTCGGCAAGCGTGCCAACACCAAGCGCGCCATCGTGACCCTTGCCGAGGGCAACCGTATCGACATCTTCGGCGGCCCGACCTCTTAAGTGAGGTCGAGTCGTCCGGAATCGGACGAGGACTGAGAAATGGGTATCCGCAAGTACAAGCCGACGACTCCGGGCCGTCGTGGCTCCAGCGTCGCCGACTTTGTCGAGATCACGCGGTCCACGCCGGAGAAGTCGCTGGTCCGCCCTCTGCACAGCAAGGGTGGCCGTAACAACACCGGTCGTGTGACCGTCCGTCACCAGGGCGGTGGCCACAAGCGCGCCTACCGCGTGATCGACTTCCGTCGTCACGACAAGGACGGCGTGCCGGCCAAGGTCGCTCACATTGAGTACGACCCCAACCGCACCGCACGCATCGCCCTTCTGCACTACGCGGATGGCGAGAAGCGCTACATCATCGCGCCGCGTCACCTGAGCCAAGGTGACCGCGTCGAGAACGGCCCGACCGCCGACATCAAGCCCGGTAACAACCTGGCGCTGCGCAACATCCCGGTCGGTACGACCATCCACGCCATCGAGCTGCGGCCCGGCGGCGGCGCGAAGTTCGCCCGCTCCGCGGGTGCCTCCGTGCAGCTGCTGGCGAAGGAGGGGGCCATGGCCCACCTCCGTATGCCGTCCGGCGAGATCCGGCTGGTCGACGTTCGCTGCCGCGCCACCATCGGCGAGGTCGGCAACGCCGAGCAGTCGAACATCAACTGGGGCAAGGCCGGCCGTATGCGCTGGAAGGGCGTACGCCCGACCGTCCGCGGTGTCGCGATGAACCCGGTTGACCACCCGCACGGTGGTGGTGAGGGCAAGACCTCCGGTGGTCGCCACCCGGTCAGCCCGTGGGGTCAGAAGGAGGGTCGTACTCGTTCTCCCAAGAAGGCGAGCAGCAAGTACATCGTCCGCCGCCGCAAGACGAACAAGAAGCGCTAGGAGCGGGTTTAGATGCCGCGCAGTCTCAAGAAGGGGCCCTTCGTCGACGACCACCTGATCAAGAAGGTGGACGTACAGAACGAAGCAGGTACCAAGAACGTCATCAAGACCTGGTCCCGTCGCTCGATGATCGTCCCGGCGATGCTGGGCCACACGATCGCGGTGCACAACGGCAAGATCCACGTCCCGGTGTTCGTCACCGAGTCGATGGTCGGCCACAAGCTCGGTGAGTTCTCGCCGACTCGCACCTTCCGAGGCCACGTCAAGGACGACCGGAAGTCGAAGCGCCGCTAACGCGGGGTGGAAACGACTATGACGAACGTGTCAGACACTGAAGGGACAACCATGGAAGCCAGGGCCCAAGCGCGGTACATCCGCGTCACGCCCATGAAGGCCCGCCGAGTGGTGGACCTCATCCGTGGCATGGATGCCACGGAGGCTCAGGCGGTCCTGCGTTTCGCCCCGCAGGCCGCGAGCGTGCCGGTCGGCAAGGTGCTGGACAGCGCCATTGCCAACGCCGCGCACAACTACGACCACAGTGACGCCTCATCGCTGGTCATCAGCGAGGCTTACGTGGACGAGGGTCCGACCCTGAAGCGGTTCCGGCCGCGTGCGCAGGGTCGCGCCTACCGGATCCGTAAGCGGACCAGCCACATCACCGTGGTCGTCAGCAGCAAGGAAGGAACCCGGTAATGGGCCAGAAGGTTAACCCGCATGGGTTCCGGCTCGGTATCACCACGGACTTCAAGTCCCGCTGGTACGCCGACAAGCTGTACAAGGACTACGTCAAGGAAGACGTCGCCATCCGTCGGATGATGACGTCCGGCATGGAGCGCGCCGGCATCTCGAAGGTTGAGATCGAGCGCACCCGTGACCGCGTGCGGGTGGACATCCACACCGCGCGTCCCGGCATCGTCATCGGCCGCCGTGGCGCCGAGGCCGACCGCATCCGCGGCGACCTCGAGAAGCTCACGGGCAAGCAGGTCCAGCTGAACATCCTTGAGGTCAAGAACCCCGAGGTTGACGCTCAGCTGGTGGCCCAGGCCGTTGCCGAGCAGCTGTCCTCCCGCGTCTCCTTCCGCCGTGCCATGCGTAAGAGCATGCAGTCGGCGATGAAGGCCGGCGCCAAGGGAATCAAGATCCAGTGTGGTGGCCGTCTCGGCGGCGCCGAGATGTCCCGCTCGGAGTTCTACCGCGAGGGTCGTGTGCCGCTGCACACGCTCCGTGCGAACGTCGAGTACGGCTTCTTCGAGGCCAAGACGACCTTCGGCCGTATCGGTGTGAAGGTCTGGATCTACAAGGGCGACGTCAAGAACATCGCCGAGGTCCGCGCAGAGAACGCTGCTGCCCGTGCCGGCAACCGCCCGGCCCGTGGCGGCGCTGACCGCCCGGCCGGCCGTGGTGGCCGCGGTGGCGAGCGTGGCGGACGCGGCCGTAAGCCGCAGCAGAACGCCGCAGCCGAGGCCCCCAAGGCCGACGCTCCGGCCGCTGCTCCGGCTGAGAGCACCGGAACGGAGGCCTGACCGAAATGCTGATCCCCCGTAGGGTCAAGCACCGCAAGCAGCACCACCCGAAGCGCAGCGGAATGTCCAAGGGTGGTACGCAGGTTGCGTTCGGCGAGTACGGCATTCAGGCCCTCACTCCGGCGTACGTGACCAACCGCCAGATCGAGGCGGCGCGTATCGCGATGACCCGCCACATCAAGCGTGGCGGCAAGGTCTGGATCAACATCTACCCGGACCGCCCGCTGACCAAGAAGCCCGCTGAGACCCGCATGGGTTCCGGTAAGGGTTCCCCGGAGTGGTGGATCGCGAACGTCAAGCCCGGTCGGGTGATGTTCGAGCTCTCCTACCCGAACGAGAAGATTGCTCGTGAGGCGCTCACCCGCGCGGCTCACAAGCTTCCGATGAAGTGCCGCATCGTTCGGCGCGAGGCAGGTGAGGCGTGATGTCGGCCGTAACCAAGACGTCTGAGCTGCGCGAGCTGGGCAACGAGGAGCTTCTTGGGAAGCTTCGCGAGGCCAAGGAAGAGCTGTTCAACCTCCGCTTCCAGGCGGCGACGGGGCAGCTCGAGAACCATGGCCGGCTGAAGGCCGTTCGTAAGGACATCGCGCGGATCTACACCCTGATGCGTGAGCGCGAGCTGGGCATCGAGATGGTGGAGAGCGCCTGATGAGCGAGACGAATGTGACTGAAGAGAACACCGCCCGCGGATTCCGCAAGACCCGTGAGGGTCTGGTCGTCAGCGACAAGATGGACAAGACCGTCGTCGTCGCCGTCGAGGACCGCGTGAAGCACGCTCTGTACGGCAAGGTCATCCGCCGTACGAACAAGCTCAAGGCGCACGATGAGCAGAACGCCGCTGGCGTTGGCGACCGTGTTCTCCTCATGGAGACCCGGCCCCTCTCGGCGACGAAGCGCTGGCGCATCGTCGAAATCCTTGAGAAGGCCAAGTAATTACTTGATGGGGTAACCCTTCAAGTCAGTTCCGCCAGGCTCCGGGGGGCCGCTGAGCGGCCCCCCGGGGAACCGGCAGACAAACAGGAGATACACGTGATCCAGCAGGAGTCGCGACTGCGTGTCGCCGACAACACTGGTGCCAAGGAAATCCTTTGCATCCGTGTTCTCGGTGGCTCCGGTCGCCGCTACGCGGGCATCGGTGACGTCATCGTTGCCACCGTCAAGGACGCGATCCCCGGTGGCAACGTGAAGAAGGGTGACGTCATCAAGGCGGTCATCGTTCGCACCGTTAAGGAACGTCGCCGCCAGGACGGCTCGTACATCCGCTTCGACGAGAACGCCGCTGTCATTCTGAAGAACGACGGCGACCCTCGTGGCACCCGTATCTTCGGCCCGGTGGGTCGTGAGCTGCGCGAGAAGAAGTTCATGAAGATCATCTCGCTCGCGCCGGAGGTGCTGTAAGCATGAAGATCAAGAAGGGCGACCTGGTTCAGGTCATCACCGGTAAGGACCGTGGCAAGCAGGGCAAGGTCATTCAGGCCTTCCCCCGCGAGGACCGCGTCCTGGTCGAGGGTGTCAACCGGGTCAAGAAGCACACCAAGGCCGGCCAGACCGCTCGCGGTTCGCAGACCGGCGGGATTGTCACCACCGAGGCCCCCGTCCACGTGAGCAATGTTCAGCTCGTCGTGGAGAAGGACGGCAAGAAGGTTGTGACGCGCGTCGGATTCCGCTTCGACGACGAGGGCAACAAGATCCGCGTTGCCAAGCGGACGGGTGAGGACATCTGATGGCTACCACCACCACTCCGCGTCTCAAGACGAAGTACCGCGAGGAAATCAAGGGCAAGCTGCTTGAGGAGTTCTCGTACGAGAACGTCATGCAGGTTCCCGGCCTCGTCAAGATCGTGGTCAACATGGGTGTGGGCGACGCAGCCCGCGACTCCAAGCTGATCGATGGTGCCGTCAAGGACCTCACCACGATCACCGGTCAGAAGCCGGCCGTCACCAAGGCCCGCAAGTCCATCGCGCAGTTCAAGCTGCGTGAGGGTCAGCCGATCGGTGCCCACGTCACACTCCGTGGCGACCGCATGTGGGAGTTCCTGGACCGCACCCTGTCGCTGGCGCTTCCGCGCATCCGTGACTTCCGCGGTCTGTCCCCCAAGCAGTTCGACGGCCGTGGCAACTACACCTTCGGTCTCACGGAGCAGGTCATGTTCCACGAGATCGACCAGGACAAGATCGACCGCGTCCGGGGTATGGACATCACCGTGGTTACCACGGCGACCAACGACGCTGAGGGCCGCGCGCTCCTGCGTCACCTCGGCTTCCCGTTCAAGGAGGCGTGAGCCGTGGCAAAGAAGGCTCTCATTGCCAAGGCCGCCCGCAAGCCCAAGTTTGGCGTGCGTGGCTACACGCGCTGCCAGCGTTGCGGTCGTCCCCACTCCGTGTACCGCAAGTTCGGCCTGTGCCGCGTGTGCCTTCGTGAGATGGCTCACCGTGGCGAGCTGCCGGGCGTGACCAAGAGCTCCTGGTAAACCCTTCCCGCTGAGCACCCAGAGGACTCCCCGTTAGGGGTGTCTTCGGGTGACTAGGTAGGAATGGGGAATATCCGGACGCTCTCGGTAAGCAGAGGGTAGGCGGAGGCCCCTCCTTCCATGGCTTAGGCTAGGAGGGTTGGGCGTCCGCCGCCCTGAACGACTTACTACGCCGTAGGTCCCCGCGCCGCACCCGTCCCGCCCCAGTGTGGGGAGAGGGATGGCGCATACAGGAAACCCCGGCGAGAGAGGCCGAAGGCCAATTCATGACCATGACTGATCCCATCGCAGACATGTTGACGCGTCTGCGGAATGCGAACTCGGCGTACCACGACTCCGTGACCATGCCGCACAGCAAGATCAAGTCGCACATCGCAGAGATCCTCCAGCAGGAGGGCTTCATCACGGGCTGGAAGGTCGAGGACGCCGAAGTCGGCAAGAACCTCGTCCTGGAGCTCAAGTTCGGTCCTAACCGGGAGCGCTCCATCGCGGGCATCCGGCGGATCTCGAAGCCGGGTCTGCGCGTGTACGCGAAGTCCACCGGTCTGCCCAAGGTTCTCGGTGGCCTGGGCGTGGCGATCATCTCCACGTCCCACGGCCTCCTGACCGGCCAGCAGGCGCAGAAGAAGGGCGTAGGTGGGGAAGTCCTCGCCTACGTCTGGTAGTCGGGAACGGAGGAATAGCAATGTCGCGTATCGGCAAGCTCCCCATCCAGGTTCCCGCCGGTGTGGACGTCACCATCGATGGCCGCACGGTCGCGGTGAAGGGTCCCAAGGGCACCCTGAGCCACACCGTCGCCGCGCCCATCGACATCGTTAAGGGTGAGGACGGCGTTCTCAGCGTCTCCCGCCCCAACGACGAGCGTCAGAACAAGGCCCTCCACGGCCTGTCCCGCACGCTGGTGGCCAACATGATCACCGGCGTGACCCAGGGATACACGAAGGCGCTCGAAATCAGCGGTGTTGGTTACCGCGTCGCAGCGAAGGGCTCCAACCTGGAGTTCCAGCTCGGTTACAGCCACTCGATCCTGGTCGAGGCCCCCGAGGGGATCTCGTTCAAGGTCGAATCGCCGACCAAGTTCTCTGTCGAGGGAATCGACAAGCAGAAGGTCGGCGAGGTCGCCGCCAACATCCGCAAGCTGCGGAAGCCCGACCCGTACAAGGCCAAGGGCGTCAAGTACGCGGGCGAGGTCATCCGCCGCAAGGTCGGAAAGGCGGGTAAGTAAGCCATGGCATTCGGTGTGAAGATCGCCAAGGGCGACGCGTACAAGCGCGCCGCCATCAAGCGCCGCCACATTCGCGTTCGCAAGCGCATCTCCGGTACCCCGGAGCGCCCGCGCCTGGTTGTGACGCGTTCCAACCGCCACATCGTGGCGCAGGTCATCGACGACATCGCCGGCCACACGCTGGCGTCTGCGTCGACCCTGGACACCTCGATCCGCGGCGGCGAGGGCGACAAGAGCGCCCTGGCCAAGCAGGTCGGTGCCCTGGTCGCTGAGCGCGCCAAGGCTGCCGGTGTTGAGGCCGTTGTGTTCGACCGTGGTGGCAACCAGTACGCCGGGCGGATTGCCGCTCTGGCTGACGCCGCCCGTGAGGCCGGGCTGAAGTTCTAGGCCCCGGTTCCGGAGCTAGCGGACGTAACAGAGAGAGGTAATTCCAATGGCTGGACCCCAGCGCCGCGGAAGCGGTGCCGGTGGCGGCGAGCGGCGGGACCGGAAGGGCCGTGACGGCGGTGCAGCTGCCGCCGAAAAGACCGCGTACGTTGAGCGCGTTGTCGCGATCAACCGCGTCGCCAAGGTTGTGAAGGGTGGTCGTCGCTTCAGCTTTACCGCGCTTGTCGTGGTGGGCGATGGAGACGGCACCGTCGGTGTTGGCTACGGCAAGGCCAAGGAGGTGCCGGCCGCCATCGCCAAGGGTGTTGAGGAGGCCAAGAAGCACTTCTTCAAGGTCCCCCGTATCCAGGGCACCATCCCGCACCCGATCCAGGGCGAGAAGGCCGCAGGCGTCGTTCTGCTCAAGCCTGCTTCCCCCGGTACCGGTGTTATCGCCGGTGGCCCGGTGCGCGCCGTTCTGGAGTGCGCCGGCGTTCACGACATCCTGTCGAAGTCGCTCGGCTCCGACAACGCGATCAACATCGTGCACGCGACCGTGGCGGCCCTGAAGGGCCTGCAGCGTCCCGAGGAGATCGCGGCTCGCCGTGGTCTGCCGCTTGAGGACGTCGCCCCCGCGGCTCTGCTTCGTGCACGTGCGGGAGCGGGTGCGTAATGACCCGCCTCAAGATCACGCAGACGAAGTCGTACATCGGCAGCAAGCAGAACCACCGTGACACGCTGCGTTCGCTGGGCCTGAAGAGGCTCAACGACGTCGTGGTCAAGGAGGATCGTCCCGAGTTCCGCGGAATGGTGCACACCGTCCGCCACCTCGTGACGGTCGAGGAGGTCGACTGATATGGCGGAGCAGAACCCGCTGAGGGTCCACAACCTCCGTCCTGCCCCGGGCGCCAAGACCGCCAAGACCCGTGTGGGTCGTGGTGAGGCGTCGAAGGGTAAGACGGCTGGTCGTGGTACCAAGGGAACCAAGGCCCGTTACCAGGTTCCGGAGCGCTTCGAGGGTGGGCAGATGCCCCTCCACATGCGTCTCCCGAAGCTCAAGGGCTTCAAGAACCCGTTCCGTACCGAGTACCAGGTCGTCAACCTGGACAAGCTCACCTCGCTCTACCCTGAGGGTGGCGAGGTCACGGTGGCCGATCTGGTCGCCAAGGGCGCGGTCCGCAAGAACCACCTCGTCAAGGTCCTGGGCCAGGGCGAGATCTCCGTGGCGCTCCAGGTGACGGTTGACGCCGTCTCCGGTTCCGCCAAGGAGAAGATCACCGCCGCTGGCGGCACCGTCACCGAGCTTGTCTGACACAAGTCCTGTGGTGGAAAGCTGAACACCGACCGGGGATGCCTCTCAAATGGGGCATCCCCGGTTGGTCGTTCCAAGCGGGGCACTGCCGCCGGTAAGGTGGCGTGCGATGTTGCTGTAAACAACCCCGTACGGTCCGCCCCATGGGGATCGTACGGATTGCCGATTCGTATTCGTCGATCCTCAAGACCGTCACCTCTGACGCAGAAGCGCGGGGGTCGCAGGAGGCACCGTGCTCACCGCGTTCGCCCGGGCGTTCAAGACGCCCGACCTGCGCAAGAAACTGCTCTTCACGCTCGCCATCATCGTGCTCTATCGACTCGGGTCACATATCCCCGTACCGGGCATCGATTACCAGAACGTACAGACTTGTGTCAATTTGGCTCAGGAGAACAACAACAGTCTGTTCGGCCTGGTCAACATGTTCAGTGGCGGCGCGCTGCTGCAGATCACCATCTTCGCGCTCGGCATCATGCCGTACATCACGGCGAGCATCATCCTGCAGCTGCTGACCGTGGTCATTCCGCGGCTGGAAGCCCTCAAGAAGGAGGGCTCGGCCGGCACGTCGAAGATCACCCAGTACACCCGCTATCTGACGGTGGCCCTTGCCGTGCTCCAGGGCACGGGTCTGGTGGCGACCGCTCGCAGCGGTGCGCTCTTCAGCGGCTGCCCGGTCGGAACGCAGATCGTGCCGGACCGCTCCATCTACACCACCGTCGTCATGGTGATCACCATGACCGCGGGAACCGCGGCCGTGATGTGGCTCGGTGAGCTGATCACCGACCGTGGCATCGGTAACGGCATGTCGATCCTGATGTTCATCTCGATCGCCGCCGGCTTCCCGGGCGCCCTGTGGGCCATCAAGGAGAGCGGCAAGCTCGCCAAGGGCTGGATCGAGTTCAGCACGGTCATCCTGATCGGCTTTGTGATGGTCGCCTTGGTCGTCTTCGTTGAACAGGCACAACGTCGTATCCCTGTTCAGTATGCGAAGCGCATGATCGGGCGGCGTAGTTACGGCGGTACCTCGACCTACATTCCGCTGAAGGTCAACCAGGCGGGTGTGATTCCGGTCATCTTCGCGTCGTCGCTGCTCTATATCCCGGCGCTGGTGGCACAGTTCTCCAGCGGCACTTCCACCTGGAAGACATGGATCGAGCAGTACTTCGTCAAGGGTGATCACCCGTACTACATCACCGTGTACTTCTTCCTGATCGTGTTCTTCGCCTTCTTCTATGTGGCTATCTCGTTTAACCCCGAGGAAGTCGCGGACAACATGAAGAAGTATGGTGGCTTCATCCCGGGTATCCGGGCTGGTCGACCTACTGCCGAGTATCTGAGCTACGTGCTCAACCGCATTACTTGGCCGGGCTCGCTGTACCTGGGTCTGATTGCTCTTGTTCCGACGATGGCGTTGGCGGGCTTCGGAGGCGCGAACCAGAACTTCCCGTTCGGCGGGACAAGCATCCTCATCATCGTGGGTGTGGGTCTGGAGACCGTGAAGCAGATCGAGAGCCAGCTCCAGCAGCGCAATTACGAAGGGTTCCTCCGCTAATGCGAATCGTCCTCGTCGGACCACCTGGTGCCGGCAAGGGAACGCAGGCTGCGTACCTTGCCGAGAACTTGTCGATCCCGCACATCTCTACGGGCGATCTCTTCCGCGCCAACATCAGCAAGGGCACCGACCTCGGTCGGAAAGCCAAGTCCTATATGGACAAGGGCGAGCTGGTGCCCGACGAGGTCACGATCGGCATGGCCAAGGACCGGATGGAACAGCCGGATGCCGCCAACGGCTTCCTGCTGGACGGGTTCCCGCGCAATGTCTCTCAGGCCGAAGCTCTCGACGGGATGCTGAAGTCCGAGGCCATGACATTGGACGCGGTGCTCGACCTTGAGGTTCCCGAGGACGAGGTCGTCAAGCGGATCGCGGGTCGCCGCATCTGCCGGAACGACTCCAGCCACGTTTTCCACGTCACCTACTCACCGCCGAAGAACGACGGTGTCTGCGATGTGTGTGGCGGCGATCTCTATCAGCGCGATGACGACTCCGAGTCGACCGTACGCAAGCGACTCGAGGTCTACCACACCCAAACCGAGCCGATCATCGACTACTACCGGGCCCAGGGCCTCGTGGTCACGATCTCGGCCCTCGGCAAGGTCACCGATGTGACCGGGCGCGCGATGGAAGCCCTGAAGAAGACAGCTCAGGCCGAGCAGGCCTGACGGCTCTCAGCCGTTCCAGTACGGCCGCGGTGTCCGCCGGACGCCGCGGCCGTACTGTTGAGCGAGAGGCCGTGCAAGAGCCGTATCGGATGTGACAGAGGTGGAAGGCAAGGCCATGGTGGAGATCAAGACCCCGGAGCAGATCGCGAAGATGCGCGAGGCGGGGCTGGTCGTGGCCGCGATCCACGCGGCCACCCGTGAGGCAGCCGTACCCGGTGCGACGACCAGGGATCTGGACGAGGTCGCCCGCAAGGTCATCGCCGACCACGGCGCCAAGTCGAACTTCCTGGGGTACGGCGGATTCCCCGCGACCATCTGCACCTCGGCCAACGAGGTCGTCGTCCACGGGATCCCGGACGAGAAGACCGTCCTGAAGGACGGCGACATCATCTCCATCGACGCCGGCGCGATCGTCGACGGCTGGCACGGGGACGCCGCGTACACCGCGTTCGTCGGCTCGGGCCACGCGCCCGAGCTGATCGAGCTCTCCCGGGTGACCGAGGAGTCCATGTGGGCCGGCGTCGCCGCGATGAAGGCCGGCAGCCGGCTGGTGGACGTCTCCCGGGCGATCGAGACCTACATCCGTCGCCAGCCCAAGCCGGGCGGCGGACGGTACGGAATCATCGAGGACTACGGCGGGCACGGCATCGGCACCCAGATGCACATGGACCCGCACCTGTTGAACTACGTCTCGCGCAAGCGCGGCAAGGGGCCGCGGCTGGTGCCCGGCTTCTGTCTGGCGATCGAGCCGATGGTCTCGCTGGGAACGCCGAAGACCGAGGTGCTCGCCGACGAGTGGACCGTGATCACCACCGACGGCACCTGGTCCTCGCACTGGGAGCACTCGGTCGCGGTGACCGAGGAGGGCCCGTTGGTCCTCACCTCTCCGGACTGCGGTCGAGCGAAGCTGGCCGAGTTGGGGATCACCGCGGCACCCGACCCGCTGGGCTGACATCCGTCGGCGACGAGACCTGCGGTACGGCCGGTCCGGCGGTTAGGCCATGGGGCTGAAGTCCGAACCGGTGTGATCGCCGGTCGACCGCCGCGTACCGGTGTCGTCGCGGTTCTGTTCGCCCTAGGGGAGCAAGGCCGGGAATTCCGCCGATGAACCCCTGGTGGCGTGCCTCTCGACGGAGCCGGGGAAGAAATCGGCTGAGTAATGATCTCCCGGATTGGGCATCCTTCCAGGATTCGTCTTTTCGGATGGCCTGACGTAGACTGATGCGTCGGCTCTTGTGTACCCGTGTGTCCGCACACGGAGGGCGAGAGTTGATCAAGGTAGCCGATTCGAAGGGCGAAGCGTGGCCAAGAAGCAAGGTGCCATCGAAATCGAGGGCACCGTGATCGAGTCCCTCCCGAACGCGATGTTCAAGGTGGAGCTTCAGAACGGTCACAAGGTCCTCGCGCACATCTCCGGCAAGATGCGGATGCACTACATCCGTATCCTCCCGGACGACAGGGTCGTTGTGGAGCTGTCTCCGTACGACCTAACGCGTGGCCGGATCGTCTACCGGTACAAGTAGATCTTGCCGTGCCTCTTGCGAGGCGATGGCACTGACCCGGAGAACCTGACATTTCATGAAGGTCAAGCCGAGCGTCAAGAAGATCTGCGACAAGTGCAAGGTGATCCGCCGTCATGGTCGGGTCATGGTCATCTGCGACAACCTGCGCCACAAGCAGCGCCAGGGCTGACGCACGCCGACCTCTGCACCACTCGCAGTTCTTCGCGCGACGCAAGCGAATACGTACATACGCAGAGCCCGCCCAGCCCAACAGGGTCGGCGACACCTCCGGCGGGGGCCGGAGACCCGGTCGTACCACTCCAGCACGGAGTCGGCGGCCAGGGAACGGTTCTGCGGAAGACCCCCGATCACACAGGAGCCATTGAATGGCACGCGTTTCCGGTGTTGACATCCCGCGCGAAAAGCGTGTGGAGATCGCACTCACCTACGTCTTCGGTATCGGGCGTACCCGGTCCAAGGAGATCCTCGACTCCACCGGCGTGAACCCGAACACCCGCGTTCGTGACCTGGCCGAAGAGGACCTGGTCAAGATCCGCGAGTACGTGGACGGCAACCTCCGCACCGAGGGTGACCTCCGCCGCGAGATCCAGGCCGACATCCGCCGCAAGGTTGAGATCGGCTGCTACCAGGGTCTGCGTCACCGCCGTGGCCTTCCGGTCCACGGTCAGCGCACCAGCACCAACGCTCGTACCCGCAAGGGCCCGCGTCGCGCCATCGCCGGCAAGAAGAAGCCGGGCAAGAAGTAGTCCTCAGCGGACGCTGCGGAATCCCGGGGGCTGCCCCCGGGCCCCGCACAGCCAAGCGGTCTTCGCTGTAGGACCGACCACCTCCCGTAGGAGATATAGATGCCCCCCAAGGGTCGTCAGGGCGCTGCCAAGAAGGTGCGCCGCAAGGAAAAGAAGAACGTCGCTCACGGCCACGCGCACATCAAGAGCACGTTCAACAACACCATCGTTTCGATCACGGACCCGTCCGGCAACGTGATCTCCTGGGCCTCCGCCGGCCACGTCGGCTTCAAGGGCTCGCGCAAGTCCACCCCCTTCGCCGCGCAGATGGCCGCTGAGTCGGCCGCCCGTCGCGCGCAGGAGCACGGCATGCGCAAGGTCGACGTCTTCGTCAAGGGTCCCGGCTCCGGCCGTGAGACCGCGATCCGCTCCCTCCAGGCCACTGGCCTTGAGGTCGGCTCGATCCAGGACGTCACCCCCACCCCGCACAACGGCTGCCGTCCGCCCAAGCGTCGTCGCGTCTGACGCTCGCTTGAGCTGAGCAGTTGGGTTTTCGGGCGGTACGGCTCCTTCGGGGCGTACCGCCCGTACCCTTGTAAGACATCCGTCGGGCGTCAAATAGCGGGCGCCCACGACTGAAGGATTTCCCCATGCTGATCGCTCAGCGTCCGTCGCTGACCGAAGAGGTCGTCGACGAGTACCGCTCCCGGTTCGTCATCGAGCCGCTGGAGCCGGGCTTCGGTTACACCCTCGGCAACTCCCTCCGCCGTACGCTCCTCTCCTCGATCCCGGGTGCGGCGGTCACGTCCATCCGCATCGACGGTGTCCTGCACGAGTTCACCACCGTGCCGGGCGTCAAGGAGGACGTCACCGACCTGATCCTCAACATCAAGCAGCTGGTCGTCTCCTCGGAGCACGACGAGCCGGTCGTGATGTACCTGCGCAAGCAGGGCCCGGGTCTGGTCACCGCCGCCGACATCGCGCCCCCGGCCGGTGTCGAGGTGCACAACCCCGACCTGGTCCTCGCCACGCTGAACGGCAAGGGCAAGCTGGAGATGGAGCTGACCGTCGAGCGCGGTCGCGGCTATGTCTCCGCCGTGCAGAACAAGCAGGTCGGACAGGAGATCGGGCGCATCCCGGTCGACTCCATCTACTCGCCCGTCCTCAAGGTCACCTACAAGGTCGAGGCGACCCGAGTCGAGCAGCGCACCGACTTCGACAAGCTGATCGTCGACGTGGAGACCAAGCAGGCGATGCGTCCGCGTGACGCCATGGCCTCCGCCGGTAAGACCCTGGTCGAGCTGTTCGGTCTCGCGCGCGAGCTGAACATCGACGCCGAGGGCATCGACATGGGTCCGTCCCCGACGGACGCCGCGCTCGCCGCGGACCTGGCCCTGCCGATCGAGGAGCTGGAGCTGACGGTTCGCTCCTACAACTGCCTCAAGCGCGAAGGCATCCACTCGGTGGGCGAGCTGGTGGCCCGCTCCGAGGCGGACCTGCTCGACATCCGCAACTTCGGTGCCAAGTCGATCGACGAGGTCAAGGCGAAGCTGGCCGGCATGGGCCTGGCGCTCAAGGACAGCCCGCCCGGATTCGACCCGACCGCCGCCGCTGACGCCTTCGGCGCCGACGACGACGCGGACGCCGGTTTCGTCGAGACCGAGCAGTACTAAGCACCACATCGCCGCCCGGCCGGGACACCTTCGCGGTGTCCCGACCCGGGGGGGTGGATGACTTCCCCGTGGCAGCCGCTTCGGGGGAACTGACACCGGTACCTGGTACGGCCGGTGCAGCACACAAGGAGAATCACCATGCCGAAGCCCGCCAAGGGTGCCCGTCTGGGCGGCAGCGCCGCGCACGAGCGCCTGCTTCTCGCGAACCTCGCGAAGCAGCTGTTCGAGCACGGCCGCATCACCACGACCGAGGCCAAGGCCCGCCGCCTGCGTCCGGTCGCCGAGCGCCTGATCACCAAGGCGAAGAAGGGCGACATCCACAACCGTCGCCTCGTTCTTCAGACGATCACGGACAAGGGCATCGTGCACACGCTCTTCACCGAGATCGCGCCGCGGTACGCCGAGCGTCCGGGTGGCTACACCCGTATCACCAAGGTCGGCAACCGCCGTGGTGACAACGCGAAGATGGCCGTGATCGAGCTCGTCGAGGGCGAGATCGCCAAGAAGGCGACCGTTGCCGAGGCCGAGGCCGCGGCCAAGCGCGCCGTCAAGGAGGACGCCCTGAAGAAGGACGCCGCTCCGGTTGAGGACGCCAAGCCGGTTGAGGCCGCCGAGGAGTCCAAGAACGCCTGATCGCGTTCTACTGACGGGCCCGTTCCCTCCGGGGAGCGGGCCCGTTCCGTCTGTCCGGTGCTCTCCGGCGGCATCGAGGGCTCTGAGAGGATGCAACACGTGAGTGACGAGGTGGAACCCGGCTGGGTCCGGGTGCGGCTGGACCTGTCGTACGACGGCAGGGACTTCTCCGGATGGGCCAAGCAGGCCGGCGGCCGGCGTACCGTCCAGGGCGAGATCGAGGACGCGCTACGGACGGTGACCCGGTCGAGTCGGAGCTATGAACTGACCGTCGCCGGCCGCACCGACGCGGGGGTGCACGCGCGGGGGCAGGTGGCGCATGTCGACCTTCCGCAGGAGCTCTGGGCCGAGCACCGGGAGAAGCTGCTGAAGCGGCTCGCCGGGCGGCTGGATCGCGATGTAAGGATCTGGCGGGTCGCCGAGGCTCCCGCGGGGTTCAACGCACGCTTCTCGGCGATCTGGCGGCGGTACGCGTACCGGGTCACCGACAATCCCGGTGGGGTCGATCCACTGCTGCGCGGTCATGTGCTCTGGCATGACTGGCCGTTGGACGTGGCCGCGATGAACGAGGCCTCGGGCCGACTGGTGGGCGAGCACGACTTCGCCGCCTACTGCAAGAAGCGCGAGGGCGCCACCACCATCCGTACGCTCCAGCAGCTCTCCTGGGAGCGGGACACCGCGGGAGTCATCACGGCCACCGTCCGGGCCGATGCCTTCTGCCACAACATGGTGCGCTCCCTGGTGGGCGCGCTGCTGTTCGTCGGCGATGGGCACCGCCCGGTGGAGTGGCCGGCGAAGGTGCTGGCGGTGGGGGTGAGGGACTCGGCCGTCCATGTCGTACGGCCGCACGGTCTGACGCTTGAAGAGGTCGGCTACCCCGCCGACGAACTGCTGGCCTCCCGCAACCTGGCGGCGCGCAACAAGCGTTCGCTGCCGCTCTCAGCCGGCGGGGTCGGCAACTGCTGCTGAGGCCTGTGCGTTGCCTCGGCCCACGATCTGCCGGAAGGTGAACTCGGCGAGGTCATCACCGGTTTGGAAGGCCTTGGTGTCGCCCGTCTCGACGTTCTTGCCGTTGGTGTAGCCGGTGGTGGTGAAGTAGGCGTACCGGCCGTAGGAGTTGGCCGTGAAGCGGCAGACCGGGCCGGCCTTGCAGAAGGCGCTGACACCCGAACCGGGGAGCGGGGCCAGGTTCTGCCCCCGCCGACGCTCCTCCACCGCCTTCTTCGCCTCGCTCTCCAGGCCGAAGACGGCGACACCGACGGTGACGGCCACCCCGTCCTTGCTGTAGGTGGCGCGGAAGACCTGGTCACAGCCGTTGCGTTCGAGTACCGGCCCGAGACCGCCCTGTACCGCGGCGGTACAGGTGGCGGCGCGGGCCGTGGCCCCCTTGGCGTAGGACCGGCCGGCCATCGTCAGCTTCTTCCCGGGGAAGAGGGTGTCGACGGTCAGCGGGGCCTTGTCCTTCTGCTCGCTGGAGACGAAGTCCTTGGGGTTCGGCGGCGGCGCCGGGGCGACCGAGGAGAACGAGGGCTCGGGTGCGTTGGTGTCGCTCGGCAGGTTCTCGGGCGCGGGCAGCTGGCTGGAGCTCTTCTCCTTCGACCGGTTGTCACTGTCGTCGTTCGAGCTGACGATCGCCGTCGCCACGATCCCCGCGACCGCGGCGGTGGCGAGTGCGCCACCGCCGATGAGCAGCCAACGCTTGCGTCGGGCCCGGGCCGCCGATGCCTCGGCGAGAGCCGCCCAGTCGGGCGTGTCGGGGTCTCCCGCCCCCCGCTGCCCGCCGAAGGGATCGAAGGAATCCGGTGCTCCCTGACGGGAGTTGTACGGGTCTTGATGCTGTCCGCCGGACCCCCACTGAGGTCCCCCCTGGCCAAGGCTCATGCCGCGAATCCTAAACCGGTTGGGGATGAGCGGGGCCGGCCGTCAGTATGGGGAGATGGGACATCTCGAAGCAGCACACCTGGAGTACTACCTGCCCGATGGGCGGGTGCTGCTCGCAGATGCCTCGTTCCGGGTGGGCGATGGCGCGGTGGTCGCCCTGGTCGGAGCGAATGGCGCGGGTAAGACGACACTGCTGCGGCTGATCGCCGGAGAGCTCCAGCCACACGGTGGCTCGGTGTCGGTCAGTGGTGGCCTCGGCGTGATGCGCCAGTTCATCGGCTCGGTCCGGGATGAGCGCACGGTGCGGGATCTGCTGGTCTCGCTGTCCCAGCCCCGGGTGCGGGAGGCCGCCGCGGCGGTCGACCAGGCCGAGCAGGCGATCATGACGGTCGACGATGAGGCCGCACAGATGGCGTACGCCCAAGCGCTCAGTGACTGGGCGGAGGCGCGGGGCTATGAGGCCGAGACGGTCTGGGACATGTGCACCGTGGCCGCCCTGGGCGTGCCGTATGACAAGGCGCAGTGGCGGCTGCTGGGGACGCTGAGCGGCGGGGAGCAGAAGCGGCTGGCGCTGGAGGCGCTGCTGCGCGGCCCCGATGAGGTCCTGCTGCTGGATGAGCCGGACAACTATCTGGATGTGCCCGGCAAGCGATGGCTCGAAGACCGGTTGAAGGAGACCCGCAAGACGGTCCTCTTCGTCTCGCACGATCGCGAGCTGCTCTCCCGTACGGCGGAGAAGATCGTCAGTGTGGAGCCGAGCCCGGCGGGTTCGGACGTCTGGGTGCACGGCGGTGGTTTTGCGACCTATCACGATGCCCGCAAGGAGCGTTTCGCCCGGTTCGAGGAGCTCAAGCGCCGCTGGGACGAAGAGCACGCCCGGCTGAAGGCGCTGGTGCTGCGGCTGCGGCAGCAGGCCGCGAACAGCCCGGACATGGCCTCCCGCTACCGGGCGATGCAGACCCGTTTCAAGAAGTTCGAGGACGCGGGTCCGCCGCCTGAGCCGCCGCGCGAGCAGGAGATCCGGATGCGGCTGCGTGGCGGGCGGACCGGTGTACGGGCGCTGACCTGCACAAACCTTGAGCTGACTGGTCTGATGAAGCCGTTTGACCTGGAGGTCTACTACGGCGAGCGGGTGGCCGTCCTCGGCTCCAACGGCTCGGGCAAGTCCCACTTCCTGCGGCTGCTGGCGGGCGATCAGTCGGTGGCCCATACGGGCGCCTGGAAGCTGGGCGCCCGGGTGGTCCCCGGACACTTCGCGCAGACCCATGCCCATCCTGAGCTGCTGGGCCGGACCCTGGTGGACATCCTGTGGACCCGGCACGCCAAGGACCGGGGCGGGGCGATGTCGGTCCTGCGGCGGTATGAGCTGGAGCAGCAGGGCGATCAGCCGTTCGACAAGCTTTCGGGCGGACAGCAGGCGCGCTTCCAGATCCTGCTGCTTGAGCTGGAGGGAACGACGGCGCTGCTGCTGGACGAACCGACGGACAACCTCGACCTGGAGTCGGCGGAGGCGCTTCAGGACGGGCTTGAGGTATATGACGGGACCGTGCTGGCCGTGACCCACGATCGCTGGTTCGCCAAGTCCTTCGACCGTTATCTGGTCTTCGGCTCGGACGGTGTGGTGCGGGAGACCACCGGTCCGGTGTGGGACGAGCGGCGGGTGGAGCGGGCGCGGTAGCGCTTGGGCGGGGGTCGGGTGCGCGCGGAAGGGGCCGCCCCGGGCCTCACGGGTGCCTCTGGGGCCCGGGGCCCCGGTTCCGGCCCCATTTCCAGGCCCCCGGGCGATCAGCGCGACTGGAAGGCGTCCAGGGCCACGGCCAGGGCGAGGCTGCGATCGAGCGCCGGGTCGTGGATCCGGACGTGGTAGCGGTCGCGTGTGCCCCCCATCCGGATCCACGGTGGGCACGGGCCGATCCCGCCGTGCGAAGTGGTCGGTACTCTCGTTATCGCTGGTGGGTGCCGCCGATGGGGGCGGTCCACGGGCGGTTTCCGGCGGTCCTCGGGGGCCGCGTTTTGACCCTTCAGGCGGGCCCCGGGTAAGCTGCTGCTTCGTTATGCGTATTGGCTTGCTCTATCTCACGTGAGGGGCCCTTACGCCGGTCCACCGGTCGATGACCAGCGGCAGGCACTCGGGTTGCGTCCCCGCGGTGCGGCCAGAGCTGTTGTTATTGCCCGGGCGGCCTTGTCAGGACCCACTCCCCGTGCCTTCGGGCCCAGGGAGACCCACTCACTGAAGAAGCGAAGGCTACGACCGTGCGTACGTACAGCCCCAAGCCCGGCGATGTCACGCGCCAGTGGCACATCATCGACGCGCAGGACATCGTCCTGGGCCGTCTGGCGACAACGGCAGCGAACCTCCTCCGGGGCAAGCACAAGCCGATCTACGCCCCCCACATGGACATGGGCGACTTCGTCATCATCATCAACGCCGAGAAGGTTCACCTTTCCGGCAACAAGAAGACCCAGAAGATGGCGTACCGCCACTCCGGCTACCCGGGCGGTCTGCGTTCCGTCCGTTACGACGAGCTGATGGCGAAGAGCCCGGAGAAGGCCGTTGAGAAGGCCATCAAGGGCATGATCCCCAAGAACACCCTGGGTCGTCAGATGCTGTCGAAGCTGAAGATCTACGCGGGCGAGAACCACCCGCACGCTGCTCAGCAGCCTGTTCCGTTTGAGATCACCCAGGTCGCGCAGTAGTTCCGGCCACCCCCTAAGACGAAAAGAATCTGAGGCGCATCGTGGCCGAGACCACCACTGAAATCCCCGTCGAGGGCGAAGAGACCTACGCAGAGGTCACCACCTTCGAGTCGGAGACGCCCGTTGAGGGCGAGTTCACCTCCGAGTCCCTCGCATCCCGCTTTGGCGACCCGCAGCCGGCTGCCGGCCTGGGTCGTCGCAAGAACGCCATTGCTCGCGTCCGGATCGTTCCGGGCACCGGCAAGTGGAAGATCAACGGTCGCACCCTTGAGGACTACTTCCCCAACAAGGTGCACCAGCAGGAAGTCAACGAGCCCTTCAAGGTGCTTGAGCTCGACAACCGCTACGACGTTGTCGCCCGCATCTCGGGTGGCGGCGTCTCCGGTCAGGCCGGCGCCCTGCGCCTCGGTGTGGCCCGTGCGCTGAACGAGGCGGACGTGGACAACAACCGTGCCCCGCTGAAGAAGGCTGGATTCCTCAGCCGCGACGACCGTGCGGTCGAGCGCAAGAAGGCCGGTCTCAAGAAGGCCCGTAAGGCTCCGCAGTACAGCAAGCGTTAATCGTCTGCTCGATCTGTTCTGTTACGTACGCCCCGGCGGCACCCAGTGCCGCGGGGGCGTACGTTTTTCCATGACCGCAGGGCGTAGAACGGGCATGAAGCGTTCATATGCTTGCATTCTCGGAGCATTACGAAGCTTCACGGAGTATTTCGGAGGACAGTTGTGGGACGACTCTTCGGCACGGACGGTGTGCGCGGTGTCGCCAACGCAGACCTGACGGCGGAGCTGGCGCTCGGTCTCTCGGTGGCCGCGGCGCATGTGCTCGCTGAGGCGGGAACCTTTGCGGGGCACCGGCCGACCGCCGTGGTGGGACGTGATCCGCGTGCGTCGGGAGAGTTCCTGGAGGCCGCAGTGGTGGCGGGTCTCGCGAGCGCGGGGGTGGATGTGCTGAGGGTGGGCGTGCTGCCCACGCCCGCGGTGGCCTACCTCACCGGTGCGCTCGGCGCCGACCTGGGGGTGATGCTCTCCGCCAGCCACAACGCCATGCCGGACAACGGCATCAAGTTCTTCGCGCGCGGCGGACACAAGCTCGCCGACGATCTGGAGAACCGCATTGAGTCGGTCTACGAGCAGCACCGCACCGGTGACCCCTGGGAGCGGCCCACCGGGGCGGGTGTGGGCCGGGTACGGGACTACGACGAGGGCTTCGACAAGTACATCGGGCATCTGCTCTCCGTACTGCCCAACCGCCTCGACGGGCTGAAGGTCGTCCTCGACGAGGCACATGGCGCGGCGGCGAAGGTGTCGCCCGAGGCCTTCGTACGGGCCGGAGCTGAGGTCGTCACCATCGGTGCGGACCCCGACGGGCTCAACATCAACGACGGATGCGGTTCGACCCACCTCCAGCTGCTGAAAGCCGCGGTCGTCGAGCACGGAGCCGACTTCGGTATCGCCCACGACGGTGACGCGGACCGCTGCCTGGCCGTGGACGGCGCCGGCGAAGAGGTCGACGGGGACCAGATCCTCGCCGTGCTGGCCCTTGCGATGCGCGAAGCGGGAACCCTGCGGGGCAACACCGTCGTCGCCACGGTGATGTCCAACCTCGGCTTCAAGCTGGCGATGGAGCGCGAAGGGCTGGAGATCGTCCAGACCGCGGTCGGCGACCGGTACGTCCTGGAGTCGATGAAGGAACACGGGTACGCCCTCGGCGGCGAGCAGTCCGGGCATGTGATCGTCCTTGACCACGCGACCACCGGGGACGGCACCCTGACCGGTCTGATGCTCGCGGCCCGCGTGGTCGCGACCAAGCGCTCCCTGGCGGAGCTCGCGGCCGTGATGGACCGGCTGCCCCAGGTCCTGATCAATGTGCCGGACGTCGACAAGGCACGGGTGCACACCTCGGCGGAGCTGGCGAACGCGGTCACCGACGCCGAGCGGGAGCTCGGCGCCACCGGGCGCGTGCTGCTGCGCCCGTCGGGGACGGAACCGCTGGTACGGGTGATGGTGGAGGCCGCGGACATCGAGCAGGCCCGCTCGGTGGCGGAGCGGTTGGCGGACACGGTGAAGTCGACGCTGGGGTGAGGATGCGCCGGGGGGCGCTGGGGCCGGGGTCTTTGGTGCTTGAGGTGGGCGCTCCTGTTTTGGTGTCCTCACCGGGGGTGGGGGGTCCGTCCTCAAGCGCCGGACGGGCTGGGGGTGTCCCTTGGCGGGGTGCTCGTTTCGGCGGGGTTGCCTGCGGTTGAGGCATGGGGTGCTTGGGCTCGACGCCACCCGTGTTGCGTGTCCCCACCCGGGGTGGAGGGTTCCGTCCTCAAGCGCCGGACGGGCTGAAGTTGGCCCTGGGTGAGGTGCTCTCTGTTGGCTGGGTCGCCCGGGGTCTGGGTCTTGGGCTGCCCGGGCTGAGGGAGCTTTTTTTGCTGGGGTTGGGGGTGCTATCGGGGGTGACTCCTCAGCGTCGACGGCCTGAAGCGGCTCCGAGCCGGCATGCGGGTCTTGCCGTCGATCGCTTCCGGGGACACCCCCTGCGCGCCCCCACGCCGAGACTTGCATCCCCTGCCCCTTAGGTACCTGTATGGGGGAGGCGCCCGGGGGTGAGGTTCCCCCGTTGTGTGGGGGTGGTTGGTTAGCTGGTCAGGGTGGGTTGGTGTGGTGTGGGTTTCG
>NZ_JAMQAW010000058.1 GCF_023701525.1 Streptomyces albipurpureus
AACGATCTTGGACGCCCTGTCCACGTTCCCAGACACACCATCAGCATTCGGAATGACTCGTCTAGCAGTCGAGGGGCAACCAGTCTGGCGAGGCGTGGGGTGTTCATCGCAGTCCGAGGTGTTGCGCCAGGTTGGCGACCTCGGTGTCATCCGGAGGGGCGTTGCGGACGAGGTCGTGTGCCAGCTGGCGGCCGAGGGGGTTGAAAACGATGGTTTCCCGGGAGGCCGCAACCGACTCAAGGAGTGCTCCGCGGGTGGCGGGGCGGTCTTTGGCCTGGTGATGGCTGCGGGCGAGGTCGATGAAATGCTGGGCGCGGCGGTTGGCGGAGGGCATGTGACGGGGGTCGAGCTGTTGGGCACTGGCCACGGCAGCGTTGGTGCGCCCACATTCGATGTTGACCGCTACGGCATAGATGGCGACGTTGGTCTGCCCGAACATGGTCTCCGGGTGAACGTACGTTCCCAGGCTCTGAGCGGACTCCTCTGCTGCTTTCCAGTGGGTCCAGGCTTCGTCCGGGCGGCGGTCGGCTGCGGCACCCATGGCGGCGAACAGGAGCAATGCCCCACGGAGGGAGCTTTCCTCGGCCGTGGCGGGGTGGGGAAGGTGGCGCAGGGTGATGAGTGCGGTGTCTTCGGCTTCCTGGGGCTGATGAGCGGTGAGGGAGGTCATGGCGGACGCCCAGCCGGCCAACGTCGTGAGGGGCGTGCTGTCGGCAGCGGTGGCGGACAGCAGGGCGCGGTCGGTGAACTGCACGGCGAGGTCCATGGCGCGCACGCTGTAGGCGAAGCGCTGCCCCAGGAGGTGGACGCGGGTGGCCATCGCGTGGGTGTCGCGAATGCGGGATCCGGTGGCCGTGCGGGTCAAAGCGGTGGCATCGCGCAGCAGAGACGGTAGCAGGAGCCCCAGGGAGGTGTTCTGGGTGCGGGAGACGTGCCAGGCGGCCCAGGCGTGCCGGATGCGCTGCTCCAACGCGGTGAGGGTACAGGGAGGTTGTTCGGGTGGTGGCTGGAGCAGGGCGTGGGTGAGGGCCTGGCGGACTTCGGGGACGGCGGGGTGTTCGGGTAGGTCGAGTGAGGTGGCGGTGAACCGACGGCCGGTGAGCGTGCTGAGGTCGTCCAGCCGCAGGGCGCGGGCGATAGAGATCAGGTTGTCCAGACGCAGGGCGCCTCGTCCCTCGGTCTCCAGGAGGCAGACCCATCGCTCGGTGTGCCCGACCAGGGCGCCGAGTTCGCGGCGGGACAGGCCCCGCCGCCGCCGGTGCCACTCCACCCGCTCGCCGGCCACGCCCGCCAGGTCCCCCTGGCCCACCGGTGTGTCAGCCATACGCCGCCACCCGCATGACAGAATCAGACGCCCCGCACAGAACGTGTGAGTGCACGGCGGCGGGGCATGGCGGCCTGGCGCAAGGAGCGTGACGGTGGACGGCTCGAATCCGGTGTTGTATGTGGTGGCATGTGGCGGATACCCCGCGCAAGACCTGCCACGTTTCGCCCAGTGGGCCCAAACAGAAGGCTGGCGGGTGTGCGTCGTCGCGACCCCCAAAGGGCGGGAGTTCCTCGACACGGCCGCCCTGCAGCAGCTGACCGGATACCCCGTGCGCCACGACTACAAGCATCCCGATGACCCGGACGTCCTGCCGCCCGCCAACGCCATGCTGGTCGCACCGGCCACCTTCAACACCGTGAACAAACTCGCGGCCGGCATCTCCGACACCCTCGCCCTGGGACTGGTCAACGAAGCCATCGGACTCGGCATCCCCGTCATCGCCGCCCCCTGGCCCAACAAAGCGCTCGCCACCCGCCGCCCGTTCCGTGAAAGCGTCGAACGGCTGCGCGCAGAAGGCGTCCGATTCGTCCTCGACGACGAAAACCTCCCCGAACCCGCATCCGGCCGCCCCGGGGCAGCAGCCTTCCCCTGGCAACCCATCCACGCCCAGATCATCTCCGTGCGACAGGAACTGTCCCGCTGACGTGGCCGCGGCGGCCCGCCCACCCGGGACCCCCAGCACGGTCCAATCGTCCCGCCGCCGCTGCTGGAGCAGTACTCGCAACCGTGTCGGACGCGGCATCGACAGCCTTCCTCGCACAAGGGGCTCGGATCACCCCTCGACACGGCGACCTGCCGCATATGCCACCAGAGGCAACGGCGCAGCCACCCAGGGTGACCCTCACTAGGGTGCTCCCACCCAGCCGAGTTGGCAACTGAAAGGCGCAATCTGCTCCATAGGTTGCTTAATTGACTGGTTGTCGCGCACCGAACGACCGGGCACACTAGCGCTCATGCCGCAGACGACCGAACCCACCGCATCACTACCGGGAAGCCAAATCGGCGCTGCGCTCAAAGAGTTGCGCGACATCTCCGATCTCAGCCTCATCCAGGTCGTCGAGCATCTCAACAGGATCGGCATCAAGTCCGACACGGGAACCCTGAGCCGTATCGAGAAGGGCAAGCGACGCGTCAGCGCCGAAACCGCCACCGCGCTCCTTGACCACTACGGCGCCGACCAGGCCAAGAAGGACCAAATCCTCGGCCTCATCAGCGTGGACACCACACGCCGCCGACGCCCCGCCCTCTGGCGCACCCACAGCGCCCTCATCACCAGCATGCACTTCGAGCCCTTCCTCACCCTCGAACGCCGTGCCGACCACATCACCAGCTACCAAACCGACCTCATCCCCGGCCTCCTCCAAACCCACGGCTACGCCCGCCACCTCATCGCACTCCTGCGCCCCGACCTCACCACCACAGAGATCGACGCCCTGGCCACCCTGCGCATCAGCCGGCAAAAGGCCTTCACCCAAGGACCGCAGCACCTCCGGGCCCTGATCTGCCAGCGCGCCCTGACCCGCTCTGTCGGCGACCCGGCCACGATGAAGGAGCAGCTCGAACATCTCCTCACAGCGGCCGACCATCCGCGCCACGACATCCGTGTCCTGCCCTACGAACCCCTGATCCACCCTGGGGCCAGCGGCCCGTTCGTCATGCTCCACTTCGACGACTCCACCCCGGATCTCGTGTGTGTCGAAACCATGAACCACTCGGTGTACTTCGAGGGAGAAGCCGATGTCCGGACCTACACCGAGGTCTACTCCGGACTGTGGGAACGGGCCCTACCGCCCAGCGACCCACGCATCTGCCTCCGCCAAATGATCAAGGAGTCGCAGCAGTGACACACCCCAAGCCCGACCCGGCCGACCTTGACCTCACCCAGGTCGAATGGACCGTCTCCACCCACAGCGGAGGCGGGGGAGACTGCGTCCGGATCGGCACCCTCGACGGACACATCCTCATCGGCGACACCAAGAACCCCGAACGCACCCCGCACATCTTCACCCCTGCCGAACTCCAGGCATTCATCCTGGGCGCCCGCGACGGCGAGTTCGACCACCTCCTCAGCTAAACCGCCACCGAACGACCCCAGCAGAACCAAGCAAAACGTGGGGGGTGCCCGAGCCACATGGCTCGGGCAC
>NZ_JAMQAW010000059.1 GCF_023701525.1 Streptomyces albipurpureus
AACGATCTTGGACGCCCTGTCCACGTTCCCAGACACACCATCAGCATTCGGAATGACTCGTCTAGGAGCGAGTTGCGAACATCAAGCTGATGGGACTAAAGAAACGGGCGTGGGGTGCGCAGTCGGAGGTGCCGCCCGTGGCCCGCCCTACCAAGGCACAGCGCGCAGCTCCGCCAAGCGCTGCGCCGACTCATCGACTATCAGTACAGTCGCGAAGCCCTCCGCGACTGGTCTCTTAACCGCAGCACCTGGCAGAAACTGAGCAGCCAACCGGAGCTTCCGCACGTGTAGCGTCCAAGAATGAATGACCCTTTCTCATTCTCCGTGGCCCTTGTCTGGCCTATGAGCCAGACAAGTGAGACGAACAGTGCCTTTTCCATCTTGATCAGGTGGCGAGTTCGAGGGCGAGGACGGCACGGACGGCGGCTGTGATCCGGGTGGTGCTGCAGCGGAGCTTCCGCAGGAGCCGCCAGGACTTGAGGATGGCCATGGCGCGTTCGCCGAGGCTGCGGATCTTGGCGTGATCGCGGTTGTGGTGTCGGCGCCAGCCGCGGAGGTGCTTGCCACGGATCGCAGGGCCGGCGCCCTGGTACGCCTTGTCGGCCCAGCACTTGATGTCATCTGCGGCGAGGGCGGCGGGTATGCCGTGGTTCCGGGCCGCGGTCAGGTCGTGTGTGGCTCCCGGCAGTGCGTCCGAGGCCCAGATCAGGCGCCCGGCGGGATCGGCGAGGACTTGCACGTTCATCCCGTGGTGCTTCTTCTTCCCGGAGTAGTACGGCTGGTCGGCGGCGATACGGTCGATGGGTAGCACGGTGCCGTCGAGGATCACGTACGCCTTCTTCCGGACGGTCGTCATGGCCTGTTGCAGCGTGGGCGCGAGGGCGGCCAGTAGGTCGACGGCCTCGCGTATGTAGCCCGTAGGCCGTGGCGATCCCGATGCGGAAGCCCGCGGCAAGGCAGGCGTAGGTGTCGCCGCAGCGTAGGTGGGCCAGGACGAGCAGGGCCTGCCGGCCGCAGGTCAGGCGACGCCAGCGTTAACCGATCCGACGACGGTGACCTGCGAGAAGACCGGAGAGATGCCGCAGAGTGTGGCTGGACAGATCGATGCCGGAGGGGTAGACAAGCACGCGAAAGCTCCTGGCGGACTGGTGATCTTGGTCGTGAAACCGTCTACCAGGAGCTTTCTTCATGCCCGCCGCCGGGGCTGCCAGCCCAACCACCCGTCAGGTTGGAAAGGCTCACTGCCCAAGATCCACTTTCGATACACGGCCTAGCAGGCCGCGCCGGTTCGGTGGACCTCGGCAATCCACTGGCGCGAGGGCGCTGCCGGGTCATACCCTGATCCGTTCTTCGATGATCAACTACCACACGGAGGCTGCGAGTTGATGGACGTAGCGAGGATGATGGCTCAGCTTGATGAGCTGATTGCTGAGTACCGAGAAATGATCAGCACCCGTACCGAAGGAGTACTGGCCTCTGATCGAGCCAAGCTCCTTGTGAGCCGTCTCGAAGCCGCTATCGATCGCTTGGCACCTCCTGGTAGTAGCTACGTAAGGCAGCTAGATGTCTATCGGGAACAAAAGCGAACCTCGCTGAAGATTCGCGAGGTCTTTAGCATTGCTCTTGGCCTCCATCACGATCTGGCATCCGGATGGGTGGAGACAGTTGTTGAGATGGTGCACGCTGACACCCATAGCGATTACCTGGATATGGCAGAGACGTTGTTGCAATCGGGGTACAAGGACGCCGCAGCTGTCATCACAGGTACGTCATTGGAAGTTCATGTGCGAACGCTCTGTGTTAAATATGGCGTAGACACCGAACTGGCCAGCGGTGCACCGAAGAAGGCCGACGTCATGAACGCCGACCTGAAGAAGGCTGACGTCTATGACGGACTACGGCAAAAGCAGATTACGGCCTGGATGGACCTGCGCAACAAGGCGGCTCACGGTGACTACCAAAGCTACGACGAACACCAGGTACGTATTGTTCATTGATGGCGTGCGGGAATTCATGCTGAAGTACTCGGCATAGCGTGCAGACAAGGGGACTAAAACGATGGCCAACATCGACAAGGTAGTCGAGCAGCTCAACTTTCTGATCAAGGCTTCCGGAAACTACGCACGGAACGATAACTGGTCTCTCCTGCATGACGGGGCAGACGACCCCGTTGTTCTCAGCAACCGGCTCGAAGCCGCAATCGAGCGAGCTACGCGACCGACCTCTATGTATATGAAGCAGCTTGACACTGCCCGCCGTAGAGTACAGCCTTATCGACTCAGAGAAGTGCGCATCGTCGCACTGGGACTACGTGACGATTTGGTCGCCGGGTGGGTTGAATCGGTCGTCGAGCTGGTGCACGCCGATACCTACCGCGATTACTTGGAAATGGCGGAGGGGCTGCTTGCCAAGGGATACAAGGACGCCGCAGCCGTCATCACGGGAACGTCCCTCGAAGTTCACGTGCGCGCTCTGTGCGCGAAGAACAATGTGACCACGGCAGTGGCAGGCAAGCCAAAGAAGGCCGACACCATGAACGCCGACCTCAAGAAGGCTGGAGTGTACGACGGCCTGCAGCAGAAGGAAGTTACCGCCTGGATGGACCTCCGGAACAAGGCAGCCCACGGGGACTACGCCGACTACGACCGCAATCAGGTACGTCTGCTCATCGGTGGAGTAGAAGCCTTCATGAGGAAGTACCCAGCGTAGGCGAACCCAGTAGGTCAGGGGTAGGTGTGAAGACTTCTCGCTAGCAGCCACCCTTAGCGTACGGATGACTTGGGCCATTGTGATGATGTCATGACGTCAGGTGCGCCGAGAATAATTCTGATCGAAAGAAGAGGGAATAATGACAGTTCAAGATGATGTGGTAGCGCTCGGCATAAGAAGTGATGCTGCCTATGTCGGCCGGTTCAGTCGCGATTTGGGTGCATCGAGAGCCTCCGGACACAGCGGTACCATCATGTTCTGTTTGGCACCGTACCTGTCACTGTTTGCACATGAGTCGTATAGCAAGCTCAAGCGTATTGATCCCGCATTGCCCGCCTTGTTGTCGGCTGACGCTTGAAGGGCAGCTTGCGTACTTCCGTGACGAGATCTCGCCTGCACACGCGGATAGGTTGCTGAACAACACGTGGCTTAAGGCCGCCCGCTTTCTAGAGACAGACTTGGGTTTCTATAGCTACGACGGAAGGATTATCTCGACAACGCATGCCGCCACGTTCCATCTGGGATTTGATCCTGTCGCACTACTGGAGGAGGGGTCGGGTCCGAATCTGCAATCCGTCTACGAAGAGTACGGCTGTTACTTCCGCGGGCTGGGCGCGAGGACCGATTCAGGTGCGAAGACCTTTGTGAGTCATCTCGATCCGATGCGCTTTGATCAGCGGGACAACGACGTTCGATCGACTAAGTACTACGGTCAGGTATTTAATGGCAAGGGTACGCCAGACATCAACCGGCTACTGATGGTGTTCCGGGGTTTGATGAATTTCGTCGACTCGATGGCCGGGCTGGGCGCAGATGCGAATGAGGTCGAGTACACCGTATTCAAGATGCGCTTTCTGACCCTGTACCAGGTTCTTGGCAGCTTGCAGATGCTTCATGACGAACGACCCGGTGACCTCACCACGCAGTCCACGAGGCTTATCGAGAAGATCACGGGCACGTGGTCGGCAAGCCTGATTATGGATCGCTCAGCAAAGCCGTTCCGCAACACCCTGATGCACTACAACCTAGACTCTCGCGTCGACCTGGCGAGGGTGGATGCAACTCAGTCACTCTTTGGACTCGAGCCGATCTATTTTCCGTCGCACGACGCTGCATCGTTCGTCGAGGCCGTTGACAGCTGTATCGAGGAAACCGCATCGGTCATAGAGGAGTGGGCTACTGGCTGAGCAGTGAGCGCGGAGTTGGTTCGGCGGGCACGGGGACTCGACCGTCTGCACATAGAACAGCCCTGCGGCCACTGGTCGCGGGGTGCTTGGCTTGCGCGGCTTGTTCAGGCGGACCTGGCAGGCGTGGCCGGCGCAGGGTTGGTCGGCTCGATCTATGCGGCCGTCTCCGGCTTCCCGCTCCTGGTGTCTTTGACGGCAACGCTGACGGCTACGACACCGATCAACCACCGTCTACGGCTGTCCTGCAAGAGGCCGTTGGCAGCGCCGGCACAACAGCACACACGCCAAGATCCGCTGCCTCGGCGAGCAGGCCATGGCCACCCTGAAGGACTGGCGCCTCCTACGAAAGCTCCGTTGCAGCACCAACCGCATCACCGCGATCGTCCAAGCCGTCCTCATCCTTCAACACGCCTCCGCGTGAGGGTGAGGTTGGAAAGGGCTCAGTGTCCCGTCTCATCGGAGCTGGCAGTTTCTCAAGGAACCGGGTCAGATTCTCAAGGGACTTGTCCCGTCTCGCTGAGCTTGGAGGAGTCTCAACTGATCTGAGCGGGGCGGCCTCGAATCTCATGTCCGGTGGCTGTTGTCGAGGGTGCGGTCACCCACAGGGGTGACCCGCGGATCGTTCCACGTGGCTTGTCTCACTGCAACCGTGATGGTCGAGTCATGGGTGGGATACCGGTCCTGCGGGGTGGGGCTCCGCTGGAGGTCTCGGATTTTGATCTGGCCTGGCTGGAGCGTGGCGACGAGGTACGCAAGCCGTTGGGGTACGCGGCGAAGGTGGCCTTCGAGGACGTCGCGCCGGTCGGGACTCTCCGTCGTACCGAGGACTGCGGCATTTCCCGGGGCTGTCTGCTGCCGGTGGAGTGGCGGAAGATCAACGACTACGGGATCACCATCGACTACCGCACCTACGGCTGCATGGATTTGGGCCCCCTACCGGCGTCAGCCGTCTGGGGTCGACGTCAAGGGCAACCTCTGGGAGGTCCATCACGACCCTTGCGACCTCTCCCACGTCTGGGTACGCGACACCCGGGCTGGAGGATGGATCACGGTTCCGTGGACCCGGCTGGGCACGGTCTCGGCCCCTTCGCCGACTTCACCTGGCGCCATGCAGGGTCGCTGCTGGCCGCGCGCGGAGCGGATACCACGGACGAGGGCGCCACCGCGGTGGTGGTCGAGGATCTGCTTACCCGGGCCGGGACAGGCCCGGACCGGCGGATCGCTGCCCGCACCCGGGCCGCCTCCGCAGTCCCCGGCCGCCCGGTCGCCAGGGTCTCGCCGCAGACCACCGAGGAGAAGGAACCGGACGAAGATGAGGTGGTGGGCAAGGTCATCCCCTTCGGGGTTTTCGACGCCTTCACTGACGGGAGCCGCTGATGACGAACTTCTTTGAGCCGGAAGAGGTCGACTACCCGTTGACGACGAAGGAAGGCTGGGCCGAGTCCGTCGCGGAGACCGTCGCGCCGCCGGTCGTCCTGCCGTCTGCGGCCTTACAGCGGCTGCCGGAGGCTGAGAGGGTGGAGTATGACCGGGCCCGGGAGGACTACCACTCCCAGCTGGTGATCGTCTCCACCCCGACGATCCGCGATCGGCCGCAAGCGCATCCTGCTCAACCGGCACCAGCACTCCGCCCACCGGGGACTGATCGTTTCGGGCCCGGCTGGCACAGGGAAGACCCACCGCCATCGCGAAATTGGGCAAGAACTACAGTACTGATCTTTTTGTAAGTTCGGTGGGTGTGGTGGGCGTGTGGGTGGGAGGCTGTCGGGGTGGCG
>NZ_JAMQAW010000006.1:0-245265 GCF_023701525.1 Streptomyces albipurpureus
AGCTTGCCCTTCGCATGCTGCGCCTCGGTCGCCCGATCACTGGGCCCAGCCACCGCCCGCTCCCGGAGGGCGCGCAGTTCCGCTACACGCCCACGGGCGTCGGTGGGCTCGCTGGAGGTTTCGTCCACAACGGTCATGCATCGACCCTACGGACGCGACCAAGGAAACCGTGCCGTTGACTCTGTACAGTCTCCTGACCGTTCTCCTGTTGGTCTTCCACAGAAGCATCCAGTACAGAAGCCCAACCACCAGCGCACGACCACTGATGTTTGTGGACTCTCCATAAAGTGTTTATGCGAGAGCAACCTCACAGCGGTGGCTCTCGCCGGCGGTGGCCCCGGTCAGCCGTACCCGGAGGGTCCGCCCGGCGGAGAGCACCTCGACTCCCGGACCGTGGTGGAGTACCTCCCGTACGGGGTGGCGCCAGCTGATCTCCAGGGGTTCTCGGGACCGTGGTGGATCGCTGAGATCCAAGGTGGCGGTCCGTCGACGCCCACGCGACCGCTCCGGCGTCCGTGGCTGCCGTGACATCCGTACGAGGACGCTCGCGGGCGCGGTCGCGGTGAGCGGGCCCACCGTACCCGCCTGCCAGAAGTTCGCCGCCAGGAGGCCCAGCGAAGCAACGGCCACCGACTGCTGGGACGCGTCATTGGCGAGGATCGTGAGCCAGCGTCGATCGGCGGCCCGCGCGGTCAGCGTCCGCCGGCTCGCGCCCGGCATCAGGAGATAGGCGTACCCGGCCCGGACCGGATCGGTGCCGTGGTCGAACCAGAGGGTCTGGTAGCGGCGGGTGACCCGCTCGGTGGAGCTGGTGGAGTTGATGTCGCTCCAGGCCCCGGTGCGGTCTTCGCGGAGCGTGCGCAGCCCCGCAGCTCCGCGGCCACCGCCCGTCGGCTGACCACGGGGGAAGACCCAACCGCCGTGTCCTTCCAGGTGGGCCCAGCCGCCGCCGAGGGTCAGTCGCTGCGTTCCGGCTGCGCCGAGGTTGCGGTTGTCGATGACCGTCTCGACGGGTACGCCATCGGTGCAGCTGATCCCCGCCCCGAGGCAGATCACGCAATCGGCGACGCAGAACCATGACTTACGGGCCTCCAGGGTGGAGCCGAGCCCCAGCAGATGCTGGCCGATCGCCGCGTACTCACCGTCGCTGGTGCCGCCCACCCAAGGGGCGGCGGGTCGAGGCGCGCCCCATTCACCACCCGCGCGGTCGGCGAGCCGCCGGGTGGAGACGGTGGTGCCGGGCAGTCGGTACCAGTCCACGGTCGGCCAGAACCAGTCCGTGTACTGAGCGGCCCCTTCGGCCCCTTCGGCCCCGCCGGCCCCGTCGCCGTGCTGGTCGGGCCACCAGTAGAGCATTCCGGCCCCGGTGTGCCAGCCGCGTGGATTCTCGCCGTTGCCGCACTCATAGGACGAGATCCGCTCCGAGGCCATCGCGATGTTGGCGGTCCATCCCGGGCGCCGGTGCACGGCCCGGTCCATGGCGGGGTAGAGCTTGTGGCCGACTGGTTCGGGCACGGCGGGTACGGGAGCGGCGGCGACGGCGTGCAGCCGGGCGAGGTCGGCCACGTCGTACTGGGGGCTGGTCAGGATCGGGGTGGTGGTGTCCCGGTCGATCCAGCCCTTGATGCGGGCGTGCCACCGTTCGCGCTCGGTGGCGCTGGCGCCTTCCGCGAGCAGGGCGATGGCGCTGATCATGGCGTGACCGTGGAAGTGGTCACCGCGCATGATCCGGCTCTCGTCGTGCCGCAGACGGCCGCGGCTGATGGCGCGGCCGTTGACGCTGTCCATCATCAGCCCGTTGTGGATCAGTGGGGCGAAGGCGTGCTCCACGCTGTCGAGGATGGTCTGCCGGCGAGGGTCGACGACCGCCCAGGGGGACCCGGCGAGCAGGGCGAAGAGTCGCCCGAGGCCATCGAGCAGGACCTGCCCGTAGGTGCCGGAGTAGGCGACCGAGGTGTGTTGGACGAACGATCCGTCGGCGTAGAGCCCATCCCCCTCCGTCACCAGCGGGAAGACGGGCGAAAGGGCGTCCCGGGCCAGGGCGATCCTGTCCGGCGCGGCGCCCAGGATGCCGCGGAGGGCGACCGAGCGGCAGAGGTCGACCCGGTTGGCGCCGGTGGAGGTGCCGGTGTACGCACCCAGCATGGTGTCCGGGATGAAGTGGTCCACCGCGGCATACGCGGCATCGCGCTGGTCCGGGCTCAGATGGGCGTGGAGCAGGGCGGTGATGTCCATCAGCAGGCGGGGGCTGCCGATCTGCCACTCCCACCAATTGCCGTAACGGGTGGTGCCCGGGTGGTAGACGGTGGCGGCGAGATGGTCGAGGCCGCGGATGGTGTCGGCGAGCAATCCCGCGTCCTGGCTGTGTCGATGGGCGCGGGCCATGGTCCAGAGTCGGTCGTAGCTCCGGGTGATACCGGTGGGCGGCTGGAAGGGGTGCTCGGGCCAGAGGCGGTCGGGGGCGGGAGCCATGGTCGCGCGGAAGGCGGTCGCCAGCCGTACGGTCTCGGCGACGCGTGTGGCGTAGGGCTCGATGGCGGGGTCGTATCCGGTGCCGAGACTGATCTCCAGCCAGCGCCGCCGGAGCGCGGCGTAGGGGTCGGCATCGGCTAGGGGCGCGGGGTGCGCGGGTGTTGGCGGGAGTTGGGGGAGAGCGCTTGTGCTGGCCGCGGTGAGGAAGGCGCGGCGGGACCAGTCTGACGGGAGCGGCATCGGAGCCTCCGAGGGGCTGGAGCGGTCTTGCCCGTTGGTCTAGCACGCCCTCGGTCCGCTCTCCATGGACCCCGCCGCCACCGGGACCGTCGGGGCCGCTCTTCAGGGACCCGCTGTCACAGGGGCCGTCGCCGTCACTGCCGGAGGTAGTTGTACACGGTCGCGCGGGACACGCCCAGAATGCCCGCCAGGGTCCCTACCGAGTGTTTGACCTGGAGAAAGCCCTGCGTTTCCAGGGTTCGGGCGAGTTCGCGCTTCTCCCCCGTCCCCAGGGTCGCCGGTGATCGGCCGCGTACCGCCGCGAAGTCCTGTGCCACCGAGCGCAGTTCGTCGATGGTCCGGGCGCGCAGTGTCTCGGTGAGTGGCTGTGCGTGCTCGTCGGTGGCGATGAGCCGGCCGATGCCGGTGACGAGCCCTTCGAGGAGTGAGACATCGAGGTTGAGGCAGATCGCGGCCACATAGACCCCGTCGCTGTTCTTGATGCCGATGGAGGTGCTCTTGGCGGCGCGGCCGTCGGGGAAGCGGTTGGGGTAGTTCTGGATGATGTCGGGGTAGTCGGGGTCCTGGATGCGGGCGAGGCCGATTTCCGTGGCGGGTTCACCCACCGCCCGGCCGGAGAGATTGTTCTCGATCACCCGGACGGCCTCGGTCGGATCGCGCAGATCGTGCAGCACGACCTCGCAGAGCCCCGGGAACATGCGGCCGACCGCGGTCGCGATCTTCTCCGCCTCGCGCAGCAGCAACTCGTCCTCGGCGGTCATCGGGCTTCGCCTCCGTCGATCAACCCGCCCATGGCGGTGGTGGCCTTGAGCCCGGAGCCGGTGAGGATGACGACCGTGCGATCGCCCGGCCGGATCAGACCACGGGCGGCGAAGGTGGTGATCGCGGCGGCCGCGGTGGCGCTGGTCGGCTCCGCGTAGAGGCCCTTGGCCGCCAGCGCCCGCACGGCGGCCTTGATGCCGTCCTCCGGGATCGCGACCGTGTCGCCGCCGGATCGGCGGATGGCCCGCAGCACCTCGGGGAGGCGGATGGGCCGCTGGATCGCGGTGCCCTCGGCGATGGTGGGGGCGTACTCGGTGGGGACGAAGGAGTCGGCTCCGGCCTGGAAGGCGGTGTGGATGGGGGCGCAGTTGGCGGGTTGGGCGACCAGCAGCTTCGGCGGTCGCTCGATCTGCCCGGCGGCCAGCAGTTCGCTGAAGCCGAGGTCACAGCCGAGCACGGTGCTACCGGCTCCCGCGACGGTGACCACCTGGTCGGGGGCCGTGAAGCCGAGGTCTTCCCAGATCTCGTAGGCCAGTGTCTTGGTGCCCTGGAGGAAGAAGGGGTGCCAGTTGTGGCTGGCGTAGCTGGTGTGGGCGGAGCGACGGAGGGCTTCGGCCGCGGTGGCCTGGCGGTCTCCGGGCACCAGTTGGACCGTGGCTCCGTAGGCACGGCTCTGGAGGACCTTGGCGGGCGAGGTCTTCTCGGGCACCAGGATGGTGGCGCGGATGCCGGCGGCCGCGCAGTAGGCGGCGACGGAGGCACCGCCGTTGCCCGAGCTGTCCTCGATGACGTCGGTGACGCCCTGCTGGGCCAGGAGGGAGATCATCACGCTGGTGCCGCGGTCCTTGAAGCTCCCGGTCGGGCTGAACCACTCCAGCTTGAAGGAGACCGGCACACCGCCCCATTCGCTCTCGACCAGCGGGGTGCAGCCCTCACCGAGGGAGACGGGGTGCGGGAAGGCGAGCGGAAGGGCGGCTTGATAGCGCCAGAGCGAGCGGCGGTCGGTGTCCACATCGGCGCGGGTGATGCCGGGCAGGGGGGCCACGGTCAGCGGTGTTCCCCCGTCGGCACGCCAGCGTGGTGCGGCGATGGGATAGGTGTCACCGGTTCGCTCATCGAGGTAGCGGGGCTCCGCCATGGCTGCGATCATGCTTGACAATTCTTCCAGTTCTGCATTTTTCGTCAAGCACGCCTACTGCAGGGGGGTGAGTCAGGAGGGAGATCCACGGAAAGATGTTGAACTTTAAACGGAATGCCTCTATGGTGAATCTCGTTGAAGATTTAACAACACACCATCCCCCCAAGGAGAGCGTCATGGGTCTGTTCAACCGCAAGGCCGCCACCCCCACCACCGCCGTCGCCACCTCAGTGGACCCGGCGCTGGCCGCCCTGACCGGTGAATACACCATCGACCCCGCCCACACCAGCATCGGCTTCACCGTCCGCCATGCCATGGTCACCAATGTCCGTGGCACCTTCGGTGAGCACGAGGGCAGCCTGAGCCTGAACGGCGCGGAGCCCGCCGCCTCCAAGGCAGTGATCGACGTCAAGATCGGCAGCATCGACACCGGTATCGCGGACCGCGACGGCCATCTGCGCAGCGGCGACTTCTTCGACGCCGAGCAGTTCCCGCTGATGACCTTCCGCTCCACCCACGCCGAGCAGCTCGGTGGCGAGCAGTACCGGGTCACCGGCGATCTGACCATCAAGGACGTCACCCGTCCGCTCGCCATTGACCTGGAGTTCAACGGCGCGGCCCAGGACGTCTACGGCAACGAGCGCATCGGTTTCGAGGGCAGCGCCGAGATCCTGCGCTCCGAGTGGGGCCTGACCTGGAACGCCGCCCTGGAGACCGGTGGCGTGATGGTCAGCGACAAGGTGAAGCTGAACTTCGACATCTCGGCGATCAAGAACGCCTGACCCGGCCCCGCTGCCCCTCGCGGGCACCATGAGCGCGCCCGCCCTGCCGTTTCCCCCCTCGGCCAGGGCGGGCGCTCCGCGTGGGGGCCTCCCCTGCTGGCCCCGGAAGCGTTGCGGCCGCCCGGCGCTGAACTCGCGGGCCGCACCCCGGGGCACGCTCACTCATCGGCATGGGAGCCGTATCGGCTCCGGGAAGGGGCCGTACGGCTCAGCGCACATCGGCGCGGCGTCACCTCAGCGCAGACCAGAATTGGTGCGGTGCGGTGCGGTCAGCGGGCGCAGACCGGAAGGTGCGGCTCAGAAAGCGTCGTCGTCCTTCGGCGCGCGGATTCAGAAGCCGCCGCCGTCGAAGCCTCCGCCACCCGCGTCTGAGCCGCCGCCCCAGTCGCCACCGCCGCCGAAGTCGGAGGAGTCGAAGTCGGCGCCCGAGTAGTCACCACCGCTGGTGTCACCGAACCCCTCTCCGCCGTAGTCCGCCGCGTAGGCGGGCGAGGAGAGCATGCTGCCGAGCACCGTGCCCACCAGCAGTCCGGGGAGCAGTCCGCCGCCGAAGTAGCCGCCGGCCCAGGGACCGTAGGCCGGGCCCGCCTCCCAGTACGGGCGACGGCCGTTCTCCGTCTCGACGGTACGGGAGTCCGGGGGCAGCCCGTCGTCCAGTCGGGACGCGTCAGTGGCGCAGACCGGCACCTCGCGGGTCGCACCCCCGGCCGGGGTCCACTCCCGGTCGGCGACCGAGGGGCCGTGACGTGGATCGAAGAAGCAGGGTGGCCGGCGCTCCGGTAGGGCGCGTCCGGCGCGGCGGGCGTCCAGTACCCCCAGGCTGAATCGGCCGTCGTCGAGGGCCTTGGTGACCCGGCGGACGTCCGAGGGGTGACCGGCTGCCGCCATGCGTGACTTCGCCTGGTCATAGGAGTCGAGGGCCCGCTCGTAGTCGGCGCGCATCGCGTCGTCGGCGCCCTTCTCCGAGGGGTGGAAGTCGAGCCGGTCGAGTTCCTCGCCGAAGGCGGTGATGTCCTCGTCCACCACCACGCGCAACCGTTCGAGTGCGGCCCGCTCCTCGGCCGCCTTGCGGCGCCGGTTGCGGCGGATGACGGCGTAGGCACCTGCTCCGCCCGCCACCAGAACCGTACCGAAAGTGATCAACGCTCCGGTGTTCATGGCTGAGTCATAGCCGCGTGCGCCGTTGTCCTTCGCGTTCCAGGAGGCTGGTGCGCTACCGCGCATCTGGGGGAGTGCCTGGTCGGCGAAGTTGTTGAGCTGGGTGGCCGCATCGGCACCCGGAGGTGTCTTCACGGCCGACACCAGGTTCCGCACCGCCTGGTTCGACAGCACCGCGCTGTCCGCGCCGGCGTTGAAGCCGTCGCCGAGGCGGACCGCGTACAGGCCGGTGACCCCGGTGTCGGTGCGGATGGAGGGCAGAACGGTGGCCGCCGGATAGTCGGAGCTCACCGGAAGGACCGCGACGAAGAGCGGTTTGTCCGCGTCCTTGATCTTCTTCGCCAGTGCGTCCGCATCCCCTCGGGACAGCTGTCCCGAGGCGCGCGGATCGACATAGACCGGGCCGTCCTCAAACGCGTTGGCCACGGTTTCGGTGCCGGTGACCTGACCGCTCGCGGTCTGGGAGATGGCCACCGGGTCAGCGCCGGTGGCCGCCTGCGCTCCCGGAGCCGCCCCAAGGACGGTGGCCAAGAGCGCCAGCAGCAGACCGGACAGTGCGGAAAACAGCCTGGTCCTCATCCTTCGACGCTACCTTGAAAGGCACTGTTTCAGGACAAGTAAGGACACGGGCTTCTGTTCGCCTATTCAGCCGGTTCCACGCCGGCGCGCAGCAGACCGTAGGTGTAGGCGTCCTCCAGGGCCTGCCAGGAGGCGGCGATGACGTTGTTGGCGACTCCTACCGTGGCCCACTCGCCGTTGCCGTCCCCCGTGGTGATCAGAACCCGAGTGGTGGACTCGGTGCCGTGCCGGCCTTCGAGGATGCGGACCTTGTAGTCGATCAGCTCCATCTTGGCCAGCTGCGGATAGAACCGCTCAAGGCCGACCCGCATCGCCCGGTCCAGCGCGTTGACCGGGCCGTTGCCCTCGGCGGCGGCGACGATCCGCTCCCCCTTGGCCCAGAGCTTCACCGTCGCCTCGTTGGCGTGGGTTCCATCGGGCCGGTTCTCGGAGATGGTGCGCCACGATTCGGTACGGAAGTATCGACGCGCCCTGCCCTCGGCCTCCGCACGCAGCAGCAGCTCGAAGGAGGCGTCGGCTGCCTCGTACGTATAGCCCTGGAGCTCGCGCTCCTTGACCCGCTCGACGACCCGGCCGATCAGTGCGCGGTCGCCGCCGAGGTCTACTCCCAGCTCCCTGCCCTTGAGCTCGATGGAGGCGCGACCGGCCATGTCGGAGACGAGCATCCGCATGGTGTTGCCGACCTGCTCGGGGTCGATGTGCTGGTACAGGTCGGGGTCGACCTTGATCGCGGAGGCGTGCAGTCCGGCCTTGTGGGCGAAGGCGGAAACACCCACATAGGGCTGGTGGGTGGAGGGCGTGAGGTTGACGACCTCGGCGATGGCGTGCGAGATCCGCGTCATCTCGGCGAGCGCACCCCGGGGCAGCACCTTCTTGCCGTACTTCAGCTCAAGGGCGGCCACCACGGGGAAGAGGTTGGCGTTGCCGACCCGCTCGCCGTAGCCGTTGGCCGTGCACTGGACATGGGTGGCGCCGGCGTCCACGGCGGCGAGGCTGTTGGCGACGGCGCAGCCGGTGTCGTCCTGGGCGTGGATGCCAAGGCGTGCTCCGGTGTCGGCGAGGACGGTGGAGACGACGGCCTGGATCTGCGCGGGCAGCATCCCGCCGTTGGTGTCGCAGAGCACCACGACATCGGCGCCGGCGTCGGCCGCGGCCCGGACGACGGATTTGGCGTACTCCGGATTGGCGCGGTAGCCGTCGAAGAAGTGCTCACAGTCGACAAAGACCCGCCGGCCCTGTGCGCAGAGGTAGGAGACGGTGTCGCGCACCATCTCCAGGTTCTCTTCGAGGGTGGTGCGCAAGGCCAGTTCCACATGCCGGTCATGCGCCTTGGCGACCAGGGTGATCACCGGGGCACCGGACTCCAAAAGTGCTCTGACCTGGGGATCTTCGGCTGCTTTCCCACCGGCGCGACGGGTGGCGCCAAAGGCCACCAGCTGGGCGTGCCGGAAGGTGATCTCCTGCTGGGCGCGGGCGAAGAACTCCGTGTCACGGGGGTTGGCGCCGGGCCAGCCGCCCTCGATGAAAGCCACACCGAACTCGTCCAGATACCGGGCGATGGTCAGCTTGTCGGCAACGGTGAGGTTGATGCCCTCACGCTGTGCACCGTCGCGGAGCGTCGTGTCGAAGACATGAAAACTGTCATCGGCGCGGAAGCCCGCCTCGGTCTCCGTACGTGTATCCGTGGGCTGTGTGGTCATGACTGTGTTGCTCCTGTCGGATGAGTGGCTCCCGGAATTACTGGCTCCACTTGCCCCCATCTTCGCGCGCTGTCCGTTTTCGACCGGGGTTGGGGCCAGAAAACGAAAAAACCCCTCGCGGGTGCGAGAGGTTTGCGCGCGGGTCTGAGGCACGATGAGCGCGTCGTACGGGTGGTACGAGGCGATCACTGCGGACCGGCGCGCCTGCTGCCCATAATCATGGCGAACGAAAGCACGGTGGAAGTGTGCCACAGCGGCGCGCGAAGGTGCCGCACAGTCTCACCATGCGGGCGCCCATGCCAGCCCCTGGTCACCCCGGCCGCGAACGCGAGCGAGCACCCCTCGGCAGCGACCTGCCGGCGAGCGATCTCGGTAGGCGGGCGAGTACCCATGCCGGCCCCTGCCGACGATTCCCGGATCCCTGCCGTCCATCCCCGAAAGGGGTGTCCGTATCTCCCTCCCGATGAATAGGCCCCGCCCCGGGAGATACGGAACACCGAGCCAATCAGCGCAGGTGGCGGGCGTACACATAGGCATCCCTGGGCGGTACGGGTCCCGGGACCAGGTCCGATGACAGGGACATGAAGACCAGCACCCGTCCATGGGCGTCCAGCGCACGTGGCCCGATGGCGGCGCCCTCGTCCGAAGGCGCCCCGGCCGGATTGGGGGCCGCCGGACGCGTGGCACCCGTACGGAGATCACGCAGATACGAGCCGCCCGACACCGACCCCGACGAGCTGAACGCCAGATAGCGGCCATCCCCGCTCAGCGCGCCCACACCGGTCCGCTCCCCGTCCCTCACCCCGTCGATCCGCCGGATCACCCCGGTGCGCAGATCACGGATGAAGACATTGAAGTCTGCGCCGTTGGGGTCGGGGGAAGTGACCAGATTGGTGGCCGTGGACTCGAAGACGGCATACCGGCCGTCCGGTGTGATGTCCGTCTTGTAGCTCTTGCCGTTCCCGGGGGAACCGTCCGGTGCGGTGTCCAGCTGCTGGGATCTCCCTGTCGCGCCGTTCCACACCTGGGCGCTGGAGGGCGGGAACTGAATCGGCGCGGGGCTGGTATCCGTATAGGCCAGCAGACGTCCTGACGCGGTGAACCTCGGCGTCCCCGCCAGCCTGCTGGGCACGATCGCCAGGGAGCCGGTGAGTAGATCCCGGATGCCGATCTGCCGGTAGGGGCGACTGGCGCGCTGGTAGCTGGCATAGGCGACAAAGCGCCCGTTGGCGCTCACAGTGGACTCGTTGGGACTGGTGAATCCCTCGCCGACATCGCGCCCCACGTAGGTCACCGCGCCGGTCCTGCGGTCCTTGCGGTAGATGCCGTAGGTCTCCCCCGAACCGGGCGGGCGGAGATTGGCGGCGCCCGAGAGGAAGGTGGCATAGCGCCCATCGGCGCTGATGGAGGGCCGATGGCTACGGCCGTCGGCCTGCTCCCCTTGGGCCGTGGTGCTGACGCGTTCCGTACGCCCGGAGCGCAGATCGCGGACGAAGACGTCCTCCACGCCGTTCGTATCACCGGGTACCAGGTCGACGGAGCGCGAGGTGAAGACCACATAGCGGCCGTTGGTGCTGACGGCGATGTCCTGCGAACGGTCACCGCCGGCCAGGCCGAGCCGTTCCGTGAAGGGCTTGCGGTGCCCCCGCTCGGCCCCACCCGGGTCGGCTCGGGCACCTGTCGGTAGCAGCAGAGCGGTGGCACAGGCGGTCACCACGGCAGCAGTCAGCCGTAATTGCATGCTTCCCCCCAGAATCATGGCCCCGGCCCTCGCCGAAGGTTCCGATGAGTGAAGCGCACTCCGCGCATCGGGACAATCAGACCGATGACGTACAACCGCGACCCAAGATCAAACGTCCGCAGGCACGCAACGGAAGATCAACGGGATGCCACCTTCACCGGAGTGGGCGCTTCCCGTTCCACGGTGGCGCCCACCCGGTTGAGATCGGTGCCACGCGTCTCACGCATCGTCAGATAGACGATCAGCGATACCGCCGCACAACCGGCGACGTACCAGGAGAAGCCCGACTCCATACCCGAGTCCTTGAACCACAGCGCCACATACTCGGCCGTTCCGCCGAAGAGCGCGTTGGCGATGGCGTACGGCAGCGCGACTCCCAGCGCCCGCACACCGGTGGGGAACAACTCCGCCTTCACACAGGCGTTGATCGAGGTATAGCCGGTGATGACCAGCAGCGCGAGCAGCGAGAGGCCGAACGCGGGCCAGAAGGACCCGGCGTGTTTCAGCAGCGTCATGATCGGCACGGTGAGGAGGGTCGAGCCGAGCGCGAAGGTGATCAGAAGCGGCCGACGGCCGATCCGGTCGGAGAGACCGCCCGCCAAGGGCTGGACGCAGGCGAAGACGATCAACGCACAGAAGGAGACCAGGGTCGCGGTCTCCTTGGGGAGTCCAGCGGACATGGAGAGGTACTTGGTCAGATATGTGGTGTACGTGTAGTAGGCCACCGTCCCGCCCATCGTGAGCGCGATGACCAGGAACGCCTCACGCTTGTGGGCCAGCAGCGCCTTGACCGTGCCCTTGAGGCAGTCGGGGGTGTCGTCGCCGGACTCCTCGTAGACCTCGGTCTCCAGCATGGTGCGGCGCAGATAGAACACCACGGCGGCGGCCAGCGCGCCGATGACGAAGGGGATGCGCCAGCCCCAACCGTGCAGCGCTTCATCGGACATCGTGCGCTGGAGCACGATCAGCAGTCCCAGGCCGAGGATCTGGCCCGCGGTCATCGAGACATACTGAAAACTGGAGGCAAAGCCCCGATGCCGTGGCGGGGACGCCTCGGTGAGATAGGTGGCGCTGGCCGCGTACTCACCGCCCACTGACAGGCCCTGCAGCAGTCGGGCGATCAGCAGGACGACCGCGCCGCCGTAGCCGGCGACCGAGTAGGTCGGCGCGATCGCGATCAGCAGGGCCGAGGCGGACATCAGGGTGACGGTGAGGGTGAGCGCCGCCTTACGGCCCTTGCGGTCGGCGACCCGACCCAGCAGCCAGCCGCCGACCGGCCGCATGAAGAACCCGACGGCGAAGATGCCCGCGGTGTTCATCAACTTGGCGGTTTCATTCCCCTCGGGGAAGAAGGCACCCGCGAAGTAGGTCGCAAAGCTTGCATACACAAACCAGTCGAACCACTCGACCATGTTCCCGGCCGACCCGACCCAGATCTTCTTCCACTGCGCTCGTCCCATGGCGGCACCGTGCCGGAGGACCTACCGGGCCGACAAGGCTTGCAAGGGCAACGATCCCGTGTACTTGCGTGCCTTGCGTTCCCCCCGTGGTCGGGGGCCCGGCACAGTTTTTGACGGTACGTCAACTCCTGTTCGAGTGAAGCGCTTCTTCGAGGAATTCGCCGATGTGTGCGAGCACTTGGGTGCGTCCCGTACCGGGGATGTCGACCGCGACATGGACGCTGAAACCATCGAGGATGGCGCGCAGCCGGGTGGCGAAACGATCGGGAGCGATGGATCGGAACTCCCCCTGGGAGACTCCTTCGGCCAGCAGCGCCACCAGATCCCGGTGCCATGCCTCCTCGATCGCGGCCTGCCGTGCCCGGGCCTTCTCACCGGCGTGCTGGGAGCGGTTCCAGACCTCAAGCCAGAGGGTCCAGTGGGGGTCCCGGGGGCCATCGGGAACATAGAGCTCAACATAGGAACGCAGTCGATCGGCGGCGGAGGCCGAGCTGGCGAGCAGTTCGCCGCGCTTGACACCGAGACGGCCCTCACTCCACTCCAGGGTCCGCAGGAGCAGCTCGTCCTTGGTGCGGAAGTAGTAGAGCAGGTGCCCACTGCTCATTCCGACGTCTCGACCGAGGCCCGCCATGGTGAGTCCATCGAGACCGTGCTCGGCGATGGTGGCCATGGCGGCGGCGAGCACGGACTCACGGGGTGGCGCGATGTTGCGGCGCCGGGATGCGGGGGTCACAGGTTACTGCCCATGCTTTCAGGAGCGGGTTCTGGAGCGAGGCGAGAATGCCTCGTCGCGGGCGGCCCGGGGATCTGCGCGCCGTACGACAGTCGATGTCCGATCCCCTGTGCCCCACGAGGCACATCGTCACCTAATCCGCTGTTGCGAGACGCGCTACCACCAGGCTCATTGAGCATCACATTCACCCGTATGTTCTACCTGATCACTCTCCATCACCGTCGACGATGCGCCATTCCCACCGGTGATGGCGAGGGCGCGAGGTATCGCCAGCTCGCCGAAGCCGGGCAGGGCTGGGCAGGGCTGGGCCGTCGGTTTCGCGCCGCGTCGCCGAACGGTTCAGCGCGCCGCCTGCGCGCGACGGCCCGGTAGCGCCCCGACGGCATCCACACGAGTTCGCCGTCCGCGGGAGGGGCGGCGCTCCTATGTGGGAGCCGTGCGCTCCTCCTCGGCCTGCGCCCTACGCGCCCGGGAGCGCGCCTGGCGGGTCGCCGCCACGGTCTTGAGCCCCTCCGCACGCAGTCGCGCATACCCCGCCGGCTCGACGACATACCAGCACCGGCCACACACATAGCCACCCTGGGGCCCGGAGAAACCGGTTAGATGACCGCAATCATCGCATTTAACGCGTTGAGTACTCATCCGCCGCTGCCGCAGTTCCCGCAGGACCATTTGCCATCGGGCCTTGGCAATACCGTGGCCCCGCAGCGCGGGCAGTTCACCGTCATCTTGCCCCCTCGGCTCTGTGTGCTCTGGACGACGGTACCGCTGGACCGTACGGGAGAGGGAGACGCCGGAGGGCTTGCCATCCATTCGGCCACCGGGAGTACGAGCGGGGCGGCGTCCATCGGATCGATTCGGGCAACAGGGCATCCGGCAAAGGGAGATCAGCGGCAATGACACTCGGGCGTGGGCGCAAGATCGGGCCTAGGGGGCTCGACACCGACCCGAGGCGGCGCCCCTATGTATGCGGCCACTCCTCATATCTCCAGGTCGTCGATTTGGGTGCATCTCACGGGAGTACGGTGGATGCTCACCTTCTGGCAGGGGTTTGCCGTGACATTCGAATCGGGTATGGGCGACCGAATTGCAGAACTGCGGCTGCGTCGCGGTATGACTCAGGAGTCCCTGGCCGAGCGGGCGCGCCTGTCCGTCGACGTGATCCGGAAGCTGGAACAGGGCCGTCGCAAGACTGCTCGCCTATCCAGCATCAATGCCATGGCCCGGGCACTGGACACCGAGCCGAGCTATCTCGTGGGGCAGCCCAGCACGTTTGAGGTTCCTCACTCCGGGGACGACTCACAGCCGTCGGTGCTGGCGCTGCGGCAGGCGGTGTCTCCGATCGGAGACCTGCTGGGCGGCGAGCCAGATCCGGAGGAGCCGTCGGGTATCGAGGAGTTGCAGGCATCTCTTGTCTCGACCGAGGCCGTCCGGCGGGAGGGTCGGATAGGGGAGATCGGCGTACTCCTGCCGCCGCTTATCCGTGACGCTCGCGCTGCCGCACACGCGTTCACCGGTCAGGAAGCGGCGGCCGCGCACTCTGTGCTGGCTGTTGCCTATCAGGTGGCGGCGACAACGCTCACCGCGCTCGGAAAGGAGGACGCGGCCTTCACGGCTATGGAGCGGTCCGTTGCCGCGATCCGACACAGCGATGATCCAAACCTTGAGACGCTAGCCGCATCCACGTTGTCGTGGGTTCTGACGAAGCAGGGCCGTCTGGCAGATGCCGAGCGGGTAGCACTGACCCGTGCGGAGCAGATTGAGCCGGGCTTTCGGTCCCCGCCCGCAGACCTTGCCCTGTGGGGAATTCTTCTGCTCCGCGCTGCCACGGCCGCAGTCCGGCAGGACAAGCACGGCGAGGTGACCCGGTTGCTGAACATGGCGACGGGGGCAGCCGAGGCGATGGGCCGTGACCTAAACGTGTACGCCACGCCGTTCGGTCCCACGAACGCCGGGGTCGCCAAAGTCAACTTCCTGGTCGAAATGGAATCCAGCGAGGAAGCCCTCCGTACAGCCCGTGGTATCTCCGATCTGGAGTCGCTGCCCCCGACGTGGCGTGCCCGATTCCACATCGACCGCGCCCAGGCGTGCACAGACCTGGGCCGAGACCGAGCTGCGGAGACCGCACTGCTCCAGGCCGAGGCTGATGCACCGGAATGGATGCGCTACCACTCCACATCGCGCCGTCTCGTCTCCGAGCTGCGTGAGCGGGCTCCCCATCGGGACAGTTCAGTGCTGGGGCTGGCAGACCGGCTTGGGCTCATCAGGTAGGACGCAGCGCCCTACCTGATCGAGAATCTGGGACGGCCTGGCACTGTGGAGTAGTCGTGCTGATGCATAGCGTGATCCTCCTGCCGCCTGGTCGGAGTATCCGCAGGCCCGATCATGCGGCAGCTTGAGATCAGGAGCCGCATGATGATGGACATCGAGTGATGACGATGCGCGTGTACCGAGTGAGGCCGGACAGGTCCCAATATCCCGTGTCCCCCCAGATCGTGGTGGACACCCCCACCGGTCCGCAGACGTCCCTCAGCCCGCTGACGTCCTCGGCCTATCCTCCGTGCCGCTGCCCCCGCTGCCCGACGCAAGAGCGGGAGGCCCGGTGATGGAGATGCAGACCTGGCGTGACGCCCGGGCCCGGGCCGAAGCCTCCGCTTCCGCGCTGCGTGCGGCGCTCCTCCAACTCGGTCTACCGGAGCGGGCGCTGCGTTCCATCGGGCCGGTGGTCTCCCCCGATGGCCAGGCGTATGTACGCGTGGGGCGGGACCTGTTGGACAGCGGGCGGGGCGAGGAGATCGCCGAGGCCGTACGGAGGGGGCTGCGGGCGGTCAGTTCACCGGATGGCTAGGTGCGCGGGTGGTCAGGCTCCCACCCGGGGCTGTTGCTGCGTGATGCAGTGGATGCCTCCCCCGCCTGCGAAGATGGTCCGGGCATCGACCAGGACCACCTCGCGGCCCGGGTACAGCCGGCGGAAGATCGCCGCGGCCTGGTCATCGCGGGGGTCGTCGAAGGCGCACAGCACCACGCCTCCGTTGCAGACGTAGTGGTTGATGTAGGAGTAGTCGGCCCAGCCGCCTTCCTCGTTCCGTACGGTCGTGGGCGCTTCGATCTCCACCACCTCAAGGGGGCGGCCCCGGGCGTCCGTCTGGGTCCGCAGGAAGGCCACATTGCGCGCGCAGGGTTCATGGTCGGGATGGGTCGGGTCCGGTTGGGTGTGGGCGACGATGGTGCCGGGGCCGGCGAAGGCCGCGACGATGTCGACATGGCCGAGGGTGCCGAAGCCGTGCGGGGGGTAGTCCGCGGTCAGACCGCGTCGCAGCCAGATCGCCTTGGTGGTGCCCAGTCGGCGGTGGATCTCGGCTTCCACTTCCGCCTTGGTCCAGCCGGGGTTGCGCTCCGGGCCCAGTTGGACGGTCTCCGTCAGCAGGACAGTGCCCTCGCCGTCGACATGGATTCCGCCGCCCTCGTTCACCAGGGGGGAGGAGTACACGGGGACATCGATGAGGTCCGCGACTCGGCGGGCGATCTGGGAGTCATGGCCCCAACTGGCCCACTCCTGTGCTCCCCAGCCGTTGAACACCCAGTCCACGGCTGCCAGCCGCTGACCGTCGGTGACGAAGGTGGGGCCGATGTCCCGCATCCAGGCGTCGTCGAGTTCGGCTTCCACGATCTCGATCTCCGGCCCGAGCAGCGCCCGGGCGTCGTCCGTTCCCGCGGGTCCGACCAGAACGGTGACCGGCTCGAAGCGACGTACGGCACGGGCCACATCGGCCCAGGCCCGACGGGAGGCCGCCAGGTCGTCGCCGGTGAAGGTGGTGTTGGGAACCGGCCACGCCATCCAGGTGCGCTCGTGCGGTGCCCACTCGGGCGGCATACGGAACATACGGCAACTCCTTGGAGGGTACGGCGGCTCAGTCGGAGCAGGCCGGAGAGCGTCAGAGGAAGTAGAGGCGGTTCAGGGAGACGGATTCGGCGGGCTCCGAGCGGATGGGCGCACCGTCGAGGGTGACCAGGCCGCTGTGGTTGTCCACCCCGACGTCGCCGATGCGGGAGTTCAGCAGCAGGTCCCCGGGGCCGATGCCCCGGGTGCCGTGGACCGCGACCCGCCGTCGGCGGGTGGGCATCCGGTCCTGGCCGAGGTCGATGGCGGCGCCCGCCACAAAGGCGACGGAGATATCGGCGGCGGTCGCGCCGTACGCCCCGAACTGCGGCCCGATCACCAGCGGTTCACAGGTGTCGGTCGCCGCGTTGGGGTCGCCCGTCACCCCGTACGCGGGGAAGCCGGACTTCAGCACGAGTTGGGGTTTCGCCCCGAAGAACTGGGGCTGCCACAGCACGATATCGGCCATCTTGCCCACCTCGATGGAGCCGATCTCCTGAGCGAGACCATGCGCGATGGCGGGGTTGATGGTCAGCTTGGCGACGTACCGCAGTACTCGGCCGTTGTCGTCGTGCGGCCCATCGCCGTCCATCGGGCCCAGTTCGGCCTTCATCTTCCCGGCCATGGCGAAGGTGCGACGTACGGTCTCGCCCGCGCGGCCCATGCCCTGGGCATCGGATGAGGTGATGCCGATCGCGCCGAGGTCGTGCAGTACGTCTTCCGCGCCCATCGTCCCGGCACGGATACGGTCGCGGGCCATCGCCGCGTCCCCGGGGAGGTCGGTCTTGAGATCGTGTACGGAGACGATCATCCCGTAGTGCTCGGCGACGGCGTCCCGGCCGAAGGGGAGGGTGGGATTGGTCGAGGAGCCGATGACGTTGGGTACGCCGGCCAGCTTCAGGACGTTGGGCACATGCCCGCCACCGCAGCCCTCGATGTGGAACGCGTGGATGGTGCGACCGTCCAGGACCCTCAGGGTGTCCTCGACCGAGAGGCATTCATTGAGTCCATCGCTGTGCAGCGCGACCTGGACATCATGCTCTTCGGCGACCCGTAGGGCGGTGTCCAGGGCGCGGGTGTGGGCGCCCATGTCCTCATGGACCTTGAACCCGCAGGCACCGCCATCGGCCAGGGCCTCCACCAGGGGGGCCGCGTCTGATGATGAGCCGCGGGCGAGGAAGCCGATGTTCACCGGCCAGGCGTCAAAGGCGTTGAAGGCGTGCTTCAGGGCCCAGGGCGAATTGACGCCCACTCCCCAGACCGGGCCGAACTCCTGGCCGATCACCGTGGTCACACCGGAGGCGAGGGACGCTTCCATGATCCGCGGTGAGAGGAGATGGACATGGGTGTCCACGGCTCCGGCGGTGGCGATCAGGCCTTCGCCGGAGACGATGGTCGTGCCCGTGCCCGTGACGACCTCCACCCCGTCGAGGGTGTCGGGGTTGCCCGCGCGACCGATGCCGGCGATCCGGCCCTCGCGGATGCCGATGGAGGCCTTGCGGATGCCCTGGACGGCGTCGATGACCAGGACGTTGCTGATGACGACGTCGCAGGTCTCCCGTACGGCAGCGGCTTTGAGGTGCAGTCCGTCCCGGGCGGTCTTACCGAATCCGGCGAGGAACTCCTCCCCCGGTTTCTGGGAGTCCGACTCCACCCGTACGACCAGGCCCGAGTCGCCGAGTACGACCCGGTCGCCGGCGCGGGGGCCATGGACAGCCGCGTACTCATAGGGATCAATTCCGGCCATCAGAAGCCTCCGATGTCTGGGGCGCGTCCGCCGGGTGCTTTTCGGAGCGGCTCGTCTGGCTCATTCGCGCGCACCCAGATATCCGCAGGCCACAGCTCTGCGCAGGGCCTCATCCTTGGCTCCAGGAGCGTCGAGGGGTCCGTCGACCAGACCGGCGAACCCGATCGCCACCCGGGCGCCGCCGATCGGGAGCAGCCCGACCTCGGACCGTGCGCCGGGATCGAAGCGGACCGATGATCCGGCCGGGACGCAGAGTCGCATCCCGTACGCCGCTTCGCGGTCGAAGTCGAGCCGGGGGTTCGTCTCGAAGAAGTGGAAGTGGGAGGTGACGCTGATGGGGACGGAAGCCGTGTTGCGGACCATCAGCCGTAGCGCGGGCTCCGGTTCGGGGGTCGCGGGGCCCGGCAGGATCGCGCCGGGGGCGGCATCGCCCAGGCCCCCACCGCCGATCGGGTCGGAGATCACGGCCAACCGGGAACCATCGTCGAAGACGGCTTCCACATGGACCTCCGTGACCACGTCGGCGACCCCGGGCAGTACGTCATCGGGCCCGAGGACCGCCCGGGCGGCTTCGATCGCCTCCGCGAGTCGTCGCCCGTCGCGGGCCGCCTCGCAGGCCGTGTCCGCGATCAACGCGGTGGCCTCGGGCACATTGAGCCGCAGACCACGGGCCCGCCGCGCCCGCGCGAGTTCCGCGGCGCTGAAGAGCAGCAGCCGGTCCCGTTCCGTGGGGGTCAGTCGCACCTCACCACACCTCCCTTTAGAGCGTCACTCTAACCATGGGGCCCGCGGGAGGGAAGCGACTGACCTGGAACGGGGGAAGCGGGAGTGCCGGTCAGACCGAACGGCGTAGGAGGTTCTCGCGGTGGTGGCACCCGATGGGCAGACCGCCCTAGCCCGCGGTCCCGTCGAGGTCCTTGGCGTACATCTCGATCGCCCGGTGGAAGGCCCGTACCGTCGGGTCCTCGCTGGTGGCCGCCAGTAGTTCGAGCAGCAGCCTGGTGGACTCCTCGTACTGACCCCGGTTGAACAGGGTCATGGCCAAGAACGCCTGGAGGGCGCCATGTTCGGGGTACTCGGCGACCGCGGTGCGCAGCGTGCGTTCGGCGTCCTCATATCGGCCGAGCACCCGGTAGGTGCTGCCGAGGCCGAGCAGTGCCTCGCAGCGGTCCCCCGGCGTTAGCCGCTGGCTCGCGGCCGTCAGGGCGCGCTCGTAGAACGGCACCGCCTCGGCCTCCAGACCGAGGGCATCGTGCGCCCAGGCGGTCTGATACGCGATCTCCGCGTCCTGCGGCCAGCGCTCGCCCAGGGCGAGCAGCCGCCGCCGGGCCTCGGCGGCGTCGCCCTGCTCCCGCACCCGTACGGCCTCGGCCAGCCGCACGTTTCGCTCGGAGATCGTCGTCATGCCCCCATCCTCACCGATGTGGGGACGGGGGCATGACTCATCCCCGTCGATACGGGGAGGGGAGCCCTGCGGCCTGGGGTCTGTCGTTTGGATCAGGCTGGCCCGGCAAGATCCAAACGAGAGGCCCTAGCCCAGTTGGTGCATCCAGCCGTGCTCATCCGCCGCGACACCGGTCTGGATGTCCAGCAGCGCCTTGCGCAGCTTCAACGTGACCTCGCCCGGCTGTCCATCGCTCTGGTTCCACTCGCCGCCGGCCGACTTCACCAGGCCGACGGGTGTGATCACTGCGGCGGTGCCGCAGGCGAAGACCTCGGTGAGGGTGCCGTTCTCCGCGTCGCGCTTCCAGTCCTCGGTGGAGATCCGGCCTTCCTCGGACTGGTAACCGAGGTCCTTCGACAGCTTGAGGAGGGTGTCCCGGGTGACGCCCGCGAGGAGGGAGCCGGTCAGCTCGGGGGTGACGATGCGGTCCCCGTACACGAAGTACAGATTCATCCCGCCCATCTCCTCGACCCACTTGTGCTCCAGGGCGTCCAGCCAGACGACCTGGTCGCAGCCCTTCTCCGCGGCCTCGGCCTGGGCGAGCAGGGACGCCGCGTAGTTGCCGCCGGTCTTGGCGAAGCCCATGCCACCGGGGACCGCTCGGACGTAGTTCTCGGAGAGCCAGACGGAGACCGGGCGCACGCCGCCGGGGAAGTACGAGGCGGCCGGGGAGGCGATCACCAGGAAGAGGTACTCGTTGGCGGGCTTGACGCCCAGCCCGACCTCGGCCGCGATCATGAACGGGCGCAGATACAGCGATGCCTCGCCGCCGTGTGCGGGAACCCATGCCTTGTCCTGCTGGATCAGCACGTCGCAGGCCTCGATGAAGGTCTCGACCGGGAGTTCCGGCATGGCCAGACGGCGGGCGGAGCGCTGGAAACGCGCGGCGTTGGCGTCCGGGCGGAAGGTGGCGACGGTGCCGTCGGGGCGGCGGTACGCCTTGAGGCCTTCGAAGATCTCCTGGGCGTAGTGCAGGGTCATATTGGCCGGGTCGATCGAGAGCGGCCCATAGGGGGTGAGCTGTGCGTCGTGCCAGCCACGGCCTTCGGTCCACTTGATCGTCACCATGTGGTCGGTGAAGTGGCGGCCGAACCCGGGGTTGGCCAGGATCGCCTCGCGTTCCGCGTCGGATAGCGGATGCGCCGAGGGCTTGAGCTCGATCGAGGGCGTCGTCATGAGGAGTGTCCTTCACCGTTGGTTGTGACGGACCGCGCTCACGCCGCCGCCGATGGTAGGACGTCCGAGCATTACCGCAGACCACGGCCCGCTTCGATTATCGCCTTAATGGGCTGATGCGAGAAACGGGGGTGGTACCGGGGGGAACGGCGTGAATCAGTCCAGGATGATGGTGGCACCCGGAAGCCGCAACGATGAAGCCGCCGGGTGCGAGGTGCGACCCGGCGGCTTGGGTGGAAGCGTCGGGTCAGCCCGCTACTCGCGCCGCGAGCGCGTCGCCGATCTCGTCCGTCGTACGGACCGTTCCGTCGCGTCCCGCGAGGTCGGCGGTGACAGCCTCCTCGATGCGTACGGCCTCGGGCTCGAAGCCGAGGTGACGCAGGAGGAGGGCGACGGAGAGGATGGTGGCCGTCGGGTCCGCCTTGCCGGTGCCCGCGATATCGGGCGCCGAGCCGTGGACGGGCTCGAACATGGACGGGAAGGTGCCCGTCGGGTTGATGTTGCCGGATGCCGCCAGGCCGATTCCGCCGGTCACGGCGGCGGCCAGGTCGGTGAGGATGTCACCGAAGAGGTTGTCGGTGACGATGACGTCGAAGCGCTCCGGCTGGGTGACGAAGAAGATCGTCGCCGCGTCGACATGCAGGTAGTCGGTGGTGACATCGGGGTACTCGGCGGCGACCGCGTCGAAGATGTTCTTCCACAGATGACCCGCGTAGACGAGGACGTTGTTCTTGTGGACCAGCGTCAGCTTCTTACGGGGGCGGGAGTTGGCCCGCTCGAAGGCGTCACGGACGACGCGCTCGACTCCGTACGCGGTGTTCACACTGACCTCGGTGGCCACCTCGGCCGGGGTACCGGTGCGCAGGGAGCCGCCGTTGCCCGTGTACGGGCCTTCGGTGCCCTCGCGGACGACGACGAAGTCGATCTCGGGGCGGCCGGCCAGCGGAGTCGCGGTGTTCGGGAACAGCTTCGAGGGGCGCAGATTGACGTAGTGGTCAAAGGCGAAGCGCAGCTTCAGCAGCAGCCCGCGCTCCAGTACGCCGGACGGCACGGTCGGGTCGCCGATGGCGCCGAGCAGGATGGCGTCATGGCCCTTGAGGTCCGTCAACTCCGCATCGGGAAGGGTCTCACCGGTGCGGTGCCAGCGCTGGGCTCCGAGATCGTATTCCCTGGTCTCCAGCTTCACATCTTGCGGAAGGACCGAGGACAGGACTTTCAGGCCCTGGGCCACGACCTCCTGGCCGATGCCGTCGCCGGGGATGACTGCGAGATTGAGGCTGCGAGACATGTCGGGGACCCTACTCTCCGTCCCAGCCCATGACATGGGACGTCCACGATGTGGACTTAGTGGTGCAGTCGGGGCGCACCGGCCACACGGGGCACGCGCGCCTGGGCGTCCCGAGCACATGCCGACCTGAGAACCCCATCGGACCGCGCTTGGCTTGATCCCCACCCGAGCGCGGCGATCTGGATCGGACTCAGCGGCGGCCGACCGGAGAGCGCACATCAGCCGCGGGCGACCCAGCCGGGTTCATCGGGGCGGTTCAGTGACCGGTGGAGCCGCCGTTGTCGCGGCGGTCGAGAGCGCGCTGAAGTGCGGCGGCCGCGTTCTTGCGGTCGGACTCACTGGCGTGGGAGGCATGGCGGACACGGCGGGCGGTCTCAGCGGGCATGGTGATCGACTCCTTGAGATCACGGAGATGTCGAGGTGCCGGTTGAGGCGGGGAGCGCGCCGCAGGGGTCGCCTGCCAAGGGCTGGAGCTCACGCACGCCATTCGCTTGATCAAGCGAGACGTTCGGCTCCTACCAAGCTAAGGGAGGTGGGCCTCGCTGTCTCTACAAATAGTCGGACTTCCTACTATCTGAGACGGCGATCATGGAATCCCCTGGTCAGCGCCGCGCACCTCCCAGGGCCTCAGGGAGATATCCGTTGAAGTCCCACCACGCGCAGTAGTTGGAGCCGCTCCTACGCCTCCGTGCCCGGTCGAGCGCTGTGGACGACCAGCAGCTGTCCAGGATCCGCGCTGAGCAGCAGCTCGCAGTCCAACTCCAGCAAGCCCGTCACCGGGTGCACAAACCTCTTGACCGACGTACGTCGGACAGCCACCTCATGGCGCTCCCAGAGCGCGGCGAACTCCGCGCTGTTCGTCCGGGGTTCGGCCACCAGGGCGGCGGGCCCCGGGTCATGGGGCCGAGCGGCTCGCACCGATCGCAGCTGGGCGACGAGAGCTCGGGCGGACACCCGGCTTCCGCGCCGCTCTGAACCGCCACGGTGGCGGTTCAGAGCACATCCCCGTCCCGCCAGTCGAAGACCAGCGCCTTGGACGGTTCCGGAAGCTTCTCGGCCGCGCTGCCGGCCCAGAGGAAGGTGGAGTCCTCCTCATCCGGCAGATGCACCACACCCGCCGGGCCGATCGCCTCGATGCGTCCGCGCCACAGCTGCCAGTCACGCGAACGGTAGAGCGCCGCGCCCGCGTCGGACGCGGAGAGCGCACCGAGGTCATAGGCCCGACCGATGACTCCCTCCAGCACCCCCATCACCAGGTCGCCGAGGCCCTGCCGCCGCAGCTCCGCCCGGACCGCGACGCCCTCGACGTATCCGACCCGGTACGAGCGCCCGCCGTGCATCACCCTGCGCATGATGACGCTGCCATGAGCGACGGGTGCGCCATCGGAGTCATACAGCACGGTATGGACCCCGCCGAGGCTGTGGTCCCAGTCCTCATCGCCGAAGTCCCCGCCGAAGGCCTTGTCCAGCAGATCGTGGATGGCGGCCAGTTCTTGGGGGGTGAACTCATGGGTGTGTGCGGTGCGGACCAGCCAGGTTGTCTCGGACATAACTCTGAGTCTCCCCGGTCTCACGGCTTACAGGTACTCATCAAGGAAGTGAGTATCCGGGTCGTGGTGGAGAACAAGCCATCGCTGGACAGTTGTGCGCATGAACGGCCTCTACTCCCTCAAGCCCTGGTACGCGGCCCGACTCTCCGGGGTCCGCGGCGCGCTCGTCCGCCGTGAGGTGTCGCCCGACACCCTGACGGCAGCCGGTGTGGTGTGCGCGGCCGGAGCGGCGGCAGCGCTCGCCTGGCTGCCCGTGCCGCTCGCCGCACTCCCGGTCGGTGTGCTGCTCGCGGCACGTCTGGCCTTCGCCAATCTCGATGGCGCCCTCGCTCGGGACACCGGGCGCACCACCCGGCGTGGCGCACTGCTCAATGAACTCGGCGACCGGGTGGCGGACTTGGTGGTGCTGGCCGGTTTCCTTAGCCTCGCTCCGCGGTGGCTGGTGGCGGTGGCGGCACTGGCCGCGACCCTTCCGTCATGGGTGTCGCTGGCGGGCGCCGCGGCCGGTGCGCCGCGCCGCAACGGCGGCCCGGTGGGTAAGACCGAGCGCTGTCTGTTGGTACTGGTCGCCGCGGCCACCGGGTGGGCCGTACCGGTGCTGATGGTCATCGCGGTGGGTTCGCTGCTCACCGCGCTGGTCCGGCTCGGCTGGCTCTGGAAGGAGTTGGCCCGATGAGCGGCTTCCTGGTGGTGGGCGATGCGATGGGCCGGGCCCTGCCGCTGGTCGCCGGTGCGCTCGGGGCCGGCGGTATCGCGGTGGCCGCGCTCCCCGCGCGGGTGCGGATGCGGGCTGAGCTGCGGCGCCGCTGGCGCACCTGGGCACTGACCGCCCCGGTGTTCTTGGGCTCGCTCTTCCTGGGCGCGGGCGGGGCGTTCGCGCTCGCGGCCGCCCTCGGGGTGATCGCGGTGGCCGAGTACACGCGGATGGCGGGGCTCCAGCGGACCGACCAGGTGGTGTTGACGGTGGCCGCCGTCGTACTGCCGGGTCTGGCCTGGCTCGCCCCGGCGGTGCTGGATCCACGCGCCGCAGCACTGCTGCTGCTCGTCGCGGCGCTGCCGCCCCTGCTGTCGGGGGATGCCGCCTCGGGCTTCACCCGGGTCGCTCGTTCCACCTTCGGACTGCTGTGGATTCCCCTCTCTCTGACGGGTCTGGTGGTGCTGGGGGAAACGGCGATCGCGGTGGGGCTCGCGGTGGCGCTGGGCGATGTGGGGGCCTGGTGCGGAGGTACGGCGCTCGGTCGGCGCGGGCCGCTGGCCCGGCCGCTCTCCCCGCTGTCACCCAACAAGACCTGGGCGGGGGTCGCCGGTTGCGCGGTGGCGACCGCGCTGGTGCTGTTTGCGGTCGGCGTCTTCACACCACTGCTGTGGGCGGCGGTGCTGGTGGGTTGCGTGCTGGGCGATCTGCTGGAGTCGATGGTCAAACGGGAGGCAGGAGTGAAGGACGCGGGGAGTTGGCTTCCCGGGTTCGGCGGCCTGCTGGACCGCATCGACTCGCTACTGCCCGCGCTGCTGCTGGCGATGGTGGTGGGCGCGCCATGAGGAGAAGCGGGCTGCTGAGCCGTAGGAGCCCCAGGACACCGGCGTCACCCAAGACATCCAAGCCCAGCAAACCCGTCAAGCCCGTCAACCCCACAGCCCCGGCCATGGGGGGCCGTCCGGCCCGGTCACGGGTGGCGTCGGTGCTCCGCCGTGCGCTGTGGTGGGGCGTTCTCACCCTCACGGGTGGGGTGGAGCGCCGTGGTCGGCTGCCGCGCGGTGGCTGTGTGGTGGTCGCCAACCACTCCTCCCACGCGGATACGGCGGCCCTGCTCGCCGCGCTCGACGCACGCCACACCCCGGTGTTGGGCGCGGCAGCCGACTACTGGTTCGCCTCGCCGTGGCGCAGCCGGATCTGCCGCCGGCTGGCTGCCGGCTTTCCGCTGCGGCGCACCGGCGGCGGGATGGCCGATCTGTTGTCGATGGCCGATGAGTTGAGGGCCGGTCGCGCGGTGGTCCTCTTCCCGGAAGGCACCCGTGGGGGGAACGGCGCCGCGGTGGGCGCCTTCCACCGCGGCGCTCTGGTACTCGCGGAGCAGGCCGGGGTGCCCGTGGTTCCGGTGGGGATCGCGGGTACCGATCGGCTGCTGCCCAAGCATGGGCGGCTGCGGTCGTCCCTGGTGAGGGTGCGCATAGGTGCGCCGCTACCGCCGACGGTCACCCCCGAGCAGGCCCGCGACGAGGTCGCCGCGCTGCACCGGCGTACCAACGCGGAATCGCTGCGGGACTCGCGGACCCGACGTTGGGTGGCGGCGCGGGCCGCGTCACGCTGGGGGTTGCTGATCGCCTTTGTCTGGGCCTTTGCCGAGGCACTGAGCTGGCCTTTGATGCCGGAGTTGCTGCTGGGCATCGCCTGTGTGGCCGCGCCCCGGGCGGCACCGCGCCTTTCGGCCACCGCCCTGGCGGGCAGCCTCGCGGGATCGCTGCTCGCCCTGCAAATCGCCGGTTCGGGCGCGGTGTTGCCCGCCCCGCTGACCACCGACCGGATGCGGGTCGAGGTCCGGCAGCAGTTGATCGTGGAGTCGGCGCAGGCGGTGCGACACCAGCCGTGGAACGGCATCCCCTTCAAGGTGTACGCGGCAGGGGCCGGGCGGGCCGATGTCCCGGCCGGTGAGTGGCTGGTGTCATCGGCGGCTGCCCGGGGGGCTCGGACGCTGACGGTGGGGTTGGCCTTTGCGGCACTGGGGCTGCTGCTGCGCCGGTACCGGAGGTTCTACGGCATCTATCTGGTACTGCTGGGCAGCGCCTTCACGGTCGGCCTGGCACTGATCGTGTCCAGCTGGCACTGACCGTGTCCGGCGGCACTGCTCATGTCCAGTCGACACTGACCGTGTCCGGCGCGACTGACCGTGTCCAGCCGGCACTGAACCAGACGCCCCGCGAGCTCACAGCGGCCCAGCGCGGCGGGCGAAGCGGCCAGCGCGGCGGCACAGGGCGCGGGGGATCCGGTGGATCGGTTCGCGCCCTCGGGGCAGGGCCCGTCAGCGCTGGGGGATGGACCAGAAGGGGCTGCGCAGGCCGATCGACTGGATATAGCCGCCGCTCAGCCCGGTGCCGTGGTTCACCCGGGACTCCGGTGGCAGATGGCGGGCGATCTCATCCCTTGGACGGCCGAAGAGGTCGACGCCTTCATGGACGACGGCCACCAGCGCGGGCGTCTTGGGCTCCGCTCCCGATGAGTCACGTGATATCCGAAGCAGTTCGACATATCCGAGCCGCTGGGCGTGCAGCCCTTCGGGCGCGCCCCAGACATCGATGGTGAGCCCCAGATACTCGCCGCTGAACGCCCACGCGGTTCCGCAGACAGAGCCGGGACGGATCGCGCAGATGCTCGATACGGCCCACTGAGCCGCGTGTTCGCTCATACCGAAGCGCAGCGTGCCGGCGTGATGCGGCAGCCGCACTCCGGTGCCGGGCAGAAGCTGGAACACGGCCCAAGTGTCCCACCGGTCAATGGAGTTGGACCTGTGGCTTCGAACAGTGTTCACAAGGTCACAGATCCAGCGGAACCACCAATTCGCAACCATCGGGTTGCACGTCACTCAGTGTCGTGCAACTCTGGAGTTGCACATCAAAGCGCTGAGGAGGCCGCCATGAGTGAAGACCACAGCACGGACCGGGACCGCATCGAGAGGGAGATCAGCATCGCCGCGCCGATCGAGCGCGTCTGGGCGGTGCTCACCGAACCGCAGCACGTCGGTACGTGGTTCGGCCAGGGGCAGCCCACCCCGGTCGACCTCCGTCCTGGCGGCACCATGCTCCTGGACCACGGGGAGCAGGGGCAGTTCCCGACGACCATCGTGGAGGTGGACCCGCCGCACCACTTCTCCTACCGCTGGGCGACCGCACACCCCGGCGAGCAGGCCGTCGACGGCAACTCCACCCTGGTTGAGTTCACCCTGGCCCCCGAGGGCGACGGCACCCGGCTGCGGGTGGTCGAGAGCGGATTCGCCTCGATCACCATCCCCGAGGACCGCAGGAGCTCGGCCTCGTACGAGGCCCATGAGGGCGGCTGGACCGAACAGACCGTCAATATCCGGAAGTACGCGGAGCAGATGGCGGCATGACGGAAGAAGGCGGGCGCGACCCGGGTGAGGACGCGGTCTCCGAGGTGCTCTCGGCACTGGCGGACCCCACCCGCCGCCGCATACTCGACGCCCTGGCCGCCCACGGCGGCCGGGCGACCGCCACCGTGCTGGCGTTGCAACTACCGGTGAGCCGGCAGGCGATCGTCAAACACCTCGGAGTGCTCACCCGGGCCGGCTTGGTCGTGGGCCACCGGGAGGGGCGCGAGGCGCGCTACACCGTTCTGCCCTCCCCGCTCACCAGCACGGCACGCTGGATGGACCGAGTGGCGTCGGACTGGGACAGCCGACTGTCAGCGATCAAGAACCTGGCGGAGTCCGATCATGACTAGCCGGCAGGAGACCGGTTGCGATCGCCTATGACCGTACGGGCTGGGTGGGCAGATGGAACCGCCCCCGTTCCGGCGTGGGGACTGGAACGGGGGCGGGCTCTGGGGGGCTGGGAAGATCAGCCCATGTGCGGATACGTGTAGTCGGTCGGCGCGACCAGCGTCTCCTTGATCGCGCGGGTCAGCGTCCAGCGCATCAGGTTCTGCGGGGCGCCCGCCTTGTCGTTGGTGCCCGAGGCACGCCCGCCGCCGAACGGCTGCTGGCCCACGACGGCGCCGGTCGACTTGTCGTTGATGTAGAAGTTGCCCGCGGCATACCGCAGCTTCTCCATCGTGTGCGCCGCCGCCGCCCGGTCATTGGCGATCACCGCGCCGGTCAGGGCGTAGTCCGAGACGGACTCCATCTGCTCCAGCATGGCGTCGTACTGGTCGGCGGAGCTGTCGTCGTAGACGTGCACGGCGAGGAACGGGCCGAAGTACTCCGTGGTGAAGACCTCATTGGCCGGATCGGAGCACTCCACGACCGTAGGACGGATGAAGTAGCCGACCGAGTCGTCATAGGTACCACCGGCGATGACAGTGCAGCTGTCATCGGCCTTGGCCCGGTCGATGGCGGCCTTGTTCTTGGCGAACGCCCGCTCGTCGATCACCGCACCGATGAAGTTCGACAGATCGGTGACATCGCCCATCGTGATCGCGTCGACCTCGGCAGCGAACTCCTCCTTGAAGCCGGAGTTCCAGATCGAGGCCGGGATGTACGCACGCGAGCTCGCCGAGCACTTCTGGCCCTGGAACTCGAACGAACCCCGGGTGAGCGCCGTTTTCAGCACGGCACGATCGGCGCTCGGGTGGGCGACGACGAAGTCCTTCCCACCGGTCTCGCCGACGATCCGCGGGTAGGAGCGGTACTTCTCGATGTTGTTGCCGACCGTCTTCCACAGGTGCTGGAAGGTGGGGGTCGAACCGGTGAAGTGGATACCGGCCAGATCGCGGTGGTTCAGCGCCACCTCGGACACGGCGATGCCGTCACCGGTCACCAGGTTGATGACGCCCTTGGGCAGCCCGGCCTCCTCAAGGAGCTGCATCAGCAGCACGGCCGAGTGGGTCTGCGTGGGGGACGGCTTCCAGACCACCACATTGCCCATCAGGGCCGGGGCGGTCGGCAGATTGCCGGCGATGGCGGTGAAGTTGAAGGGCGTGATCGCGTAGACGAAGCCCTCCAGGGGACGGTGGTCCATCCGGTTCCACACGCCCGGGGAGTTGGCCGGCGGCTGCTCGGCCAGGATCTCGCGGGCGTAGGCGACATTGAACCGCCAGAAGTCGATCAGCTCGCACGGGGTGTCGATCTCCGCCTGCTGCGCGGTCTTGGACTGTCCCAGCATGGTGGAGGCGGCCAGCGTCTCCCGCCAGGGGCCGGACAGCAGCTCGGCGGCGCGCAGGATGATCGCGGCGCGGTCGTCGAAGGACATCGCGCGCCAGGCGGGGGCCGCGGCGAGCGCGGCGTCGATGGCGTCCTGCGCGTCCTGCTCGGTGGCCCCGGCGAAGGTGCCGATCACAGCGGAGTGGTTGTGCGGCTGGACGACGTCGACACGCTCGCCGCCGCCCATCCGGCGTACGCCACCGATGGTCATCGGCAGCTCGATCGGGTTCTCGGCCAGCTCCTTGAGCTTGACCTCGAGCCGGGCCCGCTCGGGGCTGCCGGGCGCGTAGCCGTGGACCGGCTCATTGATCGGGGCGGGAACCTTGGTGACGGCGTCCATGGTGCCGACTCTCCTTAAGCAGTAGGTCAGTTGGGGGGTTCAGCCGCGGCTGACCAGCGAACGCAGGAAGAACGCCAGGTTGGCGGGGCGCTCCGCGAGGCGGCGGGTGAAGTACCCGTACCAGTCGGTGCCGTACGCGATGTAGACACGCATGCGATGGCCCTCGGCAGCCAGTCGGTGGTGCTCACCCTCACGGATGCCGTACAGCATCTGGAACTCGTAGTCGTCGAGCTTGCGGCCCGCCCGGCGGGCGAGTTCCTGGCTGATGGAGATGATGCGCGGGTCGTGGGACCCGATCATCGGGTATCCCTCGCCCTCCATCAGAATCCTCAAGCAGCGGATGTACGCCTTGTCGACCTCGGCCTTGTCCTGGATGGCGACGGACGCGGGCTCCTTGTAGGCGCCCTTGACCAGCCGGACCCGGGAGCCCGCCGCGGCCAGTGCGCGGCAGTCGTCCTCCGTGCGGAACAGGTACGACTGCACGACCGCCCCGGTGCGCGGGAAGCGCTCACGAAGCTCGGCGTGGATGGCCAGGGTCGAGTCGACCGTGGTGTGGTCCTCCATGTCGAGGGTAACCGTGGTGCCGATCCCGGCGGCGGCCTCGACGACCGGGAGGACGTTCTTCAGCGCCAGATCATGGCCACCGGGGAGCGCCTGACCGAAGGAGGAGAGCTTCACCGACAGCTCGGCGCGCTCACCGAGGCCGAGCGGCGTCAGCGCCTCGACCAGCTCCAGATAGGCGTCCCGGGCGCGCAGCGCCTCGGCGGGGTCGGTGATGTCCTCACCGAGCACATCGAGGGTGACTTCCAGGCCGCGAGCGGCGGTCTCCTCAATGACGGGGATGGTCTCCCGGACCGTCTCACCCGCGACGAAACGGTTCACCACGGGCTTGGTGACCGGGGCGGCCGAAACGATACGACGCATCCTGTCGCTGCGCGAAGCGGCGAGGATCACGGGACCCAGCACGGGGACCTCCTGGAAGTACGGGCACCGGGCCGAAGCGTTGGGGGCAACGCGTCTGCGACGGCACGAAGAACCACCGTGAAATCTAAGGATCGCTCCGATCCTCAGCCATCGACAGCTGTCACGCATCCGTGGCCGGGATCTCAGACATATGTCTGAAGGCCGTGCCAGAATGTCCAGATGAAGGGCGATTACCAGGAACTCGTCGATGAGATCTCGGCACTGCTGGCAGCTCCGGCAACACTGGAGAACCGCGATTTCGGGCTGATCGCCTTCGGTGCGCACGACAGCGAGGACGACAGCGCGATGGACCCGGTCAGGACCCGGTCCATCCTGACCAGAAAGTCCACCCCCGCGATCCGCGCCTGGTTCGAGGGCTTCGGCATCGCCCGGGCGACCGGCCCCGTCCGCATCCCCGCCGCCCCCGACGCCGGAGTGTTCCGCGACCGCGTCTGCCTCCCGGTACGCCATCGGGGCATCGTGCTCGGCTATGTCTGGCTCTTGGACACCACTCCCGGCCCCACCGACGCCCAGCTCACCGCGGCCATGGAGGTAGCGGAGCGCATCGGCACCCTGCTGGCCGACGAGGAACGAGCCGGCACGGACCTGTCCCGTGAGTTCCGCGCGGTGCTCACCGCGGAGCGCGGCTGGCAGTACGACATGGCGGTGGCAGCGCTACGGACCGCCCTCGGCGGCGGGGAACGAGGGGCCGACGGACCGCACGCGATGGTGTGTGTGACGCCCTGGCCCACCGGGGACGCCCCACCCGTACGGTCACTACCGGGGGCAGCGGCCCTGTGTACCCTGCCCGGGGAGAGCGCCGAGGCACCCCCGGCCGCCCCGGCGCCGTCCTCGGGCCCACCCAGCCGAGCCGGCGGCAGGAGCGGCGACCAGCCGCCCGATACGCGAGGCACCCGGCCGCCCACGGGCACACACGCGCTCGCCGTGCTCGTCAGGCTTCGGGCACTCGACACCCCCTCCCCCGCGCTCAGCGCCGCCGAACGGCTGCTGACCTCGGCGGACGGCGGCGCAACCGCCGGGATGGCCTCCCCGCGTCACGGCCTGACCGAGCTCACCGCCGCCTGGCGGGAAGCGGCCTCCGCCGCTCGGGCGGCCCGAGCGGCACCCCGGCTGGGACCCATTGCCCAGTGGGCGGGCATCGGGCCGTACCGCACCCTGACCGCCCTGCCCCGGGATCTACCACCCGACCCCGCCGTCATGCCCCTGCTCGACCCGTCCCACGCCGACCTCGTCCGTACGGCGGAGTTGTACCTCGACTGCGGCGGCCAGGCCAGCCGTACCGCCGCTGCCCTCGGCATCCATCGCCAGACGCTCTACTACCGGCTCTCCCGGGTCGAGCAGCTCACCGGACTCGACCTGGCCGAGGGCGAGGACCGGTTGCTGCTCCATATGGCCCTGAAGACGACCCGGCTCTGAGCAGGCGACGGCCACGCCCGCCGCTCCTCCCCGAGGCGATCGCGCGCTGAGGAGATCGACACTCCCGATGGCCCGGAATCTGGGCGCCCGCATCCTCGCGCCCGGGCTTCCGGGCTTCCGGGCTTCCGGGCTTCCGGGCTTCCGGGCTTCCGGGCTTCCGGGCTTCCGGGCTTCCGGGGGATTGTGACCGTACGGAGCTCGGTAGGGCGCGCTGGCCCGGTGGCACGGTGGCACCGCAGAACAAGGTCCACCAGGTTGTCGGAGCCTCACGGCAGCCCTTGGGCAGCGGGCCTTGAGTCCCCCGCTCGGTTTCCTGGCTTCTTGGCTGAGGCGTTTCCCAGCGGACTCGGCCCTCGTGTACGCCCGATGCGCCGTAGTGGCTGTCGCTCGCTTTCCGCGACACCGTCCTCCGTCACACCGTCAACCGGCGCCACTCCACCGCGCCTTCCCCGCAGCGATGCCCCCGAGGCCTTCTGGCTGTGACCTCCCCCCTCGCCCGACCGAGCCGCCGCACAGCCGTGCCCGGCCGTCGTCGCGCCCCACCGGCGCAGTGGGAGAAGGAGACCGCAAGCGTGAGGACACCTGTCGTCGCCTCCCGGACACGGGCACTGCTCGCCGTGTCCCTGGGTGTGTTCTGTGTACAGCTCGACGCGTTCGCCCTCCCCGTGGCGTTGCGGCGGTTGGTTCACGACCTACCGACATCGAGCGCGGACCCGGGATGGGTGCTGAGCGCCTATCTGCTGTCGTCGGGCACCTTCATGCTGGGCGCCGGCAGGCTGGGTGACCTCTGGGGCCGACGACGGCTGCTCATCGTCGGGTTGGCGCTGTTCGGCGCGGCCGCCGCGGGATGTGCGCTGGCGCCGACCCTGCCCGTACTCATCGGCGCCCGGGTGGTCCAGGGCGCGGGGGCGGCCCTGGTCATGCCGGTGGGGTTGGCCCTGTTGAGCCAGCGGTACCCGGGGGCGCTGCGGGGGCGGGCGATCGGGTGGGCGCTCGGGCTCGGCGGGATCGCCACCGCGTCCGGACCGTTCATCGGGGGCGCGGTCACCGAGGCATGGTCCTGGCGGGTGGTGTTCTGGTTGGCGGTGCCACTCACGGCGCTGGGCATCGGGTGTGCCGCGTCTTCCGCGGCACCCCGGAGCGCTGCCCGGGGTGGTACGAGCAGCCGGTGCGGGGCGCGGCCGGTCGACTGGCGGGGGCTGCTCCTGGCCACCGCCGCGTTGGGGGTCCTCGCCCTTGTCCTGGACCGTGGTCGGCAGGGGCGGTGGGATGCGGTCCTGTTCGGGCTGGTCGGCGTGGCGGCCCTGGTGATCTTGCTGGTCCGGCGGGAGCGAGCCACGGCACATCCGCTGGTGGCACCGGCCCTGTTCCGCAATGGACCGTTTATGGCCCTCACCCTCGGCGGGGCGGTCGCCAACACCGCGACGGTGGTCTTCCTCTACACGGTGCCCGGCACGCTCCAGGGGCAGTGGGCCCTCTCGGTCTCCGGCGCGGGCACCGCCTTCGCGCTGCCGGCGCTGGCGATGGCCGTGGCGGGGCCCGTCGCCGGGCGGATACCCGCACGACTGGCCGTCCGGTTGATGGCCGGGGCCCTGGGCGGGATGGCGGCGTTGTTCGGTTGCCTCGCCCAGGCCTCCTCGCTCACCGTCTATCTGACCGTGGCAACCATCGGTGGCGGGGTCCTGGGGATGGCGAACTCCTTGACGCTGGTGGCCACTCAGACGGCGATCGATCCGCTCTGGGCGGGTGAGGCGTCGGGAGTCACCAAGACGGTACTCACCCTGGCGGCGGGCCTGGGGATCACCCTGGCGGCATCAGCGAGCGGTCACAGCGATGGCATGGGCGCGCGGACACCACCGGACCAGATCTGGTGGATCACCGCCCTGGGGTGTCTCACCTCAGGGTTCCTCCTGGCCAGACTCCATCAGTGGGCCTCCGTCCGCCCCCGTCGACGGGGGCGCGCATAGCTGATTCATGCCCTGGCGACCCACACGGGACTCCCCGCGTCAGCCGGGACGGACTCCCCGGCTACGACGAAGAGCGCGAGAGCGAAGAACCCCCGGAGCAGGGAGGGCGATTCATCGCGCCGGAAGGGGAGATCCGGGTATCCGCCTTCCCCATCCCCTCGCTCCACCCGCGGTTTCGTTCACCCTCAAGCCGGTAGGCGTGAAATCCGTGCCGAAGGGAGCCGCGGAGATTTTCCCCTATCACTCGGCCTCCTCTCCCTTGACTTATCCCTCTCCGAACGGCCGTCTGGGGGCCATCGCACTGAATTTCGTCAGCGCATTCCCTGTCCGGTCGATCAGAAAGACACTCCGCACCGGTCGGCCGAATCGCATGTCAAACCCTCCAACCAAACAGCGCCACACTCACTCGCGCACCATCCGAGCGCAATTCCACCTCGGAAGGAACGATCGACCGAAACCGGCTGCGACGGTAGTGACCGGAGGAATTCCGGCTGAGCGGTCCGGAGCGATCCGCGCACATCGGATTCCGGCCCCGCTCGCCGGGAAGCGGAAAGACCCCACCGCGGCCCAGCAGCGCCATCGTCCACCTCGGGATCGCCGCCGCATCTCTGACGGGGCATCAAATCATGGCGGCACAGGCCCTTTCGGACACCAGGCCCCCTCCGAAGCGATACGGAAGGGCGGATGGGGCCAACCCGACAGCTGCACTCATATAAGTCAATGTCAAGCCACTGGCAGGACATTATTCCCAACCTACGCGCATCACTCACTCCACCCCGACGCCTCCCGTATGCGTAGCTCTTCCCGCATACCTACCCTCGACCATCAACCCCATTTCCGGCACTCTTCGCATTTACCATCCGCTGGGCGAGCGAAGGCATCGGGACGGCACTCCCGTTCAACCGGCCGCCATTCCGGAAATCGCAATCCCCTGGCGACCCTTTCTTGCCATCCAAAGGTCCAGACCTTTACTGTCCCCGGCTACGGATGATCACGTTGACGGGAGAGTCGCTTCTATGGCGATCGACATAAGACCGCGCTCGACTTGGGCGGACCGCGCGGCCGCCTCACCCAGTGGGCACGTACTGGCGCTGCCACTGATCCATGGGGAGGGCCTCGACGGCACCACGGCCCTGCGGATCGTGCGGGATCAGATCGCCGCCCCCGCACAGCCGGCCCAAGGCCGCGAATGGGCCCCCTGGAAGGGTGGAGTATTCATCCACCACATGGGTTCCATGTCCTTCTCGCCGAATTCCGAGGCGGAGTGCATCGAGGGGGTCGCAGACGTCTGGGGACAACATATGAGAAAGGACTACGGCGATATCGCCTACAACTTTCTCGTGTGCCCGCACGGAAAGATCTACGAGGGGCGCGGACTGGTACGCGGCGAGGCGAACGGCGGTGACGCACCGGCGACTTCCCGTACCAAGCAGGGTGAGATCTGGGTCAACGGCACCGGAGCGGTCGGACGCAACGCCGGCTTCTACTCCATCCTGGGAATGATCAAATCCTGGGATCAGCCGACCCAGGCGATGCTGAATTCGATAAAGAATCTGATCGGATATCTCCAAGGGGATGTCAGCTCACACATCCGGGCCGGCGCGAACATCTTCCCGCACTCGCACGGAGACAACACGGAATGCCCCGGCAATCTGACCCCGTACGCAAAGCTGGGCTCGGTCATCGACCCCGGGCGGCCCGCCCCGTCACCGGTCGTGTCGATCGTCCCGCGGGTGGCATGGGGCGCCCGTCCGCCGAGGGGTGAGTCCTCGGTACCGCTCTCCCAGCGCACCGGCTTCGCCGTGCACTACTCGGCGGGACCCGCCACCCAGTCCGTGCGATCGATCCAGAACTACCACATGGACGGCAGGAACTGGCCCGACATCGGCTACAACTTCCTGGTCGACAGGTTCGGCCGGGTCTATGAGGGCCGTGGCTGGCTCAGCATCGGCGCCCACGCCACCGGCTACAACACCACCCACATCGGCGTCTGCTTCATCGGCAGCAACGGAGACGCGACCCCGGCCGCCAAGAACGCCATCCGCGCGCTGTACTACGCCGCGAACCACAACGCCGGCCGCACGCTCCAAGCCACCTACCACGGCGCGATCGGATCGACCGCCTGCCCAGGCGCCGACCTGCGCAACTGGGTGATCAGCGGGCTCGCGGGGGACAACGTCCCCATCGAGGGCGGCGGTCCGCCCGGGGCCGGGGCCGGTGTCACACACGTCCGTTCCGTCTCCGCTCAGCAGCATGCGGTCAACCTCCTCGGCCACACACCGCTGCTCGTGGTCGACGGCTCCTTCGGCCCGGCCACCCTGGCCGGTGTGCGCTGGCTCCAGCGGAAGGTCGGCGTCGAGGCGGACGGCAACTGGGGACCGCTCACCGAAGCCGCGTACGTGGCCCACATCGGCGGAGGCACCGGCGGCGGGCTGACCCTCTACCGCTCCGTCAAGGCCCAGCAGCGCGCGGCCAACGCGCTCGGCTACACGCCGGCGCTCGTGGTCGACGGCTCCTTCGGCCCGGCCACCACGGCGGGCGTCCGCTGGCTCCAGACCAAGATCGGCGTCGAGGCGGACGGCAACTGGGGACCGGCGACGGAGAAGGCCTACCTCGCCCACACCGGCCAAGGCTCCAGCTCCGGCGGTATCTCCACGATCCGCTCGGTCTCCTACCAGCAGAACGCGGTCAACGGCCTCGGCTACACACCGGCCCTGGTCGTGGACGGCGCCTTCGGGCCGCTCACCCTGGCCGGTGTCCGCTGGCTCCAGACCAAGATCGGTGTGGACGCCGACGGCAACTGGGGTCCCAACACCGAGGCCGCGTACGGCAGATGGTCCGACGGCGAACGCCTCGTCGTGGACGGCAGCTTCGGCCCGGCCACCATCTCGGCCACCCAGCGGGCGATCGGTGTCGTACCGGACGGCGTCTGGGGCCCGGAGTCCAAGCGGGCGCTCCAGCGCCATCTCAACACCTGGTCAGACGCGGGCCTGGTGGTCGACGGCGCCATCGGACCCGGAACCGTCAAGGCCCTCCAGAACCATCTGAACAAGATGATCCGCGCCGGACTCCCCCTCGACGGGTCCTGGGGGCCCGCCACCAACCGAGCCCTACAGACCGCACTCAACCTGGAGAAGTTCTGAATGGGACAGCACCCGAACCCGTCGGCGGACAGGCAGCCGCAACCCTCCGTCGACCGGCCAACCGCCGCGTCCCGACGCACCGTTCTCGCCGGGGGCGCGCTCGCTGCCGCCGGCCTCATCGTCGCGTCCGCTCCGAGCGCTACGGCCGCGCCCGGGTTCCCGGCCGAAACCGGCGGCCACGGCGTGCTGCCCGCCTTCACCGCGGTGCCGGCCGGTGACGCCGACGCGCTCATCGTCCCCGAGGGCTTCCGGGCCGACACCATCGCCCGCTGGGGCGAGCCCCTGACGTCCTCCGCCCCGCCCTGGCGCCCCGGGCGGGTGGCCTCCGCGGCCGACCAGGCGCACCAGATCGGAAGCCACCACCACGGAGTGGGGTTCCTGCCCTTCGCCCGGAGCGGCAACACTCCCCCGCACGGCCTGCTGGTCCTGGCCCATGAGTCCGCCGACGCCGCGCTTACGGAGGGCGCGGCGCAGACGGCCATGGCAGCGCAGGGGGTGACCGTGGTCGCGGTGGCCGCCGGAAGGACCGCGAAGACCGCCTGGCGCACCGAGAGCTCCCGGTACAACCGGCGCATCACCGCGAACACCCCGGTCCGGCTCTCCGGCCCGGCCGCGGGCCGGGGCACGGCCCTCGGTGTGCTGGCCCCCGGCGCGGTCGACATCACTCCCTGGGGCACGGTGCTCGTGGCGGAGGAGAACGCCAACGCGTTCTTCGGCACCGACGACCGGACCTGGCGTCGCTCCGAGAGCGATGTCCGCGACGGTCTGGCCGCCAGCGGTTTCGGACACGCCTGGCACACCGAGAACCCCCGGTTCGACCTGGCCGACCGGCGCTCCCACCCCGAGCACTACGGCTGGATCGTGGAGATCGACGCCCGCGACCCGGCATCGGAGCCGATCAAGCGGACCGCCCTCGGGCGCTTCGCGCACGGCAGCGCGACGGTGTCCGAGACCGCCGGACGGATCATCGTCCACAGCACGGACGCGGAGGACGGCGAGTACCTGTACCGCTTCGTCGGCTCCGCACCCTGGCGCGAGCTACGCGCGCGGGGCAAGGACCCCTTGGACCACGGCACCCTCCAGGTCGCCCGGCTCTCCCCAGACGGCACCGGCGCATGGCTGCCGCTGGCGTACGGGAAGGGGCCGCTGACCGCGGAGAACGGCTGGCGGGACCAGGCCGATGTGCTCGTACGGGCCCGGCTCGCGGCCGATGCGCTCGGCGCGACACCGCTGGCCCGCCCCGAGCGGGTGGCGGTCGACCCGCTCGGCGGCGACGTCTATCTCGCCTTGGTGGGCGGGGAGGGCGGCGCCTCCTGCGGTGGCGCGGGCAGCGCCTGTGTCCCGGGCACGGGTCCTTACGGTGAGATCGTGCGCTGGCGCGGTGAGGGCGGCGACCCGGCCGCGAACGTGTTCGCGTGGGAGCGGTTCCTCACCGGCGGCGAGGACGACGCGGCGTCGGAAGGGGCGTTCGCGCACCCCAAGGGTCTGTGGTTCGACGCGGGCGGGCGGCTGTGGATCTCCACCGGCATTCCCGGCCGTCACCTCAACGGTCCTGACGGGCCCTACCGGTCGCTCGGCAACAACGCCCTGCTGGCGGCGGACACCCGCACCGGAACGGTCCAACGGTTCCTCACCGCGCCGCGCGGCGCCGAGGTGACCGGCGTGGCCACCTCGGCCGACGGTCGCACGCTGTTCGTCAACATCCAGCACCCCGGTCAGCGCACCTCCGCCTGGGGTGCGCCGAAGGCGGGCGACCCCGGGGCCGTCAGCTCCTGGCCGGACGGAAACCGAGGGTCCCGCCCCCGCTCGGCCACCGCGGTGATCCGGCACACCGGCACCCGGAACGGCTGAGGTACACCCCGTCATCCGGGCCGCTCGCCGGGAAACCCCCGGCGGGCGGCCCTGGCCTGGTGCGTCCCACCGGCCCGGGGACGGCAAGGCGCCGCGAAACCGGGGCCATAACGCTCGTTCCGCCGACCGCCTGGCCCGGCCCGGCTGAGGGTTCTGCCCCAACCGCCCTCGCTCCCCCGCCGAAGCACAGAACAGCCCTTCCTCGAAGGCCTCCATCCCCTGGGCACGGCCCGGCCGCCGGACGGCAACTCCCGCTCCCCAGCAGGCATATGACGGGTCAACAGATATGGCTCCCACCGTGACCGGGCACACATACCGCAGGGGCCCGACTCACGAGAGGTGAGTCGGGCCCCTGCGGTAGGAGAGGTCAGATCAGGTTGACCGAGCGGGCCGATACGGCGCCGATCTCTTCGGCGATCTCCGTGAGCACCGACTGCGGCACATCGTCATCCACCGTGAGTACGACAACGGCTTCGCCGCCCTCATGGGCACGGGACACCTGCATCCCCGCGATGTTCAGTCCGGCCTCACCGAGAATCCGGCCGACGGTGCCGACGACACCGGGGCGGTCCTGGTAGCGCAGCACCACCATGTGGTCGGCGAGCGCCAGATCGATGTCGTGGTCGCCGATCGCCACGATCTTCTGAAGGTGCTTGGGACCGGCGAGAGTGCCGGAGACCGCGACCTCCTCACCGCCCGAGAGGGTGCCGCGCACGGTGACGACATTGCGGTGGTCCGGGGACTCCGAGCTGGTCGTCAGCCGTACCTCAACACCGCGCTCCTGTGCGAAGAGCGGAGCGTTGACATAGGAAACGGTCTCGTCGACGACGTCTTCGAACACGCCCTTGAGCGCTGATAGTTCCAGCACCTTGACGTCGTGCTGGGTGATCTCGCCGTACACCTCGACATCGAGACGGACCGCGACCTCGCCCGCGAGTGCGGTGAAGATGCGGCCGAGGCGCTCGGCGAGCGGCAGACCGGGCTTGACGTCCTCGGCGATCACGCCGCCCTGAACGTTGACCGCGTCCGGCACCAGCTCACCGGCGAGCGCGAGGCGCACGGAACGGGCGACGGCGACGCCGGCCTTCTCCTGTGCCTCGTCGGTGGACGCGCCGAGGTGCGGGGTACAGACGACCTGGTCGAACTGGAAGAGCGGGGAGTCGGTGCACGGCTCCTTCGCATACACATCGAGGCCCGCGCCCGCGACCCGGCCCTCCTTGAGCGCCGAGGCCAGCGCCTCCTCGTCGACGATGCCACCGCGGGCGGCGTTGACGATCCGCACGGTCGGCTTGACCTTGTGCAGCGCGTCGTCCCCGATGAGACCGAGGGTCTCGGGGGTCTTCGGCAGATGCACGGTGATGAAGTCGGCGACTTCCAGCAGCTCATCGAGGGTGAGCAGCTTGACGCCCATCTGGGCGGCGCGGGCGGGCTGAACATAGGGGTCGTACGCGACGATCTTCATACCGAAGGCCGACATCCGCTGGGCGACCAGCACACCGATACGGCCGAGGCCGACCACGCCGAGGACCTTCTCGCTCAGCTCGACGCCGGTGTACTTGGAGCGCTTCCACTCGCCGTTCTTCAGGGCGGTGTTGGCCTGGGGGATGTTGCGCGCGGTGGCGACGAGCAGGCCGCAGGCCAGCTCGGCGGCCGTGACGATGTTGGAGGTCGGTGCGTTGACGACCATGACGCCGGCCTTGGTGGCGGCGGACACGTCGACGTTGTCCAGGCCGACACCGGCGCGTGCGACGACGCGCAACTTCTTGGCGGCGGCGATGGCTTCGGCGTCGACCTTGGTCGCGGAACGCACCAGAATGGCGTCCACATCGGCGATGGCGGGGATCAACTCCGCACGGTCCGCACCGTTGCAGTGACGAATCTCAAAGTCAGGGCCGAGCGCATCCACGGTGGCGGGCGACAGCTCTTCAGCGATGAGTACGACTGGTTTCCGAGACGCAGTGCTCACGTGAGTCCTCACTAGTCCATTGCAGACGGCCGTCCCGACGGCCGCAGGCGGTGGAGGGGGCTAGCCGCGTGGAAGACGCACGACACTGTGGGCCTGACGCGAAGGTGTTGTTGAGAAGTGTAGTGGTGGATCGGGGTGTGTCTTGTGCCTTCTCGGCAGGATCACCCATCCGTGGCTGGACGAAGTGGAGAACCGCCCGGAGAGTCCCGGCGTGTCCGCGAGTGTCCGGGGCGCACACCGGTCGCTCTCGCGCCCGGGCGGTGCCATCACGGCGAAGGGCCGGGACACGGCAGTCCCGGCCCCCGCCTTCGGCTTACGCCTCGTCGTTGTCGACCCAGCTCATGAGCTTGCGAAGCTCCTTGCCCGTGGTCTCCAGCAGGTGGTTCTCATCCTGCGTCTTGTACTCGTTGTACTTCTTCAGACCGCTGTGGTACTCGTCCATCCAGTTACGGGCGAAGGTGCCGTCCTGGATCTCCGCGAGGATCTTCTTCATCTCGACCTTGGTCTGGTCGGTGATGATGCGGGGGCCGGTGATGTAGTCGCCCCACTCGGCGGTCTCGGAGACCGACCAGCGCATCTTCTCCAGGCCGCCCTCGTACATCAGGTCCACGATCAGCTTCAGCTCGTGGAGGCACTCGAAGTAGGCGATCTCCGGCTGGTAGCCAGCCTCGACCAGGGTCTCAAAGCCGGCCTTGACCAGCGCGGACGCACCGCCGCAGAGCACGGCCTGCTCGCCGAAGAGGTCGGTCTCGGTCTCTTCGGTGAAGGTGGTCTTGATCACGCCGGCACGGGTGCCGCCGATGCCCTTGGCGTACGACAGGGCCAGCTCGAAGCCCTTGCCGGTGGCGTCCTGCTCCACGGCGGCGATACACGGAACGCCGCGGCCTTCCTCGTACTGGCGGCGGACCAGGTGGCCAGGGCCCTTCGGGGCGACCATGGCGACGTCGACACCGGCCGGGGGCTTGATGAAGCCGAAGCGGATGTTGAGGCCGTGACCGAAGAACAGCGCGTCGCCGTCCTTGAGGTTCGGGGCGATGGACTCCTCGTAGACCTGGGCCTGGATCGGGTCCGGCGTGAGGATCATGATGACGTCGGCCTCGGCGGAAGCCTCGGCGACGGTCACCACCCGCAGACCCTGCTCCTCGGCCTTCGCCTTGGACTTGGAACCCTCGTGCAGACCGACGCGGACGTCCACGCCGGAGTCACGGAGCGACAGGGCGTGGGCGTGGCCCTGGCTGCCGTAGCCGATGACCGCGACCTTGCGGTTCTGAATGATGGACAGGTCGGCATCGTCGTCGTAGAACAGCTCGGCCACTGGAATGTCTCCTTGGTGTGCAGGTTGTGCGTCCCACCGTACGGCGGGAGGGCGCGGGGAGGTTTTCGGGTCTCGCTATGCGAGCCGGAGCGAGGGTCAGGCGCTGCGGTCGAGGGCGCGCAGCGACCGGTCGGTGATGGACCGGGCGCCACGCCCTATGGCGATCGTGCCGGACTGCACCAGCTCCTTGATGCCGAACTGCTCCAGCATCTTGAGCATGGCCTCCAGCTTGTCACTCGATCCGGTGGCCTCGATGGTGACCGCCTCGGGTGAGACGTCCACGGTCTTGGCACGGAACAGCTGGACGATCTCGACGATCTGGGAACGGGTCTCGTTGTCGGCGCGGACCTTCACCAGCACGAGTTCGCGCTGGATGGCGTTGGCCGGCTCCAGTTCGACGATCTTCAGGACGTTGACGAGCTTGTTGAGCTGCTTGGTCACCTGCTCCAGCGGCAGTTCCTCGACATTGACCACGATGGTGATGCGGGAGATGTCGGGGTGTTCGGTCACGCCGACGGCGAGCGAGTCGATGTTGAAGCCGCGGCGGGAGAAGAGGGCGGCGATCCGGGCCAGGATGCCGGGGGTGTTCTGCACCAGGACGGAGAGCGTGTGCTTCGACATATGCGTGTGCGCCGGGTTGTTGTAGGAGGTCATCGGAGTCGGTCTCTCTTCTGCTCGCTCGCTCAGTCGTCTTCGTTGTCGCCGAAGTCGGGGCGGACGCCACGGGCGGCCATGACCTCGTCGTTGGAGGTGCCGGCGGCCACCATCGGCCAGACCATCGCGTCCTCGTGGACGATGAAGTCGATGACCACGGGACGGTCGTTGATGGCGTTGGCCTCCGCGATGACCTTGTCGAGGTCGTCGGGGGACTCACAGCGGATCGCGTAACAGCCCATCGCTTCCGAGAGCTTGACGAAGTCGGGGACACGAGTGCCGCCGCTGGGCTCACTGCCGCCCTCTCCGGTGCCGGAGTGCAGGACGGTGTTGGAGTAGCGCTGGTTGTAGAACAGCGTCTGCCACTGGCGGACCATCCCGAGCGCGCCGTTGTTGATGATGGCGACCTTGATCGGGATGTTGTTCAGCGCGCAGGTGGTGAGTTCCTGATTGGTCATCTGGAAGCAGCCGTCACCGTCGATCGCCCAGACCGTGCGCTCGGGGGAGCCGGCCTTCGCGCCCATGGCGGCCGGGACCGCGTATCCCATGGTTCCGGCGCCGCCCGAGTTCAGCCAGGTGGCGGGCTTCTCGTAGTCGATGAAGTGGGCGGCCCACATCTGGTGCTGGCCGACCCCGGCGGCGTAGATCGTGTCTTCGGGGGCGAGCTGACCGATGCGCTGGATGACCTGCTGCGGGGAGAGGCTGCCGTCCGCCGGCTGGTCGTAGCCGAGGGGGTAGGTCTCGCGCCAGCGGTTGAGGTCCTTCCACCAGGCGCTGTAGTCGCCGATGTGGCCCTCGCTGTGCTCTGCCTGGACGGCCTGGACCAGATCGGCGATGACCTCACGGGCGTCACCCACGATCGGCACGTCGGCGGCTCGGTTCTTCCCGATCTCGGCGGGGTCGATGTCAGCGTGGACGACCTTGGCGTACGGGGCGAAGCTGTCGAGTTTGCCGGTGACCCGGTCATCGAAGCGGGCACCGAGGGCGATGAGCAGATCGGCCTTCTGGAGCGCGGTGACCGCGGTCACCGCGCCATGCATACCGGGCATGCCCACATGCAGCTCATGGCTGTCGGGGAAGGCCCCCAGCGCCATCAGGGTGGTGGTGACGGGTGCCCCGGTCAGCTCGGCGAGGACCTTCAGTTCAGCGGTGGCGTGCGCCTTGAGAACACCGCCGCCGACATAGAGGACGGGACGCTTGGCCTGGACGATCAGCTTGGCGGCTTCCCGGATCTGCTTGGCGTGCGGCTTGGTCACCGGGCGGTAGCCGGGCAGGTCCAGGACGGGGGGCCAGCTGAAGGTGGTCTGGGCCTGGAGGGCGTCCTTGGCGATGTCGACGAGGACGGGGCCCGGCCGGCCGGTGGAGGCGATGTGGAAGGCCTCGGCGATCGTCCGCGGGATGTCCTCGGCCTTGGTGACCAGGAAGTTGTGCTTGGTGATCGGCATGGTGATGCCGACGATGTCCGCTTCCTGGAAGGCGTCGGTGCCGATCGCCTTGGAGGAGACCTGGCCGGTGATCGCGACCAGCGGGACGGAGTCCATATGGGCGTCGGCGATCGGGGTGACCAGGTTGGTGGCGCCCGGTCCCGAGGTGGCCATGCAGACCCCGACCTTGCCGGTGGCCTGGGCGTACCCGGTGGCCGCGTGGCCCGCGCCCTGCTCGTGGCGGACCAGGATGTGACGGACCTTGGTGGAGTCCATCATCGGGTCGTACGCGGGGAGGATGGCGCCGCCGGGGATACCGAAGACGGTGTCCGCCCCCACTTCCTCAAGAGAGCGAATGAGGGACTTGGCGCCCGTGACGTGCTCGACTGCGGGGGTGGAGTGTCCGACAGTTCGGGCCCGCGGCTGCGGATGGTGGGCCCCGGTGGCCTGCTCGGTCATCGGCATTCTCTTCTCAAAGCTGAGGGCTGACGCTGAGGTTGCTGCGATCGGTCTGCGAGGTGTTGCTGAGCGTGGTGAGGGCCGGGCCATGGATCTCGCCGGGCTGAGCCGCCTCCGTGTGGGCCCTGGGGCCCTGCGGAAGGTCTGCGATCTTGCCGAGGTTTCTACGGAATGGCTGATTTTTTATGGGCTTGCATTTGATTACTGCCAGTTACTACTTATGGGGCTGTCTTGCTCAGGATTTCACGGGTGTCGCTAGAGCATCCACCGGGTCCTGCTGGTGGATTTTGCGGTGAATTCTCACGCCTGGAACCTGTATCGGTACAACAAAAAACCCCCCGTGCCGTGAGGCAAGCGAGGGGAGCGCGTCGGGAGGAGTCTGCGGGGCCTTATCGAGGCTCCGCTCAGCCGACGCGCTTTCCAAGTACGAGAATTCGGGTGCGCATGGCACAGACCCTCCCTCTCGCGTGGTGGGACTGTCAAGCGGGTGGGACACGCGTCTCACTATTTGAACCAGTGTGTGGGTTCAATGAGCCACCGGCGAGAACGGGCAGGGCGATCCCGCCTGGCAGCGGGAAGTCATCGCGGACCAGCGCTCGCCTCAGTCGATACTCGTCCAGCGGCCCGGCGAAGGCCATCCCCTGGCCATGAGTGCAACCCATGGCACGCAGGGCGAGCACCTGCTCCGGGGCGTCCACCCCATCCGCGACGGACTGAAGCCCGAGGTCGCCCGCGATCCTCAGCAATCCGCTGGTGATCTTGTGCAGTCGAGCGGATTCCACGATGCCTTCGATCAATCCCCGATCGAGTTTCAACATATCGACGGGGAGTTTGCGCAGGGCGTTGATGGCCGCGTGCCCGCTGCCGAAACCATCCAGCGCGATCCGTACCCCGAGCCTGCGCAGCGTGATAAGTCGCTCCTCCAGATCGTCGAAGGAAATCCGCGGATCGCTGTCCGCCAGTTCGATGATGAGGGCGCCGGAGGGCAGGCCGTGCCGGGTGAGCAGGGCCTCCACCGTCCCGCCCGGCAGGGAGCGGTCCAGTAGGCGGCGAGCCGACAGCCGCACCGAGACGGGCACCCGGTGGCCGAGCCGATCCCGCTCGGCGGCCTGCTCCACCGCCTCCTCCAGCAGCCAGCGGCCGAGCTCAGCCGAACGGTCACCGTCGTCGGTCGAGCGCAGAAACTCGGCGGGGGTGAACAGCATCCCCTGGGCCGAGCGCCAGCGGGCCTGGGCGGCGACGGCCTCGATACGGCCGGTGGCGAGATTGACCACGGGCTGGTGGAGCAGCGCGAACTCTCCGTCGTGCAGGGCAGTGCGCAGCCGCGCGGCCAATTCCGTACGTCGGACGACCTCGGCCTGCATCTGCGGTACGTACAACTCGACACGGTCCTTGCCAGCCGCCTTGGCGCGGTACATGGCGAGGTCGGCGTTGCGCATGAGGTCGGTGGGGGTGATGCCCACCTCGGCGAAGGCGACTCCGATCGAGGCGGCGACCCGAACGTCATTGCCGTCGACGCGGTAGGGCTGGGAGAGCGTGAGCCGCAGACGATCGGCGATCTCGGCGACGTGGCCTTCGCGTGTGGCCTGGTCGGCACCGCCGTCGCCGATGATCAGGGCGGCGAACTCGTCGCCGCCGAGTCGAGCCGCGGTGTCCCCGGCCCGTACCGAGTCGGCGAGCCGTCCGGCGGCTTGGACCAGCAGTTCATCGCCCGCTTGATGACCAAGACGGTCATTGACGCCTTTGAAGCCGTCGAGGTCGATGAAGAGGACCGCGGTGCCTCGATCACTGGATCGTCTCCCCGTCAGGGCCTGCCGGACCCGGTCGGTGAAGAGGGCCCGGTTGGGGAGGTCGGTCAGGGGATCGTGCTCCGCGCTGTGCTGGAGCTGAGCCTGGAGGCGCACACGTTCGGTGACATCGCGGCTGTTGAAGATCAGGCCGCCCTGATGGCGATTGACCGTGGACTCCACATTGAGCCACTCCCCGCTACCGGACCTGAAGCGGCACTCGATGCGGGTGGTGGGCTCTTCCGACGGAGGAGCGGTCAGGAATCGACGGACTTCCCGGATGACCCGGCCCAGGTCCTCGGGGTGGATGAGCGTGGCCAGCTCGGAGCCGATCAGCTCATCGGCCTCCCGCCCGTAGACACCCGATGCGGCGGGGCTCACATATCTCAGGACGCCCGTGGGAGCGGCGATCATGATGACATCGCTGGAGCCCTGGACGAGCGAGCGGAAGTGGTTCTCCTTCTGGGCCAGCTCATGGGTGAGCGCGATGTTGTCCACGAGCATGATGCCCTGTCGCACCACCAGGGCGAGGACGACCGTACAGCCGGTGAGAACGACGACTCGGTCGACCGTTCGCCCTTCGACAACGTTGTAGAGAATGCCCAAAGTGCAGACCGCGGCGGCCAGATACGGGGTGAGGGCGGCGAGCGAGCCGGCGACCGGGCTGCTGGGGCGCGGCGCTCTCGGGGGTCGCAGGGACTCGACCGGACGGCGAGCGCCCCAGGGGGCGTACGCGAGGAGCAGCGAGCCGGCGAACCAGCCCGCGTCGAGCAACTGCCCCGAGCGATAGCTCTCCCGCAGCAGGGGAGAGGTGAATAACGTGTCGCACAGAACGGTCAGGGCGAGCGCCGCGATGGCGGTGTTGACCGCGGAGCGATTGGTGGCCGAGCGCCTGAAGTGCAGGGCGAGAACCATGCTCACCAGCACGATGTCCAACAGTGGATACGCGAGCGAAAGCGCGGCGGGGGCCACGCTCTCGCCCTGGACGCGAGTGGTGTGGGCGAGCGCGAGGCTCCAGGAGAGGGTCAACAGGGAACCGCCGATCAACCAGGCGTCCAGACCGAGGCAGACCCAGCCGGCTCTGCTGACCGGACGCTTGGCGAGCACCAGCAACCCGACGATGGCGGGCGGTGCGAAGCAGAGGAAGAAGAGGTCGGCGATGGACGGGCTGGGCACCTCGCGATCCAGCACCACCTCGTACCATCCCCAGACGGCGTTGCCCGCCGAGGCCATCAGCGAGGAGAGCGCGAAGAGCAACCACGCGGGGCGCAGTCGGGGTGGGCTGGTCCGTGCGTAGAGGAAGCACGAGACGGCGGCGACGAGCGCCCCGGCACTGAGGCCGAAGTCACCCATGATGAGGGCGAGTTCGGGAGAGCCCCAACCGAGAGCCGCGCCCACTCCGTAGCCGGCGCAGATGAGGGCGAGGATGAATTGGGCGACTACTCCAGTGCCGTTGGGGGCGGGCTCGTGGGCCACCACTGCCCCCGGGGCGCTCACCGGGCCGCTCCTTGTGGTGAGCACGCCTCCGGGAACCGGTGGGTGGCGAGGAGAGGGCGCCTCGCCGGCGTGGCGGGCGCATGGGGCGCGGCCGTTGCCGCAGTCGGCGCGGGGAGGGCTCGGCCGTGGGCGATGCGGGCCGCCGATGTCGCTGCGGTGAGCCGGAACGACGACGGGGGTGACTTCGCAGCGGTGGGGAACGTTGAAGTGGGTGGGGCCGTGCTGGGCCGGATCGTCGAGGCTGGCCTAGGAGGCATGGAAACGGGAACTGTAGTCGTGGTGGCGCTGGGTTCTGGAGCGTGCGAGGGTCGTCGTTGACGTCCTCGCCTCATGGGATCTTGGGTCCACTGGCCATGCATCGCCCGTCGCCCCCCTCAAAAGTCTGATTGGCAGTCAGGTCGCGCTACTGCACCGCCCCTTGCCCGGCGCAGTCCCCGGTCCGGACGATACACCAGAATTGTCACTCAGGGACATAGTCCCTCTACTCTGAGTGACCATCAATCGCCATCTCGGCGCGCGGAGCGATTGGTTGACTTCACCGCGTTTACCCAGCGCACCAGGTGCTTCCGACGATCGCCCCGCCGAGCTCCGCACCGGGCCGCATAGAGCCCCACCAGGGGCTATTCCGTAGTCAGCACAACATTGCCCAAGGGTTCCCCGGCCGCGAAAGCGGTGATCTGCGCCGCCAGCAGTCGTTTGGCGCGCGGCAGAAACGCCGAGGTGGAGCCGCCGACATGAGGGCTGATGAGCACCCCGGGGGCATGCCACAGAGGATGGCCCGGGGGCAGCGGCTCGGGGTCGGTGACATCGAGGGCGGCGGTGATACGACCGCTTTCCACCTCTGCCAGCAGGGCTTTCGTGTCGATGACCGGCCCTCTTGCGACATTCACCAGCACGGCTCCGTCCTTCATACGGGCCAGGAACTCGGCATTCACCAGCCCCTTGGTGTCCTCGGTGAGGGGGGTCGAAAGGATCACCGCATCGGCGTGCGGGAGCAGAGAGTGCACTTCGGTGAGTGGGCGCACTTCACCGCGCGCCGTAGTGCGGGCAGAGCGCGCGATGCGTGATACCCGCGCGCACTCAAAGGGCGCGAGCCGGTCTTCAATCGCTGCCCCGATCGATCCGTAGCCGATGATGAGGACCGACTTGTCGGCGAGCGCGGGATAGAAACCGGATCGCCACTCCTCCTTGTCCTGGCCGCGGACGAAACCGGGGATGCCTCTGAGGGACGCGAGGAGGAGGGTCAGCGCCAGTTCAGCGGTGGAGGCGTCATGGACGCCTTTGGCGTTGCAGAGGCGTACGCCGGGGTGGAGTGCGGCAAGGCCCGGCTCGACATGGTCGATCCCGGCGGAAAGGGTCTGGATGACCTGCACTGATGTCATCTCGGGGACCGGGACAAGCGCGATTTCGGGCTGGAGGTAGGGCACGGTGTAGAAGATGCAGTCCGCCGGATCGGCGGGAAGCTGAGCGCCGCCGTTCCAGAACCGGTAGGTGAAACCGGAGTCGGCGGCGGAGGGCAGACCCTCGATTTCGTCGACCGGTATGGAGAGCCATACGTCTGAAGTCATGGTCACGAGGCTAGTCGGCGACAGCCTGAGCGGAGATCAGCGGTCCGCATTGGCTAGTTTGGGGGGCGGCTGAGGGAGGGGTACGGGCAGTTGGAGCGCAGGACGATCGGTGCGACAGCGCTGGCGGTAGGCGCGGTCGGGCTGGGGTGTATGCCGATGCACTGGGGCTACACCGCGTCCCAACGGCGGGGCGAGCAGTCACTGCGTACGGTGCACGCCGCCTTGGACGCGGGGGCCGTGCTCCTGGACACCGCGGATATGTACGGGCCGTTCACCAATGAACTGCTCATCGGCAGGGTGCTGCGGGAACGGCGGCGGGACGCCTTCGTTTCGACCAAGGTCGGGCTGCTGGTGGGGGATCGGCATGTGGTCGCCAACGGTCACCCCGCGTACATCAGACGGGCGTGTGATGCCTCGCTGCGGCGGCTCCAGGCAGATGTGATCGACCTCTACCAGCTGCACCGCGTCGATCCGGAGGTTCCGGTCGAGGAGACCTGGGGCGCGATGGCGGATCTGGTGGGCGCGGGCAAGGTACGGGCGCTGGGGGTGTGTGCCATGGGTCCACACGGGGCGGGGACGGGTGCTCCTGCCGGGCATGTCCGGGCGGGTGCGTCTGCCGGACCTGCCGCGGGTGCGCACGCCGGAACGATCCGGCAGTTGGAGCGGATGCAGCAGGTGTTCCCGGTGAGCACGGTGCAGGCGGAGTTGTCGGTCTGGTCGTCAAAGGCCCTGGAGCTGTTGCTGCCGTGGTGTGCGGCGCGCGGGGTGGGATTCCTCGCCGCGATGCCGCTCGGGAACGGCTTTCTGACGGGGACGCTGACGCCGGGACAGGGGTTCGAGCCGGACGACATCAGGGCCAGGCACCCGAGGTTCACCGCGGAGATGATGGCGGCGAACCAGCCCGTGGTGGCTGGCCTGCGACGGATAGCGGAGCGCCACCGGCCGGGCACCACCCCGGCACAGGTGGCGCTGGCGTGGGTGTTGGAGCAGGGGCGGTACGTGGTGGCGGTGCCGGGGGCCAAACGGGCGGAGTGGGCGGTGGAGAACGCGGCAGCGGCGGACTTGCGGCTATCGACGCGTGATCTGGACGAGATCGCTCGGCTACCGCGGGCGCGCGGTTCCTGGGACTGAGGCAGCGGAACCGGGGATCACTTCGGACGGTCCGAACGGGAACCTCTGGACGGCGAGCGGTGTAAGAAGGGTAGTGAGACTGCTCAAAGAGCTGTCGAAGGGATCAGAACTGTGCAACGTCCTGGTGTGACGACCGTGCTGGCCGCCCTGGTGGCGCTGCTGGCCACTGGGTGCTCCTCGGATGGCGATGGGAAGCTGTTCGACGAACTGAAGGAGTCGTCGTCGTCCTCCGCCTCGGCTTCAGCCGGTGCCCCGCGGAGCAGCCCCTCAGCGCCGATACGGCCCGCGCCACCGGCAAAGGGCTCGGTGAAGGTGGTGTCCACGCTCACGGAGGGGCTGAAGTCCCCGTGGGGGGCCGCGACCCTGCCCGGCGGAGACCTGCTGGTCGCCTCGCGCGATGAGGGCACGATCACCCGGGTCGACACCAAGACCGGGAAGCAGATCGCGGTGGGCTCGGTGCCTGGGGTCTCCCCCGGCGGCGAAGGCGGATTGCTGGGTCTTGCGATCTCTCCGACGTTCGCCTCGGACCGATCGGTCTATGTGTACTTCACGACCGAGTCGGACAACCGCATCGCACGCATGCTCTTCGATGAGGACAAGCCCGCCGGGCAGCAGCTGGGCGCACCGGACACCATCCTCAGGGACATCCCCAAGGGGGTCGTCCACAACGGCGGACGGATTGCGTTCGGTCCGGACAAGATGCTCTACGCGGGCACGGGCGAGGTGGGTGAGACGGGGCTGTCCCAGGACAGGACCTCATTGGCCGGCAAGATCCTTCGGATGACCCCGGACGGGCAGCCAGCCCCGGGCAATCCGGATGCCGACTCCCTGGTCTACTCCCTGGGCCATCGCAATGTGCAGGGTCTGGCCTGGGACTCCGAGAAGCGGCTGTGGGCAGCCGAATTCGGTCAGAACACCTGGGACGAGCTGAATCTGATCAAGCCGGGGAAGAACTACGGCTGGCCGGAGGCCGAGGGCAAGGCCGGTAAGGCGGGGTTTGTGGACCCCGTGGCCCAGTGGCGTACGGCTGAGGCGTCCCCCAGCGGTATCGCCTATGCCGAGGGCTCCATCTGGATGGCGGGGCTGGGAGGGGAACGGCTCTGGCGCATTCCGCTGGCGGGCGAGGAACCTTCGGCCGATCCCCAGTCGTTCCTCCAGGACAAGTACGGCCGACTGCGCACGGTCGTGGCAACCGGCGGCTCTCAGATCCTGTTGGTCACCAGCGAGACCGACACCCGGGGCACACCCGGGCCAGGGGACGACAAGATCCTCCGGCTAGAGGTGAAGTAGGAGGTGCGATCTCGATGTTCAACGCACTGGATGAGTTCTTCGCTCCGGGCAGCAAACACACGGACGAAGAGCGCAACCGCCTGGCGCTGACGAGGACCGATGTCGGAGAGAGCGACCCGTCGCGCGGCCCCATAGATCTGGCCTCGGGCAAGGTGACCGTGCGCGGTGCTGCGGCACCCCTCACCACGGATGGGTCCACCGCCTCGGGCGAGTGCCCTGCCCTTGCCGAGAAACCGCCACTGGCAGCGGTGCTTCCCCCGGTCCCCCGGGTGCATCGCAGCGAGAGGGACTAGCAGCGAGACGGTGTAACGGGGTGCGCTGACGACGCTGGCCCGGCGGACTCTCGCGCCGGGGGTCGGGCACGGCGGGGCGGGTGCGCGCTGGAATCGCCAGGCCCGGGAGTCGGGGTTGCAGGTCCCACGGGCGGGCGGCGGCGTGGATGTACCTCGGGAGCTGATGGGCCGCCCTGGGTGGGGCTTCACCCATGGGGGCTTTGTCCGCAGATGGGGCTTCACGGGGGACCAGCAGGGCGACGACAGGTGACAGACCCGGGTTTGTCTATCGCGCCCGCCAAATGGCGCCCCAGCATCGCGACGGCCCGGGGACGCCACAGGAAGTCGGCGGGTCGACGGACCGGCCACGGACCGGCCAGGCCAGGTCAGGTCAGGTCAGGTCAGGTCAGGTCAGGTCAGGTCAGGTCAGGTCAGGTCAGGTCAGGTCAGGGGAAGGGAGGGGCGGGCAGTGGCCCCGTCAAGGGGAGGGCTGCTCCTCGGGGAGGGCGGGAAAGAGGCGCAGACGGTGGGCGAGGGCGGCTGCTTCTACCCGCCCCGAGACGCCGAGCTTGGCCAGGATGTTGGAGACATGAACACTCGCGGTCTTCGGGGATATATACAGTGCGGCCGCAATCTGACGGTTGCTTCGACCCGCCGCTACCAGGCGTAGGACGTCTTCCTCCCGAGGGGTGAGTCCGAATGCCGGGCCAGGGGCCGGGCTCGTCGGAGCAGCGGAGGAAACCTTGGCGGGACGGGTGAGCGAGATCCGGGCCCGTTGGGCCAGGAGAGCGATCTGCTGGGACAAGGGACGCGCTCCCAGAGTGCGGGCCGTCTCATCCGCTTGTCTCAGTAGTTCCGTGGCACCGGGACGGTCCGATGAGACAAATGCTTCCGCTCTGCGCAACCGAACCGTCGCCCGTTCGTGCGGAAGGTCCAACTGCTCAAAGGCAGCGAGCGGCTCGATCCACGCCTCGGCGGTGTCGCGACCCTGCGCACGCAACAACTCAACCCGAACCCAACTGTCGTAGGCCCTCCACACCGATGCCCCTGTGGTGAGACTCCTGGCCACCCCGCTCATCAGGTCCAAGGCCTCGGAGCGGCCATGTTCCGCGGCGGGCAGACCCCGTGTGTCAGCCTCCAGTTCGGCCACGACGCGCAGCAGGGGCCAGGCATAGCGCTGAACGCCCGGCGGGAACCCTGCCTCCACGGCCTGGCGAAACTGCCTTCTGGCATCCAGGACCCGCCCCTGGGCCGCTGCGATGGCGATCTCAATGGTGTCGAGCCTCAAGGAGCTGTGGAGCAGCGGGTCATGGGTCCCGAAGTGGCTTCGGGCGGCCTGGAGATACTCCGCCGCCTTGTCCGTATCGCCCTGCCCCAGGGCGAGGTCGCTCAGTCGGGTGGCGGCGTACCCCCGGGGCTTGGGGCTCAGGGCGATGCGCAGTGCCCGCTCGGCCACCGGGCGTATCTCATCCCATCGTCCGAGCGAGTAGTAGGACTCGGCGAGGTTGCCCAGCACCCATGCCTCGGTGTCGAGCATCCGGTAGTGGCGGCAGAGCTCAAGTCCTTCGAGAAGGACGTCCACGGCTTCCCGGGAGCGGCCCACGCCCTCCAAGGCGGAGGGCAGATTGATGTGGGCGGAGGCGATGAGCGAGGGAAGGTCCAGGGTGACGGCCCGCTCTTTGACCCGGTGCATCTCGGCGAATCCCTCGTCATGGTCCCCCGCGTCGACCAGGAGTCCGCCGAGGGCGAGCCGGGCGAGCAGTTCGTTCTCCTCCTCCCCCACCATCCGGGCGTAGGCGACGGCCCGCTCGGCGTCTACCAGGGCGTCCGGCCCCGAAGGCCGCAGCCGGGCCCAGTTGGCCGTGGCGGCGAGGACTTCCGCGTGGGCGGCGGACGGGGGTAGTCCGTGTACCAGTTCCTTGGCCTCGTGGAGTTCGCCGAGGCCGTCGCTCCGCCCCAGGGCCGATACCAGTCGTGAGCGTTGGACCGCGAACCAGGACGCGCGCAGGGGGTCGTCGTCCGACTGGGCGAGCCGCTGTCCGCGCTTGGCTATCTTCAGGGCCCGCTCCCGCTCACCGCAGAGCCGGCCGGCGACGGTGGCCTCTGCCATCAGGTCGATGAAGCGCAGCGGGGTGGTGGCGGGATCGCTGATGCTCGGCGCCCACTGCCTGATGTAGTCAAGAGGCCGCAGGGTGGACGGCAGGGACTCGGGAACAGCGTCCCAGAGCTCCATGGCCCGCTCCAGGAGGCGTAGTTGTTCGGCGTAGGCGTGGCGCCGCCATGCTTCGACGGAGGCGCTGAGCACCGCGGGTAGTGCCTTCGCCGGGACATGTGCGTGATACCAGTAGCTGGCGAGGCGCATGGCCCGCTCCTCGTCCCGTACGAGGAGCGGTTCGGCCTCCAGAACCTCGGCGTACCGCCGGTTGATGCGGGAGCGCTCGCCGGGCGCTAGATCGTCGCTGACGGCCTCGCGGACGAGGGAGTGCCGGAAGCGGTAGCCGTCACCGTCGGAGGTGGCCAGCAGAATGTTCGCGCCGACAGCGGCTCGCAGTGCTTCGATCAGGTCGTCCTCGGGGAGGCGGGCGACGGCGCTGAGCAGTCCGTGTTCCACCGTCGAGCAGCCTTCGGCGAGGATGCGGACGGCTCGCTGTGCCTCTTCCGGCAGTGCTTCGACGCGAACGAGCAGGATGTCGCGCAGTGAGCTGGTGAGTCCGCTGCGGCAGTTCTCGGTGATGCTGCAGGCCAGTTCCTCGACGAAGAAGGCGTTTCCGTCGGAGCGTTCAAAGATCTGGTCGACCATCTCGGGCTCGGGCTCAGCGGCCAGGATGCCGGCGAGCTGCCGCTGGACCTCGCCGCGGTTGAACCGGGTCAGTTCGATCCGCTGCACCGTGCGCATCCGATCGAGCTCGGCCAGCAGCGGTCGGAGCGGATGACGGCGGTGGACATCGTCGGAACGATAGGTGGCGATGACGACCAGTCGCCCTCGACGCAGGGTGCGGAAGAGGTAGGAGAGCAGATTGCGGGTGGAGGTGTCCGCCCAGTGCAGGTCTTCCAGCACCAGGACGACCGTACGGTCGGTGGCCATGCGCTCCAAGAGCCGTGCGGTCAGCTCGAAGAGGCGGGCCATGCCCTCTTCATCCCGTCGATCCGCTTCGCCGCTGGGGCGCATGGCCAGCTCCGGTAGGAGCCTGGCCAGTTCTTCTTCCTGTCCGGCCGCTGCCGAGGCCAGTTCCTGCGGCAGTTGGCGGTTGAGGGCGCGAAGCGCGGTGGAGAAGGGCGCGAACGGCAGTCCGTCCGCGCCTATTTCGACACAGCCGCCCATGGCGACGACGGCATCGCGGCGGCAGGCGACGGTCTGCAGTTCCTCCAGGAGGCGGGTCTTGCCGACTCCCGCCTCACCCCCGACCAGCAGTGCCTGCGGCGCTCCGGGAGATGTGCTCCCGGGGTCGCCACCGGCGCGGACCAGGGCGTCGGTGAGAGCCGACAGCTCTTGGGCCCGCCCCACGAACACCGGACTGATAGACCTGTTCTCCACATCGCCGAGCATCGCACAGTGCTCTGACATCGTGTTTCCACAAATCGGCCCGCCGGGGAGCGCTGTCGGCTCGGGGACGGTTGTCAGCATCGGGTCAGGCCACCTGGACGAATTCCTCGCCGGGGCCTCTCACCCGACCCGCCCCTGCCGTGGTCTTGCGACTCGCGGCACGGCGGGCCCGACGCGCCTCCCGGGCGAGCCGGTGGGCCGCCGCCGCCTCGATCAGATCGGCGCTGCGGATTTCCTGAAGTCGGTACGCGAACATCTCATCCTCCGTGGTGTGGGATCTCCTGGTGTCCCACCCAATCTCGCCTCCCGGAGGGGTCCACCGCATCGGGCTGCTTCCCCATCTTCGGTGCGATGGGGGCCTTAGGAACCGTCGTGGGAGGCCTTAGGCCATGCCCTCGGGTAGGCGCGCCGAAGGTCGGAGGTCCTGTGCGTACCCGGGGTGCGGAGGGGGAAACGAGCTGGTCCCGGGCCTACCGACGAGGCCGAAGTGGTCCACGAGGCATCGTGGCAGCTCCTCAGAGGCAGTCAGGAGCAGCGTGGGAGGTGCTGTGGGGTCAGGTCGACGGCCCGGGCTCAGGACCGGGCCGGGGACCGCGGCCCGGAGGGCATCTCATAGCCGTACGGGGTGGTCGTGGTCAGCGGTGCGAATCCCAGGCGCTGGAGGATGGGGCGGCTCTGATCGGACGCGTCGACCTGGAGGAAGCGGGCGCCGCGCGCTGCCGCGACCCGGGCGCGATGGGCGACCAAGGCACGGTAGACGCCCCGACCGCGCCATTCCGGCAGGGTGCCGCCGCCCCAGAGTCCGGCGAACTTGGTGCCCGGTCGCATCTCCAGCCGGGCTCCGCTGATCGGTCGGCCGTCCGCCATCGCGACCGTCATGGTGACAGTGTCCTGTCCCAACTGCCCCAGTAGCCGCTCTTTGAGCCAGGGGGATCGGGTAGCGAAGGCGCGCTCATTGACATCGATCATGAGGTCCACCCCGGCTGGTGTGGTGACCTCGTCCAAGGTGATGCCGTCGGGGAGCACGGCCTCGGTGGCCAGTGCGTCGGCCGGCGCGACCATCAGCGTCTCCGTGGGCTCCGGAAGGAAACCAGCCCTGAGCAGCCGATCGCCGAGGTCCCCCGGCTCATCATGGCCGTACAGCTTCCATTCGAAGGAATGGCCCAGTGCGGTGAAGTGCCGCGTCTGCTCGGCGATGGCCGCGTCGGCCGTGTCTCGATCGAGGCCGGACCAGATGACCCCGTTCCAGTCGCTGTCGGCGCCGGTCTGACGGACCACGTCGCCGACTCGTTCGACCCGTGTTCCGGGCCCGTCCGGCGGTGCCTCCCGGCGCAGCTGACGGTCGAACAGGCGCAGGAGATCATCGTGGTCCATGCGCACAGTCGAACATCACCGCCCGGTGCCACGCCACCACATTGCGGGGCGCGGCCGGGCGACGGCCTTAGGAACCGGCTTCGGGCGTCGGCAGGATGAGGTCGAAGTACATACCGATCGAGATCAGCAGTCCGATGCCGCCGAGCACGGCTCCGGCCAGGCCGAAGGCCCGTACCCACGTCGGTTTGCCCGGCCGGGTGAGCACGGCCGCGCCGATGACGACGGCGAGCAGCGCGAACATGCCGTTGAACAGTGCCGTGGTGTGCCAGGCGTCGCTGTAGAGGGCGGAGATCCGATCCGCCATGGTCGCGTCCTGCGGGGTCTTGATCTGTCCCAGGAGGGTCTGCCGTTCGGCAGCGACCCGGCCCGCCCAGCCACCGCTGAGGCCCACGACACCGAGACCGGTCGCCACCATGCCCGCGGCCGCGGACAGCAGCCCGGAAGAGCCCGCGACACCCTGCTCGTCGTCCTCGTCGTGATCCCCCGCGTCGGAATCGACCTCAGCGTCGACATCAGCGGCCGTGCCGTCCTGGTCGGCCGGGGCGGACTTGTCCAGACTCGTCGCGGTCTGGGTCTCGGGGCTGGCCGGCTCCTGCGTACTCTGCTCTGCGGGCTTTCCATCAGTCGGCTGGGCGGCCGGCGTGCCGTCTGTCTTGTCGGTGTCCGTGGGGTTCATAGGGCGCACGCTAGGCGTCCTATCTGAGAGTCCCCTTAACGCGGCAGATCCGCGGCCTGCCAGGGTACGGGAAGTGCCGATTCGCCCCTTCAGCCGCTGCGTGCGTCGGACCGTAGTTCTTTAGCCGCTGCGTGCGTCGGACCGCAGTCGCCGCCACTCGGGCGCCAGCACCGACCACATCTCCATGTCGTGGCGCACCCCTCGGTACGGATAGGACTCCCGGAGCGCACCTTCCCGGGTCAGACCCAGCCGCCGCGCCACCTTGATGCTCGCGCCGTTCCCGGATGAGACCACCCATTCGACCCGGTGGATCCCCCGCTCATCTACCGCCCAGTCGATGAGCAGTCGGACGGCCTGGGTGATCAGGCCGCGGCCCACTGCGGACGGTTCGAGCCAGCAACCCACCTCGCAGTTGCCCATCGCCGCGTCGAAGGTGCGGAACATCACCCCGCCGACCAGGGTGTCAGCCAGCCAGATGCCATAGATCCGGCCGCTGTCACCGGCCTGCTTGTCGGCGTAGGAACGCAGGAAGGAGTGCGCCGAAGGGGGATCGGTGACGACATCGGGGAGACCGATATAGGTGCCGACGTACTCCCTGCCCCGGTCCATATGGGCGAGGAACTCGTCGGCCTGCCAGGGTTCCAGGGGGCGCAACTTCGCCGTCTCATCGCCTGGGGTCTCCAGCGGGAGAGCAAACATGCCGGGTCTTTCCTGTCGGGGCGGCGGGGGGATGGGGCTGGGAGCGCTACGGAACGAGTTGTTCCTCGTCACTCGGGTGGCGCTGGAAGACCGGTGTCGACGCCTCCGCGCTCCGGGGCTCCACGGTGATCTTCGGTAGCCGCCGGTCCAGCCAACCCGGTAGCCACCAGTTCGCGCGGCCGAGCATATGCATCAGCGCGGGCACGAGAAGGGTACGCAGGACGAAGGCGTCCAGCGCGACCGCGGCGGCGAGGGCGATGCCGAACATGGCGATGACCCGGTCTCCGCTGAGGACGAAGGCGAGAAAGACGGAGATCATGATCACTGCGGCGGAGTTGATCACGCGGCTGGTCTCGGCGAGGCCGACCCGTACGGCCCGCCGGTTGTCGCCCGTCTCCAGCCACTCCTCGTACATCCGGCTGACCAGGAAGACCTGGTAGTCCATGGAGAGGCCGAAGAGCACCGAAACCATGATCACTGGCAGGAAGGGTTCGATCGGCCCGCCCGGGCCGAGGCCGAGCAGTTCGCTCCCCCATCCCCACTGGAAGATCGCCACGACGACGCCGAAGGAGGAGGCGACGGCGGCCACATTCATCGCGGCGGCCTTGAGGGGGATTCCGATGGAGCGGAAGGCGACGAGCAGCAGAAGACAGCCGAGGGCGATGACCACACCGACGAAGAGGGGCAGTTTGCCCACGATGATCTCGGCGAAGTCGTCGTAGCCCGCGGTCACGCCACCGATGTGCACCTTCAGGGAGCCGCCGTCCAGGGCGGCGGGCACCAGGTCGTCCCTTAGTCGGTCGACGAGCTCACTGGTGGACTTCGACTGGGGCGACGATTCCGGTACGACGGTGAGAACCGCCGTGTCGCCGCTGGCGTTGTAGGTGACAGGGCCCACCGACGCGATGCCTTCCGCACCTCGCAGGGCCTCGGGCAACCGGTCCATCGTGAGCCGGTCAGCGCCGCTGTCGGGGCGGGAGACCAGGGTGAGCGGACCGTTGACCCCGGGACCGAAGCCGCCCTCACCGCCTTGCTCGGGGCCGCCGCTGGCCAGCAGGTCGTACGCCTGGCGGGTGGTGGAGGTGGCGGGGTTGTTGCCCTGGTCGGAGGTGCCGAGGTGGAGTGAGAAGGTCGGCAGCGCCAGTACGGCCATCACCGCGACGGCGACCAGGGCCAACAGCTTGGGCCGACGCTCCACGAAGGCGGACCATCGCGCGGCGAAACCGGTCGGTAGTTCGGGTTCCGGTCCACGCTCGGCAAGCCGTCGGCGTTCGCGACCGCTGAGCGCGCGCATACCGATGAAGGAGAGCAGGGCGGGCAGCAGGGTCACCGCGGCGGCGACGGTGAGGACGACGGTGAGGCTGGCGGCGATCGCCACCCCGTTGAGGAAGTCGAGCCGCAGTATGAGCATCCCGAGCAGGGCGATGCAGACGGTGGCACCGGCGAAGACCACAGCGCGGCCGGTGGTGGTGACCGCCTCCCGGGCGGCGTCAGGCACCGTGAGCCCGGCCCGCAGTCCCTTGCGGTGCCGGGTCACGATGAAGAGGGCGTAGTCGATGCCGACGCCGAGGCCGATGAGCAGTCCGAGCATGGGGGCGAAGTCGGCGACGGTCATCACATGGCCGAGCAGCACGATGCCCGCATATGCCGTGCCGACGGAGACCAAGGCGGTGGCGATGGGCAGCAGGCTGGCAGCCAACGAGCCGAAGGCGAGGAAGAGCACCAGCGCGGCGACGGCCACCCCGACCGTCTCCGCCAGATGCCCCGAGGGTGCTTCCATCGGCCCGATGGCCGTTCCGCCCAGCTCCACCTGGACGCCACCGCCGCGGGCGGCCTGGGCCGTCTGCACGACCTGCTCGACATGCTGGTCGGGGACGGCGCCGGAGCGCTGGTCAAAGGTGACGGTGGCATAGGCGGTACGCCCGTCGGGGCTGATCTGAGCGGCTCCCGCGGCCTGGTAGGGGCCGGTGACATCCGCGACCGAGTCCAGGGCGGCGACTGAATCCAGGGTCCCCGACATCCGCTGTTGGACCTCGGTGGCCCGAACACTGCCCGTTTCGGTGTGCCAGACGATGGTGCCGGTGTCACCGCTGAGGGCGGGGAAGCCGTCGGCGAGGAGTTCGGCTGCCCGGCCCGATTCGGTGCCGGGGACTTCGTAGTCGTTGGAGTAGGTCGTTCCGGCGGCGACCGCGGCAGCCCCCACACCCGCGCACATGAATACCCACAGCAGCACGGTGACGAGTCGGTGCCTGATGCACCACCGGGCGATGACTGCCAACGGACTGCTCCCTGGGTGGTTCCTGGGCCTTTGAACGGAAACAGCGCGCAAAGAACACATGACCTACGGGTTCACTCTGACAGTCAACCGTGATCCTTTGCCCCTTTGGACACCTTTCGTGGGCTTACTCACAGAGGCAGGAGAGACAGAAGGGAAAACTGCGGCGATGAAGGACGGGAATCCTCGATCGCCTGTATTTATCCGGCTCGGCGATCACTCTTGACTTCAACATGACAGAGATCGTCCCTGGCTGACGGTAAAGGGCCTTTTGCCTAGCGGGCGTTGTCAGAGGTGGCTGGCACGATGGATGACATGGAGACCTCGGGGGGCAATCGACCGATCCTCAGTCCGGGCGAAGCCGCCGAGTTCGCCGTGGCGCTCTTCGAAGCGCCCGGGAGCTATCTGGGATACGACCCGGTGCCGGTGCTCGTCCATGAGCCAAATGCCATGCTTCGGACCCGGCGTGAGTCCTTCCGCAAGGTGTACGGGGCGATAGTCGACCGGATCGGGGAGCCCACGCTCTACGGTGGGTCGGCTTCCGGTCCCCATATCCGCTGGCGGGATCCCGAGCGCATCGTTCTGCTCGCCGGAAACCACCATCAAGCACAGCTATCGGTCCATCGCACCGGCCCCCTGGAGTCCGAGGAGATGCGGATCTTCGAGTGGGGTGGGGCCTGGTCAGCCGATGAGCCCCATGACTTCGATCTCCTGCCCTATATCTGGCAGCTGGACCGCAGCGGGCCGGGCGAGCCGCCACCCGAACGGACCGGTGGCCGGATGGCCTCAAGTCTCGGTCACTTCGAGAGCGCCCTGACCCTGATGCTCAGCGCCTGGGTGGAGCAGCTCTCCGTCCAGGTCGGCGGGGACTGGGCGGGGTTCTCCCTGACCAGTGGTGTCGACCGGGGCCGCCAGATCCATGTCTCCTACGCGCTGGGCGAAGGGCTGCAGGTGTCGGTGGACGATCGGGACGGTGAGGACAGCCCGGAGCGGGCCAGCATGATGCGGCAGCGCGGCTGGCAGTCCCGAGACCGGGGCTGGTGGCAGGCGGAGTTCCCGGAGCCTGAGCGGGCCGAGTCCGCGGAGGTGGCGCGGCTGGCGATAGCGGAGCTCAGGGCCAGGGGCACTCGTGAGCCCAAGGATGTGCGGGCCCGCGATGTGAGCTGCAAGGACCGCGGTGAACTGCTCCTCCCCGGTCTGGGGGTACGGCACTAGGCGTACTGCCCTGAGGGGTTGGGGACGCGGCTGGCGGCGGAGTTCAGCCATCACCACCGCTCGCCCAGGACGTCGGGGCGATCACGGCAGCACGCCGAACGGGACCGGGCCCTGCCGCACTACTCAAGGCGGCAAGGCCCAGTCGGGTCACAGCTGTGCGGGGTCGCCCGGAGGGGCTCAGCCCTCGGAGACGCCGAGCTTCTCCAGGATCAGTTCCTTGACCCGGGCCGCGTCCGCCTGACCACGGGTGGCCTTCATGACCGCGCCCACCAGCGCGCCCACGGCCGCCACCTTGCCGCCGCGGATCTTGTCCGCGATGGCCGCGTTGGAGGCGATCGCCTCTTCGACGGCGGTGCCCAGCGCGCCATCGTCCGAGACGACCTTCAGACCGCGCTTGTCCACGACGGTGTCGGGGTCGCCCTCGCCCGCGAGCACGCCCTCGATGACCTGCCGTGCCAGCTTGTCGTTGAGATCACCGGACGCCACCAGTGCGGTAACCCGGGCGACCTGCGCCGGGCTGATCGGCAGCTCGTCGAGCGCACGGCCGGACTCATTGGCGTTACGGGAGAGCTCTCCCATCCACCACTTGCGAGCCTGGTCGGCCGGAGCGCCGGCGTCGGTCGTGGCCACGATCAGATCGACCGCACCCGCGTTCAGGATCGACTGCATGTCGTGCTCGGAGATGCCCCACTCTTCGCGGAGCCGCTTGCGGTGCAGACGCGGCAGCTCGGGCAGTCCCGCCCGCAGCTCCTCCACCCACTCACGCGAGGGGGCGACGGGCACGAGGTCGGGCTCCGGGAAGTACCGGTAGTCCTCCGCGTTGTCCTTGATGCGGCCGGAAGTCGTGGAGCCGTCCTCCTCGTGGAAGTGACGGGTCTCCTGGACGATCGTGCCGCCGGATTCCAGTACGGCGGCATGCCGCTGGATCTCGAACCTGGCGGCGCGCTCCACGCTCCGCAGCGAGTTGACGTTCTTCGTCTCGCTGCGGGTACCGAACTTCTCCACACCGTGCCGGCGCAGTGAGAGGTTGACGTCGCACCGCATCTGGCCCTTGTCCATCCGGGCCTCGGAGACTCCGAGGGCCTTGATGAGCTCGCGCAGCTCGGCGACATACGCCTTGGCGACCTCCGGGGCCCGCTCGCCAGCGCCCTCGATGGGCTTGGTGACGATCTCGATGAGCGGGATGCCGGCGCGGTTGTAGTCCAGCAGGGAGTGGGACGCGCCGTGGATACGGCCGGTGGCACCGCCGACATGGGTCGACTTGCCGGTGTCCTCCTCCATGTGGGCGCGCTCGATCTCCACCCGGAAGATCTCGCCGTCCTCCAGTTGGACGTCCAGATAACCGTTGAAGGCGATCGGTTCGTCGTACTGGGAGGTCTGGAAGTTCTTCGGCATGTCCGGGTAGAAGTAGTTCTTCCGGGCGAAGCGGCACCACTCGGCGATCTCGCAGTTGAGCGCGAGACCAATCTTGATGGCGGACTCGACGCCGATCGAGTTAACGACCGGGAGCGAGCCGGGCAGGCCGAGGCAGATGGGACAGGTCTGTGAGTTGGGCTCGGCGCCCAGCTCGGTGGAGCAGCCGCAGAACATCTTGGTCCGCGTGCCCAGCTCGACATGGACCTCAAGGCCCATGACGGGGTCGTACCCGGCGAGAGCCGCCTCGTACGACACCAGTTCAGTGACGGTCACAGTGAAACTTTCCCTCTCAGCCGAACAGGACGTCGTCGTCGCCGATGCGCTTGAGTTCACGCAGCAGCAGGGCGACGCCGGTGACGATGGCGGCGGCGGAGATCGCGGCGTCGATGAGCCGGAGTGTGTCGTGCTCGCTGCGGGCCTTCCTCGCCTGCTTGAGCACGCTCACCGCGCCGAACGCGGTGGTTCCGATCGTCAGATACGTCCCGGTCTTCGACTTCTTGAAGCCCTTGGCCTTGGTCAGTGCGCTCATAGTGACGGTGCCTCCTCAAGCAGCGGATGACCCCACTTTTCCACGAAGGCGGCCTCGACGGCGGCGCCGACCTTGTAGAGGCGGTCGTCCTTCATGGCCGGGGCGATGATCTGCAGTCCGACCGGGAGGTTGTCCTCCGGAGCCAGCCCGCACGGCAGGGACATCGCCGCGTTGCCGGCCAGGTTGGTCGGGATGGTGCACAGGTCGGCCAGGTACATCGCCATCGGGTCGTCCGCACGCTCACCGATGGGGAAGGCCGTGGTCGGAGTGGTCGGTGAGACGATCACATCGACCTGCTCGAACGCCTTGTCGAAGTCCTGCTTGATCAGCGTACGGACCTTCTGGGCGCTGCCGTAGTACGCGTCGTAGTAGCCGGAGCTCAGCGCGTACGTACCGAGGATGATCCGCCGCTTGACCTCGTCGCCGAAGCCGGCTTCGCGGGTCAGCGCGGTGACCTCCTCGGCCGACTTCGTACCGTCGTCACCGACCCGCAGGCCGTAGCGCATGGCGTCGAAGCGGGCGAGGTTCGATGAGCACTCGGACGGCGCGATCAGGTAGTACGCGGAGAGGGCGAGGTCGAAGGAGGGGCAGTCCAGCTCGACGATCTCGGCGCCCAGTGCCTTCAGCAGCTCGACCGACTCATCGAAGCGCTGAATCACTCCGGCCTGGTAGCCCTCGCCCCGGAACTGCCGCACCACTCCCACGCGCATGCCCGCCACGCTGCCGTTGCGGGCGGCTTCGACCACCGGCGGGACCGGGGCGTCGATGGAGGTGGAGTCGAGCGGGTCGTGCCCGGCGATGACCTCGTGCAGCAGCGCCGCGTCCAGGACCGTACGGGCGCAGGGGCCGCCCTGGTCGAGGGAGGACGAGAAGGCGACCATGCCGTAGCGGGAGACCCCGCCGTAGGTCGGCTTGACGCCGACCGTGCCGGTGACGGCCGCGGGCTGTCGGATGGAACCGCCGGTGTCGGTGCCGATGGCGAGCGGCGCCTCGTACGAGGCGAGGGCGGCGCTGGAGCCACCGCCGGAGCCACCGGGGATACGGGTCAGGTCCCAGGGGTTGCCCGTGGGGCCGTAGGCGCTGTTCTCGGTGGAGGACCCCATGGCGAACTCGTCCATGTTGGTCTTGCCGAGGATGACGACATCGGCCTCCTTGAGCTTGCGCGTCACGGTGGCGTCATACGGCGGAATCCAACCCTCAAGGATCTTGGAGCCAACCGTTGTCGGGATGCCCTCGGTGGTGAAGATGTCCTTCAGGGCGAGCGGGACACCGGCGAGGGGGCCGAGCTGCTGACCCGCGGCACGCTTGGCGTCGACGGCCCGAGCCTGTGCGAGGGCACCCTCACGGTCGATGTGCAGGAAGGCGTGCACCTTCTCGTCGATGGCGTCGATCCGGGCCAGGTGGGCCTCGGTGACCTCGACGGCCGTCAGTTCACCCGCGGCGATCTTCGCGGCGATCTCGGCCGCGGTGAGCTTGATGATGTCCGTCATCGTGATTAGTCCTCCCCCAGGATCTGCGGCACCTTGAAACGCTGCTGCTCTTGGGCAGGAGCGCCGGAGAGCGCCTGCTCGGGGGTGAGCGAGGGACGGACCTCGTCCGCGCGCATGACATTGGTCAGCGGCAGCGGATGGGAGGTCGGGGGTACGTCTTGGTCGGCGACCTCGGCGACGCGGGCGACCGCGCCGATGATGTCGCCGAGCTGACCGGCGAAGTGGTCGAGTTCCTCGCCGGAGAGCTCCAGACGCGCCAGCCGGGCGAGGTGGGCGACCTCCTCGCGCGTAATGCCAGGCATGCAGCGATCCTCAGGGGTGAGTGGGTGTGGTTTGGCCCAATCCTATGGGGCAGGGGTGGCCGACCACGAAACGGTTCCCTCGGAAGCTCCTTCGCCGATGTCAGCTGATGTCGCCCGATATCGCGAAGAGCTCATTCCTCGCGCCTGCGAAGCTCGCTCGCCCAAGGGCCCACGCGCCGGATGAATCGGGGGCCGGGGTGCCCAGGGGGCCGGCGACCAGGGGCTGGGCGCGCCTGGTTGAGCTCGGCTCGCCGATCCCGGGTCGGCGGGTCCGGGTCAGCGGGTCCGGGTCGGGGGCCTGCGCGGCGTGGGACGGCGGCCGTTGCGTCTCGGACCAGGGGGCCTGAACGGGCGATGCTCCGGGGTCCGCGAACCCCATGACCCACACCTCTCCTGCCCGGTGATCGCCTGCCTGCCGTGCGGCGCAGCGGGAAGCCGCTTGGCGCCCCCGCTGGTCCGTCGTGCTGCCAGCCGGCGGATACTTCTCCGCCGTGCTGGTCAGCCGTTACCGCTACGGAACCGCCTGGCCGGGGCTGTCGGCGGGGGCCGGGGTGGCGGCTGCCGGAGCCGCGGGTGCCGGGGTGGCGGCGGGCACAGCGGTGGCGGGGGCGGCGGCCGAGGCAGCCGGCTCGGAGTCGATCTGGCGGTGCCAGCCTCGCTCCCCCCGGGCCCGCAGCCATGCCGTCGCCTCCTGGGGCGGCATCGCCGCCGCCACCAGCCAGCCCTGCACCGCGTCACAGCCCAGGTCCCTCAGCCGCTCCCAGGTCTCGTCGTCCTCGACGCCTTCAGCGACCACCAGCAGTCCGAGGGAGTGCGCCAGGTCGACGGTGCAGCGGACGATCTCCGCGTCTTCGTTGTCCACCGCCAGTCGGGCGACGAAGGAGCGGTCGATCTTGAGCTCGCTGACGGGGAGTCGCCGCAGATGGACCAGGGACGAGTACCCGGTGCCGAAGTCGTCCAGGGACATCTTCACCCCGTGGTCGGTGAGCCCGGCGAGGGTGTCGGCGGCCCGCTGGGGGTCTTCCAGGAGGACATGCTCGGTGATCTCCAGCTGGAGCGAGCCCGCGGGGACTCCGTGCCGGGCCAGGCGCGCGGCGACCGAGCCGGCGAATCCCGGGGTGTGCACATCGCGCGGGGACACATTCACCGCGACCGGCACATCGAGCCCCTGCGCGCGCCACTTGGCGACCTGCGCCAGCGCCGTGTCGAGCACGTACTCGGTGAGGTGGGGCATCAGCCCGGAGGACTCAGCGATCGCGATGAACTCATCGGGAGGCACTCGGCCGCGATCCGGGTGGACCCAGCGGACCAGCGCCTCCAGGCCGGCGACATGCCCATCGAAACGGACCTTGGGCTGATAGTGCAGCTCCACCTCCCGTGCGTCGAGGGCGCGCCGCAGATCGCCGAGGAGACCGAGCCGGTCGGGGGTGTTGCTGTCCCGCTTGGACTCGTACACCTCCACACCCGTACGGTCGCGCTTGGCCTGGTACATCGCCACATCCGCGCGGCGCAGCAGCCCTTCGGCGTCGAGCGCGTGTTCGGGGAAGACCGCGACGCCCGCACTGGCCTCCAGGACGAGGGTGAGTCCGTCCAGGTCGAGCGGCGAGGAGAGCTCGGTGGCCAGTTGCCGGGCGACGCGCTGGGCGCTGGTGATGGAGTCGGCGGTGGGGAGCAGGACGGCGAACTCATCGCCGCCGAGCCTGGCCGCTTCGGCGCCGCGGGGTAGCGCGTGCCGTAGGCGCTGGGCTATCTGCAGCAGGAGCCGGTCGCCCGCGAGATGCCCGAGGGTGTCATTGACCGAGCGGAACCGATCGAGGTCGATCAGGACGAGCGCGGCCCGGGTGCCGTTGGTCTCCGCGTCCTCCAGCGCCGCCCAGGTCCGCTCCAGGAGCCACTGCCGGTTGGGAAGCCCGGTGAGCGGATCCCGCAACTGCTCCTCGGCCCGGGCCCGGGCGATCCAGAGGGTGGAGTCAAGGGCGATCAGCGGTACGGCGAACAGGGGCAGCAGCAGGGGCCTGGCGATGGCCACGACACAGATCAGCGGGGCGATCCCCAGCAGGGCGACCGCGATGAGGCCCTGTCGCAACAGGGCCGTACGGGCGATGGTGGGCAGTCCGCCGTGCTGAGGGGCGAGGACGAACCACAGCAGCAGCCGGGACACCGCGAGATAGACGGTGGCGGCGAGGATCACCTCGTGTGCGTTTCCGATGCCCCAGTCGAGTGGTTCCCAGGGGTTCTTGACGCTCGGTGACGCCCCGAACATCTCCAGGACGAGTGCCGCGGCCCCCAGCCCCAGGATGTCGGCCGAACCATGCACCACGCCGTGCCGCCAGCGGTTGCGGCGGGCGGTGCCGACCAGGGTGACGACGGCCAGACTGACCAGTCCGGCCGGCACCCAGCCGTAGAGCAGCAGGACGGCGACGGTGAGCGCGGCACCCGAGCCGGTGCCGCCCCACCAGCGGTCGCGGCCGAGCGCCACCAGATGGCCGACGATGATTCCGGTGAGGGCGGCGAAGGCCCAGCCCACCGTCGAGCCGGGGAAGAGAGCGTGACCGTGGCGCACGGCGTCGACTATCCCGACACCCAGCACCAGGGCGGCGATGGCGACGACGACGGATGGCAGTTGAGAGGTCAAGCCAGTAAGGGCCGCGAATCCGCGCGGCCGTGAGACCGGGGCGGCGCTCTCGGTCGGTTTCATTCCCGTCCCTCTCACAGCCGGCGGTGCCGATGCTTCGTGATGGTTCCCGTTGTCATGCCACCACGACTGAATTCCCATCACGCGGCCGGGCACGACAGGCGCATGTCTCAACAGTAGGCGGCAGGAGGCTTTGGCGAGCAGCGCTCTACAGCTCTTGCCCGAATGCGACCCGGCCACCCTTATCCATCTGCTATGCGCTGAACGGGTGACCTGTACCCGTCGTTCCGCCTCCGCGAAAAACGTCCTATTCCCGTTGGTACACCTCTTGCCATTCCTTGGAAGTGCCCCTTAGTGAAGCCGCTTACGCCCCCTCAGTCACTCCTCTTGTGGCACTGCTGCCCCACGCGCGTCTTCGGGCCCCTGTTCGAGCAGAATCACAAACCCATCCTCGTCCAGAACCGGCACCTTCAACTGCATGGCCTTGTCGTACTTGGAACCAGGGTTGTCACCAACCACAACGAACGCAGTTTTCTTGGAAACAGAACCAGTCACTTTCGCACCAAGGGTCTGTAGGGCTTCTTTTGCGCCATCCCTTGTGTACCGCTGGAGTGTTCCCGTCACGACGATGGTGAGGCCTTCGAGCGGTCTGGGCCCCTGGTCCTCCCCGGCGCCCTCCTCCTCCAGTCGAACACCGGCCGCGGCCCACTTGCGCAGGATCTCCTCGTGCCAGGGCTCGGCGAACCACTGCTTCAGCGAGGCCGCGATGATCCCTCCGACGCCGTCGGTGGCGGCCAGCTGCTCCTCGGTCGCCTCCCTGATCCGGTCGATGGAACGGAATTCCCGGGCCAGCGCTTCCGCGGCCACGGGGCCCACATGGCGGATGGAGAGCCCGGTCAGCACCCGGGCGAGCGGACGCTCCTTGGCGGCTGCGATGTTCTCCAGCATCGCCGCGGCGTTCTTCTTCAGCTCGCCCTTCTGGTTGGCGAAGACCGTGACGATCTTCTCCTCACCGGTCTCCGGGTCCCGCTTCGGCAGTCCGCTGTCCTGGTCGAGGACATATGCCTTGATGGGGAGCAGCTGATCGAGCTCCAGAGAGAAGAGATCGCCCTCGTCCGTCAACGGGGGGACATCGGGCTCCAAGGGCTTGGTGAGTGCCGCAGCGGCGACATAGCCGAAGTGCTCGATATCGAGGCATTTGCGGCCCGCGAGATAGAAGAGGCGCTCCCGCAACTGAGCCGGACAGGAACGGGCATTGGGACAGCGGAGATCGATATCGCCCTCCTTCATCGCCTTCAACGCCGTCCCGCACTCGGGGCACTCGGCGGGCATGACGAACTCGCGCTCGGTCCCGTCCCGTAGATCGACCACCGGGCCGAGGATCTCCGGGATGACATCACCGGCCTTGCGCAGGACCACCGTGTCGCCGATCAGCACGCCCTTGGCCTTGACCACTTCCTGGTTGTGCAGGGTCGCGAACTCGACCTCGGAGCCCGCCACCTTCACCGGCTCCACCTGCGCGTAGGGGGTGACCCGGCCGGTGCGGCCGACTCCGACGCGGATGTTGACCAGCTTGGTGTTGACCTCTTCCGGCGCGTACTTCCAGGCGATGGCCCAGCGGGGAGCCCGGGCCGTGGAGCCAAGCCGGCCCTGGAGGGGGATCTCATCGAGCTTGACGACCACTCCGTCGATCTCGTGGTCCATGGAGTGGCGGTTCTCGCCGAAGTACGCGATGAACTCCCGCACTCCATCGAGGGAGTCCACGACCTTGTTGTGCCGGGCGGTGGGCAGGCCCCACTCCCGGAGCAGGTCATAGGCGTGGGAGAGGCAGTCGATGTCAAAGCCCCGACGGGCCCCGATGCCATGCACCACCATATGCAGCGGAAGCGTCGCGGTGACCTTGGGGTCCTTCTGGCGCAGCGACCCGGAAGCGGAGTTACGGGGGTTGGCGTAGGGCTGTTCGCCGGCGGCGACCCGGCGCGCGTTCAGCTCCTGGAACTCGTCCATCGGGAAGAAGACTTCACCACGGATCTCCACCAGATCGGGGATGCGGTCGCCCTGGAGTCGCTCGGGAATGTCCGAGATGGTGCGGATGTTCGGGGTGATGTCCTCACCGACCCGCCCATCACCGCGGGTCGCGGCCCGGGTCAACCGGCCCTTCTCATAGGTCAGATTCACCGCGAGACCATCGATCTTGAGCTCGCAGAGGAAATGGAAGTCGGAGCTGCCGACCTCGCGTTCGACCCGCTCGGCCCAGGCGGTGAGCTCCGCTTCGTCAAAGGCGTTGTCCAGGGAGAGCATGCGCTCGCGGTGCTCGACCTTGGTGAGATCGGTCTCGTAGTGCCCGGCGACCTTCTGGGTCGGCGAGTCGGGCGTGCGGAGCGCCGGATACTCGTCTTCGAGCGCCTCCAGCGAGCGCAGCAGCGTGTCGAACTCGCCGTCGCTGATGACCGGCTGGTCCTTCACGTAGTAGCGGAAGCGGTGCTCCTCGATCCGCTCGGCGAGCTGGGCGTGCTCTTCCCGCGCCGATACGGGCAGCTCCGCCGATGCCTCCGCGGGCAGTCCCGTCTGCTCTTCGCCAGCCACCGTCTGTCCTCCTGATTTCCCAACACCCATTACTCAGGGTTGTCTGCAAGGGATCTTGCGGCCCGGACGCACTGGGCGAGCGCCGCCCGTGCGTACGCCGGGGACGCACCCGCGAGACCGCATGCCGGAGTGATCACCAATGACTCGGCAAGAGTCCCTGGATTCAGCCCCAACCTGCGCCACAGCGTCCTGACACCCATGACGCTACCCCCCGGGTCTGACAATGGGGTGTCGGTGGGCGGTACGACTCCGGCGAACAGTTTCGTACCCCCCTCAACCGCCTCACCGAGCGGCTCTTCGTCACGCTCGGTCAGCAGCTCAAAGTCAAAGGAGAGCCCTGCCGCTCCGGCGCGACGCAGCAGCGCGAAGGGCACCTCGGGGGCGCAGGAGTGGATGACCACCGGCTCATCGGCGATCACCTCGCGCAGGGTGGACTCGACCAGTTGGCGGTCGACGGCCCGATGGGTGCGGTACCCGCTGGCCGATTTGATCCGTCCGAGCAGTACGGCGGTCACCGATGGCTCGTCCAGTTGGACCACCACCTGGGCCTCGGGCAGCCGGCGGCGTACATCGGCCAGATGGGTGCGCAGGCCCTCCGCGAGGGAGGCGGCGAGGTCGCGGCAGGCGCCGGGGTCGGAGAGGAGCGATTCGCCGTGCCGCAGCTCCAGTGCGGCGGCCAGCGTCCAGGGCCCCACGGCCTGTACCTTCAGCGGGCCCGCGTAGCCCTGGGCGAACTCCTCCAGCGCGTCGAGGTCCTCACCGAGCCAGGAGCGGGCGCGCCGGGTGTCGCGCCCCGGGCGGTCACTGATCCGCCAGCCGCTGGGCTCGACGTGTGCGTACATCTCCACGAGGAGTCCGATGCTCCGCCCGATCATGTCGGCGCCGGGGCCGCGGGCGGGGAGTTCGGGCAGATACGGGAAGTTCTCAACGGACCCGACGACGGTCTTCGCGGCCTCGCGCGCATCCGTACCGGGCATGGACCCGACACCGGTGGCGGGGCCCCAGCTGAACTCGTGCTTCTCGCTCTTGTCGCTCACCCGGGAAGGGTACGTGTCGGGGTGTCCGTCGACGCACCGCGCCCGCCCCGGGGTCGCGGCCTCCGCTGCCGATCATGGGGCGATGGGGAGCCCTATCGTCCGGGGCGGACGGTCAGATCGTTGATCTCCGCGTCCCGGGGCAGATCGATCGCCGTGAGGATCGCCGTGGCGACCGACTCGGGGTCGATCCAGCGCGCGGCGTCATACTCCCTGCCCTCCTGGGAGTGCACCTTCACCTGCATGGGACTGGCGGTGCGCCCCGGGTAGACGGAGGTGACCCGCACTCCGTTGGGGTGCTCCTCCTGGCGCAAGGAGTCGGCGAGCGCCTTGAGACCGTGCTTCGACGCGGCGTAGACGCCCCACTCCGCATGGGCCCGCAGCCCGGCCCCGGAGTTGACGAAGACCACATGTCCCTGGGCCACGCGCAGCTGCGGCAGCAGCAGCCGGGTGAGCTCGGCCGGTGAGATCAGATTGGCGTTGAGCTGCTGGTGCCAGGTCTTGGGCCGCATCTCGGCGATCGGGCCGAGGTCGATGATGCCCGCGATATGCAGCAGTGAGTCGATCCGGTCGGGCATGGGCTGGTGCGAGAAGGCCCAGGAGATCCGGTCGGGGTCGGCCAGGTCGGCGACGAGCGTACGGGCTCCGGGATAGACGCCCGCCAGTTCCTTGGCCCGGCCGGCGTCCCGCGCCAGCAGGATGAGGTCATCGCCGCGTTCATGGAGCCTGCGTGTCACGGCCGCGCCGATGCCCGAGCCCGCTCCGGTGATCAGATGTGTTGCCATACGGCCCATGCTCGCACCCCCGCGGCCGGCTACTGCACGCCGGCCGACTCCTCCAGGTAGGCCAGGGCCGACACCCCGTCTTCGGCGAAGAAGACGAGGTCGGTGAGGGGCAGCGGGAGGAAGCCCTCGGCGTCCATCCGCCGGAACTGCGTCTTGAGCCCGTCGTAGAAGCCGGCGGTGTTCAGCAGGACCACCGGCTTGGTGTGCTTACCGTGCTTCTTCAGCTCCAGGATCTCGGTGGCCTCATCCAAGGTGCCCGTACCCCCGACCATGATCACTACTGCGTCGGCCTTGGCCAGCAGTAGCGCCTTGCGCTCGGCGAGATCCTTGGCGATCACCATCTCATCGACATCGGTCCGCGCCAGGGTGTGCAGAAACTCCACCGATACCCCCACAAGCCGCCCACCGCCCTCCCGCACTCCATCCGCGACGACCTTCATCAGCCCGGTCTCGGAGCCGCCCCAGACCAAGGTGTGGCCACCCTTGCCGAGCAGTTCGGCGAATTCACGTGCGGGGCGGGTATAGCGCTCGTCGAGTTCGGCGGCGGAGAGAAAGACGCAGATGTTCATGGGGCAACGGTAGATGGCCATACCGCGATGGGCACAGGAGCGCGATCCCCAGGACGGAACGACGCGGCCGGGCGGCCCTCCCGCCGACGGAATCCGACCCAAAGAAGGTGATCCATCAACTATCCACGTTTCAACGGAAGTTTCCTCAGAAATTATCGCGCGCAAGCGATGAGTTACTCGAAGCGGGCCGGTCAGCCCTCCTATGGACCACACCAGCCCGACGCTCAGCAAGGCCCACTCCACCGACGGCACCCCCATCGCCTGGGAGCAGCGGGGCGAAGGCGCCCCCCTGTTACTGATCAGCGGCGCTCTGTGCACCGGAGCCACGGACGCCCCACTGGCCGCGCTGCTCGCCCCTCGCTTCCGGGTGATCACCTACGACCGGCGCGGCCGGGGCAACAGCGGGGACTCCCCCACGTACGCGGTACAACGGGAGATCGAGGATCTCGCGGCGATCATCGACGAGGTAGGCGAGAACGTCTCCGTCCACGGCATGTCGTCCGGGGGCGGGCTAGCGCTCCGGGCCGCCGCCGCGGGCCTGCCCATCAACCAGCTCTCGGTCTACGAGCCCCCCTTCAGCCCGGCCGCCCGGCCGGGGCAGAAGGCCGCGCCCTCCGTGGCGCAGCTGGCCGAGCTCTTGGCCGAGGGAAGGCGTGGGGATGCCCTCGCCGTCTTCCTCACCGAGGCGGGGATGCCCGCCGAGACACTGGCGAGCATGCGGGACTCCCCGTTGTGGAACGCGTTGGAGTCGGTCGCCCACACCCTGCCGTACGACTACGAGGTGATGGGCAACGGCGCGGTTCCGAAAGCCGAGCTCAGGCGGGTCGGCGTTCGGGTGATGGTGGTGGACGGCGGCGCCAGCCCGCCGTGGATGCGCGAGGCCGCCCGACTGGTCGCCCAGGCGCTACCGCGCGGCAGACACCGCACCCTGACGGGTCAGACGCATGAGGTGGCTCCGCATGTGCTGGCGCCGGTGCTGGAGGACTTCTTCACCGCGTGACGTCGCAGCGCGCGTGAAGCCGCAGGGAAGACGGCGGCCGGTGCGCAGCAAATCCGCGCACCGCGCTCACCCGCACCAGCCAGCCGTCCGTGAAAGGTCCCCCGACCGACCGGGCCTCAGACCGCCGGCACCGCCGCACGGGAGGTCGAGGCGATCGTCGCCGAGCCCACCACCCGGCTGCCGTCGTACAGAACGATCGCCTGGCCGGGGGCGACTCCCCGTACCGGTTCGGTGAAGTGGACCGTCAGCTCACCGCCGTCGAGCGAGGCCGTCACCTCGGTCTCGCCGCCGTGGGCGCGCAGCTGGGCGGTGTACGTCCCCGGTCCCGTGGGAGCGGCTCCGCACCAGCGCGGCTTGATGGCGGTCAGTGCGGTGACGTCGAGGGCTTCGGCCGGGCCGACCGTGACGGTGTTGTCGACGGGTGAGATGTCCAGGACGTACCGCGGCTTGCCGTCCGCGGCCGGGTGCCCGATCCGCAGGCCCTTGCGCTGGCCGATCGTAAAGCCGAAGGCACCGTCGTGGGTGCCCAGCTTGGCGCCGGACTCATCGAGGATGTCGCCTTCCGCGGTGCCCAAGCGGCCCGCGAGGAAGCCCTGGGTGTCGCCGTCGGCGATAAAGCAGATGTCGTGGCTGTCCGGCTTATTGGCGACGGCGAGCCCGCGCTGTTCGGCCTCCGCCCGGATCTCGCCCTTGGTGGTGAGGGTGTCGCCGAGGGGGAACATCGCATGGGCGAGCTGGCGCTCATCGAGCACACCGAGGACATACGACTGGTCCTTGGCCATGTCGCTGGCCCGGTGGAGCTCGCGGCTGCCGTCCTCGCGGGTCACCACCGTCGCGTAGTGGCCGGTGCAGACCGCGTCGAAGCCCAGGGCGAGTGCCTTGTCCAGCAGCGCGGCGAACTTGATCTTCTCGTTGCAGCGTAGGCAGGGGTTCGGGGTCCGCCCGGCCTCGTACTCCGCGATGAAGTCCTCGACCACGTCTTCGCGGAAGCGTTCGGCGAGATCCCAGACGTAGAAGGGGATGCCGATGATGTCCGCGGCGCGGCGGGCGTCACGCGAGTCCTCGATGGTGCAACAGCCCCGCGCGCCGGTGCGGAACGACTGCGGGTTCGCGGAGAGCGCCAGATGCACTCCGGTCACATCGTGTCCTGCCTCGGCGGCGCGGGCGGCGGCAACGGCGGAGTCCACGCCGCCCGACATGGCGGCGAGCACGCGAAGAGGGCGCTGGGAAGTCTGAGTCATAGCAGTACCAGGGTACGGGCCCGGGGAACCGAGGGCTCCCGAGTATGCGTTGAACAGCTCATGGGGAGCGATACAGAGCGCGGTAGACGCAAGAGCGGCCGGCCGAGGATCGGCCGGCGGGGGGTGCTGATCGGCGGCGCTGCCGCCGTGCTGGGCGGCGGTGTGCTGGCTCAGGACCAGCTCAGCCGGCTGTGGTGGCGGGTGCCGGGGATGACCAAACCACGCAAGGAAGGTGAGCTGGACCACCTCGGTGCGGAGTGGACGGCCGCCTCCCGGGCGAACTGGCGGCTTGCGGACCGCCCCGAGGACTACCGCATCGACCGGGTGATCATCCATGTCGTCCAGGGCAGCTATCCCACGGCGCTGAAGGTCTTCAAGAACCCCGGCCACGGTGCTGCGACGCACTATGTCGTACGCAAGGACGGGCATGTCGCCCAGATGATCCGTGAGCTGGATGTCGGCTTCCACGCGGGGAACAGATCGTTCAACGAGCGCAGCATAGGGATCGAGCACGAGGGGTTCGTGGATCGTCCCCAGGATTTCACCGACGCCATGTACCTGGGGTCCGCGAAGCTCACCGCGGGCATTTGCGAGCGGTATGACCTGCCGGTGGACCGCGAGCACATCATCGGGCATGTGGAGGTGCCGGGCACCGACCACACGGACCCGGGGCCGCACTGGGACTGGGATCGCTATCTGGAGCTGGTGAAGCGGGCTCGTACGGCGGCCAAGGCCAAGGCGAAACCGACGGGGAATTCGGTATGACGCCCCGAGGGTGGGCGGAGGTCGGCATCCCTGGAGCGGCCGGTCGGTGATGGGGGCGTCTGACCGCCCCGCTCGGATCGCCCCACGGTCGTTGAACGCGCTGGGGACGTGGAGCGGTCAGCTGAGTCCTGCGGCACGCGCCCGTTCCACCGCCGGACCGATCGCTCGCGCGACCGCGTCCACATCCGCCCGGGTCGAGGTGTGCCCGAAGCTGAAGCGCAGGGTTCCCCGGGCCAGATCGGGATCGGTGCCGGTGGCGAGCAGCACATGACTCGGTTGGGCCACACCCGCCGTACAGGCCGATCCGGTCGAGCACTCGATGCCCTGGGCGTCGAGGAGCAGCAGCAGCGAGTCGCCCTCGCAGCCGGGGAAGGTGAAGTGGGCGTTGGCCGGCAGCCGGTCGTCCGGGTCGCCGCCGAGGATGGCGTCCGGGACCGTGGCCTGGACCGCCTGGATCAGTTGGTCGCGCAGTGCACCGACGTCCCGGGCGAAGTCCTTGTGGCCCTCAGCCGCGAGTTTCGCCGCGATGGCGAAGGCCGCGATGGCGGGGGCGTCGAGGGTGCCGGAGCGTACATGTCGCTCCTGGCCACCCCCGTGGAGCACGGGAACCGGGGTGTACTCCCGGCCCAGGAGAAGGGCGCCGATGCCGTAGGGCCCGCCGATCTTGTGGGCGGACACGGTCATCGCCGCGAGCCCCGAGTCCCCGAAGTCGACCTCGGTCTGCCCAAAGGCCTGGACGGCGTCGGAGTGGAGCGGAATGCCGAACTCCTGAGCCACGGCGGAGAGCTCGGGAATCGGCATGATCGTGCCGATCTCGTTGTTCGCCCACATCACGGTGGCCAGGGCGACCGAGTCGGGATCGCGCTCGATGGCCTCGCGCAGCGCCTGGGGGTGGACCCGCCCGAAGGCGTCGACGGGCAGATACTCGACGGTCGCGCCCTCGTGCTCGCCCAGCCACTCGACGGCGTCGAGCACCGCGTGGTGCTCGACGGGGCTGGCCAGCACCCTGGTTCTGGCCGGGTCGGCGTCCCGGCGCTGCCAGTAGAGCCCCTTGACGGCGAGATTGTCGGCTTCGGTGCCGCCCGAGGTGAAGACCACCTCGCTGGGCCGTGCGCCAAGGGCCTCGGCAAGGGTCTCCCGGGCCTCCTCGACGGTACGGCGAGCACGACGGCCCGCGCCGTGCAGCGCTGAGGCGTTGCCGGTGACGGTGAGCTGGGCGGTCATCGCCTCGATGGCTTCCGGCAGCATCGGAGTCGTCGCAGCGTGGTCGAGGTATGCCATGGTGGCCACGATTCTACGAGGCCGGGAAGCGAGCCGGACGAGGCGCATACGCGTTCCGGCCGCGGGGAGCCGCTCGGGCCCGCCCCCGCCACGGGCGTCGGCGGTGCTTTCGCCGGGGCAGGACAGCGTGGTCACTACCGCCGTCCACACGGTATCGATCCGACAAGGGCCGGAATTGACCGTCTGGAGGCGCCCTCTCGAAAGGTGGGAGGGGGCAGGCGGAAGTGACGGAGATCGCACCGGTAGTAGGGGCGGGAGGAGGGCCCGCCCCTACGCACCGGGCCTGAGCGATCGCCGTCGCCGGTTAGCGGGAGGCCTTGGCGAGTTGGCGGGACTGGGCCACCAACCGGTCCTCGCTGTCCCAGACCTCCGCGTCCTCCTCCAGGAATCCGCCGGCGAGATTGCGGGTTGTGATGGCGACCCGCAGCGGACCGGGCGCCGGGCGGCAACGGATGTGCGTGGTGAGCTCCACCGTGGGCGTCCAGCCCTTGAGGCCCAGCTCGAACGCGGTGGGCGGCAGCGCGTCCACGGTCAGCAGCAGGGAGAGCGGGTCCGCGGGCCGGCCGTCCGCCAGCGAGAACCACCCACGCATCTCCCCCTTGCCGGAGGGCGCGCCCACCACCCAACCCACGGTGGCCGGGTCAAGCCGGATGTCCAGCCGCTCCAGGATCTCGGAGCTGCCCCCGAGATCGGGGACCGGGCCGTCGGAGGTGCTGAGGCAGCGTTCGTACGCGGGGATGACGGGCGGTGTCGCCGAGGTTCGCACCTCTTCGGAGAGCTGATCCAGGTCTCCGTAGGTCGCCAGGACCCTGATGCGCTCGACCTCGGCGCCGTTCTCGTCGTGCTGGATCAGGGAGGCCTGTCCGGTGGAGAGCGTACGGCCGGTACGTATGGTCTCGGTCCGGATGATGGCGGGGCCCGCTTGGGACGCGCTCAGATAGTGGGCCGAGACGGTGAAGGGGTCGGGGTGCGCAAGCGCGTCCGCCAGGGCGCGGCCGATGAGGGCCAGCAGATAGCCACCGTTGATGGCGCTGATGATCGTCCAGCCCGCCGAGAGATGGGCGTCATAGACGCCCGGCTGACTGAGGGTGACGGCGGTGTCGCGGTCGAACTCGCTGTCCCCGATGGATGCCTGAACTGCCTGTGCCATAGCGGCACCGTACAACAGGCATCTACTAAGCGGTAGCTTTGCCTTATCGATGGAGACCGGTGGGGATCGAACGGGATCGGTGGGGATCAGCCGGTTCGGTCGGAATCGGTCGGGCCGGGGTCGGGCAGTTCGATGGGTCAGCGGGTTCGGTTGGGATCGGTCGGATCGGTCGGATCGGTCGGTTCGGTCGCCGCACCGTTGGGAACATCTGATGCCAGAGATGCCAGATGCCAGATGCCAGGGATATCAGGAATGTCAGCGGGGGGCCCCGCGGGACGCTCCCCCCGTCGGACTCCGGCTCAGGCTTCCTCGGCCGTCGATGAGCGGCGGTTCCAGGCACGCGGGGCCCGCCAGTGGAAGCGCAGCGCCAGCAGCCGCAGTGAGAAGGCGGTCACCACCGCGAGCGCGCCGGTGGCCGTGTTGAGTACGTCCCACTGGATGCAGAGCGCCACCATCGTCGCCCCCACCATGGCCGGGACGGCGTAGAGATCACGGTCCCAGCGCACCAGCGAGGGGATCTCATTGGCCAGCACATCCCTGAGGACTCCCCCGCCGACGGCGGTTGCGAGCCCCAGCACCGCCGATGAGGTCAGGCTCAGACCGTACTCGTACGCCTTGATCGTGCCGGTCACACAGAACAGTCCCAGACCCGCCGCGTCGAAGACATTGACCCCCAACTGGATGCGCTCGACCTCCGGGTGGAGGAAGAAGACCAGCGCCGTCGCCACCAGCGGCATCACGAAATAGCCGAGATCGGTGAAGGCGGCCGGGGGTACGGCGCCGATGATCAGGTCACGGAAGAGCCCTCCGCCCAGCGCGGTCACCTCGGCGAGCACGGCGATGCCGAACACATCGAAGTTCTTGCGTACGGCGAGGAGTGCACCTGAGATCGCGAAGACAAAGATTCCGGCGAGGTCAAGCGCATGCTGGACGGAGGGGGAGAACAGTTCATGGAGCACCGGACGATTGTGCCGGTCTGCTGCTAGGTGGTGCCTCCCGACGGTGCTGGGCCTGCCGGGCCGGGCTGGTCATCGGCCGCCGGCCGGGGCTCCGGAGCGGGCTGCCCACCGGGTTCCCGGACGCGAGATGCCTCCCCAGCCGATTCAGCCAGACTCGACGCCGCCGAGGCAGCCGACCCCGCGGCCCCAGTCCCCGTCACAGTCCCCGTCTCACTCCCGACCTCAGCCCCCGTCACAGTCCCGACCTCAGCCCCCGTCACAGTCCCGGCCTCGGCCCCCGTCACAGTCCCGGTCCCGGCCTCGGTCCCCGTCACAGTCCCGGCCTCGGTCTTCGGCGCCAGCGAGACGATCTCCACCGCCTCCCGCGCCGACTCCAGCACCGTCTCGTCGGGCACCTGGTCCGCCGCGTTCTCCGGATGGTGACAGGCGACCTGCTGGCCCGGCTTGAGCTCCACCAAGGGGGGCTCCTGCTGGACACAGACCTCGGTCGCCTTCCAGCACCGGGTGTGGAACCGGCAGCCACGGGGTGGGGAGATCGGCGACGGCACATCCCCCTTCAGCAGAATGCGATCGCTCTTGACGCCCCGCCGCCGCGGGTCGGGCACCGGAACCGCGGACAGCAGCGCCTTGGTGTACGGATGCATGGGGCTCTGGTAGAGCGAGAGGCGATCCGTCAGTTCCACGATCTTGCCGAGGTACATCACGGCGATCCGGTCGGAGACATGGCGGATCACCGACAGGTCGTGGGCGATGATCAGATAGGTGAGTCCCAGCTCGTCCTGGAGGTCATCGAGCAGATTCACCACCTGGGCCTGGATGGAGACATCCAGCGCGGAGACCGGTTCGTCCGCCACCACCAGCTTGGGCTTGAGGGCCAGCGCCCGCGCGATGCCGATCCGCTGCCGCTGGCCACCCGAGAACTCATGGGGATAGCGGTTGTAGTGCTCAGGGCTGAGACCCACCAGCTCAAGAAGGCGCTGCACCTCCTTCTTGACCCCGCCTTCGGGCGTGATGCCCTGGAGCCGGAACGGGGCGGAGACGATGGTGCCGATGGTGTGCCGGGGGTTCAACGAGGAGTACGGATCCTGGAAGATCATCTGAACGTCCCGGCGTAGCGGGCGCATCGCGCTGACCCCCAGATGCGTGATGTCGTGCCCCTGGAACTCGATCGTTCCGGCGGTCGGCTCCAGCAGCCGGGTGATCAGCCGGCCCATCGTGGACTTGCCGCAGCCGGACTCACCCACCACTCCCAAGGTCTCCCCCGGTCGCACGTCGAAGGTCAGCCCGTCGACCGCCTGCACGGCACCGGTCTGCCGCCGTAGGAGGCCCTCCCTGATGGGGAAGTGCTTGACCAGCCCGTCCACCCTCAACAAGGCGTCGGGAGCGCTCCGCGGCTGTTGTTGCTGCTGCTGCTGGGGAATCTTCACGTTGTCACTCACAGCCTGGGCGCAATCTCTTCGGTCCAGATCCGCGTCCGCTGCTCCTGCGGTAGATGGCAGGCGGAGAAGTGCCCGCTGACCACCTGCTGGAGTTCGGGACGCACGGTGCGCGTCACATGGCCCTTGGGCACATCGGCGTAAGGGCACCGCGGGTGGAAGGCGCAGCCTTCGGGCAGGTTGATCAGGCTGGGCGGGGAGCCCTTCACGGGGATGAGCCGTTCGGTCTGATCCCGGTCGATGCGGGGCATGGACCCCAACAGCCCCCAGGTATAGGGGTGTTGCGGTTCATAGAAGATCTGCTCGGCCGGGCCGCGCTCCACGCATCGACCGCCGTACATCACCAGGATGTCGTCGGCGAGTTCGGCGACCACCCCCAGATCGTGGGTGATGACGATGACCGCGGAGCCGAACTCCTTCTGGAGGTCGCGGATCAGATCGAGGATCTGCGCCTGCACGGTCACGTCCAGGGCGGTCGTCGGCTCATCCGCGATCAGCAGTTCGGGGTTGTTGACCAGGGCCATCGCGATCATGGCGCGCTGGCGCATGCCTCCGGAGAACTCATGGGGGTAGCTGTCCACCCGCTGATCCGGTTGGGGGATGCCGACCCGGTCGAGGAGTTCGATGGCGCGTTTGCGGGCGGACTTCTTGTCGGTGTCGTGGTGCACCCGATAGGCCTCCACGATCTGGCGGCCGATCGTGTAGTAGGGGTGCAGGGCGGACAGCGGGTCCTGGAAGATCATCGCCATCTCCCGGCCGCGGAGCCTGCGTACCTCGTCCGGGTCCGCTGCCAGGAGTTCGCGGCCGTCCAGCCATACCTCTCCGGAGATCTGGGCCTTGCGCCGACCGTACTGGCCCGCGGTGTGCAACCCCATGATCCCGAGGGAGGTGACGGACTTTCCGGAGCCGGATTCGCCGACGATCCCGAGGGTCCTGCCCTTCTCCAACCGGAAGCTGAGACCGTCGACGGATTTGACCAGTCCGTCGTCGGTGGGGAAATGCACCCGTAGATCGCGTACTTCGAGAAACGCGGTCGGCGGGGGCGAGCCGGCCGCCGCGACTTCGCCGGGGGCGCTCTCCACGGAGGCGCGTCCAGTGCTGCCGAGGCTGTTCATCCGATCCTCACTCGTGGGTCGACAACGGCGTACAACAGGTCCACCACGAGGTTCGCGACACAGATGAAGAGGGCCGCGATGAGGGTGACGCCGAGGATCAGTGGAAGGTCCTTGCCTTCGATGGAGTCAATGGCCAGCCGCCCGAGTCCGGGAAGGCTGTAGGTGGATTCGGTGAGCACCGCCCCGCCGAGCAGGGCACCGAGGTCCAGACCGAGCAGGGTCAGTACGGGGGTCCAGGTGGAACGCATCGCATGGCGCCCGATGACGACCCGTTCCTTGAGGCCCTTGGCCCGGGCCGTACGGATGTAGTCCTCCCCCATGATCTCCAGCATGGTGGCTCGGGTGAGCCGCGCGTACATCGCCGCGTACAGCAGGGCGAGGGTGATCCACGGCAGCAGCAGCGTCTGGAACCACTGGGCCGGGTCCTCTTCGACCGGGGCGTACTCGCCGCTGATCCAGTCGAGTTGATAGCTGAAGACGGCGAGCGCGATCAGTCCGGTGAAGTAGATCGGCAGGGAGACACCGGCGAGGGCGACGGTCATGGCGGCCCGGTCCCACAGGGTGCCGCGGCGCAGCGCGGAGACCACTCCCGCGGCGACCCCGCCGACCACCCAGAGCACACAGGCTCCGGCGGCGAGCGAGAGCGTGACCGGGATGGCCTCGGTCAGCTGCGGCCAGACCTCCTGTTCGGTGCGGAAGGAGTAGCCGAAGCAGGGGGCCGGGCACTTGGTGACATCCGCGCCGTTGGTGTACTCCCGTCCGGCGACCAGGCCCTGGAGGAAGTTCCAGAACTGTACGAGCACCGGGTCGGAGAGCCCGAGTTTCTGCCGGATGCCCTCGATGGCGGCGGGGTCGGTCTGCTTCCCGGCGAAGAGGTACGCCGGGTCCGAGCCCGCCCACTTCGGGAGCACAAAGAAGATGACGAAGGTCGTCAGGGTGACGACCATCAGCATCATGGCGACGGCGAACAAGCGCCGGATGACATAAGCAAGCACTGTGCGCGGCCCGGCGGCGGCTTGACCGGCCGGAGTCGAATCCGGCCCGCCGAGCCGCCGCCCGAGGCCATCACCTGCCCTTCGGGCTTGGCGGGTTGGGCGATGGTGGGGGGTAACGCTCTACCGGGACCATCTGGTACGGATACGGCTGGTGCACGGCCGCGGACGACCGCGCACCGGCCGGGCGCGCCTGCGCTGGACCACCTCAGGGGTGGCTCCCGGACATGCGCGACGATTGCCTGACGCCTGCCTGACGCCTACTTGACGACGCCCAGGGAGACATAGTCGTAGCGGCCGCTGTACGCCGCCGACGAGTAGGCGTTGGTCAGTCGCGAGCTGCGCCAGGTGAAGTTCTTCTCGTAGACGAAGGGCATCTGGACGGCGAGGTCCGCCACCGCGTGGTTCATCTGCTGGTAGATGGCGGCGGCCTTGCCGGGGTCGGTCTCCTTCAGCGCGTCGTCGAAGAATTTGTTGATCTTCGGGTCATTGGTCTCGGAGACGTTGTAGTTGCCGTTCGGGGCGATGAAACGGCCGTCCACCAGCGGCTGGGAGAAGCCCTGGCCGGTCGGGAAGTCAGGCGCCCAGCCCGTCACGATCAGGCCCAGACCGCGCTTCTTCACCACCGCGGGCGAACCGGTGATGCTGGCGGACTCCGCTCCGTCGATGGACTCCACCTCGGCCTTGATTCCGACGGCCTGGAGTGACTGCTGGAGCGCCTCGGCGCTCTGCACCTCGCCCGGCTGGTTGCTGCGGGCGCTGATGGTGGTGGTGAAGCCGCTGGGCTTGCCGCAGGCCTTCAGCGCCGCCTTGGCCTTGGCCTCGTCGGGCTTGCCCTTGCGTGCCAGGATGCCGTACGGGTCATAGTCGTCCGAGCCCTTGATGGACTTGGGCAGCATATTGGTGGCGAGCTCACCGCCGGCCTCGGGACCGCCGCGCACGGCCTGCATCGACGCGTAGTCGGCCGCGTAGATCACGGCCTTGCGGCACTCGATGTTGTCGAACGGCGCGACCTTGGTGGCGATGTCGACATAGCGGATGAAGCTGGTCTCGATGTTGTCGAGGTTCTCCCGGTGCTCCTTGATCGCCTTGGTGCGGCCGGCCTGACCCATTCCGGTGGCGTTGAGGTCGAGGTCGTACTCGCCCTTGATCAACAGCTCGTCGATCGCCTCGATGTTGGAGTTGATCGTGACGGTGATCTTGTCCGGGAGAGCGGCCCGGATCGGGTCGGAGCTGCGCTGCCACTTGTCGTTGCGGACCAGCACCGCCCCCTTCTTGGGGGAGTACGACTGGAACTTGTACGGCCCCGAGGAGAACGGCTTCAGCTGGTACTTGCCCGCCGTGTCCTTCTCCTTCTTCAACGGGGAGCCGGACGGCATGGCGAGCATCTGCTCGAAGTCGCCGTTGGGGGTGGCCAGATTGAAGACGATGGTCTTGTCGTCCGGTGTCTGGATCGCCTTCAGTCCGAGCTTGTCCGGGGTGGTGTCCTTGTACGGCCCCTTGTACTCGCCCTTGGGGTCGAGCACCTGGCGCAGATAGCTGGGCCCACCGGTGATGACGTCCGTCGCCCAGATGCGCTGGATGCCGTACTTGATGTCCTTGGAGGTGATCGGCGTGCCGTCCTCCCAGTTGACGCCGTCGCGCAACTGGTAGGTGTAGGTCTTGCCGTCATTGGTGATCTGGGCCTTGCCCTTGGCGAGGTCAGGCACCAGTTCGGCGCTGGCCTGGCCGGGCTTGGGCGTGTAGGAGATCAGCTGGCGGGCGTAGAAGCGGGAGAAGTCCCAGGCCATGCCGTAGTACTGGCGTTGCGGATCAGTGGAGTCGAAGTCCTGTTTGCCGATGAACTTCAGCGTTCCCCCCTTCTTGGTGGAGGGGTTGGCGATGCCCTTGGCTCCGGCGTTGTAGCCGGCGCCCTTGCCGTCGCCGCCTTCGTCCTTGGAGCCGCCACCGCCGCCGCATGCCGCAGTGGCGGTGAGCGCGGCCACCATGAGCGCCGCGCCAGCGATGCGCTGGGTCCGCGACGAACGTAGGGGTGTCATAGTCCTGCAACCTCCGGGGTAGGGCGGCCCCCCGCTGCCTGCCGGGGGAACCGTCGGGAGCCGCCTGGCCGCTGTGGCAGGGGCAGTTCAGTTGTCCGCGGGTCCGGCTGGGGGCCGAAGGCCGTGGGGTGCTTCCCGTTGCTGGTGCCTTCCGTGCGAGGCATCAGCAGAGTCCGGGCTCGGGGAGAGTTCTGGTCAGCGGGTGCCCTTGGGGTCCAGCGCGTCCCGTACGCCGTCCCCGAAGAGGTTGAAGGCCAGTACCGTCACGAAGATCGCCATGCCGGGGACCACCATGAAGGTCGGATCGGCCTCATAGCTGTCCACCGCCTTGGAGAGCATCTGCCCCCAGGAGGCGGTCGGCGGGCGCACCCCCGCGCCGAGATAGCTGAGCGCGGCCTCGGTGAGGATGTTGGTGGGGATCATCAGCGTGGTGTAGACGGTGATCGGAGCCACCAGATTGGGCAGCAACTCCTTGAACAGCACATAGCGTCGGCCGGCGCCCAGGCTGCGGGCGGCCTCGATGTACTCCTTCTCGCGCAGGGAGAGCGTCTGGCCGCGGACGATACGGCCGATGTAGGGCCAGCCGAAGAAGCCGATGACGGCGACCAGGATCGTGATGCGGACCGTGCTGCCGGTCATGCCGAGCAGATTGTTCGGGAGCACCGAGACCAGGCAGATGATGAAGAGCAGTTGCGGGAAGGCCAGCAACATGTCCATGACGCGGCTGATCAGGGAGTCGACCCAGCCCCCGAAGTAGCCGGCGACGATGCCGAGGACGGTACCGATCAGCACGGCGACCATGGCGGAGAGGAACGCCACGAGGAGGGAGATCCGTGCGCCGTAGACGATCCGGCTGAAGACATCGCGGCCGTTGTTGGGTTCGACCCCGAGCAGATGCTCCGAGCTGATGCCGCCGAAGGAGCCGTAGGGCGTGCCGAACAGCGGGTTGATCTTGTCTTGGTGGAACTGGTTGGGCGGATGCCCGAACAGGCTCACGATCAGCGGGGCGAAGACCGCGATGAGCACCAGGAAGATGACAACGATGCCGCCCGCGAGGGCGAGCCGATCGCGCTTGAGGCGGGACCAGGCGATCCGCCCGAGCGACCGGCCCTCGACCTGTTTACCGGCAGCAGTCGCCGTGACATCGGCGGGCGCGTCCGGTTCCGCGCTGGTGCCGTGCAGTGGTGCCGTCATCGTGGTGGGGACCCCTCTCGACCGGCGCTGACCGGCCCGTACCCGCCGCGCTAGCGGCTTCGTTCACAACATCTGGTGCGCAGTGGAGCTCGGGCACGGGAAGCGCATATGCAGTCCTCCGTACGCGAGGGCGAATTTGCCCTTGGAGCGGGAGTCTTCAATGGTCGCGCGATCACCCGCCAGCCCCCATGGGGAATGTTTGCTCAACCGTGATGCGCTGGGATAGCCCGCTATTCGGACGCCAGCACTGACTGAGCGGTTGATCAATTGCCAGAATTCGGGAGATAGTTGAGATAGATCCCGCCATATGGACAGAGTGGTCGCAAGGGGATGCACGGGGCGTGAGCGCCCGCGAGAGCGCTTTCAGGGAGGGATCGGAGCACCTTGACGAGAAGAGCGAGAATGGCCGCGATGGGCGCTTTATCTATGAAATCAAGCCATCAAGGATAGTGAGGTTTGCAAGCGCGATGGAGTCAATCTGGCCTGGCGACCTGCATCTAGAGGTTTTCAGACGCCCTCAGAGGGGGCGAGATCTCGACAGTCGGCTGTCGGGCCTTGGGACGGCGAGTCGGCGAAGTTGGCTGGATGCCCCAAGGAGGGAGGGCGGTCAACGGCTGATTCGGCCCCCTTGGTTCTCCAACGCCGCGCACGGGGCCGACGACGACTTAGGGCCAACTTCTGCGATGTAGGGGTTGGTTCCGCTCCCACCCAGGTGGGGTAGGGGCGCACCGGTGCGTACAGCGGAGAGCCGAGATCGGCGGCAGCGAGGAGCGCGGAACGACTACTCGCCTCCCGCACGGTTGAGTCAGCGGGACTGGGGCGGGAAGCCGTAGCCGGGCGCTGGCGCGGCACCCCCGGCATGGGCGTCCCGGTCGTAGAACGGCCGGGCATTGGCCCGCAACCACATCGTCACCGGGTCATACTCATCCGACATCGCCACCGTCGACACCGGCAGCCCCTCGGGCACCGCCGCGATCGACTGCTGCATCATCGCCCGTACCGCGTCCACCGACGTTCTGCTGGTGTCATAGAGATCGAGCCCGATGGCGAGATACGGAGCGCCCAGCGCAGGCTGGACCCACACCCGGCGCAGCGACCGGATCGGGGTCGTACGGTGTGCGTTCTGTGCCAGCAGGGCGTAGAAGTGCGGGATCTCGACCGCGGGCTCCGAGAGTCTCAGCGGCCCGGCGGGCATCCGGTCAAGGCCGGTGGCGATCCGCCGCAGGTCCGGCCAGGGGACGCCGACGCCACCGCCCGGAGCATGGGGGTTGAGCCAGATTCCCGAGCGATCGGGGTACAGGGCCCGGGCGATGTCGAGTCCGGTGACGACCTCATGGGCGCGATTCCATCCGGAGACGGCCAACTCCTGGGCGGAGGTGACACAGGGGGCGTACCCGACGCCGTCGATCTCCATCGTCCCGTACTGAGCGTCCGGGGAGCCGGGGACGCCGTGCCAGAGCAGCATCCAGACCCGGCCGTTCGCCGGGTCGGCCAGCGCCTTCAGCAATGCCTCGTACGCGTCGTACCGCCCGGGTGTCACCTGTCGCAGCATGTGCTCGACGTGCCCGGCCGCCGCGGTGCCTGACGCGCTCACCCTGGTCCCCGCCCCTCATCTGTGACTGACGATCCGGCACAACCTCCGGATCGGTGGGAGGCGGGGCCATGGGACCAGCTTAATCTGCCCCGCCGACACCGACTTGACGACCGTGGGCGTTAGTACGTAAGCGCTAGTAGTCATCTTGTCGGTAAAACGGGCGCACCCTCTCCAGCATCCAGTCCACGACCGGGTCCCGAGCCGCGTCCAGGAGTACGAGGTTGACCGGCCATTCCACCTGGATGCGGCCGAGGGCACGGCCCAGGGCATCGAGTGGAGCGCTGTCCGCCGGGTCGAGCACGGGCGTCGCAGAGGCGAGCTGGACGCCGATGAAGAGGGACGGCGGGTCACCCTCGATGGAGGCGAGCGCCCGACGGGCGGTGAGGACGGCACCGCAGGCATGGAACTCACCGGCTGCCGCGGTCAGGAAGTCAACCGGGTCCTCCTGCCAGTCGGGTTCGAACAGCCGTACTCGCCCTCCGCTGGCCGAGCCGTCGAGCGGTGAGTGCCCGACCCGGCAGAGTTCGGCGACCGCGGGCGGCGGGAGGGGCACGCCCACGGCGCCTCCGGGATTGAGCGCGATACCGAGCTGGGGGGGCAGTCCGCGGGCGAAGTCCCGGGCGGGCGCGACGGTGAAGGACATATGGGTGCCGACGCAGCTCAGGAACTGCTGTTCGGAGCTGAAGACGGGGACATAGGCGCCGCCGTCGATCTCCATCGTGGGCAGATCGAGGTCGGGACTGTCCGGGGAGCCGCCGTTGGGCAGCGGTACCCAGATGGGGTTTCGGCCAAGGACCTCGACCAGCCTGGCGCCGGCGCCGGGGACGCCCAAGGAGGCGGTAAGGGTCTCTTCTAGCTCGTTCGCCGGCCAGCCGCCGTCGTACGGGTGCGGGTGTACTTGCTCCGGAATGCTCATCTGGCGGCTCTCTCCCCGGCTTGGCCGGTCCTCCCACGGCTTGCCCTCAGACCCTAGTGCCGAGCGGAGCCCGCGGGGGCACGGCTCAGAACTGTCCCGCGTTCCAGGGTGGGACAGCCCTTAGGGAAGAAGGGGTGGCTCGGGTGACTCGGTCGCCGCGAAACCCATCCTGGTCAGGGTCGTCGCAGCCGCCCTGTCCAGCAGCACCGCCGCTGAGCAGCCGGCGGGGAGCAGTCCGGACTCCGCGTCGGAGATCAACCGGGCGGTCGCACGCCGATGCCGTGCGAAGGCGTATCCCGACACCCCCCGGCCGCGCTCCCGCTGGCCCTGTCGAGCCACCTTCGGCGCCACATCGAGCAGCACCAGATGCAGGGCGCTGCCCCGGCGGCGCGCCTCCCGGGCCAGCCAGCGGCGCACCCATGCCTGGGTCCCGCAGTCGTGGACGACCACGCTCTCCCCGGAGCGCAGCGCCCTCCGCAGCCCTACATAGTGCATATAGCGGACGAAGGGGCGATAGACGGCATAGGGCAGAAAGCGCGGCATCCTGGTGTCCCAGCGGTCCCGGGTGTCCTGGGAGTCGATCCGGCTCGCGCTGGCCGCACGTCGGATCAAGGTCGACTTGCCGCTTCCGGGCAGTCCGGAAACGACCACCACATCCCCGGCGCCGAAGGTCAGGCTCCGCGGGCTGCGCCCCGCACGGCCCCGTAGATCCCGCAGTACCGGTGCGATCGCCGCCGCCTGCGTCCGGGCGGGCACCGGTGGCAGGGCGGGCACCCCCGCCGTGGTGGCGTAGGCACTGGAGTGCTGCAACGTCATTACACCCTCCCCCATGTCAGTCACCACACACTTGCCCATGAAGCGTAAAGAAATGGTAATGGGGAGCAACTTATTTACCGGCTAACCAGGTCCAAAGACACGGCCACAGATCGGACAATGGCCGAAGAACGCGCATCGGCGTCGGCGGATCAGCGGGGTCCGCGCCCCCCACCGGAGCCTGATGCGTGTAATGATGTGCCCGCCAACTGCATACCGGCCGTTCGAATCCACGCGGGAGAGTCCCGGGCACCATGTGCCGGGCGCCGAAGGAGCAAGTTCCTCCCTTGAATCTCTCAGGCCCCGTACCGCGTGTGATGAGGCAGATCTGAAAAGCGAGTCGCCCCGGCGGCTCCACCCAAGGTGCAAGTCATGACCACCTGAGTGCGTGGTCGTGATGAACCTCTCAGGTTCCGATGACAGATGGGGAGGACCGTCCTCGTCGGCCATGCCCTGGGAGTCCCGTCCATGAGCAATACCCCCCGCCTGACAGCCCTCGATGCCCTGCATCGTTCGCTGGGCGCGACCATGACCGACTTCGCGGGCTGGGACATGCCCCTGCGGTACGCCAGTGAGCGCGACGAGCACAACGCCGTCCGCACCCGTGCCGGTCTCTTCGACCTCTCGCACATGGGCGAGATCACGGTCACAGGGCCCGAGGCCGCGGCCCTGCTCGACTACGCCCTGGTGGGGAACATCGGCTCGGTGGCCACGGGCCGCGCCCGCTACACGATGGTCTGCCGCGAGGACGGCGGCATCCTGGACGACCTCATCGTCTACCGCCTCGGGGACACCGAGTACATGGTCGTCGCCAACGCCGGGAACGCCCAGATCGTCCTGGACGCGATCACCGAGCGCGCCGAGGGCTTCGACGCGGTTGTCCGGGACGACCGCGACGCCTACGCCCTGATCGCCGTCCAGGGCCCGGAGTCCCCGGGCATCCTGAAGTCGGTCACGGACGCGGACCTCGACGGACTCAAGTACTACGCGGGTCTGCCCGGCACGGTCGCCGGGGTGCCCGCGCTGATCGCCCGGACCGGTTACACCGGCGAGGACGGCTTCGAACTGTTCGTCGAGCCGCGGTACGCCGAGTCCCTGTGGCGAGCGCTCACCGCGGCGGGCGAGTCCGCGGGCCTGGTTCCCTGCGGTCTGTCGTGTCGGGACACCCTCCGCCTGGAGGCGGGGATGCCGCTGTACGGGCATGAGCTGACCACCGCGCTCACCCCCTTCGACGCCGGTCTCGGCCGGGTCGTGAAGTTCGAGAAGACCGCCAACGACGGTCGGTTCGTCGGCCGGGACGCCCTGACCGCGGCCGCCGAACGGGCCGAGAACGCGCCGCCGCGCAAGCTCGTGGGTCTGATCGCCGCGGGCCGACGGGTACCGCGTGCCGGCATGTCCGTGGTGGTGGACGGCCAGGTGATCGGCGAGGTCACCTCCGGCGCCCCCTCCCCCACCCTCGGCAAGCCGATCGCCATCGCCTATGTGGACGCCGCCCATGCCGCGCCCGGCACCGCGGGCGTGGGCGTCGACATCCGCGGTACGCATGAGTCGTACGACGTTGTCGCACTGCCCTTCTACAAGCGTCAGAAGTAGGGGACCGCGAGCGTCAGAAGTAAGGGACCTCACTGCGGTCGCCGGTCAGCCCCGGAGGTCCCCGGTAGGCGTCGCAGTAGCGTCGACAGCAACCTCGGGAACGCCGTAAGGCATCCAACACATCCGCCGTCGTCTCGGCAGGTGGCCACCCGTTCATCAGCACGTTCCGCGTACAGGAGAATTCTCGACATGAGCAACCCCCAGCAGCTGCGCTACAGCAAGGAGCACGAGTGGCTGTCGGCCGCCGAGGACGGCGTGTCGACGGTCGGTATCACCGAGTTCGCGGCCAACGCGCTCGGCGATGTCGTCTTCGCTCAGCTCCCGGAGGTGGGCGACACCGTCACCGCGGGTGAGACCTGCGGCGAACTGGAGTCGACCAAGTCCGTCAGCGATCTGTACTCCCCGGTCTCCGGCGAGGTCACGGAGACCAACCAGAACGTCGTGGACGACCCCTCGCTGGTGAACACCGCCCCCTTCGAGGGCGGCTGGCTGTTCAAGGTGCGCGTCAGCGGCGAGCAGGACGATCTGCTCTCGGCCGCCGAGTACGCCGACTTCTCCAGCAGCTGATGGTCCCGGCCGACGGTGTCGTCGGCCGGCGCACCCAGCCAACCGACCACGACCCCGACAGGGACTTCGAGATGTCGCTTCTCAACACCTCTCTCCACGAGCTGGACCCGGACGTCGCCGCCGCTGTCGACGCCGAGCTCCACCGCCAGCAGTCGACCCTGGAAATGATCGCCTCGGAGAACTTCGCTCCGGTCGCGGTGATGGAGGCCCAGGGCTCGGTCCTCACCAACAAGTACGCCGAGGGCTACCCCGGCCGCCGCTACTACGGCGGCTGTGAGCACGTCGATGTGATCGAGCAGATCGCCATCGACCGCGTCAAGGAGCTCTTCGGCGCCGAGCACGCCAATGTGCAGCCCCACTCGGGTGCCCAGGCGAACGCGGCGGCGATGTTCGCGCTGCTCAAGCCCGGCGACACCATCATGGGCCTCAACCTCGCGCACGGCGGGCACCTGACCCATGGCATGAAGATCAACTTCTCCGGCAAGCTCTACAACGTGGTCGCCTACCACGTCGACACCGACACCGGTCAGGTCGACATGGCCGAGGTGGAGAAGCTCGCCAAGGAGTCCCAGCCGAAGCTGATCGTGGCCGGCTGGTCCGCGTACCCGCGTCAGTTGGACTTCGCCGCCTTCCGCCGGATCGCGGATGAGGTCGGGGCCTATCTGATGGTCGACATGGCCCACTTCGCGGGCCTGGTCGCGGCCGGGCTGCACCCCAACCCGGTGCCGCACGCCCATGTCGTGACCACCACCACCCACAAGACCCTCGGCGGTCCGCGCGGTGGTGTGATCCTCTCCACGGCCGAACTGGCCAAGAAGATCAACTCAGCGGTCTTCCCCGGTCAGCAGGGCGGCCCGCTGGAGCATGTCATCGCGGCCAAGGCCGTCTCCTTCAAGATCGCGGCGACCGAGGACTTCAAGGAGCGCCAGCAGCGCACCCTGGACGGGGCACGCATCCTCGCCGAGCGGCTGATCCAGGACGACATCACGGAGCACGGCGTGTCCGTGCTCTCCGGCGGTACGGACGTCCATCTGGTCCTGGTCGACCTGCGTAACTCGGAGCTGGATGGCCAGCAGGCCGAGGACCGTCTCCATGAGGTCGGCATCACGGTCAACCGCAACGCCATCCCGAACGACCCCCGGCCGCCGATGGTGACCTCGGGCCTGCGGATCGGCACCCCGGCGCTGGCCACCCGCGGTTTCCAGGCGGATGACTTCCACGAGGTCGCGGACGTCATCGCCGAGGCGCTCAAGCCGTCCTACGACGTCGAGGCGCTGCGGACCCGGGTGTCCGCGCTCGCCGCGAAGCACCCGCTGTACCCCGGGCTGTAAGCCCGTCCGTAGTTCGGGGGCACCGCGCACACTGGATCGTGAGCGCGGTGCCCCCATCCGTTCCACCGCGTGATCTGCACCACCCCGGCAGACAACGGCGTCTACCAGTCGCACTAGGAGTCCAACGTGGCCATCTCGGTCTTCGACCTGTTCTCGATCGGCATCGGTCCATCCAGCTCCCATACGGTCGGCCCGATGCGCGCCGCCCGTATGTTCTCGCGGCGGCTGAAGAACGACGGCCTCCTCGCGCCGACCGCGAGGATACGCGCGGAACTCTTCGGCTCACTCGGCGCGACCGGCCACGGCCATGGCACCCCCAAAGCGGTCCTGCTCGGCCTGACCGGCAGTTCCCCCCGCACGGTGAACGTGGAAACCGCCGATGCCCAGGTGGAGCAGATCAAGGAAGCCGGCACGATCGGTCTGCTCGGCATGCACGAGATCCCCTTCGACTTCGACAGGGATCTGATCCTGCACCGCCGCAAGGCGCTGCCGTACCACGCCAACGGCATGACGATCTCGGCGTACGACACCGAGGGCGCGACCGTCCTGGAGAAGACGTACTACTCGGTCGGCGGCGGGTTCGTCGTCGATGAGGACGCCGTGGGCGAGGACCGGATCGTGCTCGACGACACCGTGCTGAAGTACCCCTTCCGCACCGGTGACGAGTTGTTGCGGCTGGCCCGGGAGACGGGCCTGTCGATCTCCGCGCTGATGCTGGAGAACGAGAAGGCCTGGCGCACCGAGGAGGAGATCCGCGAAGGGCTGCTGGAGATCTGGCGGGTCATGCAGGCCTGTGTCGCTCGCGGCATGTCCCGCGAGGGCATCCTCCCCGGCGGCCTCAAGGTCCGCCGCCGCGCCGCCAACTCGGCCCGTCAGCTGCGCGCCGAAGGCGACCCACTGGCCCGGGCGATGGAGTGGATCACTCTGTACGCCATGGCCGTGAACGAGGAGAACGCGGCGGGCGGCCGGGTGGTCACCGCCCCCACCAACGGCGCGGCGGGCATCATCCCGGCGGTGCTGCACTACTACATGAACTTCGTCCCGGGCGCGGACGACGAGGGCGTGGTCCGCTTTATGCTCTCGGCCGGCGCCATCGGCATGCTCTTCAAGGAGAACGCCTCCATCTCGGGCGCCGAGGTCGGCTGCCAGGGCGAGGTCGGCTCGGCCTGCTCCATGGCAGCGGGCGCCCTCGCCGAGGTACTGGGCGGCACCCCCGAGCAGGTGGAGAACGCGGCCGAGATCGGCATGGAACACAACCTCGGTCTGACCTGCGACCCGGTCGGCGGTCTGGTGCAGATCCCCTGCATCGAACGGAACGGCATGGCGGCCGTGAAGGCGGTCACGGCGGCCCGCATGGCGATGCGGGGCGACGGCAGCCACAAGGTCTCCCTGGACAAGGTCATCAAGACGATGAAGGAGACCGGGGCGGACATGTCGGTCAAGTACAAGGAGACGGCGCGGGGCGGGCTCGCGGTGAACATCATCGAGTGCTGATGACGTCGTGATGGGTGGGCCCTGACCAGCGCTTTTATGTCTTTCGGCGCTGTCAGGGCCTTCCCCGCCCGCACGGTGGAAAGTCCCTGGATCAGCCCTGGGACGGACGTGAAAGTACCTGAAAGGTCCCTGGGAAGTCCTTCGCGGATCGGCTTCTGATCTGGGATCTATCGCATCTGCTCGACGTCAGCCCCTCCCTCTGGCACCGTTCGCACAGTTCTGCAGGCGATATCCGCGCTGGGGACCGGGTACGGACGGCGATCACCAAATAACAAGAGTTTTGTTAAAGTGGGTTCATGGTTACCCCTTCCGCTCCCGGCGAAGGCCCCGTCCGCCCGGTCTCCGTCTCCCTCCACGAAGGCACGATCGCCGCCCTCAAGGCACGTACCGGCAAGCGAGGCATGTCCGCCTACGTCGAAGCTCTCATCCAGCGCCAGCTGGAGCGGGACCTGCTGCGCGAACTCATCGAAGACGCCGAAGCCGAGCACGGCCCGGTGGACCAGGTAGCGGTCGAGACCAAGCGAGCGATCCTCCGCGGTGACATGGCCGACTCGGCGGACGCGGCGTGAGCGGGACGCTCGTCCTGGACTGTGAGGGATTGTCCAAACTCGTACAACGCTCCCCTGAAGTCACCGAGTGGCTGGCCGCGGCCGAGGACGAGGACATCCGCGTGGTCACCAGCTCCGTCACTCTGGTCGAAGCACGCGACCCCAAGGTCACCCAAGCCCGCTTCGACTACGCCGTCTCCCGCGTGAACATCGTCCCGCCCACCGAAGCCATTTCCCGCCATGCCAGCAAGCTCCTCGCCGCCGTCGGCCTGCACGGCCACACGTACGCCCTCGACGCCATCGTGGCCGCCACCGCACTCGCCTCGCCCGCCCCCGTGACCGTACTGACGTCGGACCCCGAGGACCTCCTCGTGCTGTGCCGCCCCGGCGTCCGCATCGTCAAGGTCTGACCCTGCGAGGCCGCGCCTCGGTCCATCCCCTTGCGCGGATCGGAGCCTGCGTGGGGTCCTCAGCCAGCCGGACGCGGGCCCGGCCTCGCTGTCGCTCATCGCAGGACCGGTGGCACCGGCGCGAGGAGCGCGCGTCGCGGTCGAGGGAATCCCCTCTGCAGAATCACGGCCAACCCGAGTGCCTGCCCCCGCCGGGGGTGGGTCGGGGGCAGGCGGCTCTAGGCGCCCTCCGGGCCGGCGGCGCGTATCCGTACGGCCTCGGCGATCTCCTCACCGCGGACACTGTCCAGCAGGTCCCGGCCGACCCGTACATACGCCTGCCCATCCGGGGTGACCACCGGCCCGATCGACCGGAGGGCTCGCTCCGGCAGCCCGAGCTGGGTCAGCGCCGTATGAAGAGCAGCTGCCGCCTCTTCGGCTCGCGCGCGGGCGTCGCGCCATGTCCGCATCTCCATCACCGAGTCTCCGACTCCGGCAGGGGGCACCGAGGGCAGCGACACGGCGGATACGCCGAGGACGTGATGGGCGCCGGTGACGTCTGGGGCCCCCTCGGGGTGTCCACCACGATCTCGGGTGACACGGGATAGCGAGACCTATCCGGCCGCGCTCCATACACACGCATCGTCATCACGGAGGGGCCTTTCCTACTACGCTGATTGCCCGGTTCCTAGTGACTTCGACGGTATGGGGCGAAGAACGCCACTTGAAGCGACCGTCGGTACGGGTATCCAGCAACGCTCCACCAGTAAGGAGCAGCACCTTGGGCAGCAACCGATCCGCAACCCCGACCAGCGGTACGGGAATCCCTCCACGACCAAGGACCGGCATAGTCTCCGGGTATGTCTTCCGCCTGATCCGCGAGCAACTCGGCCACACCCAGGACACCCTCGCCGAGCAATTCCGGGTCTCAACCGACACCATCGCCGGCTGGGAAACAGGGCGCCGCCCTCTCACCGCCGTCCCAGTTGGACAGGTACTCGTTCACAGGCACCGCCTGCTTCGCCTCGGCACCGACCCGGCCCTGCTCCTTGCACTGGAACGGGCCATAGAGGCGGATGTCCTTCTGTCCAGTGCCCTCAATGAGACGCCCCCACTGGCAGATGACCCCATGGGTGCGTGGGTGATGAAGCGCGACCTCGTCGAAGTCCTCGCCTGGCCGCTGGGTGGGAACACCCCCACCCCGCTGAGGACGATTCCCCCTGCTCCCCGGGCTCGTAGAGGACCGGTACCCGCAGCGCCCGAGCTACCCCGAGAGGACCGTCAGCGCTTCTTCGCCCGCACTCGCCGTACCGCTGAACAAGCCCGCGGGCGAGACCACTTCCTTCTCCGGCGCCAGGCGCTCTACCTGTCCGGCTACGACGACGCCCCGGACACCACCGAGTGGCTGGCCCACCAGCAGGGGACCATGCGCCCGGAGGACTGGCTGACCCGATGGCTCGCTGACCGATCCGTCGCAGCAGTCGCCGCACGCCAAGGTGACCGCGACCGCATGGAGCATTTCATCGCGCGTACCCTCGCCGACGACGACGCCGGGGAAGCTGCCAACCTCAACTACTGGACCTACTGGATTGGGGAATCACCCCACGTCCAACTGTCGGATGACTTCATCGCCGACAGTCTCGGCTCCTGGCCAGGCGACCGGCTAGTGCACCACCTGGTGCGCGGACTCACCCCCCACCACGGCTTCTTCGACCTCAACGTCCACACCCTCTGGGCCCTGCTCTCTGCCCGCGCGAACCTTCTCCACCCCAAGTCAACGGCAGTCCGGGCGCTGCGCGATCAGCTGCCTGTGATGTTGGATAGCCCAGAGCTGTCGCGGCGCGCCCGCCGCGAGCTTGAGGGCATCCGATACGCGATCCGCCTCACTGAGGCCTGAGAGGAGACGGACGACATGGCTGACGACCTGTCCGCGGTGGCGCACTTCCTGTACGAGTCGGGCACCCTCAAGCAGGCCCGGCGCACGGGCTGGTGGATGGCCGGTGTCCGGGACCCGGAGAGCGTCGCTGAGCACTCCTGGCGCACCTCCCTCATCGCCTCGATCATCGCCAAGCTAGAGGGCGCCGACCCGGCGCGTGCCGCGTTCCTCGCCGTCTGGCACGACTCTCAGGAGACCCGAACCGGGGATGTGAACCACCTCGGCAAGAAGTACTCCCCGAGCGCCGACCCGGTAGCTGTGACAGCGGACCAGACCGCGGGCATGCCCGAGATCCTCGCCTCCACCCTGCGCGATCTGGTCGCCGAGTACGAGGCGAAGGAGACCCCCGAAGCCATCTGCGCCCGCGACGCCGACAAGCTGGAGTGCATGCTCCAAGGCATCGAATACAAGTCGCAGGGATATGCAAGCGCTCAGCGGTGGATCGACAACAGCCAAGCCCGGCTGGTCACTGCCACGGGCAAGTTGCTCGCCGAGGAGCTGCTCTCACAAACACCCCTCGACTGGTTGCACGGCGCCATGGGGAAGAAGCCCTGACCTGCTCCAGCCGTACAACACCGTACGATTCGAGCCATGGCCGATATCGAACTGCCCAGCGATCTGATTCAGCTGGAGACCCGTGCCTGGCAGGAGATCCAGGCCGGAGCGCTCACCACGGAGACCGCCTACGCGGTACAGACGGCGATCACCGAGTACGCCAAGGCCAGCGGACAGAACAGATACGAGATCGAGCAAGCCCTCAAGCGGCGGGTCCGCCACCAGGTGTAGCGCCGGGCAGGGGCGCGACCGCGAAACGTCCTCAACGGACCGCGCTCGAACACGACAGCGCCCGCCCCCAGCCAAGGAAGCGGGTCACGCCGTGCAGGGAGGGCTACCCCAGGGCGAACCTGCGTCCTAGCCCCGTTCCAGCAGCTTGATCAGGCGGAACGGGGCATCGGTCAGTCCTCCGAAGGCGCGCCAGTCGCAGCCGCCGGAAGGAGCAGCGCCGGGCTGCTAGCCGGCCATGATCCACCTGCGGAGGGCCACGTCCCGACCCCAAGGAAATCCTCAAGCTGTGCGGCACCCGCATCCTGTGACGGAGATCCGACGGGGGTGAGGCAGCCACCGTCACCGGGGTAGGCAGGGCCTGGCCTGCACAGCGGGTAGGTTGTGCAATCCGGCGACCGAGCGCCCCACCCCGGCTCCGGGCGTACCGGCCCCCGACCCGTGTCAGCGACACCTGTACACCATCCGCCCATCCTGACAGTGCCCCGAGCCGCACCCATGCCCACCACCAGCCCGGTAGATGCGTCCACGGGAGCCGGCTGACCTCAAGGGAGGGCGGCTGCGGGGGCCGAGGGTTCGGCCTCACGACTGACCCGCAGGGTATTGCTCATCCAGCCCCCGCGACCTGCCTGATCCCACGAAGAGCCCTAGTTCTTGGGAACCAGTTCCGGTCGGAGCATCAGCTTGCGGAAGACCTTGGGGTCCAGTGGGGTGAAGTCGTCCCGGTCGACGGTCGCGTCTGCCATCGACAGCTCGTGGAAGAACTTCTCCTGCTCCTCCTCGCTCATCTCACTGATGCGCTTGGTGGGCCTGGGGGCCTCCGGACGCGGCGGGTGATCAGCGCGGACGATCGCCATGACCTTCGGGTCCTGTGCGTACAGCCCTTCCGCGAAGAGCAGCAGTCCGCCGTCCGGGAGGGTGAGGCGCCCATGCCAGTTGTAGGTCCAGGGTGTTCTGCCCATCTCGATCGCGCCCGATCCCTTCCAGGTGGTGAGCATCTGTCCGTTGGAGAGTTGCTCGCGTACGCACTCTGGTAGGGCACGCTTGGTGTAGGCCGTACAGAAGTTCTTCGGTAGGCCCTTCCCCTTAGTGTCCTTGGCAACGGCCGCGCGGTCCATGACCGTGATACTCAGGCCCCTGAACGTGGTCTTTCCCTCCACCTTCTCGGTGACCAGGAACTGTCCGTCGAGCGGACCGACCGAGCGGATCGACGGGGCTTTGGGCAGGATCTCGGCGCCTGGGTTCACCCGCATCGGCGCGTTGACGACCCTCTCGACCCGCTCGATCTTTCCGGGCAGCAGCTTGCGGAGCCTCTCGGCCTGGGCCTCCCCCTCCTTGCCGAACCGTGACGGAGCCGCGATGTAGGAGTCGTCCTCGCCTCCGCCGTCACCCGGGACGCCGACCACGGTGGCGACCAGCCCGGCCACCACGACGACGGCCACCGCGGCGGACACCGAGATCCCGCGCCGCCGCCTGGCCTTGGCCACCCCCGCGTACACCGCCTCGGTGGTGACGGCCGATTGCCCCGCGTCCTCGACGGCCTTGGTCAGGAGTTCCTTGATGTCGTTCATACCAATTCCCCCCGCACCTCGGCGCGCAGCGCCGCGAGCCCCCGAGCCGTGTGGCTCTTGACGGTGTTCTCCCGCATGCCGAGCGCTTCGGCGGTGGCCGAGACGCTCAGGTCCTCCCAGTAGCGCAGCACCACCACAGCCCGCTGTCTGGGGCTGAGCCGGTCGAGTGCGGCACGGACCAGCAGTCCTGTATCCGGGTCGAAGGCCGGTGTTCCGGCGTAGTCGGGGAGTTCGCCGTGCGCGTGCTCCCGCCGCCAGAAGCGGCGGCGGGAGGCGATGAAGGTGTTGACCAGGGTCTTGCGCGCATACGCCTCGATGTTGTCGAGGCGGATGTGCCGCCGGCCCCCCACCACCACCTTCACCAGCGTTGTCTGGACGAGGTCATCGGCCTCGTCCCGATCGCCGCACAGCAGATAGGCACTGCGAAACAGCGCTGTGCGCCGCCCCTCCACAAAGGCGTGCAGCGCGTCGTCATCATCGTCCCGCGTCATCCCGCCCCCTCCCGGGTCCGCACTGTGCGGACCGTCTCACCCTGGTAGTGCGCTGGGGGCATCGAAAGGTTGCAGCCAGTGGGAGAAGTGGAGGGATACGCGGTCCGCAGCCGACGGCCCAGTGGCCCTGGTCGTCAATCCAGGTCGGTGTCGGTCGCGGTCACAGCCCGCCCGTGTAGAGCAGTCGATTGGGCGAGCCCGCGCTGATGGAGGTGACGACGTTCTTGGTCGAGTTGTCCGTGAGCCAGAGGCTGACGTCCGCGGGAGCGGCGTTCGGGTACCTCTCCTTGACGAGTGCGGCGACTCCGGCGACATGCGGGCTGGCCATCGAGGTGCCGTCGTGCGCGACCGTACCGCCGCCGTACTGGGCGGAGACGATGTCAACGCCGGGGGCGTATGCCTCCAGGCAGGCGCCGTAGTTGCTGAAGTCGGCCTCGCGGTCCTCGCTGTCCGTGGCTCCGACGGTGAACGCCTTCGTCGCTCGGGCGGGTGACACGTTGCAGGCGTTCTGGGCTTCGTTGCCCGCCGCGACCACCGGCAGAACACCCCGGTCCGCGACCGCGTTGACGGCCGCGTCGATCGAGGCGGAGGCGCCACCGCCCAGCGAAGCGTTGAGGACCGCGGGCTGGCGGGCGTTCCTGGAGACCCAGTCGAAGCCCGCGAGGACTCCGGCCACGCTGCCCTGGCCCTGGCAGTTGAGCACCCGGACGGCGATCAGGGAGACCGAGCGCGCCACTCCGTACGTCGAGCCGCCGACGGTGCCGGCCACATGGGTTCCATGGCCGTTGCAGTCCTGTCCCGCGCGGCCGTCTCCGACGGCGTCGAACCCGACCGATGCCCGGCCGCCGAACTCGCCGTGGCTGGTGTCGATCCCCGTATCGACGATGTACGCCGATACCCCGCTGCCGGTTCCCACTGGCGAGAACTCGCCGTCGAGCGGTCGAAGTCGCTGGTCGATCCGGTCCAGCCCCCAACTCTGGGACGGCACGGCGCGCTGCTCGGACCCGGTCCGCGCGGATGAGCTCACCGACGGTGACGGTGGCAGAACGACGCTGACGGTGGCGTTCTCTTCGACGGCCTTGACCGCCGGGATCGTACGGGCCACCGCAAGTTGGCTTGGAGTGAGCCGGGCGGCAAAACCCCGCAGGGCGGTGTCATAGGTGAACATCGGCTTGACCCCGAGCGTGCGCAGAACACCGTCCGGGGTCTGTTCCGGGTTGAGGCTCACGATGTACTGACCGGGGATGGCACTGGCGGAGCGCTCGATGGGGAGGGGGCTCCGCCGCGGATCGGCCAGGGCGTCCGTGCCTCCTGCCAGCAGGGGGACGAGTAGCAGGAGGGCCGTCGATGCCCAGCGTGCGCGCAGGCGCATGCGTGCTCCTAGAGTTCAGGAAGATCGGGGAGATCAGGGAACGAAACAGCTCATGGGGTTATCGCAGCCGATGAGCGATCAACACCATTCGTTTCGTCCCTGGGGCACCCGGGACTTGAGCGACGATCACCGGATGGACCAGCGCGACCGTATGGTTTCGGCCGTCGATCCACGCGGTGACCGGCAGGCTTCGTCAGAACCCGGTCCATACGCGCTGACCCGTCGGATGGAGCCGGGTCAGCGGGCGCTCAGCCAGTGCGGGTCCGGGACCACCGTCAGGATCGATGAGATCAGGAGGGTCACGCCCAGCACGATGAGCTCCACGCGGGCTGGGCGCTGGGCATCCGGACGGCCGCGGAGCATCCGGTGCCGGGCCACCAGCGCCAGCGCGCACGCCACCGCGACCAGAGCCACCTTGACGATCAGGACCCTGCCGTACGCCGTGTCGAGGACGACGTCCGTCGGAAGTCTGCGCAGGGTCGAGAGCGTCCCGGTGACGGCCAGGGCCGCGAGGAGCCAGGCGGCGAGACGGGCGTAGCCGGCGAGTACCGCCTTGGCGTCCGCACGGTTGGGTTGGCGCAGCCGTAGGGCGCGCAGCACATAGAGCAGACCACCGGCCCAGAGGGAGGCCGCGGTCAGATGGCAGACCGTCAGCGCCGCACCGAACTCGGGGCTGTACTGCTCCGGGTGGGCGCGGATGGCCTCCGCGACGATCACCAGGGCCAGCGGGACGGCGGCCAGGGCGGGACGGCGTAGGGCAGCACAGCCAGCGGCGGCGAGGAAACCGTTCGCCATGATCAACAGCAGCTGGCCCTCACGGGTGCCGTACGCCGTTGTCATGTCGATGTCGCTGACCACGGCCAGCCGAATGATCTGCCCCCCGGCGCCAACCGCTCCGGCGAGCGCGGCGGCCCGGGACCATGAGCGGGGCAGCGCACCACGGTTCACCAGTCGCTTTCCCACGAGTTCACCCAGGTGGACCGTCAGTGCGACGAAGACGACGGTACGCAGCAGGGTGGCCGTACCGGCCGCGGGAATGGGTAGCTCCCCGGTGTCCCGCATGGCGAACCTGGTGCCGAAGTAGGCGATGGCCAAGGCGGTGGCCAGAAGGGCCGCCGTCGGGGCGATGGCCCGTCGGGACGCCCAGGCGCGAGGCATGGCTACGGAAGGAGCCACTTCATGGTCTTTGTCAGGGGTCGTGTGCATCGCGATTCGGCGGATCTGGACCCCTCGGCGGCGAGTCGGCCGGGGCGTCCCCCCGGCCGACTCGCCGGGGAGTCGCTCCCTTGGATCAGGCCGGTTCCGCCGCCGGCTTGGCGCGCTTGTTCAACGAGTCCCAGAACTCCTCGAAGGTCAGCTCACCGTCGCCATTGGCGTCCTTGGTCTTGATCACCGCTTCGGCGACCGTCTCGGTGACATAGAAGTCGCCCAGCTGCGCCATCGCGCTCTTGTACTCCGTCGCCGTGATGCGACCGTCGCCGTTCAGATCGAACCGGTCGAACGCTCTGCGCGCCTCTTCAATGTCCGCCACTGCTGTGCCCCTCCTGGGTGCGCTTTCGCACTACTGATGGAGATCAGATTATCCGCAGCCCCGGCGATGGGTTCCAGAGACGGTCCGCGATCATGATCCGATGAGCAATGAACCAACTGGTGTGGCGCAGGGGACGGACGTGGCGGAGATTCTGTCCGCGGCCGCACGGGGGGAGTTCCCTCCGGCCGACGGGACCACCACGGTGGTCAGACAGCCGAGTGCCCGGGACTGCGGTGTGCTGGCCTTCACCGCCCACTCGGTGGTCTTTGTGGACGAGGACCCGATCTGGGTGCGCGAGCGGTTGGCCGCCACTCCCACCGATCCCCTGGCGGCGTCGATGCACCCTGCGTTCCTGTCGGCGATGCTCGCTCGAACCGGCCGGTCGATGGATGCCATCGACGTACTGACGGTCGCCGCCGCGCTGCCGGGTGCCCCCGATGTCGAACTGACGGAGATCGACGACCACGGCCACCCCCGGGTGGCGCGGGCGCTGAGGTACCGGGACGGGGTACGGGCCTGGAAGGCCGATGGGGGGATGCTGGTCCTCGGGCAGGGGTTGGCCGGGCGTTGGGAGTGCTCGGTGGAGGTCGACGGGAGCGCCAGGGGGCGGGGGCTCGGGGTGGCACTTGCCCGGGCCGCCCGGCAGCTGGTGCCGGGTGAAGCGGTGTGGGCGCAGATAGCACCGGGGAACGCCCGCAGTGTGCGGGCGTTCCAACGGGCGGGGTTCAGACCTGTGGGCTCGGAGGCGCTCTTCGCGGTCCGTTGACCTCCGGAAGGGGTGGCGAACCTCCGCACCCAGGGGCCCGGCGCCGGGCCCCGCTCAGCGGAATACCCCGGTGTGGCCGAGGGAGTAGCGTCCGGGCTGGGGATAGACCGCAAGGCCGTGCGGACCGCCGCCCACCGGGATGCGGGCGAGTTGCTTGCCCGTCTTGGTGTCGATGGCGTAGACCTCCGAGTCATAGCGCCCGGACAGCCAGAGCACCTTTCCGTCAGCGGAGACCCCACCCATGTCGGGGCTGCCGCCATCGGGCAGCCACCACTTCTTCGTCAGCTTGTTCTGCTGGAAGTCGAAGATGGAGACCGATCCCTCACCGCGGTTGGGGATGTACATCTCCTTGGAGTCCCGGCTGATGTACAGACCGTGGCAGCCCTTGCCGGTGGGCATCAGCCGGGGGGTGGTGAACTTCTCGCCGTCGAGCACCCATACGCCGTGCGCCATCATGTCCGCGATGTAGAAGGTCTTGCCGTCCGGCGAGATCTTCACGTCCTGTGGCATCGCTCCCTTGAAGGGGAGCTTCTGCTGGCCGACGACTTCCATCTTCTCCGTGTCGACCTTCAGCAGCTCGCCGGAGAACTCGCAGGAGACGACGAAGTATCTGCCGTCCGCTGAGAAGTCGGCGTGGTTCACCCCGTAGCAGCTGACCGGGACGGTCTTCTTCCGGTCCATGGTGTGCGGATCGCGGAAGACGAGTTCACGGTCGAGCGAGGCCATGACGACCGCGTACCTGCCGTTGGGGGTGAAGTAGAGGTTGTAGGGGTCGTGCACTTCGACCGCCTTGCCCGCCTTCCCGGTCGCCGGGTTGATCGGGGTGAGCGTATGGCCGCGGTTGTTGTTGACCCAGAGGGTCTTCAGATCCCAGGACGGGACCACGTGTTGCGGTTGCACTCCGACCGGGATGGTCTCGACGACCTGGTAGGTCGTGGGGTCGATGACCGAGACCGTGTTGGAGTTGGTGTTGGGGACGTACACCCGCGACGGGAACTTCCGTACCACCGGCGAGAGCTTGTTGGGGCGATCCGCGGCGTAGATGTCCTTGGGGTCGAGGACCGGTGGCATTCCCGGCAGCCCGACCGGGACGGCCTTCTCGGGGGCGACGGGAGGTGCGGCGGCCTTGCTTCGGGTCGCCTTGGTCTTGTCCGCCTCGGTGCCGCTCGCCAGGGACTGCGAGTCGTTGGTGCCGCACCCTGCCAGTACGGCGATCAGGGCCCCGGCCAGCAGTGTCGCGGCCCGCCGGGTGATCCTCAGAGGAGTGGTTGTCGGATGCATCAGCTCAGCAGCTCCGTGGTGGTCACCGCGCGCAGTCCGCGGCGGTCGAGATCGTCGAGGAGGGCGGGCAGTGCGGCGACCGTGTCCGCATAGCCGAAGTGCAGACTCACCACCGATCCGCGCTGGATCTGCCCGGCGACCGTGCGGGTCACGGCCGCGGCGCCGGGCGAGGTGGCGTCGAGGGAGTCAAGGTCGTACGAGAGGACATGGGGGTATCCGGCTCGCCCGGCGAGCCGGGTGATGAGCGGGGTGGTGTGCTGGGTGCGGGAGGGTCGGAACCAACTGCCGATGGAGCCGGTGAGCGTACGCAGCCGCCGGGCGCAGGCGGTGATCTCGGCGTAGGCCTCCGACTCGGGCATTTCGGTGATGGAGAGATGGCGTTGGGTGTGATTGCCCAGGTCGTGGCCGCCGTCCAGGATTCTGCGCGCGAGTTCTGGATACTCGTCGAGCCAGCTCCCCACGGCCAGGACGGTGATCCGCGCCCGGGCTCGTTCGACTTCGGCGAGTACGGCGCGCGCGGTGGCCGGGTCGCCGTTCCCGTGGAAGGTCAGGGCGACCTGATCGCGATCGCGCGGCCCGTGGGTGATCTCGGTGGGCTGCTTGGCGAATCGACGCGCGGCGGGTGCGACGCGGGGGCGTGAGCCCTGGGAGGCAAAGGGCCGGCCGGGCACGGCGGTCGACGGCGCGTCGGCGGGCGGGGGGCTGGCCGGGGCGGGACCTGTGCCGGCGCAGCCGGCGGCCAGGGCACCCACGACGGCGGCCCCGGCTCCTGTGCGTAGGGCGCGGCGGCGGTCGATCGAGGTCACGGGAAAGCACAGTAGGGGCGAATCAAGTAAAAAATAACGATTGCCCTAATTTAGCGACCTTGCGGGTCGCACCCACCTGAAGTGAACAGATCAAGGAAACAGTCATCGCAAGCGAGTCTCAGCCATCACTTACGAGGCCAGTCACCCATTTCGCCTGGACTTCCTACTCACTCTGGCAATTTTTGCCCCTTTTGGGCGATAACGTGATTTGGGCCTGGGGACCCCATCTGCCATAGTCGATGGCACGACCCCCTTTGACCCGGGCCAGGTCGTCATCAGCGGTCGTGGACACACCCCCTGTTCCACGGCGCTTCACAGAGGCCCCCGGCACCACCGACACCCTCGGACCGCCGGGGGCCTCTGTGTCCTCCCCGCCACCCGTGCCATCGTTCGCCCGCCACTGGGCTCAGCCCAGGGGGAAGTCATCGAGGTGCGGCAAGGTGGGCGGGGGTGATCCATCGAGGCGGATCGCCTCCACCCCACGCGGCCTAGGCCGAGGAGGAGTGACGCTCCGGGACCCGCATCTCGAACCAGATGGTCTTGCCGCGCGGCAGTAGGTCCACACCCCATCGGTCGGAGAGCTTGTCCACCAGGAAGAGGCCCCGCCCACTGATGTCCATCGGCTGCACCGGGAGCAGACAGGGCAACCCTCGCGAGGGGTCACGCACCTCGATCCTGATCCAGCCCCGGCGGCGCAGCATCCGTAACCCGAACACGCGCGCGCCCGTGTGGCGCACGGCGTTGCCCACCAACTCCGAGACCAGCAGCACCGCGTGCTCGGCGGTCGCGGCGGAGAGCGCCCACTGATGGGCCACCACACAGTGGGTCAACCGCCGTGCGGTGGCGGCGGATTCGGGGCGGGACGGAAGGCGGACTTCCTCATCAGCCGGGTTGCCGAACAACTCCAGCGCTTTGAGCGCCTGTTCGTCTTCGACGGGGGATGCCCAACGGGTGGCGACGGCGCCACTGCGCTGCCGCGGTTGCTCCACACCCTCAAGGCCCGCCATGCCCCCCATCATGGCCGCTATGGGGGGCTCCCGTGGCCGATCCCGCGTAAGAGAGCCCCCGAGGTCGGCCGCTCAGGGGCCACCCCGGCCGCGACGATGACATATGCCAGCGGCCTCGCGCTCCTTGACGCGCTCACCCTGAACCGCATTGACACCCTGTCAATAGCCCTCCTGGCAAGCCCACGACCAGGCGTTTCCTGGAATCGCCCGAGACTTCGACACAGGCTGACCGCACTACGCCGGGGCCTGCGACGCTCCCACCGCCGCCGTGACTCATCTCTCGCGGACAGTCAGGGGTTGTGAAAGAACCCAGCGGAATGGACCGGGTCAGCGGAAGCGGGCCTTGCCCGGCCCGTCCTCGACAAAACTACGCATACCGATCTCACGGTCCTCCGTCGCGAACAGCCCTGCGAACCAGTTCCGTTCGATCGTCAATCCCGTCTCGATATCGGTCTCCAGGCCGGCGTCGATGGTCTCCTTGGCCGCGCGCAAGGCCATGGCCGGACCCTTCGCCAGCCGTGCGGCCCACGCCTGCGCCTGCTCATAGACCTCGGCCGCCGGCACGACCCGGTCCACCAGGCCGAGTGCCAGTGCCTCAGCCGCCTTCACCTGACGGCCGGTGAAGATCAGATCCTTCGCCTTGGAGGGGCCGATGAGTCGAGCGAGTCGCTGGGTGCCACCCGCGCCGGGGATCAGCCCGAGAAGGATCTCCGGCTGACCCAGCTTGGCGTTGTCCGCGGCGATCCGGAAGTCCGCGCAGAGAGCCAGTTCGCAGCCGCCACCGAGGGCATACCCGGTGACCGCGGCCACCACGGGCTTGGGGATACGGGCAACGGCGGTGAAGGACGCCTGAAGCGCGCCGGCCCGCGCCACCATTCCCGCGTGATCCATCCGCTCCATCTCCTTGATGTCCGCACCGGCGGCGAACACCTTCTCGCCCCCGTACAGAATCACCGCCCGGATGTCATCGCGACGGCCAGCCTCCTCGGCCAGCTCGCGCAGCCGGTCCTGGATGGCGATGTCGAGTGCGTTCATCGGGGGACGGTCCAGGCGAATGGTGCCCACGCCGTCGAGGACTTCGAGGTTCACGGTGTTAGCGGTCGTCATGCAGGCAGGTTAACCGCCGCTAACGGGGTCGGACCCGGTGCTGTGACGTACACAGCACCGGGTCCGGTGGGTTCTCAGAGCCTCATGGACGTTTCTCGGTGCGGCCCGGAGGGCCTTGGTGTTCTTCGGCGGCACTCCGCGGCACTCCGCGCGGTTCTCCCGAGAGCCACTCGCGGCCGATCGCCGGCCGTCGGTGGCGCTTGGCTACTTGGTCCACTCCGCCCAGGACATGTTCCAACCGTTGAGGCCGTTGTCGGGGGCGATCTGCTTGTCGTCGGATTTCTCCACCACCACGACATCACCGATGAGCGAGTTCTCGAAGAACCAACGGGCCGGGGCGTCCTTGTCACCGCCACCGCGGACATCGCGCAGACTGACGCAGCCGTGACTGACGTTCTGCGAGCCGAAGGTTCCCGCCGAGGCCCAGTAGTTGCCGTGGATGAAGGTGCCCGACGTGGAAAGACGCATGGCGTGCGGCACGTCCTTGATGTCGTACTCACCGCCGAAGCCGACGGTCGCGCCGTCCATCCGGGTGACCTTGTACTTCTCGCTGATCACCATCTGACCGTTGTACGTGGTCGAGGACGGCGCCCCCGCGGTGATCGGGATGTCCTTGATCTGGACACCGTCCCGGACGATCTTCATTCGCTTGGCGGTGGCGTCCACGGTGGAGACCTGGCTGCGACCGATCGTGAAGGACACGGTCTTGGCCTGCTTGCCGTAGACACCGGGGCGGCCCTCGACACCGTCGAGATTGAGCGCGACGGTGACCTTGGTCCCCGGAGCCCAGTACTTCTCAGGACGGAAGTCGAGCCGGTCGTTGCCGAACCAGTGGCCCTCGATCGGCACCGCCGGCACCGCCGTCACCTTGATGGCCTTCTCCACAACCTCCGGGTTGGTGATACCCCGGGTGAACTTGAGGGAGACCGGCATACCGACCCCGACCGTGGACTTGTCCTCAGGGGTGTAGTGCCCGATGAAGGTGTTCTTCGGTACGAGGGTGGTGAAGCTGGCGTCCTTCGCCGACTGACGGCCGTCCTTGTCCTTGGCCACGGCGTGCACCTTGTACAGCGTGGAGGCGGCCAGATGGTGCAGCGGCTCCCAGGAGCCGCCGTCGGCGGAGATCTTGCCCTCAACAGCGACACCCTTGTCGTCCTGGACGGTGACCGTGGTGAGCTTGCCCTGGGCGGCGGTGACCTTGAGGACGCCGCTGGTGGCGACCCCCTTGGCACCGGCCTTGGGGCTGACGGTGACCACCGCCTGCGAGGCCGCGTTACCGACCCGCCCGCTGCTGTCGCCGCCCTTGCCGCTGTCCTTGTCGGAACCCCCACCGCACGCGGTCACCAGCACGAGCAGGGCGCCCATGGCCCCTGCGAGCAGCGCGGAACGCCTGCGATGTCGAGGGAAGCCAACCGATGTCCCCGATATCGGATGCCCGTCCTTCATGGTGTCTCCCCTCGCACGGCCCGGCCCCGCCTAGGCCCTCACCCCCGCGCGTCTTACGCACGCACATCGACCAGACAATCACACACGTGGTCGTGGATTGTTCGCGTGTTTGTCACCGTTCAGTCCCAAGCTTCGACGGGCTCAACGGGCAGGTGGGGAGGTGGCGTCGGGGGGTGGGGCCGGGTGGGGCGGCCCGGTCCGCCGCTCCATCGGCGGGGTGCGGAAGGGCAGAGTCCGCGACACTCGCCACCGGTGAGTCCTCGCCCTGGATCTCAGTGACGAGGTTCTGTGCCCGCGATCTCCGTGACTGCGATCGCCGTGGGGCCGCGATCTCGGCCGTCATCTGTCGGTGGCCGTCATCTGTCGGTGGCCGCGGGGGGCACCGGTGTCGGATCAGCGCGGGTGGCACTCGCCACGCGAGGGCCACCCGGGCCCAGGGGCACCCGGCCCACTCACTCGGGTCAGCGCAGGGCGGAGCCTTCCTTCCAACTGGCCCAGGGCAGGTTCCAGCCACTCAGGCCATTGCTCGGGGCGACCAGCTTGTCACGGGAGTTGATCACCTCCACCACGTCACCGACCAGGGTCCGGTCGAAGAACCAACCGGCCGGGGTGTCCCCGCTGCCGCCCTTCACATCGCGTAGACCGATACAGCCATGACTGACGTTGACGCTCCCGAAGATGTCAGCGGCCGCCCAGTAGTTGCCGTGCAGATACGTGCCGGACTCGGTCAGCCGCATGGCGTGCGGCACGTCCTTGATGTCGTACTCACCGCCGAAGCCCACCGTTCGGCCATCCATCCTGGTGACGTCGTACAGATCGCTGACCACCATCTTCCCGTTGTACGTGGTCGACTTGGGCGCACCCGCGGTGATCGGCACCGTGGCCAGGAGCTGTCCGTCCCGGCGTACCGCCATCGTCTTGGCCTCGGCGTCCACGAGGGAGACCTGAGATCGGCCGACGGTGAAGGAGACGGTCTTGTCCTGGATGCCGTAGGAGCCCGGGGCGGCCTCGATGTCGCGAAGCCGTACGGCGACGGTGACCCTGGTGCCGGGCTCCCAGTAGCTCTCGGGGCGGAGGTCGAGCCGGTCCTTGTCGAACCAGTGGCCGACGATCTCCACGGGCGGGTCGGAGGTGACCTTGATGGCGCGCTCAACGGCGGCCCGGTTCTCGATCTTCTGGTTGAAGTCGAAGGAGACGATCATCCCGGTGCCGACGGTGGCCCGGTTCTCGGGCTTGAAGTAGCCGATGAATCGATGCTCGGGGACCTTGGTGGTGAAGGTGGTGTGCCGGGCGGAGCGGCGGCCGTGGGCGTCGAGGGCGACCACGTCAACGCTGTACTTGGCCGCCAGGTCGAGTCGGGTCCCGTCGGTGGGCTGCCAGCGCAACTCGTCTTCGGAGATCCGGCCGGGGACGGGGGTGGGGGTCTCACTCTCGATCCGCATCACCTTGACCCGTTCCAGCCGCCCGCTGGGGAGGCGGATTTCGAGGGGACCGCCGGCCAGGACCTCCCTGGCACCGTCATCGGGGATGACCCTGATCGTGTCCTCGGGTGAGGGTGGTTTCCCCATGGCTGCGACTCCGCTGCCGGTGCAGCCGGCGAGAGAGGTCATCAGTCCCGCACATGTCAGGGCGACGGCGGCGCCCCGTCCAGCCCGCATCAGTACATGTCTCACGCACCACCCAACGATCACGGACCTGCGGGGAAACGTCGAAGACGTCGATGTGCGTCGAGTGCCGTACCCGAGGCGAGGACGGCAGACCCCGCCGATGTCCGATGGGGGCGTGCGCCGGGTCGCGATGCCGGCGGACGCTGGTACCCGGTCGCCGCCCATGGCTCGATCGTGCGGGACACGGACGGCCGCGGTAGGTACCGGCACCTCGTCGTGACCGGTTCGCAGCGGGAGCGCGGCTGGTTCGTCGGCGGGAGCGGGCTCCCGCGCTCTCGGTGGCGGTTTCACGTTCCCCGACGGGGTACCGGGGGTCCCTGAGCCGGTCACGCGGTGAGCGTCAAGGGCCGAGCGGCTTGAACTAGATCACCAACAAATTCAGATGAGCGATGTCAGGTATCAACCGTAGGCTCACTCCTGATGTCCACTTCACATGCATCCGCCAAGGAACGATCGGCCATACGCTCACTGCTGCGCCTGTGGCCGTATGTGCGACCGGTCCGCGCACGGCTGTTCAGCGCCGCTTTTGTGGCGATTGTGGCCTCGTGCATGAGCCTCGTCATCCCCCTGGTGCTGAAGTGGATGGTGGACGGGCCGATCACGGATCGGGACCCGGGCGGGGTCTGGCTCGGAGCCTTTGTCCTGCTGGTGCTGGGCATCGTCGAGGCGGTGCTCTTCGGGTTCCGGCGCTGGCTGGTGGCCCGGCCGCTAGCGGGCGTGGAAGCCGGAATGCGTGCCGCGCTCTTCGGGCATCTCCAGCGGCTGCCCATGGCCTTCCACGACCGCTGGCCGTCCGGGCAACTGCTCTCGCGCGGTACGACGGATCTGATGCTGGTGCGGATGTTCCTGGCGTTTCCGTTGACGTTCCTCCTGGTCAACGGCACCACGATCCTGGTGGGATTTGTGATCCTGCTCTGGCAGCAGTGGACTCTCGGCCTGGTCCTGATGGCGCCGATCGTGCCGCTGTTCGTCCTCTGTTCCTACTTCGAGTCCAAGTACTCCCTCGCCGCGCGTCGGGCCCAGGACCAGATCGGCGACCTCACCACCGTGGTCGAGGAGAGCGTGCTCGGCATCCGTATCGTCAAGGGCTTCGGCCGAAACCGCAGCCAGGCCCGCGCCTTCCATGAGCTCGCGCGGCGACTGCGCGGTACGGAGTTGGTCAAGGCCAGGCTGTTGGCGGGCATCTGGGCAGCGGTGACGGTGCTCCCCGAGATCGCCATCGGCGGAGCACTGGTCCTGGGCACGATCCAGGTCGCGGACGGGGCCCTGTCGGCGGGCACGCTGGTGGCCTTCCTCTCCACCGCGCTGGCCTTGCGCTGGCCGGTGGAGTCGATCGGTTTCCTGCTGGCGATGAGCCAGGAGGCGGCCACCGCGACGGATCGCTTCTTCGAGGTGATGGACGTCGACCAGGAGGCATCGAACCCGGCCGGGGCCGATGGCTCCTGGTCGACCGATTCGACCAAGGCAACCGAGGCGACCGGTTCAAGGGCACTCATCGATGCGGCGACTTCTCCGGCGGGACCAACGCCGCGGCCCCAGACATCGGCGTCCCCCTCCCCGGCGGCCGCCAAAGCGCCACCGGCCGGCCCGGGTGCCGGTGGGCTGCGGTTCGAGGGCGTCGGGTTCCGCTACCCGGACGCCGCGGCGGACAGCGTCCCAGTGCTCTCGCACATCGATCTATCGATAAACCCCGGCGAGACAATGGCCCTGGTGGGCGGCACTGGCAGCGGCAAGACCACCCTCACCGCGCTGGTACCGCGGCTGCACGAGGTGACATCGGGACGGATCACCCTGGACGGCGAGGACATCACCAGCATGCCGCGCGAACGGCTGCGTGGGCTGGTGTCGGTGGCATTCGAAGAACCCACGCTCTTCTCCGCGACCGTGGGCGAGAACGTGCTGATGGGAACGGACGGCGCCGCGAACGAGGAAGACCTCCACCGTGCGCTCGGGGTCGCCCAGGCGTCCTTCGTCCACTCCCTGCCGCACGGTGTGGACACCGAGGTGGGCGAGCAGGGGCTGAGCCTGTCCGGAGGGCAGCGCCAGCGGTTGGCACTGGCGCGCGCGGTGGTCGGACGCCCCCGGTTCCTGGTGCTCGACGATCCGCTCTCCGCACTCGATGTGCACACCGAGACGCTGGTGGAAGCAGCCCTGCGGCAGGTCCTGAAGAACACAACGGCGCTGGTGGTCGCCCATCGGCCCTCGACAGTCCTCCTCGCGGACCGGGTGGCGCTGCTCTCGGAAGGCAGGATCGCGGCCGTCGGCACCCACCAGGAACTCCTTGGAACCAACGCGGAGTACGCCTGGCTGATGTCGGGGGCCGAGATCGGACCCTCGGTCGAAGCCGCCATCACGACCGGGAGCACCGCCGCGGCCGGCGACCCATCGACGACCGACCGTATCGAAGCGCCCGAAAGCCTTTGGGAAGGAAACGGACGATGACCGCCGCCAGCACAGCCCCCGAGGAACCCGGGGGTCCCGGTGACACGGCCGTCGAACGACGCCTCGCGGCGGATGGCAACCGCGCGCCACGGCCACTGGACACGGCGGCGCGGCCCATGGACGTGGAGAAGGAGGCCGGCTCACTCCGGCGGGACCCTGGCGAGGACCGTCCGAGCCAGCCGGCCGAAGCCGAGCAGGTCCCGGTCCGTGCGGCTGGCTCCCCATCCACCACTGGCCCATGGGCGACCGGGGAAGAGGCGAACGCCCCCGGCCAGCGGCACCCTTCCCGGCAGGAGCAGATGTCCGGCCGGCCCGGCGCGGGCAAGGAAGCCGCGTCGGATCAGGAACGGGAACCCCGACCGGATCAGGCACTGGGCAGGTCCGACGCGCCGGCCCGGGCGGCAGACCCCTTCGACCAGGACGATCTGCCGACCGAGAACGGCGCAACCGGCCGCCTGCTGCGCTCGCTCCTGGCGCCGCACCGCCCCCGGGTGCTGTGCGTCGCGCTGATCCTGCTGTTCCAGCAGGCCGCCATCCAGGCCGGCCCGCTGCTCGTCGCGTACGCCATCGACCGTGGCGTACCGGCCTTCCGGGAGCACGACTACGGCCCGCTGATCGCCGTCGCCGCCGGCTACGCGGTCGCCTCCCTGGGCGCCGGTCTGCTCCAGTACCTCTTCATCATGGTCTCCGGGCGTCTCAACCAGGACGTGCTGCTCGATCTGCGGGGGCGGATCTTCCGCCATGCCCAGGCGCTGAGTGTGGACTTCCACGACCGGTACACCTCGGGGCGGTTGATCTCCCGCTCGACGACGGATGTGGAGTCCCTGCGTGAGCTCCTGGAGGAGGGGCTTCAGGAGCTCATCAACGTGTTCCTCGCCTTCATCTACATCTCGGCGATGCTGCTCTGGCTCGACCTGGGCCTCGGTGGAGTCGCCGTCGCCTCCTTCGTCCCGCTCTATCTGCTCATACGGCTCTACCAGCGCCGCGCGGCCCGCATCTACAGCGAGCGCTCCACCGCGATGGCCGCGGTGATAGTGAAGTTCGCCGAGACCATGAACGGCATCCGCCCGGTGCGCGCCTTCCGGCGCGAGAAGGTCAATGACACCGCGTTCGCGGTGGTCAACGCGCGCCACAGCCGCAGCAACGGTGACTCACTGTTGGAGTTGGCCCGCTATGTGCTGGGCTCCCGGCTCGTCGCCAACACCGCTGTCGCCGGGATCGTGTTGTGGGGGGCCTACCGGGTGGCGGACGGAGTGCTCGCACTCGGTGTGCTGGCGGCTTCGGTCCTCTACCTGCGTCGCCTCTACGACCCCATCGACCGGCTCGGCATGTTCCTCAACTCCTATGAGTCGGCCGCCGCGTCCCTGCGGAAGATCGCGGGCCTGCTCGCCCAGGAACCGACCGTCCCGGAGGCGGAGAACCCCACCACGCTGCCTCCTCGGCAGGGCGACCACCCCGGCCGGGAAGTGGTCTTCGACGGTGTCAGCTTCGGCTACCGCACCGGCGGGGAGGTGCTGCCCGCCTTCGATCTGACCATTCCCGCGGGCCAGACCATCGCGGTCGTGGGCTCGACGGGCGCCGGTAAGTCCACCCTGGCCAAACTGCTGGCCCGCTTCTACGACCCGTCCAGGGGCCGGGTCCTCCTCGACGGCACAGACCTCCGCCAGTTGGCGACGCCCGAGCTGCGCCGCGGGGTGGTGATGGTGACCCAGGAGTCGTTCCTGTTCTCCGGTACGGTCGCCGAGAACATCGCCATCGGGCGCCCGGACGCCTCCGAGGAGGACATCGAACAGGCTGCCAAGGCGATCGGCGCACATGACTTCATCATGAGCCTGCCGGACGGCTACGGCACCGATGTACGCAAGCGAGGCGGCCGGATCTCCGCAGGCCAGCGTCAGCTGGTGGCCTTCGCCAGGGCGTTGCTCGCCGACCCGGCCGTACTGATCCTGGACGAGGCGACCAGCTCGCTGGACATCCCGGGCGAGCGGGCTGTGCAGCACGCCATGGATACGGTGCTCCGGGGGCGTACCGCTGTGGTCATCGCCCATCGGCTCTCCACGGTCGAGGTCGCCGACCGGGTGCTGGTGATGGAGCACGGCCGTGTCGTGGAAGACGGCAGCCCGGCCGAACTGATCGGCGGGACCGGCCGCTTCGCCAAGCTGCACCAGGCATGGCGGGAGAGCCTGGTCTAGCGGCGGTGTCGGGAAGCCTCGTCGGAGGGTCCCGAGCTCGTCGCGCGCCGTTGTGTGAGGAGGCGCGTCGGCCGTTGGGAGTGCGCGACTCGACGCGCCAGGCATCCAGCAGCCTGGGCGGGCCCCTGAGAGGGCTGGTTCCCGGCTCAGCAGGAGCGTCACGGCGGCCGGCGCGGCGGTGCGGACGAGCACTCAGCGTCGTTCGCTCCGGCTGCCGTCGTCAGCATCAGGCTGGCGACGGCAGCCGGACTGCCGCAACCCGCAGACCCGCGATGCGCTCCGGGCTTGTGTAGGCCGAGGGTGCCGCAAGGCGCACAGCTGGATCGCGAGGGGACTTCAGCTCGGCGGTGGAGCCGAGCGGCCGGCCTCGCCAGGCGCGAGGCCGAAGGACGACAGAGCCTGGCGGGTCAGACTCCCGCGCTGGCCGAGGCCCTCGCTTCCGTGGCGAGCCACTCCTCGTCGCCCTCGAACTTGGCCTTGTAGCCGTTGCCCAGCACATGGCCGACCAGGAGCGGGTCCAGAATCCTCGAACCCGAGTCAACCCTCGCCCATCCATCGGCGTCGGTCGTCTGCTGGCAGATCTCCTGGCCACCGTCGCCCACGAACCGGATCAGCCTGCCGGCGATGGGCTTGTTGTTGGTGGGATCCGTCAGTCGAGCCGCGAACTCGCCGTGCGCCAGTCCGCCCCCGATCGCGTGACCCCCCACGGTCTCCGCCTTGAGCATGGGGCGCCGCAGTGACTTCGATCCCCCCGACGATCCGTCCTCCTGCTTGGGCAGGGTCTTCTTGTCGTTGTTCTCCGTCAGGGCCTTGAGGAGTTCCTTGATCTCCTTCAGCTCCTGCTGCTGCTGCTTGAGCTGCTCCTTGACCTCCTTCAGCTCCTGGTCCTTCTGGGCATTCTGTTCCTTCTTCCGCAGCTCTTCTTCCAGCTTCTTGAGCTGTTCCTGCCCCTCGGGACTCAGGTCGGATGCCATGGTGAAACTCCTTGCAGTCAAAGAGGGTTGCGATCAACCAGCCCCGGGGGACGCGGTGTTGCCCGGCGTCCGCGCCGTAGGACGTCCAGCGCTGGGCAGACCGGCCTCCGCGTGGTCAAGGGGCGGCGTGCTTCCCATGCTTCACCATGATCGACCGAGCGAACGCATGCACAACGGGCTTTTCACACGTAAGGGCCTAGACATCGGATAAGCAAACAATGCCCTCTACTGACCATGCTCGCCGTTTCGTTCGCCTCCCGCCACCGCCACCGCCACCGCCACCGCGGGGAACCGGGAACCCGGTGCCCGCGGACCGGGCTCCCGACCGGTCGGGCAAGCAGGGGGTGCCCCGCCGCGAAACCGTGCTGGGGTGTGCCCCGCCGTGAACCGCGCCGGGCCGGGTCGAGCCCGGGCGTCTCTTACAACAGCTCGGCTCCACCTCGGCAGTTCGCCCTCCCGGTCGCCGTCAGTCGGAAGTTCGCCCCCCAGCGCCTGTCGCCGAGCGGCGGCGACCGTACGGCAGTCCACCCCTTCATGGCATGCGGTGGGCACCGCGGCGCGTTGCCTCTCCGCTGCGGAGAGGGCGATTCGGTCAGCCGCGGTCAGGGGCGGAAGACATGTCCCCGGGTTGTTCCCTCCACGGCCCGCACATAGGCCCGGGCGACCTCCGAGACGGGTGTGCCGTCCGTGTCGTCCGCACCCATGCCGCGCAGGGTCTCCTTGATCCAACCGGGGCTGATCAGATTGATGCGCAGACCTCTCGGCAGCTCGCTCGCCGCGTTGCGCACAAAGCCCTCCAGACCGGTGTTGATCAGCGCTCCCAGCGAGCCGCCGGCCAGCGGCGCGGAAAAGGTGCCTCCCGTGAGTGTGATGGAGCCGCCCTCGCCCAGATGGTGTACGGCCCGTTGGGTCAGGGCCACCTGGCCCAACAGTTTGCCGCGTACCCCGGTCGCCATCTCCGCGTCGGTCGCCGAGTCCAGGGTCACCAAGGGACCACTGGCCGCGCAGCAGACCACCGCATCGAGGTCTCCTACCAGGGCGAACAGCGCATCCAACGATGCCGGATCATCCAGATCCGCCCGCAGCCGACCATGACGCGATGCGCCGATCACCTGATGGGAGGTGCCTAACGCGCTCACGACGGCGCTGCCGATGGTTCCCGTAGCCCCGATGACAAGTACCTTCATCCGGCGGATCATGCCATCGGCCGCCCCCACCAGCACCCGGATTTCCCTCTCGCGGCCGGGAGCACCAAGGCACGGGGTTGTCCGCTGCTAGGAAGGTGGGGCGCTGAACAGGGTGGCGGCGAGGGTGAGGAGTTCGGCATCGGTCGTGGTGGTGCGGTGGGCGGCGATGCCGGAGCGGAAGAGGGCGGCTCCTTCCATCAGCATGGTGAACACCGCGGCCCGGGAGCGGCAGACCTGTTCGGTCAGATCGGGGCGGCACTGGTGGAGGAAGGCGCCGACCTGATCCTGGTAGTCGCGGTAGAAGCCGCGGACGGCTTCGGCGACCGTCTCATCGTGGGCGGCCAGCGCCCACAGATCGGTGAACAGCCGTACCAGTCGCGGGTCTTCCTGTTCCGCGAGGATGGTCCGCACGACTTGGGCCGGGTCAGTCGCCCGCGCCGCCGATTCGGCGGCGAGCAGCGGCTGAAGCCGGTCGAGCGAACGGTTCAGTACGCGGCCCAGCACCGCGCCGACCAGGTCGGCGCGGGTGGGGAAGTAGTACTGGAGGTGTCCCAGGCGCACTCCCGCCGCGGCGGCGACGGCCCGCATGGACAGTTCCGCGTACCCGTCGGCGAGGAGGATCTCCTCGGCCGCGTCGAGCAGTGCGGTGCGTTTCAGCGCACCCTTCCCGGTGCCCGCTCGCTGGCCAGCGGGTTGCGCGGAGGAGTCGCTCATGCGGCCCGCCCCGCGGTGTGCAGCGCTTCGTCAGCGGCGCGGGCGGAGGTGGTGTCCATCGTGACACCGTACGTGGCGAACTGTTCCGCCACTTTGGTGGGGATGGGGGTCTGCTCCGGGAAGACGACCCCGGTCGGAGCGGGCGCACCGTCGGCGCCCAAGACGCGCTGGAGCGCCAGCAGTCCGCCGAGGGCGGTCAGATGCGCCTGGCCGGCGGGGTCGGTGACGGTCGCGGTCAGGGTGCGGCCCCGATGGCTGACATCGACGCGCAGTTGCGCGGTGCCGCCCTCACCGGGTGCGTACAGCAGGGCGCGCCTGGCAGGGGTGAAGCGCTCACCACGGCCCCATCGGAAGAAGCCGAGCCGTTTGGCGACCAGCAGGGCCGAGGTGGAGGAAGCGGAGCTGAAACCGATTCGGGTGGTCGCGGTGGTGGTGCCGAGGGTGAGCGGCAGGGTGAACTGCTCGGGGGTGTCAAAGCGGGTCACCTTGGTCGGTACCGCTCCGATCCGCACCGTACGCGTGTCGCTGAGCGGCATGATCGTGTGTCGCCGACCGCCTTGGACGACCTCGAAGTCCAATCCGAAGCGGTCCATGAACTCGACCGAGTCGGCTCCCGCCCGGTCCTTGAGGTCCCAGCGAATGGCCACCTCGACGGTATCCGCACCGCCGAGGTCCTCGGCGAGGGCGGCGGCGGAGAGGCTGGCCACTCCGCCCATCCACGCCGATGACAACAGCACCGGCGCGGTCGGTCGCAGCAGGGCGGCGACGGTCGCGGCACGCTGCATCCGGGCGGTCCACCGGGCCACGTCCACGTAGGGCACCTGCCCGCGCACCGCGGCCCTCAGTACGCGGTCATCCGGGTCGTTCACCACGGTGACCACGGCCCGTACCGCCTCCCGGAAGGGCTTTGGGTCCCCGAGATCCCAGCGCACCAGGCGGGCGCCGGTCTCCTGGGCGAGCCGCTGACCGCGCTCCACGGTGCGGCCGGCCAGCAGAAGCGGCCAATGGGGGGCGGCCAGTCGTGCCAGTTCGGCGCCGACGGTGCCGTAACCGCCCACGAGGAGCACGGGACCACGGGGATCGAATGTCAGGTCATCGTTCATTCCCTCAATATAGGTCACCTGACCTAAAATGGCAACCGCATCGCAGGTGACACACCCCACGACACCCCCTTCCACGGATCACAACGACACCCGGACAACACCCCCCTCTCCACACCTCCGCCATCAGGTTCCAGCCGCGGGAAATCGGCGACCATTGCGGCGCGACAGCGAGCCCCGCACCGCGCAAAGCCCCACGCCCCGCCCGCCATCACCGCGAACCAGGGGCCGCCGACCGAGTCGATGACCGACCAAAGCGGCGATCACACTCCCCACCGTCCACTAATCACCCGAATGACCGACCTGAGGTGTACACGCCAGAGTGCACCGCTCAACGAACACGACCGCACGTTCAGCGAACGAATTTCAGCCAATTTCTTGACGCGCTCCTGACAGAAGTGATGTGCTCCTGCAACTCTTCCCCGGTCCCCACATCACGCACCACGCACCACAACGCTCCGCATTCCCTGCCCGGACGTCACCACCCCAACGTCCGTCACCCCCCTTGCAGAAGGAGTTCGCGTGAGATCCACGCATCGTCGTCGTACCACCGCGACCGGAGCACTCATAGCGAGTGCGGCCCTGTTGGCCGTTGGTTTCCAGGGCGGCGCTTCGGCCGCCGTGTCATCGGCACCGTCGGCGGCCTCACCGGCTGCGGCGAAGGTGGGAAAGGTTGATCCGGGCGCGTTGCCGTTGAGTCTGAGCCCGGCGCGGCGTGCGGAGTTGATTCGTGCGCAGAGTGCCACTACGGCGGCTACCGCTAGGGAACTGGGCTTGACGGCTCAGGAGAAGTTGGTGGTTCGCGATGTCACGCAGGATCGCGATGGGACCACCCACACCCGCTATGAGCGGACGTTCGCCGGGTTGCCGGTCCTTGGTGGCGATCTGGTGGTGGCGGAGTCGAAGGCGGGTGCCACCGAGTCGGTCGCTCGGGCTTCGACGGTTTCGTTGAGGAACGTGGGGACGACGGCTGGTTTGGCGCCCGCGGTGGCTCAGCGGCAGGCGTTGGGCCGGGCGAAGGCGGAGGGGTCGACCAGGACGGTGGCGGAGCGTGCGCCGCGTAAGGTCGTCTGGCTGGCGCAGGGCGGGAAGCCGGTGCTGGCGTATGAGACGGTCGTTGGGGGGTTGCAGCATGACGGCACCCCCAATGAGCTGCATGTGGTCACCGATGCCGGCAGTGGTAAGAAGCTGTATGAGTGGCAGGCGGTTCACAACGGCACCGGGAACACCCAGTACAGCGGCCAGGTCGCCCTCGGTAGCACGCAGTCCGGTTCCTCGTACAACCTCACCGACTCCGGGCGCGGCAACCACCGGACGTACAACCTGAACCGGGCCACGTCCGGGACCGGGACGCTGTTCTCGGGGCCGGATGACGTCTGGGGCAACGGTCTGCCGGCGAACAGTGAGACGGCGGGCGCGGACGCCGCCTATGGCGCCGGAGTGACCTGGGACTACTTCAAGAACGTCCAGGGCCGCAGTGGTATCCGTGGTGACGGTGTCGGTGCGTCGTCGCGGGTGCACTACGGCAACAACTACGTCAACGCGTTCTGGCAGGACTCCTGCTTCTGCATGACCTACGGCGACGGGGCGGCCAACGCCAAGCCCCTCACATCCATCGATGTGGCCGCGCATGAGATGACCCACGGTGTGACGTCCGCGACGGCCAACCTCGTCTACAGCGGTGAGTCAGGCGGCCTCAACGAGGCGACCTCGGACATCTTCGCCGCCGCCGTCGAGTTCCACGCCAGCAACCCCCAGGACGTCGGCGACTACCTCGTCGGCGAGAAGATCGACATCCGCGGCACCGGCGCCCCGCTGCGGTACATGGACGAGCCCAGCAAGGACGGCGCGTCCAAGGACTACTGGTACGCGGGAATCGGCAGTGTCGATGTCCACTACTCGTCCGGCCCGGCGAACCACTGGTTCTATCTGGCGTCCGAGGGCAGTGGCACCAAGACCGTCAACGGCGTCAACTACAACTCGCCGACGAGCGATGGACTGCCCGTCACCGCCATCGGCCGGGACAAGGCCGCGTTGATCTGGTACAAGGCGCTCACCACCAAGTTCAACTCCACCACGAACTACGCGGGAGCACGCGCCGGCACCCTCGCGGTGGCGACCGAGCTCTACGGGGCCACCAGCCCCGAGGTGAAGGCCGTGACCGATGCCTGGGCGGCGATCAATGTCGGCGCCCGCCCCGGTGGCGGTGAGCCCAACCCGGGCACCGTCTTCGAGAACACCACCGATGTCTCCGTCCCCGACAACGGACCTGCGGTCACCTCCTCGGTCACCGTCTCCGGACGTACGGGCAACGCCCCGGCGGCCCTGCGGGTGGGTGTGGACATCATCCACACCTGGCGCGGTGATCTGGTGGTCGATCTCGTGGCACCCGATGGCACCGTCTTCCCGCTGAAGCCCTTCAGTGGGTCGGACTCGGCGGACAACGTCCAGACGACGTACACCGTCAATGCCTCGGCCGAGGTGGCGAACGGAGTCTGGAAGCTTCGGGTGCAGGACCGGGCCGCCCAGGACACCGGCTACATCAACAGCTTCAAGCTCACCTTCTAGAGACGCTCCCCGGCTGCTGACACAGACGCACCAGCGGCAGCGGCAGCGGCAGCGGGAACAACCGCTCATGGGTGAAGGCTGATGTGTCACCCCGGAAGTGGACGACTGATGTGTCGTCACTGATGTGGCAACGCTGACGTGGCAATCCTGCTGTGGCACGGCTCGGATATGACGGCTCGGACATGACGGCTGGACCCGGCAGCAGGGGCATCCGTTAACCGGTCCAAGCTGAGACGCCCGGGTGGACTTCGGTCCCCCGGGCGTCGCCCATGCCATCCGGGCCGCTGTCTTCTGCCCCGCTCAGCCACTGGGCCAGTGGCCCGGCAGCGAGCCTTGGGGCCCGAGCGGCGGGAGCACCCCCGGGGTGAGCGTGTGCCAGTACCCGGTGGTGTCGTCCCACCGAAGAAAGAGAACGGCCCGCCGCAGCCCGGCGAGTGGATCGGCACCAGGGCGGCCTTCGGCGCATCCACAGCCAGCACCAGCCGGGCAGGGCACTGGTGCCACCACGACCCCCAGTTCGGTGTGACCGACCTCGTCGCCCTTCAGTACCGGCAGGCCCAGGGTGCTCACCGAGTAGACGGCCCCACCGGCCGCGGTGCCCATCCGCGGTCCGATGTCCGCGGTCACCACATACTCCGCCCGCTCCAACGCCTCCCGGGGAGTGCCGGGTTCGTCCCGCGCTGACCGCATCCGTATGTCCTCCCCACCGCGGAAAGGGACGGTGCCGCCCACCCCTCCGGTGGACGGCACCACATCACTTCCCGGGCTATCAGGTGGCCAGGGAACCCATGTTGTAGGTGGAGGTGTATCCGATCCAGCTGTAGTGCTTGGCACCACCGAAGGTCCCGGAGTGCACCCCGCGCGCGGTGGAACCGGTCGTACTGCTCGCCACCGCACCACCGCTGTCACCGCCGGCGCTGGTGTACGAGGCCGCGGACTGCCCATAGACCACACAGCCGCAGGTGCTGCTGGTGTGACTGGCATTGGTGGACGAGATGGTTCCGCAGCGGGCACTCTCGGAGTTGCGGCCGTAGAGGCATGAGGTGGCACCGATGGTTCCGAGCGCCGAACCCGTCACCACCCGGGCCTTGACCGCGGCACTCTCGTATAGCCATGGCTGGCCTCCGCTAGGGATGGAGATATAGCGCATATCGGCCGATGTGCCGGCGCTCAGGGCGTTGATGTTGGTCAGGGAGCCATAGGCGCCCGCGCCGGAGCTCACCGTACCGGTGTTGGTTCCCCAGCCGCAGTGACCTGCGGTCACCGCTCCGCGCACCCCGGCCCGGTTGACGACCCAGCCGATGGAACAGAGCACTCCGGCGAAGCTCACACCCACTCCGCCACGGCGCGGCGAGTCGCAGACATTGCGGGACGTACAGGCCTCCTCGATGCCTTCGCCCTCGCTGATCCGCGCGGTCACACCGAGCTTGGCCAGGGTGGCGCGTACCGCGTGGGGCGAAGTACCCCTGCTGATGGTCACCTTGAGGCGATTGGCGACCACATCCTCATCGATGGCCACGATCGGGGACACGGCCGCCGCCGTGCGCACCGACCCCCAGAGCGCCTTCATCGCCCGGGTGAGCCGCGCGGTGGAGTGCTTGACGACACGGAACTCCACATCGGATGCGGCACTGCCCGCGACCCCGGCCCGGGCGAGCAGTTGTTTCCGGGTCTGCTGTGCCGGTAACGCTCCGGCGAACTGGACGACCAGGCGGCCGCCCTGGCGATTGTCCAGGAAGTGCCCGGCGAAGTCGTCGCGTTGGGCGAGCCCTCTCACCGTGGGCGCGACGGACGCCAGCAGCGCATCCCGTCGTCGCATCTCCTTCGCCTCGGCGGCGGTGCCGATGAACCCCCACTCGTTGACGAGGGTTCCCAGGCCCGCCTGGGCGCGGGAGCGCTGCTGGACGATGGCGCTCAGTTCGCTGGCGCTCGTCCCGAAGCCCAGTTCGCCACGGAGACGGAGGGACTCGGCGAAGACGGTGCTGTCCGCCTGTGTGGTGGCGGTCCGCACCGAGGGTGTCGGGGATGGCTGGGCCGCCGCCGGCACTGCCAGGGGCACGAGCATCCCGGCCGCAGCAAGGAGCGGTAGCACAAGGGATCGGAGCTTCATCGGACCTCCAGAACACATGGAATGGTCATGGGCATGACAGTTCTTGAGTCGTAGGAGCGCGGGGTGGACCCTAGAAGCCCCCCTCTGAAGGGGTCAAGGCCACCCCCCACGAAGCACCACCTTCCGGTTGATGCCACCACCGAGTGCCCCACCCCTGGCCAGCGGCTCACACCGCGATCGACGGATCTCACCAACGGATAAGTTGACTCAATGCGGACCACGGCCGGGGAGGAGTGTCCAGATGGGCGTGGGCCGGCCAAGCCAGCCCCGGCACCTGACAGAATCACCCATATGGACCCCGATCTCGTACTGCTGCGCCAACTGATCGAGGGGTCAGCGATCATCAGCGCCCGCCCCGGCCGCGGCCTTCCCGAGCCTGCCGTCCGGGCGGCGGAGTCGGTGGTGGGCGCACTGCCGGGGTCCTACCGCTGGTGGCTGACCACCTATGGGAGCGGCACCCTGCACGGCACGGAGATCGCCACCATCGCACCGGAAGAGCACCGGGACGCTCCCGAGTCCCTCCTTGCCCCCGGTCGCCTCATGGGCAACCGACTCCACTTCTACGAGGAGCCGGACGGCGGCGACAGCTTCTCCTTCGCCCTGGACCAGTCGGACCAGTCAGGCCACCAGGAGTACCCGGTGCTCCGCCGTGACCACTTCACCGGCGAGGAGGAGAGATACGCGGAGGGCTTCGCCGGCTTTCTGACCGTTCAGACCGCCCTGGCCTCCGGTCTGGGCGACGGCCCCAACCCGACGATCGCCCGGCTGTGGCGCACCACACCGGGCGTGCTGCTGCCGAACGGCATCCATATCTATGGTCCGGGCAGCATCAGCGAGCGGAACAAGACCTACGAGGTACGGAAGTACGCCCCGCCCTGGGTACTGGTCGGCGACGACAGCGGAGGCCGCGGACTCCTGATGCGCCACCATGGAAAGGACCGGACCTCGGTGTACCGGCTGGACTTGGGCGCCCTTGATGAGTCCATCGCCACCAGCGGGGAGCGGGTGACCGGCGATCTCCTCGGGTGGCTGAATCAAGGGGCTGAGGGCCCCGAGGTCTGCGGATAGAGGACCGAGGAGGCCCGGTGTGGGAATGGTTCCAGGCTGTGCATCTGTCGATACCGATGGTGCCGTTGTCGCATTGCCGAAAAGGGCGCCCCCGCGCGCTCTGCCACTGCTCCCACTGCGCCCTCTAGCGTGATCGATGCCCCGCGAACAGTTCCATGCGCCGGGGAGAAGCAGACTCGTGGGTTCAAAGCCGTCAACCGGCAGTGAGCGGGGAGAACAATCATGGGCAAGCACGAGAAGCCGCCGCCAGACCTCGGCAAGGGCAAGCCACCTCCCGGAAACTCCGATGGCCAGGTCCCCAAACCCGAGCCAGGCGAAGGCGAGCATCGAAAGTGAGTCACGGTGACGCTCGCTGACCTCCACCGTGCGCTGGCGCAGAGCCTGGAGGAGCGCGGGGCTTGGCCCGCTCGCTCCCCCTGGCTCCGGGCGGCGAACTCGGCGCTCCCCCGGCATCAGTTCGCCCCGAACCTGCTCTGGGCCTGGGACGGGCACGGCTATGTCCCCATCGACCGGGACGATGACGCGGACCGGTGGGCGGCCGAGGTGTACGCGGGCCCCGATGACGCGGCCGTCACCCAGGTCACCGATGGTGTGCCGTCCTCCAGCCTGTCCTGTCCCAGTGTGGTCTTCGACATGCTGGACTGCCTGGAGCCGGAGCCCGGGGAGCGGGTACTGGAACTGGGCACCGGGACCGGTTGGAACGCGGCACTGCTCTCCTGGCGTGCCGGCCCCGACCAGGTCACCAGCGTGGAGGCGGATCCGTCGTTGGCCGCGGCTGCCCGCACCCGGCTGGAGCAGGCCGGGGCCCGGGTGAAGGTCGAGACCGGGGACGGTACGGCCGGTTGGCCGGGCGGTGCTCCCTACGATCGGGTGATCTCCACCTTCGCGGTCGACCGTGTGCCCTACGCATGGGTCGCGGGGACCCGTCCGGGCGGCCGGATCGTCACCCCGTGGGGGCGGCTGGGTCACCTCGCGCTCACCGTCGCCACCGATGGCCGATCCGCTTCCGGCAGGGTGCGGGGACTGGCTACCTTCATGCCCTCCCGCGGCACCCCAACGGTCCCTGCGTACAGCTGTGTTCGGGGTGAGAGCCCGCCGGACGACGAGCGGCCCGTCGCCTATGACATGACCCCCTTGCACACCGACTGGCATCTGCGGTTCGCGCTGCGGGTCGCCCTGCCCGAGTTGGTGATCGACACCGCTGTCGATGCGGATGGGGTCAACGCCTGGCTCCATGACGGAGCCAGCTCATGGGCGGCGCTGTCCGCGGTCGGCGACGGACGGATCACGGCCTACCAGGGTGGCCCGCGCCGACTGGCCTGCGAGTTGGAAGGCGCCTGGGCTCGGTGGGTCGCCGAGGGCTCCCCTTCTCTGTATGACTTCGGGATGACCGTCCCCGCTGACGGCGACTCCTATATGTGGGCCAATGACCCGGTGAAGGGCCCTCGGTGGCCCATCCGCGCCACCGCTGGGTTCCTCTCAAGCATGGACTCCCGTCAAACGATGATGTGATCCTCCGTGTCGAGCCAGACCCGCTCCCCGTCCGCGGTGACGGTCAGCCCGGTACGGTCCCGTGTGGGGTGGCCCAGGTGCTCCCAGGTCCGGTACGCCGCCTCCGTCTCGTCCCACAACTGTCGGGGCCCGTAACTCTCGACGACGTAGTCGGTCCGGCCGGGGGCGTAGTCCACGGATGCCCAGGAACCGCGGTCGTCGGCCAGCAGCCACAGGGTCGCCTCACCGCTGTCGTCGGCTGCCTCGACGAGGACGTACCAGGCGTCGGGGAGGGTGAGGCCGATATAGAACAGGGCGTCGCTGTCGCCGACGAGATGCCAGGGGTTCACCGCGGTGTGTGAGGTGGTGGCCTGGTCGGTGTGGTGGAGGAAGTCACGGAGGTATCCCCGATGGGGACGCTGGTTGCGGGTGCGCATAAAGGACGGGAAGCCGCTGAACCGCCCGCGCCCCACCCCCGCTTCGACATCCAGGCTGAGGAAGCTGTGCGGGAAGAAGCTGCCGCCCCAGGGTGTCACGATCCGCCCTCGGGGGGTCTGCTCGATCCACGCGTAGGGAACGGCAGGCACGGTGTACGTGGCGATGAGCCGGTCATACGGCGCCCCCGGAGGCCACCCCTGGTCCGCGTCACCGCAGACGATCCCCGGGGTGTATCCCGCGGCTGCCACGTTCTTGGCGGCCCGCTCGACCAGCACGGGGTCGATGTCCACCGATGTCACCTGTTGCGAGCCCAGGCGATGGGCGAGCCAAGCAGCGTTGTACCCCGTGCCCGCGCCTGCCTCCAGTACGCGTTGACCTGGGTTGACCTGGAGCAGATCGAGCATGTGCAGCATGACCGACGGCATCGAGCTGGAGGAGGTGGGGAGCTGGTAGATACCCACCGCTGTCTCATCGCCGTCGTTGATCTGCGTGGTCAGCGCGACATCGTCGTACACCCAGGTCCGCCACTCGGCGAGTTGACTGCTCCGTAGCACCGCCCGCCCCCGCGCATCGATGCTGTCGGGGACGAAGAGCTCGCGCGGCACGGTGGCGACGGCGCTCTCCCATCCGGCGACCAGTGCGCCCTTCGCGGCGAGGATCTCCACCAAGCGGGCTGGTGAACTCACGGTGACATCAGGTCCTTTCGCTGGGCGGGTCCTCGGGCTCCGGCGGAGGCACCGGCTTCTTCCACTGGCCGTCCGATTCCCGCGGGGACTGGACCTGATCCCCCTCCTCGCCGCCTTTGCCGTCTCCGTGCTTGCCCATATGTATCCCTCCCAGAGAATCATCCAGCACTTTACGTAGCGTCGCGCATACCGAGAGTGAGAGGAAGTCTGGTTTGCGACAGACCGACGGGATTCGCGCAGAGACCGTGGCCACCTCGCCCGCCACGGCCCCCCGGTGGGTGGTCGGATGCTCAGCGCAGTGCGCTCAGCTTCCGCCACTGCTCCCAGGAGAGGTTCCAGTTGCTGAAGCCGTTCCCCTGGCCGGGGGTGCCCTTGGTGTCCTCGCCCGTGATCTCGAACGGGTCGCCCACCCGTACGTCCCGATAGAAGGAGGCCGCGTCGGCGGTGCTCATGCCCACGCAGCCCGAGCTCTTGTTGGCGCGGCCGAGGTGTGCGGAGTTCCAGGGCGCGGCGTGGGCGTACATGCCGGACCAGGTGAGCCGCATCGAGTAGTCGACCATCTTGTTGTAGGCGTCTCCAAGGCCCACGGTCTCGGAGTTCATGTTGATGGTGCCTTCCTTGGACATCAGCACGGTGGTGCCGCGCCAGGAGCGCTTGTCGCCGCCGGGGGTACCACCGGAGATCGGGATGCCGCGGATCTGCTTGCCGTCGCGGTTCAGGGTGAGCTTGAAGTTGTCGAGGTCGACCTGGACGATCTGGCGGGCGCCGATGGTGAAGGCGGTCGAGTAGTCCCGTACGAACCAGCCTCCGGCTGCCCCGGAGTCGGTGCCGTTCAACTCGGCCTTCAGACTGACCTTGGTGCCCGGCCGCCAGTACTCCCTGGGCCGCCAGTCCACCCGGTCCTTGCCCGACCAGTCCCGCATCCAGCCCCAGGACCCCTCGGTGTTGTTCGAGGTGGTGACCCTGAGCTGCTTCTCCACCTCGGCCCTGTTCTTGACCGGGTTGTCAAAGACCAGGGAGATCGGGTGGGCGATGCCGATGGTGGTGTTCTCACCGGGACGCCAGTCGACCTTGTTGACCTTGCCCGCCGCGGCCGTGGAGAAGGAGGCCTGCCGCGTTCCCGTCGTACCGCCCGCTGTCTTCGTCACGGCCGTCACCGCGTAGGTGGCGTCGGGTACGGCCCGGCGGTGGGAGGTCCACACCGTGTTCCGCTCGGATATCCTGCCGGTGAGGCGCCCGCCCTTGCCGTCGGTGACCGTGACCGAGGTGAGGCTGCCGCCCTGTGCTGTGACCCGTACCGGCTCTCCCGGCTTCACCGCTTTGCCGCTCGGAGTCACCGTCACGGTCGCGGGGCTGCCACCGCCCTTGGCCCCGCCCGCCTTGTCGTCCGTCTTCGCGCTGGCCGGGTCGGAAGTGCAGCCGGTCAGTGCGAGTGGTGCGAGCACGGCGGCCACCATCGCGAGGCGCGCGGTCGTATGACGTACGGGGCGCGCGGATATCGGGCGCAACGGAGACCTCCGGCTGGGTTCGGATCGGTGAGCGGGCGGCTGAATCAGCGACCCTAGTAACTAAACGTGCAGGTGAGCGCGTGGGGTTGCCTGATGACAGCCACTGGTGGGAAACGGTCATCGTCCCGTCACCTTCGCCGCTCGGGACGGTCACGCACGGCTGTGAGCATCCGGGGCGTCCCCGCGACAGGCCGGGGTCGGGGCTGTGGAAGAAGGGCTCACTGTGTCGGCACTCCTTGTGACAACAGGCCGGGGCGGGCAGGACCACCAGCAGCAGGTGCGGCTCGAACCCATCGGTGCGGACGCCTACCGCGCGTTCCTCGCCTCCCGCACGGGAGCGGCCCTGGGCGCGGGCTTCTTGCAGTGCCCCTCCTGGGCCCAGGTCAAGGACGGCTGGCGGCCCCTGCTGCTCGGCTGGGGTTCGGCTCCCGCCGCGGGCGGGCTCAGCGGTGTCGCGCTGGTGCTTCTTCGCCAATTCCCCGGCACCCGCCGGTACTTCGCCTATCTGCCCGAGGGGCCGGTGGCCGATTGGGCCGACCCGGACATCGATGCCTGGATCGATCCGCTGCTGCGCCATCTGCGAGGTGCGGGAGTCTTCGCGGTACGCATCGGCCCTGCGCCCGCCCACCGTCGTTGGGACGCCGGGCCGCTCAAGGAGCGGACCGGCGCCGGCCGGCAGCTGGCCGATGTCCTCGACTGCGAGGTCGACCCGCTCGGGACCGCGGTCGCGGAACGGCTGCGCGCCCGGGGCTGGCAGCGCTGCGGCGACAGTGGGGGTGGCGACGGGGACGCGCAGCCCCGCCATGTCTTCCGGGTGCCGCTGGCCGGACGCGACCGCGATGAGCTGTGGTCCGGGCTCAACCAGGAATGGCGGCGCAATGTGCGCCGCGCCCAGAAGTCCGGTGTGGAGGTGGTGATCGGCAGCGCGGCTGACCTGCCCGAGTTCTACCGGCTGTTGTGTGTCACCGAGAAGCGTGACGGCTTCCGGCTGGGCAGGGCACTGGCCTACTACGAGCGCCAGTACGCGGCCCTCAACATGGAGGAACCGGGCCGGATGAAGCTGTATCTCGCCCGCCACGACGGCGAGATACTCGCCGCCCACACCATGGTGACCGTGGGGCGGCGGGTCTGGTACCAGACCGGCGCGTCGGCCGACCACCGACGCGAGGTCCGCCCCTCCAACGCCCTCCAGTGGCGGATGATGCTGGATGCCCACGCCCTGGGCGCGGAGGTGTACGACATGCGCGGGGTACCCTCCACACTCGACCCCGCCGATCGTTCGTTCGGACTGCTGCGCTGGAAGCTCGGCACCGGGGGTCAGGTTGTGGAGACCCTGGGGGAATGGGAGAAACCGTTGGGCGGCACTGCCAACCACGCGCTTTACCGGGCGTTTCAAGCGTATCTGGCGCGCCGGTGAACGGGCCCCCGGAAGCGTCCTCGACGACGGCGACCACGACGGGCACGACGGCTACGGCCACGACGGGCACGGCTTCAGCGGACCAGGAAGCCGACGCCGATACCGATACCGAGAAGCCGGCGCCGTCCGTCGGCCGCAGCGGTGCGATCATGGCCGCCGGGTCCGTGGTGTCCCGCGCCACCGGGTTCGTCCGCTCCTCGGTCGTCGCGGCGGCACTCGGCATCGGGCTGGCCGCCGACGGCTACGCCGTGGCCAACGCCGTGCCCATGATCGTCTACATGCTGCTCGTCGGCGGCGCCCTGAACGCCGTGTTCGTGCCCGAGTTGGTCCGGGTGGCGAAGGAGCATGAGGACGGCGGTGCCGCGTACACCGACCGCTTGCTCACCATCTGTTTCACGGCCCTGCTGGCGATCACCGCGGGCGCGGTGTGGGCGGCGCCGTGGATCGTCGACGCGTACACCGGCTACAGCGGGCAGCAGGCCGGTATGACGGTCGCCTTCGCGCGCTACTGCCTACCGCAGATCTTCTTCCTCGGTGTGTTCACCCTCCTCGGACAGGTGCTCAACGCGCGGGGCCGGTTCGGCGCGATGATGTGGACGCCGATCCTGAACAATGTGGTCGTCATCGCCGTGTTCGCCCTGTATCTGGCGACCTCCGACGGATCGACCCTCACCAGCGCGGAGACCGCACTGCTCGGCTGGGGCACCACGGCGGGCATCGCCGTCCAGGCCCTGGCCCTCGCCCCGGCCCTGCGAGCGGCACGGTTTCGCTGGCGCCCCCGCTTCGACTGGCGCGGCAAGGGGCTGACCCGGCCGCTCCGTTCCGCCGGCTGGCTCATCCTGCTGGTCCTGAGCAACCAGGCCGCCTACTGGGTCGTCACCCGGCTGGCGACGACCGCGGGCGAGCGGGCGGCGGAGTCGGGCATCGACGGCGGCGCTGGCTTCAGCGCGTACAACAACGCCTATCTGCTGTGGGCCGTGCCGCACGGCATCATCACGGTCTCCCTCGTCACCGCCCTCCTGCCCGCGATGAGCCGGGCCGCGGCCGATGGCAACCCGGCGGGTGTGCGACGCGATGTCTCCTACGCCCTGCGGAACAGCGCGGCCATGATCGTTCCCGCGGCCTGTGCCCTGCTGGCTCTCGCGCAGCCGATGATGGCCCTCGTCTTCGGGCACGGAAGGACCGATGGCGACGACGTCAAACTGATGGCCGGAATCCTGATGGCCTTCGCCCCCGGTCTGATCGCGTTCTCCGGCCAGTACGCGCTCTCCCGTGCCTTCTACGCCCTCTCGGACACCCGTACCCCCTTCCTCCTCAACCTGGTGATCGCCGGGCTCAACGCGACCCTGTCGGTGACGGCGTACGCACTGCTCCCGGTGCGATGGGCGGTCACGGGCATGGCGGGGGCGTATTCGCTGGCGTTGATGGTGGGTTGGGTGGTGACGGCGATCGTTCTGCGCCGCAGGCTGACTCCCCAGGTCAAGACCGCGGGCGGGGAGGGCACGGTGCCCGCCCCACGGCGCGGGGAGGCGCCGACGACCCTTTCGGGCTCAGGGCATCGGGCCAAGGGGGCACATCGTGCGGGTGGCCGGGACAGCCTCTGGCGGTCCGCCGCGGTCGGTGCCCACGCCCGGCTGCTGGTCGCCGCGGCCCCCGCCACGACCCTCGGGTACTTCACCGCGACCAGCGCCGCGCCCCTGGGCGCCCTCGTCGCCTGCCTCTGCGGCGGGCTGGCCATCGGGCTGGTCTTCGCGCTGCTCGCCAAGCCGCTACGGCTCACCGAACTCGACGCCGCGCTCTCGGGCGTCACCCGACGTATCGGCGGGCGCGCAGCAAAGCGCTGAGACCACCCTGGGGAATAATCCGCATATGCCGCGTGTACTCCTGATCGAAGACGACCCATCCGTACGTGAGGGAGTCGAACTCGGCCTCCGTCGCCGTGGCCATGACGTACGGGCGGTCGCCACCGGCGAGGCCGGACTCGCCGCGCTCGACGACTTCCGGCCCGATCTCCTGCTGCTGGATCTGATGCTGCCCGGGGTCAACGGCGTGGAGGTCTGCCGCCGCGTGCGGGAGAACAGCCAGCTGCCGATCATCATGCTCACCGCACGCGGTGACGACTTCGACATCGTCATCGGACTGGAGGCGGGTGCCGATGACTACATCGTCAAACCCGCCCGTACGCAGGTGATCGAGGCACGAATACGGGCCGTACTGCGGCGGATCGACGAGCAGCCCGGCAATGGACGACCCGCCGTCGAGTTCCACGGCGAGCTCTGCCTGGACCGCTCGGCGCTCACCGTCGCCAAGGCGGGCCGGCGGCTCGCACTCGCACCTTCCGAAATGCGTCTGCTGCTGCATCTCAGTGCCACCCCCGCGCAGGTGTTCAGCCGTCAGCAGCTACTGGAGCAGGTATGGGAGCACAACTACCACGGTGACGCGCGACTGGTCGACGCCTGTGTGCGGCGGCTGCGCCACAAGATCGAGGACGCGCCGGGCAATCCCCGCTACATCCAGACCCTGCGCGGTTTCGGCTACCGCTTCGGTCCTCTGTGAGGGGCGCGGTGAGGACCTTGGTGAAGGGCGCGCGAAAGGGTGCCGCCCCCGGCGGAACCGGTGAGACGGTGGCTGCGGCGGAGCGGAACCCCGCCAAGGGCTCGCCGACGGTTGCGGTAGCCCCCCGTGACCACCGTCGGCGTGGCACTCCGTTCGGGCTGCGCACCCGTCTCATTCTCGCGTTCCTCCTGGTGGCCGGTGTGAGCGCGGTGGGCACCGCCGGTCTCACCTACCGTGAGGCACGCAACTCCGTCCTCCAGGCGGCTCAGGACACCGCGGTCTCCTCCTTCCGTGACCAGATCCAGCTCCTCACCCTCACCTTGCCCGTGCAACGGCCGGTCCTGGAGGGGACCTTGCGCGACATCGCCGGTAAGGGCAAACCCCGCCCGTGGGTCGTGTTCGCCGAGTACGGAACGATGCGGGTCTCCTCCGGTTCGAACCCCGTCTCCTCCGTGATCACGCCCGAGCTGCGGCGCAAGGCCGCCGGCTACCCGCACGGCAGTTTCGAACGGGTCATCAAGGACGGGGTGCCCTATCTGACCGTCGGCATGCCCGTGGTGTTCGAGGCCGGCGAGGGCGCTGTCCTGTCGACCGGGCTCGTCCTCTACGCCGTGATGAAGATGACCTATGAGCAGAACCAGGTCGAGGCCCTGGTCACGGCTGCTCGCAACGGCGCACTGCCAGGGCTGGCGATAGCGCTGATACCCGCGTTGCTCGCCGCGCGGAGCGTTCTGCGGCCGGTGCGCGAGCTACGGCGGGCCGCCCACCGCATGGGCAGTGGCCGGCTGGACACCCGTATCAAGGTCAGGGGCGGTGATGAACTCGCGGACCTGGCCCGCACCTTCAATGAATCGGCCGGCCAGCTGGAACGTTCCGTTACGGAGCTCCGCCAGGCCGAGGCCCGCGCCCGGCGGTTCGCCTCCGATGTCTCGCACGAACTGCGCACCCCGCTCGCCGGGATGCTCGCCGTGACCGAGGTCCTCGACGAGGACGCGGCCGGGCTGGACCCCGACACCGCCCAGGCGGTACGGCTGATCAGCGCCGAGACCGGAAAGCTCGCGGTACTCGTGGAGGACCTGATGGAGATCTCCCGTTTCGACGCCCAGGCCGCCGAACTGAACACGGACGAGGTCGACGCGGCCGAGACCATCCGCAGAACGCTGCGGAACAGGAACTGGACGGACCTGGTCCACACCGATGTACCGGATGGCATCCGGGCCCGGCTCGATCCGCGCCGGTTCGACATCGTGATCGCCAATCTCGTCGGCAACGCCCTGCGCCACGGCGGCCCGCCGGTCACCGTGCGACTGCGGACCCGGACCGACCGGGACGGCGGGCCGCTACTGGTGACCGAGGTCATCGACCGGGGCCCCGGAATCAGACCCGAGGTCCTTCCGCATGTCTTCGACCGCTTCTACAAGGCCGATGCGGCCCGTACCCGCTCGTCGGGCAGTGGTCTGGGGCTGGCGATCACTCGGGAGAACGTCCGGCTCCACGGCGGCACGGTCCGTGCCGAGAACGCCCCCGGCGGAAGGGGCGCGGTCTTCACCGTGGAGATCCCCCTCGGCACCGGGGAGGTCACCGGATGAGACGGCTGCCCATGGCGATGGGCGCCGTGCTGCTCAGCGGGCTGCTCACGGGCTGCGGCATCGCCGAGAGCGACCCGATCGAGGCGGGGAGCCCGGCCTCGGTCAAGGTGACCCCGGGTGACTCGGTGCTGCTCTTCTTCCGATCCTCCTCCGGGGCCCTGGTCCCCGTGGCGCGGCCCTTGGGGATCAAGTGGAAGAGCTCGGACACCCGCCCCGAGGCGGTGCTGAGCAGGTCCGTCCATCTGCTGTTCGAGGGCCTGGTGGCGAAGGAGCGCGCGGCCGGACTCCGCTCCGGGCTGCCGCAGTTGCCCCCGCAGAGCTGGGTGGGCGCGCAACAGGTCGAGTACGGGATCGCGTTGGATCTGCCGATACCGCTGGCCGATCTCGATGACACGGCGGTTCGCCAGTTGGTCTGCACCGCCGGGTTCGCGGGGGGCTCGCAGGGCGTGCAGGCGGTCCATCTCCGGGGCACCGACGGGACGATGGCGGCCTCGAACTGCGATGCCGACGTGGATATCAACCGGGTGGCCCCTCGCCCCTCCATGATGTCCCATCCCCCGTCCCAACGCCCGGTTCCGCCCGGGCTTCCGCTCGACGGACACGATCCGGTCGATCCACGTACAAAGCGGCCGGACGGTCTGAGTCCGCAGCCGACTCTCCCCACAAGCGAGCCGCGCTGAGGAGCTGAAGCCCGCCCAACGGGGAGCGAGCGGAGCGCCGGTCTCGATGCCTTCGCCGTCAGAGTGGGAGGGACCCGGTGGCATCTCCACGGTGGGGCGGAACCCGCTCGCCCATGGGGCCGGTGGTCGGTGCGCTGAGAGACCGCCGCCGCGGGTGCCCCCACCCAAGGCTCAGGAGGGTGGCCGCTCAGTGATGTCGGCGGGGCCAAGGAAGCCGATGCCGCGCGATTCGTCTGCCGGAAGGGCGCTTCGGGGGCCATGAGGTCGTGGCCGGATTGGCCGTGCCAGCGGAAGCCGCGTCGGTAGAGTGACCGCCGTGGCGGGGGTTGCGGGTCTGTTGGTGGGTGGTCGGTACCGGCTGGATGAGCCGGTCGGACAGGGTGGCATGGGCCGTGTGTGGCGCGGCCACGACGAGGTCCTCGACCGCGTGGTGGCGGTCAAAGAGGTCTTACTGCCGCCGGGCCTACCGACGGAGCTACGCGATCAACTGGTGGCACGCACCAGACGTGAGGCACGGTCCGCCGCCCGGCTCCACCACCCGGGCATCGTGACGGTGTACGACTGGGCCGAACACGATGGCGCACCGTGGATCGTCATGGAGTTCGTCCGCGGGGACTCGCTCGCCAGGCTCATCGCCCGCGATGGCCCGCTGGGTTGGCAGAAGGCCGCCAGCATGGGCGCGGACCTGGCGGACGCGCTCGCCCACGCGCATGCCGCCGGGGTGGTGCACCGCGACCTGAAGCCCGACAATGTGATGCTCGTCGGGGACCGCACCGTCATCACCGACTTCGGTATCGCGCGCATCCTGGACGCCACCAGTCAGCTGACCAGTACGCACACGGTCATCGGCACCCCGCAGTACATGCCTCCCGAGCAGTTGGAGGGCAAACGGGTGGAAGCCCCAGCCGATCTGTGGGCATTGGGAATCACGCTGTACACGGCGGTGGAAGGGCATCCGCCGTTCAACGGGCCGACGCTGACGTCGATCATCACGGCCGTCCTCACCCAACCCCTGCCCCCTGCCCCGAAGGCGGGCCCACTGGGCGAACTACTCATCGCTCTGACGGCCAAGGCCTACCACGATCGCCCGGACGCGCCCACCACGGGCCAACGCCTGCGAGCTGCCCGGGACACTGCTTCCATCCTGCACTCCGCTCCCACCCAGGCCGCTCCCCTAAGGACTCGCTCCGACCCACCCCCCACCCCCACCGCGCCGGACACGATCAATCCGACCACCCAGCGTGGACCGAGTCGCCGCAGCATCGTCATCGGCGGCGTCACCGCGCTGGCCGCCACATCGGGTGCGCTCATAGCGCTACGCCTCGATGACGGTCGCTCCTCACGATTCGGCGATCTGAGGTCCACCTCCTTGGGTCACGACAGCATGGTGTTGTCGGTGGCGTTCAGCCCGGACGGCAAGACCCTCGCCAGCACAAGCGACACGACTGTCCGTCTGTGGGACGTGGCCAGCCGCACCAACACCGCCACTCTCAAGGGCCACACCGGGTTTGTGTACTCGCTGGCGTTCAGCCCCGACGGCAAGACCCTCGCCAGCGGCATCGGGGACGGAGGCATCTGGCTGTGGGACGTTCCCAGCCGGACGGTCAGCGCGACCCTCAACGGCCACACCCACAATGTGACATCAGTGGCGTTCAGCCCGGACGGAACAACGCTCGCCAGCGGCAGCGAGGACATGACCATCCGCCTGTGGGACACAGCCGACCGCGCCAGCACCTCCACCCTCAAAGGTCCCGGCCTTGTGCACTCGGTGGCGTTCAGCCCGGACGGAACAACGCTCGCCAGCGGCAGCGAGGACATGACCGTCCAACTGTGGGACGTGGCCAGCCGCACCAACACCGCCACCCTCAAGGGCCACACCGGGTTTGTGTACTCGGTGGCATTCAGCCCGAACAACAAGATCCTCGCCAGCGGCGGTGGGGACAGCACCGTCCGACTGTGGGACGTGGCCCAACGGACCAGCACCGCCACCCTCGAAGATCACACCGAGAGTGTGACCTCAGTGGCGTTCCGCCCTGACGGGAAGACCCTCGCCAGCGGCAGCGCCGACACGACCGTCCGGCTCTGGGACGTGGCCAAGCAGTCCAGCGTCGCCACGCTCAAGGACCATACCGATGACGTGACTTCCATTGCGTTTAGCGCCAACGGAAAGTACCTCGCCAGCGGCAGCATCGACCTGACGGCCCGGTTGTGGAAGCTCTCTTGAGCGCAGCACGCACACTGGGTTACGCGCCATGGTCTCGGCGGGGTTGGACCGGCTAGCGCCGGGCATAGCTGGACAGCAGACGTCTGTTCCGCCGTCGGGCTGGCGTACGTAGCCAAGAGTCAGACCGCTCATGGCTTCCGGCGTCACCTCAGACCCGGCCCACGGTCATGACCGTGATGATGATGGTGGCCCCATCAACGTGATACTGACAGCGGTATCGGCCTACTGACAAGCGGCGGTGCCCGGCGTTGCCCATGCTGCGACTTCCTGCTGGTTCTGGGTTGAGGGCGAGCCTGTTGATGGCCGCGGTGAGTGCCTTGGCTCCGTCCCGGTCATCTTTGAGGAATCGCTGATACGCCGAACGGGCACAGCTCTCCCAGGTGATGTGATAGGTCACAGCCCCTCCTGTGCGAGTTCCGCGTCCATTTCCTCGGCGGTTCGGCAGCCGCAGTCGGTGCCTTGAGTCGGCTTGATCGGCCCGAAACGGCACCCCTGGAGTCGGTGGTTGGCGTGCCGCAGACCTGCCGTGGCGGACTCCAGTTCCTCGAAGACGTCCCAGGACATGAGGACCGCCACGGGTGTGTCGCCCTCAGTGAGAGTGGTGGGGATTCCGGTCTCCCGCACCCGGGTCAGGAGTTCGTCGAGTGAGCCGGCGGCGTCCCGTGCGGGGGTGTTCGTCATCTCGGAGAGCTGGTCAAGGAGTTCCATGCCGGGACCGTAGAAGTCTGGTGACCATCTAGGCAAGGAGTTCACGCCGCCCCGGCCACGGATGGCACTTCGATGGCCTGTTCCTGGGTCATCCCATCGGGTGACCTGCACCGCAACGGCCCCAGGGAGGTGATCGGCCACGCTGCGATTCCATTCAGCTCAGGTTCTTCCTCGGTGCCGCTGACAACCGCTACGGGTCGGCGGTCAGCGGCCTGGCCTTGCCGGTGCCATCTCGCCCTCACCTGGGTGGCGGCGGGCTCCCGATCCTGACGGGCGCCGCATAGCTACAGCCCGGCTCACGGAGGCCCCTCCCGCCAGCATCGCCACAGCCACTCACACCACAAGGGCACACACCATCCAGTCGCCCTGAACCAACTCACCTCCTTCGCCGATCTGGGGCTGGGGCCGGAGGCCATGGCCGCCACAAGCCGGTTTTCACCAGCCCTTCGGTTCGAAGCGCACGGTCTTGCCGCCCAGGTCTTCTTCTACGCGGACGGTGTACCCGGGTGCGGCGGCGGCGAGCATACGGAGGCCGCGGCCACCGATGGAGTCTTCGTCGGCACAGCGGTGTTGGGGCCGCACCGGGAGGCGTCCCAGACCTCGATGGCGAGGTCCGCTGTCACCGCCACTCGGTAGGTGTCGCCAGCGCCATGGACCACGGCGTTGGTGACCACCTCGCTCACGAGCAGTTCGACGAGGTCGGGTAGCTGGCCTCCGGCATCGGCATAGGTCGTGCGCCTGCACACTCAGCCACCGCAACGCCCGCCGGACAAAAGGAGTCGCGAACGCCCCCAGCACCACCCGAACCGGCTCGGTACTACCCAGCACCGGCCCCTGCCCGATGGCCTCGGACCAGTAGGCGCGCACTCTCCGGTGTCAGCCATCCGCGCCGTCCTCATCCGACAGCAGATGAAGAAGCCGGTCCACGGCACGGTTGAACTGCATCTGCCGCAACCCGTCGTCCAGCGCGGCTCGCCACTCGGCAGCGAACTCGGGTTCTTGCTCCAGCCGCTGGAGCTCGGACATGAGCGCCCGCCGCTCGCCAACCCGGGAGAGAAACCAGGTGAGTGCCGGAAACCACTGCCGTAAGCGGATCTCCAGGGCCCCCGCCGCAAGGACACACCGCACACGGACACGGATCATGGCAGCCGCCAATGCCGGTGGGCATTGTTGGTCTCGCGCACGCCTTCCGGCAGGGAGAGCGGCGTGGACGAACCATCATCCGTGCGTAAGGGCCGCCATTCGGGACGCGCCCGCACACACAGGGGCTGTTGGATGCTGAAGCCGCGAGGGGAATCAAGATCGGCTGCACACTCTTCACTCCTGTGCGTCGGGACATGGCCCCTCGTGCACGGCTTGCGATGTTCGCGCTCTACTTGGCACCTCATGGCAGCACACGCCCACTGAGGCGGCTGCGTGGGCGCGACTTGAGCGACTGGCTGCCGACTTCTACGCTACGAAGCCGCTAAGCGATCAAGGGCACACCAATCAGTTCGCTCAAGCTCCGGGCCCGCGCCGTCGATACCTTGGCAAGACGCTTCCCGATAACGCTTGGTAGAGCCTGATGCCTGACCCACTCAGGGGCGTCGAGGGCAACCTCCACAAGGGTGCGTTCAGACGCATCGTGCAAGCCGGAGGCGCACTGGGCCAAGGCCACATCGAGCTTGTAGCGATTCCTCGCCACCTTCGACATGCCCTCGGGAATCAGCTTCATGTCGGGATGGTCGGCCAGCTTGAGGGCCCGCCCGTAGTTCTTCAACGAGACATGGATTCCAATGGCCTCTGTCTTGACCGCAGTCGGGCCGAAGCGAGTGCCGTACAACTCCTCATCACTGCCGAGCCTTGCCGCCGCCGCGTGCGCCTGTGAGATGTAGTCGTCGGCAGCGGACTCGTCCTCTCGACGCGACGCGGCGACCGCGGCGGAAATCATCAAGCGCCCGTAGGCGACTAGTTGGGGGCGGTTCGCCTTGCTGGAACTCGGCTCGATCTCAAGAGCCGCCCGCTCGGCGACCGCAACGGCCCGCAGCAGTTCGGCACCGCGGAGGTAGACCCACGACAGAGTCGAATCAAGGAGAGCAGCCATCGCGGGATCGCCCGCTTCCGTCGCGAGGCGCTTCGCAGACGCGAGCGAACCGAGAGCAAGGTCCCGTAGCCCAAAGCCATTCGCACAGGAAGCCGCTACGCGATACGTACTCGCCAGAACCACACCCAGTTGTTCCCGCTCAACCCCGGTGGCACCGTTATATCTGACTTGCCCTTCCATGAGGATTTTCGAGGCGAGGGAGCCTACCTCCGCCGTATCACCCGCCCAGTAGGCGTCCCACGCGAGGTCGCGTGCTCGGCCCAGCTCCTGCCTAGTGCTTGGATCCTCGATGCCGCTCCACTCTCCGAGCGCGCTCTCATGAACAGCGTAGGAAAGCTGCCGAAGCGCGGCGCGATCGCCTTGCCTCATGCCCCGACGCGGAGCTTGTTGGCCAAGGATCACAGCCACGTCGGTGTTCAGCGCGGATGCGAGCTTGAACAGTGATCCGATGGAAAGCTCGCCACGATCTCGTTCGGCCTTCTTGACCGTGGCGTACGACAGGCCCGACGCCTCAGACAGCCCCTGTTGCGTCAGATCGGAGCCCCGTAGGTGCTTGATCCGCTCGCCATTGGTCAGATCGGCCCAAAGGTTGCTCACGGTCACCTCGGTGGTTGGCTCGGGTGCGTGCCTTGATTTTCGATGGTAGGTCCCTGAAGCACCGAACCCACCGCCCCAGTGCCAGCAGCCCCATCCCGAAGGCGCACCGGCAGCGATCAACGGCGGACGACCGACCGCACGTCGGGCCCTGGAATGCTCACTCGTGCCCGCTTGAGTGTTACTTGCGGGCCACAGATCTGCGCGTCGACCTGGCTGTCCCTACCCGATCGGGCTACGCGTCGGCGCCTACAGTGACTGCCAACTCCCGGGCCTCAGCCCGAATCGGTGCAGGTGAGTTCAGCGCCAGATCCGCTTCAAGGCGACGACCGGACGGTACGAAACGGACCGCTTCAGGCGATGTTTCGATTGCCCTTCGCAGATAGTGAACGGACCCTGCGTGTTCCTTTCTCGCGTACTGGGCCCGGGCGGCATCGAGGAACAGGCGAGATCGACGCTCAACAGATCGAATCGTCTCGGGTGCAGCATCAGAAGCCCTACGGAGGGCAGCACCTGGCGTACGAAGATCGACCCCGATGGAGACGGCGTGTACGGCCACGTTGCCCATCCCGAACATCGTCCAGGGATGTGCGTAGCTCGGGCTCGTTCGCGCTGTGCGGTCCGCTTCGCCCCACCACCGCCAGGCTTCTCCCTCACGCCCTTCCTTGGCCGCTGTGACCGCAGCGTGAAGGCACAACGCACCGAAGGTCCCGCGAAGAATGTCCGGCCCCTCCTCAAGGCGTCCCCGCAGGGTGTCCGCCGCTTCACTCACCAGACGAAGAGCTTCCTCCGTGTGGCCGCTGTCACGGAGACCATGGCCAACAATCCAGGCGGCAGCAGCCAACAGCACCGGATCGTCGGCCTCCTCGGCGGCCATACGGGCACGGTCGACCGTGAGCCAGTACAGCTCAGGCTCCGTCGTATGCGCCGCGAATTGCTGCGCGAGTGCGTACGCCTCCGCCATCACCGCATAGGCCTGGCGCCGGTCATCGCTGTCAGCGCGCCTGACGGCCGCATGGCACGCGATCAGGAGGTCGGGGAGCACCGCGCCCACCTCGGTACGCTGGTGCGTCGACGAGTGCCAGGTCACCCAGGCTTGCCGGACTCTGCCCCGCAGCTCATCCACCGTGCCCAACTCATACGCGGAGCGGCGGAAGATGGACGAGTGGATGGCTTCCCTCAGTGCCGGGACCGAGGAATGCGAGACTTTGCCACCTTGGTCGACGGGAATCACCGTGTCATGGCCGGTGAGCTTGGATAGGTCATCCACCCGCAGCGCCTGCGCGAGGCGGATGAGCATCGGCAGAGAACGTAGATCCCGGTCTCCACGTTCGATCTTCGTCAGCCAATCCGGTGATCGGCCTACCAGACCGGCAAGTACCTGGCCACTCATCCCGCGGCGCTCCCGGGTGATACGGATGCGCTCGCCGGTGGTCAATTCCGCGGGCAGTTCCGTCACGTCTTCGGGCAGGTTCACAACTCGTGCTCCCTGGCGTGTGATAGCCGTCTCAACGAGCGTACGCCCGCATGCTGTTCCAGGGGCAGCGGAGAGTACGTACGGGAACTCGACAGGAGGTCTGCCGAGTGGAGACACCACATCCACTACACCCAGCAGAATGGCGCAGCCGCGTAAGGTAGCAGCGTCCCCGCGCACGCTTCACAGCCGCGTCTCGGGGCACACTTCCTCGCGCACGACCTGCGAGGGAAGCGTGCCGCTCGAACTCCTCAGATCCGCGATCGGTAGGGCGGGTAAGCCGCAAGACGGGTCCAGCCAGATTCCGCTGGCAGCATCATTCAGCTCACGCCTTCGTTGCCGCTCGCCAGGGCTTCGGTCCATGGGCTGATCTCCCGCGTATCGCGTGCCGAGGGCCACGCGTCTCGGGGCGTGACGGCTCTGTCACTCGATGAGCATACTGCGTGACTGAACCCGCACGCTGGGTAAGCCCAACCCTCGTGAAACTCAGCTAAGGGGCCATGCCACACATGTCCTGGGAAGCGCCCATTTACGGGACTTGAGCGCCACTCTGGTGCCGTCGGCCACCCCACCCGCGCACGCACTTCGGGTCCGTTGGCGGCTACAACCCCGAGTGCCACACGGAGCCCCCACCCCCGGGCGAGGTCCCCCGCTCCCCCGCCCGGGCGCACACCCGGTCTCAGCGCAGCACCACCCCGCCCGTCTCCCCCGTGGTCTCCACCGGTAGCGACACCAGGCCCAGGTCCGCGCTGGAGGCCAGGAGGCGGTGGGCCGGGAGGACGCGGACCGTGTAGCCGAAGGGGCCGGTGTGGTCGAGGGTCAGGGGGCCCTCGTAGATCCAGCGGCCCTCCAGGTCGGGGCCGCTGCCCACCGGCTTCAGGGGGGAGGTGCGGGCGTCGGTGATGGCGTCGTCGAGGTCGACACGGCCCGCCACCGCCTGGACCTCCACGTCTTCCGGGTGGAGTTCGCCGAGTGCCACCCGTACCCGGAGTGCGAGCGTGGCGCCCAACTCCGCCGAGCGTTCGTCGGTCGTCTGTTCCAGTGTCTCCACATGGTCGATCGCCACCTGGGGCCAGGCCCCGCGCATCCGCTGCTTCCAGAAGGCCAGTTCGCGGGAGGTGTCCGTGTCCATCAGGCGGTGTGCCCGGGCCGCTGGCACATAGAGCCGCTCCACGTACTCCCGTACCATCCGCCCCGCCAGGACCCGAGGTCCGAGCACGGCCAGGGTGCGGCGGACCATCTCGGTCCAGCGCCTGGGCAGTCCTTCTGGGCCGCGTTCGTAGAACAGCGGTGCCACCCGGTTCTCGATGAGCTCGTAGAGCGCCGCGGACTCCAGGTCATCGCGTCGGTCCTCGCTGGTGGCGGAGCCGTCGGCGGTGGGGATCGCCCAGCCGAAGTCGGGGTCGTACCACTCGTCCCACCAGCCGTCCAGGACGGAGAGGTTGAGTCCGCCGTTGAGTGCGGCCTTCATTCCGCTGGTGCCGCACGCCTCCAGCGGGCGCAGGGGGTTGTTGAGCCAGACGTCGCAGCCGGGGTAGAGCTTCTGCGCCATGCCCATGCCGTAGTCGGGGAGGAAGACGATCCGGTGGCGTACCCGTGGGTCGTCGGCGAACCGCACCAACTCCTGCACCAGCCGTTTGCCGCCGTCGTCGGCGGGGTGGGCCTTGCCGGCGACGACGATCTGGATCGGACGGGTCGGGTGCAGCAGCAGTTCACGCAGCCGCTCGCGGTCGCGCAGCATCAGTGTGAGCCGTTTGTACGAGGGCACTCGGCGGGCGAAGCCGATGGTCAGCACCTCGGGGTCGAGCACGGAGTCCACCCAGCCCAGTTCGGCCGCGCCCGCACCGCGCTGGTGCCAGGAGGCGCGCAGCCGGCGCCGGACCTCGCCGACGAGTTGTTCGCGAAGCGTGCGGCGCAGCTCCCAGACATCGATGTCAGGGATGCCTCCGACGGACTCCCAGCGTTCCGGGTTGCCGGCGGACAGGGCGTCCTCCGCACGGCCGACGCCGATGCGCCGGGCGGCGAGCCGCAGTACCTCGGGGGCGATCCAGGTGGGGGCGTGAACTCCGTTGGTGATGGAGGTGATCGGGACTTCGTCCGCGTCGAAGCCGGGCCAGAGGCCGGCGAACATATCGCGGCTGACGGCGCCGTGCAGGGTGGAGACGCCGTTGGCGCGTTGGGCCAGGCGCAGTCCCATCACGGCCATGTTGAAGAGGCGGGGTTCGCCGCCCGGGTAGCTCTCCTGGCCGAGCTTCAGGATGCGGTCGACGGGGACCGTGGGGAGTTCGGCGCGCTCGCCGAGGTGGCGGGCCACGAGTTCGGTTTCGAAGCGGTCGATGCCGGCCGGGACGGGGGTGTGGGTGGTGAACACCGTGCCGGCGCGGACGGCTTCGAGTGCGGCGTCGAAGTCCAGTCCGTGCCCGCCGCTCTCGACCGGTTCGCCCAGCTCGCGAATGCGTTCGAGGCCGAGGAAGCCGGCGTGGCCCTCGTTGGTGTGGAAGACCTCGGGTGCGGCGTGGCCGGTGAGTCGACAGTAGATGCGCAGTGCCCGGACCCCGCCGATGCCCAGCAGCATTTCCTGGAGCAGTCGGTGTTCGCTGCCGCCGCCGTAGAGACGGTCGGTGACGTCCCGTTCGCCGGGCGCGTTCTCCTCGACGTCGGAGTCCAGCATCAGCAGGGGGACCCGGCCGACGTGGGCCACCCAGACATGCGCCCGCAGGGCGCGTCCCCCGGGGAGGACGAGGGAGACATGGGCGGGGTTGCCGTCGTGTTCGCGCAGCAGGGTGACGGGGAGTTCATGGGGGTCGAGTACGGGATAGTGCTCCAACTGCCACCCGTCGCGGGACAGGGACTGCCGGAAGTAGCCGTGTCGGTAGAGCAGTCCCACGCCGATCAGGGGTACGCCGAGGTCGCTGGCGGCCTTGAGGTGGTCTCCGGCGAGGATGCCGAGTCCGCCCGAGTACTGGGGCAGGGCTGCGGTGACACCGAACTCGGGCGAGAAGTAGGCGACGGCGGTGGGGAACGGTGTCTCATCACGGCCGATAGCGGGATCGAGGGCGGTGGTGCGGTCAGGGGCCTCGGGGCTGTGGGTCTGGTACCACCTGCGGCCGTGCAGATAGTCGTCCAGATCATCGGCGACGGCGGTCAGCCGGCGCAGGAAGCGCCGGTCCTGCGCCAGCTCCGTCAGCCTGGCGGCGGAGACGGAACCGAGCAACCGTACGGGGTCGCCCCCGGCCGCCTGCCAGCCGTCGGGGTCTACTGCCTGAAAGAGGTCGCGGGTATCGGTATGCCAGGACCAGCGCAGATTGCGGGCGAGGTCGCTGAGTGGATGGAGTGGCTCGGGGAGGACGGGGCGGACGGTGAATCGACGAATGGCCTTCACGGGTCCCACCATCGCAGGGGAGACAGGCATCCCAGGGGACGCACGACGGTGTGCCCGTCGGTCCGTCACCGAACGACGGAAGTGGGGGCGTTCGCGGGGCGTCCGCAGCGCCTGCGGTGAGCGCCCGCGGCGCCAGGACTGAAGGCCTCCGCGCCCCTTTGCTCCCTGGTTGGCCGGAAACGGCTGATTGACCGGCCTGGATGCGGGGAGGGGTCCCGGTACGGGTCTACGGGAATCCGACGCGGGCCCGGGTAGATGACATCCCGTGCAGTTGCCAGCCCGTGCGCGTCCCCTGTGGACGGCACAGGGAATCCGCCGGGGGCGGGGCATCGTGGGGATACGCGGGTATCTGCGGGGGTGTGGCCGTGAGCGGGGCCGGGTGATCGCACGGCTCCTGGGCGCCGCTTCCGTCCCTTTCCTTCCGCCTGCCGAGTGAACGCGTAGGGAAGCGGCCATGCCCACAACCCATCAGCCACCAATCCAGCAGCTACAAATAGCGGGAAAGGTCAGCGAAAGTCGCAAATCTGCCATAGCGCAGGAGATCCGGCGAAACGTTTCAGAGACCTCACCCTGTCCGCCCGCACAGCCACCAGGTGAGCCCATGATCGGTCGTATCCCCGTCCTGGACGTCAGTCCTCAAGTCGACCGCGGGAGGAGGCCCGCGAAGGCCGTCGTAGGCGAGACCTTCCCGGTCAGCGCCACCGTTTTCCGGGAAGGGCACGATGCCGTCGCGGCCAATGTCGTGTTGTGCGACCCGCGAGGCCGCCCCGGCCCCTGGGCTCCACTGCGGGAGTTGGCCCCCGGTACCGATCGCTGGGGGGCGGAGGTCACCCCGGACGCCGAAGGGCGCTGGAGCTTCACCGTCGAGGCGTGGAGCGACCCGGTGGCGACCTGGCTCCAGGAAGCGCGGATCAAGATTCCCGCGGGAATCGATACCGCGCTGGTGCTCGCCGAAGGCGCGGAGCTCTATGAGCGGGCAGCCGCCGGGGTGCCCAAGAAGGACGGCCGGGAGGCGGTGCTCGCGGCGGTGGACGCGCTCCGCGACGTCAAACGCCCGGCCGCCGCCCGACTGGCCGCGGCCCTGGCCCCGGACGCCGCCGCCGCCCTCGCCCGCCACCCGCTGCGGGAACTGGTCACCGCCTCCGAGCCGCTACCGCTGGTGGTGGAGCGGCGTCGGGCGCTGTACGGCTCCTGGTACGAGATGTTCCCCCGGTCCGAGGGGGCAAAGGTCGCGAAGGGCTCCAGGACCGCCAGGAACACCAAGGGGGCCAAGGCCGGGCCGCTGGTGTCCGGCACCTTTCGGACCGCGGCGGAACGACTGCCCGCGATCGCCGCCATGGGTTTCGATGTGGTCTATCTGCCGCCCATCCACCCCATTGGAACCACCTTCCGCAAGGGCCCCAACAACAGCCTCTCCCCCGGCGTTCACGATGTGGGTGTCCCCTGGGCCATCGGCTCCGCCGACGGCGGCCATGACGCGGTGCATCCGGATCTCGGCACCCTGAGCGACTTCGACCGGTTCATGGTCGCCGCCCGCGCTCTGCGGCTGGAAGTGGCCCTGGACTTCGCACTCCAGTGCTCCCCCGACCACCCCTGGGTGCGTGAGCACCCCGAGTGGTTCCGCCATCGCGCCGACGGCTCGATCGCCTACGCCGAGAACCCCCCGAAGAAGTACCAGGACATCTATCCGATCGCCTTCGATACCGATATGTCCGGTCTGGTGCGCGAGACGGTCCGGGTGCTGCGATTCTGGATGGATCGCGGTGTGCGGATCTTCCGAGTGGACAACCCCCACACCAAGCCGGTCGTCTTCTGGGAACAGGTGATCGCCCAGATCAACGGCGCCGACCCCGATGTGGTCTTCCTCGCCGAGGCGTTCACCCGCCCGGCCATGATGCACGCCCTGGCGGCCGTGGGTTTCCAGCAGTCGTACACCTACTTCACCTGGCGCACCTCCAAGCAGGAGCTGACCGAGTACGTCACCGAGTTGGCCGGCGCATCGGCCTCGTACATGCGCCCGAACTTCTTTGTGAACACCCCGGACATCCTGCCCGCCCATCTCCAGCACGGCGGCCGGCCGGCGTTTGAGATCCGGGCGGTGCTCGCGGCGACCCTCTCCCCCTCCTGGGGCATGTACGCGGGGTACGAACTGTGCGAGAACACCCCGCTGCGCGAGGGCGGCGAGGAGTATCTGAACTCGGAGAAATACCAGCTAAGGCCGCGTGACTGGGAGGCCGCCGAGCGCGAGGGCCGCTCCATCGCACCCTTGATCACCGCGCTCAACCGCACCCGGCGCCGCAACCCCGCACTCCAGCAGCTGCGGAACATCCACTTCCATCACACCGACAACGACGCGGTGATCGCGTACTCGAAGCGGTCCGGTTCGAACACCGTGATCGTGATTGCCAACCTCGACCCCCACCACACCCACGAGGCGACGGTCTCGTTGGACATGCCGCGACTCGGCCTCGCATGGCACGAGACCGCACCGGTGCGCGATGAGCTCACCGGCGAGACCTATCACTGGGGCAGAGCCTCGTATGTGCGCCTAGAGCCGGGCCGCAGGCCCGCGCACATCGTTGTTCTGCGACCGTCCCCGCCGACCGGAGGGTCACCCACATCATGATCGTCAACGAGCCCGTCCACGACCTGTTCGAGGACACCCCCGCCAAGGACCGCGACCCCGACTGGTTCAAGCGGGCGGTCTTCTACGAAGTCCTCGTGCGGTCCTTCCAGGACAGCAACGGGGACGGCGTCGGCGACCTCAAGGGCCTCACCGCCAAACTCGACTACCTCCAGTGGCTCGGTGTCGACTGCCTCTGGTTGCCGCCGTTCTTCAAGTCCCCACTGCGGGACGGCGGTTACGACGTGGCCGACTACACATCCGTACTACCGGAGTTCGGCGATCTCGCCGACTTCGTGGAGTTCGTGGACGCCGCGCACCAACGCGGAATGCGCGTGATCATCGACTTCGTGATGAACCACACGAGCGACCAGCACGAGTGGTTCCTCCAGTCCCGATCGGACCCGGACGGGCCGTACGGCGACTACTACGTCTGGGCCGACGACGACAAACAGTTCGAGGACGCCCGGATCATCTTCGTCGACACCGAGTCATCGAACTGGACCTTCGACCCGGTCCGCAAGCAGTACTACTGGCACCGCTTCTTCTCCCACCAGCCCGATCTCAACTATGAGAACCCGGCCGTCCAGGACGAGATCATCTCGGCCCTGCGGTTCTGGCTGGACCTGGGTATCGACGGTTTCCGGCTGGACGCGGTGCCCTACCTCTACCAGCAGGAGGGCACCAACTGCGAGAACCTCCCGGCCACCCACACCTTCCTCAAGCGGGTGCGCGAGGAGATCGACGCGCAGTACCCGGACACGGTGCTGCTCGCCGAGGCCAACCAGTGGCCGGAGGACGTCGTCGACTACTTCGGCGACTACGCCAGGGGCGGCGACGAGTGTCATATGGCGTTCCACTTCCCGGTGATGCCACGGATCTTCATGGCCGTACGGCGCGAATCCCGCTACCCGGTCTCGGAGATCCTCGCCAAGACCCCGGCGATCCCCACCAGCTGCCAGTGGGGCATCTTCCTTCGCAACCACGATGAGCTGACCCTCGAAATGGTCTCGGACGAAGAACGCGACTACATGTACGCGGAGTACGCCAAGGACCCGCGGATGCGGGCCAACATCGGCATCCGCCGGCGGCTCGCCACCCTGCTGGACAACGACCGCAACCAGATCGAACTCTTCACCGCACTGCTGCTCTCCCTGCCCGGATCGCCGATCCTCTACTACGGCGACGAAATCGGGATGGGTGACAACATCTGGCTCGGTGACCGGGACGGGGTGCGCACCCCGATGCAGTGGACGCCGGACCGGAACGCTGGATTCTCCTCCTGTGACCCGGGGCGGCTCTATCTGCCGACCATCATGGACCCGGTCTACGGCTACCAGGTCACCAATGTCGAGGCCTCCATGAGCAGCCCGTCCTCGCTGCTGCACTGGACCCGGCGCATGATCGAGATCCGTAAGCAGAATCCCGCCTTCGGCCTCGGCGCGTACACCGAACTGCCCTCGTCCAATCCGGCCGTACTGGCCTTCACCAGGGAGTACAAGGACGACCTGGTGATGTGTGTGCACAACTTCTCGCGGTTCGCACAACCGACGGAGTTGGACCTACGGGAGTTCACCGGGCGCCATCCGGTGGAGCTGATCGGCGGGGTGCGCTTCCCGGCGGTCGGGCAGTGGCCCTATCTGCTGACCCTGGCCGGGCACGGGTTCTACTGGTTCCGGCTCAGAGCGGACTCAGCGGCGGGGGAGAGCGGCGTGGTGGCCGGCCCTGCGCCTGTCTGACATCCGCCGACTGGCAGCGGACGTCAGGGACACCCGTCATCTCGGGGCGGTGGATCCCGCCCGCCAAGGGTCATCCTGCCGATGGGGCGGTTCCTCAGGGGTGCCCCCTCGGCAGGCGGTCCGATCCTTGGGGAGATGCCGCGCCCCGCACATTCGCCCCACCCGCCCCCTGGCCCTCGGGACTCCCGCCGAGCACCGAGCACCGAGCACCGAGCACCGAACTCCGGGCTCCGGGCTCCGGGCCGACCTGTGAGCGACCGTACCGGCTGTCGCCACCGATCAGCCTGATGACGCCCTTCCCTCCGCACCGCCGGACCGAAGGAGCGGCGTCGGCCAGGAGGGCGTGAGAGCCCGAGGCGGCGCGGCCCATGCCCCACCCGGCCCGCACCTCGCCTGCGGCAGCGAGCGGGGCTGAGCGCCCAGCGCACGGCTCCACCCCCTGACGCGGCCTCAGCACAAGGCAGGGTCACCGCCCGCCGGGGCGCCACCGGGCTCCGCCCCCGTCGCCGCGACCGGCCACTCCTGCGGTCTGCCCCGGCCGGTCCAGGCGCCGGCCCCTCCCCGGCCGAGCCGGATGGCCCCGAGGCGACGCACGGCACGGGTCCCCTCCGGAGCGGGCGTGCGGCCGGGCGCCGATTCGGCCCGCCCGTCCCCCACCGCGCGGGCCCCACCACGCCTCCCCGTGGAGCGGATTCCACGGACCGCACCGGGCACTCTCCCCGTCACCCCCGCGTGCCGCCGGACAGTCAACGCCATGATCCGGGACACTTTGGCCATTACATGCGATAAAGGTGCATTTCGGGGAAAGGGCGCGATTCCATGGCGGAGGCTGCATCCACCCGTACTTCCGTTGCCCTCCTTCCGTCGCTCGCTCCCCTGCTGCTCGACTGGCTGCCGCACCAGCGCTGGTTCGCGGGGAAGGGCCACCCCATCACCGGCCTCTCGCTGGTCTCGGCGACCGAGCTCCTTCCCTCGCGGGGCCCCGGGCCGGGGCTGCTGCACCTCCTGGTGGAAGTGCGGCAGCCCGGACTGCCCACCGATGGGCCGCGCGACTGCTACCAACTGATGCTCGGCGTGCGAGAAGCCCTGCCCCGCCACCTCGCCCCAGCCCTCATCGGCCGGCCCACCGACGGGCCACTCGCCGGGCGGATGGTCTACGAGGGGCTGCACGACCCCCGGCTCGCCGAACTGATCCTGGAACGGCTGCGGAGCCCCGGCGCCCTCGGCCCCCTGCGGTTCTCACGGTTCGACCGGAGTCCCGCGCTCCCCGGCGGTCTCACCGCAAAACCACTGGAGGCCGAGCAGTCCAATTCCTCGCTGGTCTACGGGGACACCTACATCCTCAAGGTCTTCCGACGCGTGCAAACCGGCCCCAACCCCGATCTGGAACTCCCCCTCGCCCTGGCCCGGGCCGGCTGCGGTCGGGTGCCGGTGCCCGTCGCCTGGTACGAGTCCACGGCACCCCAGCCGTACACCCTGGGTGTACTCCAGCCCTATCTACGCGGCTCCCAGGACGGTTGGCGGCTGGCCCTCGACGCACTGGCCGCGGGGCGGTCGTTCACCGACGAGGCGCGGGCACTCGGCCGGGTGACCGCCGAGGTGCACACCGCGCTCGCCGCCGCCCTGCCGACGGTACTGCTGCGCCAGGAGCACACCGAACAACTGACCAGGGCGATGCGGCGCCGATTGGAGGAGGCCGCACGGGCGGTGCCCGCGCTGCTGCCCTATGTGCCACGGTTGGGTACCGCGTTCGACGCGGTGGCCGCGCTGGGACGGCGAGGCCGGGTCTGGCGGGCCCAGCGGGTGCACGGGGACCTCCATCTGGGACAGGCGCTGCACCAACCCCCGGAGCCCCTACCGCCCTCCCCGCCATCGGCGCATTCCGCACCGACCGCACCCAGCGCGCCCGCCGCGTCAACGGCGCAGCGGGCGCGCTCGGACCTCTCGACGACAGCGCACCCGGGGCTCCCGGCCTACCCGGCGCTCCCCCCGGCTCCCCCGGGGCACTGGTCGGTGATCGACTTCGAGGGTGAGCCCGCCCGCCCCCTCCACGAGCGCCGCAGCCCCCAACCCCCCGTACGGGACATCGCCGGAATGCTGCGTTCCTTCGACTACGCGGCCCGCTCCCACAGCCCCTGGAACCCTGCCTGGGCCGAGCGCTGCCGGGCCGCGTACTGCGAGGGGTACGCCCAGAGCTCGGGCGACGACCCCCGTGCGGAACCCGAACTGCTGCGCGCGTACGAGACGGACAAAGCCGTGTACGAGGCGGTGTACGAAGCCCGGCACCGACCGAGCTGGCTTCCGGTGCCCATGGCGGCGATCGAACGTCTCGCCGCGCTCGCCTGACCCCCACCCGGCGCCTGACCCCCCATCCGGCCAAGGAGGCCCATCCCCGTGACCGCCCGACCCCCCTCGCGCAAGACCCCGCCCGTGACCTTCCTCCCCAGCGCCACAGCCGCCGACGGGCCGCCCAAGGAGGCGAAGCCCAAGGCCAAGAGGGCGGCCGCGGCACCCAAGGCACGGACCGCGAACCCCAGCCGGGGCGTACGGGCCGCCAAGCCGCTCACACCGGCGGACCGGGAGCGGCTGCTGGCGGGCGGTCACCACGATCCGCACTCCCTGCTCGGGGCCCGGATCAGCCGCGCGGGCGTCGAGCTGCGGGTGCTGCGTCCCTTCGCGAAGGCGGTGACCGTGCTCGCGAAGGGACTGCGAGCGGAGCTGTACGCGGACGGCGACGGCCTGTTCTCCGGGGTGCTGCCGATGCGTACGGTCCCCGAGTACCGGCTGCTCATCGCCTACGCGGGGGAGGGCGGCGAACACGAGGTCGAGGCCCATGACCCGTACCGCTTCCTGCCCACCCTCGGCGATCTCGATCTGCATCTGATCGGCGAGGGCCGGCATGAGGAGCTCTGGCGGGCGCTGGGCGCGCATGTGATCACCCATGAGGGCGTCAGCGGCACCCGGTTCACCCTCTGGGCCCCCAACGCGCGCGGGGTCCGGGTCATGGGTGACTTCAACTACTGGGACGGCGCCGGATTCCCCATGCGCTCGCTGGGGTCGACCGGCGTCTGGGAGCTCTTCGTGCCCGGGGTCGGCGCGGGTGCGCTCTACAAGTTCCAGATCATGCGGCCCGACGGCTCGCACACCGTACGCGCCGACCCGATGGCCCGGCAGGCGGAGGTGCCGCCGGCCACCGCGTCCATCGTCACCGAGTCACGTTACGAGTGGCGGGACGAGGAGTGGCTGGCCCATCGCGGGGACCGCCCGGTGCATGAGTCACCGCTCTCGGTCTACGAGGTGCATCTGCCGTCCTGGCGACCTGGTCTGACCTACCGTCAGCTCGCCCTGCAGCTGCCGCGGTACGTCAAGGACCTGGGCTTCACCCATGTGGAGTTCATGCCGGTGTCCGAGCACCCCTTCGGCGGGTCCTGGGGATACCAGGTCACGGGCTTCTACGCGCCGACCTCCCGGATGGGCTCGCCCGACGACTTCCGCCATCTCGTCGACGCACTCCACCACGCGGGCATCGGCGTGATCATGGACTGGGTGCCGGCGCACTTCCCCCGCGACGACTGGGCCCTCGCGGAGTTCGACGGCCGCCCGCTCTACGAGCACCCGGACCCCTCCCGGGCGGCGCACCCCGACTGGGGCACGCTCGAATTCGACTACGGCCGCAAGGAGGTGCGCAACTTCCTGGTGGCCAACGCGGTCTACTGGTGCGAGCAGTTCCATATCGACGGCATCCGGGTGGACGCCGTCGCCTCGATGCTCTATCTCGACTACTCGCGCGAACAGGGACAGTGGACGCCCAACGAACACGGCGGGCGGGAGAACCTCGACGCGGTGGCCTTCCTCCAGGAGATGAACGCCACCGTCTACCGCCGCTGCCCGGGTGTGGTGACGATCGCGGAGGAGTCCACGGCCTGGGACGGGGTGACCCGTGCGACCCACCATGTGGGTCCGGGTGGTTTCGGCGGGTTGGGCTTCGGGCTGAAGTGGAACATGGGGTGGATGCATGACTCGCTCGGTTATGTGACGCACGAGCCGGTGCACCGCAAGTTCCACCACCAGGAGATGACCTTCTCGATGGTGTACGCGTACAGCGAGAACTACGTACTGCCGATCTCCCATGACGAGGTGGTGCACGGCAAGCGGTCGCTGGTGAGCAAGATGCCCGGGGACTGGTGGCAGCAGCGCGCCAACCACCGGGCCTATCTGGGCTTTATGTGGGCGCACCCCGGTAAACAGCTGCTCTTCATGGGGCAGGAGTTTGCCCAAGGGGCGGAGTGGTCGGAGGGCCATGGCCCGGACTGGTGGCTGCTGGACCCGTCGTACGCGGCGGAGGCGGACCACCGGGGGGTGCGGCTGCTGGTCCGCGATCTCAACGCCGTGTACGCGTCGGTGCCCGCGCTCTGGCAGCGGGACACCGACCCCGGCGGCTTCGCCTGGGTGGACGGGAACGCGGCGGAGGACAATGTGTTCGCCTTTCTGCGCTACGACACCGCGGGGGAGCCCCTGCTCGCGGTGAGCAACTTCTCGCCGGTGGTACGGCACGGGTACCGGCTGGGAGTGCCGGACGAGTTCGCCGCCTGGGTCGAGGTGCTGAACACCGACGCGGGGACCTACGGCGGTGGCGGTGTGGGGAACCCCGACCCGCTCAAGGCACAGGAGACCCCCTCCCACGGGCGTCCGCTGAGCCTTGAGCTGACACTGCCACCGCTGGGGACGGTGTGGTTGCGCCCGGAGTGATCCCGGGAGCCCCGGGCCCGGGGCCTGCTGGAGCATCCCCGGCGTACGGGCTGACGCCGGGGATGTGTCAGCTCATGCCCTTCGGTAGTTCCTCGGTGTGGATGACGCCCAGATGCTGGGTGGCTCGGGTCAGCGCCACATAGAGGTCGCTGTCCCCGAAGAGGGCCGGCTCGACGACGATCACCGTGTCGAACTCCAGTCCCTTCGCCTGGCGCGGCTCCAGCAGGACGACCGTACGCGTCAGATCCACCGGGCCCCCGATGCTCTCCAGGCCCTGGTGGAGCTCACGTGGGGCGATCACCGCGAGCCGTCCCTCGTCCGGTGCCTCCCGAGCCACCGCGGCCAGTACCGCGGCGGCGAGTCCCTCGCCGGGGACGCGCTCGATCCACGGCGGCACCCCGGTGGAGCGCACCGAGCGGGGCGGCTCGAACCCCGGGCTTGAGGCACGTCGGACGGCGGCGGCGAGTTCCATGATCTCCGCGGGCGTACGGTAGTTGACGCCGAGCCGGGTGTGCTGCCAGCGCTTGCCGACGTACGGTTCGAGGATCTGCTGCCAGGACCTCATGCCGGCCGCGTCCCCGGTCTGGGCCGGGTCGCCGACCAGGGTCATCGAGCGGGCCGGGCAGCGGCGCATCAGCAGTCGCCAGGCCATCGCGGACAGTTCCTGTGCCTCGTCGACGATGATGTGCCCGAAGGCCCAGGTGCGGTCGGCGGCAGCCCGCTCCGCCGCGCTGCGGTGGTCCCGCTCCTCGTGGCGTTGTGCCATTCGCTCGGCGTCGATGATGTCGTGAGCGGCGAGGACTTCGGACTCCTCGTCCTCGAACTCGTAGGTCTTGGAACCAGCGGAGAGATCGAGCACGCCCTGGGCGTAGGCGATCCGCTCCAGCCGCTCCGACTCCTCGGCGGCCCGCTGGGCGGTGTCATCGACGCCCAGCAACTCCGCGGCCTCATCCAGCAGCGGGACATCGGCGGGGGTCCAGGGCCCGCCCGTACGCCGGATCAGTTCGGCGTCCTCGGTGGGGAGATGGCCGTCAGGCTCGGCGAGGAAGTCGCCAAGCACCTGGTGCGGGGTGAGCTCGGGCCACAGCTGGTCGATCGCCTGATGCACTTCCGGGCTGGTGGCGATCTCCTTGCCGAGTTGGGCGATGTCATCGGGCCCCAGCAGATTGGGGCCGCCGTACGGGTCGGCGCCCAGCCGGTCGGCGAGTTGCGCGGTGAGGGCGTCGATGATCCGGAAGGCGAAGTGGGGGCGGGCCAGATTGTGCGGTAGGCCGATGCCGCGGGCGCGATCGCGGGCCTCGTAGGCCATTTCGCGGCCCAGCAGGAGGGTTCCGTACTCCGAGTGGTCGATCTCCAGCGCCGGTTCGGGCACCAGTCCCTCGGACTCGTGGTCGACCGCGGGCAGGTCCTCCGGGAGTGACTGCCGATCGCTGATGACCCGTGCGAGCACATCGGCCATGGCGACCCGGCCCTTGACCTCGGCGGTCGCGGGAGTGTCCGTGCCGGTGGCGTGCACCCCGGGGAAGAGTTCACCCGGGGTGGCGAGGAGGACACCGGTCTCACCGAGCGAGGGGAGCACCTCACCGATGTAACCGAGGAAGGCGGGGTTGGGGCCGACGATCAGCACGGCTCGTCGGGCGAGCTGCTCGCGGTGGGCGTAGAGGAGATAGGCGGCCCGGTGCAGGGCGACCGCGGTCTTTCCGGTGCCGGGGCCGCCTTCGACCACGAGGATTCCCTGCCGGGGCGCGCGGATGATCCGGTCCTGTTCGGCCTGGATGGTCTGGACGATGTCCGCCATCCGTCCGGTGCGGGCGGCGCCGAGCGCGGCGAGCAGGACGGTGTCGCCGTCGTGGTCCTCGTATCCGGTGCGGGTGGTGTCGTTGAGATCGAGGATCTCGTCATGGAGCGCGGTGACGGTATGGCCTCGGGAAGTGATGTGCCGGCGGCGGCGCAACCCCATGGGCTCGTAACCGGTGGCGAGATAGAAGGGGCGGGCCACCGGGGCGCGCCAGTCGATGAGGAGGGGGGTGAGTTCGGCATCGTCTTTGCGGATTCCGATGCGCCCGATGTGGTGATGGGAACCGTCGCGCAGATCGATGCGCCCGAAACAGAGTCCGGAGTCCACCGAATGGAGCGCGGCGAGCTCGGCGGATTGCTCGGCGATGCTCGCGTCACGCTCCACCCTGGCCTGGAAATTGGTGCTGAGCTGTCCGATCGTGGCTCGCAGCATGGCCCCGGCCTCCTCACGGAGCGCGGTGATGCGCTCATGGAGGAGGTCGATGAATTGCTGTTCGTGCCGCAATTCCTCGGTTGACAATTCGGCTCCCGACGCGATATGCTGTGGTCATTGAGTTCCCTGTTTGCCGTTTTAGTCGGCAAGGGAAACCCTCAATATACGCCGAGAATTACCCCGTCCGCCATTGTCGATGGTCGGGGATTTTTTTATGTGTGGATGAGGACGCTTTCCCGCGGGTCCGGGCGCGCGCTGACGCGTGGGTCCCCGCGCCGCGGTCCAGCACAGCACGGGGACCTCTGGTCGCCGACTTAGCTCTCGTTCCCCATGGCATCGGACAGCTCAAGTAGCAGCTTGCGCTTGGGACGCACACCCACCAGGGATTTCACCGGCTCGCCGGCCCGAAACAGCAGCAGTGTCGGCGTCGAGAGCACGTTGTAGCGGATGGTGGTCTCCGGGCTGGTGTCCACATCGATCTGCACCACCTTGAGGCGTTCGGCCTCCTCGCCCGCGATGGCGCTCAGTACCGGCGCCAACTGACGGCACGGTCCGCACCAGTCGGCGGTGAACTCCACCAGGACCGGGAGATCGGCCTTGAGCACCTCGGTCGCGAAGTCCGCGTCCGTCACCATGGCCGTGCCTGCCGCTCGGATCATGTTGTCATCCTCCAAATTCACACCGCGGTTCCGCCCCATCCATCAACTCCGCTTCGGCGCGAATGAGTTGACTGCCCAACTGGGCTCGGATGGCGCCGAGTTGCTCCATGAGCGCATCCAGCTCACGGAGCTTGGCGCGATAGACGGCGAGCGAGGCGGGGCAGGAGTCGCCGGCTGGATGGCCGGCCCGAAGGCACTCAACGAACGGCCGGGTCTCCTCCAGGTCGAACCCGAAGTCCTGGAGGGTTCGGATCTGCTGGAGGAGTCGCAGATCGTCGTCGCCGTAGCTGCGGTAGCCGTTCTCCGTACGTCGCGCGGGTAGCAGCCCCCGCGACTCGTAGTAGCGCAGCGTACGGGTCGTGGTCCCGGCGCGCTCCGCCAGTTCGCCGATTCGCATGGACCGACGGTAATCCTTGACGCCGAGGTCAAGGCAAGCCGTTCACTCCGGCTTGATCACTGCCTCATAGGTGCTCGCCCAGTCATCCGCCCCGTGCCCGCGCTCGATCGCCCGGTCCGCCACCGACTTGATCGACTCCAGCAGGGAGACATCGAGACCACGGGCTTGCGAGGCGTGCCGAATGTGGTCGACCGACGCGGCCATCATGGCCAGGTTGGCTTCCGTGCCGGGATAGCTCCCGGTGTCGATCTCGGACGCGGAGCCCTCGATCATGGCGGGCAGGATCGCGGTGATGGAGTGCAGATAGGGGGCGATGTCGACGGCCTTGATCCCCTCGGCCTTGGCCAGCGCGAAGCCATGGATCAGACCGGAGATGCTGCCGTAGAAGAAGTCCAACAGGGACAGGTCGTACCCGGCCGCGAAACCCGGGTCGCCGCCCACGAACTCGGTCTTCTCGCCGAGGGCCTTCAGCACGGGCTCAAAGCGATCGAATGATTCCCGCGACCCGGAGTAGAACAGCAGCGCATCAGCGGAACCCACCATGTGGGTGGGCACCATGACGGCACCGTCCAGATAGGCGATGGACCGCTCCTCGGCCCAGTGCGCCGCCTGCCGCGCCCGCGCCGGGAGGTCAGAGGTCAGATTGACCAGCACCCGGCCCTTCAACACGTCGGCCAGGGGGTCGAGGATCGCCTGGGACGCGTCGTAGTCCACAACGCAGACGATGATCAGTTCGCCGGCCCGTACCGCCTCTTCCGCCGTGGTGGCGGCGGTGGCGCCGAGAGCGACCAGTTCGTCCGCCTTGCCGGGCGAGCGGTTCCAGACGGTGGTGGGGTGACCGGCCTTGAGCAGGGCTTTGGCGAGGGCCCGGCCCATGGCTCCGAGTCCGATGACCGTGACAGGAGTAGGAGGGACAGAAGCGGGGATGGGGTGGTGGGAAGCCATGGCCCCATCGTTCTTCGGCACCAGCCGAGTCACAAGTACCTACTTATAAGTCAGGTACCCACCAAAAGGTAAACATCCAGTTCAGGGATTTGCGGCGGCTACGCCCGACCGCTACTAGCCGCAGGGAAGATGAGTCCTTGGGAGGTGATCCGCTCTGCGCCGCTCACCCGCTCGGCGCGGTGGGCCGTCCCAGCGAGGTCAACACGGCCTTGACGCAGCCGACATGGAGGAGGTGTCCGGCCGATAAACACTCCCCAACCAGACCGTGCCCGATAGCTTCATCACCCGGCCCATGAGAACGGGGGTAGGCCGTGCCTATTGGTGATCGTGAACCACCACCGAAGTGCCCTGGTGGACACCTCGGAATGTCGACCGGCGCTGGCGTCGAAGTACAGAAGCGGCTGGAGGTCCTGATCCGGGACTTCCGCACCAGCGATCCGCCCATGCCCGTCGCCGTACTCCATGCGGAGGACAGCGCCGACGACGACCACATCGTCAATCTCGTCGAGGAGTTGCACCGAGGGCAGGACGCACACGGCACCCGATGTGCCGTTGCCCCCGCCCAACAGGAAGGTCCCACCGAGGTGCGGCGGGCCGCGGCGCTGGTCCGCGATCTGGCCGACCCCAAGCGGTGGGACGGACAGCGTTCGGTCTATCGGCGCTATGCCTTTCCCCGGCTGCGGCTGGTGCGCGCCATCGAGGACGCCGTGGGGGAACTGGAGCCCGACTGGCCCCAGTCCGCGTCCGCCGCCTCGGGAAGCAGACCGGACCCCGCACAGCGGCTGCTGGACCAACTCGCCAAGCAGCGCTGGCGACCCAAGGACACCAGGCGCTGGAACCCCGGGCCCGCCCAGCTGGACATGGCCCACATCCTGCCGGCCAGTCTGGTCGCGGGACTCGCCGCCCTGCTCGCCCGAAGCCACTGGTCGGTGGCGCTGGCGTCCGGGGTGGGGTTCCTCCTACTTCTCGTCCTGCTGGACAACGTACTACCGGGTCGGGCGCCGATCTTCCTGTGGCTGCGCAGGGAGAGCCGCTGGTTTATGACCACGACCTTCCTCAGGGCGGCGTCCCGGGGGCGTCCCACCGATGTCTCGCTGCTCCGTCCGGTCCGCTCCTGGAAAGCGATCGCGGCGCGCGCCTATGACGTGGCCGAGGCGCTCAAAGAGGGCGACGACTTCCAACTCCAACTCTATGTACTGGCCCTGTTCGAGGACCTCCGCGACAACCACCGGCGCTGGAGCTGGGATCTCCGCGGCCTCAAGCGGCATCGGCCGCCCATGCTGTTCCTGCCCCACGCGGGCGCCGACAACGGTGGCGTCGAGCTGATCAAGGCGGTCAGCGATGTGCGCAGCCGCCGTAGCGAACTCGACCCACTGCTGATCGTCGCCGCGGTACCGGGCTCCGAGTTGCACCGACTCCAGCGCAGTGTGGTCCAGGAGCCGGGTGGCACCCTGTGGATCTGGTACCAGGAATGGGCCCGCAACCTTCGCGCCGGGCAGTCGCCCAGCCGTGAACTGGCCGAACTGCCCTGGGTGTTGAAGGTCCCGCTGCCCAGTGCGCGCCTTGGGCCACTCGCCGATGGGCAGCTGCCCTGTGTCCGGGCCAACACCCGGCCCACCACGGCCCGGGTCGTCTGGTCCCTGCACTCCCTGGTACTGGTGTTGCTGCTGATCGCCGCCGGCATCTGGGCGCGCGCCGACGACCTCCGTGACCAGTACTGCTCGGCATCCGTACTGACGGCCAACCGGGACACCGTACGCAAACCCGTACCGGACGAGCGAACCGAGTGCATAGGAGTGGCCACCGGTAGCGTTCGCTTCGCCAAGTGGCTGCCCGACGACGGGAAGGCGGTCACCAAGGACGGTGCCCCGTGGTCGGTGTCCTGGCTGGAGGACCGCATCGCCGACCAGAACCGAAAGATCCTCGACAAGCACGGCGACAAGTATGTGACCGTCATCTACGCGGGACCGCTCAGCTACGACCCCGACAAGGGCTCCTCCCCCGTGAAGGGCATCGAGGAGCTGGCGGGTGTCTATCTGGCGCAGGCGGTCATCAATGACACCTATCCCATCAAGCTGAGGGTGCTGGTCGCCAACGGCGGTGTGGACCTGCGGCATCAACGGGACATGGCGGACACCATCGCCGCCTATGCCGCCGACGACCCCACCGTGGTCGGTGTGGTCGGCACCGGTCGCGATCTGAAGACAAGCCAGGAGACCAACAAGAAGTTGCTGGACGCGGGGCTACCGGTGGTCTCCGGAACCAACTCGGCCACCTATCTGCCCCGTAAGTTCGCCAACTGGTTCAGTCTCGCCGCGCCCGATGAATGGCAGGTGCGCCAACTGGGTCTGCTGGCAGCGCAGTTGCGCAACCCCGGGGAGACACAGCGAGCGCTCGTACTGGCACGCGACACCAGCGATTCGGACGATCTCTACACCGATGAGCAGGCCAAGTACGGTCAGCAGATGCTGACTCAGCGCGGCTTCACCATGCTGCCCCAACGCCGCTATCTGGTGGAGGGCGGCAAGCCGGAACTGCGGGTGCACACGGAGAAGATCTGCCAGAGCTCCATGGTGCCGTCGGTGATCTACTTCGCCGGACGGGTCGAGGACATCGGCCCGCTGATGGCACTGCTCGGCACCGAACCGGAGTGCGCGCAGCGCAGTATCTCCATCCTCACCGGGGACGACCTCTCCAAGGCCAAGTTCACCCAGGGCAAGGACGGGGTGGCTCCGAAGGTCACGCTCTACCACGCGGCGCTGGCCGAGCTGGAGAAGGCGGCATCGCTGACCGACTTCTACAAGGACGCGGGGGAATACCTCCAGGAGCAGGGGGAGAAGCAGCCTTCGCATGAGACGGGTGTCTTCTCCAGCGGTCAGACGGCACTGAACCACGACGCCACTCGGGCGCTGTACTGGGCGGCGACGCACAACGGAGCCCCCCAGAGCCGCGCCGCGACCTGGGTGAACCTCCGCACGGTCAAGCTCAGCGGAATGGCCACGGGCACGATCGACTTCACCGGGGCGCCGCTGTACGGCGACCGCAGTGGACACAGTGTGGCGCTGAAGCAGGTACGGAGTTCGGCCGATGGGACGCCCCAGCTGCGGGTGCTCTGCAGCAGGGTCGCGGGGGACGCGACGCCGCTCACCCAGGAGGAGTGCCCGATCGACTGACCTGATGGAAGAGGTGGATCCTTCCGCTCCGTGACGAGCGGAGTGACGGCCCTGCCGTAGCCCTCGCGGGCTGCGTCGGGGCCGTCCGTATGCCTCAGGTGCCGGACGTGTCGGGGGCTCCTTGCCGCACCGGCCATCGACTCGCCGAAGGCACCCGCCCGTGCTCCTACCGTCCGTGCGTCGGTACCACGGCGGGCCCCAGCGAATGGACCACGGCCCGCCCTTCACCGTGGGGGAGATGAAGGACGGGCCGTGCGGGGGGCTTCACCATCAAGCGTCTGCCCCGCATTCCCGGGTTCAATCAGACCAACTGCGCTGACTTTGGCGGTAGTTCAGTGCCACTGAAGGGCGTTTCAGACCTTTGCCGGGGCTTCGTCCACCCGTGGCTGAGGTACGGACGGGTCCTTGCGCAGGTCCGCATCGGGAGCCGCCGCCGGCCCGCCGTGGCCATCGTCGAGCAGGGTCTGCTCATCGAAGGGAATCCGTCCGGCGAGCACCTCGTCCACCCGCGCCCGGTCGATCTCCTTGGTCCAGGTCCCGACCAGCACGGTGGCCACGGCGTTGCCGGCGAAGTTCGTCAGCGCGCGCGCCTCACTCATAAAGCGGTCGATGCCCACGATCAGGCCCACTCCGTCGACCAGTTCGGGTCGGTGGGACTGGAGGCCACCGGCGAGTGTCGCAAGACCGGCGCCGGTGACTCCCGCCGCACCCTTCGAGGCGATCACCATGAAGACCAGAAGGGAGATCTGCTCGGACGCCGTCAGCGGGTCGCCCATCGCGTTGGCGATGAAGAGCGAGGCCATCGTCAGATAGATCGCGGTGCCGTCGAGGTTGAAGGAGTAGCCCGTCGGGACGGTGATACCGACCACCGGCTTGCTGACCCCCATGTGTTCCATCTTGGCGATCAGACGCGGCAGCGCCGACTCCGACGACGAGGTGGAGAGGATCAGCAGGAACTCGCGCCCCAGATACTTCAGCAGCGAGAACAGGCTGACGCCCGAGACCATCTTCAGCAGCGCGCCCAGCACCACGAAGACAAACAGCGCACAGGTGACATAGAAGCCGATCATGATCACGGCCAGGGACTTCAGCGCATCGAGTCCGGTCTCCCCCACCACCGCCGCGATCGCTCCGAACGCGCCTACCGGAGCCGCCCACATGATCATGGCCAGGATGCGGAACACCAGTCGCTGGATATGTCCGATGCCCCGCAGCACCGGCTCCCCGGCCGCGCCCATCGCCTGGAGCGCGAAGCCGGCCAGTAGGGCGATCAGCAGGGTCTGTAGCACTTCGCCCTCGGTGAAGGCCGAGACCAGGGTGGTGGGGATGATACCCAGCAGGAACTCGGCGGTGGACTCCCCTCCCGCGCCTTCGGCTGCCTTCCCGCCCGCCTCCCGGGTGGCCTCGGTCAACTGCAACCCGGAGCCGGGCTCCAGCAGGTTGCCGACCACCAGACCGATGGCGAGCGCCACGGTCGACATCACGATGAAGTACCCGAGCGCCAGGCCGCCGACCGCGCCCACCTTGGCCGCCTTGCGGACCGACCCGATGCCCAGCACGATCGTGCAGAAGATGACCGGCGAGATCATCATCTTGATGAGGTTCACGAACCCCGTGCCGATCGGCTTCAGTTCAACGGCTACTCCGGGGGCCGCGAAGCCCACGGTCACACCGAGTACCACCGCCGCGATGACGGCGATGTACAGATAGTGCGTACGGTCCCGCCTGCCGGTCGCTGCTGCCACGGGGTTCCTCCTTCGGGCCGTGGGTGCCGTGCGCCCCGCACGGATCTCCGCGACTATCCACCAGGCTGTGACCCGGGTCACCGTTACGTGCTTTTCGTTCACACGAAACCCGAAACGGCATCCCGCCATCGCGTCGGGCCGTTCGATCCCACGGGTCTCATCCCGGCCCGCTCCGCGACTTCCTGGCGCTCTCCCACCCCATGGGGCCGGCGTTCTCCGCCACCCTCACTCGAACACCGACGCGATCCGGCGGCGTACTGACAACACTCCGGCGCCGTGCAAACTTGGGCCCATGCGCCTACCCCGCCCCCGCAGCCTTGCGGGACAGCTCTTCGCGATGCAGGTCGTCCTGGTCGCCGTCATCGTGGCGGGGTGCGCCCTCTTCGCCTATCTCACCGATCGCAGCCAGGCCGAGGAGACCGCACGCCTCCAGTCGACGGCGACCGCGACCGCCGTCGCCCGCTCGCCCTGGGTGATCGCGGCGACCCGTACGGACAACCCGACCAAGACCCTCCAGCCCTACACGGAGGAGCTGCGGCAGATCGCCGGGGTCAACTTCGTCGTCATCATGGCCCCCGACGGCACCCGCTGGACCCACCCCGAAACCAAGGAAATCGGCCGAAAGTACCTAGGGCATATCGATCGGCCACTCCAGGGGGAGATATTCAGCGAGATGCATCTCGGCGTCCTCGGCCCCTCCGTTCGCACCGTGGTCCCCGTCTATGACAACGGCAGGATCACCGGGCTGGTCAGCGCCGGCATCACCATCCACCGGATCAGCGAGCAGGTACGCGAGCAGGTAGCCGGACTGCTGCTGGTGGCGGGCGGCGCGCTGGCCCTGGGCGGGGTGGGCACCTATGTCATCAACGCTCGGCTACGGCGCCACACACACGGAATGAACGCGGCCGAGCTCAGTCGACTGCACGACTACCACGAGGCAGCGCTCCACGCGGTACGCGAGGGCCTGCTGATGCTCGACGGGCAGCGCAGAATCGCCCTCGTCAACGACGGGGCCCGGGAGCTGCTGGGGCTACCGGCGGACGCGGTGGGCAGGTCCATCGCCCGACTGGGCCTACCGGCTCCCCTCACCGGGGCGCTCCTGGCCTCCGAGCCACGGGTCGACGAGGTCCATCTGACCGTCGACCGCGTCATCGTGGTGAACACCAGCCCGGTCGTCGGCGGGGAGCAGCGCGGCACCATGGTCACCCTGCGGGACCACACCGAACTCCAGTCGCTGTCAGGCGAGTTGGACTCCGAGCGCGGTTTCAGTCAGGCGCTGCGCTCCCAGGCCCATGAGGCGGCGAACCGGCTCCATACGGTGGTCTCGCTGATCGAACTGGGGCGTACCGAGCAGGCGCTCGCCTTCGCCACGGCCGAGTTGGAGTTGGCGCAGGTGCTCACCGACCAGGTGGTGGGCGCGGTGGGTGAGCCGGTGCTCGCCGCACTGCTGTTGGGCAAGGCGGCGCAGGCCCACGAACGGGGAGTGGAGTTGGTGTTGGCACCCGACAGCCAGATCGACGACGGGGTACTGCCACCGTCGCTGCCGGCCCGCGACCTGGTGACCATCCTCGGCAATCTCATCGACAACGCGGTGGACGCGGCGTCCGGCGCCGCGGCGGACCGGGAGCTGGCGCGGTCGAGCACAGCGGCCGCACCGCGTACCGCCCCGGACGAACCACCGGGCGCGCCCATGGTCGAAGGCTCCCGGGCGCGGGTCACGGTCACCGCCCTCGCCGACGAACGCGAACTGCTCATCCAGGTGTACGACACGGGTGCGGGTATCGCCCCCGAACGGGCGGACGATGTCTTTCGGCGCGGCTGGTCGACCCATGGCTCGGGACGCGGCCTCGGTCTCGCCCTGGTACAGCAGGCGGTACACCGAGGTGGCGGCAGTGTGGAACTGGACCAAGGCCCGGACGGCGGCGCCGAGTTCACCGTACGGCTCCCGCTCCACCAGGAGGTGTCCGCATGAGCGCCCCAACCACCCCCGGCCCCATCCAGGTGCTGGTCGTCGAGGACGACCAGGTCGCGGCCGATGCCCATGCCCTCTACGTCGGACGTGTCCCGGGCTTCACCGTCGCCGGGATCGCCCACTCCCGTGCGGAGGCCGTCCGCGCCCTGGAGCGGACCCGGGTCGATCTGCTGCTGCTCGACCTCTATCTCCCCGACGGCCACGGTCTCCATCTCGTACGGTCGCTCCGTGCCGCTGGCCACTGCGCCGATGTCATCGCGGTCACCTCGGCCCGCGATCTGGCGATCGTGCGCGAGGGGGTCTCCCTGGGGGTGGTGCAGTACGTCCTCAAGCCCTTCACCTTCGCCACCCTGCGCGACCGTCTCGGCCGATACGCCGAGTTCCGCACCACCGTCGGCGAAGCGAGCAGCCAGGATGAGATCGACGCGGCACTCGCCCCCCTGCGGCCGCCCCAGGGCGGCGCGTTGCCCAAGGGGTTGAGCGGACCGACGCTGGACGCTGTCACCCGGGCGCTGCGGGATTCCGCCGTGGGGATGACGGCCTCGGAGGTGGGCGCGGCCGTCGGCATCGCCAGGATCACCGCTCGCCGCTATCTGGAACACCTGGTGAGGGACGAGCGGGCGGCACGCAGCCCCCAGTACGGCCAGATCGGCCGCCCCGAGCTCCAGTACCGCTGGCTCCGGGGGAAGCGCTGAGCGCCCAACGCCTCCCGGCCAGCCCTGGCGCCCACCCGGCCCCTGGCTCCCGATCGAGAGGACACTCCCCGGACGCCCTGGGCGACTCGGTGGGCGTGCTGGATGGGGGATGCCGAATGCTGGATGCCTGAGAGTTGCCCCCTGAAGCACAGCGTCCCGCCCCATGGCGCGTCGCCGTGCTTCAGGGGGACCAGAGCATGCCCGCTGCCCCCGTACGGTCCTCAGAACACCGACTCGGCCTCGTACATCCGATCCAGCGGGACCGTCTTCAGTTGTGTCACCGCATCCGCCAGCGGTGCCATCACCACATCCGTGCCCCGCAGGGAGGTCATCCTGCCGAAGTCGCCCCGGTGGGCTGCCTCCACCGCGTGCCAGCCGAAGCGGGTGGCGAGGACCCGGTCGTAGGCGGTGGGCACTCCACCGCGTTGGACATGGCCGAGGATGACCGGCTTGGCCTCCTTGCCGAGCCGGTACTCCAACTCCGACGCCAGCCGGTTGCCGATGCCCTCGAAGCGCTCGTGGCCGTACTGGTCGATCGCGCCCTTGCCGTACTCCATCGACCCCTCGGCGGGGTGGGCGCCCTCGGCGACGCAGATGACGGCGAACTTCTTACCGCGGGAGAACCGCTCCTCGATCATCTTCACCAGGTCATCGACCTCGAAGGGCCGCTCCGGCAGACAGATTCCGTGCGCGCCACCGGCCATACCGGACTCCAGGGCGATCCATCCCGCGTGGCGCCCCATCACCTCGACGACCATCACCCGCTGATGTGACTCGGCGGTGGTCTTCAGACGGTCGATCGCTTCGGTGGCGACCGTGACCGCGGTGTCGAAGCCGAAGGTGCGATCGGTGGCGGAGATATCGTTGTCGATCGTCTTCGGTACACCCACCACGGGCATCCCGGCGTCGGCGAGCATCCGGGACGCGGTGAGCGTGCCCTCGCCGCCGATCGGGATCAGTACGTCTATGCCGTAACGGCGTTGCAGCTCACCGCAGTTCTCGGCGGCCTCACGCAGTCGTGAGCGCTCCAGCCGGGCCGAGCCGAGGATGGTGCCGCCCCGCGCGAGGATGCCGCTGACGGCATTGAGGTCGAGCGGACGGTAGTGACCGTCCAGCAGGCCCTTGAAGCCGTCCTCAAAACCGATGACCTCGTCTCCATGGCCGGTAAGGGCCCGGTGCACGACTGACCGGATCACAGCGTTCAGTCCGGGGCAATCGCCCCCTGCGGTGAGAACTCCGATGCGCATCGTGCTGTGTCTCCTGCTCGTCAGTAGTACAGGTGATCCAAGAGTTAATTGTTTCATGTGCCGGCCGCCGCCGCCTTCCATTGTCCGAGTCCGCCGGAGTCCGCCGCGCCCACTCCCCGGACCGGCGAAAACGCCCGAACGGCGGCCCCGAGGGCCATGGCGAGCCCCATCGGAGCCCGCCCCTGAGCCCTGCCGCCTGGGCATCTCCGCTGCGACTTCCCCAGAACCGACCCGGCAGGCGTATTAGCTACCCGCAGAGGTATTGTCAAGAGGGAAAAGCCGCCCTCCAGCGGTTTTTTTGTACGGGCTTTTGTACGAGTTGGCACAGGGGCATCCGTACGGAAAACGCCGTCGGAGGGCACGGAGACATGGGCCGGCACGGGCATGAGCAGTTACGGACGGGAGAGCACGCGTGACGCGCAGCGTGTATGTGACCGGGATCGACCGCGGAGACGGCCGGCAGGTCGTCGAGCTGGGAGTCATGGAGCTCCTCACCCGCCAGGTGGATCGGGTCGGTGTCTTTCGACCGCTGGTGCACGACGGCCCTGACCGGCTGTTCGAACTGCTGCGGGCACGCTATCGGCTGACCCAGGACCCGGCATCCGTCTACGGCATGGACTACCACGAGGCCTCCACGCTCCAGGCCGAGCGGGGCACCGATGAGCTGGTCTCCAACCTGGTGGAACGCTTCCACCAGGTGGCTCGCGAGTACGAGGTGGTGCTCGTCCTCGGCACCGACTTCGCCGACACCCAGTTCCCCGACGAGTTGGCGATCAACGCCCGGCTCGCCAATGAGTTCGGCGCCTCGGTGATTCCCGTGGTCGGCGGCCGGGGCCAGACCGCGGAATCCGTGCGCGCCGAGGCCCGCAACGCCTACCGCGCCTATGAGGTGCTGGGCGCCAACGTCCTCGCCATGGTCGTCAACCGGGTCGCGCCCGAGGACCGTGAGGTCATACGTGAGCGGCTGGTGGCCCGGCTGCCGGTGCCCTGCTACGTACTGCCCGACGAGCCGGCGCTGGCGGCGCCCACGGTCTCCCAGATCACCCATGCCCTGGGGGGCACGGTGCTGCTCGGCGATGACGCGGGGCTCGCCAGGGACGCGCTCGGTTTTGTCTTCGGCGGGGCGATGCTGCCGAACTTCCTCAGCGCCCTGACCCCGGGGTGCATGGTGGTGACCCCGGGCGACCGGGCCGATCTGGTCGTCGGCGCGCTCGCCGCCCACTCCGCCGGCACCCCGCCGATCGCCGGTGTGCTGCTCACCCTGAACGAACGGCCGAGCGAGGAGATCCTCACCCTGGCCTCCCGGCTCGCACCGGGCACCCCGGTGATCTCGGTGCCCGGCACCAGCTGGCCCACCGCCACCGAGCTCTTCGGTCTGGAGGGCAAGCTCAACGCCACCACTCCCCGCAAGGCGGAGACCGCCCTCGGCCTGTTCGAACGCCATGTGAACACCGGGGAGCTGCTGGAGCGCCTGGCGGTGGCCAGGAGCGGTCATGTCACCCCGATGATGTTCGAGCACGAGCTGCTGGAGCAGGCGCGCTCCGACCGCCGCAGGGTGGTGCTGCCCGAGGGCAGCGAGGAGCGGGTGCTGCGGGCGGCCGATGTGCTGATGCGCCGCGCCGTCTGCGATCTGACCCTGCTCGGCGATACCGAGGTGATCCGCAAGAAGGCCGCCGATCTGGGCATCGACCTCAGCGAGGTGCAGCTGATCGACCCCAACACCTCCGAGCTGCGCCAGCCCTTCGCCGAGCGGTACGCACAGCTGCGGGCCCACAAGGGCGTGTCGGTGGAACTGGCGTATGACGTGGTGGCGGATGTGAACTACTTCGGCACCCTGATGGTGCAGGAGGGTTTCGCCGATGGCATGGTCTCGGGTTCGGTGCACTCCACGGCCGCCACGATCCGTCCGGCCTTCGAGATCATCAAGACCAAGCCGGACGCTTCGATCGTGTCGTCGGTCTTCTTCATGTGCCTCGCCGACAAGGTGCTGGTGTACGGGGACTGCGCGGTCAACCCCGACCCGAACGCCGAGCAGCTCGCGGACATCGCCGTCCAGTCGGCGGCCACCGCGGCCCGCTTCGGTGTCGATCCGCGGATCGCGATGCTCTCGTACTCCACCGGCACCTCGGGTTCCGGCGCTGATGTGGACAAGGTGCGGGAGGCGACCGAGCGGGTGCGCGGCTCGCATCCCGAGCTGAGGATCGAGGGGCCGATCCAGTACGACGCGGCCGTCGAGCCGACCGTCGCGGCGACCAAACTGCCGGAGTCGGAGGTGGCCGGCCGTGCCACCGTGCTGATCTTCCCGGACCTCAACACCGGCAACAACACCTACAAGGCCGTCCAGCGCTCCGCGGGCGCGGTCGCCGTCGGCCCGGTCCTCCAGGGCCTGCGCAAACCGGTGAACGACCTCTCCCGCGGTGCCCTGGTCAGCGACATCGTCAACACGGTCGCGATCACCGCGATCCAGGCCCAACCGGACCCCACCGCGGCCGGTCCCGTACACCCCTCGCAGTCCACCACCGCATGACCCTCTCGAACGGTATGAGCTACGGAACCGTATGACCACCAGAACCGTGTGACCCACCCGTTCGGAGACAACCCGGTCCCCTACAGAGAGAGCCCCATGACCGCCACCCGTGTCCTCGTCCTCAACTCCGGCTCGTCGTCGGTGAAGTACCAGCTGCTCGACATGGGCAACGGCTCACGGCTCGCGGTGGGGCTCGTCGAGCGGATCGGCGAGCAGACCTCCCGGCTGGTGCACACACCGCTCGGTACGGGCGGCGAGAAGCGGGAGCGCACCGGACCGATCGCCGACCATGAGGCGGCGCTGCGGGCGGTCTCCGAGGAACTGTCAGCCGACGGGCTCGGCCTGGATTCACCGGACCTCGCGGCGATCGGCCATCGGGTGGTCCACGGCGGGTCGCGGTTCTCCGAACCCACCGTCGTCGACGACGAGGTGCTGGCAGAGATCGAACGGCTGATTCCGGTCGCTCCGCTGCACAATCCCGCAAATGTCACCGGTATCCGTACCGCCCGGGCACTCCGGCCTGACCTGCCGCAAGTCGCGGTCTTCGACACGGCCTTCCATACGACGATGCCGGAATCCGCGGCTCGTTACGCCATTGATGTCGAGACGGCCGACACGCACCGCATCCGCCGGTACGGTTTCCACGGGACCTCGCACGCCTACGTCTCCCGGGAGACGGCGAAGCTGCTGGGGAAGGCGCCCGAAGACATCAATGTGATCGTGCTGCACCTGGGCAATGGTGCGTCCGCCTCGGCGGTCGCGGGTGGCCGGTGCATGGACACCTCCATGGGATTGACTCCGCTGGAGGGTCTGGTGATGGGCACGCGCTCGGGCGATATCGACCCGGCCGTGACATTCCACCTCCAGCGGGTCGCAGGGATGTCCACCGATGAGATCGATGTACTGCTCAACAAGAAGAGCGGGTTGGTGGGGCTTTGCGGCGACAACGATATGCGGGAGATCCGCCGGCGGATCGACGCGGGCGATCGCAGTGCGCTGCTTGCTTTCGAGATCTATATCCATCGGCTGAAGAAGTACATCGGGGCGTACTACGCCGTACTGGGCCGGGTGGACGCGGTCGTCTTCACCGCCGGGGTCGGCGAGAACGCGGCTCCGGTGAGGGCCGCGGCCGTGGCTGGCCTGGAGGAACTGGGGCTGGCCCTGGACTCGGCCCGCAACGAGGAGCGGTCAGAGGGGGCTCGGATCATTTCCACCCCCTATGCCCGGGTCACCGTCGCGGTCGTGCCGACCGACGAGGAGTTGGAGATCGCCCGTCAGACATTCGCCTTGATAGGCGGAGAACTGCCCGACTGAGCGAGACCCCGCCCATTTGTACATTCCACCAGACGGAATATTCCGAGTCGAAACAAACCGATAGGATCGCCTTATGCGCCGTTCCAAAATCGTCTGCACACTGGGCCCCGCCGTCGACTCGTACGAGCAGCTGAAAGCGCTCATCGAGGCCGGCATGAACGTGGCCCGTTTCAATATGAGCCATGGGTCTCACGCCGAGCACGAGGAGCGGTACCACCGCGTCCGTAAGGCAGCCGAGGACACCGGTCACGCACTGGGCGTCCTCGCTGACCTCCAGGGGCCGAAGATCCGGCTGGAGACCTTCGCCGAGGGTCCGGTCGAGTTGGTCCGTGGCGATGAGTTCACCATCACCACCGAGGACGTGGACGGCGACAAGTCCATCTGCGGCACCACCTACAAGGGACTGCCCGGGGATGTCTCCAAGGGCGACCAGATCCTGATCAACGACGGCAATGTCGAACTGCGGGTCGTCGCGGTCGAGGGTCCCCGGGTGAAGACCATCGTCGTCGAGGGCGGGGTGATCTCCGACCACAAGGGCATCAACCTGCCCGGCACGGCCGTCAATGTGCCCGCGCTGTCCGAGAAGGACATCGAGGACCTGCGCTTCGCGCTGAACATGGGCTGCGATCTGGTGGCCCTCTCCTTCGTCCGGGACGCCCATGACGTCAAGGACGTCCACAAGGTGATGGACGAGGTCGGCCGTCGGGTGCCGGTCATCGCCAAGGTGGAGAAGCCGCAGGCCGTCGCCAACATGGAGGACGTCGTCATGGCGTTCGACGGGGTGATGGTCGCTCGTGGCGATCTGGCGGTGGAGTACCCGCTGGAGAAGGTCCCGATGGTGCAGAAGCGGCTGATCGAGCTGTGCCGCCGCAACGCCAAGCCGGTGATCGTGGCGACCCAGATGATGGAGTCGATGATCACCAACTCGCGGCCCACCCGCGCCGAGGCGTCCGATGTCGCCAACGCGATCCTGGACGGCGCGGACGCGGTGATGCTCTCCGCCGAGTCCTCGGTGGGCGCGTACCCGATCGAGACGGTCAAGACCATGTCGAAGATCGTGGTGGCGGCCGAGGAAGAGCTGATGTCCAAGGGCCTTCAGCCGCTGGTGCCCGGCAAGAAGCCGCGTACCCAGGGCGGTTCGGTGGCCCGGGCGGCCTGTGAGATCGCGGACTTCCTGGACGGCAAGGCACTGATCGCCTTCACCAAGTCCGGTGACACCGCCCGCAGGCTCTCCCGCTACCGCGCCTGTCAGCCGATCCTGGCCTTCACCACCGAGGTCGCCACCCGCAACCAGTTGGCTCTGAGCTGGGGCGTCGAGTCGTTCGTGGTGCCGCACGTACACAACACGGATGCCATGGTGGACCTCGTCGACGCCGAACTGCTGAAGCTCCAGCGGCACAACGACGGCGACACGATGATCATCACCGCGGGCTCGCCCCCCGGAGTGCCCGGCACCACCAACATGGTCCGCGTGCACCACCTGGGCGGCCAGAGCTAACCACCGCGAGCCGTAACCACCCGGGCCGTGCCTCTCCGCCAGGGGCGCGGCCCCTGGCGTACCAAACTGCCTTCCCGTCCTGCGCGACATCCCCCCGACGACCCCCTGGCCGCCGTGGTCGCGCACGTACCGGACAAGAACGGCCGCACCCGCCGCACCCGGGGATGACGGATCGTCAGTCGTCGTCGCGTTCCACGTGGTTACGGAGCCCGGGCACCGTCAGCGTGCCCCCGAACTGGCCTGCCTGCCGCACGGTGGCGTCGGTGAACATCGCGAACGGGACATCGAGCGGCGGCGGGGTCTTGGGACTGAAGGTGATCGGGATGATGCCGAACAGGTTCCCCTTCAGGGACTCCGTGTACATCGTCACCGTGCCGTTGCGGATCGTTGAGGTGGAGCCCGCCCGGGCCTTCACATGCATCGTCGAGTTCACCGGGTACTTCGCGAGTTGGTGGAGGTCCTTGATGTCCACGCTCGACGCCGTGAACTTCAGCACCTTCTTGACCTTGCCACCGCTGGTCCGCACCTCGACGATGCCGTGATAGCTCAGCCCCCTGAGTGTCAGCATGGAGGTCCGTAGCTCCCAGGGGTCCCCGGGCAGCAGGGGGATGCCCGACTCCAACCGGGCGGCGGCAAGGGCGTCGGGATCGGCGGTGGGACAGGGAAACCGAGGCTTGGCGCCCTCGGGGATGTCCTCGTCCTTCTTGGGGTCAAGGCCCTTGACGTCCTCGTCGAGTTCCTTGACCGCGGCTCCGGCCCGCTCGGCCGCTTCCTTGATGGAGTCCTTCACCGGGTCCGGAGTCGTCTCGGACCCGTTCTCCGCCTCGTCGTCCGCGCTCTGCCCGGACCCTGTTTCCTGGCCGGACTCCGCTTCCTGGCCGGACTCCGTTTTCTGGCCGGACTCCGTTTTCTGGCCGGCGCCATCCGCGCCGTCACCCGGTGCGCCATCCGGCTTGTCGCTCGGCCTGGCACCCGGCTTGGCACCCGGCTTGTCGGACGGATCGTCGGACGGATCGTCCGGTGTCGCTGCGGACGTCGGTGGGGGCTTGCCGATGCCGTCGATGAGTTCCTTGACGGCATCACCCACGCCCACCGGGTCCAGGAGATTCCTGCTCTTCGAGGCGGACGGTGGGGCCGAGGGGCTCGGGGCGTCCTGCGAGGACATCCGCGGCCCGGGCCGCTCCCGTGACGAGGCACCGGAGGTGGCGACATCGCCCTCGTTCCTGCCATCGTCCCCTCCGGTGTCCTCCTCGTCGTCCTCGGGCGGTTCACTCGGCGCCAGCGACGGCTGAGGCGGGGGATTCGCCGAGGGTCCCGTCGATTCGGATGGCTCAGACGGCTCAGAGGGGTTGGAAGAGGGCTTCGGCGAGGCGGAATCCGTAGCGGTCGGCTCTTCCGAGGCGGTCGGCTCTTCCGAACGGGTGACACAGGGGCCGGGCGCAAAGGGGATCTCGCTGTCGTTCGCCGAGGCCAGCCGGGGGGTGAACCCGATGCCCATCAGTACGGCGGTCGGCATCGCGGCCAGGGCTATCGCCTTGCCGGCGGGTAGGTGGAGCTTGGTGAGCAGGGACTTCCTTGGAGCAGCATGGCGTGGGCCCCTTCTGACCCGTCGTGGGGCATCGCCATCAGATGCTGCCGGCGGCGAAATGTCACCCTGCACTATTCCTCCCGCCGTTGGTTTCGGTGGTGGTCTCGGGTGTGTTCGGGGTCGCCGGGACTGGGGCACCCCACTCCCCCGGCTCGGTGGAGTCCTGCGGTGCGGCGGCCGGCTCGGGGGCCCGGTCGCCCGGGGTCTCTTCGGCCGGCGGCAGTGGCGCACCAGGCGCCCAGGAGACGGACAGCGCCCCGCCGATCAGGGAGAACAGAAACCCGAAGACAAAGCCACCGATGTTGGCGACCGGGAGGGAGACCAGTGCGAGAACGATCGCCGCAACGCCCGCGAACACCCGGACGATCGCGTGGAACCACATCGTCATCCCGAGTGTGACCAGCAGTACGCCGATGATCAGTGAACCCGCGCCCGCCGTGGTCGACATGGCGATGGTGAGATTGCCGAGTCGGACATCGGCGTACGGGAAGTAGGCGATGGGGAGGCCACCGAGCATGGTGAACAGGCCTGCCCAGAAAGGCCGTTGCCCTCGCCAGTCGCGAAATCGCCGCCGGAAGGCGCGGAGGAGATGCTCGTTCTGCCCTGTGGCCATGGACTCGGCGCTCATGGAAAACAGCTCCCTGCAAGCGTTCTTGCGCTAAGAGGTCTTGCGCTTAGAGATGGAGAGGACGGGCAGGGCAACGGCGAGCGACGCGCCCCCGCCCGTCCTGGTGGTGCGGAACCGGCTAGCCGGGGAAGCACTCCTTCTTGCCCTTGTGCAGCTTCAGCTTCAGGCCGCTGAGCTTGAAGGTGCCGGCCGTGGTGGCCCATGCCTTCTGCTTGACATTGGTCAGCGTCGCCACCTCGGCGCGCTGGGCGAAGCCATGGGGATTCACCTGCGCCTCGGTGCCCGGCTGGATGTGCGGCTTGCCGACCGATCCCGCCGCCACACCGATGTCGATGTTGCTGAACTCGGCGTCCGCCTCCAGATAGGAGACATCGAGATAGAGCCCCTTGGCGGTGACCGGGTTTCCGGGTTCCTGGCCTGCGGTCAACTCAAGGCTGACGTTGCCGATGAACGGCACCTTGGGGGTGACCACCGACTGGCACATGTTGGTGATGGTCGCCGAGCTGAACCCCGAAACGGCGACCGGCTCCACGAACGACTCACCGTCGAGGTTCTTACCCGATGCGATGCTGCCGTACTGAACGAAATCCTGGCCGACGAGAGAGTCGGCGGTGACCTTGAACTCCTGGCCGGAGATGCTGAATGACGCGGCGAGCGCTCCTTGGGCCAAACCGATGCCGATCGCGGCCGTCGCGGCCACACTCGGCACCATGACAAGGGCGAACCGCTTCCATCTGGTTCCGCCACGAGCCATAGACTCCATGAATTTCCTCCTTCTCGGACGTACATCTCCGGATCGGACCGCACGGTCCGTCCTGAGATGGGAGAAGTGCTACGTCCTCGGGAAGGAGAGCGCCGTACTTTCCGGCGCGAACCGCGTCCGAAACACCGGCGATCACCCCCGAGCGACAACCACTGGTCGCGCCTGATTCCTCACGCACAACCCGTTTGGACAGGTCCCGCCATCGGCGGGAACCCCCCTGTCCACGACCGGAGTTACCGCCGGCCGGCCCGGTGGGGACCCACGGTGCGCGGCACGGCTGGAGGCCGGGCGACGCGGTGTTGGACCGAGCGTGGCCGATCGTGGTGCATTCCCGGCCGGGACACAAGGGGGTTCGTTACTGGCTAGTAACGGGCCGATGCCAGGCACTCGACGGAACGCCTTCGACCGGGCACACAGGGTGCAACGCCCTACCCCGCCAGAAGAGGAAATCAACGCCAATAAACGGACAGAAGAAACCAGGTGCTTTACTGCGAGTAACAGGCTATCGATTTACCAAGTTTTGGCAAAGAGGGATGACTAGTAGTCACCGCGTCAACAAAACGGCGGTGACGCCTCACCAGCGCCACCGCCATGGATCTCACGGTCCACCGGGGTCCGAGCATCCTTCTGGGAGATCACCCCGGAACGATCAGAAGAGCACCCGGGCCAGCGCCGAACGCGCCGCACTCACGCGCGGATCATCCGGCCCGATCACCTCGAACAGCTTCAGCAGTCGCACCCGCACCGCGTCTCGGTCCTCACCCGCCGTAAGCCGCACGGTCTCCACCAGCCGTCCGAACGCGTCTTCCACATGACCGCCGACCAGGTCGAGGTCGGCGGCGTCAATCTGGGCGTTCACATCGGCAGGGTTGTCCGCCGCCGTCTGGCGCACCTTCTGCGGGTCCATGTCCGAGACCCTGCGCAACAGTTCGGCCTGGGCGAGACCGAGCTTCGCCTCCGTGTTGCCGGGGTCGTCGGAGAGCACATTGCGGTACGCCTGCACCGCGCCGGCGAAATCACCCGCGTCCAGCGCCTGAACGGCGGCCTCCAGCAGAGCGTCATAGGGACCCGCGGGCACCGGTGCGGGTTCGGCCGTCTCAGCCGCCCCCTCCGAATCGACCGTGATGCCGGTCAGCCCGAAGCGCTCCTCGCCGACCTGAATCAACTGATCAAGGGTCTGACGGATCTGCTGCTCGGGAGCGGCACCCTGGAAGAGCGGTAGCGCCTGTCCGGCGACCACCGCGAAAACGGCCGGAATACCCTGGATGCCGAACTGCTGCATCAGCATCTGATTTGCGTCGACATCGACCTTGGCCAGGATGAACCGGCCGTTGTACTCCTGCGCCAGCCGCTCAAGCAACGGGCTGAGCTGCTTACAGGGCTGACACCACTCGGCCCAAAAATCGAGGACGACCGGCACTTCGGCGGATCGCTGGAGCACATCGCGCTCAAAGCCCGCCTCGTCGACGTCAATCACCAAACTGGACGGGGACACGGCGGCCGCCCCACCCTGGCGAGCGACCTCAGCACGGGTCTGCTCCGCCTTGGCCTTGGCCTCATTGGCCGCCTTCACCGCGGCGAGGTCGACGACGCCGCTCATGGACATGTTCCTAGGCTGCATGAGTACATCCTCCCCCTTCCGCGCGTGCAAACGAAAAGTACGAACCTTTCCACCGTGCACACCCATGGACTGCGGTACCGCCCATGGCTCAAACTATTCGGCGCGGGGTCCCCACCCGTGCGCCCGTGGTTGTCGCGCAGCGGCTCAGCGCTTTCGCTACGCGTCGTAGCGTAACTGCCCGCTCGCTCCACGGCCCCCTCCCCGTGTGAGATTCCTCCGGTGAACTGGCTCACACCAAAACGCTTACCCGCCGGTATGGTCGCCGTCATGTGCAGCCGTCCACACCCCAAAGCGGTACGTAGCGGTCGTTTGGGGCGCCCTCGCAGCACCGAAGCGGACACCGCGATCCTCCATGCGACCAGGGCGGCACTCGTCGAGCTGGGCTGGTCAAAACTGACCATGGGCGACGTGGCCATCCGTGCCGGCGTAGCCAAGACGACGCTCTACCGGCGCTGGGCCAGCAAGAGCGAGCTGGTGATCGATGCCGTGGCGGTCCTCTTCGACGAGCTGGAACTCCCCGATCGGGGGAGTCTGATGGCCGATGTGGAGGGGGTGGTGCTCCAGTTCGCCACCTTGCTGGAACGGCCCGAGACCAGGACGGCCCTGATGGCGGTGGTCGCGGAATCCACCCGGGACGAAGCCCTGCGCAGTCGTATCCGCTCAGCGATCGTGAACCGGCAGAAGACCCTCGTCCTCCAGGGCCGGGCCCGGGCACAGGCACGCGGCGAGCTGCCCTACGAGGAGAACGCCGAGTCCGCCGCGCGCAACGCGGACCTCATCTTCGATGTGATCGCGGGTGCCGTCGTCCACCGGACCCTGGTGAGCGCGGAGCCGGTGGACCAGGCATGGGCACACAGCTTCACCACGCTCCTGCTCTCGGGGCTGACCTCACTGCGCAACAGCTGAGCCCTGGCCGCGCGGTGAATCAGGGCCGCGCGGTGACTCGGGGCCTTCCCCGTCGGTGCGGGCCCGGCTCTCGCGTACCCCGCGCGAGCCGGGCGCCAGCCCACCCCCCGTAGCGAAGGAGCGGATGGGCAGCAAGGTGGTGCTGGGGCGTCGGCGGACAGCCGCTCTCGCGCGATGGTCCGAAACCCGTCCGAAACCCGTTGCCGGTTCACCGCCGGGCGTCACGGGTGCCACCACCGCAAAGAGGTCCTCCGCACGGCTGACCCGCTTGACGCCCGCCAGGACGGCACAGACGGCGGCGGGCGAAAGGGGCGCCCAGCCGCCGTACGCGGGCCGGCGGACACCGAGATGATCAGAATCCGGGCGGCTCGGTGTAGGTGCCCCACTCATCGCGGAGCGCATCACAGATCTCGCCCAGGGTGGCCTCGGCCCGTACCGCGTCGAGCATCGGTCCGATCATGTTGGAACCGTCCCTGGCCGCCGTGAGCATCGCCTGGAGCGAAGCCCGTACGACGGTGTCGTCGCGGTCCGCCCGGCGCTCGGCGAGCAACCGCACCTGCTCGCGTTCCACCTCATGGCTGACCCGCAGTATCTCCAGATCGCCGGTGACCGACCCATGGTGGACGTTGACCCCGACGACCCGCTTCTCGCCCTTCTCCAGCGACCGCTGATAGCGGAACGCGGACTCGGCGATCTCGCCGGTGAACCAGCCGTCCTCGATACCGCGCAGGATGCCCGAGGTCATGGGCCCGACGGGGTGCTGCCCATCCGGGTGGGCCAGCCGCCCGCGCTCCCTGATCCGCTCGAAGACCTTCTCGGCATCCGCCTCGATCCGATCGGTGAGCTGCTCCACGTACCAGGAGCCACCGAGCGGATCGGCGACGTTGGCGACGCCCGTCTCCTCCATCAGCACCTGCTGGGTACGGAGCGCGATCTCGGCCGCCTGCGCGCTGGGGAGGGCGAGGGTCTCATCCAGGGCGTTGGTGTGGAGCGAATTGGTGCCGCCGAGGATCGCGGAGAGCGCCTCCACCGCGGTGCGGACAACGTTGTTGTACGGCTGCTGGGCGGTGAGCGAGACACCCGCGGTCTGGGTGTGGAACCGAAGCCACTGGGCCTTGTCGGTCTTGGCCCCGTACACCTCGCGCATCCATCGGGCCCAGATCCGACGGGCGGCCCGGAACTTGGCGATCTCCTCGAAGAAGTCGAGATGCGCGTCGAAGAAGAAGGACAGCCCGGGGGCGAAGACGTCCACGTCCATGCCCCGGCTGAGCCCGAGCTCCACATAGCCGAACCCGTCAGCCAGTGTGTACGCCAACTCCTGGGCGGCCGTCGCCCCGGCCTCGCGGATGTGGTAGCCGGAGACGGAGAGCGGCTTGTACGCCGGGATGCTCTGGGCGCAGTGCTCCATCAGATCGCCGATCAGGCGCAGATGCGGCTCCGGCTGGAAGAGCCACTCCTTCTGGGCGATGTACTCCTTGAAGATGTCGGTCTGGAGCGTGCCGTTCAGCACGGCCGGATCGATGCCCTGGCGCTCGGCCGCGACGAGATACATGCAGAAGACCGGTACGGCCGGCCCGCTGATCGTCATGGACGTGGTGACATCGCCCAGCGGGATGTCCCTGAACAGGACCTCCATGTCGGCCGCGGAGTCGATGGCGACCCCGCAGTGGCCGACCTCGCCGAGGGCGCGGGCGTCGTCCGAATCCCGCCCCATGAGGGTAGGCATGTCAAAGGCCACGGAGAGCCCACCGCCACCGGCGGCGAGGATCATCTTGTAGCGCTCATTGGTCTGTTCGGCGTTGCCGAAGCCGGCGAACTGACGGATGGTCCAGGTGCGACCGCGGTAGCCGGTGGGGTGGAGGCCTCGGGTGAAGGGGTACTCACCGGGCCAGCCGATCCGGTCGAAACCCTCGTAGGTGTCGCCGGGGCGGGGCCCGTAGACGGGCTCCACCGGGTCGCCGGAGAGCGTGGTGAAGTCGGCTTCCCGCTTCCGGGCCTTGTCGTAGCGGGCCTGCCAGCGTCGGCGGCCTTCCTCGATCGCGTCAGCGTCCATGCCATCAATTTACTAGGACGTCCTAGTAAATGTCGACGGGGAACCGCCGCGAGCCGTTCACACGCGGCGGAACCGTCAGGCCTGGGCGGTCACCTTGCCGCTGTCCGTGATCAGCGCGCGGGCCTCGCGAGTGATCTTCGGCTCGACGAAGAAGGAGGCCACCGGGATGCAGCCGGCGGCAAGCACCCACAGCAGCTTGCCGAAGGGCCACTTCGCCTTGGAGCCCAGGTCGAAGGCGAAAATCACATAGACGATGAAGAGAACACCATGGACCTGGGAGATCAACATGGTGTCGCCGGTTTCGAAGCCGTACTTCAGGATGATGGCGCCCGTGAAGATGAGCAGCCAGACGGCGGTGATGTACGCCATCACCCGATAGCGGGTCAGCACGGTTTGTTTCATGGCATCGAGCGTAGCCGGGCATCCGACGCCCTCCGCGAGGGGGTCGGAACCGCCGTGCGCCGTCCACCTCGGGGCCAATCGGCCGGCACATCCCGGGGGCGCAGGGGACCCGCCGGGGAGTCGGGCCAGCGGTGCTACGCCTCGTCGAAGTCCTGGGCGGAGACCCTGAGCGGGCGCAATATCGCGAAGATCTCCGCGCACTCCTCGGAGTCATAGGCGCCGAGGCCGAAATCCATCTCCATCAGCTCACGAGTGGCCGCTTCGACGACCTCCCGCCCCTTGCCGGTGATCGACGCGAGCGTGCCGCGGCCGTCATTGGGGTTGGGCCGCTTGTCGACCAGACCCGACCGCACCAGACGGTCCACGGTGTTGGTGACCGAGGTCGGGTGCACCATCAACCGCTCGCCGATCTTGGACATCGGCAGTTCGCCGGCTTTGGAGAAGGTGAGCAGCACCAGCGCCTCGTACCGCGCGAAGGTCAGTCCGTACGGCTTGACGACCGCGTCGACCTCGGCGAGCAGGATCTGGTGCGCCCGCATGATCGAGGTGATCGCCGCCATCGAGGGGACGGGCCCCCAGCGCTGCTGCCAGAGCTCGTCGGCGCGGGCGATCGGATCGAAGGGGAGGCTGAGGGGCTTCGGCACGGCTATGAGCCTATCCAGTGCCCACTCCCTGGTCAGTACCGTCTCGCCCTTCGGTCCCATCACGTGATGGGCGGACGGTGAATCCGCCCGCCCGAGTGGAGACGCGGCCGGAGAACGGCGCGGGGGCGAGCCGAAGAAGAACGGCTCGCCCCCGCCATGGGACTGGTGTTGCGCCTCTGGCCCGGCGTTATGGCCGCGGCGCGGGCACTACGCCTTGACGACGCCCTCACGGCGGGCGCGGGAGGCGATCACCTCGTCGTCGGCGGCCCGCTTGAGCTTGCGCTCGGCGTAGAAACCACCGAACGGCAGCACCGAGAGGACGAAGTAGAGCGCCGCGGTCTTCAGATCCCACTTGGTGCGGTTCCAGGCATCCAGCCAGAAGAGCACATACAGGATGAAGAGGACTCCATGGATCATGCCAAGCGCCGGCACCGCGTTGAAGTCGGTGGTCCGCTTCAGCACCGAGGCGATCATCAGCAGGATGAAGGAGACGGCCTCCGGTGCGGAGACCAGGCGAAGACGGTGGAGGGAGGAGGCGGTCTTGATGTCCACGGAGGCACCTTCAGTGGGAGACGATCTTGTGAATGCGCTCACAAGCGCTGCCTCATTGTGTCAGCTTCCTTTGCCATCCCTTTGTCCGGGGTGGGTCCGAGCCGGACGGGTTACTCCCCGATGCCTGTCCGAGTCCCCTTCGGGGCGGCTAACGTCGAACCGTGGCAACGTTCCGGCTCCAAGGGAGCAAGGTGCTCGCGGTTGACATGACCGGTGACGCCGTCAAAGCGAAGAACGGGTCAATGGTCGCCTATGACGGCCAGATGGCCTTCAAAAAGATGTCCGGTGGCGGTGAGGGAATCCGCGGGATGGTCACCCGCCGCCTCACCGGCGAGCAGATGATCATGATGGAGGTGAAGGGGCAGGGCACCTGCTACTTCGCCGACCGCGCGTCCGAAATCAATCTGGTGAACCTGCACGGGGACAAGTTGTACGTGGAGGCGAGCAACTTGCTCTGCGCCGACGCGGGACTGCGTACCGGCACCAGCTTCACCGGGCTGCGCGGCGGGGCCACCGGCAACGGCCTGTTCACCACGACCCTCGAAGGCAGCGGCCAGGCCGCCATCATGTCCGACGGGCCCGCGGTGCTGTTGCGGGTGACCCCCCAGTACCCGCTGGCGGTCGACCCGGGGGCGTACATCGCCCATCAGGGCAATCTCCAGCAGAACTTCCAATCCGGTGTGACGTTCCGCACATTCATGGGCGAGGGTGGCGGAGAGGCGTTCCAGATCCGCTTTGAGGGCGATGGCGTCGTCTATGTCCAACCCAGCGAGCGCAACACCATCGGAGGGGACGCGTAGCCATGCCGTTCCGTGAGATCAACGCGAAGATGGTCGAGGCGGCGGTCTTCCCCGGCCAGCGAATCTTCAGCCAGCGCGGCGCCATGCTCGCGTACAAGGGCGAGGTGTCCTTCACCCCGAACACCCAAGGCGGCCAGGGCGGCCTCGCGTCCATGATCGGCCGCCGGGTGGCGGGGGAGGCGACCCCGCTGATGACCGTGGAGGGCAGTGGCACGGTGCTGTTCGGCCACGGCGGTCACCATGTCCATATCGTCCACCTCAGCGGTGACACGCTCTACGTCGAGGCCGACCGCCTGCTCGCCTTCGACGGGACCCTGGAGCAGGGAACGATGTTCCTGGGCTCGCAGGGCGGTGTGATGGGCATGGTGCGCGGCCAGGTGACCGGCCAGGGGCTGTTCACCACCACCCTGCGGGGCAGTGGCGCGGTCGCGGTGATGGCCCACGGAGGCGTGGTCGAGTTGCCGATCACCCCCGGGCGTTCCATCCATGTGGACCCCCAGGCGTACGTCGGCCACCGCGGCGATGTGCAGAACAAGCTCACCACCGCGCTCGGCTGGCGCGACATGGTGGGACGCGGCTCGGGCGAGGCGTTCCAACTGGAGCTGAGCGGTAGCGGCGCCGTCTACGTCCAGGCATCGGAGGAGAAGCTGTGACCATGCCCGCCCAGAGCCCTGTCTGGGACCCGACGACGCTGCCCAGCGATGACAACGTCAACCCGTACACCTTCTGTGTGGAGTTGAAGGGCGGTCAGTGGTTCCTCCAGAAGGGGAAGATGATCGCCTACTACGGCCGCATCGACTTCAACGGCATCGGGCACGGCCGGATGGATCGACTGCTGCGCACCTCGTTCCACTCACCGCTGCACGCGGGCGACTGGGTGGTGGCCGAGGGCAGCGGCAAGATGCTCCTCGCCGACCGGGCCTTCGATGTGAACTCGTTCGACCTGGACGAGGGAAATCTGACCATCCGGTCCGGGAATCTGCTGGCGTACCAGCCCTCGCTGGCGTTGAAGCAGTCCATCGTGCCGGGCTTCCTCACCCTGATCGGGACCGGGAAGTTCGTGGCGGCGTCGAATGGTCCCGTGGTGTTCATGGAGCCCCCGATCCGGGTGGACCCCCAGGCGCTGGTGGGATGGGCCGACTGCCCGTCGCCGTGCCACCACTACGACCACGGCTATATGACCGGGGTGATGGGAGGGCTGCGTGCACTGACGGGAATCGGTGGGGCCTCTGGCGAAGAGCATCAGTTTGAGTTCGTCGGAGCGGGCACCGTACTGCTCCAGTCAACCGAGGCCCTGCTGCCCGAAACGGCGACGGGAGCAACACCCCACCAGGCCGGAGTACCCGGCGGCTCGGGCGGCGCCGCCGCCCCGGGTCAACATGGCTCCACCCCGCGTCTCCCAGGTCAGCTGGGCGACCTCACCCGCCGCTTCGGCCTGTGAGCGGTAGTCTGCGGAGTGTGACGTCGAACGTCTGCACCCCTAGTACCCTGCGGGCACCGTGCTGACTCCCTGGCCAGTGCCGGGCGTCACACCATGACTTCGTCCGTCTTTCAACTTCTTAGGTAGAATCCATATATGGAGACCGAGACGGCCACTCGCTGGCTGACCGATGACGAGCAGCGCACCTGGCGCACTCACCTGGACGTCAGCCGGCTGCTGATGCACCAACTCGAAAAGGACCTCCAGCCGTTCGGCTTGACCAACAACGACTACGAGATCCTGGTCAATCTCTCCGAGTCCCCGGAGCAGCGGATGCGGATGAGCGACCTCGCCGCGGCCACGCTCCAGTCAAAGAGCCGCCTCTCCCATCAGATCACCCGTATGGAGAGCGCGGGACTCGTTCGCCGGGAGAACTGCGAATCCGACCGGCGCGGACTGTACGCGGTGCTCACCGAGCAGGGCACGACAACCATGCAGCGGGTCGCCCCGCACCATGTCGCATCCGTGCGGAAGCACTTCATCGACCTGATGACACCCGAGGCGTTGGCTGAACTACGGGAATCGCTCTCCCCGGTCGCCGACCATCTACGCGGCAGGCGCGGCAAGAGCTAGACGCGCAAGAGCCAGACGAACGCACCAAAAGATCCGGAAGGCAGGCCCTGGCAGGGCCTCTCTTTCGGATCTTGTCGTCTCCGCCCCCCGACAAGCCCGTGCACTGCGGCACGGCCGCTCCCGCCAAACAGGAACCCCAGGTCAGGGTGCCCGCGCTCGGCCATGGGCGCACGGACTCCCCCGCAGAACACGAACCCGGGGGCGGGGAGTGCAAGTCTCGGCGTGGGGCGCAGGGAGTGTCCCCTGGTTCCTCCACAGGACAGGAACCCGGGGCAAGGGATACAAGTCTCGGCGTGGGGGCACGCAGGGAGTGTCTCCTGGTTCCTCCACAGGACAGGGACCCCGGGGCAAGGGATACAAGTCTCGGCGTGGGGCGCAGGGAGTCTCCCCTGGTTCCTCCACAGGACAGGGACCTGGGGGCAAGGGATACAAGTCTCGGCGTGGGGGCGCGCAGGGGGTGTCCCCGGAAGCGATCGACGGCAAGACCCGCATGCCGTCACGGAGCCGCTTCAGGCCGTCGACGCTGAGGAGTCACCCCCGATAGCACCCCCCAACCCCCACAGAACAAGACCCCCCAGCCCGGGAGACCCAGAACCCCGCCCCGAGCACCCCCAGCAAAGAAGAACACCTCGAAGGCCAGCAACCTCAGCCCGTCCGGCGCTTGAGGACGGAACCCCCCACCCCGGGTAAGGACGCCCAACACGTGAGCGCCCAGCCCAAGGCCCCAAGGACCCAAGGCCCCGAGCACAGCCCCCTACCCCGGCAGCCTCAGCTCAAAGAGCGCCCCACCTCGCTCCCCCACCCCCACCGTCAACGTCCCACCGTGCCGCGCCGCCACATCCCGTGCGATGGCCAGCCCGAGACCCGCCCCGCCGTCATCCCGGCTGCGGGCGTCATCGAGCCGAACGAACCGCTCGAAGATCCGCTCGCGCTCGTCCTCGGGCACCCCGTCCCCGTCGTCTTCGACCGTGAGCACGATGTCGCCGCCGTCCTCCCGTACCACCGCGGTGACAGAGCTGTCCGCGTGTCGCTGGGCGTTGTCCAGCAGATTGCCGAGCACCCGCACCAACTGGGAGCGCGAACCCGTCACCTCAAGCCCCACAGCCGCGTCCACCGTCACCGGGATGCGGTCATTCGCCCGCTGGGACGCCTCTTCGCGTACGAGCGCACCCAGGTCGAGCCGTGCCTGGCCGGGTCGCTCCCCCGCGTCGAGCCGTGCCAGTAGCAGCAGATCGGCCGCGAGCTGCTGCAGCCGTACGGTGTCGGCCACCGCGCCCGGCACATCGAGGAGCTCCGGGTGGGCCTGGCCCACCTCAAGTTGGGTGCGCAGGGAGGCGATGGGGCTGCGGAGTTCATGCGAGGCGTCGGCGACGAACCTGCGCTGCCGCTCGACCGAGGCCTCCAGAGCGGCGAGCGTCTCGTTGGTGGTGCGCGCGAGCCGAGCGATCTCATCGCGGGAGTCCGGCTCGGGAACCCGGCGGGAGAGGTCCTCGGACGCGGTGATCGCAGCCATCTCCCCTCGGATGCCCTCAACGGGCTTCAGCGCGTGCCGGGTGACCAGCCAGGTCACGGAGCCGACGACGAGCAGGAGGGCGGGAAGCCCGATGAGCATGGCGTCGCGGACGCTCTCCACGGTGTCCTGTTCGGTCGCGCGTGGGGCACCCGCGTAGACGGTGACCGTGGTGCCGGCCCTGTTGGTCGCCTCCACGGCGGCAAAGCGGTAGGAGGCACTGTCGCCGTCCACGTTGGCGGTGCCGTCGCTGAACTCCTCCCGGCTGGAGACCTGTCCGCGGGCCGGATCGTCATCGGGATCGTCCAGTTCGGTGTCCGGCTCCGGCTGATCCGGTTCGTTGTCCTGGTCGGTGTCCTGATCGTTGTCGGCGTCGTTCTCCTGGTCCGGCTGCTGGCCCTGGTCGGAGGTATCGTCCTTCTCCGCGCTCGGCGAGGGCAGCGGTGTGGGCGCGGTCTTGCCGGTACTGGTGCCTGAGATGCTCTGCAAACCCGGTGAGACCGCGATGACCTGTGCCTTCGGCGCGACGACCTGGATGGGGCGGTCCTCACCGCCGGGCAGGTCGAGCTGGTCGGGTGGGGTATCGAGGGCGAACTGGGAGGCCACCTCGCGGGCGGCGATCTCGGCCTGGAGGTTGATCTTGCCCTCCAGGCTCTGGCGGAGGACCAGCAGCAGGCCGAGGCCCGTCGTGATGAGCGCGATCGCGACGACGAGGGTGGCCCCGATGGCTGCCTTGGCGCGTACCGATCTCATGGTGTGGCCACCAGTCGGTATCCCGCGCCCCGCACGGTCTGGATGCGCGGAGCTCCGAGCTTGCGGCGCAGGGCGCTGATGTAGACCTCGATGATGTTGGGGTCGCCGTCATAGGCGAAGTCCCAGACGTGCTCCAGGATGTCCGCCTTGCTGACCACCTCACCCGCGCGCATCGCCAGCTGTTCCAGCACGGCGAACTCCTTGGCGGTGAGGGTGACCTCGTCCTCGCCGCGAAAGACACGGCGAGCCGCGGTCTCCACCCGTAGGTCCCCCACCGTCAGTCGGGGAGAGCCGCCGGAGCGACCACGGCGGCGGAGCAGCGCCTTGACCCTGGCGACGAGGACGACATACGAGAAGGGCTTGGTCAGATAGTCGTCGGCGCCGGTGTCGAGGCCTTCGGCCTCGTCGTACTCGCCGTCCTTGGCCGTGAGCATCAGGATCGGTACTTCATCGCCGGCGGCACGCAGCGAGGCGCAGACCCGGTAGCCGTTCATGCCCGGGAGCATGATGTCGAGAATGACGAGGTCGTACGAGCCCTCGGACGCCCGGTGCAGCCCTTCCAGACCGTCGTGGACCACATCCACCGCATAGCCCTCGGCCGTCAGTCCCCTGGCAAGGGAGAGTGCCAGCCGCTTCTCGTCCTCCACGATCAACAAACGCATGAGCTCAGGGTCGCAAACCGAAGCTGAAGATCGCTTCAGGTGACTTCAGGCTGGGTTCAGCAACCACCCGGCAGATTGGTGTCAACGAAGCCAGCCAGTACGGGGAGGAACCCTCATGAAGCGCAAGATTGCCGTCGCCATCGCGGTCGCCGCTCTGGTCGGAGGAGGTGCCTACACCGCGGTCGCCGCCTCAGGTGACACCAGTCCTTCGTCCAGCGTCTCGGCGTCCGAGGCCGCCGGCGCGGCGCTCAAGAAGAGCCCCGGGTCGGTGGAGTCCATCAGCCGCGAGGACGACGACAAGGGCGACTGGGAGGTCGAGGTCGTCGGCAAGGACGGCAACGACCGGGACGTTCGGGTCGACATCTCCAACGGTAAGGCGTCGCTGTTCTCGGACGACGACGACACCAACGAGAACGACAAGAACGACAGCGACGACCAGACCGAGCGTGAGGCACTGCGCACCGCGAAGGTGAACGCCGAGCAGGCGGTCACCGCCGCGCAGAAGTTCCGGGCGGGCACGGTGACCGAGGTCGACTTCGGCCAGGACCACTGGGAGATCGAGGTCCGGGCCGAGGACGGCCGCGAGCACGAGGTGCGCGTGGATGCCACGACCGGCAAGGCATCGGCTTCCGTGGACAGCGACAACGACAGCGATGACCGGGACGACCGGGACGACCGGGACGACAACGACAACGACTGATTCCCTCTCCGGGCAGCGCGCCGGTCATCGATTGCCGATGTCGGCGGCCCGTCCCTCAGAGCCAGGGGCTAGCCCCCGGGACGACCTGATGTGTCCCGCCCCTGAACCCCGGCCCGGCCTTGGACCACACCCCCCGCGTCCAGGCCGGGCCGGCCCTTTCCCAGCCCAGCCCCGCCCCCGCCAGGGCAGGTCAGCAGGTCAGCAGGTCAGCAGGTCAGCAGGTCAGCAGGTCAGCAGGTCAGCAGGTCAGCCTAGGACTGCGTCAGTCCGGCCACCAGCTCATCCGCGGCCGAGTAGGGATCGAGTTCCCCCGCCACGATGCGCTCCGCGAGGGACCCGAGACGGCGATCTCCGTGCAGATCCCCGATCCGCTCCCGCAGCGCGGTGACCGCGATCGTCTCCACCTCGACCGCTGCCCGTCGGACCCGGCGCTGGGTGAGCACCCCGTGCTCCTCCATCCAGGCCCGGTGCTTCTCCAGCGCCTGGACCACCTCTTCGGTGCCTTCACCACGGGCGGCCACCGTCTTGACGATCGGCGGACGCCAGTCACCCGGTGCCCGAGACTCCCCCAGTGCCAGCATGTGGTTCAACTCACGCGCGGTGGCGTCCGCGCCATCGCGATCCGCCTTGTTGACGACGAACACATCGCCGATCTCCAGGATGCCGGCCTTCGCCGCCTGGATGCCGTCGCCCATTCCCGGGGCGAGGAGCACCACCGAGGTGTCGGCCTGGGCGGCGATCTCCACCTCGGACTGGCCGACCCCCACCGTCTCCACCAGGATCACCTCGCAACCCGCCGCGTCCAGCACCCGGATCGCCTGCGGGGCGGACCAGGCCAGGCCGCCGAGATGGCCGCGGGTGGCCATGGACCGGATGTAGACACCGGGGTCGGACGCGTGTTCCGACATGCGGACCCGGTCACCGAGCAGCGCCCCGCCGGAGAACGGTGAGGACGGGTCCACCGCCAGTACCCCCACCCGTTTCCCGGCCTTGCGGTACGCGCTGACCAGGACCGAGGTGGAGGTGGACTTGCCGACGCCCGGTGAGCCGGTGAGGCCGACGACATAGGCCCCTCCGGTCAACGGGGCGAGCGCCGCCATCACCTCCCGTAGCTGTGGGGAAGCCCCCTCCACCAGGGAGATGAGCCGGGCCACGGCGCGTGGCCGGCCCTCCCTCGCCTGGGCGACCAGTTGGGGGACGTCCACCATCTCTCGACTCCTCATGCGTTCGATCAGCCGAAGCTACGGTTCGATCAGCCGGGGCGCCCGCTCGGCGGACGGATCAGTTCGCCGGTACGCGAACGATGAGCGCGTCGCCCTGCCCGCCTCCGCCGCACAGTGCCGCGGCTCCCACGCCACCGCCCCGCCGCTTGAGTTCCAGCGCCAGATGGAGCACCAGCCGGGCGCCCGACATGCCGATGGGGTGGCCAAGGGCGATCGCCCCTCCGTTGACGTTCACCTTTTCCGGGGATACCCCCAGGTCGCGCATTGACTGCACCGCGACCGCGGCGAACGCCTCATTGATCTCGATCAGATCCAGATCGTCGACTTCAAGCCCTTCCTTCTTCAGGGCGTGGGTGATCGCGTTGGACGGCTGGGACTGGAGCGAGTTGTCGGGTCCCGCCACATTGCCGTGGGCGCCGATCTCGGCGATCCACTCCAGACCCAGCTCTTCCGCCTTGGCCCGGCTCATCACCACGACCGCGGCCGCGCCATCGGAGATCTGTGACGAGGAGCCCGCCGTGATCGTGCCGTCCGCGGCGAACGCGGGCCGCAGCCGGCCGAGCGACTCCTTGGTCGTCTCGGGCCTGATGCCCTCGTCCTTGGCGAAGACGACCGGGTCGCCCTTGCGCTGGGGGATCTCCACCGGGGTGATCTCGGCGTCGAAGACACCGTTCTTCTGGGCCGCGGCGGCGCGCTGGTGGGAGAGGGCCGCGACCTCGTCCTGGTCGGCGCGGGCGATCCCCAGCCGGGAGTTGTGCTTCTCGGTGGACTCGCCCATCGCGATGTTCTCGAAGACGTCGGTGAGCCCGTCGTACGCCATGGCGTCGAGCATCTCGACCGCCCCGTACTTGAAGCCCTCGCGGGACTTCGGCAGCAGATGCGGCGCGTTGGTCATGGACTCCTGTCCACCGGCGACGACGACATCGAATTCACCCACTCGGATCAGCTGATCCGCGAGCGCGATGGCGTCGAGTCCGGAGAGACAGACCTTGTTGATCGTCAGCGCGGGCACGTTCATGGGGATGCCGGCCTTGACCGCGGCCTGGCGCGCCGGGATCTGGCCGGTTCCCGCCTGAAGCACCTGCCCCATGATCACGTACTGCACCTGCTCGGGGCCGATGCCCGCGCGATCCAGCGCGGCTTTGATGGCGAAGCCGCCGAGGTCCGCGCCCGAGAAGGTCTTCAGCGAGCCAAGAAGCCTCCCCATGGGCGTTCTGGCACCCGCGACGATCACTGAGGTGGTACCGGTCGTTCCTGACATGAGGCACGATCCCCTTCCAGCGCGGAGGCTGAGGAGTGAACGAGGGTTTACCTCAAATGTACTGAGCGGTATGCCCCAAGGTCACCGGGCGGTCGGTGTGATCGCGCGCACGTTGCGTAGCCACCGGTTCGGCGCTGCACTGGGAGGATGCTGACACGAATCGACCACATCGGAATCGCCTGCCGCAACCTCGACGAGACAGTGGAGTTCTACCGTTCGACCTACGGTTTCGAGGTCCACCACACCGAGGTGAACGAGGAGCAGGGCGTACGCGAAGCCATGCTCAAGATCAACGGAACCTCCGACGGGGCGGCTTCCTACCTCCAGCTGCTGGAGCCGATCCGGGAGGACTCCCCGGTGGGAAAGTGGCTGGCCAAGAATGGTGAGGGCGTTCATCACATCGCCTTTGGGACCGCCGATGTGGACGCCGACGCGGCAGCCATCCGCGACAAGGGCGTACGGGTCCTCTACGACGAGCCGCGCACCGGTTCCATGGGGTCCCGGATCACCTTTCTCCACCCCAAGGACTGCCATGGTGTTCTGACCGAACTTGTCACCTCAGCAACGGAGCACTGACCTCCGGATTCCTGGGCCGGTAGAGTGGGCAATTCCGGGCCGGGGCCGGGTCGGGGCCGCGACGCGTCCTCTCATATTGATCTGTCACCATTTCCCCCGGGGAGCCGCTCGCCCGGCGAGCGGTGAGAGTGTGAAGCCAGTTGCGACCAGGGGACGGATGGGACCGCGCAGTGCGGGGCTACGAACGCCAGGAGAGCCACCGAGCTGACGACGACCACCTCTCGCGGTTCGAAGCCGAGATGGATCGGCTGAAGACCGCGCGAGAGAAGGCCGTCCAGCACGCCGAGGACCTCGGCTACCAGGTCGAGGTATTGCGCGCGAAGCTCCATGAGGCGCGCCGCAGCCTCGCATCACGCCCCGCATACGACAATGCCGACCTCGGCTACCAGGCCGAGCAGATGCTCAGAAACGCCCAGGTCCAGGCGGACCAGATGCGCGTCGACGCCGAGCGCGAACTGCGCGACGCCCGCGCTCAGACGCAGCGCATCCTCCAGGAGCACGCCGAGCACCAGGCCCGTCTCCAGGCGGAGCTGCATACCGAGGCCAACCAGCGTCGCCAGCGTCTCGACCAGGAGTTGGCCGAGCGCCGCCAGACCGTCGAGGCGCACGTCAACGAGAACGTCGCCTGGGCCGAGCAGTTGCGCGCCCGTACCGAGTCCCAGGCCCGCAGGCTCCTCGACGAGTCACGCGCCGAGGCCGAGCAGGGCCTGGCCGCCGCTCGATCCGAGGCCAAGCGCCTCACGGAGGAGGCCCGTCAACGGGTCGGCTCCGAGACGGAAGCCGCCCGCGCGGAGGCCGATTCGCTCTTGCTGCGGGCCCGTCGCGATGTCGAGCGGATGCTGAACGCGGCGTCCACCCAGGCCCAGGAGGCCACCAGCCACGCGGAGCGGCTGCGCTCCTCCACCACTGCCGAGTCCGACCAGGCCAGGCAGCAGGCCGCCGAGCTGAGCCGGGTCGCCGAGCAGCGGATACAAGAAGCAGAGGAGAAGCTGCGCGAGGCCCGCGCGGAGTCCGAGCGGGTACTGACCGAGGCCAGGGACTCCGCTGCCAAGCAGCTGACGTCCGCGGAGTCGGACAACGAGCAGCGCACCAGGACCGCGAAGGCGGAGATCGCCCGTCTGGTGGGCGAGGCCACCACTGAGGCCGAGGCGCTGAAGGCGGACGCCGAGCAGATTCTCGTCGATGCCCGTGCGGAGGCCGAGAAGCAGCTGGCGGCGGCGACCGAGAAGGCGCGCACGGCTGCCGCCGAGGATGCCGCCGCCGCGCTCGCCAAGGCCGCCCGAGCGGCCGAGGAGATCCTGACCAAGGCGTCCGAGGACGCCCAGGAGACCACCCGTAAGGCGAGTGCCGAAGCCGAGCGCATCCGGGGCGAGGCCGACGCGGAGGCGAATCGGCTGCGCGGTGAGGCCGCCGAGCAGGCCGATCAGCTCAAGGGTGAGGCGAAGGACGACACCAAGGAGTACCGCGCCAAGACCGTCGAACTCCAGGAGGAGGCGCGGCGACTGCGCGGCGAGGCCGAGCAGTTGCGGTCCGAGGCGGTCGCCGAGGGCGAGCGCATCCGGGGCGAGGCACGGCGGGAGGCCGTCCAGCAGATCGAGGAGGCCGCCAGCAGCGCCGAGGGTCTGCTCACCAAGGCCCGCACGGACGCCGATGAGTTGCGGTCCGCGGCCAACGGCGACAGCGAACGGGTCCGTACCGAGGCGATCGAGCGCGCCACCTCGCTGCGCCGGCAGGCCGAGGAGACCCTGGAGCGCACTCGCGCCGAGGCCGAACGGCTGAGGGGCGAGGCCGAGGAGCTCGCGGACAGTGTGCGGGCCGCCGCCGAGCAGGCTGCGGTGGAGCTGCGCGAGGACACCGAACGGGCGATGACCGCCCGTCAGGAAGAGGCCGCCCAGGAGCTGAGCCGGCTCCAGCAGGAGGCCGAGTCCCGGCGCCAGGCCGCCGACGAGGCGCTGACCGAAGCCCGGGGCCACGCCGAGCGCGTTCGCCGGGAAGCCGGCGAGGAGATCGACCGGCTGCGCGCCGAGGCCGGCGAGCGCATTCGTGCGCTCCAGGCGGGGGCCGAGCAGGAGGCCGAGCGGCTGCGCACCGAAGCGGCGGCGGACGCCGCGGGGGCGCGGGCCGAAGCGGAGAACGTGGCGGTACGGCTGCGCGGTGAGGCCGGTGCGGAGGCCGAGCGGCTCAAGAGCGAGGCGAAGGACACTGCCGACCGGCTGCGCGCGGAGGCCGCGACTGCCGCCGAGCGGGTGGGTGCCCAGGCTGCCGAGGCGCTCGCCGCGGCCCAGGAGGAAGCCGTACGCCGCCGTCGCGAGGCCGAGGGCATCGTCGATTCGGCGCGCCACGAGGCCAACCAGGAGCGGGAGCGGGCCCGGGAGCAGAGCGAAGGCCTGCTCGCGTCGGCCCGTAAGCGGGTCGAGGAGGCCCAGGCTGAGGCGCACCGGCTGGTGGCGGAGGCCGATCAGCGCTCCACCGAGATGGTCGCCGCCGCCGAGCAGACGGCCAAGCAGGTTCGGGACGCCGTGGCCGGGCTGCATGAGCAGGCCGAGCAGGAGGTCGCCGGACTGCGTTCCGCCGCCGAGCACTCGGCCGAGCGGACCCGGACGGAGGCCCAGGACGAGGCTGACCGGATCCGCTCGGATGCCCATGCCGAGCGGGAGCGCGCCGGGGAGGACGTGGCCCGGCTGCGGACGCGGGCCCAGGAGGAGACGGAGGCGGCCAACGCGCTCGCCGAACGGACCGTCACCGATGCCATCGAGGAGTCCGAGCGACTGCGCACGGACACCGCGGAGTACGCGCAGCGGATGCGCACGGACGCGTCGAACGCCCTCGCGACGGCCGAGCAGGACGCCTCCCGCACCCGTGCGGACGCCCGGGACGACGCCAATCGCATCCGTTCGGAGGCGGCCACTCAGGCGGATCGGCTCGTGGGCGAGGCGACGGCCGAGGGCGAGCGGGTCAGGACCCATGCCGAGGGGCTCCTCGACGAGGCACGGCAGTCCGCGGACAAGCGACGGGCCGACGCCGCCGCGCAGGCCGACCAACTCGTCGCCCAGGCGAGTGCCGAGGCCGAGCGGCTCGTCGGCGAGGCCACGGCCGAGGGCGAGCGGATCAAGACCCATGCCGAGGGGCTCCTCGACGAGGCGCGAAAGTCCGCGGACAAGCGACGGGCCGACGCCGCCGCACAGGCCGACCAACTCGTCGCCCAGGCGAGTGCCGAGGCAGAGCGGCTGCGGGTCGAGGCCGCTGACACGGTGGGCTCCGCGCAGCAGGCCGCCGAGCGGATGCGGGGCGAGGCCCGGAAGGTCGTGGCGGACGCCGAGGCGGTGGCCGAGCGGATGCGCACCGATGCGCGGGCGGCGGCCGACCGGACCGTGGACGAGGCCCGCGAGGCGTCGGCCAAGCGCCGCAGGGACGCGGCTGAACAGGCGGACCAGCTCGTCAACAAGGCTCAGGAGGAGGCGCTGCGGGCCGCGCTGGAAGCCGAGGAGCAGGCCGACACGATGGTGGGCGCGGCCCGCAAGGAGGCCGAGCGACTGATCGCCGAGGCGACCATCGAGGGCAACTCGCTGGTGGAGAAGTCCCGTGCGGACGCCGATGAACTGCTGGTGGGTGCGCGTCGGGACTCCACCGCGATCAGGGAGCGCACCGAGGAGTTGCGTGCCCGGGTCGAGGGCGAGATCGAGGAGTTGCACGAGCGGGCCCGCCGGGAGACTTCCGAGCAGATGAAGACGACCGGCGAGCGGGTCGACCAGCTGATGACCGCGGCGCGCGAGCAGCGCGCGGAGGCCGATGCGAAGGCCAAGGACTTGATGTCCGAGACGAACTCGGAGGCGAGCCGGGTCCGCATCGACGCGGTGAAGAGAGCCGAGAGCCTGCTCAAGGAGGCTGAGCAGAAGAAGGCTGAACTCGTGCGCGAGGGACAGCAGATCAAGGCGGATGCCGAGGTCGAAGCCAAGCGCCTCGTCAGCGACGGCAAGCGGGAGTTGGACGTCCTCGTGCGGCGCCGCGAGGACATTCAGACCGAGATCTCCCGTGTCCAGGACGTACTGGAGGCGTTGGAGTCCTTCGAAGCGCCTTCCACCAACAGCAAGGGCTCCAGCGGTTCTTCAGGTGGTGTCAGGGCGGGTGCGACAGCGGGTGCCACCCGTTCGAGTGGCAAGTCGTCAGACGGCTAGCCACTCAAAAGGCTGGACATTCTCCAGATCAAACCTGTATCCACTCGATGACTCGCCGCTTAGGCCCCTAGGATTCCCTCTATCACCTCACCGGTCTCATTCGACAGGAACCCCATGAGCGACACATCCTCCCCATTCGGCTTCGAGCTCGTGCGGCGTGGCTACGACCGCGGCCAGGTGGACGACCGCATTACCAAACTCGTCGCCGACCGTGATAGTGCGCTGGCGCGCATCACCTCTCTGGAAAAGCGGATCGAGGAACTCCACCTTGAGACGCAGAACGCCCAGGCCCAGGTCACCGACGCGGAGCCGTCGTACGCCGGTCTCGGAGCACGCGTGGAGAAGATCCTCCGTCTTGCCGAGGAGGAGGCCAAGGACCTGCGTGAGGAGGCCCGTCGCGCGTCCGAGCAGCACCGTGAGCTGGCTGAGTCCGCCGCCCAGCAGGTCCGCAACGACGCCGAGTCGTTCGCCGCTGAGCGCAAGGCCAAGGCGGAGGACGAGGGCGTCCGCATCGTCGAGAAGGCGAAGGGCGACGCCACCCAGCTGCGTACGGAAGCGCAGAAGGACGCGCAGTCCAAGCGCGAGGAGGCGGACGCGCTCTTCGAGGAGACCCGCGCCAAGGCCGCCCAGGCCGCTGCGGACTTCGAGACCAATCTGGCCAAGCGCCGCGAGCAGTCCGAGCGTGATCTGGCGTCGCGTCAGGCGAAGGCCGAGAAGCGTCTTGCGGAGATCGAGCACCGCGCGGAGCAGCTGCGGCTGGAGGCCGAGAAGCTGCGTACGGACGCGGAGCGTCGGGCCCGCCAGACGGTGGAGACCGCGCAGCGCCAGTCCGAGGACATCGTGGCCGACGCCAATGCCAAGGCCGACCGTATCCGCAGCGAATCGGAGCGCGAGCTGGCGGCGCTCACCAACCGCCGCGACTCCATCAACGCGCAGCTGACGAACGTTCGCGAGATGCTGGCGACGCTGACCGGTGCAGCGGTGGCCGCGGCGGGCAACCCCGTCGACGACGAGCCGATCTCCCGTGGTGTCCCGGCCCAGCAGTCCCGCTGAGCCCAGGCCCACCGGGGCCGCGTAACTGTCAGAGCCCCTCGCCGCTCAAGTGGCGGGGGGCTTTGCGCACACCGTACGGTGTCCGCATGATCGAGCTGGATGGCCTCACCAAACACTTCGGTAGCAAAGTAGCCGTCGACCATCTGTCGTTTCAGGTCAGACCAGGGATGGTGACCGGCTTCCTCGGCCCCAACGGTGCCGGGAAGTCCACGACGATGCGCATGATGCTCGATCTCGATAATCCGACCAGCGGAAATGTCCGAATCGACGGCAAGCGCTATCGGGAACTGGACGAGCCGCTGAAGTACATTGGCGCGCTTCTAGACGCCAAGGCCATGCACGGTGGACGCAGCGCCTACAACAATCTCCTCTGTCTGGCGCAGGCGAACCGCATCCCGACCGCCCGGGTTGATCAAGTGCTGGACGTCGTGGGTCTCACTCCGGTGGCACGGAAGAAGTCGAAGGGCTTCTCGCTCGGCATGGGCCAGCGTCTGGGTATCGCCTCCGCCCTACTCGGCGACCCCGAGATCCTGATGTTCGACGAGCCGGTGAACGGACTGGACCCCGAGGGCATCCACTGGATTCGCAATCTGATGAAGTCTCTGGCGTCCGAAGGGCGCACCATCTTCGTCTCCTCGCATCTGATGAGCGAGATGGCGCTGACCGCCGATCACCTCATTGTGATCGGGCAGGGGAAGCTGCTGGCGGACACCTCGATGGCGGACTTCATCCACGAGAATTCCCGCAGTTTCGTACGGCTGCGCTCACCCCAGCGGGAGCGGCTGCGGGAGGTGCTGCGCGAGTCGGGTCTCACGGCCGTGGAGGCGGGGTCCGGGACGGTGGAGATCGACGGCGCCACCACCGAGGAGTTGGGTGAACTGGCGGCCCGTCACCAGATCACGCTGCATGAGCTGAGCTCTCAGCGCGCCTCACTGGAGGAGGCGTTTATGCAGATGACGGCCGGCTCGGTGGAGTACCACGCCCACGGTACGAGCCATGCCGGGCCGCCGTCCGACCAGCAGCCGGGTCCCCAGTGGGGCCAGAGCTACCAGAGCGACAAGGGAGCCTGACCCATGGCCTCGGTACCCGCGGTCCTCCAGTCCGAGTGGACCAAGATCCGTACTGTCTCCTCGACGACCTGGACGCTGGTGAGCGCGTTCGTGGTGACGGTCGCCCTGAGCGCGGCGCTGTGCGCGCTGACGAAGGCGACCTTCGATGACCTCAGCCGGGAGGAGCAGTTCACCTTCGACCCCACCCTCTTCAGCTTCTCCGGGATGATCCTGGGCCAGCTGGCCATGGTGGTGTTCGGGGTGCTGGTGGTGGGCACGGAGTACAGCTCCGGGATGATCCGCACCTCACTCGCCGCCGTACCGCAGCGAGCGACCTTCCTCTTCAGCAAGATCGCCGTGGCGACGGCACTGGCCCTGGTCGTCGGAATGGCGACCAGTTTCGCCTCCTTCTTCATCGGCCAGGCACTCCTTGGTGAACATCGCACAACGATCGGTGCGGACAACGTGCTGCGCGCGGTGATCGGCGGCGGCCTCTATATGGGCCTGATCGCCCTGTTCTCCATGGCGGTGGCGACGATGCTGCGCAGCTCCATCCTGTCGCTGGGCATTCTGATGCCGTTCTTCTTCCTGGTCTCCCAGATCCTCGCCTCGGTCCCGAAGGCGAAGGATGTCGCCCGCTACTTCCCCGACCAGGCCGGCTCCAAGATCATGCAGGTGCTCCCGGACGCCATGGGCGGCAATGAGGCGCCCTACGGCCCCTGGGGCGGACTGGGCATCATGGTGATCTGGGTCGTGGCGGCCCTGATCGGCGCCTACCTCGTACTGAAGAAGCGCGACGCCTGACGTCATCCGTACGGGGGCTGGCCGGGGCCGCGACCGCGGCGGCCCGGCCGGCTGTCGTCACCGCGCTGGCCTCGGGCCGAACGGGGCGCCCACCCGCGATCTCATGACGTTCCGCGACGGGGCGGTGACTTCCTGCTCCAGCAGGAGCTCAGCCGTCCGCGCACCCTCCTGGCCGAAGGATTACCGCCTAGGAGGAACCGCGGAGAAAAAGTTATCCTCCTAACTCTAACGGGGGGCATGTGGCTGGCTGGCCTAGGCCCCGATGACCAGAAGTCGATGGGGCTGGAGAATGATCGAGGCAGTCGGGCTGACCAAGCGCTATGGCGCGAAGACAGCCGTGTACAACCTTTCTTTTCACGTGAGGCCCGGTGCCGTCACCGGTTTCCTCGGGCCCAATGGCGCAGGCAAGTCCACCACCATGCGGATGATTCTGGGACTGGACAATCCCACCGCGGGCTCGGTCACGGTCGGCGGGCAGCCTTTCCGGCAGACGCCGAACGCTCCCCGGCAGGTCGGAGCGTTGCTTGACGCCAAGGCCGTGCACGGTGGGCGCAGCGCACGCAACCATCTGTTGTCGTTGGCGCAGCTCTCCGGAATCCCGGCCCGCCGGGTGGATGAGGTGCTCGGTGTCGTCGGCCTCCAGGAGGTGGCCAAGAAGCGCTCCAAGGGCTTCTCCCTCGGTATGGGACAGCGCCTGGGCATCGCGGCGGCGCTGCTCGGTGACCCCCAGGTGCTGCTCTTCGACGAGCCGGTCAACGGACTGGACCCGGAGGGCATCCTGTGGGTCCGCAACCTGATGAAGCAGCTCGCCTCCGAGGGCCGCACGGTCTTCGTCTCCTCGCATCTGATGAGTGAGATGGCCGTGACCGCCGACCATCTCATCGTGATCGGTCGGGGTCAGCTGCTGTCGGACATGAGCGTCAGGGACTTCATCTCGGCGAACTCCGCCGACTTCGCCCGGGTGCGTACGCCGGACACCGAGCCGCAACTGCGCGAGAAGCTGTCCGCGGCGCTGAGCGAGGCCGGGGCGCATGTCGTGCCCGAGCCGGACGGCGGGCTGCGGGTCATGGGGCTGCCGCTGCCGCGCATCAGTGATCTGGCGCATGGCGCGGACGTCCGGCTGTGGGAGTTGTCGCCGCACCAGGCCTCGCTGGAAGAGGCGTATATGCGGATGACGCAGGGCGCGGTGGACTACCGCTCCACGACGGACCAGAAGGCGGGGCTGATGCAGCAGCCTCAGCCGGGGTACGGACCGCCGGCGCAGCAGGTTCCCGATGTGCCGCAGCAGGGCTGGTACGCACCACCGCCGCCGCAGCCGGGCCAGCATCCCTACGCGGCTCCGGCCGCCGATCCCCGGCTGCCGGCGGGCCCGGCAGCCGCGGTTCCCGCCGCCGCGCCCGCACCCGCCGATCCGACCAAGCCCGAGGACCCGCGATGACCACCCCCTACCAGCACCAAGGCGCACCCGGCGCCGTCTACTCCTCGCCGATCCCGATCCGCCGGGCCCATCTCGGTGACGCCATCGCGTCGGAGTGGACCAAGATCCGTTCCGTTCGGTCGACGATCTGGACGCTCAGCGTCATGGCCCTGCTTCTCGTGGGCATCGGGCTCGCCGTCGCGGCGGCCATCACCACCAGCGACGCCAATGTGGAGGATCAGCCGATCCTGTCGCTCGGCTTCTTCGGGGTGCTCCTCGGCAGCCTGTGTGTGATGACGCTCGGTGTGCTGACCGTCGCGTCCGAGTACGGCACCGGAATGATCAGGACCACGCTGACGGCGTGCCCCACTCGGGGACGGGTGCTGACCGCCAAGGCGATCGTCTTCTTCGCGCTCGTCTTCACCGTGACCTTGGCGCTCACCCTCTTCGTCGGCGTGGCCCAGGTGGCGATCATCGACCAGGGGTCTCCGACGACCCAGGAGTGGTTGCGCTCCACCCTCGGTGTCAGCCTCTACCTCGCGCTGCTCGGTCTGCTCTCGCTGGCCGTGGGCTCCATGATCCGGCACTCCGCCGGTGCGATCACGATCATGATCGGTCTGGTGCTGCTGCCGCTGGTGATGGCCATGTTCATGTTCACCGAGTCACTGTCCTGGCTCCAGGACGCGCTGCTGGAGTACTCGATCCCCAGCCAGCTCGGTGTGCTCTACGACAACTCGGTGACCCAGTCAGGCCCCATGGGCTGGGAACCGCTGTGGATCATGCTGGGGATCGCCGCCGTCGCGCTGGGAGCCGCGTACACCATGCTGAACTCCCGCGACGTCTAGGGACGTTCTCCCAGCGCCACCCACGCGTTGAGTGCTGGGGATTCAGTGCTTGGGAGCGTTTCGGGACCGCTGCACCCGCGAGGTGCGGCGGTCCTTCGCGTTCCAGCACGCCTTGTGCCAGTGCCGTCGGTCCTCCACACCGCCGTGCTGCGGCCAGGCCACCACATGGGGCATCCCGGACGGGATCTCCTGGTCGCACCCGGGGCAGCGGTACCGCTTGCCCGCGGCGCTCGCACCGGCCACATGGCGGACGGACCACTCCTCGTCCTGCCAGGACTCGGTGCGGCCAAAGCCGCCGTACCTGTCGCCCAGTTCACCGGGGGGCGCGGAGGGGTTGTCGCCGCCCTTGGGGCGGTTGCGGCGCGGGGACACGTGATACCTCACGGGGCAAGTACGGACGATTGCTGTCGAGTCCAGCCTACGGTCCACGGTTGGGGGTACACGTCCCACTCAGTGTGAGAGCGGGCCACTCCTCAGGAGCAGTTACCGGAAAATCGCAAGAACTTCACTTTGGGCCGTGCCTTTGGCACGTGTCAGACGTTATTGCCACCAGGGGGAGTGACGCGTCGGCCGCAAGGAGGCAGAAGGCGATGCGCGTGGGTACGTTCGTACTGGCAGCCCAGTTCCCGGGCCAGGGACAGGGGGAGGCCCTACATCGGGCGGTGCGATCCGCGGAAGTCGCGGAGGAGTCCGGATTGGACTCGGTCTGGCTCGCGGAGCACCACTTCGTGCCCTACGGCGTATGCCCTTCCGCGGTGACACTCGCCGCGCTCCTCCTCGGCCGCACCCGACGCATCCGGGTGGGTACGGCGGTGACCGTGCTCCCCAGCGTCCATCCGGTGGCGCTGGGCGAGCAGGCGGCACTGCTCCATCTCACCAGCGGTGGCAGGTTCTCCCTGGGCGTGGGCCGCGGCGGGCCCTGGATCGACCTGGAGGTCTTCGGCTCCGGTCTGAGCGCCTATGAGTCCGGGTTTCCCGAGTCCCTGGAGTTGCTGCTGCGCTGGCTGAGGGAGCCGAGCGTCAGCGCGCGCGGTGAGCGGTTCTCCTTCCGGGAGGTAGCGGTCGTCCCCAGAGCCCAGGAACTCATCGGCGGACCACCGCAGGGCCCCGAAGTGATCGTTGCGTGCACCTCCCCGAAGAGTGTGCGGCTGGCCGCCGAGCAGGGGCTGCCCATGCTGTTGGGAATGCACTGCGGTGATGCGGAGAAGGCGGAGATGGTCGCGCTGTGGCGCAGCCATGCGCTGGCGTGCGGTCGGCCGCCCGAGGAGGTGGCCCAGGTCGCACATGTCTCGGCGGGGGTGGCCCAGATCGCGGACACCACGACGGAAGCGGCAGAGGTCCTCGTCAAGGCCATGCCCGGCTGGCTCAAGCAAGGGCTGGACGCCCACATCACGGTCGATGGACGGCGCCGGGTGATGCGTGACCCCGTGGCCTATACGGAGATGCTCTGCGCGCTGCATCCGGTCGGCCCACCGAGGCTCGCCGCGGATCGCATCGCCGCCACCGCCGAACTGACGGGCATCACCCGCTTCGCCCTGCTGACCGAGGGGTCGGGTGATCTTGCCACCACGGAGGAGAACCTGCGCACCCTCGGGTCGGACGTGCTCCCTCTGCTGAGCTGATCCGCCGCCTTCGAGAACGGGGCGGGGCCGGACCCGGCGGTCATGCTCACTGTTCAGGCCCCATGCTGCCGCTCCGGCATCAGTCACGGCTCCCGCGATGCGGAGCGGCAGCAAAAGACATCAGCAGTCGCGCATTTCAGGCGACTGGTTGAGCAGCTGGCCCCTGATGGAGGTGAAGCGGGCAAGCCGCTCATCCACTGACGGGTCCAGCGGGAACACCGCGACGCGATGGCAGTTCTGGAATGCCAAACGCACTCCGAAGTGCCGCTGAAGCGCACCTCGGATCGCGTCACTCGCTAGCGCGCGCAGTAGTTGACCACGGGCCTGCTCGTCCGGCGGGGGCGTCTGGTTGTCGGCGAACTCGCCGCCGTCGACCTTCAGCTGTGCCACCAGGGAACTGACCATCTCCCATGCGTACGGCAGGGAGGTCCGGACGCAGTCGACGAAAGCGGCTTCATCGACTTCGCCTCGCTCGGCCTGTTCCAACAGCGCCGGTGAGACGTCGAGCGACATGGGTTCTCCTCTCGCGACCCCGGGTCACGGGGTCATACGGGCAGGGAAGTAGGCACCGGAGACGCCGCCGCACGGTATGGCGTACGGCGACGCAGAGTGCGCACCCGGCGACCTGCTGCATCCACGGTAAGTGCGGCGTCCAGAGGGCACCAGGAGATTGGGAGGACAACCGGCCAACGACGAACGGGGACAAGTGGGACGACGCGATCCGTCTCAGTCAACCGCAGTGGTGGCCCACAGCGGGAGAACGTAGGAAGAATCGCGCCGGGTGGTGCGCGTCGAGTAGCGTTGCCGTTCATGCGCCTTGTCATCGCCCGCTGCTCCGTGGACTACGCGGGCCGGCTCACTGCCCACCTGCCCTCCGCCCCCCGTCTGATCCTGATCAAGGCAGACGGCAGTGTCTCCATCCATGCGGACGACCGCGCCTACAAACCACTGAACTGGATGTCTCCCCCGTGCACCCTCAAGGAGGGCGACGGCAGTGCCTGGACCGTCATCAACAAAGCGGGCGAGAAACTGATCATCACCATGGAGGAAGTCCTCCATGACTCGTCCCATGAGTTGGGTGTGGACCCTGGCTTGATCAAGGACGGAGTGGAGGCGCACCTCCAGGAACTCCTTGCCGACCGCATTGAGACGCTGGGCTCCGGGTACAGCCTCATTCGCCGCGAGTACCCCACCGCGATCGGCCCGGTGGACATCCTGTGCCGGGACTCCGACGGAGTGACGGTCGCGGTGGAGATCAAGCGGCGGGGTGAGATCGACGGTGTCGAGCAGTTGACCCGATATCTGGAGCTGCTGAACCGCGACCCCCATCTGGCACCCGTCAAGGGGTTGTTCGCGGCCCAGGAGATCAAGCCGCAGGCGCGGGTGCTGGCAACGGACCGGGGCATCGGCTGCGTCGTGCTGGACTACAACGCGCTGCGGGGCATCGAGGACGACAAGCTCAGACTGTTCTAGAGCCGCCGCATTCGAGAACGGACGCCGAGAACAGACGGTGGGGCCCGGAGGCATCGCCTCCGGGCCCCACCGTCTGTTGCTCGCCCGTTCAGATGACCGGGCCTGACGAGTCGGGCGGCGTCGGGGCGGACACCGATGACGACGACCCGTTCGCCGGTGCGCTACTGCTGATCGGCGCGCTCGCGCTGATCTCTGTCGACCCGCTCGGCCTGGGACCGCCGGAGCTGGAGGGCGGTGTGCTGGTGCTCGGCGGGTTCGATGTCGGAGGACCGGGGTTCGACGGGCCCGGAGGCTTGCTGGACGACTGGGATGACGAAGGCTCTGGCGAGGGCCTGGTCGTCCCTGACGACGACGGGCTCTGCGCCGGCTGCGAGGTGCTGGACGACGGGTCCTCGCTGGAGCCGCTCGATCCGCTGGACGCGCTGCTGGACGCGGACGGGCCGGGAGCCCCGGAGCTGGCTGACGGACCCCGAGTGTCAGAACTGACGGGACGCGGCGCGTCGGAATCCGACGCGCCCTCAGCCGGCAGCGTCGGCTCATCCGCCTCAAGGCCGTCCTGACGGTCGTCCACATTCGCCGACTGGCCGTTGCGGACGTTCACACTCGGCTGATCCCGGTTGTCCGATGCCATGCCCAGCGCCAGTACCGTGCCGAGCACGGCCACCACGACCGCGCCGGCACCCGCGGCGATCAGATTGCGGCGGGCACCACGCAGGATGGCGAAGCGGGCTCGGGACGTGGAGCGGCCGTCATCGCCCGTGAAGCTGTACGAGGGCAGGGGGGCTGCGACCACGGTCTCCTGCGGGATCACCGCTGTCTCTTCGGTGTGGGCCTCCGTGGCCACCGCGTCGACGACCGGCACCACGGGCGCCGCGGGGCCGGGCGGCAGCGCGAGGAGGGTCTTGCCCGCGGGGAGCTCCCGTTCGACGCCGCGGGGCGCGACGGGCACCGCGCTCGCGGGCGCCAGGCCGTTCTCCCGGTCGGCGACGAGCGCGAGTGCGCGGCGGCCCGCGACCGTGCCCCGCTTGTCGGCGAGTGCGCCGCGCATGGCGATCGAGGCTTCCAGTTCCGCGCGCGCCCGCTCCAGGCTGTCCGTGCAGAGCGCGAGGACACCCAGCTCATGGTGGAAGTACGCCTCTTCGGCGACCTCACCGGCGATACGGGCCGCCTCGGACCCGATCCGCAGGACGCGCTCCCAGGCGCCCCAGTGCAGTCCGGCCGCGAAGGCCGGCGCGGCGCTCCGGGCGAGCAGCACGGCCGCGCTGGCCTCCGCCGCTTCCGCTCCGGGCACCAGGGCGCTGAGGGTCGCCAGGATGGCGTCCGCCTCGGCCACCGCCCGCTCGGGGGTGACGGAGGGGTGCCCAACCCACCAGGCGTAGTGCTGGGCGGTGGTACGGGCCCGGCCGGCCGACTCGTCGGCGTACCCCTTCTCCGTCAGCTGGACCAGCACTCCGGGGGCGAGCCGGTAGCGCCCGCCGACGGGGGAGAGCAGTCCGGAGCCCATCAACTCACCGATCGCGGAGTCCGCGTGGGTGTCGCCGATGAGGGCCGGTAGATGCGCCTGGTGCGGGACCTCACCCCCGAGTGAGACGGCGAAACGCAGGGCGTTACGGGCGGACTCGCTCAGCCGGGAGGCCAGCAGCGCGGCGGGGGCGGCGCCCTGTCCCAGCGTCGGCAGCGGTAGCTCACCGGCCTCGGCCATGCCGCTGGGCGCGAAGGCCTCAAAGGAGTCGGGGTCTTCGTGGATCTCCGTACGCAGTGCGTCGCCCTGCCGCAGCAGTGCGCCCGCCTGGACGAAGCGCAGCGGCAGACCCTCTGATTCGAACCAGAGGTCTCCCGCCCAGTTCTGCTCGTCCTCGGTGAGTGGCCGGTCCACGGTTCGCCGCAGTAGTTCCAAGGAGGCGGGGCGGCCGAGGCCGACGAGGATGATCTCCTCGAGTCGGGAGTCGGAGAGGGGCCCTGCGGTGTCCGGCGTGGTCGCCATCAAGAAGGCGCACTCGGGGGCCGCGTCGAGGAACTCTTCGAGTGCCGCACCATCAAATTCAAGATCGTCCAGGATGACGACCGCCCCGATCTCCCCTATCTGGGAGTTCAGTTGGGCCCGGTCGGGCCGCTGGCGCGGGGTGCGGTGAATCGCGGCGAACAGTTCGTACAGGAGCTCGGTGGGGGTGCGATGACGGCCGTTGAGACGGATGACTCCGTCGGGCGCCAGGTCGGCGCACTCCCCGGCGACGGTGTTCAGCAAGCTGGTGCGGCCCGAGCCCGGGGGCCCGGTGACCCGTATGGAACGCCCGCGAGCGAGCATCCGTATCAGCCGGGCGCACTCCTCGTCGCGCTCCAGCAGCGGCAGCCGGGGGGTGGCGGGACCCGCCGGTGCCGGAGGCCGGGTGGTGCGCTCCTGCTCGATCCGCTCGGCGGGGGTCCGTCGAGCGGGAACGGTGAGCCGCTCCAGGCCGTCGGGGGTGCCTCCCGGTGGACAGAGCTCAACCTCACTACCGTCCACGGGATTGACGGTGAGGAGGAAGTCACCGGAGACGAGTCGGACCATTCGGGCGAGCGCCGGTGCCGACTGTCCAAAGCCAGGTGCCGCGGCGTCCCGAGGCGGACGCGTCATGTCCGCTTCCACGCCGAAACTCTCGTTCTCCATCGTCCAAGCCCCCAAATGCACTGTGCATAGGTTCGTCTCCGCCACGGTCCCTGCGGAGCCTGCGACAGAGGCGGAGACGAAGGACCTCTCGGTCCCGTCATCCGCCCGGCTGCCGCTGTGGCGCGCTCACCAGCCGTACGAGCCCTGTGGATGGGGCTTGTGAAACGGCGGGGCCAGCGAGCCTCGGACCCCCGCAGGGTATCGCCCCCACCGCGAGGTCCAGCCCCGTCCGCGACGTCACAGTCTCATGAGAATTGGCGCGGGGGCCCGTTCAGAGCCGTCTACCGGCCTTCAGCCGCACAGCTGTTGTACAGCTGTTACCGCGCGGTCGCAGGAGCGTCACCAGTGGTGCGCGCCTTGTTCACATCCCCGGCATCCGGCCAAATCCCCCACATCCGGGAGATCCTGGGAGGCCTCGCACAAGCCTCGATTCACACCCGAGGAAGCGATTCAGCGGCCAGGCCGCCTTCGATCGCCAGGATGCGGTGCAGTCGTGTGGCCACCAGCAGACGCTGCATCTGTGGTGGCACGCTGCGCAGTACCAGTCGTCGGCCGCAGCGTCCGGCCCGGCGGTGGGCGCCCATGATGACCCCGAGACCGGTGGCGTCCCAGGAGTCGAGGTCGGTCAGATCGAGCACCAGATCGCCGGATCCGCCATCGACCGCCGAGTGCAGGACCGTGCGGGCGTCCGCCGCGCTGCGCACGTCGAGGCGGCCCCCGACGACCAGCTCGGCGTGGTCGCCCCTGATGTGCATATGCGCTCCCCGAGAGTGCTTCAGTGCCCTGTGGATATGCCGCCTGCCGCCCTGGCGCCACTCACGCTGGCTGCACTGTCTGTGATGGTTGTGTGTTCTTAACTGTTCTTGTCTTTCACCAACTGACTGCCCAAAGGGCGCTCCAGTTGCTGGTTGTAAGCGAACCGATACCGAATTCACCCCTGCGGGTGATGTCCCGGTGTCCTACGGGCCGGTCAGTGGGTGTAAAAGCCCTGCCCGCTCTTGCGTCCGATGTCACCGGCGTCCACCATCCGGCGCATCAGCTCCGGCGGGGCGAACTTCTCGTCCTGTGACTCGGTGTAGATGTTGCTGGTCGCGTGGAGCAGGATGTCGACGCCGGTGAGATCCGCGGTGGCGAGCGGGCCCATGGCATGGCCGAAGCCCAATTTGCAGGCGATGTCGATGTCCTCGGCCGAGGCCACCCCCGACTCGTAGAGCTTGGCGGCTTCGACGACCAGTGCCGAGATCAGACGGGTGGTGACAAAGCCCGCGACATCGCGGTTGACGACGATGCAGGTCTTACCCACGGACTCGGCGAACTCACGTGTGGTGGCGAGGGTTTCATCGCTGGTCTTGTAGCCGCGTACCAGTTCGCACAGCTGCATCATCGGTACGGGCGAGAAGAAGTGGGCGCCCACGACCCGCTCCGGACGATCCGTCACCGCCGCGATCTTGGTGATGGGGATGGCGGAGGTGTTGGAGGCGAGCACCGCGTCGGCACGGACGATCTTGTCGAGGGCGCGGAAGATGTCGTGCTTGACTTCCAGCTTCTCGAAGACCGCCTCGACCACGATGTCCGCGTCGGCGACGGCGTCCAGATCGGTGGTGGTGGTGATCCGCGCCAACGCGGCCTCAGCGTAGGCCGCTTCGAGCTTGCCCTTGCTGACGAACTTGTCGTAAGAGGCCCGGATGCCGTCGGTGCCACGGGTCAGGGCCTCGTCGGTGATATCGCGCAGGACCACGTCCCAGCCCGCCTGGGCGGAGACCTGCGCGATACCGGCCCCCATGAGTCCGGCTCCGATGACGGCGAGTTTCCTGGCCACTGGCGACAACCCCTTAACACACGTTTACATTTCGCCTCTCGGCCGGAGGTTAGCGGTCACAAGCGGCCATGTGGCCATGAAGAGATGCGCGTCACGTCTCAAATGACGGACATCACACCGAGGCGGGTCATTCGGTCGTTCGGACGGCGTAGTTGAGGACCTTCGCACTGAGCAGTTCCTCGATGCCGTCGAGGAGGTCGAGCGCCTCTCGGGAGACGTCCTCGGGGGTCCGACCGGCCATCATCTCGCGTCCGATGAAGCCCATGGCGGCCTCGTAGACCCAGTTGATCTGTCCGGCCATCAGCGTGGGCCGCGGGTCGGCCGGATCGGCGGCCAGTTCCTCGCGCAGCACCGCTTCCAGATTCTCCAGCACCTCTTGCTGAATGCGCCACAGCCTGGAGCGCAAGGTGGCCGCGTCATGGATGACCAGCAGGAACCGCTTGTATCCCGGCATCAACCCCACCCGGGGCGAGACCCCTTCGACCTCGGCGCGCAACTCCCTGAGGACGGCAGCGGCAGCGGACTCCCCCGGCCCGCGCCCACGGACCCAGCGGGCGAGGCGGTGGGCCATCTCCGGGCTGCGGTCGAGGAAGAGGTCTTCCTTGGTGGCGAAGTAGTTGTAGACGGTGTTCACGGAGACATCGGACGCCTCCGCGATCTCGGCGATCGTGACCGCGTCGAAGCCGCGCTCAAGGAACAGGCCGGTGGCGATGTCGGAGATGTGCTGTCTGGTCTGCCGCTTCTTGCGCTCTCTCAGTCCCTCGGCCATGGCACGCATCGTAGCTTTCCGGACTCCCTTAAATTTTAGAGTCATTGCAAACTTTAAGTGACTCTGCTTTTCTTGGGTCATGGCAGTCATCAGCGCAACCGGGCTCGCCCGGACCTTCCGCACCAAGACCGGCCCCGTGGCGGCCGTACGCGGCATCGACCTGACCGTCCGCGCCGGCGAGGTCATCGGTTTCCTCGGCCCCAACGGAGCCGGCAAGACCACCACCCTTCGGATGCTCACCACCCTGTTGCCGCCCACGGGCGGGACGGCCACGGTCGCCGGTTGCGACCTGGTGCGCGATCCCGTGGGCGTACGCCGCAGAAGTGGCTATGTCGCCCAGTCCGGTGGGCTCGATCCCCACATCAGCGTGCGGGAGGAACTGATCACCCAAGGTCGGCTCTATCGCCTGTCCACAGCGGATGCGACGGCCCGAGCACAGGAGTTGGCTCGGGAGCTGGACCTTGACGGGCTGATGGACCGCCCGACCGGGGCCCTGTCCGGTGGCCAGCGGCGCAAGCTGGACATCGCGATGGGGCTGATGCACCGACCCGAGGTGCTCTTCCTGGACGAGCCGACCACCGGGCTCGACCCCGGCAGTCGGGCCGATCTCTGGGCGCTGGTGCGGTGGCTGCGCGCCGAGCACGGCACCACCGTCTTCCTGACCACCCACTACCTCGACGAGGCCGACGCGCTCGCGGACCGGTTGATCATCGTCGACCGGGGAGTGGTCGTCGCCGAGGGCACCCCGAGCGCGCTCAAGCTCCACCACACCGGATCGGCCGAAGCCACCCTCCAGGACACCTTCCTCGCGATCACCGGCCGAACCCCCACCCCGGCCCACACCGCCCCCGTCGCCGTCTGAGGAGTTCCGATGCTGCTCCAGGACACGGCTCTGATCTTCGGGCGGTACGCCCGGCAGACCCTGCGCTCCAAGTTCCACATCGTCTTCGGCGTCTTGATGCCGCTGCTCTACCTGCTCTTCTTCGGGCCCCTGCTCACCGGGTTACCGCTGGCCTCCACCGGTGACTCCTGGCAGGTGCTGGTGCCGGGGCTACTGCTTCAGCTCTCCCTCTTCGGAGCCTCCTTCGCCGGGTTCGCCATCATCGTCGAGCAGGGCCAGGGCGTGGTGGAACGCATGCGGGTGACCCCCGTCAGCCGGCTCGCCCTGCTGCTGGGCCGGGTACTGCGAGACGCGGCCCTCTTCGTCTTCCAAGCCGTGCTGCTGGTCCTCGCCGCGCTGGTGATGGGGCTGCGCGCACCCCTTGCCGGCATCCTCATCGGCTGGGTGTTCGTCGCACTGCTCGCCGTCTCACTCGCTTCGCTGTCGTACTCACTGGCGCTGAGGGTCCGAACGCCGCACGAGTTCGGACCGGCCGTCAACGCGTTCGTCATGCCCTCCATGCTGCTGTCGGGGCTGATGCTGCCGATGACCCTGGGACCCGGATGGCTGGACGGCCTGTCGCACGCCATGCCGTTCCGTCATCTGGTGGATGCCGTGCGGGACGCCTACGTGGGTGCGTACACGACCGACTCCATGCTGTACGGGGTGCTGGTCGCGATCGGGTTCGCGGTGCTGGCCGTGACGGTCGGCACCCGCGCCTTCCGCACGACCGGAGCCTGAGGGCTGTCCGGCAATACCAGGCAGATGGCCCTTAACTACGCTGGACCCATGGTCAATCTGACGCGCATCTACACCCGTACCGGCGACCAGGGCACCACCGCCCTCGGCGATATGAGCCGGGTCCCCAAAACCGATCAGCGAATCTCCGCCTACGCCGACACCAACGAGGCCAATGCCGTGCTCGGCACGGCGATCGCCCTGGGCCAGCTCCGGGATGACGTCGTCACGGTCCTCGTCCGGGTGCAGAACGACCTCTTCGACGTGGGTGCGGACCTCTCAACGCCGGTGGTGGAGGACCCCAAGTACCCGCCGCTGCGCGTGGAGCAGTTCTACATCGACCGGTTGGAGAACGACTGCGACCAGTTCCTCGCGGAACTGGAGAAACTGCGCAGCTTCATCCTGCCAGGCGGCACCCCCGGCGCCGCCCTGCTGCACCAGGCGTGCACGGTCGTACGGCGGGCGGAGCGTTCCACCTGGGCGGCCCTGGACGCACACGGCGAGACCATGAACCCGCTGACGGCGACCTATCTCAACCGCCTCTCCGACCTGCTGTTCATTCTGGCGCGGATCGCGAACAAGGAGACCGGGGATGTGCTGTGGGTCCCGGGCGGCGAGCGCTGAGTCCAGCGAGGAGCACATGAGACGGGTGCCGACTCGGCCGAGTCGGCACCCGTCTCAGAAGACCACCCGTCTCACCAGGTGATCAGGCCGTCAAGGGCGCCGCACCCGGACCGGCTCCCGATCCGGCTTCAGCTCCCCCGGGTCCTTCTTCGGCCAGATCGTGTAGCCCAGGGCGATCAGCCCATGGATACCGGTGATCTTCCAGGCCTGGTAGATCCAGCCCTCCAGCGAACCCGAGCGCGCCGGGTCACCCACGTACCAGATGGCGAGCAGCAGCAGCCCGCTGGCCACCGCGGCGCCCACCAGCGTGCCGACCCAGATCCTGGCCTCGTAGGCGGCGCGTGCCTTCCCGTACCGGGGCGGCTTCCGGGGCGGCGGAGCGCCCCCGAACCGGTGGGCGGCATGGCCGTCCAGCCACGTGATCGTGCGATGGCCGTGCCCGACGGTGTAGCCGATGTAGAGGGCGGCCAGTCCATGCTTCCAGCTGGGGTCCGAGCCGTTCTTCAGATCGATCGCCGTGACGACCAGCAGCACGATCTCCAGCAGCGGCTCGCACAGCAGCAGGGCCATGCCCGCCCTCGGCATCTTCAGGATGTAGCGGGTGGCGAGCCCCGCCGCCAGCAGCACCCAGAAGCCGACCTCGCAGATGATGATCAACGTGACGATCACGGCCCCACTCCTTTCAACGCTTCAAGCGTCTCGTGGACCCGGCCGACGATCGTCGTCGCCAGTGACGAAGTCGCACTGCATCTTTTGATGTACTCGCAGCTCACCCGGGGCGAGGACGCCCTGAGTGCCGTCCGCCGTGTTGGATGGGAAGGTGACCTTCCCCCGTTTCCACCGCGACGATGCGATTCTCGCCGTGAGCGCGTTCCTCGGTGGCGTACTCCTGTGGTCACTGGGGCTCTACACCCAGTCCAGCCGCGGTGATCTGCCCGCCTGGACCACCCTGGTACCCCTGACCGTGATCTCGGCTCAGTCCCTGCTGCGCCGGGTGGCGCCGCTCGCCATGCTGCCCATCGCCACCGCCGCGCTCATCGCCGACCAGTTCACGGTCGGCAGCCTGATCACGGTGGTGGTCTTCACGGACGCGGTGTACGCGGCGGTCGTCTACGGCTCCCCCACTGCGGCCCGCCGTATCCCGGTGCTCACCGGACTCTTCACCGTCGCCTCGACGATCACGCTTCTCGCCCTGTTCCAGGACCCGGGCGGACTGCTCCTCGGGGTCATCATCGGATTCATCACCCTGGCACCAGCCACCACCGGAAGCATCATCCGCAACCATCGGGAGGCGGCCGACGCGGCCGAGTTGCGAGCGGAACAGACCGCCCTGCTCGCCGAGATGGACCGGGTGCAGGCGGTGACCGCCGAGCGCAGCCGGATGGCCCGAGAACTGCATGATGTCGTCGCCAACCATCTCTCGGCCATCGCCATCCACTCCACGGCCGCGCTCTCCCTCAACGATCCGCGCACCACCGAGGATGCGCTGGGGGTCATCCGGGAGAACAGTGTCGCGGGACTGACGGAGATGCGCCGGCTCATCGGCCTGCTCCGCAACAGCGGTGGCGACCAGGAGTCCTCCGTCGCGCCCACCCTCGCCGGCCTGGAATCCCTGGTCACCCAGGCAGCTACCCATGGCGTCGGCAGTGGACTCGCCTTCAGCCTTGACGACCGCAGGGAGGAGGGCGCCACCCTGCCATCCCCGGTGGAGTTGGCGGCGTACCGAATCGTCCAGGAATCCCTGACCAACGCGCTCAAGCACGCGGGGCCCGGTGAGGTGCGGATCACCCTCACCCATCTGGTGGGCAGCGCGCTGACAGTGGTGGTCACCAGCCCCTTCAGCAGCAGGCCGGGTCCACGGGCACCCGGTTCGGGGGCCGGTCTGGTCGGCATGCGGGAGCGGGTGGCCCTGCTGGAGGGCGAGTTGGAGGCGGGTCCGATCGAGGGGCCGCCTGGTGGCGAGACCAAGATCTGGTGTGTACGGGCGGTTCTGCCCGTAGGGGACGACAAGGAGCCGTCGACATGACGCAGGAGCCGCGCAGCGAAGGTGATCAGCACCCAGCTCGGGTGCGGGTGCTGGTGGCGGAGGATCAGAGCGCGGTACGGGCGGGGCTGGTGCTGATCCTCCGCAGCGCTCCCGACATCGAGGTGATCGCGGAGGCGTCGGACGGGGAGGAAGCGGTCCACCTGGCTCGGGAGCTACGTCCCGATCTGGTGTTGATGGACATTCAAATGCCCCGTCTCGATGGGGTTTCCGCCACTCGTCAGATCGTCGAGGAGCATCTTGCGGATGTCTTGATTCTAACTACCTTTGACCTTGACGAGTACATCTTCGGCGCGCTAAGAGCCGGTGCCGCTGGATTCCTTCTGAAGAACACCGACGCCAAGGACCTTCTGGACGCGGTCCGTACGGTGGCCCGGGGTGAAGGCCTGATCGCACCGGCTGTGACCCGCCGTCTGATCGCCGAGTTCGCCGCCCCGAGTCCCACTCGGGCTCCCGGGGCCCGCGATCCCGAGATCCTCGATGTGCTCACCCGGCGGGAGCGTGAGGTGCTCTCATGTCTCAGCCAAGGACTGTCGAATGCGGAAATCGCGGTACGGCTGTGTATGGCTGAGGCTACTGTGAAAACGCATGTGAGCCGACTGCTAGGAAAGCTGGACCTTCGCAGCAGGGTCCAGGCGGCCGTTCTGGCGCAGGAGTTGGGGATCTAGACCCCATTTCCCCCGCATCGACGACCTACCTTGGTCTGGACCTATTGACGATTGGTCCAGACCTCTTTACTCTCACCGCAACACACGCTGCAGTGAGCCACGCAGAGTGCGCAGTGCACGGTCCTACCCCACTATCCGGACCTCCCCAAGGAGCACCCTTGAGCACTCAACCCCCACCACTCAACGGCTTGAGAAAACGTATGTCTAAAAGATCACGAATAGTCGCGGGAATGACCGCGCTCGCCCTGCCCCTGGCCGCGATGGTCGCCATGGCAACTCCCGCACAGGCCGCAACCTCGGCCTCCGCGAGCTATGTCAAGGGCTCCGACTGGGGCAGCGGCTTCGAGGGCAAGTGGACGGTGAAGAACACCGGCACCACCACCATCAATGGATGGACCCTTGAGTGGGACTTCCCCACTGGCACCAAGGTCACCTCCTCGTGGGACGCCGACATCACCAATGTCGTCAACCACTGGACCGCCAAGAACAAGTCCTGGGCCGGCACCCTGGCCCCCGGCGCTTCGGTGACCTTCGGCTTCAACGGGCAGGGCACTGGCGCCCCGTCCGGTTGTAAGATCAACGGCGCTTCCTGTGACGGCACCCCGAACGACGACCTGCCGCCGAGCGCTCCCGGCGCGCTGAGCTCCTCAGCCGCCGATCTGACCGAGACCCAGGCGAAGATCAGCTGGGGCGCGGCCACGGACGACAAGCAGGTCAAGAACTACGACGTGTTCCGGGACGGGACCAAGGTCGCCACGACCACGGGCCTCACCCACACGGACACGGGCCTGACCAAGGCCACGACCTACGCCTACACCGTGCAGGCGCGGGACAGCGTCGACCAGCTCGGCCCGCTCTCCGGGGCCCTCTCGGTGAAGACCAAGGGCGTCCCTGACCCGGACCCGGACCCGGGTGCCAAGAAGAAGATGGGCTACTTCACCAACTGGGGCGTCTACGGACGCAACTACTTCGTGAAGAACCTGGACACCTCCGGTACGGCGTCGAAGATCACCCACATCAACTACGCCTTCGGTAACGTCCAGAACGGTCGCTGCACCATCGGCGACGCCTACTCGGACTACGACATGGCGTACAGCGCCGACAAGTCCGTCGACGGTGTCGCTGACACCTGGGACCAGCCGCTGCGCGGTAGCTTCAACCAGCTCCTGAAGCTGAAGAAGAAGTACCCCCACATCAAGGTCCTCTTCTCCTTCGGCGGTTGGACCTGGTCCGGCGGCTTCGGCCAGGCCGTTGCCAACCCCACCGCGTTCGCGCAGTCCTGCTACGACCTGGTTGAGGACCCGCGCTGGGCGAATGTCTTCGATGGCATCGACCTGGACTGGGAGTACCCCAACGCCTGTGGTCTGACCTGTGACACCAGTGGCCCCGCGTCCATCACCAACATGATGAAGGCCATGCGGGCCAAGTTCGGCCCGAACTACCTGATCACCGCGGCCACCACCGCTGACGCCTCTGACGGCGGCAAGATCGACGCGGCCGACTACGGCGGCGCCGCGCAGTACCTCGACTGGTACAACGTGATGACGTACGACTTCTTCGGCTCCTGGGACGCAAAGGGCCCGACGGCTCCGCACTCAGCGCTGAACGCGTACCCCGGCATCCCGAAGCCGAAGTTCACCTCGGCTGAGGCCATCGCCAAGTTCAAGGCGAAGGGCGTGCCGGCGAGCAAGCTCCTGCTCGGTGTCGGCTTCTACGGCCGCGGCTGGACCGGAGTGACCCAGGCCGCACCGGGTGGCACCGCCACCGGCGCTGCGCCTGGTACCTACGAGCCCGGCAACGAGGACTACAAGGTCCTCAAGAACACCTGCCCGTCCACCGGGACCGTCGGCGGCACCGCCTACGCCCACTGCGGCACCAACTGGTGGAGCTACGACACCCCGGCGACCATCGGTTCGAAGATGGCCTGGGCCAAGCAGCAGAACCTGGGTGGCGCCTTCTACTGGGAGTTCAGTGGTGACACCACCAACGGTGAACTCGCCAACGCGGTTCACACCGGCCTCCAGTAGCCACTAGCACCACCGCTCAGCACTGCACAGCACAACGCAACACTGCACAGAGAAGGGGCCGGGAGAACCATCTCCCGGCCCCTTCGGCGTACCCGGTCTCCGCCCCTACGAGCTACCGCCCCCGCACCGGTCAAGGCTTCGGCGCGGGCCGGTCGAAAGCCGCTTCCGGCCGGAAGCGTACGTCCGGGCAGGGGCCACGCCACCGCCCCAGGGGCGCCGACCCGCGGGCAGTGGACCCCTTCCCGCGTGTTCTGGGCGCGACGCAGGTCTCACGACCGCGGCCAAGGACCCCGGGCAGTCCGCCGACCATGACCACCCGTACCGACCGCCGTTGACGTAGCGTCGGCACAGCCACGGCACGGGCGCCGTCAACGCGGCGGCGTCTTGGCGAGGGCAGGGCAGGACACCGAGGCCGTGAAGCCCCGGCCGACGCCGGACGCGCTGGCCGTTCCCTCTCAAGGGAAGGGCAGCACCAGCTCGCTCCGGGCAGCACAAAGGGCGTTGCCCTCGCGGACAACGCCCCACCACGCAACCTTCAGAGCCCCTCGCCCCCGGGCCCCATGCCTGTGCTACGCCACATTGACCCGCTGGCCGGGCGGGGCCGCTTCCAACCAGGCGAGGAATCCGGTCAGCGCATCCTCGCTCATGGCCAGCTCCAGGCGGGTTCCTCGATGGAGGCAACCGAGCACAACGGCGTCGGAGAGCAGCGCCAGCTCCTCCTCGCCCTCGGGCGTACGTCGGGCGATCACCTCGATCGCCGAGCGCTCAAGGACACGACGGGGCCTGGGCGCATAGGAGAACACCCGGAACCACATGATCCGGTCACCGCTGTAGCGGGCCACTCCGTACACCCAGCCCTTGCCCGAGACATCGGGCTCCTCGGGCAGGTTCCAGCGGAGGCTGCAGTCAAAGGTGCCGCCGGAACGCTGGATAAGCCGTCGGCGCAGACCAAAGACAAAAAGGCCGATCCCCACCAGTGTGACGACGGCCAGGACGCTCACCAGCACTGCGAGGAACATCTCCACCGACCTCCTCGCATCGTGCTCGTCCTTGTAGTCAAACGAACTTCTCATCGCACCTGCATCGCCTCAGCCGCGACACGGTCTGGACGAGTCCAGACCGGGCCGCGGCTGAGGGTTCGACTGTTGGCGGAGTGCTAGCGCACCGCCACCGCACGCAGTCGGATGTCGGCACGCCGCTCGGCGGCGGCGTCCTCCTCCGACTGCGCGCGCTCCAGCGCACGCTCAGCGCGCTGGGCATCGATCTCGTCGGCCAGCTCGGCGATCTCCGCCAGCAGCGACAGCTTGTTGTCGGCGAAGGAGATGAAACCGCCGTGCACAGCGGCGACAACCGTCCCGCCCCCGTCCTCGGAGGTGGTACGGATCGTCACCGGGCCCGATTCCAGCACACCGAGCAGCGGCTGGTGACCGGGCATGACGCCGATGTCGCCGGACGTGGTGCGCGCGACGACCAGGGTGGCCTCGCCGGACCAGACCTTTCGGTCGGCGGCGACCAGCTCGACATGCAGCTCAGCAGCCAAGGGTGGCTCCTCGGGTCACCACCCGGCGATGATGCCGGGTGTTGGGTCAAAGTCTAATAGGGCTTGCGAAGGGGGACGGGACGGACCCGCCCCCCTTCAAGAGTCAAGGGACTCAGGAGACGCCCAGCTCCTTGGCGTTGGCCTTGAGGTCCTCAATGCCACCGCACATGAAGAACGCCTGCTCGGGGAAGTGGTCGTACTCACCGTCACAGATCGCGTTGAACGCGGTGATCGACTCATCGAGCGGCACGTCCGAACCGTCCACGCCGGTGAACTGCTTGGCGACGTGGGTGTTCTGCGACAGGAAGCGCTCCACGCGACGGGCACGGAGGACGGCGATCTTGTCCTCTTCGCTCAGCTCGTCGATACCGAGGATCGAGATGATGTCCTGGAGGTCCTTGTACTTCTGCAGGATTCCCTTGACGCGCGTGGCGGCGTCGTAGTGCTCCTGCGTGATGTAGCGCGGGTCCAGGATGCGGGACGTGGAGTCCAGCGGGTCCACGGCCGGGTAGATGCCCTTCTCCGAGATCGGACGGGAGAGAACCGTCGTCGCGTCGAGGTGGGCGAAGGTGGTGGCCGGGGCCGGGTCGGTCAGGTCGTCCGCGGGGACGTAGATCGCCTGCATCGAGGTGATCGAGTGACCACGGGTCGAGGTGATGCGCTCCTGGAGGAGGCCCATCTCGTCCGCCAGGTTCGGCTGGTAACCCACCGCGGACGGCATACGGCCGAGCAGGGTGGACACCTCGGAACCGGCCTGGGTGTACCGGAAGATGTTGTCGATGAAGAAGAGCACGTCCTGCTTCTGCACATCGCGGAAGTACTCCGCCATGGTCAGACCCGCGAGGGCGACGCGCAGACGGGTGCCCGGGGGCTCGTCCATCTGACCGAAGACCAGGGCGGTCTTGTCGATAACGCCCGACTCGCTCATCTCGTCGATGAGGTCGTTGCCCTCACGGGTACGCTCACCGACGCCCGCGAACACCGACACACCGTCGTGGTTGTTGGCGACGCGGTAGATCATTTCCTGGATCAGCACGGTCTTGCCGACACCGGCACCACCGAACAGACCGATCTTTCCACCCTTGACGTACGGGGTGAGCAGGTCGATGACCTTGATGCCGGTCTCGAACATCTCCGTCTTGGACTCCAGCTGGTCAAAGCTGGGGGCCTTGCGGTGGATCGGCCAGCGCTCGGTGACCTCGTTGTTGGCCTCGGGGACGTTCAGCACCTCACCGAGGGTGTTGAACACCTTGCCCTTGGTGAAGTCACCGACGGGCACGGTGATGCCCGCACCCGTGTTGGTCACCGGGGCCTGGCGGACCAGACCGTCGGTGGGCTGCATCGAGATCGCACGGACCACGCCCTCACCGAGGTGCTGGGCGACCTCAAGGGTCAGGGTCTTGAGCTTTCCGTCCTCGGCCGGGTCGGCCACCTCGACGGTCAGCGCGTTGTAGATCTCCGGCATCGCGTCGACGGGGAATTCCACGTCGACGACCGGGCCGATGACCCGGGCGACGCGGCCCGTGGCAACGGCCGTCTCAACTGTCGTCGTCATTACTTGTCACTCCCCGCGGTCGCGTCGGCCAGGGCACTGGCTCCACCGACGATCTCGCTGATTTCCTGGGTGATTTCGGCCTGGCGGGCCGCGTTGGCAAGCCGGGAGAGGCTCTTGATCAGCTCTCCGGCGTTGTCGGTGGCCGACTTCATCGCGCGACGGGTGGCGGCGTGCTTGGAGGCAGCCGCCTGGAGCAGCGCGTTGTAGATCCGGCTTTCGACATAGCGCGGCAGCAGGGCGTCGAGGACGTCCTCCGCCGACGGCTCGAAGTCGAACAGGGGCAGGATCTCGCCCTTGGTCCCGCTCTCTTCGACGGCCTTCTCAAGGCTGAGCGGCAGCAGCCGGTTCTGCACCGGTGTCTGCGTCAGCATCGAGATGAACTCGGTGAAGACGATGTGGAGCTCATCCACACCACCCTCGGCCGTGTCCTTCTGGACCGCGGCGATCAGCGGGTCGGCGACCTTCTTGGCGTCCGCGTAGGTCGGGTTGTCGGTGAACCCGGACCACGACTCCGCGACCTTGCGCTCACGGAAGCCGTAGTACGAGACACCCTTGCGGCCGACGATGTAGCTGTCGACCTCCTTGCCCTCGGCCCGGAGCCGGTCGGTGAGCTGCTCCGCCGCCTTGATGGCGTTGGCGGAGTAGCCACCGGCCAGACCGCGGTCGCTCGTGATGAGCAGTACAGCGGCCCGCACCGGGTTCTCGGCCTCGGTGGTGAGGGGGTGCTTCGTATTCGATCCGGTCGCCACCGCCGTCACCGCGCGGGTGAGCTCGGTCGCGTACGGAGTGGAGGCCGACACCTGGCGCTGTGCCTTGACGATACGCGAGGCGGCGATCATCTCCATCGCCTTGGTGATCTTCTTGGTCGCGGTGACGGATTTGATGCGACGCTTGTAGACCCGGAGCTGGGCTCCCATGAGTCAGGTCCCTTCCGTCGTCACTTGCTGGTGCTGACCGGAGCGTCTTCGCCCAGAAGCTTGCCGTCCGAGGTCTCGAACTGGCGCTTGAAGGCGGCGATCGCGTCACCGATGGCCTGGATGGTGTCATCCGACATCTTGGCGCCCTCGGCGATGCTGGTCAGCAGCCCCTTGTGCTCGCGGCGCAGGTGCTCCAGCAGCTCACTCTCGAAGCGACGGATGTCCTCGACCGGAACGTCGTCCATCTTGCCGGTGGTACCGGCCCAGACGGAGACGACCTGCTCCTCGACCGGCATCGGCTGGTACTGGCCCTGCTTGAGCAGCTCCACCATCCGCTTGCCGCGCTCCATCTGCGCCTTCGAGGCCGCGTCCAGGTCGGAACCGAAGGCGGCGAACGCCTCCAGCTCACGGAACTGGGCCAGGTCCACACGCAGTCGTCCGGAGACCTGGCGCATGGCCTTGTGCTGAGCGGAGCCACCGACTCGGGAGACCGAGATACCGACGTTCAGAGCCGGACGCTGGCCGGCGTTGAACAGGTCGGACTCCAGGAAGCACTGTCCGTCGGTGATGGAGATGACGTTGGTCGGGATGAAGGCCGAGACGTCGTTGGCCTTGGTCTCGACGATCGGCAGACCGGTCATCGAACCGGCACCCATGGCGTCGGAGAGCTTGGCGCAGCGCTCCAGCAGACGCGAGTGCAGGTAGAAGACGTCACCCGGGTAGGCCTCACGGCCCGGCGGGCGGCGCAGCAGCAGCGACACGGCGCGGTAGGCGTCGGCCTGCTTGGACAGGTCATCGAAGATGATCAGGACGTGCTTGCCCTGGTACATCCAGTGCTGGCCGATGGCCGAGCCGGTGTACGGCGCCAGGTACTTGAAGCCGGCCGGGTCGGACGCCGGGGCGGCGACGATGGTCGTGTACTCCAGGGCACCGGCCTCCTCCAGCGCGCCGCGCACGGACGCGATGGTGGAGCCCTTCTGGCCGATGGCGACGTAGATGCAGCGCACCTGCTTGTTCACGTCGCCGGAGCGCCAGTTGTCACGCTGGTTGATGATCGTGTCGACGGCCAGAGCGGTCTTGCCGGTCTGCCGGTCGCCGATGATCAGCTGACGCTGACCACGGCCGATCGGCACCATGGCGTCGACGGCCTTGTAGCCGGTCTGCATCGGCTCGTGCACCGACTTACGGACCATGACGCCGGGCGCCTGAAGTTCGAGGGCGCGGCGGCCCTCGGTGTCGATCTCGCCGAGGCCGTCGATCGGGGTACCGAGCGGGTCAACGACCCGACCGAGGTAGCCCTCGCCAACGGCTACGGAGAGGACCTCGCCGGTACGGGTGACCGACTGACCCTCCTCGATGCCGCTGAACTCGCCGAGGACGATCGCACCGATCTCGCGCTCCTCAAGGTTGAGGGCGAGACCGAGGGTGCCGTCCTCGAACTTCAGCAGCTCGTTCGCCATGGCCGAGGGAAGTCCCTCGACCTTGGCGATACCGTCGCCGGCCACGCTGACCGTACCGACCTCCTCGCGCGAGGCCGCGTCCGGCTTGTACGACTGGACAAAGTTCTCCAGCGCGTCCCGGATCTCCTCCGGCCGGATCGTGAGCTCCGCCATCTGGGTTCCCTGCTCTCCTTGTTGGGCCCGAAGTTTCTTAAGGGGTCTGGGGGCCGACCCCCAGGAATCTTCTGCAATCTCTGCACGGCCCAACCGGGCCGCTTACTGCCATGTTCAGTTGGTGACGGCTGTCAGCCGGCCATCCGACGGGTCGCCTCGTCGAGCCGGCTCGCAACCGTCCCGTCGATGACCTCGTCGCCGACGCGCACCGAGATCCCACCGAGGACCTCGGGGTCCACGTCCAGGTTCAGATGCATTTCGCGCCCGTACAGCCTGGCCAGCACACCGCCGAGGCGCTGCTTCTGCCCATCGGTGAGCGGTACCGCCGAGGTGACGACCGCCACCATCCTGTCCCGGCGCGCCGCGGCGAGCTTGGACAGGGAGTCGAGTCCCTGTTCCAGGCTACGTCCCCGGGGCGCGGTGACAAGACGGACGACCAGCCGCTCGGTGACCGGGTTGGCCTTACCGCCCAGCAGGCTGCGCAGCAGCTCCGTCTTGGCGGAGGTGGTGGCGGCCTTGTCGGTCAGCGCGGCACGCAGCTCCGGGGCGGAGTCAACGATCCGGCCGAAGCGGAACAACTCGTCCTCGACATCGTCGAGCGCTCCGGCATGCTGGGCCGAGCTGAGATCGGCGGTTGCCGTCAGCTCCTCCAGCGCGTCCACCAGATCGCGCGACCGCGACCACCGGGAGCGGACCATGCCCGAGACCAGATCAACGGTCTCACCGCTGACCTGCCCGCTGAGCAGGCGCGACACCAGCTGGGCCTTGGCCTCGCCGGCCTGCGCCGGGTCGGTCAGGACCCGACGCAACGACACCTCGCGGTGCAGCAGCGCGGTGACGGAGGCCAGCCCCGCAGCGAGGCTCGCCCCGTCGACGGACGTGGAGTCCGTCAACGCGTCGAGGGACTCGCGTGCAGTGGCCAGAGCCTCGCGGCTCGCTCCGTTCAGCGGCTTCACCGGGTGGCCTCTGCCTTCACAGCGCCGTCTTCCAGCTCGTCGAGGAAGCGGTCGATCGTGCGGCTCTGCCGGGCGTGGTCCTCAAGGGACTCGCCGACCAGCTTGCCGGCCAGATCGGTCGCGAGCTTGCCGACGTCCTGACGGAGCGCGCCGGCCGCGGCCTTGCGGTCGGCCTCGATCTGGGCGTGACCCGCGGCGATGATGTCCTCACGCTGCCGCTGGCCTTCCGCCCTCATCTCCTGGATGATCGCGGCGCCCTGCTCGGTGGCCTCCTGGCGCAGCCGAGCGGCTTCGTGGCGGGCCTCGGCGAGCTGGGCCTTGTACTGCTCAAGTACGCTCTCGGCCTCGGTCTTCGCCGCGTCAGCCTTCTCGATGCCGCCTTCGATGGCTTCCCGACGCTGCTCCAGAACCTTGTTGATGTTCGGGAGGAGCTTCTTGGCGAGGAAGAAGAAGACGATGGCGAACGCGATCAGGCCGATGATGAGCTCGTCGGCGTGCGGGATGAGCGGCGGCTGCTCCGCCCCCGCTGCCGCAAGATTGAACTGAGTCACATCAGTGCCTTCCGTGAAATGTTGGCTGTCAGGTCCGCGTCTTAGTAGACGAAGCCCATGACGATGCCAATGAGGGCGAGCGCCTCACAGAAGGCGAAACCCATGATCTGGTTGGTACGGATCAGGCCGGCAGCTTCGGGCTGACGGGCGAGGGCCTGGGTACCGTTACCGAAGATGATGCCGACGCCGACGCCGGGGCCGATGGCGGCGAGACCGTAGCCGATCGAGGCGACGTTTCCTTCGACGGCGGCAAGGGTCTGGAGAGCGGACATGCCGGTTCTTCCTTCTCTTTCAAGGACCCGGTGGGGGTTGGCCACCGGACGTCTGGGATGGAGTGGCGGGCGAGGTTTGGCTCAGTGGTGCTTGGCGAGCGCGCCCTGGATGTAGCTGGAGGCCAGCAGGACGAAGACGTATGCCTGAACTGCCTGGATGAAGAGCTCGAAGACGATCATCACCATCACCAGCACGAAGGACGTACCGGCGTAAGCGAAGCCGATGCCGCTCATCAGGTAGTAGGTGGCGAGGCTGAACATCACGATCAGCAGGTGGCCGGCGAACATGTTCGCGAACAGTCGGACCGCGTGCGTGAACGGGCGGATGAGCAGGTTGGAGAAGAACTCCAGGACCACGACGAGCGGCAGGATCGGGCCGAGCGACTTGTCGTAGCCGGTGATGTTCTTCCAGCCGCCGACGAATCCGTGCGTCTTAAAGGTCAGTCCGACCCACAGGACGTACACGATCAGGGCGAGGCCGGCCGGGAAGGCGATGAGCGATGTCACCGGGAACTGGGCGAGCGGAATGATCGACCAGAGGTTCATCAGCCAGATGAAGAAGAACAGCGACACCATCAGCGGGACGTACTTCTCGCCGTCCTTCTTGCCGATGATCTCGTACACGATGCCGCGGCGGACGAAGTCGTACCCCGCCTCACCGATCATCTGGACCTTGCCGGGGACGAGCTTCGGCTTGTTGAACGCGGCCCAGAAGAAAGCGATCACCAGGAACGAGCTGATGAAGGCCAACAGCATCGGCTTGGTGAAATCGAAGCCACTCACCGTAAAGATCGGCTCGTAGAGGAAGGTGTGCAGGCCCGGAGCTGGGAACCCGCACCCAGAAAAGAGCTGGCAATCAGGGTCGAAGGCGAGCATCTGGGGGTCAGCACTCACCGCGGGCTCCTTCAGCGTGGCGCATAGGTACGGCAACCTCGTTGTGTCGGCGCGGCGCGCAGCCGCGGTTCGGCACTGGACTGGTGTTACGGATGTGAGGGCGGCTGGCGGGCATGGAGCCTCGCGTATGAGCAGGCGTCAGCTCAGATGCCCGCGCCCGCAGAGCCGCAGTTGGCACCGGACGATAGCAGGAAGTGGAACGGGTCTTTATACCGCCCCTACCTTTCACGTCGGCGACCCGGCGTTCTCGGCCTTCTGGCCCTTGGCGCCCTCGGGTTCCACGTAAAGGATCTTGGCCTTCATGTAAGCACGCGCCTGCGCGGCGACCCAGACGAGGGTCGTCGCGAGCAAGGTGAAGGCCATGGCCCTGGAATGGAAGGCCGTGGTGTCCTTGAACGCCGCCATGAAGATAAAGAGCAGCAATAGCTGTGCGGTATAGAGCATCAATCCCATGGCCTGGAACAAATGCGGCAGCGACCTGGCTGTCCGCTGGAGCACCACGAGCCCCATACCCATAAAGAGGATGACCACCAGGGCGCCGATTGCCGCACCGATCGCCCCCTTCCCACCGACGACGCCCCAGCTCACCGCGACGGCAACAACGCCGGCGGCAGCCGTGGGTACGACAGTGTGAATGAGGGTGCGTGCGTCATTGGACGGCATGGCGGCAGCTCCGCTTGCTTGATGGGGGCAGTGGTGTCGTCATGGACGAGCGTAATCCGGGTCCGAGTCAGTTCCTCGGGGCCAACAGACCGTCGCACTACGGTCCCTTGGCTCTGTCGCCGGTTCTCGTGAACCGTATCACAAACTATTTGAAGAGGTCTTTACCCGCCCGTGTGCCAACTATCACACATGAGAGCGAACGTGCGCGTGTGTGCACAGAACGCCCATTGTTTCGTCTGATATTGGGCGGCAATGAGTTATTCGTCAGTGACGACTAACGGCCTTCCTGTGCGCGGAAGCGCGCGACCGAGCGCCCATGGCGGTCGCTCCGTTGACGCCCACCGGCAGCGAAACACGCTGGTCGGCGGCCTCAGATGCCACAGGAGTCCCACCCACGTCAAGAGCAACAGATTCCGAACCAGCGGAAGACGGCAAAGGCATCGACTCTGCAACGTTCTTGCGTCGCCGATATCGCGGTGGAACAAATGCCTCCGCCCATCGGGGAGCACGCGGAGTAAACCTCGGCAACAACAGCAGCCCCAGGCCTACCGCGGATAGCGCAACAATCACCATCACGATCCACATCGATGCGGAGTGGACCGAGTACCCGACAACACCAAAGGCAATCAATGCCGACCAGAAGTACATGATCAAAACTGCCCTGCTGTGGGAGTGCCCGACCTGGAGCAGCCTGTGGTGCAGATGCCCGCGGTCGGCCGCGAAGGGCGACTGTCCGTTCCAGGTGCGTCGCACGATCGCCAGCACCAGGTCGGCGACCGGGATGGCGATGATCGTCAACGGCAGCAGCAGCGGGATGAAGACCGGGAGGGCCGCGTGGGTGGCCTGGCGCGTACCGCCCTCGAAGATCTTCAGGGCGTCCGGGTCCACCTGCCCGGTCACCGAGATGGCCGCGGCAGCGAGCACAAGACCGATCAACATCGACCCCGAGTCGCCCATGAAGATGCGCGCCGGGTGCATGTTGTGCGGCAGGAAGCCGAGGCACATACCCATCAGGATCGCGGTGAACAGGGTGGCCGGAGCCGCTGCCTCGATGCCGAAGCTGAACCAGATGCGGTACGCGTAGAGAAAGAAGGCGGCCGCGGCGATGCAGACCATCCCCGCCGCCAGACCATCGAGGCCGTCGACGAAGTTCACCGCGTTGATGGTGATCACCACGAGCGCCACCGTGAGCAGGGTGCCCTGCCAGGACGTCAACGAGACCGTGCCGACACCGGGGACGGGAATCCACAGGATCGTCAGACCCTGCACCACCATCACACCGGCGGCGATCATCTGACCGCCCAACTTGATCAGGGCGTCGATCTCGAACTTGTCATCGAGAACCCCGATGATCCAGATCAGGGCGGCACCGGAGAGCAACGCTCTGGGCTCGTTCGACAGCTCGAAGGCGCTGTTCAGATTCTGCAGGTGGTCGGCGACCAGCAGCCCCGCGCACAGCCCGAAGAACATGGCGATGCCACCGAGCCGCGGTGTCGGTTCTCGGTGTACATCACGCGCGCGGATCTCCGGCATCGCTCCGGTCGCGATGGCGAACTTCCGCACCGGACCGGTTAGCAGATAGGTCACCGCGGCTGTGACACAGAGCGTCAGCAGATAATCACGCACGGGCTGCCCCACAGGAATCGCTGGCCATCTCAGCCCCACACCCTAGCTGCGGTAGCCACATGGTTGAGGACACCAGGGGTGCCGATAATGGTTGCACCTGAGTCCGGCTACCCCCGATAAGGCGGAAATCTACCCGCAAGCTCGCGTACTTCTGTACGCACTCTCCGCGACAGCTCACCATCATCGTGGATCACCAGGGCGAAAACACCCGCAATCCGGGCCATCTCCGTCTCGCCCATCCCCTGAGTGGTCACCGCAGCGGTACCCAGACGAAGACCTCGGGCCTCCCCGTAGGGCAGAGCGCAGGTATCCAACACCAACCCGGCCTGCGCCAGCCGGTCCCTGGCGGTCTTGCCGTCCAGCCCGAGCGGCGAGGGGTCCGCGCTGATCAGATGCGTATCCGTACCGCCCGTGAGCACGCGAAACCCCTCCCCCTCCAGACCCGCCGCCAGCACCCGGGCGTTGTGAACCACCTGATGGGCGTAGGTGGTGAAAGCCGGGGTCGCCGCCTCACCGAACGCCACCGCCTTGGCCGCGATCGTGTGCATCTGCGCACCGCCCTGCGTGAAGGGAAACACCGCACGGTCCACCCGTTCGGCAAGCTCCGCACCACAGAGGATCATCCCGCCCCGGGGCCCGCGCAGGACCTTGTGGGTCGTCGCGCAGACGACATCGGCGTACGGAAGTGGGCTGGGGGCCGCACCGCCGGCGATCAACCCCATGGGGTGAGCGGCATCGGCGATCAGATACGCGTCGACCTCGTCGGCGATCTCCCGGAAGAGCGCGTAGTCCGGGTGCCGGGGATAGGAGATCGACCCGCACACAATGGCCTTGGGGCGGCGCTCCCGGGCCAGCGCACGGACCTGGTCGTAGTCGATCAGCCCGGTCTCGGCGTCGGTGCCATAGCCGACGAAGTCAAACCAACGGCCGGAGAAGTTCGCCGGCGAGCCATGGGTGAGATGACCACCGTAGGGCAGCCCCATGGCGAGGACCGTGTCACCGGGCCTGAGCAGAGCCGCATAGGTCGCCAGCACCGCGGCGGACCCGGAGTGCGGCTGAACATTCGCGTGCTCGGCTCCGAACAGGGCGGTCGCCCGTCGCACGGCCAATCGCTCGGCTGCATCGACAAGATCACAGCCACCGTGGTGGCGAGCCCCCGGATAGCCCTCGGCGTACTTGTTCGCCAGCGGTGAGCCCAGAGCGGCGAGCACCGCGGGAGAAGCGAAGTTCTCGGCTGCGATGAGCTGAAGACTGTCACTTTGACGGGCCAGCTCGCCCAGGACGATCTCGGCGATTTCAGGATCCTGGCGCAGGAGGGTGTCAAAGTCCGCGGGGGTGGGGGTGCTGGTGCCTGCGGCGATGACAGCCATCGTGGGCTCCGGGCCTCGCGTTCGCGGTAAAGGCGTGCCCCTCCAATGTAGACCGCGCGCAGAGGGGGTGCCCGATACCGCACGCCCTCGCCGGGAGTCCCGCCCCACCCCTCACAGAACCGCCCGACCAGCGACCTCCCCCACGCCCCTTCGGCAGCACGGAACCCAGGGGGCAAGGAACACCAAGCTGGGACACGGGCGCGCGCAGGGGGTGTCCCGTTCACATACCAGCGGCGATACGTCGCCCCGGGGACGGGGCACGGGCGCCCGCAAGGTGTGCCCCCTGGCTCCTCCACACGGCAGGGACCCGGGCGCAGGGGAAGGCAACCTCGGGCCTGGGTGTGTCCCCTGGCTCCTCCACAGGGCAGGGACCAGGCGCAAAGGGACGCAAGTCTCGGCGTGGGAGTGTCCCCCTGACTCCTCCGCAGGACAGGTGCCCAGGTGGCAAGGGGACGCAAGTCTCGGTGTGGGGGCGCGCAGGGGGTGTCCCCGGAAGCGATCGACGGCAAGACCCGCATGCCGACACGGAGCCGCTTCAGGCCGTCGACGCTGAGGAGTCACCCCCGATAGCACCCCCCCAACCCCCACAGAACAAGACCCCCAGCCCGGGAAACCCAAGGCCCGAAGCACCAGCAGCCCGCCCAGGGGCCACCCCAGCCCGTCCGGCGCTTGAGGACGGAACCCTCTACCCCGGGGAGGACACCGAGTACGGGCGCGCCCAGCCCAGGCCCCAAGGCCTTGACCACCAGCAACCCCCGCCAAAAAGAACACCTCAAAGGCAAGCAACCCCAGCCCGTCCGGCGCTTGAGGACAGAACCCCCACCCCGGGGAGGACACCGAGTACGGGCGCACCCAGCCAGGCCACCCAGGCCCCGGACCCAGGCACCCCGCCCAGGGGACCCCCCTATCGCGGAGGGATACCCGTAAGCGCCGTCAGCACCGGATCGAGAGCCTGGTTGATCTCATCGCCGATGGAGCGGAAGAACGTGATCGGTGCCCCGTAGGGGTCGTACACCTCATCCGCGTCCGGGCTGGGCGCCAGCAGCCACCCGCGAAGGGCCGCCGCCGCGCGCACCAGGGCGCGCGCGCGTTCCACGACCCCTTCGTCCTTGGCATCGGGCAGGGTGGCCGGGTCGATCGCCCGTACCAGCCGGGTGAACTCCTTCAGGGTGAAGGTGCGCAACCCCGCTGAGTGGCCCATGGAGATGACCTGCGCGCGGTGGTCCCTGGTGGCGGTCAGCACCAGGTCCGCGCGGATCACATGCTCATCGAGCAGCTCACGTCCGGTGAACCCGCTCGGGTCGGCCCCGAAGTCGGCGAGGACGACCTCGGCATTGGCTTCCATCGGGGCACCCTCATGGCCCCAGGTCCCGGCGCTCTCCACGATCAGGCCGCCGATGGGAGCACCTCCGGCGTAACCGGGGAGCGGGTTGCCCAGACGGCCGCTGAGGGCATGCCGGGTGAGTCGCTCGGTGATGGGCGAGCGGCAGACGTTGCCCGTGCTGACGTGGAGGATTCGAAAGGTGTCGCTGGTGGCGCCCGCACCTATGCCACGCCCCCCAGGGGCGATCAAGGGGCCACCTCAAGGTCGGGTACGACCTTCCGCAGCTCAGCGGCGTCGAGCGCGCCCACACGTAGGAGAACCGGAACGTCGCCGGTCACGTCGACGATCGAGGAGGGCACGATCCCTGGGGTCGGTCCACCGTCGAGGTAGACGGAGACGGAGTCGCCGAGCATCCCCTGTGCCGCGTCGCAGTCCTCGGGTGCCGGGTGCCCGGTGAGGTTGGCGGATGACACCGCCATGGGCCCGACCTCGGTGAGCAGCTCGATCGCCACGGGGTGCAGCGGCATCCGGATGGCGACGGTTCCACGGGTGTCACCGAGGTCCCATTGGAGGGACGGCTGGTGTCGGGCGACCAGGGTGAGTGCGCCCGGCCAGAAGGCGTCGACCAGTTCCCAGGCGTCTTCGGAGAAGTCGGTGACCAGGCCGTGGAGGGTGTTCGGGGAGCCGATGAGGACGGGGGTGGGCATGTTTCGGCCCCGTCCCTTGGCATCCAGTAGATCGGCGACGGCTTCGGAACTGAAGGCGTCGGCACCGATTCCGTAGACGGTATCGGTGGGCAGCACGACCAGTTCGCCCCGGCGGACGGCGGACACGGCCTCGCGCAGGCCGGTCGTCCGCTCGTCGGCATCGTTGCAGTCGTATCGCCGAGCCATCAGGGAGCCTCCTCGTACACGTACACGGTCGTCGTCACGGTGTCGCCTTGCGGGCGGTGGCGAAACGCGGACGGTTGTTGAGATCGGGGTGGTCGGCGGCGTCCGCCCAACCGGACTCTTCGCTGAAGATCCACGGCACCTGGCCGCCCTGAGTGTCCGCGTGCTCGATGACGACGAGACCGCCTGGCCGCAGCAGCCGATGGGCGGTGCGCTCGATTCCGCGGATGGTGTCCAGGCCGTCCTCACCGGAGAAGAGGGCCATCTCCGGATCGTGGTCGCGGGCTTCGGGGGCCACATACTCCCACTCGGTGAGCGGGATGTACGGCGGGTTGGAGATGACGAGGTCGACTTGGCCGTCGAGTTCGGGCAGCGCGCTGAGGGCGTTGCCCTGGTGGATGGCGACGCGGGAGCCTTCGGCGTTCTTCTGGGCCCAGCCGATGGCGTCGTCGGAGAGTTCCACGGCGTGTACGCGGGATCGGGGGACCTCCTGGGCCATGGCGAGTGCGATGGCACCCGATCCGGTGCAGAGGTCCACGATCAGCGGTTCGACGACGTCCATGGCGCGTACGGCGTCTATGGCCCAGCCGACGACCGATTCGGTCTCCGGGCGGGGTACGAAGACCCCGGGGCCGACCTGGAGTTCCAGATAGCGGAAGAAGGCCCGGCCGGTGATGTGCTGGAGCGGTTCGCGGGCCTCACGGCGGGCGATCGCCTCCCAGTAGCGGGCGTCGAAGTCGGCGTCTTGGACGCTGTGCAGCTCTCCCCGCTTCACGCCGTGCACAAAGGCGGCCAGCTCCTCCGCGTCAAAGCGCGGAGACGGCACGCCGGCGTCGGCCAGCCGCTGGGTGGCCTGGGCCACCTCGGCAAGCAGCAGGTTCACTGGTCCTCCACCCGATTCGTACGGGGTCTACTGCGGATTACTGCGCGGCGGCGAGCTTGGCGGCGGAGTCGGCGTCGACACACGCCTGGATGACGGCGTCGAGGTCTCCGTCGAGCACCTGGTCGAGGTTGTAGGACTTGAAGCCGACCCGGTGGTCGGAGATCCGGTTCTCCGGGAAGTTGTAGGTGCGGATCTTCTCGGAGCGGTCCACGGTACGGACCTGGCTGCGGCGCACGTCCGCGGCGTTCTTCTCCGCCTCCTCCTGGGCTGCGGCGAGCAGCCTGGAGCGCAGGATACGCAGGGCCTGCTCCTTGTTCTGGAGCTGGCTCTTCTCGTTCTGGCAGGAAGCGACGACTCCGGTGGGCAGGTGGGTGATGCGGACCGCGGAGTCGGTGGTGTTGACGGACTGACCGCCCGGACCGGAGGAGCGGTAGACGTCGATACGGAGGTCATTGGGGTTGATCTCCACCTCGATCTCCTCCGCCTCGGGGGTGACGAGCACGCCGGCGGCCGAGGTGTGGATACGCCCCTGGGATTCGGTGGCGGGCACTCGCTGGACGCGGTGCACCCCGCCCTCGTACTTCAGCCGCGCCCAGACGCCCTGGCCGGGCTCGGTGGCACCCTGGCCGCCCTTGGTCTTCACGGCGACCTGGACGTCCTTGTAGCCGCCCAGCTCGGACTCGGTGGCGTCGATGATCTCGGTCTTCCAGCCGACGCGTTCGGCGTAGCGCAGATACATCCGCAGCAGGTCACCGGCGAAGAGGGCGGACTCATCGCCACCCGCTCCGGCCTTGACCTCCAGGATGACGTCCTTGTCGTCGCTGGGGTCGCGCGGTACGAGCAGCAGCCGCAGTTTCTCGGTCAGCTCCTCGCGCCGCTTGTCCAGCTCCTTGACCTCGGCGGCGAAGTCGGGATCGACGGCGGCGAACTCACGCGCGGTCTCGATGTCCTCCCCGGTCTGCTTCCAGGAGCGGTAGGTGCCAACGATCGGGGTCAGCTCGGCGTAGCGCTTGTTGAGCTTGCGGGCGTTCGCCTGGTCGGCGTGGACCGCGGGGTCGGCGAGCTTCTTTTCCAGATCGGCGTGCTCGCCGATCAGTTCCTCGACCGCCTCGAACATCGGGGGCTCCTGGTTGTCAACGAATACCTAAGGGACGCCAAAGCGCCGGTCCCAGCCGCCCGCGCAGTGGGGGCGGCCGGGGACCGGCGCAAGTGACTCGCTACTTCTTGGCGGCGGCGGCAGCCTTGCCGAAGCGGGCCTCGAAGCGGGCCACGCGGCCACCGGTGTCAAGGATCTTCTGCTTGCCCGTGTAGAACGGGTGGCACTCGGAGCAGACCTCGGCACGGATGGTGCCGCTGTCGATGGTGCTACGGGTGGTGAACGACGCGCCACAGGTACAGCTGACCTGGGTCTCGACGTACTCGGGGTGAATGTCGCGCTTCAAGGTGTCTCCTAGTTTCGGGAGGGCGCCGGGTCGCAGCGGCGGATTGCCAGTGCGTGAACCGGGGCCAGCGGACCAGTCTGCCAGGACCGGCCGTATCTCCCAAAACCGGGGTGGTCACGGAAGTATTCCCCCGTCGCGGAATCAACCACTCCGGGCGGTCATCCCAGCTGTTTGGGGGCCGTATCGGTCGGTACGGGGATGGTGTCACGGACCATCGCACCCGCATCGCCCTTGTCGCCGGCGGAGTCCTTCAGCGCGGTCGCGGGGATCGGCTGATCCAGCCGGAGGGCGTTCCACACCTGCTGGGACGCGGCCTGGAGCGGTATCACTCGGTTCCGGTTGATGGGGTCGTACTCCACCGGCATGGTGACCATCTGGATGTCCTTGGAATCGAGCCCACCGAGGCTGCGGCCGAAGCTCATCAGCTCGGACGGGGAATCGAGCTCGGAGTCCGGGGTGATCGCCTTGGTGGCGGTGTCGGCGATGTCCAGGAGCTTGGTGGGGTTGCTCAGTACGCCGACGTCCTTGGTCTGCTGGATGAAGGCCTTCATAAACGCCTGCTGGAGCTGGATGCGGCCGAGGTCGCTGCCGTCGCCCACGCCCTTGCGCGTCCGCACCAGACCGAGCGACTGCTCTCCGTTGAGCTTGTGGGAGCCGGGTTCCAGGTTGAGATGGCTGTCATCGTCCTTGATCGGCTTGGTGGTGGTGATCTTCACCCCGCCGAGTTCGTCGATGAGCTTCTTGAAGCCGGTGAAGTCGACCTCAAGGTAGTGGTCCATACGGATGCCGGACATCTGCTCGACGGTTTTGACGGCGCAGGCGGGCCCACCGATCTCATACGCGGTGTTGAACATGGCGCGTCGCTGGCTGGAGACGGTGTCGCCGTCGTTGTTGGTGCACTCCGGGCGCTCTATGAGCGTGTCACGGGGGATGGAGACGACGCTGGCCTGCCGGTGCCCCTCGTAGAGATGCACGATCATGGCCGTGTCGGAGCGGGCACCGCCCTCGTCGCCGCCGTACCGGGCGTTGGCACCGGAGCGGGAGTCGGAGCCGAGGACGAGGATGTCCATGGAGCCGTTGTCGACGTCATCGGGCCGGTTCTTGCCGAGCTTGGCGTTGATGTCGACGCTTTCGAGATTGCCGTCGATCTTGAAGTAGACATAGCCGGCGCCGGCGCCGCCTATGAGTAGGAGGGCGGCCGTGGACCAGGCCGCGATGCGCAGGGGTCTGCGCCCCTTGGTGGGCGGTCTGTCCCGCCGGCCGCCCGCGCCGCCCGATATTCGGCCTGTACTGCTCTGGTCTCCCATGTCTCCCCGGTTCCCGTTCCACTGCGTACTAGCCCCTCGTCCCCTCGTGACGACGACGGGCCTGCCCGGACTGTCAAGTTTTGCTCCGCCATGGGAGAGACACACTGGGCTCGCCAAGGGTTGCACGAGCGGCTGAGAACTCCCTGAGAAAAGGGCTGTGCCCACCGCGCGCAAGGCGTGGTGGGCACAGCGGAAACAGCTCGGTGGTCAGCGACCGTCAGCCGAAGAGGTTGTACGAACCCCAGCCGGTGCCGAACTGCTTGCGGGTGGCGAAGGCACCCGCGGACTTGCCGGAGCTCGGGTAGAGCCAGAGCTTTCCGGCCGTGTCGCGAGCGAACACATCGGCGTTGCCGTCACCGTTGACGTCACCCGTGACCGCCAGCGCGTTCAGGCTGTTGTTGGTGGTCAGCAGGGTACGGCCGCCGAGCGGCGCGGAGGCGCTGCCGGTCCCCTTGTAGAGGTAGACCTTGCCGCCGGAGGCGCGGCCCAGGACGTCCGCACGTCCATCGCCGTTGAAGTCGCCATGGCCGCGGAGCATGGTGAACTGGCCCCAGCCGCTACCGATGAGGGTGCGGGACGCGAACGTTCCGTTGCCCTTGCCCGGGTAGAGGTAGGCCTTGCCCGCGGTGTCGACGATCATCAGGTCGGGGAGGTCGTCGCCGGACAGGTCGCCAGGGGCGAGGATCTGCCGGTACGACTTCCAGGCAGCGCCCGAGGCGATCCGCCGGTCGGCCAGCGTGTTGCTGTAGGACCAGTAGACATCGCCGTTGGGCAGCCGGTAGATCAGGTCCTGCCGGTCATCGCGGTTGAGGTCGGCCTGGATCAGCAGGTTCACTCCGGAGAAGTCTCCGTAGTTGTACTTGCGGGTGATGCTGGTGCCCCGGGACTCCCATGCGTAGAGCGTCTTGCCACTGCGGCCGAACAGGTCGGCGCGGTGGTCGTTGCCGCTCCAGTTGGAGTCGTTGATCCGGTTGCGCAGAACGGCCTGGAAGGCGCCGGCCTTGGCGTAGACGCCGTACTTGCCGAGCTTCGAGCAGTCCCTGTCACCCCAGGAGACGATGCCCGCGAGTCGGCCACCGACCACCAGCGGGCCGCCGGAGTCGCCGTTGCAGGTGGTCTCGCTGGTGCTGTCGCTGCCGGTGGGCGGCTTTCCCGCGCAGAGCATGGTGCCGGCGATGAAACCGGAGCCGTAGGCGGTGCGGCAGGAGGAGTCGGCGACGACGTCGGCGTCCGCGACCTTCAGTACATCGGACCCGCTGTTGGGGTTGGTGGAGCTGGTGCGGCCCCAGCCGTAGACCTTGCCGTCGGTGCCGGCCTTGTAGAGCGCGGTGTCGGTCGCTCGGATCAGGGGCAGCGGCTTGGCCTTGACCGGTGAGTTCAAGGTCAGCACGGCCACATCGTTGTTCAGCGTGCGGTCGTCGTACCGCTCGTGCTGCCACTGGCGGTAGACACCGCGCAGCTCGCCGCCGTGGAGGTTGAGGCCGCCGCCCGCAGTTGTGGTGGGCACCTGGTGGGCGCCGGTGACGACCGCGCCGGTGACGGCGTAGTTGATGCCGTCGACGCAGTGCGCGGCGGTCACGATCTTCGACGGGGCGACGACCGCGCCACCGCAGAAGTAGCTGTTGCCCGCGGCGTCCTCGAAGTAGAGCTGGGCCATCCACGGCGCGGCGGTGATGGTCGTCGTCTTGCCGCCGATGATGCGAGCACTGGGAGCCGACTGCGCCTTGCCCGTACGCGGGGACTTGGCTTCCTCCCCGGCCTTCAGCGCGGCGGTCACCCGCTTGCGCAGCTCGCTCTGCGAAGGCTCCGGCGCTTGCTGCGGAACGCTGCTGGGCACCGACTGCCGGGTGGGCGGGTCGATGTCAACGGCCTGTGCGCTGGTCGCCAGCAGGCCGGTGCCGGCCAGGGCCAGAGCAGTGGCAACGGCGGGTATCTCACGTCTCATGCGGCGCTGGGGCCGGCCACCACGGGTGCGTTTCTGCACTCGGTTAACCACCTTGGGTATGTATGGGGCAAAGCGCGGAGAACGCTTGCCGGTGAACATGAGGTGGTGGGGTGTTGAAGACCGTTACGAAGCAGCTAGGGACTGAGGCCCCCCGGCCTCTCCTGACGCTGCGAATCCCCCAGGAAAATCCCCCCTGGAACCCCCACCTGGGCTAATGATCGTATGTGTCACGAGTATTGCTTGACCAGCGCCGTACAGCTCTCGCACAGAAATGAGACCGCCCCGTCACCTGTGCGGTGACGGGGCGGTCCCGTTGTGGTTGTGCTGACCGTGCGTCAGTCGTTGTTCGCGCCGGGCGTGGTCTTCTGGATCTGGAGCAGGAACTCGCCGTTCGACTTCGTCTTCTTCATCTTGTCCAGCAGCAGTTCGATCGCCTGCTGCTGGTCGAGGGCGTGCAGCACCCGACGCAGCTTCCAGACGACGGCCAACTCATCGCTGCCGAGCAGGATCTCTTCCTTACGGGTGCTGGACGCGTCCACGTCCACCGCCGGGAAGATGCGCTTGTCGGAGAGCTTCCGGTCGAGCTTGAGCTCCATGTTGCCGGTGCCCTTGAACTCCTCGAAGATCACCTCGTCCATGCGCGAGCCGGTGTCGACCAGCGCGGTGGCCAGGATGGTCAGCGAGCCGCCGTCCTCGATGTTGCGCGCCGCACCGAAGAAGCGCTTCGGCGGGTAGAGCGCGGTCGAGTCGACACCACCGGACAGGATGCGTCCGGAGGCGGGGGCCGCGAGGTTGTACGCACGGCCCAGACGGGTGATCGAGTCCAGCAGGACAACCACGTCGTGACCCAGCTCGACGAGACGCTTGGCCCGCTCGATCGCCAATTCGGCGACGGTGGTGTGGTCCTCGGCCGGACGGTCGAAGGTCGAGGAGATGACCTCGCCCTTGACCGACCGCTGCATGTCGGTGACCTCTTCGGGACGCTCATCGACCAGGACCACCATCAGGTGGCACTCGGGGCTGTTGACCGTGATCGCGTTGGCGATGGCCTGGAGGATCATGGTCTTACCGGTCTTCGGCGGGGCCACGATCAGTCCGCGCTGGCCCTTGCCGATCGGCGACACCATGTCGATGATCCGCGTGGTCAGTACGCCCGGGTCGGTCTCCAGCCGGAGCCGGTCCTGCGGGTAGAGCGGGGTGAGCTTGTTGAACTCCGGTCGGCCACGGCCCGATTCGGGCGCCATGCCGTTGACGGAGTCCAGTCTGACGAGCGCGTTGAACTTCTCGCGGCGCTCGCCTTCCTTGGGCTGGCGAACCGCACCGGTGACGTGGTCGCCCTTGCGCAGGCCGTTCTTACGGACCTGGGCGAGGGAGACGTAGACGTCGTTGGGGCCCGGCAGATAGCCCGACGTACGGATGAAGGCGTAGTTGTCGAGGATGTCCAGGATGCCCGCGACGGGAATCAGTACATCGTCGTCCGCGACCTGAGGCTCGTTGGTCACGAAGTCCTCGCGGCCGCGACGGCCACGACGGTCGCGGTAGCGGCCGCGACGGCCACGACGGCCAGTGCCGTCGTCGTCGAAGTCGTCCTGCTGGGCGCTTCCCTGACTGCTGGTTCCCTGGCCGCTGCCCTGCTGCTGGCGCTGGCTGCTCTGCTGCTGGCGCTGACCGCCCTGCTGCTGGTCGTCGCTCTTGCCGCGGCGATCACGCTGACGGTCACGGCGGTCACCGCGCTCGCCGCGGTCACCCCGTTCGCCGCGCTGCCCGCGCTCACGACGGCCCTCGCCGTCCTGCGCGGACGCGCCAACGGCGGCCTCCGCCTTGGCGTCGGTGCCCGAATCGGCCTTGACGTCGTTGCTGTCCTTTGCCTCGACAGCGGCCTCGGCCCGGGAGTCGCCCTGGACATCGGGGCTGCCTGCCTGTGCCGTGGCGCGGCGGCGGCGACGCTCGGCGACCGGCTGGTCATCGCTGGCCGGCTGACCGGGGATGTCAATCTGCTGCTGGGTCGCGGCCTGCTCGGCCGCGGGAGCCGCGTCGGCGGCAGGAGCGCTGGTGGAACGCGCCTTGGAGGTGGCACGGCGCTTCGGCTTGACCTCGGCCTCGTCGGCAGGCTTCGACGTGGTCGTCGCCTTTGCCGTGGACGCTCCGCCGCCGGCCTGCGCCTCCTTGATGACCTCGATCAGCTGGCTCTTGCGCATACGCGCTGTGCCCCTGATGCCGAGGCCGGACGCGACCTGCTGCAGCTCGGCCAGGACCATGCCCTCTAGGCCGGTGCCGGAACGGCGGCGCCGTGAGGTGGTGCCGGAGGCAGCACCTGCGGCGGGCGCGGAGGTGTCGACATTATTGTCGGCGCTCACGCCCATCAGATCGGTGGTGTCGCTCACGAAGGGTCCTTCCCTGGAGCGGACGTCGGCCTTCTGGCTCGGCGACCGGTTGTGCTGTCCGGCGGTCCGGGTGTGCGGACCGTGCCGGGGCGGTGGTCCCCGCCGGATATGGTGCGGCGGAGAGTCAGATACATGCAGTCCGGCCCGAGATCCCCCTGCTTGGCCCACTCCGGGTGGAACAGGAGGTGTCGTGCCGGTTCCGGAGCGTGCTCGAAACTGCTCAGGCGGGTTGCTCAGGCAGTTGGGGAGGCTCCCGGAAGAATGCGCGGTCCCGAATGGGACACGAAGCTACGAGCCGCAATGGCATCGCTTGCAGACTTGAGGTTAACACTACCGGCTCCAACAAACATTCCCCCTCTCCATCACCGGCAATCCCGTGTCACTGCGAAGTCACTGCGGAGGCGAGTCGTCACCGGACGATGTCGCGCCCGCCGGGGCGAGCGGCAGCACGCTCGCGCCCGTGGTGTCGATGGTGAGCCGGGTGGCGGCCCAGCCCGCACCGGCCAGCTGGGCGACCTTGTCCGCGGTGCTGTCCTCGGCCAGTGCGAGCACCGTGGGGCCGGCACCGGAGATCACCGCGGGGATGCCGTCCGCGCGCAGCCGGTTGACGAGGTCCACGCTCTGCGGCATCGCCGGGGCGCGGTACTCCTGGTGGAGCCGGTCCTCCGTGGCGGGCAGCAAAAGCTCAGGACGCCTGGTCAGAGCCTCGACGAGCAAGGCGGAGCGACCGGCGTTCGCAGCGGCGTCCACATGGGGGACGGTCCGCGGCAGCAGTCCGCGAGCGGTCTCCGTGAGCACCGCGTTCTCGGGGACGAAAACCACCGGAACGACGGAGTCGGCGGGGTTCATCCTGATGGCGCGGGCCGCTCCCCCATCGGTCCAGGCGAGGGTGAATCCACCGAGCAGACAGGCGGCGACATTGTCGGGGTGACCCTCGATCTCGGTCGCCAGCTCCAGCAGCGCGGTGTCGTCGAGCCTGACGTCCCCGCCTATGGTCACGGCGCGAGCGGCGACGATCCCGGCACAGATGGCGGCCGAGGAGGAGCCCAGGCCGCGCCCGTGCGGGATGCGGTTGGCACAGACGACCTCCAGGCCGCGCGGCTGGCCGCCGAGCAACCCAAAGGCCGTACGGAGGGACCGTACGAGCAGATGACTCTCATCGCGGGGCAGTGTGGACGCACCCTCGCCTGCGATGTCGATATGCAGACCGGAGTCCGCGACCCTGACGACGACGTCGTCGTACAGCCCCAAAGACAGACCGAGGGCGTCGAAGCCCGGGCCGAGATTGGCGCTGGTGGCGGGTACGCGCACTCGGACGGCGGCGGCGCGGAACGCTGGACCGGCCATCGCTCGATGACACTCCTTGGTTCTGACTGCGAGAGTTCGAGAGGTTCACAACTACCGAACAACCGGACACCCGAGGGCCGTGACGGCAGCAACACCGCGGCATGCGCGGCGGGGCGGGTTCACTACAGCTTATCGAAGGAAGGTTCTGTGGCGACATAGGGCGCACAGGAGGCGCACGATGCGTGTCGCAAGCTGCCTGTGCCCCTACGTTCGCCGATGCCCGGCTTTGCATGGCTTTCGTCGGGGTAGAGCTTTCCTTCGATCAGGAATACGCCGGGGTGAGCCGGCGCGTTCAACGCTACGTTCATTGGCTTGCGGAATGTGGCGAGTTTAGCCGTCGGAATCCACGGATGCGCACGGTGACACCGGATGCCCAGGGCATTCAACTTTCGGCGAACGACTTCCGACGGAATAAGTGTTCGACCCGGGTGCGGTTCTCCGTTCATGCTCGGAGAACCCCGATAGAACCCCGCAGAACGACAGCGAACACGGCCGATCAGCCACCGTCCGAGCCCCTACCGACCGCTGGGGACGTACGAACCCGCCGGGTTCGCACTTTATCCCCAGCGAGCCGGCGAATCCCTGGGGCTTCGGCCGTTGTGAGCCCTGGGGGCGATATCGCCCCCAGGGCTCACAACGGCCATTCAGGACTCGACGCGCGTTCTCCGCTCAGACCCCGGCCAGCACCGTTGCCGGGGACCCGTTTCTCAGGCGAGCCCAAGCCGCTCAGCCGCCGCCACCGCGTCCACCGGTACGGTGACCGGCTGCGGTGCGCCGGCTACGGCCCAATCGGGGTCCTTCAGACCGTTGCCCGTGACCGTGCAGACGATCCGCTGGCCGGGGTCGACCTTGCCGGCTTCGGCCGCCTTGAGCAGCCCGGCCACCGACGCGGCCGACGCGGGCTCGACGAAGACACCCTCCTGGGAGGCCAACAGCCGGTAGGCGCGCAGGATCTCACGGTCCGTCACCTCGTCGATGAAACCGCCCGACTCATCGCGCGCGGCCAGCGCCTGCTGCCAGGAGGCCGGGTTGCCGATGCGGATCGCGGTGGCGATGGTCGAGGGGTCCTTGACGACCTCACCGCGGACGATCGGGGCCGAACCGGATGCCTGGAAGCCCCACATGCGCGGGCTGCGGCTGGACATCCCGTCCGCCGCGTACTCCCGGTAGCCCTTCCAGTACGCCGTGATATTGCCGGCGTTACCAACGGGCAGCACATGAATGTCAGGTGCGTCACCGAGGGCATCGACGATTTCGAAGGAGGCCGTCTTCTGCCCCTCGATCCGGTAGGGGTTCACCGAATTGACCAGCGCCACCGGATAGTTCTCGGACAAACTCCTGGCCAGATTCAGACAGTCGTCGAAGTTTCCATCGACCTGGAGAATCTTGGAGCCGTAGACCAGCGCCTGCCCCATCTTGCCGAGTGCGATCTTCCCCTGCGGCACCAGGACCGCACAGACCATTCCCGCCCGTACGGCGTAGGCGGCGGCGGACGCGGAGGTGTTTCCGGTGGAGGCGCAGATAACGGCCTGCGCGCCCTCCTCCTTGGCCCGGGTGATGGCCATGGTCATCCCGCGGTCCTTGAAGGAACCGGTGGGATTGGCGCCCTCGACCTTGAGGTGGACCTCGCAGCCGGTGCGCTCGGAGAGGACCTGGGCCGGGACGAGCGGCGTGCCGCCTTCGCGGAGCGTGACGACCGGCGTCGTTTCCGTGACCGGAAGCCGGTCGCGGTACTCCTCGATGATGCCGCGCCACTGATGGGTACCCCGCTGGGGGCTGTTGGTCGTCATGGGTCCCTTACTCCCCTTCAACACGCATGATGCTGGCGACACCGCGGACGGTGTCGAGCCTCCGCAACGCTTCGACGGTCCCGGAGAGGGCGGCGTCGAGCGCACGGTGAGTGACGACGACGAGCGAAGCCTCGCCGCCTCCGTCCGGGCGTCCTTGCTGGCGAACGGTGTCGATCGACACCCCGTGCTCGGCGAAGACCGTAGCGACCTGGGCGAGCACACCCGGTTTGTCGGCCACGTCGAGACTGATGTGGTACCGCGTGACCACATCGCCCATGGGGCTCACGGGCAGCTGGGTGTACGCGGACTCGCCCGGGCCCGTGGCGTCGGCGAGCTTGTTGCGGCAGACGGCCACCAGATCGCCGAGCACCGCGGACGCGGTCGGCGCGCCGCCCGCCCCCGGTCCGTAGAACATCAGCTGCCCGGCGGCCTCCGCCTCGACGAAGACCGCGTTGTACGCCTCGCGGACGGAGGCCAGCGGGTGGCTGAGCGGAATCATCGCGGGGTGCACCCGCGCGGTGACCGATCGGCCGTCGGCGGCCCGCTCGCAGATGGCGAGCAGCTTGACGGTGCAGCCCATCCGGCGGGCTGAGGCCATATCGGCCGAGGTGACCTCGGTGAGGCCCTCGCGGTAGACGTCGTCGAGGCGCACCCGGGTGTGGAAGGCGATCCCGGCGAGGATGGCGGCCTTGGCCGCCGCGTCGAAGCCCTCGACATCGGCGGTCGGATCGGCCTCGGCGTAGCCGAGCGCGGTGGCCTCGTCGAGCGCCTCGGAGTAGCCGGCGCCGGAGTTGTCCATCTTGTCGAGGATGAAGTTGGTGGTGCCGTTCACGATGCCGACGACCCGGTTGACCTTGTCCCCCGCGAGGGACTCGCGCAGCGGTCGGATCAGTGGGATGGCTCCGGCGACGGCGGCCTCGAAGTAGAGGTCGCGGCCGTGCTTCTCGGCGGCGGCGTAGAGCGTGGCACCGTCTTCGGCGAGGAGGGCCTTGTTGGCGGAGACCACGGACGCACCATGCTCGAAAGCGGTGGTGATCAGGGCGCGGGCGGGCTCGATACCGCCGATGACCTCGATGACGACGTCGATGTCACCCCGTTTGACCAGGGCGGTGGCGTCGGTGGTGATGAGGGAGGGATCGATCCCCTCCCTGACCCGATCGGGGCGGCGGACGGCTACGCCAGCCAGTTCCACCGGGGCACCGATCCTGGCCGCGAGGTCATCGGCGTGCGTCGTCATGATGCGCGCCACCTCTGAGCCGACCACTCCACAGCCCAGCAGCGCCACCTTCAGCGGACGCGTACGCATCATCCGACCTCGCTTCTCATCACTTCAAAGGGTTGGACCAGTCTCACTCACCGGACGGAAGTTTCTATCCCCCGTCCGGTATGCGAGACATCTATCTCACTCAACCGACGTCCAGACGCAGGAGATCTTCCTCCGTCTCACGCCGGACGATCACTCGCGCCCCACCCTCCCGAACAGCCACGACGGGAGGCTTGAGCGCGTGGTTGTAGTTGCTGGCCATCGATCGGCAGTACGCACCGGTCGCGGGTACGGCGATCAGGTCGCCGGGTGCGAGGTCAGCGGGCAAGAACGCGTCCTTGACCACGATGTCCCCGCTCTCACAGTGCTTGCCGACGACTCGGGAGAGCATCGGCGCGGCATCGGAGGCCCGGGAAACCAGTACCACGCTGTACTCGGCGTCGTACAACGCGGTCCGGATATTGTCCGACATCCCGCCATCCACGCTGACATAGGTACGCAATCCCTCCAGCGGCTTGACCGTACCGACCTCGTACAGCGTGAACGCGGTGGGACCGACGATGGCACGGCCCGGTTCAACGGAGATCCGGG
>NZ_JAMQAW010000006.1:245349-389395 GCF_023701525.1 Streptomyces albipurpureus
CGGAGACATACGCGATCCCCAGGCCGCCGCCCAGGTCGATCTCGGGCAGTTCGACGCCGTGCTCATCACGGATCTCGCGCAGCAGCCCGACGACGCGGTGCGCCGCGACCTCGAAGCCGGAGGTGTCGAAGATCTGGGAACCGATGTGGGAGTGGATGCCGATCAGTTCCAGACCGTCGAGCTTCAGCACCCGCCGCACCGCTTCGGCGGCCTGTCCCCCGGCGAGCGGAATGCCGAACTTCTGGTCCTCGTGCGCGGTGGCGATGAACTCGTGGGTATGGGCCTCCACACCGACGGTGACCCTGATCTGGACCCGTTGGCGCACACCGAGACCGGTGGCGATGTGGGCGACGCGCACGATCTCCTGGAACGAGTCGAGGACGATCCGCCCCACTCCCGCGCGAATGGCGCGCTCGATCTCCTCGGGCGACTTGTTGTTCCCGTGGAAGGCGATGCGGTCGGCGGGCATTCCGGCGTCGAGTGCGGTGATCAGCTCGCCACCGGAGCAGACATCGAGGTTGAGCCCCTCCTCATGGAGCCAGCGCACAATGGCCCGGCTGAGGAACGCCTTGCCGGCGTAGAACACATCGGCGTCCTTGCCGAACGCCTCGGCCCACGCACGGCAACGGGCGCGGAAGTCGGCTTCGTCGAGGATGTAGGCGGGGGTGCCGAACTCCTCGGCCAGCCGGGTGACTTCCATGCCGCCGACGGTGACAACGCCGTCGCTTCCGCGGCTGACCGTACGGGCCCACACCTTCTCGTCGAGGGCGTTCAGGTCGGCGGGCGGCGCGGAGTAGTGCCCCTCGGGGTACACATCGGCGTGACGGGGCCCAGCGGGGTGTGCGGAACGGCTCATGGTGTCTCTCTCACAGATGTACGGGTGCGCTGATACCGAGCAGGGACAGGCCACCGGCGAGCACCGTCCCGGCGGCCTCGGCGAGCGCGAGCCGGGAGCGGTGGGCGGCCGTGGGTTTCTCGTCACCGACGGGCAGAACGCCGTGCTGGAAGTCCAGCAGCGCTTCGGCGGTGGCCTCCAGATGCCGGGCGAGCCGATCGGGCGCACGGAGCCGTGCGGCGGAGACAAGGACGCTGGGATAGTCCTCGATGAGCTGTACGAGAGCGGTCTCGACCGGCTCCTGGGCATCGCTGGTGAAGCCGAGCTCGGCGGCGCCACGGGTGAGGGCGCGGGCGCGGGAGTGCGCGTACCGGACCTGGAAGAGGGGGTTGCCCTCGCGCTGACGGAGGAACTGCTCAGAACGCCGGGGCCGATCATGGGCGGCGGCGGAGAGCATCGCCCAGCGGCTGGCATCCCCTCGCGGCACCGCTCCCGCGGATTCCTCCGCTACGGGAACGACGGCGAGCGGGATGTGATCGGGGAGCAGCCCCTGAGAACGACGGAGCCGCTGCACGGCCCGTTCCCAGAGCAGGGCACGGGGCTCCGTCGACCGCGGCGCCGCGGCCCCGGACGCCGCGCCCGCCCCACCGGGTGTGCCGGTAGGAGGCACTCCACCCTCACCGCCCCCGAGCCGACCGGGGGCCTTCGCGCCTAGATGCCCGTACCGCACTCCCTGCGCCAGCACCCGCCGCACCAGGTCCTGCTGCGCCCCCTGCTGGAGGGTGATGTTGAGGAACCCGGGCCCGGTGATCTCGATGGCGGCGATCCGGGGATCGTCCTCGATCCGAACCCGCAGGGTCTCGGCGACGGCACTCGGTGTCTGCCCGGCGGGCCCGGCGAGCCGTAGGGCGACATTGGTGGCGTAGTCACCGCACCCCCCGGGCCGGGGCCGCTCCACACTGACCCGCTCGGGGACGGGCGCGTTCAGCGCACCGTCCCGCACCGCGCGGCGCACAGCGTGCAGCACGGTTCGCGAGAGCTCAGCGGGGGTCACGGGACAAGCGTAGGGGAGGGAGGGGGGCGCTTAGCGAACGTGTTTCGCCATGCGGTCAGCCACGGGCACTACCTGCGCGCCCGGCACCATGCCTGTCCTCCACGGCCGGCGGGCCCTCCCGACGCATCAACCGCCCCACCAGACGGATCAGCTCGGTGGGCTCGAAGGGCTTGGCGAGGAACGCGTCGACACCGGCGGCGATGCCGCTCTCCACCTCGTACTGCGTACAGGCACTGATGATCGCGACAGGCAGATGACTGGTCGCGGGATCGGCACGCAACCGAGCGGCGGTACGGAGCCCATCGAGCCTCGGCATCACGACATCGAGCGTGACAACATCGGGCCGAACGTGCTGGACGACCTCCAGACACTCGGCACCATCAGCCGCGGTCACGACCTCGAAGCCCTCCAGCTCAAGGTTGACCCTGATCAACTGCCGGATCACCCGATTGTCATCGACAACGAGCACACGGCCGGACGCGCCTGACACAACTCGAGAGTAGGTCGACTACCAGGGCCGCGTCCGGGTTTTCCCCACTTCCACCCCGCGCGGGCGACGCGACGGCGCACCGGAACTGCCGCTGCCAAGCCGGTTCGTACGAGGTGGACGGGGGTGCGGGGGTGGCTGTGAGGGGTGCGAGGGACAGCAGAAATACCTGTTCATGGGGACCCGGTGAGAGCTGGTAGTGTTCTACCCGTCACCGCCGAACGGCACAGCCGGGCGGGGTAGTAAGCCCCCGTAGCTCAGGGGATAGAGCAACGGCCTCCGGAGCCGTGTGCGCAGGTTCGAATCCTGCCGGGGGCACTCCAGCCGGGACCACGCGATCAAAACGCTGACCGGCTGAAGTGCCAAGCATGAAGGCCCGGACCCAGTCCCACTGAGTCCGGGCCTTTGTCGTTGTCATGCGCGGATCCCGCGTGAGGGGTGTGTGGGCCACACGCCAGTCGGACGTATCCGCGATCACCCATCGCGCCCACTCGTAGTAGATGGCGAGAACGCGGTGATCGGGATTCTGACCTCGACCGACCTTGCGGGACAACTGAAGCAGCGCATCGAGCCGTTCATCCTCCTGGAGGAGCTGGAACGGCGGCTATGCCGACTGACCAGGCGCTTCTCCCCCGACGAGGTACCGAAGGAGATCCCGCAGGACGATGGCGCGCGGTCAGCATCTCAGCCTCGGCCAGTACGTCTTCCTGGTGGAGGACGCCCACTGCTGGGACAAGCTGCGGTGGCCCTTCGAGCAACAGGACATCAGCCGGCGGCTGGCCATCGTGCGGGACTACCGCAATGACCTTGCCCACTGGGCGGTGGACGCGCCTGCCGAGGATGCCGCGGCTCTGGCCGCTACCGGCGGGTTGCTCAAACTCCTCAAGCTCGTGGATCACGACCCGGCCGTCTGACGCCTTTCCCGGCATGCTCGGGCGGCCCCACGGGGAACGCGTGGGGCCGCCAGTCCGCTCCTCGTCAGGCGGGTGGCGGGGCACTTCCCGGAAACCGCGTCGTGGCCCGCACCAAGGTCATCTCCTACCCGGGGGTCACGGCCGGCGCCACATCGTGGGGACCGGTGGCCGCCCGTCGGGGGCCCCTCTTCGACGCGGTAGCGAGCTCGCGCAGCGCATCGAGCGAGTACGCCAGCACGACGACCGGTGATGGTGGAAGAGGGCCTCTTCTCACTTCGGTGGGAGGAGAGGTACCAGGAAGCGGCTCGGCTCGCCGTGCCAGGTGATGGCGAGCGCGTCACGGGCACGGGTCGCCGCGACGAAGAGCAGCGACCGTGCGCGATGCAGTTCTCGCCGGTGGCGGCTCGGATCCGTGTGTTCCCAGTCATCCACGGAGGCCCGCGGAACGAGCCCCTCAGCCGCTCCGGCGATGATCAGGCAGCGGTACTCCAGCCCTTTGAAGCGGTACATGGTGCCGATGTGGACGCCCTGGTCGCCGCGCGGTCCGTCCTGAGTGATCTCCGACGGGGTGATGCCGCTTCGGGCGAGACGGTAGGCGAGCTGGGTGACCATGTCGTTGGTCGGGACGCAGATCGCCATGGCTTCCCGGGGCACGTCGTGCCAGGCCCGCAGCTGCTCCACGACGAGGTCCATCTCCTCGTCCCAGCTCCGTGCGCCGCGGAACGACGGTTTGGTGCCGTGGAGGACCGAGCGGTAGCCGGCGAGCGTGTCGGTGTCGCCGTCGAGGTCGTCGTAGTCGGCCCCGCCCAGGACCCGGATGGCGTCGCGGAGGATCTCCCGGGTCGTGCGGTAGCTGAGGGTCAGCCGGGAGGACCTGCCGCGGATGTGGACGCCGAGGCTGCCGAGCGTGACCTGGTTGTCGTAGATCCGTTGATGGGTGTCACCGACGAGGAAGATGTCGTCGGGCTCGGACGGCACCATGGCCCGCAGCATCTTCCAGTGGGCGGCGCTGAGGTCCTGCGCCTCGTCGACCACGATGTGCCGGTACCGGTAGCGCAGCCAGGCGCCGGAGCCGGCCTCGACGTGGAGGTTGTACAGGCCGCCACGCTCCTCGCGTTCCTCCGCGCGCCGGTCGATCCGGGCCTTGCGGGACGTCTCCAGCCGTGCGGCCCGCTCCGCGATCTGACGGTGGGTCTCCAAGCCCTTGGTCTCCAGGCGTTGGGCGAAGCGTTCGGCCAGCTGCCAGATGCCAGCGCGTTCGGAGCGGGTGACGCTGCGGCCCCGACCCGCACGACGCGCCGTGAAGTAGTCGCTCCGGGTGGACACGGCTTGGCCGAGGATGACCTGGTTCCACTCGTCGCTGAGGAACTCGGCGTTCCAGCGGTTCTCCCCCGTCTCCACGAGTAGTTCCCGCCATTCGCGGAGTGCCGCCGCGTCATCGATCCGCCGCTTCGCGTTGCCCGGGTCGGCCTCGCTGACGATGCGGGTGGCAAGTTGGTCGACATGGGTGATGTCGACCCGGGCCAGGGCATCGGGGCCCCCGAGGGAGAGCAGCCTGGCCCTCAGGTCGGCGGCGAGGTTCCGGTTGAAGGTGGTGAACAGTACGGGCTTGGTGTGGCCTGGGGGGAGTTGCCGCACCAGATGGCGGACGCGGTGGAGCGCGACGATCGTCTTGCCCGTTCCCGGCCCGCCGCCGACCCGGGCGGGGCCGGAGTAGCGCCGGTGGACCAGCTTTTCCTGGGTGGGGTGGAGGAAGACCTTCCAGCGGCCGAAGTCGCCCTCCTCCAGGATGCTCTGCAGGGATTCGTCGTCGGTGATCACTACCGTCTGGGAGCGGTCGACGGCTGCCTGCCAGTCGTCGGAGTCGAGGTTCCGCTCCGGTTCGGCCACCGCGACGGGCGCGGTCACCTGTTCCATCACCTCGTCGTACGGAACGCCGTCGCGCAGCCGCAGGAGGACCTCCCCCGTGTGGCGGGGCGCGTACTCCGCCAGGCCGAGCAGTTCGTCGTCCGTGGTGAGTTTCCGGACGATCGGGATGAGGGGCTCGGTGACGCCGAGATCCGCGAGCTGCTGGTCGGTGTACGCGCCGAAGAGAGGCTGCTCTGTCGGCTGCGGCTCGACCGGTTCGCGGGGAGGAGCGGAGGGCGGCGCCGAAGCGGTTGCGGGAGCGGCGGACGGTGTGAGGCCGCGGCGCAGCAGGCTTTCCTCGACGACCTGGAGATCGACGTACTCGATGGCGCCGGTGATGTGGTTGATGCCGTAGTTGAACCGGTCCAGGTTCTGGTGGACATGGCCGCGGTGTTTGACCGAGACAAGCAGCCAGTCGTCACCGCCGAGGCGGATCATCAGGGCCCGCCACTCCCGGTTGACTCGCGCCGACCAGAGGCGGTGGTGGCCCTCCAACTGTTTGAGGTCGAACCCGCCGGCATCGGGGTTGCGGCGGAAGTCGTGCTGGAATTTGTAGAACGCCCCGAGGACCGCGCGATCCAGCTTGATGATCTCCTTGTCCGCCTTGTCGAGCAGGCGCAGGGTCACGCCCGTCCGCGGCGTGCTGGTGACCGTCATCGCTCGTTCTCCCCGTGGTCGTTCGTCGTTCCGTCCGCGTCGCCCCGCACCAGTGCGGCGAGTTCGTCGGCGTTCCATTCGGTCGCGGTACGGACCCGCCAGCCCGCGTCGCGGTAGGCCGCGTCCCGTTGTTCGGCATCGATGTCCCGGTTGCTCCCGGGGTCCGGACGGTGGGCGAGGACGACGCCCACGCGCAGTTCGGGCCAGGCGAGTTCGGCCGGCCAAGCGGCCGCTCCCAGCTCGTAGCCCGCCTCAGGAGCGGGAACGCCCAGGTCGGCGAGGGCGCGTACGAGCGCGTCCAGCCCTGGATCGTCAATGAGGAACTCGTTGACCTTGTCCCAGGCGGGATCGTGGACGGACGCGGCGGAAGCCGGCTCCCGCCGGACCGCCGACGGCTCGTGTCCTTCCGGTGCGGGCTCGTGCGCGCGCCGCTGGGAGGTGAGCCATCCGGCTCCGCCGGTGACCGCCAGCTCGGACGGGTCGAATCCGGGCAGCATGCCGGTCGTGAGCTGGACCCCGTCCCCCTCCCCCGCGTCGAGGAACTGGAGCAGGTTGCTCCAGTAGAGCCACGCCTGCCAGCGTCTGCGGTGGGCGGCCTCGTCCGCCGTGACCGCGTCGGGGCTGTCGTCGAGGATGGTCAGGGCCGTCCAGGCCGCTCCGCTCTGCCCCTTGCGCAGATCGAGCGCGATGGTGAGCGGGCATCCCGAGGTGTCCCGGGTCGCCATGACCTGGACGGCGCCCTGCCCTGCCGCCAGCCGTCGCCCATGCAGCGCTTCGTGGATTCTGCGTCCGGTCTCCGCGCCGTCGGCCAGCGCCCTGCTGGTCGAGGACACGGCCGCGAAGCCCGCGAGGGCGCTCTGGACGCGGCGCCGCCAGGCGTCCGGGTCCGGGTCGGTGAGGTATCCGATCAGCGTCTCGACGGGATTGGCCCACACCAGGCGCGTCAGGTCACGGGTGTCTCCCGCGTGCATGCGCCGGTGGACGTCCATGGCGGTCTTCTGCGCGGTGTTCGGGTAGGGCTTCCACACGGGGTCGGTCCCCGGCCCGGAACGCCCCGTCCACACCTGTACGTCGTCCCAGGTGAGCTGGAAGACCTGCCAGCCCTCGGTTCGCAGCCGGGTGCGCTTGACCGCGTCGGACTCGGCGGTGAGGTGCCCGGGGCCCGCGTGGTAGCGGTAGCCGTCGAGGTAGACGGCCACCCTGCGGTCGTCGTCGGTGCTGCGGAAGACCACGTCGGGCCGGGTGAAGCCGAGTGGGGTCTGGGTCTCCATCTGCCAGCCACGGACGGTTCCGTCGGGTGCGGTGAAGCGCAGAGTGGTGTCCCTGCTGCCGTCGGCGGTGAGCGCACTGCGGACGCTGACGTCGTCCACGCGGTCGGCCCATTCCAGCAGTCCGCGCCGGAAGAGGGCCTCCAGTTCGCTCTCCACCTGGTGCACGAGGGTGATGTCGCGGGTGGTGGCCACCGGCCCGATGCTCCAGCGGTCCGTGGTGCGGCCGAACAGTTCGCCGAGCATGTCGAGGGCGTGCTCGCGGCTCACGAGCTCGTACTCGGCGTTGGTGACGTGCCGGAGCAGGCAGCGGTGGCAGGCGGGCCGTCCCTCGCTCACGCACACGCAGTTCTCGATCACCTGCCGTGCTGCGTCAAGGACGCCCCGGAGGCCGTCACGGCCGGCCAGGCGGTGCAGGTACCCAGTGCCACCGGGCAGGGTGTCGTACAGGACGAGGAAGTGGCGGCGGAGCGGGCTCTCGCCGCCCTCCTCCGGCATGGAGTCGATGACGACGGCGAGGTGGTCGGGGTCGCCGCCGTAGCTGCGGGCGATTCCGGCCAGGAGCAGGGCTTTGAAGGACGCGAGCCGTTCCCGGGTGTACACGGTGACGGCGGGGATGAGGAGGCGCAGGGCGTCGGTGCGCAGTTCGTGGGCGAGCAGCAGCCGTTCTCCGCGCCTTGCGGCGTCGGCCGCCGCTCGCCGCCGGGGGCACCAGGGCCGGTGGTACTTGGCGTGGGCCGAGGCGTCGCCGGAGTCATGGCCGGCGGGGCCGCCGTCCGGGTCGGCGAAGCCGCACGCGTCGCAGACCCAGAACGGGTTGAGGCGGACTTCCTGTCCCGCGAAGTTCGAGTCGGTGCCGCCGTCCACCCGGGTGGCTCCGACGTTGATGTGGCGGATGTGCGCCTGGCGGGTGAACTCCCATCCGAAGGTGGCGTGTTCGTGCTTCCAGGCCTCTTCGATGTCGTGTGCGTCGATGTCCACGGCGGGGACGACGGTGTAGTGCCGCCTCTCCCGCTCGTCGCTGTCGTCGCGTACCCGGACATCGTCGCGTTCGTCGCGGGAGGTCACGCGGCGCGGTACGAGGACCTTGTGCAGGCAGCCGATGTCTCCGATGGCGGCTGATCGGCAGCGGGGGCAGGGGGAGGGGTCTTGTTCGGCACGATGGGTGCGGACGTGGCCGCAGTCCGGGCAGACGCGCCACCAGAGCCAGGCCGGACGCCCGGGGCTGCCGATGTCCAGTCCGGTGACGCGGTGCTTGTAGCCCTGGACGTAGTAGTGGTTGCCGGGGGCGAACTCGGAGAGCGCGAGGCGGGCAGGACGGCTGTGCCGCAGGGTCTTGCTGTGGTTCGTACGGGCGTCGCCGGTGGCCTTCTCCGTCCAGGTGAGGGTCGCCTCCAGTTCGGTGGTCGAGTCGATCAGGCTGTAGTTCGGCAGCAGGCCGAGGTCGACCAGGGCTCCGTGGGCGGTGGTGCGGCTGATCTCGCGGGAGACGCGTGCCACGTCCCGGCGTTCGGCTCGCAGTTCGCGTCCCTGCCGCTGGTGGTCGGGGTCGCCGGCGACGAGCAGTCCGTGGGCGCGGTCGATGGCCTCGGTGCGGCGCTGGAGTTCGGCCCGGCGGTCCTCCCAGCGTCTGCGCGCGGTGTCGAGGGCGCCGCCCAGACCGTCCTCGCCGAGGTCGGTCGCGTAGGTGATGAGGGCGGCACGGGCCGGTGGGCTGACTCCGGTGCCACGGCTCGCGTCGTAGGGGGGGAACAGGTCCAGGAAGCCCCGCACCAGCTGGGGGCCCGCGGCGAGCGCGGCTTCGGCGAACTCGGCCTGCCAGGCGGAGGTCCCGAAGAGATCGGTGGCGCGTCCCGGCAGTGGCCGCAGGGTCGTCCCGTGCGGCGCGGTCAGCCGTCCGGCGCCCGCGAGGTCGAGGAGGTGGGCCAGGTACTGGCGGCGCAGGATCTCGACGGCGGACAGGTAGCAGCCGGGCGGCAGGACCTCTCCGGCGATCATGAGCCGGGGTTCTTCGAGGTAGTAGCGGTCGCGGGGGCCGCGGTCGACCATGGTGAGCAGGTAGGCGTTGCCGGTGGAGCGCCCGGCGCGGCCCACGCGCTGGATGTAGTTGGCCGGTCCCTTCGGCAGCGAGGCGAGGACGACGGCCGACAGGTCGCCGATGTCGATGCCGAGTTCGAGGGTGGGGGTGCAGGACAGTACCTGCGGGTTGGCGTAGTGGACGCGGGTGCCGTCGCGGAACGCCTTCTCCACCGCTTCCCTCTTGGCGCGGCTGAGGGTGCCGGTGTGTTCGGCGGTGTTGATGGTGAAGACGCCGGCCTCGCGGTACATGCGGCGGTAGAAGTCGTCCGTGAAGTCCCGTTGCCGCAGTCCGCTGTCCAGGTCTCGGCCGGTGCCGAGGGTGCCGCCGCACCGGTAGCGGGGACACGGCTGCCCGTGCCACTGGTCGGCGAGATCGGGGTGGATGGTCTGTTCCCAGAAGCACCGGGGGCAGTGCGCGGTGGCGTCGGGCAGCGTGTCGTCGGCGAGGGCACGGACCTGGATGTGGCCGGGCTGGAGTCCGTAGACACGGGTGGCGCCGTCGAGCGCTGTGCGTACGGAGAGCACGCCCGCGTCGACGAGCGCGGGCAGCAGTCGGGTCAGGAAGACACCGGCCGCCTCGGGGCGCAGACCGAGGGAGCGTACGGCCCAGTCCTGGTACCAGCCGAGCCGACCGGTGAGGACGTCGAAGTCCTCGCTCCCCTGTTTGGGGGTGCCGAGCAGGAAGGCGGGGGCGGAGACGCCTCGGGGGAAGGCGGGCATCCCGGGCTCGCGTCCGCCCCAGATCGCCCACCGGCGTACCCCGGCCTGGTCAAGCCAGGGGTCCAGCCAGGCGTGCCGGACGGCGCCCCGGATGCGCATCCGTTCCAGCAGGCCCCGGACGAAGCCGGTGTACCGGTCGGGTCCGGGCGTCGATCCGTCGGGCAGGGCGATCTCTCCCGGGGTGGTGAGGAGGACCTCCCGTACGAGGTCGGCCACGGCGTCGGGGTCCGTCAGGGGTACGTCGGCGGCGATGGTGCGGGTGAGTTCCAGGGTGCGGCCCTGCCGGGAGCGGAGGCCGAACTCCATGACGGTGGCGAACGACAGGCGCTGCGCGATCAGTTCCCAGGTGGGACGCGAGCCGCGGCTGCGCCCGGAGAGCAGCGTGTCCACTCCGCGGACCAGGTGCAGGTCCGGCGGGATGACGGCGGCCTGGACGGCCTTGCTGTCGACGACGTCCGCGATGAGGTCGGCGGCGAGGTCGTTCAGGGTGACCGGTTCGTCCTCGCGGATGCGGCTGGCGAGCAGGGCGCGCAGGGAGAACGTGTACGAGCGGCTGGCGACGTATCCGGCGCGGTGGGCGGCGTCTTGGACGGAGTCGTTGAAGAGGAGGGTTTTGTCCTCTCCCAGGTCCTTGTCCAGTTCGCCGCCGGTGAAGAGCTGGGTGACGGCCGCGGCGGCGAGTGCGGCGAGGCCGGTGCCGAGGTAGCGGATGGAGTTGAAGGTGCGGCAGGCCGGGCACTGGTCGCGTTCGGCCGCCCGGTCGCCGTCGAGGTCGGTGTGGACGAAGGCGGCGTTCTGCGGTGGCTTGGGACTGCTCGGTCCCTCGCCGTCCTGCCGGGCGGTGAAGTCGGTTTCGGGCGCCAGCGGCCGAAGCCGTCCACCCATGCCTTCCAGGACCATGACGGCGGGTCCGCCGCGCCTGCGGTCCGGGCCGGCGCCGAAGGCGGCCTCGTGCACCTCCCGCGGTGTCGCGGCGATCATGTTGCGCACCCGGCGCTTGTCGCGGCTGACGGAGGCGCGGCGGATCTTCGTGGCGTTCAGGTCGAGGTGGGCGGGGTCGACCTCCGGCGAGTAGGCGGCCCAGCCGGAGCGTCCGCATTCGCGGCAGAACACGGCGGGCAGGAAGACCTGGGCGGGTGGCGGTGCGCTGTCGTCGGCCGGGACGGCGTCCCGCTCGGCGGCGTCGCGCGGTACGGCGGGTTCCTCCCCGTCGTACGGTGACGGCCTGTCGCCGGGGGCCCGGCCCGCGCGGGCCAGCGCACCGCCCGAGGTGACCCGTTCGTCATCCCAGCGGAACTCGGCGCGTGCCGCGCTGATGCCGCGCAGCACCCGGGAGACCGAGCGCACCCAGTGGTGGATCTCGATGGACAGCAGGGGCCGTCCGGGGTGCTCCGGGTCTCGGGCGTACGACAGGAGGGCGAGGTAGCGGGCGAGGGCTCTGGCCGCGAGGCCGGGCCGCTGCTGCACGGCTACACCCCAGTGGTAGGCGTAGCGGGGGAGGACCTCGGTGATCTCGGCGAGGGTCCTGGGGGTGCCGTCGAGGATCTCCAGCACGGCGGAGGTGAGCCGGTGGCGGCGCAGGACGGCCCCGAGTTCCTCGGGGGTGGGTCCGGCCAGGCCGGTGAACGCGGCGACGAGGTCGCCCATGGCGCCCGGTTCGCGGGTGGGGTCGCCGAGGGCGTCGACCTCCTCGGGGGAGGGGAAGGGCAGGGTGAAGTCGCTCTCGCCGGTGAAGTCCTTCGCCGAGCGCCGGTCCTCGCCGACGACCGCGTCGGCCGGGAAGGGCACGCCGAAGACCTGTTCGGCGACTTCCAGCATGTCGGGCCGCCCGGCCTCGCCCCGCCCGGCGCCCGCTGAACGGCTTCCGCCGGGCTTGCTCTCACCGAGGGTGGCCGAGGTGGCGACAGGGCAGACGGGCCCCAGGGGCCGCCCGGGTTCGGCGAGCCGGGTGACCGAGCCGAGGCGGCGCAGCAGCATGGCGACGTCGGTGCCCTGCGCCCCGTCGTAGGTGTGGAACTCGTCGAGCACGATGTACGCGAGCGGGGAGTCCTGCCACAGCCGTTGGTCCTCGGGCCGCTGGAGGAGCAGGTCGAGCATCTTGTAGTTGGTGATCAGGATGTCGGGCCGGGTGCGGCGGATCTCGTCCCGGTCGACGGCGATCGCGGGGTTGGCCTGCTTGAACTCCTGGGACGGCTTGTCGCCGATGTAGAGCCCGGCCCGCACGCCCGCCTCGCGCAGTCGGGTGTCCGACGGATCGCCGAGCCGCTCGCCGATCCGGTGGGCCTGGTCGGTGGCGAGGGCGTTCATGGGGTAGAGCAGGATCGCTTTGACGCCCTCCCGGCCGGCTTCGCGCTCGCGGCGGCAGTGGTCGAGGATCGGGATGAGGAACGACTCGGTCTTGCCCGATCCGGTGCCGGTGGTGACGAGGGTGGGCCGCGCCGGGCCGTGGAGGGTGGACAGCCGCTCCCAGGCGCGCTCCTGGTGCCGGTGCGGGGTGAAGTCGCGGGGCCACCAGCCGAGGTGCCGCTGCCAGGCGTCGCCATCGGCGCTCCGGAAGGGGGTGCGGACGCGGAGGTAGGGGCCGCGGAAGATGCCGTCATCGGCGTCGCCGAGGAAGCCCTCCAGGGCGCGGCGGGTCGACTCGTCAGCCAGCGCGTACGTCGTCGCGAGGTACTGGCTCAGGCTGGCCCGTACCTGGTCGGCGGCGAGGGTGGGACGCACGCGCGGTTCCTCCTTGGTGCTGGTGGGCCGGTGAGCGGCCGGTCACTGGGCTACGTTAGCCGGGGCGGCCGTGCGGGGCTCCGGGCACCTCAGCTGCCGAGCTTGCGTCCGATGTGGGCGATGTGGACCCTGCGGGTGCCCTTCAGGAACCGGAAGTGCAGCCGTCCCGCGCCGGGCGTGAAGCGCAGGTGGGTGTCGAAGTACTGCTCCGTGCCGTCGAGGTCGGTGAACTTGCAGAGGTCACGCTTGCGGACCGAGTGTTCCGGTGTCACGGCGGAGGCCCACTGCGGCCCGTCGAGCTCGCTCACGGCGTCCCAGAGCAGGACCGCGCGGTCCATCTCCGCGAGCCGCTTGCGGACCGGGTGGACCCAGTACTGCTCCAGTTCGCGCATCTGCGCTTCGACGTGTGGCAGGAAGCGCAGGTGCGGGAAGAGGTCCGGGCACTCCTCCCACAGCTCGGCTCCGGTGCGGATGCCGCTCAGGTTGTCGCGCAGGGCGGCCTGCGCCTCCTCGCGGATCCAAGGCAGGTGCGTGTCGATGTGCTCGCGGGTGGCGGCGTGCGGGACCTCGACGTCGGTGAGCGCCGATCCGCCGTCCTCCTCGTCGAGCAGTTCCTCCCGTTGGAGAGTGATCCGGTCCGCGTTCCAACGGGGTTCCAGGCCCAGGGACACGCCGGCACCGCCCATCAGATGCGCGGCACCGAATCCGGTCACCGGTACGCCCTCGTGGCTGTAGGCGACGTCGGAGAAGGTCTCCCCGCCGGGGTACGCGTCCTCGTGCGGGTACTTGGTCTGCATGAGCAGCAGCCGCTGCCACAGCTCCTTGGCCCCGGGGCTTCCGACCCACTTGGCGATGGGATGGTCCTTCGCCAGCCGTAAGGCGTTCACGGGCTCCCGGGCGACCAGTACCGTGCCGGGCCGGTCCACCCTCGCGACCGCGACGATGGCCTTCACCAACTCCGTCATGGCGCGGTTGACCCGATCCGGGTCCGCCGTCGTCTCGCAGGACTTCTCATTCAGGAACAGCTGCGGCACGTCTCCCCCTCCGCGATGGTGTGCGCCTTGCCCCGCCTCCCCAGGCGGGCGTGTCAGCCGATGAGCTGGTCGAGCGTGTTCTCCAGTTCGTCGAAGAAGCCCGAGGGCCACTGGTCGAGCATGCCGTCCGCGTCGACCTGAGGACTGACGAAGTCCACGCTGGTGCCGTCGCCCCGGAAGTAGTGGAAGACCGCCTGACCGGGAGTGATCCGCCCTTGCTTGACGGCCAGTCGCACCCCGTTGATGACGTGGTCGCTGTGCGTCTCCATGATCACCTGAGTGCCCTGCGCGGCGGCCGAGGCGGCGAGCGTGGCCATCTGCGTCTGGCCCTGCGGGTGCAGGTGCGCCTCCGGGTTCTCCAGGAGGATCAGGGTGCCGGGGCGGGCACTCAGGCAGGCGACGACGATGGGCAGGACGTAGGTGAGGCCGAAGCCGACGTTGCCGGGGCGACGGCGTTTGGTGGGACCGAGCGTGCCAGGGAAGCCGTAGGAGAGGCTCACGGCGTCCGCGCCCTTGATGGCGTCGGCCTGGATGTCCACCCCGGGGCAGAGATCACCCATCCAGGCGGCGGTCTGGTCGATCAGGAGGTCGGAGGCTGCCTTCGGGTGGCGCAGCGGACCTGCGGGAACCGGGTCCTCGCGGTGGTGGCGCAGGAAGTTGACGGCGTGTTCGCCGCGCACGCCGAGAAAGCCCCGGCCGACGGCCGCCCGGTGGTCGCGCGGGTAGAACTCGGCGGGCGAGATGCGGTCGGCGTGCAGGTACTGGAAGGGACCGGTGAAGAACGCGGGGGTCACGGCCTCGGGCCCGGTCGGCCGCTCCCGTCCGCCCTCGGACGTGTCGGGAAGGTCGACGTCGAACAGCGGCAGGAGGTTCTGCTCGGGCTCGTAGTCGGCGGTCCACCCGTAGTGATAGGGCCCCTCGTCCACGGCGAGCGCGATCCGGGGCTCGTCCTCCGTGAAGTCCTCGTGCAGGACATCTTCTCCGGTGCCGAGGCCGACGAGTTCGCCGTTGAGCAGGAAGCCCTGGTTGACGACGCTCGTGCGCAGTCCGGCCCTCCGCGCTTCGGGCAGCATCGCGGAGACCGTCAGGTATCCGGACTCGTACGACTGGCGGAGCAGCGCGAGGGCCTGGAGGACACTGCTCTTGCCGGAGGAGTTGAGCCCGGTGAGGAGGGTCAGCGGCCCGAGCTGGAGCTCGGCGTGCTGGAACGCCTTGTAGTTGTGCAGAGTCAGACGGTCGATCACTGTTCGGCCACCCCTCGGAACAGTCGTGCCACTTCCTGGAATCGGGTGCGGATCTTCGCCGGGTCCCCGGTGGCCACGGAGATCGACCGGTCGAAGTCCCAGTCGTTCATGAGCTCGAAGAACCTGTCATGCACCTTCGCCCGCGACGCTACCAGCCGGTTCCGCTCGTGATCGTCGAGAAGCGCGAGATGGACGGAAATCGTCTCGAACAGGGCCTTGTTGATGGCGGGGGAACTGCGTTCCCCGCCGTGCCACTTGCGGAAGGCGTGCTCACCGAACAGCTCCAGCGCGCACCGCATGGCGACCCGGAACTCCCGTACCAGTTGCTCCCGCCGGTCCCCGGTGAGGGTGTTGAGCCGGTACATGGCGTCGATGAGGAACTTGTTGAAGTCCTTCTCGGAGTGCTCGGCCGGATTGGTCTCGCGGAAGGCGAGGAAGCGCAGCACCATCTCGCGGTCGGCCATCCGCGCGTTGGAGACGCTCCACCGGGTGGCCGCGCCGAACGACGGTTCCTCGGCCAGGTCGGCGAGGAACGTCCGGGCCGTCCCTCCCACCAGGGCGTGTCGGAGTTCCTGCGGGGTGAGCGGCATACCGCCGGTGTTGATCCGGGTGAAGACGTTGTACTTGACATTCTCCGGGGTGCCCTGCCGCATGATGTGGGCGGTCAGCTGGGTCTCACGCAGCCGGATCTTCAGACGGCCGGTGAGGTCCTCGTACGTCTTGCCGTCGAGCTGCCAGAGGTAGTCCATGCCCCGGAGGGCGAGCGGCCCTAGGCCGGTGAGCCCCGGCTCCATGAACCGGGCGATCGCGGTGAGCCGCTGGACACCGTCCACGACGGCCCACCTGTCCTCGTCGCCCTGCGCCATGTGGAAGTTGGAGATCGGGATGCGCAGCAGCAGCGACTCGATCAGACGGCTCTGCGCCCGCACGCTCCAGATGCCGGAGCGGCGCTGGAAGTCCGGCGCGAGGTCGATCATGCCCTCCCGCAGCCGCGACAGCAGCAGGTCCACGGTGGTGGTCTCGGTGTGAATCCTGATGCTCTCGGGACGGAACGGGGCGGAGATGCCGTCCGCGTCCCGGTATTCGCCGCTCCCCTCGTCCTCGTCGTCGTCGGAGGGGAGTTCCAGCTCGACACCGGTCGGTCGGCCGTCGGACCCGATTTCGAGCGGTGGTCCCAGCGGTAGGAGGAGCGAGTCCGGTTGGTCGATGTCCTCGGCCACGGCGTACCCCCGGCTCTCGGCCGGACGGCTCCCGCCGACGCCCCGGCCGCCTCCGTCGTCCTCGGCCTCCGCCATGCCGCCCGTCGCCCTCCGTCGCCCGGCCACCGTCCGATGCGGTGCCCGGCTCAGCCTATAGACGGCGCCGGGGCCTGTCAGCGACGTCCGGGACGGCGCGCCCGGACCGGGGGGCGGGGTCGGGCCGTCCACCAGTGGTGCCCCGCGTACGGGGTATTGGCGTACGCGCCTGTTCGATGGACTGTCCGCATCGCGCGGCATCACGATATCGCCACGTCAGAAGCAGTGCGGCAGGGCGGGTGTGTGCGGGAGGTGGCCTTCGGTGGCCTACGAGAACTCGGACGACGATGTCAGGGAGACGTGCGCGCGGGCAACGGGCGCGGAACCGGGGACGTCGGACAGTCTGCGCACCTTCGGCGCGGTCGTCCAGGCATTACGCGAGCACGCGGGCCTGACCCGGCAGGAGCTCGGCGCCCTCGTCGGCTACTCGAAACACACGGTCGCCTCGATCGAACAGGGCCGCCGGATGCCGGACCCCGACTTCGTGGAGGGAGCGGAGCTGCATCTCGGCAACACGGGCGCGCTGCGGGCGGCGGCACCGCACCTCTCCCGGCAGGCGGGGCTGGCGAGTTGGTTCCGGCAGTGGGCACGGCTTGAGGCGCAAGCGGTGACCTTGTGGACCTACGAGTGCCGAGTGATTCCCGGCTTGCTCCAGACCGAGCGGTACGCGCGAGCCGTGACCGAGAGCGTGCCGCCCGTGAAGGACGAGGAGCAGGTGGCCAAGCAGGTCACGGCTCGGCTGGAACGGCAGCAACTGTTCGAGCGCAAACCACCGATCACTTTCAGCTTCATCATCGAGCAGGCGCTTATCGAGCGCGGTACGGGAGGACCCGATGTGACTCGGGAGCTGCTCGACAGCCTCTTGGAGCGGTCTTCGCAGTTCAACGTCGAGTTGCAGATCATGCCGCGATACCAGCCGGATCACGCTGGGTTCGATGGGCCGTTGATGCTTCTGGAGTCTCGGGACAACAAGTGGTTCAGCTACGCGGAAGGCCAACGTGGCGGCATGCTGATCTCGGACCCGAAGGAGGTCAGCATCATGCTTCAGCGGTATGCGAGACTGCGCTCACAGGCTCTCAACTCCGAGGATTCCAGGAGCCTGCTGAAGCAACTGCGAGGAGCGCAATGAGCAGCATCGACGAACGGGCTTGGTTCAAGAGCAGCTACAGCGGTTCCGACGGTGACGCCTGCGTCGAGGTGGCGACGGACACGCAGGCGGTCCACGTCCGGGACTCCAAGGACCAGCGCAGCCCCGAACTCGCCCTCTCCCCCACCGCGTGGCACGACTTCATCACCTACGCGACCCAGGGCTGACCTCACGCAGTGCCCCGCACCGGAGCTTTCCGGCGCGGGGCACTGTCGTTCACGCTGTGGGAGGCGTCCACTTCCCCTGGTCGATGGCGTCCTGGAGACAGGCGGAGAAGTGCGCGTGCGCAGCGCGCATCTCCGCCTCACGGTCGGCCTTGTAGAAGGGAGCGGTGTAGCCCTCGGGAGGCTCGGGCCGCTCCTTCTGCTGGTAGGCGAGGAAGTGCTCGTAGTGTTCTTTGGTCTGGCCATGGCCATGGGCGTACGGGTCCCGAGCCAGACGGCGCCCATTGACGTCGAACCACATGTTTGACTCACGGTCCGCAAGGATCGCGTACCGCGCCTTGTGGATGGCGATGAGCTCGTCCGCACTCATCCCGAGCCACACCGCCACTAGGGCATCGATCTCCACGAGGGCGGCGCGACGCTCGTACTCGGTACGGAGCGGGGTGCCGTACTCCCAGGTCTTCTGGAGCCTGCCTGCGAGCGGTGCCAGGTCAGGCCAGGACACCACCCAATCCTCATAGGCCGGCCACGTCATGTCGTACAGCTCGGCCCAGAGCGGTGCGTACGCGTCTGTGAGGCAGTTGAGCCGGAGTGTCCGGAGGAGGAGAGGGCCGGACAGTGGATGGGTGGGGTCGGCGTAGGGCATCTTGTACGCCTCGGCTACTCGGAGATCCGCTCTTCCAGTGATGCGAAGCAGATAGTCGATCGGAAGCGATGCCCAGAACCCAGCATTCAGTGACGTGGCTCTGTTGTTCGCCAAAGCCACGGAATGGACGGCATCCACATGCGCTGGACCAGGCGGTACGACACACGCGAAGAGGCTCCGCTCGGTGTTGAACGGGATCATTCGGCGCCACGCCAGCCGATAGAACCGGGTGTAGGGCTGGAAGAACCACAACCTCAGTCGCAGCAGTTCCCGCTGTTCGCCCTCATCCAACTTCAGCTCGTCTGCTGTCAGCACGTCGCCGCGAGTCGCCCACTCCTCGCCGCTCGGCTGCCAGTCGGTCTCCGAGCGCGATCGGTCCCGCCAGCGGTCCTGCTCCCGTTCGTATTCCTTAAGCGAGCATGTCTCAGGACGGATGTAGTTCGTCCGTGGTACGGCATCCGCCGGAAGAGCTGTCAGGTCGAAGCTGGTCCAGTCATGATTACCCCGGCACGGCAACTTGGGCTGTTTGCTGATCGGCGTAGCAATGCCGAAATGTGGCCCTTGGAGAACCAGATCAGCCAGCGAGGCTGGCTGAGACGTGGACCAAGCGATGAACCCATCCTTTTTGCCGTTCGTTTCGTTGTAGCCAGGACTTACAGACGGCTTCTGCTGCCCAAGGCGCGCGCCAACAGCTGAAAGAGCCTCAATCGCTCCCTGTTCCTGCGTGGTGGTCGGCTGGAGCAGAGCAGCCTGAGACTCAGGAACATCCATGTCTCCTGTCAGCCGTCGCCATTCCGCCAAAATGGAGTCGTTGATCTCAATCACTCGTGCCCGATGCGGACGCAGGTCCCAGGTACCGGCGTGCCTCATACCGGGTACCTCACCCTCGCCATCGTGGAGCAGCGACGCCACCAGCGGTTCAACACCATACAAGCGGCTTAGGTTGTCGAAACGGATCGCTTCTTGACGGGTGCCGTAGATATGCACACCAAATTCGGTGTTTCTACTTGCTTCAAAGGCCCAGTTTCCGACGTTGATGAATCCTGCGTGTAGCCGCAAGTGTCGATAGGCCGCGCCGCGAAGCCGCCCATCTTTCACCCCTCCGAAGTGAGTGTCCGGATGGATCAGGCCCGCCATGCCGTCCTGACCAAGATTGCTCCAGACCCGGCTCATGAAGGCTCGATACAGGTCTGGGCGAGTCCCGGCGAGCACCGAGTATGCGGCGGGTGACCCCAGCATCCCCGATACCCCGCTGATCGCCGCGAGCTCACGCAGGTAGTACCGGCGTGCCCCCTCGTCTCCCAGCAACGACTCCTTCTTTTCCCGCCGCTCCGCTGCCGAAGGCTGTTCGACGAGCATGAACCACGGGTCAAGCTCCGCCAGCACCTGGCTTTCTAGCCACTCTGGCCGCACCCACGGCGGGTTCCCCACCTGGAGGTCGAACCCGCCCCCCGGTCCCCGGAACACATGCGCGAAGTGCAGTTCCCAGTGGAAGAAGCCGTGGCCGTCCTCCGCCTTTATGTCCTTCTCCGTCGTGCCCGCGATGTCCTCGACAGTGCTCAGCCACGGGTAGCGGAAAGGAAGCAGCGCGGCGGGCCACGTGCCGAGGAAGCCCTCCAGGCGGTCCTCCACGCCGGCCAGCAGCTCCAGCGCCTCATCGGGACCGAGCTCGTCGATGCCCGAGAGCAACGACTCCTCGGGCATGTCGGCCGTGCCGAGGACCTTCTCCAGGAAGTCCAGCCAGTCGCCGAAGTTCTGGAGTGGAATGGTCTTCCGCTCCTCATCCTTGATCTGGCTTCTACGCCCCGACGGGCCCCGCCTCGCGGCTGTCGCCAGGCCCGCGTCCGAGTCCGTTCCCCCGTCCAGTTCCGCCTGCTCCCCGTCCGGGTCAGGGAACAGTCCGCTCGCGCGCCACAACTGGTCCCCGGGCGCCGGCTCCACCGTCTCTCGCAGCAGCCCGGCCATCGACGACTCGTCGACGAGCGTGCCGCCCTTCGCGTAGTCCGGGTGCGTGCCGTCCAGCAGGTCGACCCGGTCCAGTGGCCAGAACCACAGCGCGCACCAGGCGTCCATGACGGTCTTCAGCCGCCAGTACGGGGTGCCGTGGCGGGTCAGGTCGTCGAGGACCTTCTGCTTGTCCTCCGCCTCCGACGATTGCTCCAGCCAGTCCGCGCCCCAGACGTCGATGCGGCGGGCCACCGCCCGCTCGGAGAGTTCGAGGCGGGTCGCGACCAGCGACCAGAGGAACTCGGTACGCCGGGCCACACCCTGGAGGCGGACCAGTTCGGTCGTGTCCGCCGTCTTGCGCCAGCGGTCGTAGCGCTTGCGCCGGGCCTCGTCGGTCTCATCTCCGCGCTCCTGGAACGGCTTCGGCCCCTTCGGGGCCTTCTGGACGCCCCTGCGCCACTGCCCCAGCGTCTTCGCCTCGTCCTCGGCGAGCTTCTTGGCCTCCGGCTCGCCGGCGACCGCGCCCCAGCCGATCGCGGGCAGCAGGAACTGGTGCACCGCGCCCTCGGGCAGCTCACCGTCACGGAACGGCAGGTCCGTCGGCGGGAGGGTGCCCTTCTTGGCCAGCCAGCCGCCTCCGGCCAGGTCGTCGGCCCCGTACACCTTGCGGCTCGCGCCGATGAGCGAGTTGCCGCGCCGCAGGTGGAGGCCGAACCAGGGGGCCCGCATGCCGGGGTGCATGGAGTTGAGCCAGAGGGAGACCTCGGCCAGCTCCACCGCTGTGGCGTTGAGGTCCACACCGTAGGCGTTGTGCAGGGCGATGTACGCCTTGGCCTTCTGGAGTTCGATCTGCCGCAGTTCGGGGTCCACCCGGCGGCCCAGCTCGCGTTCGCGGCGGCGCAGGTACTCGGCGGCCACCTGGTCGATGGCCTCGTTGAGGAACGCGCCCGAGCCGAGGGCCGGTTCGCAGATCTTCCACCCCAGCAGTTCCCTGGCCGGGGTGGTCGCGCCGTCCTGGTCGAGCCGGTACTTGAGGGCCAGCTCGACGGTGACCTCGGTGAGGGACTTCGGGGTGTAGTAGGAGGCGGAGGTCTGACGGTCGCGGCCTGCCAGCCGGTAGACGAAGGAATCCTTGGGGTGGGGCACCCGCTCCGGGCGGCCGGTCTCCTCGTTGGTCCGCTTGACGAAGACGGAATCGTCGTAGTCCTGGGCGCGGGAGGCGGGGACCATCCAGCTGCCGCCCGCCGGGTCGCCGCCCTTGGCGACCTCGTACAGCTCCTCCTCGGCGATGAACCCGGTGTAGGACATCAGGCCCTCGTACACCGCGCCGAGCTGGTTGATGCCGAGCTGGGCGTAGGAGATGAAGCCGCCGCGCTCCCGCCCCCTGCCCTTGGTGAGCATCAGGCGGCGCAGCACCTTGTGCAGGGTCTCGTTGCGCAGCCGGGTGTCCAGGAAGGGGCGGCGCTTCTCCCCCTCCCCGCCCTGGTAGGCCGGGTTCTCGATCTGGTCGTCCGAGATGAGCCGGACGGCCCCCTTGGTGAACAGCTCGGAGTGCAGGGCCTCGAAGCGCAGGCCCGCGCTGGTGCTGCGGGCGGCTGCGCGGCGGGCGCGGTCGGCCTCGCGGACGCGTTCGGTGTACTCGGCCTGGGTGATCGTGCCGGCGGCGAGCAGCCCCGCCGCCTCGTTCTCGGCCTCCGTCGCCTCGCGGGACGCCGCCTCCGCCGCGAGGTCCTCGGGCTCGGTGCCGTAGCGGCGGTGGCCCTTCTCGACCTTCTCGAAGAGCAGGTCGAGCGACTCGTACAGGTGGAAGCCGCGCCGGGAGCGCTCGCCGACGAGGTCGCGCAGGACGAGGTCGCCGAGGCGCTGGAGTCCGTAGCCCTGCTCGTACTCGGGGTAGTCGGAGGGCAGGATGCCGAGGGCCGGGCTGGCTTCGGCGTAGAGGAGGAACAGGATGCGGTACAGGTAGCGCAGCGACTCGCGGCTGAGTTCCTTGGCGAGGCGGGCCGGGTCGTCCAGTGCGGCGGGGGCGACGCCGTTCTCCGGTTGACGCAGGCGGTCCAGGACCTCGTTGGCGATCCACTCGACGCTCAGGCGCAGGCCTTCGCGGAGTTCGGTGGAGACGCCGACGGCGTGCTTGCCCGAGCGGTCGAGGAAGGCGGCGAGCGGTGCGGTGCCGCCCTCGGTGGGGACGCGGAGCGAGTCCGAACCGAAGAGGGCCGCCAGGGTGTCGAGTTCGCCGCCGTGGCGGTCGTCGCGGCGGTGCAGGGCAGCGTCGAGGTCGGCGGCGAGATAGCGGCCCTCGGGCCAGGCGAGGCGGTCGGCGAGGACGACGACACCGCCGACGAGCAGGAGGACGTGGCGCGGGGGCGCGTCGCAGCTGAAGAGGAAGTCGGTGAGGGCCTTGGCGTCTTCGAGATCTGGCGCGGAGCTCTCCATCTCCACCGGGTGGAGCAGCCGGCCGGCGCCGTCCGGGTCGAGAGCGGCGTCGGATTCGGTGGTCCAGCCGCAAGCGACCGCGTACAGGCCGGGTTCGGCGTGGACGACCTGGACGTCGTACGCGCGGTCGGCGCGGTGGACTGTCGCGGTCTGCTCGTGGGCGTCGGCGTAGCCGAGGGCGCGCAGGGTGTCCAGGTGGCTCTCGGTGTACCGCTTGCGCCAGCCCTCGGGTTCGGGCGCGTCGGGTTCGGAGAGCGCGGCGGCGTCCTGGGCGAGTACGGCGCGGCCGGCGAAGTAGGGGCCGTGCAGGGCGCGCAGGCCCTCGCGGGGGGTGCGGACGCGCGGTGGTACGGAGTCGGGGTCGAGGCCCTGGCGGGCGGCTTCGGCGACGGCGTCGGCGTGGCGGCGGCGTTCGGTCTCCTCGAAGGCCGCCCAGCGGGTGAGGAGACCGTCTTTCGCCTTGAGGTCCTTGGGGAGGACCTCGGCGAGGTAGTGCGGCGAAAGGTAGTCGCCGTGGTTGACCAGCGAGTCGTACGTCACGTCAGTTCTCCGCCTGGGCGTCGGACGGGTGGGCGGCGTCGGTGGTGGCGGCCGTGTCCGGGGCGCCGGGGCGGTCGAGGACGGCGAGGACTCGCAGGAGCGGCCGGCCGGTGGTGTGCAACTGGTCCAGGAGACGGGCCAGTTCGTCGGCGGTCTCCTCGACGGTGCGCTCACGGCGACCGGTGACACCGGGCAGCAGGGAATCGGCACGCCACTGGGCGACATGGTCGCGATAGGCGGCGAGGGGGCCGCTGATCTGCTCCTCCCACTGCGCCCTGCCAGCGTCCAGGTGGTGCCGGGCGGCGGCGACGGCGGCCGGGACGAGGGCCTGGAGCCGGTCCGGGTCCTGCGGGCCGCCGGTACGGGCCAGCCTCGGGCCGACCTTCGCGTCGCGCAGTGCGTCGGCCATGGGGCGTACCTCGGGTGTGCCGGTGCCGTCGGCGCCGAGCCCGGTGACGGCCATCCAGCGGACCACGGTCGGGCGGCCGAGGGCGTTGGAGTGGATGCCCTGGACGAGGAAGACCGGTCCTTCGACGTGGGGCGTGGTGATGACCGGGGCCTCCTGCCGGCCGAACTCGACCAGGACCTTGTCCGTCAGCCACTCCACCACCGGGTGGATGTCGGTGAGGAAGGAGACGTCGGGCCACATCGTGGTGCTGCTGTCCCTGGCCTCGTTGAGCTTGCGCTGCGCGAGGGTGCGGTCGAAGGTGACCAGCATCCGCTCGGCGACGCGCTGCTCCCTGAGGTAGGAGGGCGGCAGGGCCTTGAGGCGGTGCAGCAGGTCGGGTGCCAGGGCCGGGGAGAGGGAAAAGTAGGCGCCGCCCTCGGCGTCGGTGCCCGACGCCAGACCGATCAGGGCCTCGGCGCGCTCCTGGTACACCTCGTCGAGGGCGGTGGCGACGAAGTCGGCCGTGTCACCGTCGAAGAGGGAGATCAGCTCGGCGCGGGCGGGCAGCTCCTGTTCAGTGATCGTGTCCACCTGGCCGAACAGGTCGGCGAGCGCGGTGTCCTCGGCGGGGGCCGAGTCCAAGAACTCCTCGACGGTGGCGCCCCGGACCAGTTCCTTGATCAGTCGGCGCTCCTCCTCCTCGGCCCGGTAGAGCCCGGACACGGCCTCGGCCGTGCCGTCCAGCTTGTGTGCCTCCTCCTCCCGGCGCAGCAGCTTCTCGGCGACCGTTCGGTCGTCCTTGGCGCCGTGGGCGGCCGAGGTGAGGATCAGCGCGTGGAACCGGGGCTCGTGCTTCTGCCCGTAACGGTCGATACGGCCGTTGCGCTGTTCGATGCGGATCAGGGACCACGGGATGTCGTAGTGGATGAGGTGGTGGCACTGGCGGTGCAGGTTGACGCCCTCGGAGGCCACATCCCCCGTGAGCAGCAGCCGGACGGGGGTGTCGGCGAGGCCGAACGACTCCAGGACCTTGCCCTGCTCCTCGTCGCTGAGACCGCCGTGCATCACGGCCACGGCTTTTGATGTGCCCTCGGGTCCGACGGGGAAGCCGAGGCGGGCGGGAATGACCTCGGCGAGCCAGGTCAGCGTACGGACGCGTTCGGAGAAGACGACGGCCCGCGTGGGGGACTTGGGGCCGACGCCGATCTCCTTGAGCTGGGCGAGGAGTGCGTCGAGCTTGGCGGAGTCACCGGGAGCGGTGCCGTCACCCATGCCGGCGACGATCTTCCGGAGCCGGGCGAGCGCGGCCTGCTCGGTGGCGATGGCCGGATCGGGGCGTACTCCCTTCTCCTCGGCCTTGCGGACCCGGTCGGCGAGGGAGGCGACGCGGTTGGTGACCGTCTCGCCCAGGGCCATGTGCGAGGACAGGAAGGTCTTGAGCAGGTTGTAGGCGAAGACCGGTTCGACGGCGACCGAGACGGGGTCCTGGCCGGCCGTGCCGAACTCCGTGTCCGTCGGCGGGGCGGGAATCCAGTGCTCGGCCAGTTCGGCGAAGACCCGTTCCTCCGCCTCGGTGGCGGCGCAGTGGAGGGAGACGGTGGGGCCCCGGTCCGGCCATTCGGTGCCCATCTCGGCCCGGACCTCGGGGCTGATCTTGGTGCGCCGGATGTAGAGGTGCCCGAGGTCCCGGGCCGGGTCGTAGTGGTCGCGGTCGGCGATGGCGGCCGGGTCGAGGAGGGAGATCAGGTCCGCGAAGGACCGCTTGTCGCCGTTGTGCGGGGTGGCGCTGGCGAGCAGCAGGGCGTCCGTACGCGGTGCGAGGGTCTCGGCGAGGGCGCGGCGCTGGCTGCCCGGGTTGATCAGGTTGTGGGACTCGTCGATGACGACGGCGTCCCAGCGGATGCGCTCCAGGTGGTGCCGGTACTGGCCGATGTTCTTGAGGGTGTCCACGGAGATGATCACGCGCTTGTAGTGCGTGAACGGGTTCCGCCCCGCGGGAAGTTCGCGCTGGACGCGCTGGATACCGAGCGAGTCGAGCCGTACGAGCGGGATGGAGAAACGGGTCCACAGCTCGTGCTGGAACTGCTCCAGGATGCTCTGCGGGGTCACGACGAGGATGCGCTCGCCGCGGCCTCGGCGGATGAGCTCCGCGAGGGTCAGGCCGATCTCCAGGGTCTTGCCGAGGCCGACGACGTCGGCGATCAGGACCCGCGGGCGGAGGTTGCGCATGGACAGGGCGAGCTCGGCGGGGCGCTGCTGGTAGACGAGCGGGTCAAGGAGGAAGCGGTCGGCGAGGGCGAGGCCCCGCTCCGACTGGGGCAGCGGCGTCTTGCGCAGGGCCGCTTCGAGGAACAGGCGGCTGCGCCGGAAGTACGAGGAGGTGTCGGGCACGAGGCGGGTCTTCTCCGGGTCCAGGAGTTCCACCGTGTCGATCCCGCTGAAGAAGACGGCCTCCTCGTCCCGGACGAACTCGGAGACGCCGACCGCCTCGATCCTCTCCTCGTCATAGTCGGTCGTGCTGGTGTTGCGGACCAGCCACTCCTCGTCCCGTACGAGGATCTGCGCGCCCGGCGGGAACCGGGTCCCCTCCTGCGTCGCCCCCTGGTCGGTCACTCGCGGCCCCTTCGTCTTCCCGTGTGTTGTCGCTCTCGCCACCGCAAGTCTGTCACGGGGAGGAAGGCGGGTGTACGGGGTCGGGCGCGGTGCCGCGCCTACTCAGAAGCGGGCCTCGCGGGCGTACCCGGCGCGAATCTGCTCGGCGATCCTCAAGGGCGCGGAGGGCCGGACGGCAGGCCCCCCGCCGCGTGGGCGCGGACGGGTGTCCGGGCGCGAGGACGTGGTCTCCTGCCGGGCGGCGGCATCGGACTCCGAGCCGTCTCCGTCGAGGTCTTGGTCGGGGTCCTGGTCCGCGAGCGGGGTCACTGGCGCGCGCCCCCGCTCGTCGTCCTCGACCGCCGCCTGGTCGATGACGGCGGGCGTGTAGGCGGGTGCGCCGGCTCCCGCCGGGGGTTCGGGAGCCGGCGCGGGAAGCTGGGGCACGCTGATCTCGGGCGTCAGATCGGTGAGGCGGCGCTTGGCCTGGAGGGCGTTCAGACCCTGTTCCCGGATGACGCGCACCAGCCGCTCAGTGACCTCGGGCAGCAGCGGCCGTGCGCCCGGATCGAGCGCCAGCATGTCCGTGATCAGCGGCACCAGCTCTGGTGGGGCGTTCGTCAGATCGGGAGGGGTCGCCAGGTCCTCGATCTTCAGGGCGACGGCCTGCCACGTCGGCCCCTCGTACGGGTAGCGCCCGGTCGCGGCGAAGAGCAGCACCGCGCCCAGCGCGTACACGTCGGCGGACCGGTCCAACTGGTGCTCGCCCCGGGCCTGCTCGGGCGGCATACAGAGCACGCTGCCGACGACGAAGCCGGTGGCTGTCAGGGTGGTGCGGCGTTCCGCGAGCACAGCGAGACCGAAGTCGATCACCTTGGGGCCGTAGGGGGAGAGCAGGATGTTCTGCGGCTTCAGGTCGCGGTGGAGCAGTCCCGCGTCGTGGACCGTGCCGAGGCCCTCGGCGAGCAGCGCTCCGAGGCTGGCGGTCTCGACGAGCGGCAGCGGCCCCTGCCCGGCGACCAGGGTGCGCAGGTCGGGTCCGGGGACGTACTCGACCGCGAGCCAGGGCTGATCGGCGCTCGCGTCGGCGCCGACGAAGGCCGCGACGAAGGGGCCGTAGACGGTGCGCAGGCTCTCCACTTCGGACAGGAAGCGTGCCCGGGTGTCCTCGTCGAGCACGGAGGGCTTGATGACCTTCACAGCGGCCTGGTGGCCGGCCGCGGACTCGCCCAGGAACACCTGGCCCATGCCGCCGGAACCGATCCGGCACACGAGCGTGAAGCCCCCGATCTCCTTCGGGTCGTCGTCCCTCAGTGGTTCCACGGTGTCACGCCTCCCCCTTGCGGTCCGCACCCCACGATCCCGCGCGGTGGACCTACCCGGACCGGGAGGCAGTCTATGCAGGTCCTCCATCGCCCTGTACCGCCGCGTGACGGTCGTCGTCACGAGCCTGACAGGCCGTGGTCGTCCATCAATCGCATCAGGTTCCGCTTGCGTTTCTGGGTGGTGCGCAGGTCGGTGATGTACGCGGCGAAGTCGTCCGGTGTGCCGAGGCGGTGATGGCAGTCACGGATGCTCAGGAGCAGGCTGACGAGCTGTTCGTAGGCGCGATTGCCGGTCTCACGGGTGAGACGGGCGGCCAGGCGGAGGTAGACGGGGAGGGCATCGGTAGGGCGGGACTGGTCGGCGAGGGTGAGCCACTGGCCGTCGTAAGCGCCGAACTCGCCGGCTGTCTGCCAGGCGGCATCGAGGTCCTGGTCGTCGAGGAGGATGTCCACGAGGACGCTGGCACCGTGCGCACCCGCCCGTTCGGCATCGGCGCGGAGAAGTGTCAGTGCCCTGTCGCGGTCGGTCGGCCAGCATGCGGCGGCCCTGGCAGCGGCACGTAGCTGCTGGTAGGTGAGCAGGGTGCGGCGGGCCGTGAAGTGCTCGCGGCGCAGGGTGAGGGCGTCGTCGAGGCGGTGGGTTCGTGTGTAGCGGTCCGCGAGGTGGTCGACCAGGCCAGTGTCGACGGTGGCGAGGTCCGCTGTCTCGCGGATGCCGCGTTCCGCCCATTCCAGGGCTTCGGCGGTCCGGCCGGCGGTGTCGAGTTCTCGGGCGATGAGCAGATGGGTATGACCGTTCGGCGCGAGGTCGGCGGCGTGTACGGCGATCACCGTGTCGATGTCCCGCCCCGACTTCGCGAGGCGCTGCATGAGGTGCTTCTCGGCCCAGCCGGTGCGGTTCGCCTTCCATGCTTCCATCGCGTACCGGCGCAGGGCGGCCGTTCCCTGCTCGTCAAGCAGGCCCTCGTAGTCGAGGGGGTCGATGTCCGTCAGATCGGCCGCGTCGTCGAGCGCGTGCGTCACCAGCCAGTGCGCGAGTTCCTCCGGGTCGGGGCGGGCCGCGCGGCAGGCGTCGTGGTGGGCGTCGGCGAGGTCGCCACCGATCCGCCCGAGCCATCCGTCGGAGTCGTCGACGTTCTCGACCACGGCTGCCAGGAACCCGATCGCCTCCCGGGCCAGAGCCATCGCGTCGGCCGCCCGGCCGGAGGTCGTCAGTGACCGGATCACGATGACCGCCTGCCCTGCCTGGTCGGCGTAGGCACGGGCGTCGGCGTACTCGACGTATCCGTACTGGGCGAAGCGTCCGATGTCGAGCAGCTCACGGATGCGGGAGCGGACCTCGGCCAGATCTCCGCGAGCGCTCGCCGCTCTCAGTTCCAGACGGCGTCGCAGCTGCCGGTCCTCGGCCATCTCCTCCCGCACGAGCGCGACCAGGTCCTCCCGAGACAGGGCCGTCAACCAGGCGTCGAGGCCACGTGCCCTGCCCCGGCCCGACGCACGCTGCTGGGAGAGGTCTGTCTCCTGGCCGATCACGGTCAGGCCGAGCGCGACCAGATGCTTGCAGAAGTTGCCCTCCTGGCCGTACGGGCAGTCGCACACGCCTGTCGGCTTTCGGCGCCCGCCCAGGCGCAGCTCCACCTCATACCGCTCCGTGCCGCGTACCGACGCCCTGATCCAGCCGTCATCGACCTCGACCCCGGACACCGCGTCGACGTAAGCGAGTCCGCGTTCGAACGAACGCTCCCCGGCCAGCGCCCTCAGCTTCGCTTCCGTAAGACTGCCCACAACCCTCCGCACTCCGATGTGACTCGGGCTCCGTTCAACGGCCCTCACCCTAACGGCCGCCCGGTCGAACAACCCCAGGGATCAGCACGGCGCGACTCTGCAGTGCCGCACCCCCGCCGGTGAGGTCGTCGACCACTCCCACTCCCCCGGGCCTTCCCCGAAAGGATGCGCCACGGGTCCTGGTTGCGCCTACCGCCCCAACTCTCCATCGGGTCCGGTAGTCACCTCCCGAAACCGTATCCGGCTCCCCGCCGCAGCCGGGAAGGCCAGGGAGCCGAGATAGGGGTCGGGTAGGGCCAGGTCATGGACCTGCCAGTTGGTCGGGGCGCCCGGCACGGTGGTGGTGAGGTGGACCGGGCCTCGGGTGGCGGGGTGGGACTCCAGGGCGCTGAGATCGGTGACGATGCCGGTGCCGACCGCCTTGAGGGTGGCTTCCTTACGGGTCCAGCAGGCGAGGAAGCCACGGTCGCGCCGCACCGGATCGCCGATGGTGGAGAGTTCGGCACATTCCGCGGCGGTGAGGACCTTGGCCGCGAGGTCGGCGGACCAGATGGGGCGCTGCCTCTCCACGTCCACGCCGATCTCGTGCGGGGCGATCGCGAGCATCGCGCAGCCGTTGGTGTGGGAGATGCTGATCCACCAGGGGTTGACCGGGTGGATCACCCGAGGTGGGCCGTGTTCCAGGTCCCCGCACTCGGGGCAGGGGCGCCTGCCGAAGACCAGGCTCGCGGCCGGCACGTCGAGCAGTCGGCCCAGGGTGCGGCGCACAGCGGCGCGGTAGACGACGTACTCCTGTGAGCGCTGCCGCGGGAGCCGGGCGGCGGCCGCGAGCTCCGCGGGGCTGAGGACCGAGGGGGCGTCGACGGGGGCGGATCCGGAGGTGATCCACCACCAGATGTCGACGACGGCGGGTCTGTTGGGGTCCGCGGCGAGCCCTGCGACCGATGAACTTGTTGTGGGCATGCCAGCCAGTTCTGTTGCCGCCCGCGAGGGGCCGGGAAGATGCGCGACAAGCGTAGCGAGCCAGGACTAGCACACAAAGCGCGTGGCACCTGCCTGCCAATGACGCTTCATGGTGAACCGAACCGGGATCCGGTTCGTGACCATAAGTGATGACCACACTGCGCACCGCAGACGATGAGGGGAAGTAGCGGCAGTTTCCTGCGAAATGTTCATACTCAGCACGACAGGCCCATAAATTGATGGTTGCCCTGCTATCCGAAGGCGACTGCCATGTGCTCTATCAGTGCACCCAACTAGCAACGCTTCGCACCTTTTCACCTGCGGCACAAAAGCCTCACACGATGTGTTCCAGTCACCAGCGACGCACCATCACCGACACGGACAGCCTTTATGAAACAAGGTTGGATAGTCAATAGCAGAACATTTCGTTGACACTTCACCAAATAAACCTCGTTGACCGAATCGCTACCGTGGATATAGCCTTAGTCCGACGTTCAAACGTTCGAAACAGCGGGCGGGAGACAGTGGTTAATCGGGAGTCCAAGTCACTGCCGGGACCTCCGGAAAGAAACCCGGTGGCCGATGAAGTCGGCCGGGCGTTATTACAGTTACAAGAGCTCATCAAGACCACCCAGTGCGATGGAGAAGAAGCTTCTGCTTCTGGCACCGTCCGTATCCTGAAGTCCGGGGAGAGCGCGGTCGACGTCTGCGGTCAACTGATCGACGCAGCCCGGTCCGATGTGGGCATCATCGTCCAGGCGCCCGGCTCCGAGGTGGCGGCCATCGCGCTGGAGCTGCTGAGCCGACCGGGGCACCACGCGCATATGCGGCTGTTGTGTGCCGCCCCTGTGGTGCACTCAGGGGCGTTCCGTGCCGCCCTCACCCAGTCGGCCCTCTCGTACACGGTCCGCGTCGCCGACTCCTATCTGAGCGAGACCGTGGTGGTGGACTCCCGCGCGGCGGTGCTCTGGTCGGATCGCCCAGGTGGCGGGCGGCAGGCATCGTTTATCTCCGACCCGGCCTCCGCCGGCGCGCTCTCCTCGCTGTTTGCCACCCGATGGATGAGCGCCGCGCCCGCAAAGCCCGGAGCCGAGGCCGGCCGGGCGCGCAGCGAGACGGGTCGGCGCATCCTGGAGTCCCTCAGAGACGGCCGCACCGATGAAGCCGCGGCACGGGAACTATCCATTCCGCTGAGGACATACCGGCGCTATGTCGCCGAGATCATGCGGGAGATCGATGCGAGTTCCCGCTTCCAGGCCGGTGCGCGAGCCGTGCAGCTTGGTCTGCTCCCCCAAGGGGAGTGACAGAAGGAATCACAGGGCCTCCCACACGGGGGCCCGGTCCGGCCACGCCGTCGGCCGGCGCGAGTGACATGGGGGAAGAAAACATGGGGGAAGAGTTCGATGCGGCACTCGGAGAGGTCCGCGACCTTATCGACACCGCGGTGTCCAAGTACCACGAATGGGCACTACGCAGCCGATTGGTGGTGCCGGTCGGCCCCGACGCCAATGTCGTCCGGCAGGCGATAGCGCAGCTGATCGGCAGCGCCCGGCACACCATAGACGTGGTGATCGCGTCCGAGACCGAGCAGACGGTTCAACTGCTGGCCGCGCTGCGGAGTCTGTTGGAAGCCGAGGACAGCCGGGTCCGCGCCAGGGTGGTGTGTACCCACGCGGCGCTTGAACAGGACGCGTTCCGTGAGTTCCTCGACCAGGGCGACAAGCTGCAGATCCGGGTGGCGCGGGTGCCCTATCTGGAGACGGTGATCGTGGACGGGAGGATGGTGCTGGTGCGCACCGAGCCCGGCTCCCACGCCTCACTGGTGCAGGCCCAGCCCCTTTTGGAGGCGCTGCACGGCCTGTTTCTGAGTGCCTGGCGCCATGGCACGGTGCCGTGCGGCCGGATCGACCTGGGCAACGCCGACCGTACCGATCTGGCCGCGGCCATCCTGGAGCGGTTGAACGCCGGCGGGACCGATCAGGCCGCGGCGCGTGAACTGGGCGTCTCGGTGCGGACCTACCGACGCTATGTGGCGGGGATCATGGACGCTCTGGGCACGAAGTCCCGTTTCCAGGCAGGGGTGCGTGCGGCTGAGGCCGGGCTGCTCCAGCCTCCGCACCGCAGGTCCGTGAACGAGCCCCAGTTGCTGCCGTCCCATCGTCTGGCGCCCACCGGCGGCGTCGAACTCGCAGCGCCCCACTGCCCCCAGTCCCCGTCCGACACCGGGCTGCTCCAGTTGGCGCACCGCACCGCGAAGGACGCGGTGCGCCGTACCGTGAAAGGGGGCGCGCGCGGTGGGTTCAACCGACTGGCACCCGGGGCAGCTTCGTGCCAATGACGGTCGGCTGAACCGCGTTCCCGGCCGCTCATCGCCCGGTGATCCGACAGGTTATTGACAGCTCCCAGAAAGAACATGGCACGGCTGCCCGAAGGAATCTAGATTCCCTTCGGGTGGCCGTTCACATTGCGGAAGCAGGGCCGCCGATGCGGCCGGCCATCCCGGCGCAGGTACTTCACCGACCGCCAGGAGAACGCATATGAGCGGATTACCGAAAGCTGGCGCTGCGGACCGGCTCACAGAATTCAAGGAGCTACGGGAGCGGATACGTCGAGGGCCGAGCGAGGAATCGACCAAAGCCCAGCACGCCAAGGGTAAGTTGACCGCACGGGAGCGGATCGACCTACTTCTCGACGAGGGTTCCTTCCATGAGATCGAGCCGCTGCGTCGACACCGTGCCACGGGTTTCGGTCTGGAATCCCGCAGGCCCCACACGGATGGTGTGGTGACCGGTTGGGGCACGGTGAACGGAAGTACCGTTTTCACCTACGCCCATGATTTCCGGATCTTCGGCGGGGCACTGGGCGAAGCGCATGCGCAGAAGATCCACAAGGTAATGGACATGGCCCTGGCCGCGGGGGCTCCTTTGGTCTCGCTCAACGACGGTGCGGGCGCCCGCATTCAGGAGGGTGTCATTGCGCTCGCCGGATACGGCGGGATATTCCAGCGCAATAGCCTTGCCTCCGGGGTCATTCCGCAGATCAGTGTGATGCTCGGCCCCTGCGCGGGCGGGGCGGCATACTCTCCGGCGCTCACGGATTTCGTCTTCATGGTCCGTGAAACGTCCCAGATGTTCATCACAGGACCGGACGTGGTACACGCCGTCACCGGAGAGCGAATCACCCAGAACGGCCTCGGTGGCGCCGATGTGCACTCCGCGGTCTCCGGCGTGGCCCACTTCGCCTATGACGACGAGCAGACCTGTATCGAAGAAGTCCGCTATCTGCTTTCGCTCCTACCCCAGAACAACCACGCGACCTCACCCGCGATCCCCTGCGACGACCCGATCGACCGCCTTTCGCCCGAACTCCTCGAACTGGTCCCGGCGGACGCCAACCAGCCGTACGACATGCGGAAGGTGATTGAGGCGGTCGTTGACCACGGCGAATACCTGGAGGTCCACGAGCGCTGGGCCATGAATGTGCTGTGCGTACTGGCGCGGGTGGACGGCCATGTGATCGGCATCATCGCCAACCAGCCGCAGTCCCTGGCCGGTGTTCTCGACATCGATGCCAGCGACAAGGCCGCCCGCTTCGTCCAGATGTGCGACGCGTTCAACATTCCCTTGGTGACCCTGCTGGATGTGCCCGGCTTTCTGCCCGGAGTCGACCAGGAACACCACGGCATCATCCGACACGGGGCAAAGCTGCTCTACGCCTACTGCGCCGCCACCGTCCCGCGTATCCAACTGATCCTGCGCAAGGCATACGGCGGGGCGTACATCGTCATGGACTCCCGTTCCATCGGGGCCGACCTCTCCTTCGCCTGGCCGAGCAACGAGATCGCGGTCATGGGCGCGGAGGGCGCGGCGAACGTGGTCTTCCGGCGAGACATCCAGAACGCCGAGGACCCCGAGGCGATGCGCGCCCAGCGCATCAAGGAGTACCAGTCGGAGCTGATGCACCCCTACTACGCGGCGGAACGCGGGTTGGTGGATGACGTGATCGACCCGGCTGAGACCAGATCGGTGCTCGCCGCCTCACTCGCCATGCTCCGCACCAAGCACGCCGATCTACCGAACCGCAAGCACGGCAACCCGCCCATGTGAGGGCCGGACCCGGATGCGCAGAACCGTACCGACGCCGTGCCCAAAACCCACGCCCGTACCCGGAGCCGTACCCGGCCCGGAGCCGAAGGCACGAGCAACCAACACCAACACCAACACCAACAGGAGAGGACCAGAAGTGAACGAACCCACCGAGGAGCCCCTGTTCCGCGTCGTGAGCGGCGCACCCACCCCCGAGGAACTCGCGGCGCTGACCGCGGTGCTGCTCTCCCGCACCGGATCGGCCGCCGAGCCGAGCTCGGCGGAGGTTCTGCGGATCGTCCCCCGCGGGCTCGCGCACCGGCAGCTCGGATATCTCTCGTACCTCTCGCCTTCGAGTTGGCAGCGAATCGCCTGAACCATTCGCCGCGGAGGCTCCGAGCGGGCTCTGAGCGTCCGGAAAGTGTCAGGAGTGGCAGTCCGCTGCCGTCGTGCGCGGGGCCGACTGGCAGCTAACGGACACGGCCTTGAGTCACTTTCTCCCAGGTGAATAGCATCGAGATCGTTCAAGGGTTTGCGCATTCGCCACCCGACCGAAACCTCCCCTCCCGAAAGCAGGAAGAAACATGTCCACGACCATCACGGAACGCCGCGAGACCATCAAGGAAATCGTCTGCGACATTCTGGAGATCGAGCCCGATGACGTGACGTCGACCAGCCGGTTCAAGGAGGACCACGATGCGGACTCGCTGCGCGCCATCGAAATCCTCGCTTCGCTCGAAAAGACCTTCAACGTCGTGATCAACCAGAGTGAACTCGGTCGGATGGTCAACCTCGACGGTGTTTACGAAGTCGTCGCGGAAGCCGCCGACTGGAAGTAGGTCGGGCGGCGCCACAGTCACGGACACGCACCTCAAGGAAAGGCCGGTTCGCCGGCCTGCCAGATAACGGGATGAACATGTCTGACATACCGGCGAACAGAGTTGTCATCACAGGTCTCGGCGCGGTCTCCAGCATCGGCCTGGGAGCCAGCGAATTCCTCTCCGGGCTGCGATCCGGCCGTAGCGCCGCAAAGCCGATCACCTCGTTCGACACCACGGGCTACGACCATGCCAACGCCTGCGAGATCGAAGGCTTCGACGCCCGGCAATGGATCAAGAACCTGGAAGTCGAGACCCTCGGCCGCGCCAGCCAGTTCTCGGTGACCGCGGCGCGCATGGCGGTGGAAGACGCGTCACTGGCGGACGCGGACCTGTGCTCCGCCCGCTGTCTGATCTCCATCGGCACCACCGATGGCGAGTCCCGCGACCTCGACCACCTCGTCGAGACCGAGGTGCGCCACGGTCCCGAGCGGATGGACCCCGTGGTCACCGCGAGGGTGCCGGCCGGCCGACTGTCGGCGGCGATCGCCCATGAGTTCGGGATGACCCAGGTGGAAGCGGTCACCCTGCCCACCGCCTGTGCCGCCGGCAACTACGCCATCGGCTACGGCTATGACGCGGTGCGAGCGGGTGAGATCGACTACGCCCTCGTGGGTGGCGCCGACGCGCTGTGCCGCAAGACCTTCACCGGCTTCTACCGCCTCGGGACCATCGCACCGGAGCTGTGCCAGCCGTTCGACATCGACCGCAAGGGAGTCCTCACCGGTGAGGGCGCCGGCGTACTGCTCCTGGAGAGCCTGGAGTCCGCCCTCGCCCGGGGCGCGACCATCCATGCCGAGGTGCTCGGGTACGGGCTCAACTGCGATGCGTACCACCCGGTGGCTCCCAACCAGGACAGCATCGCGCAGTGCATGCAACTGGCTCTCGACAGTGCGGGGGTCAAGCCGGAAGAGGTGGACTTCATCTCCGCCCACGGCACCGGCACCAAGGCCAACGACGTGACCGAGGCCCGCGCGATCCGACAGGTCTTCGGGGATCGCACCCCGAAGACGATCTCCATCAAATCGATGATCGGCCACAGCATGGGGGCCGCCAGTGCCCTCGCCTCGATCGGCTGTGCTCTGGCCCTCACCGAGGGTTTCATCCCGCCGACCATCAACCACGTCGAGACCGACCCCGAGTGCAATGTGGACTGTGTGCCCAACCAGGCCGTCGAGGCCGATCTGCGGGTCGTCCAGAACAACGGACTGGCCTTCGGTGGCAACAACTCCGTCGTGATCTTCGGCAAGTACGAGGCGGACCGGATATGACCACTGAACCCCAGGCATTCGCCCAGAGCCGTTCCACTCCCTCCGATGGCGCACCGGATCTGGTCTTCACCGGTATCGGCGCCGTCGCCAGCGTCGGCGGTTCGGCCGATGAGATCTTCCAAGCCCTGTGCGCCGGCCGCAGTGGGCTGGCCGAACTGCGCTCCTTCGACCGCGGTCGCTACCGGGTGCAGCACGCGTATGAGATCGACGATCGGCCGGAATCGGGTGCGGACGCACCGGGCCGGGCCACCCGTTGGCTGCTCGATGCCATCGCCGAGGCGGCGCGGGACGCGGGGCTCGGCGAGGACCTGGCCGGTATCCCGATCCTCATCGGCACCGGGCTGCGCGAGCTGCGTTCGGCCGAGCTGGGCTGGCGGGACGGCGCCGACTTCGACCTGGCGCGGCTGCACTTCGGCACCGCGCTGCGCGAGCGCTTCGGGGCGGTTCGCACCTACACCTTCTCCAACGCGTGCTCCGCCTCCCTCTACGCGCTCGCCCTGGGCAGCGATCTGCTGGCCGCGGGCGAGGCCGAGACCGTCATCGTGGCCGGTGTCGACACCCTCACCGAGAGTATGTACGGGCTCCTCGACCGGGTTCATATGGAGGCGCCCGACCAGCTGCGGCCGTTCGACCGGGAGCGCAAGGGCGTTCTGATGGGCGAAGGCGCGGCGGCGGTCGTCCTGCGGCGGGCCGACTCCAACGGAGGGGCCCCCGTCCGCGGCAGGCTCCGCTCGGTCGCGGTGAACTGCGATGCCTACCATGTGACCGCGCCCGACCCCAACGGCATCGCCGAGGCGGTACGCACGGCGCATCGGGAGGCCGGGGTCAAGCCCGAGGACATCGATCTCGTCATGCTCCACGGCACCGGCACCCTGCTCAATGACGAGGCCGAGGCCACCGCGGTGGGAGAGGTCTTCGGCTCCCATGTCTCCCGCCCCCTGATGACGGCCATCAAGTCGATGACCGGGCACACCTCGGGCGGCTCCGGACTCCTCAGCCTGATCGTGGCGCTCCAAGCCATCGAAGGCGGACGGATCCCCCCGGTGGTGGGGCTACGTGAGCCCGTCGCGGAGGCGGAGAGCTTCCGGCTGGTCAGGGACGAGCAGCGGATCGCCGAACCGCTCTTGGCCCAGGTGGACGCGTTCGGGTTCGGCGGCGTCAACGCGGTCGCCATTGTGGAGAGGGCGGCGCTGTGAGCACCACTGACATCCTGATCACCGGGATCGGCACCGCGCTGCCGGGCGTCGAAGGACCGATGGACCTGGTGGACACCGCCACTCCGCGCGCGGGTACGGCTCCCCCTGTCGATCCGGCCGCCCTCATCGGCAAGCGCGGGCTGCGCTACAAGGACCGCGCCTCCCAACTCGCGCTCTGCGCCGCTCTGGCCGCTCTGACGGACGCCGGGTTGTGGGCGAAGGACCAGCTCACGGTGGCCGGGCCTTCGGTGGCCGTGGTGGTCAGCTCCAACCTCGGCAATCTCGACACCGTCTGCGAGGTGGCCGCCGACATCACAACGGAGGGGGTCAACGGCATCAGCCCCATGGGCCTGCCCAATGCCTCCAGCAATGTCATCGCCTCGTCCGTCGCCATCCGATTCGGCCTTCAGGGACCCAATCTGATGGTGTGCAACGGAGCCACCTCCGGTCTGGACGCCGTGCACTGGGGCGCCGCCATGCTCCGGGCCGGCCGGGCCGAACGGGCCCTGGTCATCGGGGTGGAGACACACAACGGCCCGGTGGAGTGGCTCGTCGGCCGGCCCGCCGCCGAGCTCCTGGACGGAGCGGTCGCCCTGCTGCTGGAGACGGCCCCGGCCGCCGCCGAACGCGGGAGCGCCCCCATCGCGGTCCTGGGCTCCTACGCCCGTGAGGCCAGCGTCGAGGCCTGTGTACGCCGACTGGTGCCCACCCACAGCGGTCAGCCGGGATCCTGGTTCGTCCCCGAGGGGCACCGGGAGGCATCGCCGGCACCACTGGCCGGGGTGGCGCGCACCGATCTCACCGAGCGCTTCGGCAGGGCGTCGGGGGCGCTGGGAGTGCTCCAGTGCGCCACCGCGGCACGCCAGCTGGCCGCGGGGGGAGAAGCGATCGAGCAGCCCCCGGTCCTGGTGACCTCGGGCAACGACCACGATGACGCGTCCGCCGGACTGCTGCTGCGCGCTGTGGGGGCATCGGCCTGATGTCACCGTCCACCCCGGTCTCCGTACGCAGAAGCGGTACGGGAAGCCCCTCAGGACTCGATGGCGGTGCGGAATCCTCCGTACGTCCAGAGGGCGGTGCGGGAGCAGCCCCGCGTGCGGAGCGTCAAAGCCGCGCCCCACGGGTGTTGTTCCTGCACGGTCTGGCCGGGGGCGGCAATGTCTGGGACGCGTATCTGGAACGCACGGCCGGTGCGGACCAGGAGAACTGGATCGCGGAACTGCCCTGGCGGGCCACGGAATCGCCCGACTGGACGGCCCGCTCCCCCGCCCACTGGATTCGGCGGGCACTGGACCAGGTGCCCGACGGGCCCGATGTGGTTGTCGCCCACTCCTTCGGCGCCAACGCACTGCTCTCCCTGCTCGCCGACCCGGCCGGACCGCCGCGTGGGGTGCGGATGCCACGGGCCGTGGTGCTGGTCTCACCGTTCTACCGGGCCCACGCCGAGGCGTTCGACTGGGATTCGATCTCGTACTACCTCAACCGCTTCGACGCCATCCTCGCCGACGGGCTGCGGGTCCGCTCCGGCGGACGGCTCCCCGACGAGTTGCGCCGGGGCATGGCGCTCAAGGTGCGGGACCGGATCGGGCCCTACGGCTGGATGAGCTTCTTCGACACCTATCTACGGACCCCGCAGCTGCGCTGCGACCGGTTGGACGTGCCGGTGCTGATCGTCGGAGGTGGGCGTGACTTCGCGGCCTTCCCGCGCGACAGCCACGCCCTGGGCGACGCACTGCCGCACGCGACCGTGCACATCCTCCCCGAGTCCGGCCATTTCGCGATGGCCGAGCAGGCGCCCGAGTTCGCCGCCCTCACCCGGGAGTTCATCGACACCGTCGTCCGGCCGCCCGCGGCCCTGGCCGACACACCGACAAGGGAGCACCACTGATGACCCTGGCGACCGGAACGGGCCTCAAGGCCCTCCTGGAGACCGAGACCACCGTCCACGTACGCCCCCGCTACGAGGGCTCGAACATCAACACGTGGATCGGCTTCAAGCACGTCAACTACATGGTCGAGGAGGCGGTACTGGACCACTTCCGTACCGCCGGGCTCCCCTCCCGGGCACTGTTCGAGGAGTTGGGGCTCGGCCTTGACCTGGTCGATCTGGACACCCGTATCCTGCACGCCTTCCACCAGGACGATGTGGCCCGCGCGGTCGTCGCTCCGACCACGGAGGAGGGCGACACCCGGATCTCACTGGCGGTCACCCTCTTCGTCGAGCGGGACGGCAAGGAGGTCAAGGCGGTCACCTCCAAGGTGAAGGTCTCCCTGCGGATCGACAGCTATCTGCCCGCCGAAGGGCTTCCGGCACAGCTGGAGCCGTACGCGGTGCCGCGCCTCGGTGGCCTCATCGGGCACGGCGGGCACCACGGCAGCGAGGTCTCGGCGCTGCCGGCCACAGCGCTGTCGGACGGTCGGGGGACCACCGGCGCCGACCCGGTGCTTGAGCAGCTGACCGCGGGCGCCAACGCCTTCGGCTGGAAGTGGCGCATCCCCTACCCGTACTGCCACTTCAACGAGCGCCTCCAGCTCTCCGGCTATCTGCGCCAGGTGGAGGAGGTCGTGGACCTCTTCCTCGCCGACCGGGGGATCTCCATCAAGACCCTGCTGGATGACCGCAAGTGGATTCCGGTGGTCCCGCACTCGCGGGTGCGGCTCCTCGACGAGGCGCTGATGGAGGAGGACCTGTACACGGTCTTCACCGTGGAGGAGGTCTTCAAGGACTTCACCTACACGGCACGCACCGACTTCTACGTGGTACGGGACGGTCGTCTCGTCCAGACCGCCACCGGCCGGATCACCCATGGCTACGCGGTGTTCGAGAACCGGCTCGACTGGAGCCTGGTCAACTTCGACGAGCGGGTGCTGCGCGCGCTCAGCGGCGAGCGCCCCACCGGCTGAACCGGGGCCCGGTAACCCTCCCCGCCTCACCTTCCCTTGTGTACCCCGGAGACGACGATGCACGAAGTGCTGATCACTGGACTGGGTGCGATCTCGCATCTGGGCTGCGGCGCGGACGCCTTCTGGCACGGACTACAGCGTGCCGAGAGCAGTCCCAACAAGGTCATCGATCCCCACGCCCATATGCCCATCCCCCTGATGTACTCCGTGCCCGAGCCACCGGTCGTGGACGTACCGCTCGACGGGGGAGACAGCCGGGTTCCGTTGGGGCTCGCCTCTCGGTACGCCATCGAGGGGGCGCGGCAGGCGCTCGCGGACGCTGGCCTCGGCGAGGTGCCCACCGACCGGACGGCGGTGGTCATCGGGACCGGGATGGGCGATTCCGGGTTGCATGAACAGTGGCGTACACAAGGGCGCCCCGAGGGCGATCAGTGGGTGCCGGTGTTCTCGGTGGCGTCGGCGCTCGGCGCGTGGCTGGGCGCCGAGGGCCCGGTCACCAGCATCAGCAACGCCTGTGCGGCCAGTGGGTTCGGGCTGTCCGCCGCGGCGGATCTGATCCGTACCGGGGTCGCGGACGTGGTGGTCGCCGGTGGCGCCGAGGCGTACTCCCGGGTGGCGTTGGCCTGCTTCAACCGGCTGGGGGCGGTGGACCCGGAGCGGTGCCGCCCCTTCGACGCCCAGCGCGGGGGCACGGTGTTCGGCGAGGGCGCCGGGATCATGATCCTGGAGTCGGCCGAACACGCTCGGGCCCGTAACGCCCCACGTGTCTACGCCGAACTCGCCGGTGAGGGGTGGAGCTGCGACGCCCACCACGCCACCGCTCCGGAACCCGCGGGGACCCAGATCGTCCGGGCCATGCGGGCGGCGCTGGAGCAGGCGGGTGCCACCGCCGACGAGGTGGGGTGTGTGGTGCCGCACGGCACCGGCACGGAGTTGAACGACGTGGTCGAGAGCCGGGCACTGCACTCGGTGCTCGGCGACCGGGCCGGCGAAACCCCGCTCTACAGCCTCAAAGCCCTGGTGGGGCATACCGGCGGCGCTGCCGCCGCGCTGGGCGCGGTCGCCGCGGCCCTGGTGCTGCACCACCGGTCGGTGCCGCCGAACCGCCCGGTCGAGGAGTTGGAGCCGGCCTGCGAGGTATGGCTCCCGGAGGTCGCCACCCCGCTTCAGGGCCGCTTCGCCCTCGTCAACGCCTACGCGTTCGGCGGCAACAACGTATCCCTCGTACTGAAGGAGGCCGGCGTATGACCGCCCCGTACGGCTCAACCGCCAGCGGTGCCGCATTGGTGGTCTCGGGCATCGGGGTGGTGACCCCGTGGACCGACCAGCCGGAGAAGGCGGCCGTCAGCGACCGGCCGGCCGTGCCGGGGCAGTGGTTCGACCACCGGACGCGGCTGGGGCCGCGCGGCTACAAGTATCTGCCTCCCGCCTCCCAGTTCTTCCTGGCAGCGGCCAAGTACGCGCTGGTCGACGCCGATGACGACCCGGCCCGGCACCCGGCCGAGCAGCGCGGTGCCGCGGTGGGCACCAACAGTTCCGCGGTGGCCCTGCACGACGGTATGGACCGGACGGTGCTGGAGGAGAGCGCCGATGCGCTCAGCCCGGTCGCGGCCCCGTACTTCTCGATCAACCTTTTCGGTAGCCGGCTGGCGACCGAGCACGGGTTGAAGGGGTTCAATCTCACCCTCACCACTCCTCGGGTCGCCGGGCTTGAGTCGCTGGAGACCGGGGCCCGTGCGGTGGCCGCGGGGCGGGCGACCTGGCTGCTCGCGGGTGCCACGGAGGAGGCGTTGCCCGAGGAGCAGCCAGGTCATGGGAGCTCCGAGCGCGGAGCGGTGGCGCTGGTGCTGGAGCCGGCCGACGCGGTGCGGGCGCGCGGCGGGCGCGCGTACGGCCGCTGCCAGGTCAGTAGCCATTTCCTCGCCCCCGCATCGGCGGCGTCCGCCGAGGGTCCGGAGCGGGCGCGTCGGCTGATCGACCGGGGGCTGGCCGGCTGGGGCGGAGCGGCGCTCGGTGAGGCCGGCGCACCACGGGTGATCGCCGTGGTCGACGGCTCGGCGGTGGGACGTGCGGTGGTGAGCGCAGTGGGCCCGAGCGCCGCCGTAGCGGCGGCCGGGGCGGGCGCCTTGGAACCGCTGCTCCAGGTCGCGGCCGCGCTGACGGAGTTGACCGCGCCCGTGCTGGTGGTGGCCTCCGCGCCCGGCGGCAACCTCTCCCTCGCCCTGCTCACCCCGGCGCCCTGACGCCTCGGGCCGCTCGGGGACACCACGCGACCACCATTCATCGGATACGAAGCGAGACTGCCATGACCACACCACTCACGGACACCTGGTGCCTGATCCTCGGGGCCTCCAGCGGCATCGGACTGGCGAACGCCCGGGCGCTGGCCCGGGAGGGCGTCCATGTCCTCGGGGTGCACTTCGATACCGCCGAGGGGCAGGAGAAGGCCGGGATCGCGGTGGAGGAGCTGCGTTCGGCCGGGGTCCAGGCGCACTTCTTCAACGCCAACGCGGCCAGCGCCACCACCCGCGCCGAACTGGTGCCCCAGTTCGTCGAGCTCACCGGCGGCAGGCCGCTGCGGGTGGTGCTGCACTCGCTGGCCTTCGGCACCCTGCTGCCGTACCTCCCCGTTGACGGCGCCCCGGCCATGAGCTCACGCCAGATGACCATGACGCTCGATGTGATGGCCCACTCGCTCGTCTACTGGGCCCAGGCCCTCGCCGAGGCCGGGCTCCTCGGCGCCGGCTCCAAGGTCTTCGCGATGACCAGCGCGGGTGACCAGAAGGTCACCGCCAACTACGGCGCGGTCTCCGCCGCCAAGTGCGCGCTCGAATCCCATGTACGGCAGCTGGCACTGGAGTTGGCGCCGCGCGGGGTGGCCGTCAACTCGATCCGGGCCGGGGTCACGGTGACCCCGTCGCTGGAGCGGATTCCGGAGCACCGCGCGCTGATCGAACTGGCCACCCGCAACAATCCACACGGCCGGCTGACCCTCCCCGAGGACGTCGCCGAGGCCGTCGTCACCCTCGCGCGCTCCGACTCCTCCTGGATCACCGGCAATGTCATCGGGGTCGATGGCGGCGAAGCGCTGACGTCGTGATGGATTCGGAGGTGAAGGAGCCGGCCGCCGGCGGCCCTGCGGCCACCCGGCTGCTGCGCACGATGCTGAGCGCGGTGCCGTCGGCCTGCGCCGGGGTGTCGCTGGCCGCCCGCCACGCATTCGAGCTCTACCACCCCAAGGCGGCTCCCCCGGGCCGAACTCCCGCGGAGAAGGGGATGCCCGTACGTGATCTGCGGGTCACCACCACCCGCGACCGGGTGGAGCTCAAGGGCTGGGTGGTGCCTGGCACCGGTCCGCACACGGTGGTGATCTGCCATGGCATGGGGCGTACCCGCTCCAGTGTGCTGGGCCATATCAAGCTGCTGCACGAGGCCGGTTACCACGTCGTCGCCTACGACATGCGCAACCACGGGGAGAGCGGACGGGAGGGGAGGTACGGGAGCATGTCCGACCGCTATACGAGCGACCTCGCGGATGTGATCGCGGCGGTGCAAACGGACCCCGAGCTCAATCAGGGCGCACTGGCCCTGGTCAGCTTCTCCTTCTCCACCTGGGTGGCGCTGCATGTCCTGGGCCGGCTCTCGACCCCCGTCGCGGCGGTGATCTGTGACAGCGGTCCGATGGACAACACCAAGGCCGGGCTGTGGCACTTCGCCCGGCTGCGGCGCAGCGCGCTGCCCGCGCGGCTGCGGGACGGGGTGGGCTTCGCGGTCTACCGCCGCTTCTTCGCCTGGTTCTGTCTGCACATGCTCGCCGTGCGGAACTGGCCGCCGAGGCTGGACGGTGTGTCCACCCGGCTGATGTTCATCGCGGGGGGCGAGGACCCGGTGGTCCCCGCCGAGCAGGTGCTGTCGGTGGCCGCCCGCTATCCCCGCGCGGAGCGCTGGACCGCTCCCCACGCACTCCATATGAACGCACTGCGTTTCGACGCCGATGAGTACCGCACCCGGGTCCTCGGATTCCTGGCCGACGCCTTCACCGCGGCCACCGGGACGAGCGCGTCGAAGGAGGCGTTCGATCGTGGCTGAGTATCTGCTCGTCGAGTCCCAGGGGCGATACGCCGGCCCCGGCTCACAGGACTTCCTCGGTGACGCCGTACGGCTGGTCGAGTCCGGTCACACCGTGACGGTGCTGCTGATCGAGAACGGGGTGACCGACGGCATCGGCTCGGTGTCGGACCCGTTGGGGCGGCTGATCGACGCGGGAGCGCGGGTGTGGGTGGACGGCTTCTCGCTGGAGCAGCGGGCGGTGCTGGCGTCGCGCCTGCGTCCAGGGGTGCGTCCGGTGGGGATGGACGAGGTCGCGGAGCATCTGCTGCGGCCCGGTGTGCAGGGAGTGTGGCACTGAGATGGATACCGCAAAGAGCAGGGAACTGCCGCGTGCGGATGTGCTCATCGCCATCATGGGGGCGCCCCACACCGGAGACCTGGTGACCTCGGCGTTCCGGCTGACCCAGGCACTGCTGGAGCGCGGGGCCTCGGTCCACCTGTGGACCTGCGGCAACGCGACCCGGCTGACGCAGCTGTCGCTGGGGGACGACAAGCCGCGCAACTTCGTGGACTGGGCCCGTGCCTATCCCACGACGGCGACCCTGGCCACCGAGCTGCTGTCGACGTTCCCCACCACCTTGCACTGGTTCGCCTGCCGGTTCTGCAGCCAGGAGCGCGGGGCGGACGCCCATGTCCCCGGCATCAAGCTGCGGCCCCCGTTCAAGTTCACCGACCACCTGGAGGCCACCGACAAGTCGTTCTTCCTGGGGGTGTGCTGACCATGGCCGACACCGGACGCCGTCTGCTGATCATCGAGCGCGCCTATCGGGGCTCGGTGGAGACCCAGTTCGCCGATGTGCTGTATTTCGTACGCGAACTCAACCGCCAGCAGGGCGGGATGGACATCCTGCTGCGCGGCCTCGCGGTCACCTTCGCCGCGGCCCACCCCGCCCCCGTACCGGCGCTCCGGATCGCCGGGCGGCGACTCGACACCCTTCCCGACCCCCGGGAGACCATCCGCACCCTGGTCTCGGAGGGAGCCGGGGTATGGGCACAGGACAGCGCCCTGGCCGAGTTCGAGACGGGCCCCGATTGGCTGCAGAAGGGCGTGCGGCGCGCGAGCGACGCCACCTTCCCCGACTGGGCCGGCTATCTGAGCGTCCACTTCCTGTGATCCGGCGTCTACCGCGCGGTCCATCGCCCCCTGGTCCGCCCCTGCCAGCGGTCCCTCTGCCTCCCTGGCGAAGCTCCCGCCCGGGCACACCGGCGGACAGGGCCAAGGCCCGTCAGCGGTACGCGGGAACGCATCGGGTCCGGGCGTCGGGCGACCGCGACCGGGGTTCCCACCCCGGAGTCCGGCCCAGGCAACCGCACCCAACGACACAACCGGACCCATCCAAGCAACCGATCAGAACAACCGAGAGGAGCACCGCGCCCCATGGCCTCCACCACCACCGCCGTCCGAGGACCGCTCATCACCGCCTGGTCCGTCGTCTCGCCCTACGGCCTGGAGAGCGCCCAGTTCGCGACCGGTCTGACCAGCGGTAGAACCACCGCGGCCCCCCTCGACCAGGCCATCTGGTCCGCCCCTGTGGACACCGCCTGCCTGGTCCCGGACTTCAGCCCACCCGCCGTACTCGGCCGCAAGGGCACCCGCTCCATGGACCGGGTCACCGGTCTCGCGGTGACCGCCGTGGGGCAGTTGCTGCGGGACTCCGACGGCGAGCGCATCGCGGGCGTCGGCGATGACGCCGCCCTGGTCCTCGGCACCAACACCGGTAGCGCGCAGAGCATGATGGACTTCACCCGCGACTCGCTGGTGCAGGAGAAGCCGTTCTTCGTCGACCCGATGCGCTTCCCCAACACGGTGATGAACTGCGCGGCCGGCCAGTGCGCCATCTGGCACCAGCTCAAGGGCCCCAACACCACCGTCGCCGGGGGCAGGGCATCCGGTCTGCTCGCCCTCAACTACGCGCTACGGCTGCGGAAGTCGGGCCGGGCCAGGACGGTGCTGTGCGGGGCGGTCGAGGAGTTCTCCGCGGCCCGCGCCTGGTTGGAGGTGCACACCCGACGCGAGGATGAGGCCGACTGCGTCCTGGGCGAGGGCGCCGCCGTACTGCTGCTGGAGTCCGCCGAGGACGCGAGCGAGCACGGCCGCACCGGGCTCGCCGAGGTGCTCGCCCTGGAGTTCGGTGTCTTCCACACGGACGACCAGGTCGCCCCGGTGCTCGCCGCCAGCATCCGACGGGCCCTCGACCGCTCCGGGGTGCGGCTGGACGAGATCGCACTCGCCGCCGACTCCCAGGCACACGGAATACGCGGGGTGGGCGAGCGGGCGGCGCTACGGGAGGTCCTGGGCGGCCACTGCCCCGAGCGCATCGCCTGCGCCGAACCGATCGGGGACACCCACGCGGCCTCCGCGACCTTCCAGATCGCGGCCCTGCTCACCGCCGCCCAGGCGGCCGGCGGAATGACCGGCTCGGTGGGACTGGTCGTCTCCGTCGACCGGGACGGGGTCGTGGGCTGTGCCGTACTGCGGCTCGGCTGAGCGACGCACCGAACCGCGGGAACCAAGCGCCGAGAGGAAGGCAGGGACATGAGCACCGAAGCACCCCGGGTGGGACTGCTGTTCCCCGGGCAGGGCGCACAGCGCCCGGGCATGGGCGAGGCATGGCGTGACTGCGCCTCCTGGGACCTGGTCCCGAGGGTCTCCGAGATTTCGGGCGTCGACATCGAGGAGTTGCTGCTCACGGCCGATGAGCAGACGCTGCGCCGTACCGACCTGGCGCAGCTGGCGATCTTCACCACCTCGCTGATGGCCCACCGAGAGGCGTCGGCGCGGGGCGTTCTGGGCGAGGTGGTCTGCTACGCGGGCCACAGCCTGGGCGAGTATGTCGCCCTGACCGCGTCGGGGGCACTGCCGTATGAGGACGCGGTGCGTCTGGTGGTGGCCCGCGGCCGGGGCATGCGGGAGGCGGCCGAGAACCAGTCGGGCACCATGGCCGTACTGCTGGGCGCTCCCCTGGAGAGCGTCGAGGAGGCCGCCTCGACGGTCCGTGCGGGCGGCCCGGGAGTGTGGGTCGCCAATATCAACTGCCCCGGCCAGGTCGTGTGCTCCGGCACCCCCGAGGGGCTTGAGCGGCTCGCGGAGCTGGTGGTGGCCCCCGGGGTGAAGGTGGTGAGCATCCCGGTCGGCGGCGCCTTCCACAGCCCGCTGATGAGTCCCGCCGCGGATGACCTCGCCAAGGCGCTGACGGATGCCCGCTTCGCCGCCGCCCATGCGGCGGTCGTCGCCAATGTGGACGCCAGCGCGCACTCAGGTGCCGACGACTGGCCGGATCTGATGATTCGTCAACTGACCTCCCCGGTGCGCTGGGAGGAGAGCGTACGGGTCCTGATCGGCGAGCTCGGCTGCACGCGGCTGCTGGAACTCGGGCCCGGCACCACCCTGACCAGTCTGCTGCGCCGCATCGACAGGAGCGTGTCGGCGACCGCGCTGAACAGCGCGTCCGCCATCGCCGCACTCGCGCACTGAGCGCCCTCACCGACCACCCGAACTGATCACCCACCCACTGCTGCGAACCCCGTAGCACCCTTCACCAAGGAGAGACCGCATGTCTGACACCACCGGTACCGTCGCCCTTGAACGCGAAGACCTCCGTGTGACCATCGCCGAGGTCCTCGACGTCGACGAGGTCAAGGTCACCGACGAGGCCCACTTCGTCAACGACCTGGGCGTGGACTCCCTGATGGCCCTTGAGGTGATGGTCGTCCTGGAGAAGAAGTACAAGGTCAAGCTCGGTGAGTCGGAGCTGAAGGAGGTCACCTGCCTGCAGAAGGCGTATGACCTGCTCGACGCGAAGCTCCAGGCCGCCTGATGGCGCCGCTCGCAGCAGGCCCGGTGCGGGCCTTCCCCGAGATCTCATCCGAGCCCGGCGCCCCGCTGCGCACCACCGTCCAGGTCCATGCGGACGAACGGGTCTTCCCCGGCCACTACCCCGGTTTCCCGATCTTCCCCGGGGTCTGTGTGGTCGAGCAGGTGCGCCGCAGTGCGCTGGCCACCGTTCCGGCGGACGCGGGCAAGGTGATCGTGCGGGCGATCGAGTCCACCCGGTTCCTCTCCCCCGTCTTCCCCGGGGATCGGCTGACCGTCGAACTGACCTGGTCACCACGGGGTGAGGCCTGGCGGTGTGAGGCGGTCGCGGCCACCGAGCGGGGCCGGGCCGCGACCGTACGGCTGCGGCTGGTGGCCGCGCCGGAGCCCTCGACCAGCGCCGAACCCCATGGCACCGCCCCGGTCGCCGTGGACGGGCCGTCGACCCAGGAGAGGAAGGCCCCGTGCTGACGATCAGCGCGATCAAGAAGGTGCTGCCGCACCGCTATCCGATGCTGCTGGTGGACCGGGTCGATGAGCTGGTCCCGGGCGAGCGGCTGGTCGCGGTCAAGGCGATCACCTGCAACGAACCCTGGTACCAGGACCTCGCGGAGGACGCGGGGGACGAGGAGCACGCCTATCCGCAGACGTTGCTCATCGAGTCCTGGTGCCAGGCGGCCGGTGTGCTGGCGGCGTGGGACAAGCCCAACCCGGATGTGATGTCGGGCCAGGTGATGCTCTTCGGCAGCATCTCGGACGTCGTGCTGCACCGGCCCGTGCTCCCGGGCGAGGTGCTCCAGCACCGGGTGCGGCTGGTACGCGCCCTCAGCGACACCGTGATCTTCGAAGGCGAGTGCTTGTCCGACGGCGAGACCGTGATGGAGGTGGGCCGCGTCGTGATGGCGATGCGTCCGGCCGAGGAACTCACCGGCGCCCTGCCGGCCGCACCCGCGCCGGTGGGCGCCGGTGCCCACTAGAAGGAGTTGGAGATGGACGAGACATCGGCGGATGTGCGCAAGGTCGCCCTGGTCACGGGCGGCACCCGGGGCATCGGCCGGGCCACCGTGCTCCGGCTGGCCCAAGACGGCCATGACGTCGCCTTCTGCTACGCCTCACGACCCGATGCCGCGCTGGAGTTGGAGAAGGAGGTGTCCGAACTCGGCGTCCGCGCCTTCGCCCAACGTACGGATGTGTCGGACCCGGATGCGGTACGGGCCCTGGTAGCCGAGATCGAGGAACGGCTCGGCACGATCGATACGGTGGTCACCTCCGCCGGCATCGTCCGTGACCAACCGCTGTTGATGATGTCGGACGACGACTGGCAGCGGGTCCAGCGGGTGAACCTGGACGGCACGTACCACGTCTGCCGTTCGGTGGTCTTCGAGATGATGAAGCGCAAGAGCGGCTGCATCGTCAACATCTCCTCGATCGCCGGTGTCTACGGCCACGCCACCCAGACCAACTACTCGGCGTCCAAGGCCGGCATCATCGGCTTCACCAAGGCGCTCGCCAAGGAAGTGGGCCGCTACGGCATCCGCGCCAACGCGGTCGCCCCCGGCTTCATCGACACCGATATGACCTCCGCCCTGCCGGACAAGGTCCGGGCACAGGCGGTCAAGGACATTCCGCTGCGCCGGCTCGGCCGCCCCGAGGAGGTCGCCGACCTGGTGTCCTACCTGGTCGGCGCCGACTATGTGACGGGTGCCGTGTTCCAGATCGACGGAGGTCTCGTTGTCTAGGGTGACCGGGCGGCCGAAGCAGCCGCCCAGGTTCTACTTCTCCCTGCGCAGCCCCTACTCCTGGATCGCCTACCGGGATCTCACGGCCGGCCATCCGGACCTCGCGGGGGCCCTGGAGTGGCGGCCGTTCTGGGAACCGGACGCGACCAGTGCCGACGCCCTGACCGAGGCCGGCGGTGACTTCCCGTATGTGGCGATGTCCCGCGAGAAGCATCTGTACATCCTCCAGGACGTACGGCGGTTGACCCGCGCGCGGAAGCTGGAGATGAGCTGGCCCCTCGACCGGGACCCCGTCTGGGAGGTTCCGCATCTGGCCTGGTTCATCGCGGCGGACGCGGGGCTCGGACGGGAGTATGTGGACCGGGCGTATCGGGCGCGCTGGCAGGAGGGGCGCGATATCTGCGACCCGGTGGTCATCGGGGAGTTGGCGATCGAACTCGGACTGCCGGCGGACCGGATGGCCGGCGCGGCGCAGGACGCCGGGCTGCGCGCGCGGGGGGTTTCGGCGCTGCTGGACGTCCATCGCGACGGGGTGTTCGGGGTGCCGTTCTTCGTTCACCGGTACGACAAGTTCTGGGGTACGGACCGACTCGCGGCCTTCGCCGAAGCGGTGGGGAGCACTCGCCCCGCCGGGCCGGTGGACGATCAAGGGGCCGTAGGCGCACCGCAGTTCGCGAGTAGGGTGATGGGGTCGGCCGACGGGGGACACGCCGGCGGCTGCGGCTGAAACCGATGTTGCGGAGCGGGCATGGACCGCGGTACCCAGAGGGGGAGACAGGTGCAGAACGACCCGACCTATCAGCGGGCCGGAACGCCAGGGCACTCAGAGAGCACGGCGAGCCCAGAGGCCTCACCGGCCCCGGAGACCTCGGGGGGTTCTGTCACGAGACCGAGGGTTCGCCGCGGCTCGCTGCTGCACCGGGTGCTGGCGACGCCCGCGTTACCGGCGGCACCGGTCTATGGCGCACTGCTCTCCTATCTCGTCTACCACCCGCCCCGGCGCCCCCATCACCGGCATCCCAAGGACTTCGGGCTGCCGGTGGAGGAGGTGTGGGTGCAGTTGCCCGGTGGGCGCCGAAAGCTGCACATCTGGCTCTGCCGGGGCGGGACCGACCGGGTGGTGGTCGTCGGGCACGGCATCGGCCTGAGCAAGTCGGCCAGTCTGGCGCAGGCGGCCTTCCTCCATGAGGCGGGTTACACGGTCGCCCTGTTCGACCATCGAAACCACGGTCTGAGCGACTCGGACAAGGCGTTCTGGGGCCTGAGCGAGCGCCACACCGATGATGTGGTCGCCGTTGTGGACAGCCTGCGGGCGATGCCCGAGTACGCACAGGCGCGTTACGCGGTCTACGGGTTCTCCTTCTCCACCTTCCCCTCGCTCTATCTGCTGAAGCGGGCGGGCTGTCCGGTGGAGGCGATCGTCTGCGACAGCGGTCCCGCGCTGGAACTGCGTCCGCTGTTCCAGAACTTTCTGCGGGCCAAGGGCCTCCCGGTACCGAAACCCCTGCTGCACCAGCCCTCCTGGTCGGTGCTGACCTCGGTCTTCTCCCGGCTGGGCACGGCCATGCTGCAAGCGCAGTGGCCGCCACCGGCCACCGATGGCTATCTGCGGACGCCGGTGCTGATCCTGGCCGGTGAGGATGACTCGATCATCCCCGTCGAGGGTGCCAAGGCGCTGGCCGCCCGCTATCCCCTGGCCGAGGTCGAGGTACTGCCCGGTACCGAGCACCTCCAGGGCATCAAGACGGACCCCGAGCACTACCGGGGCACGGTCCTCGCCTTCCTGAAGCGGGCACTGGGCGAGTGAGGGACTCGGGAACACCACGGGTGTGGGGCGCCCGGCCGGATGAGCTGGCCGCCTCCTACCCCTGCGACGACCTGCTGGGCCCCGGCGCCGAGCCATGGATGCGCGCGGTCACCGTACGGGCCGACGCGGCCACCACCTTCCGCTGGCTCTGCCAGCTCAAGGTGGCGCCGTACAGCTACGACAGTCTGGACAACCTCGGCCGCCGCAGCCCCCGGAAGCTCTCTCCGGGGGCCGAGGAACTGGCGGCCGGGCAGCGGGTGATGACCATTTTCGAACTGGTCTCCTTCGAGACCGACCGCCATCTGACGCTGCTGCTCACCACTCCTCGGGCGGTGCGGCTCTTCGGGGACTTCGCCCTGACCTATGCCGTGCTGCCCGAGGGCGCGGACAGCACCCGACTGGTGGTGAAGATGGTCGTGGGCCGGCGTCCCGGAGTGCTGGGCGCTCCCCGGATGAAGATGATGGCCTGGGGAGATCTGCTGATGATGCGGCGCCAACTGCTGACGCTGCGCGATCTCGCGGAGGGCGGGACCAAGCCCTGACGGGCTCATTCCGGTCGGCCGCGCTGGCAACTAACTGCCAGAGTGCCGGGGAAAGTTGACCTCCCTTCGACACGCCGTCAACGATCGGACGACAGCGTGCAGCGCCCCACAGCGAGAGGTCTACCCGTGGTTCAGTCGATGGCAGGACAGGACCCGGATCGGGTTGCTCCCGACCAGGCGGCGGAGGAACCGAGTAGACGCCGTTGGTTCGCCCTCGCCGTACTGGTCCTGGCCCAGCTGACCGTCTGGCTCGACAACACGATCCTCAATGTGGCGCTGAAGACCCTCGCCGACCCCGACGAGGGTCTGGGCGCCACCACCAACGAGTTGCAGTGGAGCATCAGCTCCTACACGCTGATCTTCGCGGTGATGCTCTTCAGCGGTGGGGTCCTGGGCGACCGCTACGGCCACCGCAGGCTGCTGCTGGCGGGCACACTGATCTTCGCGGCCTCCTCCTTCTGGGCGGGTACGAGTAGCAGCCCGGCCGAGCTGATCACGGCCCGCGGGGTGATGGGGGTGGGCAGCGCACTGATCATGCCGGCGACACTGTCCCTGATCGCCGCCGTGTTCAACGCCCGCGAGCGGGCCATGGCCATCGCGATCTGGTCCGGCTCCAGTGGACTGGCCATCGCGGCCGGACCGCTCGTGGGCGGCGCTCTGCTGGAGCGCTTCTGGTGGGGCTCGGTCTTCATGGTCAACGTCCCGTTGGCGGCGATCACGGTGATCGGTGCGGTACTGCTGCTGCCGCCCGCCCGCAACGCGATCCGCACCTCACTGGACCCACTCGGTGTGCTGCTGTCCACCACGGGCCTGGGCGCGGTGGTCTACGGACTGATCGAGGGCGGCCACCGCAGTGAATGGACCAGTCCGGCCGTACTGGGGTCGATCGCCGGCGGCCTTGTGGTGCTCGCGGTCTTCGTCCTGGTGGAGCTGCGGGTGGCCACTCCGAGCCTGGATGTCCGCCTCTTCGGCAACGCCCGGTTCACCGGTGCCACGATCTCCGTGATGCTGACCTTCTTCAGCCTGTCGGGGTCGATGTTCTACACCGCCTTCTACCTCCAGGGCGTACGGGACCAGACCCCCTTCGAGGCAGGCCTCAACCTGGTTCCGGTGGCGATCGGGGTGCTGCTGGGCGCCCCGGTCTCGGCGGCCCTGGTCCGCAGATTCGGTCTCGGTCCGGTGGTGAGCCTGGCCATGACGGTCGCCGCGGGGACCTTCCTCGCCTATGTCTGGCTCGACCAGGACACGGCGATGTCGTACTTCTGGCTGCTCCTGCTGGTGCAAGGGGCCGCGATGGGCGCGGCGATGGCACCCACCACCGAAGCGGTCATGTCGGTACTGCCCGAGGAGCGTACGGGCGCGGGCTCGGCGGTGAACAACTCCATGCGGCAGATCGGCGGCGTACTGGGCGTCGCCGTACTCGGCTCCCTGCTCACCAGCACCTACAGCTCCGACATCGAACCGCGGTTGGCCGGGCTCCCGGAGCCGGCCGCCGACACCGCGAAGGAGTCGGCCGAGGCCGCCCGGCAGATCAGTCTGGAACTGAAACTGCCCGAACTGCTCGCGGCGGCCGATGACAGCTTCCTCCACGCCATGCATGTCACGGCGGTCGTGGGCGGAGTCGTCGCGGCGCTGGGTGCGGTGGTGGTTCTGGTGGCGTTCCGCAAGTCACCCTGAGCCAGCGGGCGCCGGCCCCGCTCGCTGATCCCTCCGCTCCGGGGATCACAGGGTGATCGCGGCAAGGGGCCCATGCCCCTCGCCCCGCCCCGCCCCGCCCCGCACCGGCGGTACGCGGGCACACTCCCTTCGGCGACGAACACCGCTGCCCGTGTGAGGGCGACGTTTCCCGCTCGTACCGCGGGAAACACCCCATCAGCAGGGCGTGGGAGACCTGGTGCCCATGGCGACCGTCTCCGGCCCCTGAAGAGTCTTCCCAACAGTTCACAGCAGCGGATCCGCCCGATCCGGGGCCATCGGCCATCATCATCCTGCCGGAATGGCAGCCAGTTGCCCGATCGCCGATCGTGTCGCTTCTCCCCACTATATTCACCTCTCGCAACGCGCCTTGGATGTGAATTACACGGGGAAGGAATGGGAATGCCGAACAGCACCAGCACGCCCGTTTTGCCAGTTCCACGACTCAAAGGCCGCAGGCTCTTCGGAAACACGCTTGATTTCAAGAAGGACCGGCTGGAACTCTTCCAGCGGACCTTCGCGGAGTGCGGGGACATCGGGATCTATACGATCGCCGGTCAGGACTGCTACCTCGTCAACTCCATCGAACTCTGCCATGAGATTCTGATCCAGAACGGGAGCCTGTTCGAGAAGACCGATCGCTTCCGCTCCTTTGCCCGACCGCTGCTTGGCGACGGGTTGCTGACCGCCACCAATGAGGAGCACAAGCGAAACCGAAGGCTCATTCAGCCGCGCTTTCGCACGGCGGTGGTCCGCCACTCCGCTGACATCACCGCGCAGGTCTCCCGGGCCGTGGTGGCGGGATGGAAGGACGGCGATGTCATCGACGTGCGGCGGGAGATGGTCCGGCTCGTCCTTGGCGTCGTCGGCCAGAACCTCTTCAGCCGAGACATCCTGGATGAGGCCAATGACCTCGGCAACGCCCTGACCGACGCCATCCACGGTTTTGACTCCCAGGCCAGCGCGCTGATCCCCCTGACCATCGAATGGCCGACACCGGCGAATCTGCGCTACCGCAAGGCCATCGAACGCTTGGAGAGCACCTTCCACGCCTTCCTGGCGGAGCGCCGCGCCCTGGCGGACAAGCCCGACGACTGGCTGACCCTGCTTCTGGAATGCGCCTATGACGACGGCACGGCGCTGAGCGACCAGCAGATCCGGGACGAGGCATTGAACATGTTCATGCCCGGCCACGAGACCACGGCGACGGCGCTCACCTGGAGCCTCCATCTGCTGTCCCGGCACCCCGAGTGCCATGAGCGACTCATGGCCGAGTCGGACCGGGTCCTGGCCGGTAGGCCCGCCACCGGGGCCGATCTGGAGCGGCTACCGTACGCACTTCAGGTGTTCAAGGAGGCCATGCGGCTCTATCCACCGGTCTATATGTTCTCGCGGCAGGCCACCACCGATGTCGAGGTGGGCGGCCATCGCATCCCAGCGGGCGCGTCGGTCGTCTTCAGCCCCTACGCACTGCATCGGCGCGCTGACTACTTCCCGGACCCGGAACGCTTTGACCCGGACCGTTTCGAGTCCGAGCGCGAGGCGGAGCTACCGCGCCACGCCTATATGCCGTTCGGTGCCGGGCACCGCGTCTGCATCGGCAACCACCATGCCCTGCTGGGCGGGCAGGTCGCCCTGGCCACCCTCGCCGGCCAGGCGCATCTGACCTCGGTGCCGGGGCCGTCCCCGGTCATGGAACCCATGGTGACCCTACGGCCGGCGGGCAACCTCTTGATGAAGGTCACCCGCCGCTCCCCCGTGCCCGCGGTCCCCACCGCCCCGAACCCCTCCGCGAACGGCGCGACCGCACCCCGGGGATGCCCCTACGCCCACTGACGACAACGCTCCCCAGACTCACCACCGCGGCGCGGTCCGGGGACCGGCCCGGCGTCGGCCTCCGCGGCCTCATGGTTGGTTGCGGAGGCCGGCGTCGCGGTTCGGGGCAGATTGCCGCACCGCCCTGAGCCGCACCGCGGAAGCATCGATCGGGGCATTCCCCCGCCCCCCGGAACGCTCCCCTGCCCCATCCCGGACGCCGTCCATGTCAGCCGGTGGCCAGGCCGCCCCTCAGAAGTCCGCCAGGAGTTCGCGGGCCAGAGCCTCACCCCACCACCGCTCCACCCGGTCCGGGTCCCACCCGCGTTCGCCGGTGAGCGTGGCGTAGACATCGATGTTGCACAGGGCGGCATAGACGTCGATGGCCATCCGCACATCCAGGTCTCCTCGCAGAGTCCCGGCCGGCCAGGAAGAGAACACCTGGAGCCGGGTCTCATCGCCACGGGCCCGTCCATCGCGGTAGGCCGTGGAAAGCTCCGGCTCGGTACGGCCCGCCTCACGCAGCAGGGTGATCACATCACCGGCCCGCTCGAACAGCCGTCGGTCATAGCCGACCATCGCCGCGAGTTGACCGGTGGGGGTGGCCGTTGGCGCCTCCAACTCGGCCAGCATCCGATCGATTTCGGCTGACAGATCGGCGGCATCCGCGAGCGCTCGGACCAGCCCGGTCTTGTTGCCGTAGGCCGAGTAGACCGTTGGCACGGAGACGCCTGCCTCGCGCGCCACTTCGCGCACGGTCGTCGCAGCCCAGCCCCGGGCGACGAAGAGCCCGCGCGCGGCACGGGCGATGTCGGTCCGGGTCTGCCGCGCCTGTGCCGCGCGGCGCAGCGAGTCGTACTGCCGTCGGCCCGCTGAAGCCTCCACCCTGGGCACCCCTCATTCATTTGCCGCCAGCTACATTCAATACATGTTACCTACCTTCAATGCGGTGTCCGCCATGGGTTTCCCCCGGATCTCCGGCTTTGCCGCCCTGGGCTTCGCCGGCCTGATCACGCTGGGCAATGTGATCGCGGTACCCGCCGGACTTCCGGCCGCGGGTTCCGACACCGACCTCGATGAGATATCCGCGTTCTTCGCCGAGCAGAGCGCGATCGTCGGGGCTTCCTCAGCGCTCACTCCCGCCGCTTGGGTGCTCGCCACACTCTTTGGCGCAGGCGTGGTCTCCGTCCTGTGGCGGGCCGAACTCCACCGGAGAGAGGCGTGGTCACTGGTCGGCTTCGCCGGACTGATCCTCCAGAACGCGGCGTTCTCCGGACTCATCGCCATCCGCCTGGCCCTCACATCGACCGCTGATGACGGCACCGCGGCCGTGGTCACGCTCTGGGCACTGTACGAAGCACTCTTCGCACTCAACGGAACATTTCTGGCACTGGCTCTCATCGGTCTGTCCGTGGGCGGTCGGCGTGCCGGTCTCAGCCGCCCGCGGCACGCCCGACTGGGCCTGGTGTCGGCCGCGCTGCTCTTCCTCTCGGCCACCCTGACATCGCTGTTCATCGGCCAGGAAAGCCTCTTCGGCCTGCTCGGGCTGGCCGGTTGGCTGCTCTGGGTGGCCTGGATCACCGCATACGGCATCACGCTGATCCGGCTGGGTTCGTCCCACGCGCCGACGCGGCGATAGAGCGACGGCCGCTTCCGGTCACCGCCCGTTCAAACACCGCGCCCCCGTCGGATATACCACTCTGGCAGCCGCCGCAAAAGGCCGGAAGTCGCCCTGACACAGACCCTCCTGAAGATCGAAAAGATAGCCTGCGCCGGCGATTCTGATTGATCGTCAGTGTGAGGGGACTCCTGAATGAACCGAATACGCACCGCATTCGCCACGCTCGGCATCACCGCCGGGCTGGTGATGGCCCCGACCGCGAGCGCCGCCCCGCAGCAGTCGGACCAGCCGAAGGCGACCAAGGTCCGGCATGAGCCCTGTACCGGGGAGTTCCGCAATGACGCGCGGCTCGGCCCGAAGTGGCTGCCGAAGAAGAACCAGGCGCCGGTGGGCCCGCTACTGAAGGGGTACAAGCGGACGGGCGCACTGGCACCGTCGGCCTTCCTCAAGAAGTACTGGGAGGGACCGGCGGACTCCGGCGGCTGGAAGTACCCGCCCAACGACGGCTTCGGCGAGGTCAACGGTGAGATCGACAAGGAGCCGACCAAGCTGCGGCCCGGCCAGCGTCTGGACCGTTTCGGTTCGGAGTTCGGCAGCTACCTCGCCCCGGCGGGTGACGCGTACTCCGAGCGGGCGCTACCGCCGCAGAACCTCAACACCCGGGATGCGGCGGTGGCCTGCGACTACCGCGTCTACAAGGTCGCCAAGCCGTTCTGGGTGTGGCAGGGGAGCATCGCACCGTGGTTCGAGCAGCCCGGAGGCGGTCAGCAGATCAAGTTGGACCCGGTGTTCCTCAACCCGGGGCAGGACCAGCGGCTTAATGTGAAGTGGCTGCTGGAGCGCGGCTATCTCACATCCGTGGCCTCCTAGCGCCCTCGTGAACCGCCGAGAGGTACGGGCCGCGCTGAGTGCGGCAGGAGTGGCCGACGGCTACTACCGCATCGAGGGGGTTCATGAACCGGTCCCCACGCCACCGGACTTCCTGTTCCTACGGAAGGGCCCGGACGGGGCGTGGGAGACCGGAGCGTATGAGCACGGTGCGTACGAGGTGATGGCTCGTCACACCAGCGAGTCCAAGGCCTGTGCCCATCTGCTGCTACTCGCCACCTGACAGTCCTGAGGAGACCGCTTCGGAACCGCTCGACGGTGGGGAGACCCCGTCGAGCGGTCGTTGGCGAAGCGCGCTCGTGGCGCCGTGTGCCCGTGGGGTGCGGATGCCCCACGGGCGCGCGAGCGGTTGACCGGAGCGGAACGAGGGGTAACTCGTCCATGGCCGCGGGCACTTCCCCCCGGTGGCGGTTGGCCGGGGTTCGGCGCGTTGGGGTCATTCAGCGCACGGATGAGGCGGCGGATGCCAACCGCTCGGATGTAGGCGCGGGAACCGCATACCACTCCGGAACACCTCGTGCCGATGCAGGAGACCTATTCGGTCACACCTCGAACCGGACGGCTTCCATCGCACGGGCCTGCCCTACGGTGCCCACCTGAGTGGACTCAGCCCACGGCTTCCACCCCTGCCAGCCGAGGTTGCTCAGGTGCGCATTGCCTCTGACCGGTCTGTTGCTGGTGATCGCGACTTCCAGTGCCTCGATCGGTCGGTTCTGTCCCGTGGTGCCGACGGTCAGCGCCTGTCCGTCGGGACGACACTGCCATGCCTGCCAGCCCACACCGGCCACATGCGCGCGGGCGCAGACCCCGCCGACGCCGGCGGTCGCGATGGTGAGCGCCTCCATATGGCGCGCCTGTCCCACGGTGCCCGCGTCGGTTCCGTTGCACGCGGTGAAGTTCTGCCAGCCGACGTTCTGCACATGCGCCTGGTAGCAGATGCTCCCGAAGGCGGCGGCAGCGCTCTTGGCACTGGCGACGACACTCGGCGTGGTGCTTGCCGCGGCGGCCGATCCGGCCCCGGCGACGGTACCAGCGGCGGCGAGCGCTAGGGCGCTGAGGAGTACGGACAGGGGCTTGCGCATGTAAACACACCTTTGGGGTTGACGATACGGAGTCAGACGGGTGCACGGACGAGGACCGTGCAACGACTCGCTATCCGGTGGTCGCCCGGAGTGGAGCGGGACTGATGTTCTGGGGACCCACGAGGAACCGTCAATGGGGCCTGAGTTACGGAAGGTATAGCGTGGCGCGAATGGGGCCAGTGTTACGAGTGTGAATGTCCGATACTCGTTCCCCCCAACCGCCCAGGGGCCCTCCAGGCCCTAGCGGAGGAGAAGTTGAACCGGTCGTTCCGCCGTTCCGGGGCAGGGGTCGCGGATCCCCAAGGTCGGGGCGGTGTGGCACCTGGGAGAGATCCAGTCAGCCAATTGACACGTGCGTCCACAGGGGCTCACCGACGACGGATATGCCTCCGGCCTACCCGAGACAGAAGGTGCGCCCTGCACCCACACCTAGGTGATGGAAAGTTGGCCGATTGCATTCGCTAACTCGACTGCGTAGAAAAGGCGTTGCGCCCAGCCACTCCCACCGCCGGCAGCCGACTGCCACTGCCTCTTCCGCTCAAGTCCGGAGCCCGCGGCTTGGGGTGCACATCAGGCGCCCACTCGGGTTGCCGTTGCATCGCGGAGTGAGACGAGGCTGGGCGGCGAGCCGTCGACCCGCGGGGGCTACGCACCCGCCCGCCACCCGACTTCACGCTGGGAATCCGGCGCAGTAGGTCACTTTTGCCACTCCTCGGCGGCTTCGGTGGCGGCCTAGCGTAAGGACAGCTGCTTTGACCTGCGAAGACCATCTCATCGATGCGGGCCTGCACCATCCGAGTGCGTCCATCGGGCGCATCCCCACGGAGCCGCGACCGGCTCGACAACGGAGAGAGCGCACCGTGACCAAGGTCTTCCTCGCCCTGCATGTGGTGGCCGCGATCCTGGCCGTGGGACCGGTCGCCGTCGCGGCCAGCATGTTCCCACCGGTTCTGCGCCGGGCCCAGGCGGAACCTGGCAGCACGGCGACTTTGGCGACACTGCGGGTCTTGCATCGCATCTGCCGGGTGTACGCGGGCGTTGGCGTCGCCGTGGTCGTCTTCGGGCTCCTCACCGCCCAGAGCCTGGGAGTGCTCGGCGATGCCTGGCTGATCGCCTCGATGGTGCTGACCGCGGCCGCGGCGGTGATGTTGGTGGTACTGCTGCTGCCCCAGCAGGAGAGTGGCCTGGCACTCGTGGCGGAGGCGACGTCCGAGACCGCTCCCGTCGCCACGGACCACCGGGCCGGGGCCCGACTGGCGATGGTGACCGGTGTCTTCAATCTCCTCTGGGTGACCGTGACCGTTCTGATGATCGTCCGGCCGGGTTCCACCACCGGAGGCTGACCCGATCCACGCAACCGTCACCCAGCCGCTGGTCCCCTCCTCCTCGGGAGCCCACGCTCCATCCGTCGGCCCCTCGCACGGGGATCAACCGAAACCCCACTGACCCCGGATACACCTCCCGGAGCTGGCCTGAATGCAGCTATCCGCTAGCTTCTGGCCATGACTCTGGTAGCGGTACTCGCACTCGACGGCGTCGTCCCCTTTGAGCTGTCGGCGCCCGGCCAGGTCCTGGGTACGGCCAATGACGCCCTGGGCCGCCCCCACTACGAGGTGCGGATCTGTGCTCCCAGGAGAGAGGTGCGCACGGCGGCTGGTCTGGGTGAGTTTCGGCTCGGTACCGACGGGGGGCTGGAGGTGTTGGCCGAGGCGGACACCGTCGTCATCCCCGGGCATGCGGGCTCGCTGGACGTTCCACCCGCCGAAGTGGTCGAAGCACTCCGAGCGGCGAGTGCCCGGGGAGCCCGACTCGCCTCGGTATGTGTCGGGGCCTTCACCCTTGCCGCCACCGGGCTGCTCGATGGACACCGGGCCACCACCCATTGGATGTTCGCCGCTGAACTCGCCCGCCGCCATCCGGCGGTGGAGGTGGACGACAACAGCCTCTACATCGACAATGGTTCGCTCATCACCTCGGCCGGAGTGGCCGCCGCGCTCGATCTCTGTCTGCACCTCGTCCATCGGGACCTCGGCGCGGCCATCGCCGCCGCCACCGCCCGCCGTATTGTGATGACCCTCCAACGGGACGGAGGGCAGAGCCAGTTCATCGATCACTCACATCCGGTGGAGCGCCGCTCCACCCTCCAACCAACGCTGGAGTGGATGGAGAGCCGACTCCATGAACCGCTGTCACTCGACGATGTCGCCCGTCATGCCGCCATGAGCATCCGCAGTCTCAATCGCCACTTTCGGGCCCAGACGGGCACCACTCCCCTTCAATGGCTGCTGCGGGCCCGGGTGAACCGTGCCCAACAGCTTCTGGAGAGCGGTGCGCTCCCCGTACAGCGCATCGCCATCGAGACCGGTTTCGGCGCGGTTTCCACCTTCCGTCAGCACTTCACCCGGCACACCGGGGTCTCCCCCCAGGCCTACCGGGCGGCGTTCCGCTCCCCTGACTCCCGTTGACTGCCCAGGCCCGGCGGGCCTGGTGCTCCGTTGTGGCCCCAGGGGCCGCCCAGTCCGCCGAGCGGCAGTCCCGCCCCCGCCGAACCTAGCCCTCCGCTGAGTCCCCACCCGGTGTCACGGCGGTGAGCACCCAGAGGCGGTGGTCCCAGCCGATGTCACGGCGGTCCCGGGTGGTCAGCCCCGCACGCTCGACCAGTTCGTCCAACCGCTCGACCGAGCGCACCCCGGAGCCAAAGGCACACTTGAGGCGCAAGTGGTGGAGAGTCGCGTCGATGTCATCGGTGTCGGCGGCCGTGACCTGCTCCACCATGATCAATTCTCCGTCGCTGGAGAGCCCGGCCGCCGCCTCGGTGAGCATCTGTACGGCGTCGTCGTCCGGCAGCCGGTCCAGCAGGTGGGAGACCAGCACGGTGTCACCACCGCGCGGCACCTGCCCGCTCTGCGGCACCAAATCGACGCGTGGCAGCACATCGGTGTCCAGGATCTGCTCCTTGAGCAGCCGCAGTTGCGAGGGCACATCCGCGATCCGCACGGTGAGCTCGGGGAACGCCTTGAGCAGGGCGTTGACCACCGAGCCCACACCATGGCCGGCCGCGGTCAGGGTGGTCACCGATGACCAGTCGTAGCCGCCGACCACTCCGGGCGCGACCCAGAGGGTCTCCTCCTCGATCGCGGCGCGGGCGGAGTTCCCCAACCGGGCATCGTCACGCATCGCCTCGGCCAGGGGCTGCCCGGCGAGGGTCCGATAGCCGGCGGCTCCCGTGCGGACCGTGTGCAGCAGCCCGGCGAGCGCGATGTCCATTGCCGCCTGCGCACCCGAGAGGTCGTACTCCTCGGCGGAGTGGTCGTCCTCGACGAGTTCCTCACTGATCGCGGTGAGGTGGTAGCCGTTGTCTTCGAGGGCGAACACATCGATCGCCACCAGGTACGACATCAGTGCGGCCAGGGTCGAGGGGTCGGACGCACTGCGGCGCGCCAGTTCGTCGAGGTCGCGGACACCGCTGTGGATCAGATCGACCAGACCGAGGGTGACCGCCGTTCTGATCGCGTAGCCGGGTGCCAGATCGGTGAGGTCGTGCAGCCGGTCATGGGCGTCGTCTTCCTCGTCATGCTCATCGGCGGCTGAGTCCGCGCCCGGTGCGTGCGGGGTGCAGCGCCAGTATCCGGTGATGTGGGTGTGGTCGCGCGGCACCTGGCGGTCGGCCGAGAGATGACGGCGAATCCCCTTGAGCGCGCCCGCCTCACCGGCCGCCCAGACGAAGACCGTACCGGGCAGCCACTCCATGCCGCGGACAGCGTCCTCAAGCAGGTTGGTGGTACCGGCAGGTGCACCCTGGCGGGACAGCCAGGTGATCTCGGCGTCCGCCGCGGTCGGCAGTTCCTGGCGGTGACTGTCCTCGCCGACTTCGATCAGCACCCGGGCCCTGGTGCCCGCCGGCATCTCCGCCAGCCATCGTCCGATCGCCGGCAGCGCCGTCTCATCGCCGATGGCGAGCAGCCAGTCGACCCCCGCCGGGTGGCTGTGCGACATCTTCGGACCGGCGATCCAGGTGATGTCACCGGGCTTGGTCCGCTCGGCCCAGGACGAGGCGATGCCGCCCTCATGACGTACGAAGTCAAAATCGATCTCACCCGTTTGCGGGTCAAATCGAATGGGGGTGTAGTCCTTGGCGATCGGCCGGGCCTCAGCGGGCCAGTCCAGGCTGCTGATGTTCTGCCCCGGCAGCACCGGTTCGTTGTCGCCGTCGGCGAAGAAGAACTTCACATGGTCGTCAAAGCCCTCGGTGCGAAGCTGCGGAAGCTCCAGGCCGTTCTTCTGGAAGGCGTGGAGTTGCTCACCGCCCAAGGTGACGCGTCGCATTCCCGGGGTGACATCAGTGACGCGCAGCACGGTCAGTTCCCTGAGCACGATGGGGAAGGTGACTACCGAACGAGGACTGCGGGACATCGCTGCTGCTCCTTAACCGAGGGACCAGATCAGCCTAGGCGCCGATCGGTACGGCCGATCCAACCCGCAGACCCTGGCGTAGCACTGCGCGAACACATCCGCCGCTCGGCCCCCTGTCCCGCCGCTCGGGCCGGGCCCCTCCCCCACCTGATCCGGTACGAAATGCCGCCATGGGTCGCGAGATCGGAAAGGGCGGGCAGGCCCCACGTCCCGAGGCCAGGGGTGACTGACAGGGGTGACTGACAGGGGTGACTGACAGGGGTGACTGACAGGGCCCCTACAGCTTCGATCACTCGCCCTCTGCCTTGGACCGCGGCTCGCCACGCGCTCCTACCGTGGCCGCTGAGCCACTTTGCCCCCGAGGACCCGAGCTCCCACTCCGGAACAGTCGACGAGGACAGCAGCCACCTGTGATATCCCGCGTATTCAACTCATTCCACCGATATCGCTCCTCCTCCCCCGCGTCCCGGTTGCTCTGGCAATCCGTTGTCCAGGCCCGTGCGTTCATCCTGCGGTCCGTCATCTGGGCCACCGTGCGCCAGTGCGCTTTCCTCGCCATGCCCTGGGTCCTCGGCCGGGCGATCGATGCGGGAGTGAAGCAGGGGTCGCCGACCGGGACCGCGGGATACGCCGGTGTGTTCGTGCTGATCGCGGCGGTCGAGTACGCCGGGATACGCGGTTGGCAGCTGTGGACCACCCTCGCCGACGCCCACACCGGGGCCTGGCTGCGTACCCGACTGCTACGGGCGATCCTGGCCATCGACACCGACGTCATGCAGCGTCGCGCCGGCAGTTTCGGCGATCTCACCACCCGCGCCACCCGAGACACCGACGCCATCGTGGTGTGGGTGCACGGGCTGACGGCGTGGGTGGTCATCGCGCTGACCGGGGTGGTTCTGGTGCCGGCGATCGGTGCGCTCGATCCGCTGCTGTTGCTGGTCGCCGCGCTGACCGTACCCGTACTGCTGGTGGTCAACCGGCTGTTCCCGCCGCTGTTCAGTCGCCGGGCCGAGGAACTCTCCGAGGCTCATGGCAGGCGCAGTGCCGCCGCGGAGGAGTTGCTGTCCGCGCTGCTGTCGCTCCGGGGAGTGGGCGCGGACCGGCTGATGGTCGAGCGTCACCACCAGCACAGCGCCAAGGTCACCGCGCACACCATGCGGCTGGCCTCGGTGGGCTCGGTCTGGGAGGCAACGGCGTCCGTCGTGCCGCTGCTCGCCGTTGCCACGGGCCTCCTGGCGGGCGGGCATGCGGTGGTCGACGGGCGGATCACCGTCGGCGCGCTGACCACGTTCGTCCTGTGGATGGGCACGGTCTCCCTCGCCATCAATGTGCTGATCGCCCGGCTCGGGGACCGTACGGAGGCACGCGTCGCGGCCGTACGCATCGCCGAGATCCTGGCACTGGCGCCCGCGCGGAAACCCGCGTCATCCGGGGGAACGGAACAGGGAGTCACCGCCCACCGAGGGGATCTACGGGTCACCGCGCTGACCGTGAGCAGAGAAGGACGCGCTCCCCTGGGGCCACTGGATGTGACCGCGGCTCCCGGTGAGTGGGTCGTCCTCACCGGGGCCACCGGCTCCGGCAAAAGCACTCTGCTACGGGCGATCGCCCAACTCGTCCCCGCTTCGGGCACGGTCGAGGTGGCAGGCGTACGCCTGGATGGACTGGCTGCGGACGAGGTCTTTCGCACCATCGGCTTCGTCCCGGAGGGGCCGCTGCTGCTCCATGGCACCATCACCGAGAATCTGCTGCTCAGCGGGGACCGCCCTCCGGCTCAGGTGGAGTCGGCGGTGCGCGTCGCCGGATTGGATCTGGCGCTGGCCGGGCTGGCCGATGGGCTCGACACCCAGGTCGGCGAGCGCGGTGGGGCGCTTTCGGGCGGTCAGCGTCAGTTGATCACCTTGGCTCGGGCGCTGCTGCGCGACGCCCCCGTACTCCTGCTCGACGATGTCACCTCGGCACTCGACGCCGGAACGGAGGCGCAGGTGCTGGAGCGACTGCGCCGCGCCACCGCCGATCGCGTGGTCGTCTTCGCCACTCATTCGCCCGCCGTCCGTGCACTGGCCGACCGCGAAGTCGTCCTCGCCGACGGCATCCTGGACCGGGGGTCCCTCCATGTCTGAAACACAGCCCGGATCTCCCCGCCTACCCGATACGCGTCCCGGATCTCCCCGCCTACCCGAAACCCGTCCCGGATCTCCCTGCCCGCCTGATACGTATCCCGGGAGCCCGTCCAGCTCTGCTGTGGGGCCCGGGGGACACAACGCGTCCGACACGGCCCACCCCAGGGCCCACCACGTGTCCAAGGCGGTTCCCGAGGGTCACACCGCGTCCAAGACCGGCGCACCGCCCGCGCCCTTCGCCCTTGGTGACCTCCCTGACCAGCGGGCCGTCTTCCGCCGTGCCGCACCCTTTCTCAGCGGGCATCGAACGGCGCTGGCGGCTGCCATCGCGCTGACGCTCGCCGGTGCTGGACTGGCCGTAGCCGTGACGGCGGCCATCGGGCGGCTGGTGGATGCGGCGGGCGACGGTGAACGGGCCGGTCTGATCCGGTGGGTGGTGGTGTTGTTCGCGCTGGTCGCCGCCAGCGGGGTACTGACCTGGTTGTCCCGCTACTGGCTGATCCGGGTCGGCGAGCATGTCCTGGCGGGGATGCGGGAGCGGGCAACGGCCGCGGTGGGGGCCGCCCCGTTGCGTTTTGTCGAGTCCCATCGCCGCGGTGAGCTGCTGCGCAGACTGACCGGGGAGATCAACGGGTTGGGGTACTTCGTCGGTACGACCCTGCCCGATCTGGTGGCTGCGGTCGCGGTGCTGGCCTTCACCGTGGTGATGCTGGCCGTGTACTCCTGGCTGCTGATCCTGGGGTTGCTGGTGGTGTTCGTCCCGGTGGCCACCGTGATCGTGCGGGGCTTTCACCGGCGGGCCGGACCCGCGTACGCGGAGGTGGCGGCGGCCGAGGCGGCGGTGGCGGCGAGTTTCTCCGAGTCGTTGCCCGCACAGGAGCAGTTGCGGATCAGCGGAGCTGTACCGCGCTGGTTGGAGCGGTTCGGCCGGAACAACGATCGTCTTCTCGACGCCCAGACCGTACAGATACGGACCGAGCTCAGGCTCGATCGGCTCGCCCTGCTCCAGGCCGGCTGTGTGGGTGGTCTGCTGGTGCTGAGTGCGGTGTTGGTGGGGCGCAATGCGCTGACTGTGGGTACGGCCGTGGTGTTCGTACTGGCCACCCGGGACATCTTCCATCGCTTTGAGAGCGTTGCGGCGGCGATCGGCGATGCTCGCGAGGCGCATGTGCAGTTGGCCAGGCTGCTGGATCTGATCCGCGCGACCGAGCAGCCGCAACCGGCTACCGACTCCCCCCAGCCACCCGCGCGAGGCGTGCTCACCCTGGCCGGAGTCGGCTTCGGCTACTCCCAGGGCCAACCGGTCGTTCAGGGGCTGTCGTTGGCCATCGAGAGCGGTGAACGTCTGGTGATCGCCGGTGAGACGGGCTCGGGCAAGTCCACCCTCGGCAAGCTGCTGGCCGGCCTCTACCACCCTGACCAGGGCACGGTCAGCTTTGCCGGGCACGATCTGAGCTGTCTGAGCGCTGAGCGGCTACGGGCCAGGATTGTGCTGGTGCCTCAGGAAGTGGCGTTGGTGGAGGGTTCGCTGGCCGAGAATCTGGCGCTGGTGTCCAGCCGACCGGATCAGCCGCGGATCGAGGAGACCATCGAACGGCTGGGGCTCTCGGAGTGGGTGGCCTCACTACCGGATGGTCTGGCGACCCCGGTGGGCACGCACACCCTCTCCGCCGGCGAGTGTCAACTGGTGGCGATCGCTCGGGCGGTGCTGGCCGATCCGGCGGTGCTGATCCTCGATGAGGCCACGGCCGGGGTCGACCATCAGACGGCCGGGCGGATCGAGGAGGCCCTGTCGGTGGCCGCGGACGACCGTACGCTCATAGTGATCGCCCACCGTGCGGACACCATCGGCCGGGGACGGCTGCTGCTGTCGATGCCGGAGGGCCGGGTGACGGAGATCGTCGGTCCGCGTTCCTGAGCACGCTGTGCCCCGGTGGTACGCACAAGGGGCGTCCCGAACCGCTCGGTTCGGGACGCCCCCTTCGTATAGCCGCGCTCTACTTCCCCGCGGCGGCCTTGACCAGGATCGGGGTCAGCTCCTCCACCACCCAGGAGGCACTGAGGGCGTCCGGGTAGGCGATGGAAGACGCCAGGTTGTTCTCCGAGGGGATCACCGCGAAGTTCTTCTTCTTCACCACGTTCAGGGACTGGAAGAGCTTGTTGGTCTCCAGCTCCGAGGCATTGAGCAGGCCCTCGTCACCGAACGGGTAGGTCATCAGCAGGATGTCCGCCTCCAGCTCATCGAGCTTCTCCAGGCTCACACCGTTCTTCTTGGCGGAGTAGTCCTTCGCCTTCGCGGTCTTGCGCAGACCGAGCTGCTCGAAGATGGTCGCGTCCTGGTCGGCGTAGGACATAAAGGTGATCTGCTCGGGGTGGACGACGCTGTAGGTGTACTCCTTGCCCTTCAGCTGGGGGTTGGCCGCGGCGGCGTCGGCGATGGCCTTCTCGTTGGCGGCGATCACCTCGTCGGCCTTCGCCGTGAGACCGAGCGCCTTGGCCGCGGTCTTGAGGCGGTTCTGCCAGGTCAGGGTGTCGGCGTCCTTCTTGTCGGCGAAGGTGACGACCGGGGCGATCGGGTCCAGCTTGGCGTAGGCGGCGTCCATGTCCCAGGTGTTCATGCCGAGGATGACATCCGGTGCCTCGGCGGCGATGGCCTCGTAGTCGAGTCCGTCGGAGTCGTCGAACGTCTTCAGCTTGCCGATGCCCAGCTTGTCCAGCGCCCGCTGCTTGTACTCGGCGACCTTGCCGCCGTCTTCGGTGTCCGGGGTGATGACCGGTTCGAGTCCGAGCGCCAGCGCGATGGCGGTGTCGCCGTCGGAGACGGTGGCCACCTTGACCGGCTTCTTCCCGACCTTGGTGGTGCCCCAGGCGTTGGTGAGGTCGACCGGGAACTGCCCGGAGTCGGCGGCGGCCTTCTTGTCCCCGGCCGAGTCGGCCTTGTCGGAGCTGTCACTTGAGCCACAGGCGGTGACCAGGCTGAGGCAGGCGGCGGAGGCGAGAAGCACGCGTGCCGTGCCACGACGGACCGAACGGTGGTGGGTGGGGCGGTTCATTCCTACTTCTCCTGGGTGAGGTCGCGCCGGCCCAGGGGAAAGATCTGGGGCCTGGCAGTGCGGGGATGAGGGACGACGATGCACTCCAGTCCGAACACGTCGGCGACGGTCTGCTCGGTGAGTACTTCGTCGGGGGTGCCCTGGCGGACGATGGAACCGCCGCGCATGGCGATGATCGAAGAGGCGTAGAGAGCGGCCTGGTTGAGGTCGTGCGAGACAAGGACGATCGTCTTGCCGGTCTGCTCATTGAGATCGGCGAGCAGATCCATGACCTCGATCTGGTGGGCGATGTCCAGATAGGTGGTGGGCTCGTCGAGCAGCAGGGTGGGGGTGTCCTGGGCCAGCGCGAGCGCGATCCACACCCGCTGGCGCTGTCCACCGGAGAGTTGGTCGACGGGCCGGTCGACGAGTTCGGCGGTGCCGGTGGCCATCAGTGCCTCGACGATGACCACCTCATCGGCTTCGGTACGCCGCTGGCCGAACTGCCGGTGCGGATGCCGCCCCCGCCAGACCAGGTCCCCCACCGTGATGCTCTCCGGAGCGATCGGTGACTGCGGCAGGATGCCGAGCCGGCGGGCCACCTGGCGGGTGGGAAGGGAGTGGATGTCGGTGCCTTCGAGGAGGACCGAGCCGGCGGCGATGGGCAGCAGCCGGGCGATCGACTTCAGCAGCGTGGACTTGCCGCAGGCGTTGGGGCCGACCAGGGCGGTGATCCTGCCGGCTTCGATGGCGACGGAGAGCTCATCGATGATCAACGACTTGCCATAGCCGGTGCTGATGGCACGGGCTTCGATCTGATGGGTCATGCGGAGGCCTCCGGCCTGTGCCGAAGGATCAGCCAGACGAAGTAGGGCGCGCCCAGCAGCGCGGTGAGGACCCCGGTGGGGACCGGGCTGATCAGTGGCGCGTTCTGTGCGAGGACGTCGGCGCCGAGGACAAGAGCCGCACCGACCAGCACGGAGAGTCCCACCGCTCGATCGGCGCCCACCAGCCGTACCGCGATGGGCCCACTGACCAGGGAGACAAAGCCGATCGGCCCCACGACGCTGGTCGCGAGGGCCGCGGCGGCGGCTCCGAGCATCAGGGCCGCGACACGGATACGGGAGACGGATGTGCCGAGTCCGGTGGCGAGTTCATCACCGAGCGACAGGCTGCTGAGCTGGCGGTTGAGGAACAGGGCACCGAGTCCGCAGACGACGGCCCCGACGGTGAGGGTGGTGACCCCGTCCCAGTCGACGCCGTTCACACTGCCGATCATCCAGCGCATGGCGATGGCGATGCTGTGCTTGTCGGCGACGGTGAACAGGTAGTTGGTGTACGCGACACAGGTCGCGCTCAGTCCGATGCCGACGAGTACCAGCCGGTAGGTGTCGACCGTCCCTCTACGGGAGCTGAGGGCGTAGATCGCACCGAGGAGGATGAACGAACCGAGGATCGCGGCCACCGGGGCACCGAAGGCGAGCGCCGGGGCGAAGAGGAAGACGGTGGTCGCGCCGGCGCCGGCCCCCGCCGAGATCCCCACGATGTCGGGGGTGGCCAGGGGGTTGCGGATCAGACGTTGGTAGAGGGCGCCCGAGAGTCCGAAGAGCGCTCCGGCGAGCATGGCCGCGAGGGCTCGTGGCATCCGGATCTGGAAGATCATGTAGTCGGCGAGCCCGGTGCGCAGCCCGAATGCGGCGGGCAGCACATCGGCGGGGTCGACCCGGCCCACTCCTCCCAGCAGGACGGAGGCGACCAACAGGGCGACCACGAGGGTGCTGAGGACGGAAACCGCGATGGTGGTGCGTCGGGTCGTTGCCCGGTGGGTGGCGCGTAGCCGGGCCAGCACGGCGGCTTGGGCGGTCTTGTCCGGGACGGTCCGGGTGTCGAGAACGGTCATCACATGCGTACCAGGTCCTTGCGGCGGGCCAGCCACACGAAGAACGGGGTTCCCATCGCCGCGGTCATGACGGCGACCTGGACCTCTCCGTTGTCGAGTACGAGACGTCCTGCGGTATCGGCCGCGGTGAGCAGGATCGCCCCCAGCGCCATGGATATCGGTAGCGACCAGCGATGGTCGGCGCCCACCAGCATGCGGGCGCAGTGCGCGGCCACCAGACCGACGAAGGCGACCGGTCCGACGGCCGCCGTCGCGGTGGCGCAGAGCAGTACGGCGACGGCGGCGCCGATCAGCCGGGAGCGTTCGACCCGCACCCCGAGGCCACGGGCGGTCTCCTCGCCGAGGCTGAGGATGTTGAGACTGCGGCCCAGCGGGAGTGCGAGCAGCAGGCCGACGACGAAGAAGGGGGCGATCTCGCCCAGAATCGAGCCGCGTCCGGTGAGTTGGCCGACCGACCAGAACCGCAGATGGGAGTAGACGGCCTGATCGCGCACCACCAGCAGGGTGATCAAGGAGGACATCACGGCGGCGACGGCGACCCCCGCGAGGACGAGTCCGATGGTCGAGCTGCCGGCGTTGGTGCGGATACCGATCAGATAGACCAGCGCCGAGGTGAGGGCGGCTCCGATCAGCGCCAGCCAGAAGTAGGCGCTCACTCCGGAGAGCCCGAAGAGGACGATGCCCAGCACCACGAACATGGCCGCGCCCTGCTCGATGCCGAGGATGCCCGGATCGGAGAGCGGGTTCATGGTGAGGGCCTGCATGATCAGACCGGACCCGCCGAGCGCGGCGCCCACGGCCAGGCCGAGGAAGCTCCGCGGAATGCGCTCGGTCCACAGCACATGGGAGTTGTAGCCGGTGCCATCCGGGTTCAGCAGAATGCTGATGACCTCGGTGGGAGCGATGGAGCGGGCGCCGAGTCCGATGCTCGCGACGAGTACGGCGACCAGGGTGGCGATGGTGAACACCGCCACCGTCACACCGCGCGAGGACTTGGTCCTCGCCGGTGGCGGTGGTGAGGTCGCCAGCGGGGACGTGTCAGTCATGGGTCTGCTCTGAGCTCCTTACCTGGACAAGCGGCAGGTAAGGTTACCCTTACTAAGCTTTCGGACAGTCCAATACCGGAGGCAGACCATTCACACTCAGGGGTCACCTTGACCCCACTACCTGGAGGTTGCCGTGGCCGAGAGCGCCGTGCTGACCGAGGCCGGGACCACGGAAGAGTCCCGACCGACCTCTTCCATCACATCGGTTTCCACCGGTCTGCCTGCCTTGGTAGGGATATCCACCTCGACTGAGGCGTCCATCGACTCCATGGACTCCATCGACGATGACTTCATCGCCGCCGGAGGCCACCCCACCCATGTGCACGACTTCCACCAGTTCCTCTATGTCCCCCTCGGCCGGATCGTCATCACGGCCCGGGGCCAGGACTATGAGCTGTCCCCCTCGGTGGCCCTGTGGATACCGGCCGGAATCCCGCACAGCGCCCGCTTCGACAATGACTCCCTGTTCGTCGTGGAAACGTTCACCACCGAGCGCCACCACCTCCCGTACACCGAGACGACGATCGTCAATGTCACGGCCGATCAGCGGCGGATGCTGCTGGGACGAATGCGCTGCTCGGAGTCGAACCACGATGACTCATCCGTCATCGCGGCCCTGTCGAACGGCCACCCCGACTGCCTACCGCTGCCCCAACCGACCAGCCACACAGCCTGCACGGTGGCGAAGGAACTGATCCGGATGCCCAGCGATCCGCGAACCGCGACCGAGTGGGCCGAGAGCCTCTACACGAACTCGACGAGCCTGCGCCGCGCCTTCCGCGCCGAGACCGGCCTGTCCTTCTCCGAGTGGCGGACCCGGCTGCGCCTCAACCACTCGCTGGACCTCCTGGCCCAGGGCCATCTGGTGAGCACCGTGGCCGCGCGGGTGGGGTTCGTCAGTACGAACGGCTACATCCTGGCGTTCCGGAGGTACTTCCACGAGACGCCCGGCGCCTATGTCCGCCGCTCGACCCATGCGGCGGCCGCCTGACGCGGTGGATCACCGACTGCGTGAACGACCAGCGTCAGCCGTCAGCGCGGTAGGTCAAGCTCGGCACGGACCGTCTTCCCCAGCGGCACCCGGTCCAGCACGGCCCACCGATCCGCCAGCGCCTCCACGATCATCAACCCTCGCCCATGATCGTCGCCCGGCCCTGGCTCGGGGAGCTCACCGGGCCCCGGGGGCCGTTTGTCGCCCCGGGCATCCGACACCTCGATGAGGACTACCCGCCCCGGGACATGAGTCAGCCGTAGCTCAAAGTCCCGACCTGGCACCCGCCCATGGGTGACCGCGTTCGCCACCAATTCACCCACGAGGACCAGCGCGTCATCAGAGAGCTCGCTTCGGTGCGAGATGCCCCAGAGGCAGAACTGATGGACCGCGAGATGCCGAGCGAACCAGGCACCACGAGGGGTACTGCTGAAATTCTGCTTGAACACACGTACGGTGAGCTGTGGTTCATAGGTTGCGCGGGATGTCATGCCTCCAATGTGGCCCCCAAGAGGGCCCTTTCACCAGTTCAGCGGCGCGTACGCGGGATAGACATACGCTTGGGACGACATCTGGACTGGGTGACTGTCGGTGACATTCTCCCTTGCGCTTCCTTCCGACGTCTGACGTTCGCCTCAGCCCGCCCGACCCATGCCCGATGACCGATCCGCCGACTGAGGCCGACCACGCCCCCCGGTGACTCCCCCTTGATCCGGGCCCAGAAGGCCAGCGCCCGGGATCACCGGAAACAAGATCCAGGCATTGGGCGAAACCAGCCACGGCCGAAAGGCGCTCTAGCTCCCCCTCAGCCAGAATGATCAAATCGGTACCGCAGCGCCCGATCAAAGACTCTCGCGCCTCGCTCATCGCTGGTCACCCAAATCCCGTGGAATAACACACGGGAGGCCCATGAACCACGCCCTCGCGGAGGATTGCAGCACCCGCCGGCGCGGTCTCATAAACAAGAAGCACCTGCTCCACCTATGACGGACAAAGACGGAACGGCAATCTCAATTCATCCGCAAGATGGAGGTCGCTACGTGAGTTCAACGTCGTACTTGGAACTGCACCAGCAAGTCTCCCCGAGTATCGAAGCAGAGATAGAGTCCGCCCTCGAACGCCTCGGCCCATCGTCGACCGCGGTCAAGAGCGCCATCACCAAACTCTTGCAGCATCAGAAACTGAAGCATCCCCTCTCGGTACTCCCACTCCTCGTCCACGCCATCGAAACGGGTACCCCTAGACCGGCGATCCCGCTCTCCGCCATCCATGTGCTGTGGTGGACCTCGGCCTGCTATCTGGACGATCTGGCCGACGGGCAGGGCGGCACCAAGGTCGCTGAACTCAGCGAGAACGAGGCGCTCCTCGCCTCCCTGATCACCGGACATATGCTGCCCATCCAGGTCGTACAGTCCCAGCAGGCCCCCGAGCCGATACGGAGTGCGCTGACGGCCGAGATCACCAACGGCTGGATAGCCGCGGTGGAAGGGCAACTCGACGACATGCGCGGAGATGTCGACAGGGCGGCACGGGCCTCGGTCATCACGGCGTACCGCGGTAAGTCAGGCGCGCCTTTCGGAATGATCACAGCCATGGCCGCGATACTGTCGGGCGCCAGGCCGGAAAAGATAGAGCAATGGCGCGAGTTCGGCAATATCTTCGGCATTCTCTGGCAGATCTTCAACGACCAGGATGACATCCTGTCCGGCCGTAACGAAGATCTACAGAACGGAACAGTAACGTATCTTCTCGCCTGCTCCATCGAAGACGCCTCCCCCCGGGGCAGGGAGACAATTCTCGACCTGTATGAATCCTCCCGGAGTTCCGAGCAATCGAGATCAGAACTCACCCGCCTACTGCTCAGACCCTCCGTGCTGAGCCAGTACCACAAGGACATCAAAAGATTCCGCAATGAGGCAATTCAGACCCTCACCGACATAGGCGGAGACGAAAGCTATCGTCCCGTACTCCGGGAACTCGTCGACCTCTCCGCGCAGATGCTCCTCAAGCCACTGGCCGAGTAACACCCGGTACGGGCCGGGCATCCGCGCACAGACAAAGGAAGGGGCTGGCGAGAAGACGCTCTCCTACGAGCCGCGGGCCATGGGGAGTGAGTCGCTGAACGCCGAGGCCTACGCGTCGATCCATGAGGCCGTGCAGTCCCTGGCCATCCGCCACCGCGGCTCCATGGCCCGGGCCCCTCCTGAACGAACGCGCCCGTCAAGCCCGTCAGCTCCACCGGCCGCACTCGACGCCATGAACGTGCGATCTCAGACCACTACGGTCCCCTTCAAGGCATTCGGCCTGAACCGCCACACAACACACCTGGTGTGAGCCGTTCCGCTACCCCGGTTGACCGTTGGGGACCCGCCGCACGAACTACCTCAGCCGTGGTCCCCGGCAGCGCCCGTAGGCGCGAGCCCAAGCCCACGGCTCCGCCTCTCCCTCGGCGCCCGGACCGCTTCCGTCCCGACCCGGCCACTTTCTGACTACGTAAGGGACTTCCCCCGCAGCAGAGTTGACTCGCTGCGGGGGTGCTGTCGTTCGGCGGCCCATGATCAACCCCACCGCCTGATGGGCCAGCACCGCGGTGGTGGGTCGCGAACAGCGCGGTCAAGTCCAGAAACCCATGAAAGATCAAGAATGGCTCTGGCCGTCCGGAACTCGTCCGGCACTTTTTCCAAGCCCCCGCCCTGCTCAGCAACAACCCACACCCATGGCGTCTATCCGGAAATCCATGGCCTATCAGAAATCCCTCCAATTGACTGTACAGTCATCGAGAAGGCGCTTCTTAATAAACTAGACCCCGGCCCGAAAGGGTAGGTTATGGAAATTGAAGCAGAGGGAATCCGGAAGACCTACCTCAGTAAAGCAGGCCCGGTAGAGGCGCTAGCGGGGGTGGATCTCGTAGTGCCGAGTGGGAAGATCTTCGGATTTCTTGGGCCCAATGGAGCCGGGAAGACCACCCTTACCCGGATTCTCACCACGCTCTCCCGTCCCGATGCCGGGCGGGCCCGTATCGCGGGTTTCGATGTGGCCACTCAGGCGCAGGAGGTACGGCGGCGGATCGGGTATGTGTCGCAGGCCGGTGGGGTCGACAGCGGGATGAGTGGGCGGGCCAATCTGGTGCTTCAGGCTCGGCTTCAGGGGATGAGCAAGTCCGACACCGTGGCCCGGGTCGGTGAGCTGTCCGATCGGTTCGGGCTCGGGGAGTTGCTGGACCGGGCGGTGAAGACACTGTCCGGGGGGCAGAACCGACGGCTCGCGCTGGCCATGGGGTTGGTGCATCGGCCGTCGGTGATGTTCCTGGATGAGCCCACCCTGGGGCTCGACCCACGGGCCCGGGTCGATCTCTGGCAGGAGATCAGCGCGCTGCGCGCCGATGGCTCCACGGTCTTTCTGACCACGCACTATCTCGAAGAGGCCGATGCGCTCTGCGATGAGTTGGCCATCATCGACAACGGCACCATCGTCAGTCAGGGCTCGCCCGCCGCGTTGAAGCGGGAGGTCGGCTCGGACGATGTCATCAGTGTCACCGTGGGCGCCGGGCATGCCAGGGCCGATGGGGCGCGCACGGAGATCGAAGCGCTGGCCGGGGCGAATCGGGTGTGGTGGGAGGGCGATGTCCTACGGGTGTCGATCGCCGACGGCGGGGAGGCGCTACCGCATCTGCTGAGGCTGCTGGACGCGGCCGGGATCGAGGTGCGGTCCGTGACGCTGAGCGCGCCCGGCCTTGACGATGTCTTTCTCCAGAAGACCGGCCGGTCCTTCTCCGCGGAAGGGGCATCGGAGCAGAAACCCAAGGGGCCGGACAAGGCCGACGAGAAGACCGACGCCGGGCAACTTCAGGGAGCGTAGGGAAATGATGCGCGAAACGTCGATCATCTTCGGTTACGAACTGAAGCGCATGGTCCGCAATCCGGTCTGGGTCATCATCGGACTTCTTCAGCCGGTGCTCTGGCTACTGCTCTTCGTGCCGCTGCTCGAAGAACTGAATACCGGTGCTCCGAAATCCGCCGACCTCAAGACCTTTGTCCCCGGTGTGCTGACGATGCTCGCCATCATGAGCACCCTGCTGGTGGGATATGTGTTTCTCGGGTCGATGCGGGACGGGGTGGTCGAGCGGCTGGCGGTGACGCCGGTGAGCAGGCTGGCGTTGGCGCTGGGGCGGATTCTCGCCGATGTGGCCGGGCTGGTGGCACAGTCGCTGCTGGTCGTATCCGTGGCCTATCTGATGGGCTTTCGGACCGATCCTTCGAGTGTGCTGCTGATCCTGGCGCTGATGGTGCTGCTCGGACTGTCGGTGGCGTCGCTGTCGTACGCCCTGGCGCTCAACCTCCGCGAGGAGGCGTCCTTCAGCTCCATCATCAATTTTCTCACCCTGCCGCTGCTGCTGCTCTCCGGGATGCTGGTGCCGCTGTCCTTCGCGCCCGGCTGGATGCAGGCCGCTGGCAATGCCAACCCGCTCCACCACGCGGTCGAGGCCGTGCGGGCGCTGGCCGTTGACGATCGCGGCGCGACGGATGTGGTGACCGGGTTCCTGGTCCTTGCCGGGCTTACCGCGCTCACCCTGACCTGGGCCGCCCGCAGCTACCGGCGCGCTGTCCCGTAGAGCTCCGGCGCCCCGGGGGTACCGACCGTAGGCCCGGGGCCCTTCCCGTACGGACCGATCGAGCGGCCCGCCCAGCCGGGCCGCGGAGGGGGATCGTCATGCCCATCGCCGAGCTCGGCGGCATCTCGATGAACTACGACACCAACGGCGACGGTGAGCCGGTGGTCCTGGTGATGGGCACGGGCGCGCGGGGGCGGACCTGGCATCTGCGTCAGGTGCCCGCCCTGGTGGCGGCCGGGTTCTCCACCGTCACCTTTGACAGTCGGGGCGTACCTCCGACCAGGGCGCCCGGTGATGACTGGACCATCGATGACATGGTCCGCGACACGGTGGCGCTGATCGACCACCTAGGGCTCGGGGCCTGCCGGTTCGTGGGGTTCTCGCTGGGGTCGTATGTGGTGCAGGAACTGGCGCTGGCGTATCCCCAGCGGGTGCGCCAGCTGGCGCTGATCGCGGCACGCGGCCGGACCGATCCCTTCCACCAGGCCATCACCCGGGCGGAGATCGGATTGGTGGAGCGTGGGGTCGATGTCGGCGAGGAGTTCTACGGCGCCGTCGACACCCTGCGGTTGGTGTCGCCGCGGACCTTCCAGGACGAGGAGCAGGTGGCCATCTGGTTGGAGTCGTTCCAGATGGCGCGTGCGGGAGGCTCATCGGCGGTGCTGCCGCAGCTGCGGATCGAGATCATGCCCAACCGACTGGCCGCGTATCGAAGCATCACCGCTCCGACTCTGGTGATCGGGTTCGAGAACGACATGGTGTCGCCGGCGTATCTGAGCCGTGAGGTGGCGCGGAGCGTTCATGGCGCGCGGTATGTGGAGATCGAAGGGGTCGGGCATCTGGGGTATCTGGAATCCCCGGAGGAAGTGAACAAGCAACTGCTGGAGTTCTTCCACAGTTCATGAGACGCGCCGGGTGAAACCGGGGGCAGCCGGGGAGGACCCGGTGTGGGCCGCCGGCTCGCCGAGGGGCGGCCCAAGGCGGGACCGGGGGCTTCGTGGGGACGGTCCCGGTCCCGCCGAGGGCTTTCCGCCCGCCAAGCCGCTGACGTTCAGGGGCTGGGGAAGCGCCGGGCCGGAGCACGGCACCTTGGCGGCCGTATCCGGGAAACGGTTGCCTGGAGGCGGCTCAGCTCACCTGGTGGACCCATCCATGAGGGTCGGGGAGGGTGCCGCGTTGGGCGGATGTGAGGAGATGGGCCGCCCGGCGGGTGATCGGGCCGGGACGGCCGCCCGAGATGGTCCATTCGGCGTCGGCCGAGCGGACGGTGCCCACCGGGGTGACGCCCGCTGCCGAGCCGCAGGCGAAGACCTCGGTGATCTCACCCCGGGCGGCGAGTTCGCGCCAGTCATCCACGGTCAGCGGAGTCTCCGCCACCGGGATTCCCTCGTCGGCCAGCAGGGTGAGCAGGGCGTCCCGGGTGACGCCGGGGAGCAGGGTGCCGGTCAGCGGGGGTGTGGTGACCCGGGCCTGGGAGCCGCGGCCATGGACGAAGAAGAGGTTCATGCCCCCCATCTCCTCCACCCATCGGCGTTCCGCCGAGTCCAACCACACCACCTGGTGGCAGCCGTGGGCGGTGGCCTCGGCCTGGGCGGCGAAGGCGCCCGCGTAGTTGCCGGGGATCTTCACATCGCCGGTACCTCCGCGTGCGGCCCGTGAGTACTCGGTGGAGACCCAGACCGAGACCGGGCTGAGGTCGTTGTTGAAGAACCCTTCCGCGACGAAGGCGATCAACAGGAACTGGTACTCCCGCGCCGGGCGCAGGGCCAGTACCGCTTCTCTGGCGTAGAGCAGCGGCCGTAGGTACAGGCTGTGGTTGGGGCGGTCGGGGACCCAGGCGCGGTCGGCGCGTATCAGCTCTTCCAGGGCGCGGAGGAAGAGCGGGGTCGGGAGCTCCGGCATCATCAGTCGGTGTGCGGATCGTGCGAAGCGGTGTGCGTGGGCATCGGGTCGGAAGATACCCACCGAGCCATCGTGCTGGCGGTAGGCCTTGAGCCCTTCGAAGATGGTCTGGCCGTAGTGGAGCGCGGCCATGGCCGGGTCCATGGGCAGTGGGCGGTAGGGCGACAGGCCAAGATCGTGCCACTGCCGTCCGCTGGTCCAGCTCGCGGTGACCATGTGTTCGGTGAGGACGCGGCCGAAGCCCGGTGCGCTCATCCGCTGCGCGCGCTCGGCCGCACTCAGTGGGGTCCTGACGGTCTCCGTGAGGAATGCGATGTCTGGGGTATCGAGTGGGGTGTCGGTGGTGGCGGACACGGTCGTTGTTCCCTTCCTTCCCTGTCCCGGTGGTCCCGGTCGTCGTTCACAGGTCCGCTCCCACGCTGTGGGGCGTCCCCTGCTCGGGGTTGTGTGGTCGGGTGCGGCCACGGTGCATCGAGCGCAGGGCCAATTCGAGTTCCACGACATCGAGCTGACGGTCGTCATTGGAGGCGACGAGTCTGGAGGTTCCGCTGCCGCATTGCAGACCGCCGATCATGGCGTCCTCGAAGTCGGCGCGGTTCGCGGCCCGGCGGTTTCTGGCCGGAAGGAGAAGGAGGGAGAGCTGACCGCCGGTGGCGGCGAAGAATCGGGTCACCTTGCCCGAACAGGTGGCATTGCTGCTTTCGGCGACCACGATGGCGGGGTTTCCCGGTGAAACGCTCTTTTCGGCGATGGTGTGGCACAGATGGATAAAGGCATCGGCTCCGGTACTGCCGACGACCGCGCGAAAGACGACTTCTCGGCTATCGCCCACGGAGGAGATCAGGATGCCCTGTCGGCGGTCGTCGAAGCGGGGCTCGGCGAAGGTTCTGAAAGGCCTGAGAGGCTCGTTCCAGACGTAGTGAACCACCGCGCCCTCCCGGGTCGCCGACTGGACGGTGGCCAGGGTGCCAGCGGGCCACAGGCCTTCGCTCTCGGCTTCCTTGATCCGGGTGATCGGGCTGACCAGCGGCACCCCGATACGCTCCAGGGCGCGCCCCACGCTCACCGGGGACAGTTCAACGCCGAACTCGTCGTCGATGATCCGTGCGACGGTCTTACGGGTGCGCAGAACGGGCCCTGCGGGTGCTCCTCGCATCAGATCTTCGACGATCATTGAGCGCAGGTGATTGAGTTGCCCATCGCTCAGATTCGACGGCGGGCCAGGGGTGCGTTTGGTACGCAGCGCCTCCGAGCCGAACTTTCGATAGGTCTGCCACCAGCCGAAGACAGTGGAGCGTCCGAATCCACTGGTTTCGATCACATGGTCAGGCGATTCCCCTGACTCGATCAGGCGGCATACCTGCAACCGCTCCTCATAGGTGGCTCTGCGTCCTAACTTGGCCATGACCTTAGCTTTTCGCGGATCGGTGATCGAAGTACATACCCATATCGGCAGTTTCCCCCGTGTTGGTGAAGGTGCGTCTTGTGAATGCTTTCTTCTGGATGGCGGCTAGTTCGGGAGTGGAGTTGAGCAGTTGGACCCACGGGCGGGGAGTCGAATGTCGGTCAGATAGCCGATTACCGCTTTGTTGACGCAGGCGCTGCGGCCGAAAGCGAGATGTCCAGGGCCTCGCACATCCAGCAGACGGGCGTTGCCGGTGTCACGGAGGATCTTCTTCGCCCAGGCGCGGGGCGCGTAGGGATCACGGGTGTTGTTCACCACCAGGAGGGGGGTGTCACCTTGATGGGTCCACGGTCCGCGGTGGTGTGCCGACTCCACGGGCCAGAGCCCGCATTTGACCTGGGCGTAGGCGCCGAACCGGCCGATGCGTGGGGCCGCTTCGGCAGCGGCGCGGGCATGTCGGTCATGGACGGTGAGATCGGGCGGGGTCTCCTGGTCCACACAGGTGTTGCCGAGGTAGCCGGCGAGTACCGCGTTCTCTCCCGAGGGCAGTGCCCTGGTGGGCAGGGGCGCGGCCGACAGCTGGCTGAGCCGGGCGGCGAAGGCGGACCAGAGCGCTGGTTCGGCGAGCGCCTGGAAAGCCTCGCCCAGCAGTACACCACCGGTCACCAGATCATGGCGGCCCGGGTGGGTGGTGAGGTTGGCGTCGAGCCGTCGTACGAGTGTGTCGAAGGCGGCCTCCGGGGCGCCATCGCCGAAACGGCAGGAGTCGGGGGTGCGGCGGCACCAGTCGAAGAGGTTCTTCAGACCTGCTTCGGCCGCGGCGAACATCTCTCGGTCCAGGCGCAGGGGGTCGCGTACGGAGAGGTCGGCGGGCTGCACCCCGTCGAGGACCATGGTGCGCACCCGGCCGGGGTACTGGGCCGCGTAGTACTGCCCGAGCAGGGTGCCGTAGGAGAGGCCGAGGAAGTTCAACTGGCGGTCTCCGACGGCTCGTCGCAGTAGGTCGAGGTCGTGGGCGGCCTCGGTGGTGCCGAGTTTCCGCAGCAGGGGCCCGCCGCGCTGGACGCAGAGGTCGTTGAGGGCCCTGGCCTGGCGGACGAACTGTTCCCGGGCCCCGGAGTGGTCGGCGACCAGGGGCTTCTCGATCTGGCGGTCCTGCTCGTAGGTGGAGCAGCGCATGGCCGGTTCGCTGGTGCCGGTGCCGCGTTGGTCGATGCCGACGATGTCGAAGCGCTGGTTGAGATCGGCGAGCAGGGAAGGGCCGGCGGCTTGGACGAAGGAGACCCCGCCGACCACTCCGGTGCTGACGAAGAGGGTGCCGATGCGCCGGGCGGGATCGCGTACCGGCATCTTGATCAGGCCGACGCCGAGGGTGGGTCCCCGCGGGGCCGAGTGGTCGGCGGGGACGCGGGCCCCGGCGCACTGGAAGGTGCCGGAGCAGGGTGTCCACTTCAGTACGGGTGGCTCCGCGGTGCCGCGCTTGTCCTGGGCGGTGGATGGGGTCGATGGGGCGGTGGGGGGACTTGCCCGCGCGGTGAGGGTTCCCGCGCCCAGGACCACAACGGTCAGCAGCGCGATGGTTATTCGGAATGGTCTGAAGGCCATATCGACTCTCCTTGGTGTGTTGTCGTCGACGACAGTCGTTGGGCGTAGCGCCGTAGCAGGGGTTGGTCGACTCCGGGCAGGGTGAGGGCGGTGAAGGCGTGGCTCGGCAGTACGCCCCAGTCGTCGATGGAGCGCGGGGAGTCCTCGGTGGGCCGCTCTTCGGCCAGGGTCCGCAGCAGTTCGTGTTCCAGGGGGAAGCGATCGGCGAGCAGGGCGTCCCAGGCGGTGCCCGAGACCCGCTCGATGGGGTGTCCCTCCTGCCGGACCAGGTCGATCAGGGCGTCGAGGGAGACGGATCGCTCGGTGGTGACGGTGTAGAGCCCGCCGTCGCCGTCGTCGAGTGCTTCCGCAACGGCGAGGGCGGCGGCTTCGTCGACGGGCACCCAGTCCTCGGTGCCCAGGGGCGGTGCGGCCCCGGACTCCACCACGAGTCGCAGCAGTCTCAAGGCCATATCGCGCTCGTTCCAGCGACCGGCCGCGCGGTCGCCGGTCAGCCGCGGCAGTCGCAGTACGGTGGCCGGGACGCCGGCCTCGCGGGCCCCTGCCACCAGTCGTTCGGCGCGCCATTTGGTCAGCGCGTAGCCGACTTGGGAACGGACCAGGTCGTCCTTGGGGTCACCGGTGGAGATGTAGTGCAGTGGCTTGAGCCGTCCGGTGGCGGCCAGCTGGATCAGTTCGCGGGTTCCGCCGATGTTCACCGGCGCCAGTTGGTCGAAGGAGGCCAGCATGTCGACCGAGGCCCCGGCGTGGATGATCAGGTCGAGCTCGTCGCCCAGCCGGTCGAACTCCGCCGCGGACAGGCCTAGCCGGGGTCGCCCGAGATCGCCGGGGAGGGCATGGACGCGTCCGGGTGGGGCGGTCGTCCCGTACCGGTGCAGGGTCTCGTCGAGGCGTTGCCGTGCCTCGGGCTCGGTGGACGCCCGGATGAGGCAGCGGACCGTGCCCGTGGTGCGTTGGAGCAGCTCGGTGAGGAGGAAGGCACCCAGATATCCGGTGGCACCGGTGAGCAGGACGCTGGCCCCCCTGGTCGTGGTCCGGGGCGGCAGTACGGCGGGCAGGTCCAGGCGTTCGTCCGCCTCGCCCCAGGTGGGGGCGGTTTCACCCGCGCCCTCCAGCGCGGCTGCCAGGGCGCGGATGGTCGAGTGACGGATCAGCTCCCGCAACTCCACCGGCCGGTCCAGCTCCTCCCGGAGCCGAAAGGCGACCCGTACGAGATCGAGCGAGCCGCCGCCCAGTTCACGGAAGTCGTCGTCCACACCGATGTGTTCCACCGCGAGGACCTCCCCCCAGACGCGGGTGACCAACTCGGCTACCGGTCCGCTCGGTGGGGTGTACGGGGTGGAGCGCTCGGCGACCGTACCGGCCATCGCCAGGATGCGGGCGCGGTCGATCTTGCCGTTGGGCAGGGTGGGCAGGGTGTCCAGCCAGTGCCAGTGGGACGGGATCATCTGGTCGGGCAGGGTGCGGGCCAGCGCGTTTCTCAGTTCGCTGGTTCCCCAGCGCTTGCCGCCGGCCATCAGATGGGCGTGCAGCCGACCCTCCCGCAGGGAGACCACCGCGTGGTCGATGCCCACCAGTGCGGTCAGGGCGTGCTCGATCTCGCCCGGCTCCATCCGCATGCCGTTGAGCTTGAACTGCTGATCGGCTCGGCCGAGGAAGTCCAGGCTGCCGTCCGAGCGCCAGCGGACGAGGTCGCCGCTGCGGTAGAGCCGCTGCCCCGGGTGCTGTGGATGGGGTGGGAAGCGTTCCTCGGTCAGGGCGGGGCGTCGATGGTAGCCGCGGGCGAGCTGTGGGCCGCCGATGCAGAGCTCCCCCACCGCGCCGATCGGCAGGGGACGCAGGTGGCGATCGAGGATCTGGAGTTCGGTGTTCTGCACCGGCCGGCCGATCGGCAGGGCGCCGCCCACCACGGGTGGGTGGATCGGCTGGGCGCAGACATCGATCGACGCTTCGGTGGGACCGTACAGATTGTGGAGTTCGGCGGTGGGGCAGAGCTCGATCAGCCGTCGGGCGACGGAGGGTGGCAGCGCCTCTCCGCTACAGATCACCAGCCGGAGCGAGCTCAGTTGGCCGGGATGGGTGGCGCGGACGAACTCGGCCAGCATGGAGGGGACGAAGTGGGTGACGGTGATCCGGCGTTGCCGTACCACCCGGGCGAGGTACTCGGGGTCGCGCTGGCCGCCGGGGGCGGCCAGGACCAGCCGGGCCCCGGTGATCAGTGGCCAGAAGACCTCCCAGCCGGACACGTCGAAGCCGAGGGCGGTCTTGTGGAGGACCCGGTCGGTGGGGCGCAGTCGATAGGAGTCCTGCATGCCCAGGAGGCGGTTGACCAGTCCGCGGTGCTCGATGAGTACGCCCTTGGGCCGGCCGGTGGAGCCTGAGGTGTAGAGGCAGTAGGCGAGGGAGTCGGGGGTGGTGGTGGGGAGGGTGGCCTGGGCGGCGGCGGGGCCGGGGTGTTCAAGGGCCGCCTCGATGTCGATGATCGGGCCCAGTTGGTGCCGGCCGCCGTGGTGATCGGCGCTGGGCCGGACCGCAGGGAGCCGGCCAGGGGTGCCCAGGGGGCCCGTGGTGCGGCCGATGATGGCGGCCGGACGGGCGTCGTCGACGAGGAATGCCAGCCGCTCCGGTGGGAGTTCCGGCTCCAGCGGCACATAGGCCGCGCCCGCGGTGAGGACCGCCAGCAGGGCCACGATCAGCTCGGGGCTCCGTTCCAGACAGACCCCGACCAGATCGCCGGGGCGCACCCCCTGGGCGATGAGCACCCGGGCGAGGGTGGTGGAGCGGTCGACCAACTGGCCGTAGGTCAAACCCTCGCCGGTGGCATCCGCGACGACGGCGAGTCGTTCCGGGTCGGCCGCCGCCCGCTCCTCGATCAGCGCCTGCACGCTCGATGCCGGGATGGCCAGTTCACATCCGCGCGTCCATCGCCGTAGCAGCGCCTTCTCGTCGTCGTCGGCGAGGGTGAGTCGGTGCAGTGGCTGCTCCGGGTCGGCCGCGATCTGATCGAGCACCCGGGCGTACTGCCTCAGCAGCCGCTCCACGGCCCGCGGGTCGTGTGTGCGCGGGTCAAAGGAGGCGAAGACGCGCAGCCGCTCCTGGGGGACCAGGGAGAGGGTGAGTCCGTAGTGGGTGATTTCGGTGTTGCGGCCCTGGACGAGATCGATGCCGGGGAGGATGCGCTGGTCCGGTAGGGGTGCCGAGATCGGGTAGTTCTCGTAGACGCAGAGGGTGTCGAAGAGCGGGGTGCCCGGGGCGAGTGCGGTCTGCCCCTGGATCTCATGGAGCGGAGTGTGTTCGTGGGGTTCGCGGTCGAGTTGGGCGGTGTGGAGGGTGCGGATCAGTTCGGCCGCGGTGTGTTGTGGATCGAGTCGGGCGCGTACCGGCAGGGTGTTGATGAAGAGCCCGATCATCTCCTCCACCCGGGGCAGGTCGGGTGGTCGGCCCGAGACGGTGGTGCCGAAGACGATGTCATCACGGTCGGTGTATCGCCCCAGCACCACCGCCCAGGCGGCCTGCGCGACAACACCGGGGGTCGCCCGTATTCGTCGCGCGGTCTGACCCAGCCGTTCTTCGGTCCCCTGGTCGAGGACGTGGGTGCGCTCGGCGGTGGGTTCGTCGCCGGGTGAACCGGCCGCCAGGTCCAGTGTGGTGGGTGTGGTGAAGCCCGCGAGATAGGCGCCCCAGTAGGTGTGCGCGGCGCGGTGGTCCCGATCGGTGAGCCAGCCGATGTACTCCCGGTACCGCGGCGGTCGCGCGAGGGTGGTGGTGGGATCGGTGTAGAGCGGGCCCAGTTCATGGATGAGCCGACCGATGCTCCAGCCGTCCAGCAGCAGATGGTGGAAGGTCCACACCGACTCCCAGGTGGTTTTCCCCAGCCTGACCAGGGCGAGCCGGGACAGTGGTGCGTGCTCGGTGCTGAACCCTCGTAGCCGATCCGCCCGGCAGAACGCGTCGAGCCGTGCCTCCCGTGTCGACTCGGGTGTTCCCCGCCAGTCCTCCTCGATGACCGGGAGTTCGGCGGTGGTCAGTACCGCTTGCAGGGGGTTTCCGCCGTCGTCGCCGGCGATGAGGGTACGCAGCACGGCGTGCCGGTCGGTGATCCGCTGCCAGGCGGCGCGGTAGCGCCCGGGGTCCAGGGGACCCTCGGCGCGCCAGCGCAGTTGCTGGACGTACCGCGCCCCTTCGGGATCGGCGAGGGTCTCGAAGAGCAGACCCTGCTGGATTGCGGAGAGCGGATAGAGATCCTCCAGGGGCATCGCGGGCCTACTTCCCGAGCCGGTTGATCAGCCGGTCCAGTGAGCGCTGGCTGACTTTCGCCAGCGGGAAGTCGGAGGAGGTGGCGCCGTGGTGGGCGGGGTTGAGGCAGTGCTCGATCAGGGCCCGTAGCCGGGTGTCGATCTCGTCGGCGAGCGTCTGCACGGTCTCGGGCCGGTAGTGGACGGCGGAGTAGACGAGGTGGATCTCCAGTCGGCCGTCGGCCACCTTCACCGGGATGTCGAGGAGGTGCTGCCGGTGGTTGTCGGCGTGCCAGGTGGCGCCGGTCGGTTCGGGGGCGGCGGTGAACGGCTGGTCGGTACCGCTGCCGGGGGCCATCAGCGAGCCGAGGAAGTTGAACGCCATCGAGGGCCCGGGGCCCGCCGGCAGCGGGTCGGGGTGGAGGAAGCGCAGCATGCCGTAGCTCAGTCCGCGCAGGGGGACGGCCCGTAGCTGCTCCTTCACCGATTTGATGACGGCGCTGAGGTCGGCGGTGTCCGACGGCAGGGTGATCCGTACCGGGTAGAGGGCGGTGAACCAGCCCACGGTCCGGGAGAGGTCGATGTCGTCGCTGAAGGGGTGGCGGCCGTTGTTCTCCACACTGACGAGCAGTTCGCCACTGCCGCTGAGGGCGTGGGAGGCGAGTGCGACCGCGGTGAGCACCAGCTCATCGGGGCGGGTGCGGTAGGCGGTCCCGGCGTCCTTGAGCAGCGAGTGGGTGAGGTCGGGCGGCAGCACGGTCTGGATGGCCGCACTGCCGTGGACGGTGGCGCGCTCGGCGGTGTGGGTGTCCACGGGTACGGGCGGTAGCGGCGCCACGGCCAGGGTGCGCTCCCAGTAGGTGCGGCTGGCCTCCACCTCCGGGTCCTGGGCGTGCTCGCGGATGTGGTCGAGCCACTTGCGGTAGCCGGCCGTCTTGGCGGGCAGGGTGACCGGCTGGTCGGCGGCGCTCTGCTGGTAGGCGGCGCCCAGATCCTGGACGAGCAGTGGCCAGGAGACGGCGTCCACGGCGAGGTGGTGCACCACAAGCAGCAGTCGCCATGGGCGGCCGTCGCGGGTGGCCAGGACCGCCCGGATCACGGGGCCCTTGGTCAGGTCGAGCGAGCCCTGCGCCTGGTCGGCGATCGCCGCCCACTCCTCGTCGGTCGCGGCCTCGGTGAGGTGGACCACGGAGGCGGGGTCGGCGGCCTCAGCGCCGGCGAGATGGAGCTCCCCGCCGGGTCGGACCCGGCTGCGCAGTGCGTCATGGTGCAGCAGCAGCCCTTGGACGGCCTGCTGGAGGGCGGCGATGTCGAGGTCGGCCGGTACCCGCAGCACCAGGGACTGGTTGAAGTGGTCGGGCCTGGCCAGCGCCTGGTCGAAGAACCAGGACTGGATGGGTCCGGAGCGCAGTGCGCCGGTGATCAGCCCCTGGTCCTCGGTGGCCGCTTCGATCAACGAGACCTCGGGAGCCAGTTCCGCGATGGTGGGGTGGCGGAAGATCTGCCGTGGGGTGAGCGACGCGTGCTCCTCCCGGAGCCGGGCGACGACTTGGATGGCGTGGATGGAGTCGCCGCCCAGCTCCAGGAAGTTGTCGTGGACCCCGACCTGGGGGACGCCGAGCACCTGGGCCCAGATCCGGGCCAGGGTCTCTTCCAGCGCGGTGCGCGGAGCCGCGTACGCCTCGATCGGGGCGGCGACCTCCGGTTCGGGCAGAGCGGCCCGGTCGACCTTGCCGTTGGCGGTCAGTGGCAGCCGCCCCAGATGGACGAAGGTGGAGGGGACCATATAGTCCGGCAGGGTCGCGCCGAGGTGGTCCCGCAGAGCGGTTGCCGGCAGCGCCGAGCCGTCCTGGGTGGTGTAGTAGCCGATCAGTCGGGCGTGGGTCTCGTCGTGCCGCGGTACGACGACGGCGGCGGCCACATCGGGGTGGGTGAGCAGAACGCTCTCGGTCTCCCCCGGTTCGACCCGGAAGCCCCGGACCTTGACCTGGTGGTCGATACGGCCGACGAAGTCCAGGGTGCCGTCGGGGAGCCAGCGTACGGAGTCACCGCTGTGGTAGAGCCGCTCCCCGCCCGACTCGAAACGATTCTTCCGAAAGACGCTCGCGGTGAGGTCGGCCCGCTGGAGATAGCCCACCGCGAGGCCGTCGCCACCGATGCAGAGTTCACCCGGAGCGCCGTCGGGCACCAGATCGCCCAAGGGGTCGAGCAGCCGTATCCGGGTGCCGCCGATCGGTCGGCCGATCGGTACGGTCTGGGTGGCGGCGGGCAGTGGGGTGGGGACCAGGTGCATCGAGGTGAAACTGGTGGATTCGGTGGGGCCGTACCCGTTGAAGACCTCCAGTTGGGGCAAACTGGCCTGGAGCCGACGGGTGTGCGCCACCGACATCGCTTCGCCACCGACCATCAGCTGACTCAGTGGGGCGAGGATCGCGGGATCGGTGTCGATGATGCTGTTGGCGAGTGCGGTGGCGAGAACGGCCGTGGTGACCTGGTGGTTCGCCAGGATCCTGCCCAGCTCGGCGACGCTTGGGGTCTCGGGTGGATAGACCACGATGGTGCCTCCGTTGAGGAGGGTGGTCCACACCTCGACGGTGGAGGCGTCGAAGTTCGCGGGTGCCAGTTGCAGCATCCGGGTCTCCGCGCCGAGTCGTACCCCGGTCATGCCGAACGCCAGCCGGACGATGGGCCGATGGCCGACCAGTACGCCCTTGGGCCGCCCGGTGGAACCGGAGGTGTACAGGCAGTACGCGATGGACTCGGCGGAGACCTCCGGTAGCCGCACCTCCTCCTCGGCGGGGACCAGATGGTCCAGCTCGATGAACTCGACCCAGTCGGCGTCGAAGAGTTCGCCCACCCCGGCCTCGCCGATGACGGCCGCGGGCCGAGCGTCATCGATCATGAACGACAGTCGGGCCTTGGGGAACTCGGGCTCCAGCGGTACGTATCCGGCACCGGCGGTCAGTACGGCCAGCAGCGCCACCACCAGCTCCGTACCCCTGCTGAGGGAGACACCGACGAGGTCGCCGGGGCGCACCCCGCGGTCGATGAGGACCCTTGCCAACACCCCCGCGTGGGAGACCAGTTCGCCATAGGTCAGCTCGCGGCCGTCCGCGATCACGGCCGTGCGGTGGGGTGCGTCCGCCGCGATCTGCTCGACCAGGGTGTGGACGGGTAGGTCGGGGAGCTTCTGGACCGGCCCCTCGCCACGGGACAGCAGCTGGGCGCGCTGATCGGCGGGGACCTGCCACACCTCGCGCAGCGGGCGGTCCGGGTCGGTGGCCAGCTCCGACATCACATGGGCCAGATAGCGGATCATGCGTTCGGCGACGGCGGTGGAGATGGCGCGGGCGTCGAAGAGGAAGTCCAGCTTGAGCCGCTCGCCGGGTACCAGGATGACCGAGAGCGGGTAGTTGGTGACGCTCCCGACCGCCCGTAGATCCACCCGGCTCTGCGGGCCCAGGAGGTTGGACGCCACCTCCTCCTTGGCGAGCTTTCTGACATCGGGGTAGTTCTCGTAGACGCACAGGGTGGTGAACAGCGGAGCTCCGGACGGCGCTTCGGCCTGCCCCTGGATCTCGTTCAGCGGAGTGTGCTCGAACGGCTCCCGGTTGAACTGCTCCGCCTGGACTGTCTGGATCAGTTCGGCCGCGGACAGTTCGGGGCTGAGCCGGGCCCGTACGGGGACGGTGTTGATGAACAGACCCACCATCTCCTCCACCTGCGGGAGGGCGGGCGGGCGGCCGGAGACGGTGGTGCCGAAGACGATGTCATCGCGGCCGGTGTAGCGGGCCAGCACCAGTGACCAGGCACTCTGCGCGATCGCGTTGGGGGTCACCCGCAACCGGCGGGCGGTCTCATGGAGTCGTACGGTGGTCTCGATGTCGAGCAGTTGGATCAACTCGCCGAGCTGGGGGGCGCTGGGGCCACCGGGCGGGAGGTCGAGCCGAACGGGTGCGGTGAAACCGGCGAGATACTCCTTCCAGTGGGACCGGGCCGCGTTGTGATCGCGGCCGGAGAGCCAGGCGATGTAGTCGCGGTACGGCGGTGGTACCGGTGGTTCGGTGCTGGGGTGGGTGTGGAGGGCGCTCAGTTCGTTGACGACCTTGGCGACGCTCCACCCGTCGAACAGCAGATGGTGGAAGGTCCAGATCGACTCCCAGGCGCCGTCGCCGAGGCGGATGACCGAGAGGCGGGAGACGGGGGCACGCTCCAGATCGAAGCCCTGGAGGCGGTCGTTCTCGCAGTACCGCTCCAGCCGGGTCTCCTGCTGGTCGGCGGGCATACCCCGCCAGTCGAGCTGGGTGAGGGGCAGTTCGACCGACTTGAGGACTGCTTGGAGCGGCTGTCCGTCGTCGCCGTGGGTGATGAAGGTGCGCAAAATGGGGTGGCGGGCCACTATGCGCTGCCAGGTGCGGTGGTAGCGGGCCACATCAAGGGTGCCTTCGATGCGGAAGCGGCAGTGCTCGACATACATTCCGGGCTCGGCCGTGGCTTCGTAGAGCAGGCCGAGCTGAAGGGGCGACAAGGGGTAGAGGTCTTCGAGGGACGTCTCAAGCGACATACCTAGCTCCTGCGAGAGGCACGGTTGACGGCCGATAGGACGGCCCGGAAGGAAGCGGTGACGGCGTCGGGGTGCACACCGGCACCCCAGCTGGAGCGGCCGGCGACGGAGCACTCGGCGTAGCAGACCGTGGGAGTGCCGGTGGTGGCCGGCTCGGTGGTAGTGGTGGGTTGGGCCCGATCCATGGGGCCGGTCAGGGTTCCCGGCGCGATGGCGGCGTTGGGGGTGGGTGGTGGGGTCGCGCGGGGTGTTGTGTTGTCGGGGGGCGGTGTGCTTGGGCGGGATGGTTCTCCGCTCTGGTGGGGCGTTGGGATCCCGAGCGGGTGCGTGGTGTGATCGAGCACCCGGACGTCAAGGCCGAGTTCGCTCAGCGCGTCCACCAGGGCGGAAAGCGGCCCGGGGCCCCGCCCTTGGGCGTGATGGATCGTTTCGCCTCTGCGGAGCTCCACGGCGAGCGGGACCGCACCGCCCCAGCTCGGTGGCGGGCGATGGTTGAGCAGGGACACCGTGCCGTCGTCGGGGGTGGGGTGCTGGCTGCCGGCGGCGATCGGCGCCGGGTCGCCGGCGTCGAGATACTCCCGCTCGAAGACGGCGAGCATCTCGGTGGGCGTCACCTCACCGCCCCTACGGTCGGTGCGCTCCTGGATGACCGACGCGAAGGCGATCTGTAGTCGCCTCGGCAGCTCAAAGCCGTGCCAACGGCTCATCACATGGGCCACTCCGCCCTTCCCTGACTGGGAGTTGACCCGAATGACCGCGTGGTAGCCGCGCCCCAGGTCACGGGGGTCAACGGGGAGGTAGGGAACCTCCCAGGGGAGTTGTGCCACGGGGGTGTTCCGGGTGGCCGCGGTGGCCTCCAGCGCGGTGAGTCCCTTGCGGATGGCGTCCTGGTGGGAGCCGCTGAAGGCGGTGTGGACGAGGTCACCCCCGTAGGGATGCCGGGGGTGCACGGGCAGCTGGTTGCAGTGCTCCACGGTGCTGCGGATCTCATCGAGGCCGCTGAAGTCGAGCTGGGGGTCGATCCCCTGGGAGAAGAGGTTCAGACCGAGCGTGACCAGGCAGACATTGCCGGTGCGCTCACCGTTGCCGAAGAGGCAGCCCTCGACCCGGTCGGCCCCCGCCATCAGACCCAACTCGGCCGCGGCGACGGCCGTGCCGCGGTCGTTGTGTGGATGGACGCTGAGCACCAGCGCATTGCGACGCGGCAGATTGCGGTGCATCCACTCGATCTGGTCGGCGTAGACGTTGGGGGTGGACATCTCCACCGTGGCGGGCAGATTGATGATCGCCTGGTGGTCGGGGGTGGGCTGCCACACCTCGCACACGGCCTCACAGACCTCGGCCGCGTACGGCAGTTCGGTTCCGGAGAACGATTCCGGCGAGTACTCGAAGAAGATGTCCGCACCGGAGTGCTCGGCGAGTTTCAGACAGAGCTCAGCACCGCTGACGGCGAGCGCCTTGACGCCGGCCCGGCTCTCCTTGAACACCACTCGGCGCTGGAGGGGGCTGGTGGAGTTGTAGAGATGGACGATCGCACGCCGGGCGCCCCGGATCGCTTCAAAGGTTCGCTCGATCAACTCCGCACGGCACTGGGTGAGCACCGCGAGGGTGACGTCCGATGGGATCGCGTCCTCTTCGATCAGTTCACGGACGAAGGTGAAGTCCGCGCCGGAAGCCGAGGGGAAACCGACCTCGATCTCCTTGAAGCCCATGCCGACGACCAGGTCGAACATCCGTCGCTTGCGCTCAGGGTCCATGGGGTCGACAAGTGCCTGATTGCCGTCGCGCAGATCCACCGAGCACCAGCGAGGCGCGTTGGTAAGTGTCTTCGCCGGCCAGTCCCGTCTTGGACTATGAATGGCGCCGAAGGGACGATAACGCCCATACGGCATACGCGATGATAACTGTCGGTTCTTCATCACCAACCCCCGTCGGCTTCTTGCGGTTTTACTGTGGAACCATCGCCGCCAATCAATTCCCATAATCGACCGACAGCCCGCCTTGTCATATATTCAGACAGGGCGCAGTGTGTCCGCCACAACCCCCGAGCGAACCACTTCCCGACCTCTCGAAATGATCTACTACTGTTGATCCAACTCCGAGTTCCAGGTAAAGCGAATATAAAACAGGGCCACCATGAGCTGTCAAGGCTCTTTCGGACTTCCGTTAATACCGGACCGCCCAACACGACTCTGACCTGCTAGTTCATATGCAAGACACATGCGAAAGAAAGATCAATCCCTTTTCTTTCCTGGGTTTCTGGATCGGTATCGGCAATTCCACATCCCACAAGATAGCTATCGTTGACAGTCATCTAGCACTGCTTTACCTTGATGGCCTACCGCGATCACAAAAAGTAATCCAGAACCAAGGAAGCCATTCGGGGAGGCATCCAGTGATCCATGAACCAATTCTCAGCGTCGACGCAGTATCACCACCCGCCGCATTCAGTCCCGCTTCGGACGTTGCCGCTCTGGGCGCATTCCTAGAAATCGGCGACCGGCTTGGGGTACTGCCGTATCTCCAGCGGGGTGACACGGTGACGGCGGAACAGCTCGCCGCCGACGTCGACCTGCCCGTCAAGGCGGTGGCAGATCTCCTGGAGGCGTACCAGGCCGCCGCGATCGTCGAGCGCGATCACGGCACGGAGGGCGGCTTCCGGGCCGTGCCGGAACTGGAGTGGCTGTGCTACCAGGCCGGCTATGTCTCCTGGGCACTCAACGCGAACCGGCCGTTCGTGGAGAACCCCCGGGAGTTTCTGAAGGACGCTCCGGCAGCCCGGCGCATCCACCACCGCGATATGCGCGAGGTGGCCGTCAGCTCGCAGTGGATGGGGTCCAAGGCCTTCTATCCGGCCTTGCTCGCCACCATCTTCGACGCCCGCCCGAGCAGGATCGTGGACCTCGGGGCAGGCACCGGACGGCTGGTCATCGAAGTGCTCCAAGCCTTCCCGGAAGCCACCGGCGTGGCACTGGACATGGCGCATGACGCCTGCGCTGCGGCAGTGGAGGCAGCGAAGTTCGCCGGTGTGGAAGACCGGATGACGGTGGTCGAGGCACCGATCCAATCGCTCGCCGATGACCCGTCCGTACTCCAGGGCGCCCAGGCGATCACCGCGGGGTTCGTCTTCCACGACATGATGCCCGAGGAGGAGGAGATCGCTGACCGAATCCTCCGCAACTCCCGGGCTGCGCTGGGCGCCGATGGGTTCCTCGCCGTCACTGAGGCCGTGCCCTACGCGGCGATGGGCTGGGAGCGGCGGTTCAGCGCCCTGGTCACGTACATGCATCAGCAGTTCATGGGGCGCGGGCTGCTCACCGAATCGCAGTGGCGGGACAAGTTCCAGGCGGCCGGGTTCTCGGATGTCGTCTGCATCCGGCAGCCCTTCCCGACCGGGCGGCTCTTCGTGGCGCGTGCGTGAACTCCATGGCTGCCCCTAGGGGCGGAGCCTCACGCACACCACACCCAGGCTCCGGGTCGTGAGGGGTGGCTGCGACGCCTCACGACCCGGTTCGCCACCGTCAGCGGACCGGGCCCTATCACAACAGCACTCGTGAGGGCGCGAGAGCTGTTGCCAGACGTGTGCCGGTGCCACTGCGAGTGCGAGTGCGAGTGCGAGACGGTGTGCCGGGGTCGGGGTCAGTGCCGGGGTCGGGGTCGGGGTCGGTGTCAGGATCGGGGTCGAGGTCGGGGTCGGGCGGTGTGCCGGTGGCAGCCGTCACCGCGCGTGGAACGCACCACCCCGCGCAGAGGGGCCACGAGCCGCGGACTGCGAGCCGCGGCTGGTAAGCCGCAGCTCACAGACCTCTGCTCGCAGTTCACAGGCCTCAGATCGATGGAGGCGGGGCACGCGCTCCCGCCGTGGGAGGGGCAGCAGATGAAGATGGAACGCGACCAGTTCGCCCGACTCCTGGCGACCGGACGCATCCTCAATCCCTACACCGAGGCACAACTCACCCAGCTCGGCGAAGTCTGCCGGCTACGGGAGGGCCAACGCCAGTACGACCTGGCCTGCGGCCGCGGGGAGATGCTGACCCGCTGGTCCAAGCGCTTCGGCATCGGCGGCGTCGGTGTGGACAACAACGACGGGTTCATCGTCGACGCTCAGGCGCGGGCAGCCGAGCTGGGCGTAGCGGAACGGGTGCGATTCACCGTCGGGGACACCACATCCGTACCCGCCGGGGCCGAGTATGACGTGGTCTTCGTGCGTCGGAGCCAGCTGGATCGCCGGGGGCATCGGCGGGATGGTGAAGACCCTGCGTCCGGCGCTGCGGCCACGGGGGCTCATGCTGCTCGGTGAACCGTTCTGGAAGGAGCAGCCGCCGCCGGAAGCCTATGAGGCCCTTGGTTGTGAGCCCGGGGAGTTCACCTCGCTGGTCGGCACGATGGACCGTTTCGAGGCAGCGGGGATGCAGTTGGTGGAGATGGTCATCGCCGATGAGAACAGCTGGGACCGGTACATCGGAGCGCAGTGGTGGACGCTCGCCGAATGGCTGGAGACTCACCCCGGTGACGAGGACGCACCGCTCGTACGGCACTTCCTCGACCATGCCCGGCGAGGGCATCTGGAGTACGGCAGACGCTGTCTGGGGTGGGGGCTGTTCGTGTTGCGCCCGGCATAGCGGTTGATCGAACAGGAGCCGTCCCACTTCGGACGGTGCGGGGGTTGCCTGACCAGGGGGCTGTCCCGCTTAGTTCGGTGCGAGGGGTCTTCGCCTGGGAGGTATCGCCGCTTGGGAGTGCGGGGCGTTGCGCCCGGCAGTGGACCCCGACGCCCGCTCAATGGCCCGTTGGGTGAGTCGGCAGACCCACCGATATCTGTAGGCCGCCGTCCGCGCGGGATCGGGCGTTGATCCAGCCGCGGTGGGTCGAGGTGATGGCGGAGACGATCGCAAGGCCCAGGCCGACGCCCTTGGTGGACTTCCGATCCGACCTCATGGGCACGGCGCTCGCCTGGCCGGCCGGCGTCCTGACCGGGCCGGGGCGGTTCTCCTCATGCCGACGGAACGGTTCGAAGAGCGTGCCCACCACCGCGGGTGGCACATAGGGCCCGCTGTTGGTGACCTCCAACATGGCGTATCCCTGGTGGGTTCCCGTCCGTATGTGTACCCAGCCACCGGGGACATTGTTCGTGACGGCGTTCTCCACCAGATTGGCGGCCAGCCGTTCCAGCAGCGGCTGATCCCCCAGGGTGCGACCGGGCCGTAGCTCTCTGGTGATCCGTACCCCCTCGCCGTCGGGTCCGATGTCATCGATCACCGCGGCGGCCACCGTCGCAAGGTCCACGGCAGCCGGCTGCACGATGCCCTCCTGGCTGCGGGCCAGCAACAACAGGCTGTCGATCAACCGTTCATGGCGTTCGGTCGCCTTGATGACCTTCGTGGCCATCCGACGGAGGGACTCCACCGAGGGGTTCGGGTCGGCGAGGGCGACCTCGACCGCCGAACGCTGCACGGTCAGCGGGGTGCGCAGCTCATGCGAGGCGGTGGCGGCGAATCGACGCTGGAAGGCGAAGCCGGCGTCCAGTCGGGCGAGCATCGCGTTCATGGTGTCGGCCAACTCACGGAACTCGTCGTCCGGGCGGTGCAGTTCGATCCGCTCGTGCAGATTGTCCGGCGAGAGCCCATGGGCGGCGTCAATGACCTGGCGCAGTGGGCGCAGTACGCGGCCCGCCATCAGCCAGCCCAGGACCACCGCGATCACCGTGGTGAGGGTCAGTGCGACCGCGGACTGCGCCAGGAGTTCACCGAGCGCGGCCGACCGCTGCTCGGTGGCCTCCTGGTCGAGGGTCTGGCGGAACGACTCGGGCAGTTCGAGCCGTAGCCCGCCGTACTCCACCGGGCCACCTCCCAGGAGCGAGCGCTGCGGCAGGGCCCTGGCGACGAGAAGGTAGGTGATGGTGAGGAGGGCGCCGCCGGCGAGGAGGAACAGACCGCTGTAGAGGGCGGTCAGCCGCAGCCGAAGGCTCATCAGATCACCTCGGCCATGCGGTATCCGGCGCCGGTGACGGTCTCGATCAGCTGCGGTGAGCCGAGTTTGCGGCGGAGCCTGACCATGGTGACCCGGACGGTGTTGGTGAAGGGATCGGCATGGGCGTCCCATGCCTGTTCCAGTAGGTCGCCATTGCTGACGACGGCGCCCCGCGCGGAAAGCAGCGTCTCCAGGATCGCGAACTCCTTCGGGGTGAGAAATACGCGCTGCCCGGCGCGCTCGACGATCCGCCGGGCGGGGTCGAGAGTGAGATCCGCGTGGGTGAGTAGGGGCGGTATCGGTGGCTGGGCACGGCGGGCCAGCGCCCTGATGCGTGCGACCAGTTCAGCGAATGCAAAGGGCTTGGTCAGATAGTCGTCCGCACCCAATGTCAATCCAGAGACCCGATCATGTGTACTCCCCGACGCGGTGAGCATCAGAATGCGCGTCTGAGACCCGGCGGCGACCAGATCGCGGCAGATGTCATCGCCGTGGACGAGCGGAAGATAGCGGTCCAGGATCAGCACTTTGTAGGCGTTGATGGCGAGCAGTTCCAAGGCGGCTGCCCCGTCGAGGGCCACGTCAACGGCCATTCCCTCACGTCGCAGCCCCTCGGACAGGATTTCGACGAGGTCCTCTTCGTCCTCGGCGATCAGGACCCGCATAGTCCGTCTCTCCTTCGACATGCGCGTACCGCATTACAGCGGCATAACACGAGCGGTAGCGGTGGCGTTAACACCCTTCAGCTATGAATGAGTTGCCACCGAAACAATGGGAGTGGATCAAAACATGACACTACCACTCGAACCATCTCGACATAGGTCGTCGTCCGTCTGGAAATGGATGGGCTTCTTTCTGATCTTTGGGGTATTGATCGCCGCCGCATTGATCTATGACAAGGATGTGAACTCGAAGAACACTTCCCAATCCGTCTCCACACAGTCGTCGTCGGTGTTACCGGAGAGCCCGTATGAGTTGGCCGAACGCGATGCGCTGTCCAATCTCGCGGGGCTGTCGGATCGCGCCAGGGCGGACAAGTCGGCACCGGGCATTCACGGTGAGGTGTCGCTGCCGGCCGCGGGCGGTGGCTCAGAGGTACTGGCCTGGCAGTTGGGCAAGGTCACCGCGGCGTCCGCGGGGAAGGTCACCGTGCGCAGCGGGGACGGGACCACCTGGACCTGGCAGCTGACCAAGGACACCGACCGGACCGAGAAGGCCACGCCCAGGAAGGGCGATGAGGTCTATGTCCTGGGCTCGCGCAAGGGCGACACCCGGACCGCGGGGCATCTGGTCAACGCGGATGTGGACGCCGTCGAGGACGGCGAACCACTGCTCGAACTCCCCGACGGCTGCGCGAAGGAGAAGAAGGGCGACCGGCTCACGGTGACCTGCGGATCGACCGAGGACCGCAAGGACAAGAAGGACGGCAAGAAGCAGGACGGCAAGCCGAAGACCGGCGAGCAGCAGGGCCTCGAAGGGGCGAGTGTGCCTCTTTGACCTCCGCCGCGCGGCCGGCGGGTCAGGGATTCCCGTCACGGCGATCTGACCGTCCCGACGGGTTCCCGCAGACCGTCCCGACGGGTTCCCGCCCAGCGGGTCCGCTCCGGAACTGCCCCTTTACGGGGCTTCCGTGGGCGGATCCGCTTCCGCGAGGAGGACGCGGGGGAGGGGGCTGTCTCGCTGGGGCGCCCGGAGGCAGGCTCGCGGGCCTTCATCGCGGACACAGCGGCGCGGTCCGGAGCCAGGTGCCCAGCCCCGCGCCCCGGGCGGACCCGGCACCGGCCGGTTGGCGCCAGTCAGGCACGAGGGTGGAGATCAAGGGGCAACCGCCCGCACCGCGACCCCGATGCGTGGCCGAAACACACAGAGCGACTCGGCAGGGAGCGACTCGGCAGGGAGAGCGCACATCCGTCCGGCGTCCCAGCGCCCTGCGAACCCCGCCCGCGCTCGGTCACTCAGGCCTCTGCGAGAACGGCAGAGGGGCACTCGGGCCCCGCCGTGGTGAGGAGCCTCCCCGCTCCGGCTCCTGCCGTCGGCGGCAACCCCCCGCCGCCCTGACCAGTGAATTCCCAGCGCACCCGGCCGGTACCGCACTCACCCAACCAGCCTGCTCCGCACGCGTGTTGCAGCGCCTCCCGCAGGTCCCCCTACACTCCACCCCATCGGGTGGATTATCGGAGGAACCTTGTGAAAGACCAGGAGCAGGCCGTGGACGGGGTGAACACCGGGCAGGCGCACTCCGCCCGGGTCTACGACTACATCATCGGGGGCAAGGACCACTACCAGGTGGATGTCGAGGCGGGCGACGCCATGTGCAGGGAGTGGCCGGCGCTTCCCGTACACATGCGGGCCAACCGTGCGTTCATGCATCGGGCCGGCCGCTACCTCGCGCGGGAGGCGGGCATCCGGCAGTTCCTTGACATCGGCACCGGGCTGCCGACCTCACCCAATCTGCATGAGGTGGTCCAGGACGAACGCCCGGACTCGGCGATCATCTACGTCGACAACGACCCGATCGTCCTGGCCCATGCGGAGGCTCTGCTCACCAGCTCACCCGACGGTCACACCGCGTACGTCAACGCGGATATGCGCGACCCCGACGCGATCATCGACTCCCCGGCGTTCCAGGAGCTGCTGGATCTGGACAAGCCCGTGGGTCTCATGGTGATCGGCATCCTGCACTTCATCCTGCCGCCCGAGGACCACACCCTGGTCCAACAGCTGTTGGACCCGCTGCCGTCCGGCAGCTATCTGGCCATGTCCATCGGAACGGCCGACTTCGCCCCGGCCGAGGTCGGGCGGGTGGCGTCCGAGTACGAGCGTCGGGGGATGCCGATGTGTCTGCGTACCCGGGAACAGGCCGAGGCGTTCTTCGACGGTCTGGAGCTGGTTGAGCCCGGCCTTCAGCAAGTGCACAAGTGGCGCCCCACAGCGGACCAACCGCCCCTCGATGACCGCGATATCGCGATGTACGGGGCCGTGGCGCTCAAGCGCTAGGCCCCTCGGGGCCAGGCCTGGGAACCCCCTCGTCCCGGATCGGCCCGCGGCCGGGTATCCCGATCAGCCCACGGCCGGGGTCGTCCGGGTCGCCCTTGCGAGGCGGCTCGCCGAGGGTGCCGCCCGGGCCGCGGGGGCCAGGGGAAGTGCCGTAGCCGTAGCTGTCGCCGCACGTTTGCCGGGGATCGCGGAGCAGCCCTCAGGAAGCACGCTTCCGCGCCGCGGACTTCTTGGCCGTGGCCTTCGCGGCGGTCTTCTTCGCGGCCGCCTTCTTCTTCCCGGCGCTCGCCGTCCCGGCGGCCTTCTTCGCCGGTTCCCGCGCTGATGCGGACTTCTTGGCCGCGGTCTTCTTCGGCGAGGCCTTCTTCCGGCCCTTGAGCGAGGTCACCTCGGCCACCGATGAATCCGCCTGGGCCGCTTCCCTGCCCTCACCACCCTCGCCACGGGCCTTCTTCGCCGCCTTGACACTGCCCTCCAGCGCGGCCATCAGGTCAATGACCTTTCCACCGCGTTCAGCGGGTGCGGCCTCGGGAAGCGCCCCACCGCCCTCCAGCTTCGCGGCGATCATCGACTCGACCGCGGTTCGGTAGTCGTCCTGGAGGGAGTCCATGTCCACCTCGCCCAGGGTGTCCATCAGCGCATCCGCAAGATCCAGTTCCGCGTCCCGGACCGACACCTCGGCCTCCGGGGCCACCCCCTCGGGCTGACGGATCTCATCCGGCCAGAGCAGTCCGTGCATGGCGATCACATCGTCGACGACCCGGAGCATCCCCAGCCGCTCCCGTCCGCGCAGTGCGAACTTGGCCAGGGCGACCTTCTGGCTCCGTTTGAGTGCCTCCCGAAGCAGGGTGTAGGGCTTGGCAGCCGGGACCCCGTTGGCGGAGAGGTAGTAGGCGGCGTCCATCTGCAGGGGATCGATCGACGCGGCGGGCACAAAGGCCACGATCTCGATCGTCTTGGCCGTGGGCAGGGGCAGGGCGGCCAGATCCTCATCCGTAATGGGAATGATTGAGCCATCCGCCTCCTCATATCCCTTGCCGATCTCCGCCGCCGTCACTTCCTTGTCTTCCAGCTCACAGACTTTGCGGTAGCGAATTCTCCCGCCGTCCGCGGTGTGGATCTGCCGGAAGGAGATGGAGTGGTTCTCGGTGGCGTTCACCAGCTTGATCGGAATACTGACCAACCCAAAGGAGATCGCACCATTCCATATGGATCGCACGTTAGATCCCTTTCATCCGACTCAACCCTAGATGGGGCATTCATGCGATTCTCATCGTATGACGCCGATCACCGAGGTCGCTGGGCGGCGGCTGGCACTGAGCAACCTGGACAAGGTCATCCACCCCGCCACCGGGACCACCAAGGGCGAGATCCTGCACTACTACGCCATCACGGCCGAGGCGCTGCTCCCCCATGTCCGCAACCGGCCCGTCTCCTTCCTGCGCTACCCGGACGGGCCCGATGGACAACTGTTCTTCACCAAGAATCCGCCGCCCGGTACGCCATCGTGGGTACAGACCACCCCCGTGCCACGCACCGAGGACTCCCGAGCACGTCAGGTCGTCATCGCGGACCTCCCCTCACTCGTCTGGGCAGCGAACCTGGTCGTCGAGTTCCATGTGCCGCAGTGGACGGTGGACGGGCAGGCCATCGCCGACCGGATGGTCTTCGACCTCGACCCCGGCGCTCCGGCCACCGTCGAAGAGTGCTGCGAGGTGGCCCTCTGGCTGCGGGACCGGCTGGCGACCGATGGCCTTGAGGCATACGCCAAGACCTCCGGGTCCAAGGGCCTGCACATCCTGGTACCGCTGGCGCCGACCCCGTCGGCGCGGGTCTCCGCCTATGCGAAGGAACTGGCCAAGGAGGGTGAGGCGGCGCTGCCCCGGCTGGTGCTCCATCGGATGAACCGCAGCCTGCGCCCCGGCAAGGTCTTCGTCGACCACAGCCAGAACGCCGCCGCCAAGACCACCGCGGCCCCGTACACCCTGCGCGCGAGGTCCGAGCCCACCGTCTCGGCACCGCTCACCTGGGAAGAGGTGGAAGCCCGCCAGAACCTGGTCCTCCGCCTGGCGGACATCGCGCCCAGGCTCGATCGCCATGGAGATCTGTTGGCGCCCCTCACCGATCCGGACCGGGCGGGGCGGTTGCCCTAGTACGGCCACCGCCACCGCGGACGTTCGCTCCGCACCCGGGGCGCTCGCCATGCCGGGTTCGGGCGAACAGAGCCAGTCCCGGCGGTGAGCGCCTTCGTCCGGGGGCTGTCTCGGTGACGGCCGGGCCGTTCGGCGTGCCTCCCGCGGCTCCGACGGCCGGCCGGGCAGACCCTGACGGCATGGACGAGACCACACCGACCCCTGCCCTGCGACCACCCGTCGAGGTCATGCGCCCCAGGCCCGTCGATGACATCCCCGCGCAGGGCGGTACGCCGGGGGGTTTTCAGTACTCGCTCAAGCTCGACGGCTTCCGGGCGCTGGCCTTTGTGCTGGAGGGCGGTCGGGTCTTCCTCCAGTCGCGCTCACGGCGGGACCTGGCACGCGAGTTCCCCGAGATCGCCGATGAACTGGCCAGGCAGCTACCGCCCGGGGTCGTGCTCGACGGCGAACTGTGCGCTTACCGGGACGGCCGGTTGAGCTTCACCGATCTGCTGAAGTCCAGCGGTGATCGCAGACAGTCCGGGGTGCCCGTCTCCTACATCGCGTTCGACATCCTGGCGATCCCCGGCAGTGATGTCAGGGCCCAACCGCTCCGGGACCGTTGGGAACTGCTGGGATCGGTGCTGGCCGACGTCGTTCCACCGCTGCAACGGGTCCTGGCCACTCAGGACGAGGAGACCGCCCGCATCTGGTTCCGTGACCTGCGTGCGGTGGGTGTCGAGGGGATCGTGGCCAAGGCGCTGGGCTCCTCCTACCGGCCGGGCTCCACCTGGGCGTGGCGAAAGATCCGGCACGCCGATACCCGGGACGGCACTCTGCTCGGTGTCTTCGGCCGACCGGAAAGGCCCCAGGCGGTGCTGGTCGAACTACCCGACGGGCAGGTCGTCAAGACGTCTCCCCGGCTGACCGCCGCACAGTCCTTCCAGGTGGGCGAGTTGATCCGCGACCGGCTCGGGGATCTGGTGGACCATCCGGACCACGGCAGCCTGCGGCTGCTGGTCGAGCCCCTGCTGATCGAGGTGCGTCAGCCGTCGGGGCGCAGGGAGCCGACGGCCCGGTTCGTCCGGGTGCGGTCGGAAGGGTGAGAGCCCCCGGCGAATGACCGGTACCCCATACAGCGGTGAGCGGTGGGGCGGGGATCAACTCCTGAGCCAGGTGCGGCGATCGCGGGCCAGCGCGTAGAGGGCCTCGATATCGGCGGGCTTGTGCACTGTGCCGAGACCGCCGATGCGCGTCACCTCGCCCTCCCGCAGAATCCACACGTCGGTGGGCGCCCGTTGCACCGTCAGCCGCCCGGCCCCCACCACGACGAGCACCGGGCGTACCGCCGTCGCCAGGGCGAGGGAGGCCTGGTCGGCTCGGCGGCGGGTGAGCCGTAGCAGGGGTACCGACCCGCCGCGACCGGTGCGCACCTGCGGGTCCGCGATGTGCAGCCGTAGTCGGCGGGCGGGAAGGGTGTGCACGGCCAGTACTCCCCCGGGGCCGATCGCCAGATGGTCGACCCGGTCGCCGCCCGCCAGCGGCACCGCGTGCAGAATCCGCCAGCCGGTTTCCTCCAGGACGTCCAGCGCACTGCCCAGCGTCTGGTGGGCGGCCAACCGGGCCAAGGTGGCGCGGCGGGGGTTGCGGGCGAGGCGGCGGGTGGGGAGGGGGATGCGGTCCGCTTCGGCGTGGAGCGCCTCGCCGGGGCGGTTGGGTGCCAGATCGTCATCGGGGTGGAGGGCGAGCCTGGCCAGATCGGCCGAGGTGGGCACCGGCGGTGGGCCGATGGTCCAATCACCCGTGAGATAGGGGGCGAGCACCGTGAGCACGGCCTCCCGGTGGCCTTCGAAGACCAGGCTGATCCGCCCGCCGCCGCTTGCGGAAGCAACGGGCGAACAGTCGATACCGCCCCGGACGCTGCCATGTCCGGAACGGACTGGTTCTTCAGTTTGGTCGGGTTCCCTGAGCCGGCTCGCACCGCCAGACCCCATGGCCGGGACGCCGGGGTGGATCACCGGGTCCTCGGGGGCCCGCTCCAGGAGCGCGGGGAGCGGACAACTCTCGGCGCCATCGGGCCGATCAACCCGATCACCCCCACCGCCACCAGCGCCGACCTCGCTTCGGGCGCTGTCGTACCAGGCCACATGGCGACCGTTCGGCAAGCTGACGTAGAGCCGCTCGCGCCCCTCCCAGCGTGCCGGTGTGATCCGTAAAGACGTCATGTCGCCGCTCCAACCCGCGCCGCCCCGAACCGCTCCCTGCAAACCATGGGAACAGCCCCGGGGCCTTCTGGGCAATAACCCCTTGCGGCCAGAGGTGTGGTGCAGACTCTCCCCAAGCGCTCGGTTCCAGCGCATAGTTCTGCCGCGGAGTTGTGGCGCTCGGCTCTTGGGAGGGGGCAGGCGTGTTCGGGGGAATCGACGAGGTCGACTGGGCCGCACTGGAACATGCCTACGGTCCGGCGGACGATGTGCCCGATCTGTTGCACGGGTTGGCGTCCGATGACCCGGATGAGCGTGAGGCGGCGCTCGATGGAATGTACGGAGCGGTGCACCACCAGGGAGACGTCTACGACTCGACGCTCGCCTGTATACCGTTCCTGTTGGAACTGGTCAGCGATCCGGCCGTGCAGGATCGCGGTGGCATAGTGGAGTTGCTGACCAGCATCGGCGGCATCGATCTCGACGGCGACGACGAACTCGACCCGAACGACGCCGAGTTCGAGTACGCGGCGAACTACGCCATGGCGTCTTCGGCCGTGACCGCCAGCGCCGACGCCTTTCTCACGCTGATCGACTCCAGCGACCGCGGGGTACGGCTCACCGCGCCGCTCGCCCTCGCCACGCTCCACAGCGAACCGGAGTTGGTCCTCGGGCTGCTGCGGGAACGGCTCAAGATAGAGCAGGACCCGGAGGTGCGCTTCGCCTGTGTGGAGGCGGCGGGCCGGGTCGCCCTGCGGCACGCGTGGCTCGCCTCCGAGGTGGTGGAGTGGCTGATCGAACTGGCCGGACTGCCCGAGTGGGCACGCGACGCCTTACCGCCACCCGACGATGCCCGCCACGCCCTCGCTCCGCCGGCCGCGTCGGATCGTGTTCCCGCACCCCCGCGTGCCTACGACGCGGGCCTGCGGCTCTCGGCCCTCGCCCAGCTCGCCCGGTGTGCCCCCCAGGCCCTGCCAGCGGATGTGGTCGCGGGGGTGTCGGGCATGTTGCGCGAGCTACGGGCCGACCCGGTGGGCTCGACGGCGACCGATGGCCCGCTCTCCCCGCCGGCCCCGAGGGCCGCGCCCCCCACCCGGGTGGGGCAGCTGGCCGAACGGGGTGGCTCTGACGCGGGCCGGCATGCCCCCTGGACGGGCGATCTCCTGCGCACGCTCCACTCCGGTCTCGGCGATCGGGTGGCCGACCGTACGGCGCTCCTCGCTGACCAGCTGTGCAGCCCGGACTGGGGCCAGCGCATCGATGCCGTACGGATGAGCTGCGGGCTGCTGCGCACCTGGCGCGGGGAGTACGACGAGTTGGTGGCCCTGATCGGGGAGCAGCTGGCCGATCAGGAGCCCCGGCTCGCCAATGCCGCCGCGATCGCCCTGGGGGAGCTGTTCTCGCTCGCGGCACCCGCGTCGGACGCGCTGGCGGAGTTCGTGACGGCCGACCCGCGGCGCTGGGTGCAGGAATGGGCGACCGGTCCGCGCATGCTGGGCCATGCGCTGACGGCGTGGGCGCGGACGGGTGATCCGCGGGCGGTACCGGTCCTGGCACGGCTGCTGGAGCTGCCGGAGACCCCGCAGGACTTCGGTCAGGCGCTGGATCATCTGGGCGAGGCGGGGGCGGCGCTGACACCGGCGCTACGGGAGCGGCTGGCCGGACTGCAGTTGGATCACCGGCTGTTCGACCTGGCGGGGCCGGTGCTGTCGTCGGTGACCGCGCTGCGGGCCACCGAGACGTTGCCGGAGGTGCTGAGGGTGCTCAGGGGTGCGCCCGAGTACCGCAGGGAGTGGGTGATCGAGCTGGTGTTGCGGGCGTTGACGGCCTTCGGCCCGGCGGCTCGGGAGTCGATACCGGACCTACGGGTGCTGCTGGTGCGGGCGGTCGGTTCGCCGGCGATGTCGGGAGCGTTCGAGGCGAAGGCCGCCGGGGCGCTCTGGGCGGTGGAGGGGGACGCGTCGGTGGTGCTGCCGACGCTCCGGGCGGTCCTCACCGCGCGGGATTCCGGGGCCCGGCGCTCGGCTGCCTCGGTGCTCGGCGCCATGGGCCGGGCTGCCGAGGAGGCCGCTACGGAGCTCGGTGTGCTGCTGCGGGCGCCTGACCCCTGGACCCGGGTGGACGCGGCACTCGCGCTCTGGCGGGTGACGGACGATCCGGAAAGGGCGTGGCCGATGCTCAGGGGGGTGTGGGAGTCGATGCCGTTCGCCCGGGTGCCGATCGCCGAACGACTGGCGGAGCCGATCGGTGGGGCGCCGGTGGCGGCGGGCGCCCTCGGTGCGCAGGAGGTGCTGCGGAGTGAGTTGTCCCGGATTCGACGCCATAACGCCATAGACGGCGGGTACGGCAGCCATGACATCGTGAGGGACGAGAAGCTGCTGGCCCTGTGCCGGCAAGCGCTGAACAGGGAGAGACCAACCACATGATCATTTTCGGTACCAAGGGATACCTTCACCAGCTGGCGATACTGACCCTCGTCTGCGGGTCGTGCGGCAACCCGGCCGCGCACACACTCCGTAAGCGGGTCAACAAGTTCACGCTGTTCTTCGTTCCGCTGTTCCCGTTCTCGACGAAGTACTCGATGCAGTGCACGTTCTGCGGGGTGGAACAGCAGCTGTCGAAGGAGCAGGCCGATCAGCTGCTGGCCCAGGGCGACAACTGGACGCAGGGTGGGCACGGCGGGCAGTCGCAGGGCCTCCCGCAGGGGCAGTACGGGCAGCAGGGGCAGCAGGGGCAGAATCCCTACCAGCGCTGATTTCCCCCGGGAGCGGGCCATGGCCGCGGGGACACGGCACCGGGCGGGTCCCGGCGCCCGGGGCGGGGGCGTCGGCCCAGGGGTTCTCATCGCCCTGGAGCTGCTGCCACGGGTCCCCACCAGGGCGGGGGCACGGCTGCGTTTAAGGTGGTCAAGACCACCACTTCGGCCCCCAGCAGGAGAACCTTGCGCCCGCATCCGTGCCACCGCACGCTGTACGCCGCCGCGCTGACAGCGGTCGTCGGCGTGCTGTCGGCCGGGTGCGGAAACGCGGGTGAGATGCTGAGCGCGGGCCCGACGCCCACCGCCACCGGGCCGGTGCGGCTCTGGCCCGGGCTACCGCCGGTGACCGCTCCCCCGTACGACTACGGCGAGACGAACACCGCGCGGATTCCGGGGATCACCGTCCCCGGCTCGGGCGTCCGCGGGCTCGATCCGGTGGCCGTGGTCAAGGCGGAAGCCATCGAGCACCCCGAGTTGTACAACGGCCCCGCGGGGTTCTTCGGCGAGACGATCGAGGAGTTCGACCGCTGCGGGAGCGCCTCGGACACCTGTCCGGTGCTCATGCCCTACTACCGCGATCTCACCGGCGACGGCGCGGAGGAGCTGATCCTCGCGATCAAGCTGCCCGAGCAGCTGACGGCGGTACGGGTCTACTCACCGGACAAGCCGTCCGGTGCGCTGACCCGGATCATGTCCACGGCCGATCAACTGGTCCGGGTGGAGTTGGCGGGCCGGGACATCGTGTTGCGCTCGGTCTCCGCGGGCATTCCCGGGTACGAGTACCGCACGGCCTGGTCCTGGGAGGCCAGGAACGGCGCCATGCTGCCGACGCGGGACGAGATCATCCGCGTCAAGCCGACCGCTTCGCCGACCGCGCCCGGGGCGTCACGGCCCGTTCCGGAGCCACGGTGAGCAGGCCACGGTCCGGGGTGCGACGTCCCTCGTCCCGGCGGGAACGGTTGAGGTCGTGGGCGCCCCCGTACGGCTTCCGTGGCCGTTCCGGTTCGCCGCGGGATGCCGCGGTGCAGGCTCCGGTGCCACGGGCTTCGACGGAGAACGGCCCGGTGCTCTCGCCCCCGAGCGGGTCCCCACCGGAGGCTTCCCGGCAGGGGTCCTGCCCCCGATGGGTCTCCGGGGCGGAAACCGCCGGGGCAGCGGCCCCCGTGGCGAAGGAACGGCGCTGGTGGCCACGGCTGCCCCGCTGGGCCGTCAGCCTCACCTGGAAGGCAGCGGTCTTCATCGTCGGCATGTGCTGTGTCCTGGCCGCGCTGCTGGGCACCCTGGTCCATGCGGCCGTGACCAGCCAGACCGTCGAGCAGGCCCGGGAGAAGGCGCTGGGCCGGCTGGCGGAGGTGACGGACGCCTACAAGTCGGGGGAGCCGCTGCCCCCGTACGCGAGCGTCGACCCGGCCGAGCTGCCGGGCTCACTGCGCGCGCTCGCGGTGAGCGGGGAGCGGGGCACGGTGGTGAACACCTACAACGGTCGACCCACCATGTGGGCGGCGGGTCCCGCCGATGGCCGGGCACTGGCGGTGCGGGTCGACTACACCCTCAGCGCCCGTACGATCACCGGTCTCGACCGGGCCATCCTCGGCTCATCGGTGCTGGCCATCGGGGCGACGCTGCTGGTGGGCGCTTTCGCGGTCACCCGGGTCACCCGCAGGTTGCATCTGACGGCCCAGGTGGCGCGGCGGATCAGCGCGGGCGATCTCGACGCGCGGATCAATGACCCGCGGACGCGGAATCCCGCCCGCCCCCCGGACGAGGTGGCCACGGTCTCGGTCGCGCTGAACACCATGGCTTCCTCGTTGCAGAACAAGCTCCTCAGTGAGCAGCGGTTCACCGCGGATGTGGCCCATGAGCTGCGGACCCCCCTGACCGGTCTCACGGCAGCCGCGGAACTACTGCCCGAAGGACGTCCGACGGAGCTGGTACGGGACCGGGTGCGGGCGATGCGTTCGCTGACGGAGGACCTGTTGGAGATCTCCCGGCTGGACGCGGGGAGCGAGACGGTCGATCTCGACCTCCATGAGCTGGGCCGTCTCGCCGAGCGGGTGGTACGGGCCTCGGGCACCGAGACCGAGGTGCGGGTGGTGCGCGACACCGTGGTGGAGACCGATCGGCGCCGGTTGGAGCGGGTGCTCGGCAATCTGATCGCCAACGCGCATCGGCACGGGCGGACACCGGTGGTGGTGACCGTGGAGGGGCTGACGGTGACCGTCACCGACCGGGGACCGGGATATCCGGCGTATCTGCTGGAGCACGGCCCGGCCCGATTCCGTACCGAGGGTGGCAGCAAGGGGCACGGGCTGGGGCTGACGATCGCGGTGGGTCAGGCCGCGGTGATCGGGGCCCGGCTGCGGCTCAGCAATGCTCCGGGAGGTGGGGCGAGCGCCAGTCTGACGCTGCCGTCGAACCCGGTTCGGACGCCCCGTTCTCCGCTGGCCTGACCGCCGGTTCGCCCCCCATGACGGCAGATGGGATGCCGCATGCGTGACATAAGGGACATAAGACTTACCGCTTGCTAGGTTGCCTGCCATGACCGCCACCACCAGGGCGCCGGCAAGCACTTCTCCCTCCGCGCCCCACCAGCCACGACGGCGGGGCGTCGAACTCTCCCTCGTGGTCGGCGCCGTCCTCATCTCCGTCTACGGATACACGGCCGTCGGACTGGCGCGGACCCACGCGGTCCCCCATGACGTCCTGCGCTACGGCGCGGGCCTCGGCCTGCTCGCCCTCGTCGCCCATCTCGCCGTCCGACTGCGCGCGCCCTACGCCGACCCCCTCCTCCTCCCCATCGCCGTGCTCCTCAACGGTCTCGGTCTGGTCCTGATCTACCGCCTCGACCTGGAGACCCCGGACCACCCCGCCGCACCCGCCCAACTGATCTGGTCGGCACTGGGGATGGCACTGTTCACCGCGACGGTCCTGCTGCTCCGAGACCACCGCGTCCTCCAGCGATACGCCTATCTTTCGGTCGCCGCCGCCCTCGTCCTGATGACGGTCCCCATCCTGTTCCCCGCGGTCAACGGCGCCCGGATCTGGATCCGGGTCGGTGGACTCTCCTTCCAGCCGGGCGAGTTCGCCAAGATCCTGCTCGCGGTGTTCTTCGCCGCCTACCTCGCCGCCAACCACCAGACGCTCGCGGTCACCGGGCGCCGGATCTGGCGGCTCCAACTGCCGACCGGCCGGGTGCTCGGGCCGATCGTCACCATCTGGCTGACCAGCGTGGGCGTGCTGATCCTGGAACGCGACCTCGGCACCTCGATGCTCTTCTTCGGACTCTTCGTGATCATGCTCTATGTGGCGACCGGCCGAACCGGCTGGATCGCGGTGGGGCTGACCCTCGCGGCCGCCGGGGCGTTCGCGGTCGGAATGTTCGAGCCACATGTGCACAGCCGGGTCGAGGACTGGCTCGACCCGTTCGCCACCATCGAGGCGGGCAGGGGCGCGGGCCAGGTGGCACAGTCGCTGTTCGCCTTCGGCGAGGGCGGTCTCCTGGGCACGGGCCTGGGCCTTGGGCACTCCACGCTGATCGGCTTCGCGGTGAAATCGGACTTCATCCTGGCGACCGCGGGCGAAGAGCTGGGCCTCGTCGGCCTGACCGGCCTGCTGCTGCTCTACGGGCTGCTGGTGGCCAGAGGCTTCGGCGCCGGGCTCCAGCTGCGTGATCCCTTCGGCCGACTGCTCGCCATCGGACTGGCGTCCATCGTCGCCCTCCAGGTCTTTGTGATCACCGGCGGGGTGACGGGCCTGATCCCCCTCACCGGGATGGCGATGCCGTTCCTGGCGCAAGGCGGTTCATCCGTCGTCGCCAACTGGCTGATCGTGGCCCTGCTGATCCGCGTCAGCGACTCGGCCCGGGCCCCGCTCACCGAACCGGGCGCCGGCGCCCTTCCCCCCACCCCCCGGGAGACACGGTGATCCGCTACATCCGGCGCGCCGCTTGGCTGTGCTGCGCACTGCTCATCGCCCTGCTGGCCAACGCGGCCCGGCTACAGATCGTCGAATCCGACGCGCTGGGGAAGAACCCCGCCAACCGCAGACCCGCCATCGCCCGCTACGCCGAGCCGCGGGGCGACATCATGGTCGACGGCCGATCGGTGACCGGCTCCAAGGACACCGGCCAGCAGTTGCGTTTTGAACGCACCTACCACCGGGGCCCGTTGTACGCGCCGGTGACCGGCTACTCCTCACAGACCTACGGCACCACCCTGATCGAGGACGCGCAGGACCGCGCGCTCTCGGGGCTGGACCCGCTGTTGAGCGCGTTTCCGCTCTGGCATGACTTCAGCCGTGGGCGACCGCCCGGTGGGGACGTCATCACCACGATCAACCCGTCGATGCAGCGGGCCGCCTACGACGGGCTCGGCGGGAAGCGGGGCGCGGTCGCCGCGCTCGAACCGTCCACCGGCAGGGTGCTGGCCCTGGTGAGCAGCCCCTCCTATGACCCAGGCGTCCTCTCCGGCACCGGGCCCGCCGTCACCTCCGCCTGGGCCCGGCTCCACGGCGCCAGCACCCAGCCGATGGTGAACCGGGCCATCCACCAGACCTATCCCCCCGGGAGCGCCTTCAAGATGGTGACGGCGGCAGCGGCGCTGGACGCGGGGGTGGTCACCGATGTGGACGCGCCGACGGACACCCCCGACCCCTACCTCCTACCCGGCACCCGCACCCTTCTCCCCAACGCGGCTCCGGGCTGCGGCAACGCCTCACTCGCGTACGCCATCCAGTGGTCGTGCAACACCGTGATGGCGAACATCGCGGCGAAGGTGGGACTGCCCGGCATGCTGAGCACGGTGGGTGCCTTCGGCTTCAACGACCGTGATCTACGGATTCCCTCCCTGGTGACCCCGTCGAACTTCGACACCCGGATGAGTGTGGACCAGTTGGCGCTGTCGTCGATCGGGCAGTTCAACACCACCGCCACCCCACTCCAGATGGCGATGGTGTCCGCGGCGATCGCCCACAACGGGGAGTTGATGCGCCCCTATCTGGTGGACCGGGTCATCGCCCGCGGCACCCGGTCCATCTCCCGTACCCATCCCAGCCTCTACCAACGGGCGATGAAGCCGTCCACAGCACGGCGACTGCAACAGTTGATGGTGCAGGTCGTCGAGGACGGCACCGGCTCCAACGCGGCCATCGACGGTGCGAGGGTGGGCGGCAAGACGGGGACGGCCCAGCACGGCTTGGACAACTCCGGCACCCCGTACGCCTGGTTCATCTCCTGGGCCCAGGCGGACGACGCCTTCCAGCCCGCGGTGGCGGTGGCCGTGGTGGTCGAGGACGCGGCGGCCAACCGCGGCCAGATCAGCGGCGGCGGCAACGCGGCCCCCATCGCCCGGGCGGTGATGGAGGCGGCACTACGCCACTGATCCGGGGCGTGGCCGCCGGATCAGTGGCTAGTCCGCGGAGGGCCGACCGCGCCGCTGCCCCACCGAGGTGAGATCCACATCGAGGGGGAACGGGCGGTCGATCCGCAGTTGCTTGTGGTGAATGCCGGTGATCCCGCAGGCGCGGGTGGCACGGTCGAGCTCATAGACATGGACGACGGGCAGGCCGTCGTTCCTCTCCACCCGCCAGAAGTGGGGGATGCCTGCCCTCGCGTACGAGTGAGCGACGCTCCGTCCTTGACCGCGGGGGACCTCAGTGGGGACTCGGACTCACCTTCCGGGAAGGGCCTCCCGTCGCGCCAGCCAGGAGGCCGGCACTCCCCCGGTCCCCGTGTGCGCGGCGACGATCCCGCCCGTGATCGCACAGGTCGTATCCACATCGCCGAACCCCTCGGCCGTCGACCAGAGGGCGCCCTCCAGGTCGTCCGGATGCCGGGCGGCGGTCCATACCGCGAACGGGACCGTGTCATCGGCCCGGATGCGCTGGCCGCTGCCGAGAATGTCCGCGGCCTTCCAGGGCTCGGTCTCCGCGGGGAGCTCGGCCGCCCGAAGCAGACCGTCGCGGACGGTGCTCTGGGGGGTCTGGTCGGCCACCGCCCGCACCGTGAGCTCTCCACGGACCGACAGGGCCGAGGCGATCGCCACCGCCACCGCTCCGGCGACGCCCTCCGGATGGGCGTGGGTCACCCGCGCCGAGAGCTCGGCCTGTCGGGCGGCCTCCGCCAGATCGGCGGCGAACCACGCGCCCAGCGGTGCCACCCGCATGGCGGCGCCATTGCCCAGGCTGCCACCGTCGAAGAGCAGCGGTGCCTGGACGCGCCACTCCTCGGGGGTCTCCAGGAGCAGCGGCAGCAGATCGTGCATCCCGCTGCCGTAGCCACGGCCCGGGTCGGCGTCGAAGGTCAGCGCGAAGCAGGCGGCGAGCCGCTCCTGGTCGATGGTGCCGAACCGCTCCAGGACCTGGTGGATCGCCAACGCCATCGCGGTGTCATCGGTCCAGTGCCACTCGGGCTCCTGCGGGGCGCGGCGGGCCCGGATATCGGCGAACGCCTGCTCGCGGTCGCGGAAGAGGGGAAACCAGCGCTCCCCGAATGCGTCGCCGAGGGCAAGCCCCTCCAAGCTGCGGCGGGAGGCTTCACGATCTTCACCATGGGCTTGGTTCTCAGTCACCGACATGCCCACCATCGTCCCGTAACGAGCCCCGGGCGTACATCCGTTATCGACTCCGGACAGAGCCCACTCCACCGTTCCAGCGAGCGATCTCGTGCCAGCCGCTCTGCGACCGCGGCCACGGCCGGGGACGACGGCCCGACCCCCGGCGGAGTGCTTCAAGGCCCCGGCCGCGGGATCCGGCAACGCTCCGGGCCTGCTTGCATGAGAGCCTTCTCCGCTAAGGCCCACACACCAACCGGTGCGGTTACGCTGCGAGACATGACCACTCCCGTGCCGGCGACCCGTGGATACCGGCGGCTGAGCGTTGAGGAACGACGCGGTCAACTGCTGTCGGCCTCACTGCGGCTCTTCGCCCATCGGGCGCCGGACGAGGTATCACTCGACGATGTGGCGGCGGCGGCCGGTGTCTCCCGGCCCCTGGTCTACCGCTACTTCCCGGGTGGCAAGCCGCAGTTGTACGAGACCGCCCTCCGTTCGGCGGCGGAGGTGCTGCAGCGGTGCTTCACCGAACCGCAGTCCGGGCCTCCCACGGAACGACTGGCTCGGGTCCTTGACAGCTATCTGGTCTTCGTCGATCAGAATGACGCGGGATTCAGTGCGCTCCTGCGGGGTGGCAGTGTGGTGGAGACCTCCCGTACGGACACCATCGTGGATGGTGTGCGCAGGGCGGCGGCCGAGCAGATCCTGTCGCATCTGGGCGCGGATCGCCCCGGGCCCCGACTGCGGATGCTGGTACGCACCTGGATCGCGGTGGTGGAGGCCTCATCGCTGATCTGGCTGGATGAGGGGAAGCAGCCCCCGGCCCATGAGCTGCGGGCCTGGCTGGTGGACCATCTGATCGCGCTGCTGGCGGTGTCGGCGGCAACCGACGAGGACGTCGCCGGGGCGATCGGGGGCCTGATGGTGCTGGAGCGCCCGCACAGCCCGGTGGGCAGACTGGCGCGCGGGATGCTGCCGGTGGTCTCGGGCGCCTCCCGGCTCCTCTAGCCCACGCCCTCAGTCGTCCAACTCCTCCCGGTCGTCTTCGATCCAGTACCCGGGAAGTCGATCGCGCAGCCGATCAAGGGCCTGACTCGAACGAGCACGGGCGTGCAGGACGGCCCGACCGTCCTCACGCACCAGCACATCCTCGCCGACGTACCAGCGGCTGTCCTCGATGAGCGGAAACGGCAGCCGGGTGAAATCCGCCTCCAGCGCCTCCAGATGTCCGTCCTCGACCTCGTCCATGAAGTCGCTGAGCCCATCGGGGAGTTGCAACGACTCCGAGAGCACGATCTCCACCATGGACAGCGAGAGTCGATCGAGCCAGGGCTCCCACTTCTCGCTCTCCTTGTCGGCGAGATCGACCCGGACGAAGACGGCGGGGTCGATCTGATCGAGATCCGCCAGCAGTACGCCCCACAGGGCGACGCCCTGGTTCTCCTCGTGGAAGACAAGGGCTTCGCCGTCGGTGTCGATGAACAGCTGAGCGGGGGTGAGGAGCCGATTGTGGTTGCGGATGAGGTCATCGCGCCGCCCCAGCAGCATCTGGGCCTCCCGCAACGCCCCTGGCAGCCGAACCCCGAGCCGGCTCTCGGCCGCGTCCAGCTCCTCCTGGCCGCAACCGTCGTCATCGGCGAGCGGGCTGACCCAGTGCCGTGCGTAGTCCTTGACGAGCTCCCATGCGGCGGCACGGTCGGGCAGTCCTGCACGAAGGCGCGCAGCGAGATCGAACTCCTGGGTCATAGCTCCAGAGCATAGGCGGGGCTATGAGCCGACTTCAGGTCGGATTCCTGACGGGCAGGCGCGGCGGTGCGTGCAGAGCCCGCCGTTCCCACCGGGTGGAGGTGTCCGCCCAGGGCTCTCCCGCCGACATGAGTCGGAATGAGTCGGAATGAGTCGGACCCCGCGACGGTCGGGTTCCTCGGCGATCGTCCAAACCTCCCCCACTCCCACCGCCTTGCCGCGTCAGCCACTCGCCACGGTCACGATGCCCCGGGTGATGTGCGGCTGCGGTCACCTCTGCGCTGGGAGTGACGCACGTAAGCTACTGCTCTCGCAGAATCAGGATCGGGCTGACCGCCCGCGGATTTCCATGGTGGTGTCATGAGGTGAAGGCAGAAGAAACCCTCTTTGTCGGGGGCCCCCTTGATGGGCAGGTACTGCCGGTGCTGGTCGGGCACACGGGGCATCCGCCGAAGTGGTACGAGATCCCCGTACCGGGCGACGACGGGACCATCGCCGTCGTCCACGCCTACCGTCGGGTGCCCTCCGGGTACACCAAGAGGTTGGGGCTCCAGCGCGGCTGGAGGTATGAGTACGCCCCCGACGGCAAGGAGCGGCGGGAACTGAAATGGCCCTGGTCAAAACCCCAGAGGCGAGCCGACACGCCGTAGTCGGCGCGACTCCCCCGGCAGGAGTGACCCCGTTGCGCCGATCCGGTCACCCGGGAGGCGGGGGCGGGCCACGGGACACAGCATCCGCTCAGGGTGGATGGACCACTCCTTGACCGGAGGTGATGGTGTGTCAGGCAGATTGCTGGGTGCGTTGTGCATGGCGGTGGTCGTGGGAGCCGTACCGGTGGCGGGGCCTTTGACCACTCACGGTCAGCCGGAGGTCTGGCCCGCGGCCGCCACTCGGGCCGCCGAACCGGCGCCAGCGCCCAGCGAGAGCGAGCCAGCCGCCCGGCGCACCCCGGCCGACGACGAGCCCACGCCCCCGGAGGGAGCCGCTGGGGCCGCGCCGCTCACCGTCGCCTCCGCGCTCAGCCGGCTGGGGGGCCTCTATCGCACGGCTGAAGCGGCCGAAGCCGACTACCGCACAGCCAGGCGGCAGCTCATCGCGCAACGCACCGCGACCATCCGGGTCGGACAGCGGCTCAGTGCCGCGCGCGACGCTCTGGCGGACAGCCGGGGCGAGGTGGGACGGATCGCGCGGGAGCAGTATCAAGGACGGTCCGAGCTCGGTGAGCTGTCGCGATACCTCCGGGTCTTCCTCAGCCGGGACCCCCAGCGTGCCGTCGACGCGACCCATCTCTGGGAGCGCGTCGCGGCCGATCGGCTGGCGACCATGGCCCGGCTCACATCGGACACCCGACGCGCTGCCGCGCTGGCCACCGCGTCCCGCAAGGCGTACGAGCGGGAGTTGGTGCTCGCCGCACGGCAGAAGAAGGCCCGGGAGACGGCCGCCGCCCGGCTGAAGGCGATCGAGGAGCTGCTCGCCTCGCTGTCGCCCACCCAGCTCGCCTCGCTCACCGCCCTGGAGGAAGGAAGGCTCCTCCTGGGCGCGAAGCCGCCGCGGCCTCCCGAGGAGGCCGCGGCGGATGAGTCCGCTGAGACTGACTACCCGGCCGACCCGGCGGCTGCCGCGGCCCCGACCTCAGCGAGATAGGCGTCGGTGGCCGCGGGGTCGTAGAAGAAGTTCTCGAAGTCCGCGGGGTCGTTGAACCCGTTGGCGAAGCGATCGGCCACCGGCTGGAGCTGACCCGCCGCGCCGATCAGGTTCAAGATGTGCTCCGGCGGGGGCGCGAGCATGGCGTTGGTCCACTTGGTGACGTGTTGCGCGGTCTCCCAGTAGCGGTCGAAGGTGGCCTGCATCCAGTCCCCGTCGAACGGCTTGTCGCCGTGCTCGACGATGGAGTCGAGGTAGGCGGTGGCGCACTTGGACGCCGAGTTCGAGCCCTGGCCCGTGATCGGGTCGTTGGCGACGACGACATCGGCGACACCGAGCACCAGACCGCCGCCGGGCAGCTGCCCGATCGGCTTGCGTACGGTGGGGGCGTACCGTCCGGCGAGGGTGCCGCCGGCGTCGGTGAGTTCGACCTTGGTGGCGCGGGCGTACTCCCACGGCAGGAAGCGTTCCAGCAGCTCCAGGGTGAGGGCCAGATGCTCCGAGGGGTCCTTCACTCCCTGGAAGACATCGAGCGGACCGCCCGGAACGCCCTCCCAGAACAGGATGTCGGCGCGACCGGAGTTGGTGAAGGTCGGCATCACGAAGAGCTCACCGACCCCCGGTACGAGGTTGCAGCGGACCGCGTCGAACTCGGGATGCTCCGGGCGCGGCCCCAGACCGTGGACATAGGCGACGGCCAGGGCGCGCTGGGGGGCGTCGTACGGGGAGCGGGTGGCGTCCCGGCCGAACATCGAGACCAGCTCGCCCTTTCCCGCGGAGACCATCACCAGGTCGTAGGTGCGGGAGAAGTAGTCAAGGTCGCCGACGGCGGCTCCGTGGATGACGAGTTGTCCACCGCGCTGGGCGAAGGTCTCCATCCAGCCGGCCATCTTCACCCGCTGGTCCACCGACTGGGCGTAGCCGTCGAGCTTGCCGACCCAGTCGATGAGGCGCTGTGACTCGGGCCCGGCGACGGACACGCCGAGGCCCTCGATCCTGGGGGCCTGGGACTCCCAGAAGTTGATCCCCAGGTCGCGCTCGTGCTGGAGGGCGGTGTGGAACATGCACTGCGTCGACATGACCCGGCCGGAGCGGATCTCATCGGCCGTGCGGTTGGACATCAAGGTGACCTCGTAACCCTTCGACTGGAGGCCGAGGGCGAGCTGGAGACCGGACTGACCGGCTCCGACTATGAGTATCTTCCGCATCCGGGGAGTCTCTTTCGTCTGGGCAGAGCTAGCAAGGACTATTCGGGGGTGGCATCGAGCGCAAGGCTCACCAGAGCCAGAAGTGACTCGACAACGGTGGTTCGCCTGCGCGCGTCCATGATCACAATCGGTACATGTACCGGTATGGTCAAGGCCTCCCGCACGTCCTCGATCTCAAACATCTCCGAGCCGTCGAAGTGGTTCACCGCGACGATGTACGGCAGCCCACTGCTTTCGAAGTAGTCCAGTGCCGGGAAGCAGTCGGACAGCCGCCGGGTGTCGGCGAGCACGACCGCCCCGACCGCGCCACGCGCCAGGTCGTCCCACATGAACCAGAAGCGTTGCTGTCCCGGCGTGCCGAAGACGTAGAGCACCAGATCCCGGTCGAGGGTGAGCCGGCCGAAGTCCATGGCGACGGTGGTGGTGAGCTTCTCCGGCGTTGACGCGAGGTCGTCGGTCTCCTCGCTCGCCTGGGTCATCAGCGCCTCGGTCTGGAGCGGAGTGATCTCCGAGACCGAGGCGACGAACGTTGTCTTGCCGACACCGAAACCGCCGGCGACGACTATCTTGGCGGCGGTGGGGGCGCGGTTGTGGTCCAGTTGCCACGCCTGGAGGCCCTCGTCGGCGGCTATGGAGCCGCCGGGGGCGGTATCCGGACAGGGGTCGCGCTGCTGCTCGGGGTGGTTCTGGGCAAGCAGAGTCTCAGAGGCGGCGGAGTCCACTCAGCACCCTTTCCAGCAGTGCGCGTTCAGGGCGTCCGGGGGCGTGCCCGGTGCCATATACACGGATCTTTCCCTGGTCCGCCAGATCGCTCAGGAGCACTCTGACGACACCGAGCGGCATCTTGAGGATCGCCGAGATCTCGGCGACGGTACGCATCCGGCGGCACAGCTCGACGATGGCCTGGAGTTCGGGCATCACCCGGGAGGACAGATCGCCCTTGGGGAGCTCGGGACGCTCGGGGGGCGCTTCGATGGCCGCCACGAACGTTTCCACCAACAGCACATGGCCGAAACGGGTGCGACCACCGGTGAGTGAGTAGGGCCGCACCCGGGCGGGGCGGCGGTTCTCACCGCGTACCGGCAACCCCGAGGGGCCGATACCGGCGGGAACGTCAGGGCCCAGCGGCCCGGAGGCGGTCATCGGACCCCCTCCAGGGTCTGGCGCAACTCACTGCGGAGTTCGGGGGTGAGCACATGTCCGGCCCGGCCCACGAAGAGCCCCATGTGGTAGGCGACGACGGACATGTCGCAGTCCGCCTCGGCATGGACGCCCAGGAGTGAGCCGTCGCTGATCGACATGATGAACACGCAGGCGTCCTCCATGGCGACCATCGTCTGCTTGACGCCGCCGCCGTCCATCAACCGGGCGGCGCCGATGGTCAGGCTGCCGATCCCGGAGACGATGGTGGCGAGGTCGGCGCTGGAGCCCTTGGGGCCGTCCTGGTGGCCGCCCCCGATGGGTGCGGCGTTCTGGGCCGGGTCGGAAGACAACAGCAGCAGCCCATCGGACGATACGACGGCCACCGAGCGCAGACCTGGCACCTCCTCCACCAGATTGCTGAGCAACCAGTGCAGATTGCGGGCCTCGCTACTCAGGCCGAACGTGCTGGTCGCAGTCAACTGCGTGCCTCCTCGACTGTGTCCCCCGCTTCTTCTGTCGCCTTACGCGCGCTCTGGGCCACTTGCGCCTCGGCTTCGCGTCGGCCCTGGTCGGCAGCGCGCTGGAAGCCGCCGAGCCTGCGGCGCAGGTCTTCGGCGTCAACGCTGCCGGTCCGCTCGCCTGGTGCGGCTGCGGGCTTGACGATCTTGGGTGTGCGCTTGGGCAGGCCCTTGTCGGTGACCCGGTCCCACACCGGCGCGGGACCCGCGACAGGTCCGGGCGCCACGGCCGGCTCGGGTTCACCGGCCGGCTCGGGAACCGACGCTACCGGCTCGGGCGAGCCAAAGGGTGTCGCCTGGCCGGGCATGACCGGATACTGCTCCAACTCCGGCAGCCGCATCTCGAAGGTGGGCTCATCGGGCGCGTGGGAGTCCGGCACGCTGTCGGCGGCCCGCTCGTGCACTTCCGGCTCGGCGGCCCGCACAGCGGCCTCGGCGGCCTCCACCAGCGGATCGACCAGCGGATCGGCAGGCGGTCCGGCAGGCGGTGCGGGCAGCGGCTGGCGCGGAGAGCTCGGCAGGGCGTTGGAGTTGGCCTCGGCGACCGACCCGGGGAGGTGGAACCCGGTGCCGGAGTCGCCGGCACGGCCACGGCCCTCGACGGGTGATGCCTTGGGCAGCAGCCCCTGCGGGAGCACCACGACTGCGGCGACCCCGCCCTGGGCCTGCTCGCGCAGTTGTACGCGCACACCGTGGCGGGCGGCCAGCAGCGCGGCGACCCGCAGTCCAAGGCCCTCGGCGTCCCGACCGGAAGCCACCGGCGGGGCGGCCTCGAAGGTCTCGGGGTCAGCCAGCCGGGCATTGAGCTCGGCGAGCCGTCCCGGGGTCATCCCTATGCCGCCGTCCTGTACCGAGAGCATCACTTCGCCGCTCTCCAGGAGCCAGCCGGAGAGCTCGACCTGGGCTTCCGGGGGCGAGAACGAGGTGGCGTTCTCCAACAGTTCGGCGACGAGGTGGCTGAGGTCATCGGCGGCGAAGCCGGCGACCTGGACATGCGGGGGCAGCGACTGGATGACGACGCGCTCGTACCGCTCGATCTCGCTGACGGCGGCCCGCAGCACATCGACGAGCGGAACCGGCCCTGTGTGGCTGTGGCCGTGTTCCGCGCCGGCGAGGACCAGCAGGTTCTCGCTGTGGCGGCGCATGACGGTGGCCATGTGGTCGAGCTTGAAGAGAGTGGCGAGACGCTCTGGGTCCTGCTCCCGCTCCTCCAGCTTCTCGATCACGCCGAGTTGCCGCTCCACCAGGCCGAGGGTGCGCAGGGAGAGATTGACGAAGGTGTGGTCGACGGTGTGGCGCAGGCGTTCGAGTTCGGCGGTGAGCTGGGCGGTGTGCTGGCGCATCTCGGCCCGAGCGGCGCTGAGCTGGGCCGCCACCGCATCGCGCGAGCCGGCCAACTCGCCCCGGTCGCCCTCCAGCCGTTCGGCCCGGTCGCCGAGTTCGACGACCTTTCCGTGCAGGGCGTTGAGGGACCGTACGACCTGCGCGAACTCATCGTTGCGACCGGTGAAGCGCACCGGGTCTTCCAACTCGGGCGCGTTCGCCAACCGGGCCGCGCCGATCCGCAGTACGGCGAGCGGGCGGGTGAGGGTGCGGGCGATGGCGGCCAGTGCGCCGATCGTCAACAGCAGGGTGCCGCCGAGCAGTCCGACCCGGATCTCCAGCGCGGTGACATCGTCGTCACGAAGCTGCTCGAAGCTGACGATCCGCTCCGACGCGAGCGAGGACTCGATCCCACGCATCAACTCGATACGGGCGGTGAGCGACGACTCCAGCTTCTCCCGGTTGGACTTGCGGTCGCCGGCGGACAGTTGGGGCTGGTCGGTGAGTCTGGCGAGATAGTTCTCGGCTGTCTTGACCTCGGCACCGGTGACCGTGGCGGCCAGCGACTCACGGGCGTCCTTGCCCGCTGCCTGGTCGAAGTCGGCCAGTGCGGCTTGTTCACGCACCCGGGACTGCTGGGCGGCGGCGCTGAGGACGTCACGGATCTCGTCGGCGGCCTTGGACTCGTCGGTCTCCTGCTCGACGGGGAGCCCGCTGATCGGGTCGAGGCTCTCCTCGGTCTCCCCGGCCGGGACCGAGAGCGCGGCCAGCAGCAGCCCACGGGCCGCCGATGCCTGCTCGACGGCGAGACCGAGTGCCGCGGGCGCACGGGTGGCAGCGGTCGCACCGGGGGCGCGGGAGGGAGTCTCGTCGGCGAGTTCCACGGCGAGCGCGTGCAGCCCGGTGATGACGGCGGTGTACGCGCGGTGGGCTTCCACCGCCGTGCCCTTGCCGGTCATCGCGTCACGCCGTACCGAGGGCACGGCGGCCAGTTCGCGCCGGAGTTCGGCGCGCCCATCGGGGATGACCTCGGTGATCTCGTCTATCTGACGATCCACCCGGGCGCTGCGGGTTGCGGTGACCTCGCGCCGGTCCTTGTCGCCGGCCCCGGCCTCCTGCTCCTCACGCCCTGCGGCGATGTAGGCGGTGACCTCGTCGCGCTCATCGGCGAGCGAGTGGGCGAGTGTGACGGCCTGCCGGTTGAGCTCGGCGAGTTCGACCAGTCGCTGGGACTCGCTCAGCTCCGCCGACACCGCGAGGACTCCGGGCAGCCCGGCGCCGATGACGACCAGACTGACGACGGCCACTCCCGCGACCAGCCTGCTGCGTACGCGCTTGGCCCGGCCTGGCGCAGCCGGGGCCGGCGGGGCGGACTGTGCCTGGAACGTCTCAGGGACCAGGGGGGCCTGAGGCCGCTTCTTCTGCACCGGTGCTCGCAATCCTGCTTGACTCGTCCGCCCTTTGACCTTGAAGCAGAGATGACGACCGGTCATACACCTGACCCCACCCCTGGTATGACTTAAGACCATTCCAGTGCATTTGGGAGGGAGGTGCACATCGGCCGCTCCGCCACCTGAACGAGTGAACAACACCAGGGAGTTGGCGAACAACTCCTCTCGGTTGCCGTCACGTGCCGGGAATGGACACTGACTGGATCTTCCGGCCGGGCTTTGACAGGATGCGCGCCCGCAGCTTCGCTCATTGACCATTCAGGACCGAGTCACACCCCCTGACCTGGCCGTACGGATCGTTTGCGCGATTGTGCAGGCAACGTGAACGACTCATGCAGACTGAGTGTCATGCGCATCGAACTCGCCACTTCGCCCGGCTCACCCGAACGCCCCAACGAGGACTGGGCATCCGTGGCCCTGCCGGCGTCGGGGCAGGGTGGAGCACTCATCGTCCTTGATGGAGTGACCCCGCCCGAGGGTGACTACGGCTGTGAGCATGGAGTCCCATGGTTTACCGCTCGATTGGGCGGCACCCTGCTCGAACTGTCCGTTTCCCAGCTAGATGCCCCTCTGACCGAGGTTCTCGCCACGGCAATCCGACGCACCGCCGATGTTCACCGAAACAGTTGTGACCTTTCTCACGTAAGAACGCCTCAGGCGACGGTGGTCATGGCCCGTTGGGGTGGCCCCTCGCAGGACGTGGAACATCTGGTGCTCTCGGACTCGGTGCTGCTGCTGGAGTCCCCGGAGGGCGGAGTACGGGCGATTCTGGACGATCGCATCGACCGGCTGCCCCGAGAGCTCCTGCGGACCCATGAGTCGGCGGACCGACTGCGCAACGCGGAGGGCGGGTTCTTCACGGCGGCGGCCGATCCCGGCGTCACGGTCCACGCGGTGGCGGGCCGCACACCGAGGGAGCGCGTCCGGGCCCTGGCCGCCCTGACGGACGGGGCTTCACGCTGGGTGGAGATGTTCGAGGAGGGCAGCTGGACCCAGTGCCTGGGGGTGCTGCGCAAGGAAGGGGCGCAGGGGTTGATCGACCGGGTACGGGCGGTGGAGACGGCGGCACTGGAGCGTACGACGGTGATCCGCTGGAAGCTGCACGATGACGCCGCGGTGGTCTTCGCGGAGCTCTAGGGCCGTTCCCAGCCCTCGGGACGCTCCGGCGGGGTTGGCGGCTCCCGCCGGGCAGACCGGGGGGGCCGGGGTCCCAGAGCGCCGTGCGAACCACCGGGTGACCGGGTCAGGGGCCACGCGATCCGGGAGCGCCCAGGCCAAGGAGGCGCGATCCGGGAGCCCAGGGCCGACGAGCCCGCCAGCCTCCACCGGCCTACCGCCCCCCTTGATGACGCTTGCCCGGGATCTGGGGTTCCGCCCCTGGTTCCTTCCTTAGTTCCGTCCCTGAACGCGGGACCGGTTGGCGGCGCTCATCCATCCCCCGGAGTCTGGGCCGCCTCCAGGCGGCCGGACGGGTCAGCGGTCCGGGTCCCATGGCCCCGACGCTCCCAGCGCTCCCAGCGCTCCCAAGGCGAGGGCGTGCTCCCGGCCGTTCCCAGGGTGAAGGCTCCCGTCCGCCCCGATCCCGGCGGCCGGGAGCGGGCGCTCAGGGGCAGAGCGGCCCGCTGCGGAACACCTGGCCGAACTCCGTGATGGGCGAGACGTCCGCTGGATCGCGGCGCCGTGGCGGCGAGAGGCCCGAGCAATGCCCTGGGGCCCTCGCGCCTCGGGGCGGAACGGGCGAGTCCCAAGGAACGTCCCGGCACCCGCGCGCCTCGGGGCGGACGCCGACCCGGCGACCGCCCACGTCAGGTCAGGATTCCGCGCTGACGTTCAGCTCGTGCAGCAGTCTGGCCAGTTCCGCGATCTCCCCACGGTCCCAGTCGGCCAGCTTGCGGACATAGGTCTCCCGCCGGGCATCCCTCACTCGGCGGAATCGCTCCAGACCTTCTTCCGTGAGCCGTACGAGTGATGCCCGGCCATCGGCCGGATCGGGCTCCCTCGACACCAGCCCCACCTCTTCGAGCGCCCGGAGCTGACGGCTCATCGTCGCCTTGCCGACGCCGAAGTACACGGCGAGATCCGTCCCGCGCTGCACCCCCGTCGCCTCCAGCTGGACGAGCAACCCATAGGCGGCGGGCTCCAATCCGGGATGGACCGCACGGGCCATTTCCCCCGAGGACGCACGAGCGCGGCGCAGGAATACGGCCAACTCCTTCTCCAGCGCCAGGAAAACATGGTCGACACCATCCGTACCGCGGGGCTCGGCTTCACTCCCCGTACCGCTTCTCTGCACGTCAACACCCCTCGTAGGCTTTCCCGTTCACAGGCGTCCTCGCCGGGGCCGGTCATCGCCGCAGCGCGGTCAGTATTTCGCAGGCATAGACCAGCGGCGGCCCTTCAGAGCCCGTTCCCGGCTCCGCTCCGGCACACAACCCATCGAATGGCATGCCCACACCAAATTAACCCATCTAGGTATGTCATGACATCGATGCAGAAAATCCTCTTTATGCGCTTCAGGGGCACGCTATGCCCGTGGACAGATTCGGAACAGCACGCCCCCATCCCTCGATGAGGAGCTTCCGCCGCCCGTTCATAACAACGTCCGGTGTCCTTCTCATCGCCCTCTCCCTCCTCTTCTCCTCTTCCTCCGTCGCCGCCGCGGGTGAGACTCCCCCGCCGCGCGGATCGGCCCATCTCGGCATGGGCGTCGTCGCCCATGACGGGCAGGGCGCGCTACCGCCCGAGCAGCGCGGCCTTGAGCCGGAGGCCACTCAGACGGAAGGCGTCGATGTCGCCAGCCATCAGGGCAATGTCGACTGGCCGGCACTCTGGGCCAGCGGTGTGAAGTGGGCCTACGTCAAGGCCACGGAGGGCACCTACTACAAGAACCCCTACTTCACCCAGCAGTACGACGGCTCCCATGACAGCGGAATGATCCGCGGCACCTATCACTTCGCCACGCCTGACACGGCCACCGGCGCCGCGCAGGCGGACTACTTCGTCGACCGTGGCGGGGCCTGGTCGCCGGATGGGAAGACCCTGCCGGGAGCGCTCGACATCGAGTGGAACCCATACGGAGACGCCTGCTACGGCAAGTCGCAGTCCGGGATGGTGACCTGGATCAGGAACTTCCTCAACCAGTACAGGGCACGCACCGGACGGGACGCGGTGATCTACACGGCGACGAGTTGGTGGACCCAGTGCACCGGCGACTACGCCGGGTTCGGTGCCGTCAATCCGCTGTGGATCGCCCGGTACAACACCACCCCGGGCACCCTGCCGGCCGGCTGGTCCGTCCAGACCATGTGGCAGTACACCTCGTCCGGACCGTTCGTCGGCGACCACAACAAGTTCAACGGCGCACTCGACCGAGTCGTGGCGCTGGCGAACGGCTGACCGGAACCAGTCGTCGCTCAGCGCCCCGAACCCACCAGGGACCGGACCGCCCTGTGCTTCCCCCTGATCCCGGCCCCGGTCAGGACCAGTGGGCGGGGCGGTCCAACGCGTGCGGCAGCCTGGTCGTGCCATCGCCCTTGGCCGCGTTGAGTTGCGGCTGGGTGAGGAAGATCGCGCCGGTGAGATCGGCCCCGGACAGATCGGCGTCCCTCAGGTCCGCCCCGATGAGATCGCTCTGACGCAGATCGGCCCGGCGCAGGTCAGCGGCGATCAGATACGCGCCCCGGAGACTGACTCCCCGCAGATCGGCCCCGCGGAGGCGGGCGCCCATGAGGTCAGCGCCCCTGCGGTCCTTCGGACGGCGTCCTTTGCCCGTCCCCCGGACCTCGGCCCGGACCAGCTCACTGCTGCTCAGCAGCAGGACGTTCACGCGCTGGCGGTGGGCTGGGACATCGAGCGCGACCAGTTCCTCGGGTCCCAGCAGGGTCAGCTCCTCGGTTTCCGCGAGCAGATCCCGTAGTTCGGGGTGGAGGGTACGGGCCGGGGCCAGCGTGAGGGCTTCGGTCAGATACCAGAGCAGCTCATGCAGCTGTCGTACGACCGGGAAGGCCGTGAACATCTGGGGGCCGGCGCCCGGATGCCGACGCCAGTCCTCACCTCCGAAGGTGATCTGGGAGACCTTCTGGCCCGCCCCGAAGCAGTCGTACACGGTGCAGCCGTTGAACCCGCTGGGGCGCAGTCGGGTGTGGATCGAGCAGCGGAACTCGGTGTTGAGGCTGGGGCAAGGGGTGCCGGCCTTCTTGTCGGCGGCGAAGTCAGCGGAGCGGCTGAAGGGGAGGGCAACGCAGCAGAGGCCGAAGCAGTTGGCACAGTCGGCCCGCAGCTGATGGGTGCTGGTCTGCTGGTCAGGGGACTTCATCCCGCTATTGTCCGTGCTCCGGGGAGTGCTCCCGCCCCAGATCGAGGATGGCGGCACCGGCCCGGTGGCACCGCCTCCCGCTGTTCCGTCGGGTGTTCCGTGGTGTGCGGATGGCGCACAGAGCGGAGCGAAGGGGCCGCCGGGGAGAGTCGGCCCCTTCGCTGGGGGATGGATCAAGCCCGTACGGACCGGCGGCCTGGGTGGGTCGGGGGCCCACCCAGGTCCGTCAGGGGTTCACGCCGCGGCGGGAACCCGAACGTCCGCCGGGGCCAGCGCCAGATCGAGCACCTGGCGCACATCCGTCACCGGATGCACCTGAAGAGTGTCCAGGATCTCCTGGGGCACATCGTCCAGATCCGCCTCGTTCCGCTTGGGGATCACCACGGTGGTGATGCCCGCCCGGTGCGCGGCCAACAGCTTCTGCTTCAGGCCGCCGATCGGTAGCACCCGACCGGTCAGGGAGACCTCACCGGTCATCGCCACATCCGTACGCACCTGGCGTCCGGAGAGCAGCGACGCGAGCGCGGTCGTCATCGTGATGCCGGCGCTCGGGCCGTCCTTGGGGACCGCACCCGCCGGGAAGTGGATGTGTACGCCCCGGTCCTTGAGGTCGCCGACCGGTAGCTCCAGCTCCGCGCCGCGCGAGCGCAGGAAGCTCAGCGCGATCTGCGCCGACTCCTTCATCACATCGCCCAGCTGCCCAGTGAGGGTGAGCCCGGAGGCTCCCGTCTCGGGATCCGCCAGCGACGCCTCGACGAACAGCACGTCACCGCCGGCGCCGGTGACCGCGAGTCCGGTGGCGACACCGGGCACGGCGGTACGGCGTTCGGCCGGGTCCTGCGCCGACTCCGGCACATGGTGCGGCCGTCCGATCAGCGGGCGCAGTTGTTCCGCGCCGATGGTGAACGGCAGCTCCCGGTCCCCGAGCTCATGCTGGGCGGCGACCTTCCGCAGCAGTCTGGCGATGGAGCGCTCCAGGTTTCGCACACCCGCCTCGCGGGTGTACTCGCCGGCGAGCTTCCGCAGCGCCGAGTCCTCCAGGACGATCTCGTCCTGCTCCAGGCCCGCCCGCTCCAGCTGACGGGGCAGCAGGTGGTCCCGGGCGATGACGACCTTCTCGTCCTCGGTGTAGCCATCCAGCCTGACCAGTTCCATCCGGTCGAGCAGGGCCTCCGGGATGGCCTCCAGCACATTGGCGGTGGCCAGGAAGACAACATCGCTCAGGTCGAGTTCGACCTCCAGGTAGTGGTCACGGAAGGTGTGGTTCTGCGCGGGGTCCAGGACCTCGAGGAGGGCCGCTGCCGGGTCACCCCGGAAGTCCGAGCCGACCTTGTCGATCTCGTCGAGCAGGACCACCGGGTTCATCGAGCCGGCCTCCTTGATGGCACGGACGATCCGGCCCGGGAGCGCGCCGACGTAGGTACGCCGGTGACCGCGGATCTCGGCCTCGTCCCGTACGCCACCGAGCGCGACCCGGACGAACTTCCGTCCCATCGCGTGGGCGACGGACTCACCCAGCGAGGTCTTGCCCACACCGGGCGGGCCGACGAGGGCCAGCACGGCTCCGCCGCGCCGTCCGCCGACGACTCCGAGTCCGCGATCGGAACGGCGCTTGCGCACCGCCAGGTACTCGGTGATCCGCTCCTTCACGTCCTGGAGCCCGGCGTGCTCGGCGTCGAGGATGGCCTTGGCGCCCTGGATGTCGTACTCGTCGTCGGTGCGCTCGCTCCACGGCAGTTCGAGGACGGTGTCCAGCCAGGTGCGAATCCATGACCCCTCGGGGCTCTGGTCGCTGGCGCGCTCCAGCTTCTCGACCTCCTTGAGTGCGGCCTCGCGCACCTTCTCCGGTAGGTCGGCGGCCTCGACCCGGGCCCGGTAGTCGTCGGACTCGTCCTCACCGGCCTCGCCGTTGATCTCACGCAGTTCCTTGCGCACGGCTTCGAGCTGGCGGCGCAGCAGGAACTCCCGCTGCTGCTTGTCGACGCCCTCCTGGACGTCCTTGGCGATGGACTCGGCCACGTCCTGTTCGGCGAGGTGCTCCCGCAGTTGCTCGGTGGCGAGCTTGAGGCGGGCGACCGGGTCGGTGTTCTCCAGCAGTTCGATCTTCTGGGCGGTGGTCAGGAACGGTGAGTATCCGCTGTTGTCGGCGAGCTGGGAGACATCGTCGATCTGCTGGACCCGGTCCACGACCTGCCAGGCCCCACGCTTCTTCAGCCAGTCGGTGGCGAGCGCCTTGTACTCCTTGACCAGCTCGGTGATCTGGCCGGGCAGCGGGTCGGGCACCGTCTCATCGATCCGGGTGCCTTCGACCCACAGGGCGGCACCGGGGCCCGTGGTGCCGGCGCCGATGCGCACTCGGCCACGGCCGCGGATCAGTGCGCCGGGATCCCCGTCGGAGAGCCTTCCGACCTGCTCGACGGTCCCGAGCACACCGATCCCCGCGTAGTGGCCGTCCACCCGAGGAACAAGCAGCACCGTGGGCTTGCTGCTGTCAGAGCGGGCGTCGGCCTGAGCGGCCTCCACCGCGGCCCTCACCTCGGTGTCGGTCAGGTCCAACGGCACCACCATTCCGGGCAGCACAACCTCGTCATCGAGCGGCAGCACGGGCAGGGTGAGCGGTGTGAACGTCTGGGACTCAGCAGCCATGATCTCCCCTTAGGCAGTGAAGTTGAGCTCTGAAGACTCAATAACCACTCAATGCATGGCGCCGGTGAGATGTTCCCGAGATTCTGTTCGCTGTCGGCGATCACCCGGGAAACCGTCTTGACCTGGTTCTTTCTCTCTACCGTGAACCGAAAGCCGCGCTGCGGGCGATAGAGGGGTGTGAGAGGGAACCGCCCCTCAGGGGGATCAGAGAGGGAGCCACGGCCAGGGTCATCGCACCCGGGGCCGGACACTCCGGGCACCGCACCCGCCGGTTGGCGTGCCACCCGACAGGGGGCAGTACCGGGGACCCGCCGGGAGTCGCGCTGGGGGCCCCGGCGCGCTGCCGCACCGTCGGGAACTGCGGAACCAGCCGGGGTGGTGGAAGCGGCGGAGACGGCGCGGGCCCCGGACGACGCCGAGCTGCTCCAGGCCGTCGCCCGCGGCAGTGCCGATGCGCTGGCCACCCTCTACGACCGCCATGCGGGCTGGCTCCACATCCGGCTGAGCCGCCGCTGTGCTGATCCCGAGACCGTGCGCGAGGTCCTCCAGGACACCTTTGTCACCGTCTGGCGTTCCGCCGGATCACATCGCGGCGGCGCGGCCGGCGGGTGGCTCTGGGTGATCGCGGCCCGCCGCCTGGTGGACGCGGGGCGGGCCCGGGCCAAGGAGTGCCCCGCGGTCCCCACCCCGGTCGACACGGAGACCTCCTACGCCGGCGAGCCCGCGCCGTCCGCCGAGGACCGGGTGCTGGCGGGGCTTGAGTACGGCGATGTCGGGGCTGCCCTGGACCGCATCTCGCCCGAACTGCGAGATGTCCTACGCGCCACGGTCATCGACGGTCTGACCACCCGGGAGACCGCCCGGCTCCTCGGAATACCCGAGGGCACCGTCAAGACCCGGGCGCTGCGGGCCCGCCGCGAACTACGGGCCGCGCTCGCCCAACTCGCCCCGGACACCAACCCGCTGGGAGGGATCGCATGAGCCACGGGCAGGGTCGGCACCACGCCGACTGGCATGTGGACGAGCAACAGGCCCGGCGGTACGCGGACGGCTCGGCGCCCGAGCCCGACGCCTGGTCGTTGGAGACCCATATCGAATCGTGCGGACCGTGCGCGGCCCGGGTGTCCGCCTCGGTGCTCAGGGGTGCGGCGGGCCCGGTGCTCGATCAGGTGCGGATGGCGGTGCTGGCACAAGCGACCGCCGCTCCCACGCGGGTGCCGTGGACCGCGCGGATGGTCTGGGCGGCCGGCCCCGCCCTGCGGGGTGCCTGGCTGCTGGCGGTCGTGCTCACGGCGGGCGGCGCCTTGGGACTCGCGTACGGAATGGACCTGGCCTGGGCCCACCCGCTGTTGCTGGCGCTTGCGCCGGCGCTACCGCTTGCCGGAGTGGCCCTGTCCTACGGGCGTCACGCCGACCCGCTGTACGAGATCGTCGCGGCCACCCCGTCCGGGGGCCTACGGCTGCTGCTGACCCGGACCGCGGCGGTGCTGGCGGTGAGCGTCCCGCTGCTGACGGCGGCCGGGGCGCTGATGCCCCGGGCGGGCGATTCGCCCAGGGTGCCGGGCGCCGCGGCCTGGCTGCTGCCCGGGCTGGCACTGACCGTGGCGACGCTCGCACTGGGCTCGTACATCGGCTGCCGGCTCGCCGCCGGTGCGCTGGGCGCTGGCTGGCTCGCCGTGGTGCTGCTGCCGGCGCTGCCCGCCCTGCCGCAGGGGCTGGGGGAACAGCTCTCGCAGCTGGTGACCGGGCCGGGTGTCCAAGGCGGCTGGGCGGCGGCTGCCGTGGTGTGCGGCGGCCTACTCGCCGTACGCCGTTCATCGTTCGACCACATGGAGAGGCTGTGAGGCCGTGAGTGCGCGGATAGGTGCCGCAACCAGCGGCGTCAGGGTGGCGGGGCTGACCGTACGGCACCGTCGCACGGTGGCGCTGGACGCCGTCGAGTTGGACCTCGACACAGGCGTCCACGGACTGCTCGGGCCGAACGGGGCGGGGAAGACCTCCCTGATCCGGGTACTGGCGACGGTCGCACCGCCGACCGAGGGAAGGATCGAACTCCTGGGCCTCGACATCTCGGCGCACCAGGAGCGCACCGAGGTGCGGCGGAGGCTGGGGTACCTGCCCCAGGAGTTCGGCTACTACCCGGGTTTCACCGTCCGGGAGTTCGTCTCCTATGTGGCCTGGTTGAAGGAGATGCCGGCGCACTCGGTTCCCCGCGCGGTGGAACGGGCGGTGGAGCGGGTCGGCCTAGCGGGCCGTCTCGACGCGAAGGTCAAAACGCTCTCGGGCGGAATGGCGCGCCGGGTGGGTATCGCGCAGGCCCTGGTGAATGAGCCGGACCTGTTGCTGCTCGATGAGCCGACGGCAGGTCTGGACCCCGAACAGCGCGTGGAGTTCAGAGCACTGCTGCGTGAGTTGGGCGCCACCTCCACGGTGATCGTCTCCACCCATCTCGTTGAGGACGTGGCGGTGGCCTGTGGCCAGGTGACGCTGATCGATTCGGGACGGGTGGCCTACCGGGGAACGACGGCGTCCTTGACCGAACTGGGCGGTACGGCCGACCCGACGGCCTCCGGCGCGGGTTCGCCCGCCGACTCCCCCCAGACATCCAGCCCGTCCAGCCCCATCGAGCGGGGATACACGGCGGCCCTACGGGCCCATCGCGACGCAGTCACCAGGGGGAAGCAGTGAACCGCGCTCCATGCCGGCAGTCGGACGGCAGCGAATGGGACCCGGGTCTGCTACCGCGAGGGGGCCCGGCTGCCGGTTCTTCCGCGCCAGCCCGCGGCCCGCTCCCCCAATGGGCCGCGTTGATGGAGGCAACCCTTGCGGGGAGGGCCGCCCGTGCGTCCATCAGATAGCCCCGACCACCCTTCTCCCGCCCGTCACCCTCATGGCGTCAACCCGCTCATCAGCGAGTTGCGGCGTGGCGTAGGCCCCTGGAGCGCGTTGGCCATCGCCCTGACGATGGGAGCCACACTCGTCGTCACGGCGGACGATCTGGACGGCTGGCAGAGCAGTTGGAGAAGCGTCTCCGAGGTGCTGCAACCCCTCGGGTTGCTCATCGGCGGCCCGATGAGCAGCGCGGCTGGCTGCTGGCACGGTGGGCGAGAGCGCCGAAACCGAATGGGTGAGCTGCGCGCTTCCGGCGCACGCACCCCCATCCGGCAACTACTCCTCGCGGCGACGCCGTCCGCGCTCTGGCCAGCTGTCGGCTATCTGGTCGCGGCCGTTGGGGCCCTGCTGGCGTGCTCGCCCTATGCGGGGTGGGGCAGCCCCTTCTTCTCGGTGATCGTCGTCAATGCCTGTGCGCTCGCCTCGCTCGGCGTCGTCGGCTATGTGATCGGACAATTGGTGACCTGGCGCTTGCTCGCGCCAGTGCTCGCGGGAGTGGTCTTCCTCTGTCTCGTCGTACCGGCCTATGTGGGCCCTGAGCCCCACTGGCTCAACCCGGCATACCAGTACACGCCGCGCTGGGATGCACCGCTCTGGTGGTACGCCCCCGCGTCGATCGCATGGACGGGCGGTCTCGGCACAGCCGTCTTTCTCGCATACGCGGCGCGCCGCCGGGCCATCGCGCTCATACCGCTGATCGTTGCCTGCCTGGCCGCCGCACTGCTGACCGGCGACGACAGGCCCTGGCGGCTCGACCCGAACGCGGCTCGGCTGATCTGCGACGACGGAACGCCTCAGGTCTGTGTCACAGCCGTGGATCAGCAGCTACTGCCTCAGGTGTCCTACGCCCTGAGTGGGGTGAACGCCAGGCTGAGCGGCATTCCTCATGCGCCCAGGCGTTGGGTGGACGACCCAGGGAGATTGCAGGCCGAGGACGCTCGGCTACCGTCGCCCGAGTTTCACTCCCTCCGAGGACGGCTGAGGGAACCGGAGGAGTATGCGAACTGGGCGGTTGGACAGCTCTTCCAAGAGTGCTGGAGCACACATGGTGATGGTGCGAGTCGTCTTCGAGCGGGCTGGATCACCAGGGGCCTAGTCCAGTGGCTGGCGCCCTCCGTCATCTTCGGCCAGGGCGCGCCCTGGCCGGAGGCGAAGGGGTATGTGGCTCGACTGGACGCCAAGACCCCCGCCGAACAGCGCAGCTATCTCGTCGACTATCTGGCGTCGACCTCCACCGATATCTGCGATCCGGCGGAGGTGCCGGTTCCATGACCGCCCTCAACTGCCGTGGACGCTCCACTGAGACGCTCCGTCTGTACGGGCGCTCCCGTGGCCTACCTGCGGCATTCGCCTTTCTCCTGCTGACCGCCGCCCTGGCCGCCTGGGCAGCCGACTGGCTGGTAGGGCATCCGCACTACGGCTACGGCGCCCGGGTGCCGGTCGTGGTGTTCGGTCCGTTGCTCGCATCGGCCGCCGTGGGCACCAGTCTCCATACTCCGAGCGATGAACTGGACCGGCTCTCGGTGGGCCCCTGGTGGCCGCGGCGGCTGGCGCATCTCCTTGGGCTCACCGCGCTGGCCGGCCTGGTGCTGGCGCTGGCCGTGCCCGGGGAGCCGGACCGGTACGGGGCCGCCGCCATGGTGCGCAATCTGCTGGGTGCCACCGGGGGGAGCGCGCTGGCCGCGGTGGCGCTCGGGGCTCGGGCCAGCTGGCTGCCGATGTGCCTGTACACGGGATCGGTCTATCTCTCCGCGCCCCGCACCCGCACCGGAGCGGCCACGTCATGGGCCTGGCCGATGCAACCGGGGCCCGAGCCCGGGGCCTGGGTGACGGCCGGGACGCTGTTCGTGGTGGGCGTGGGGCTCCATGCCTGGCGAGGGGTGCGCCGCGAAGGACGGTGAGCCGCGGTGTGTCTGCGAAGGGCAGGGGACGAGAGGGGCGGCGCGGGTCCCTGACCGGGGCCAGGAGCTGCGGCGAACCGCCGCATTCCCCTCGAAGGCCTGGCCCACGACCGACGTAGGGGTGCCCGAGAGGCCGCTGAGGCGGTACGCGGGAGTCTGGCTGGGGAGTCGCGCGGGGCGCCGGTCCGAAGAGGTCCTGCCCCAGTAGGGCGCACTACTTCCCATCCGCGCCCCCTGGCACTCCCGTACCAACCGGTCACACCACTCGCGCCCGGCTTCACCTCCATACGCCCGCCCCACGGATGAAACCGTTTGTGCGGAGTGCCACCGCCCCCGAACATGACCACCATCCGACGGACCGGAGGTCGCCTATGTCCCTACGCCCGGAAGCATCCACCACCACCCTCATCACCCCCGCCGCAGTGACCGTTGACCGAAGAAACGGCCCCCATGGAGAGGTCGTCCTGCGCCGGCGCGGCGAGCATCACGAAATCATCGCCAATGGCTGCTTTCTGATGGACACATCGGACGGCCGCTCCGAGCGGCTGCTGATCGATGTCGCCGCCGACACCCTTGCCCTGACCGGTCGCCGCACCCCTTCGCTCCTCATCGGAGGGCTCGGGGTCGGCTTCTCGCTCGCCCATGCGGCAGCTGACCCAAGGTGGCGACATATCGCCGTCGTCGAGCGGGAGGAAGCGATCGTCGACTGGCATCTGTCCGGGCCGCTCGCCCCCATCTCCGCCGCCGCGCTCGCCGACCCCCGCAGCACGATCGTGCGGACCGATCTCCTGAGCCACCTCCGGGAGACAGACGACCGCTATGACGCCCTCTGTCTGGATATCGACAACGGCCCCGACTGGACCGTCACCGACGACAACGAGGCCCTGTACACACCGGCGGGACTGGCCCTGTGCGCCCGCGCCCTGAGCCCCGGCGGCATCCTTGCCGTATGGTCCGCGCAACCCTCCCCCGCCTTTGAGGAAGCCCTGCGGAATGCCGGATTCAACGGGGTAGGAACCAAAGAGATCCACGTTGCCCGGGGAGTGCCTGACGTCGTTCATCTCGCCGTTCACCCTGCGTAGCCCGGACCGCGTGGATGCCCTTACGCTGCTGAGCTACACACCGGATCTACAACGAGCGTAAAACTCGCGAGAGCGCTCACAGGGGCGGGCGATGGAACAGACACAGACCACCCAAAACGGCGCAAGCGCCACGCCCGGGGCCCAGCGCCGGGTACTGGTGGTCGAGGACGACTCGACCATCGTGGACGCCATCGCCGCCCGACTGCGAGCCGAGGGATTCCTCGTCCAGACAGCTGTCGACGGCCCCGCCGCCGTCGATGCCGCCGAGGCCTGGCAGCCGGATCTGATGGTGCTCGATGTCATGCTGCCCGGCTTCGACGGACTGGAGGTCTGCCGTCGGGTGCAGGCGCAGCGCCCGGTGCCGGTGCTGATGCTCACCGCACGCGACGACGAGACGGACATGCTCGTGGGCCTCGGCGTCGGGGCCGACGACTACATGACCAAGCCGTTCTCCATGCGGGAACTGGCCGCGCGGGTGCACGTACTGCTGCGCCGGGTCGAGCGGGCCGCACTGGCCGCGGTCACACCCCGGAGCGGCATTCTGCGGCTTGGCGAGCTGGAGATCGACCACGCCCAGCGCCGGGTACGGGTCCGTACCGACGATGTGCACCTGACGCCCACCGAATTCGATCTCCTGGTCTGCCTGGCGAACACCCCCCGCGCGGTCCTCTCCCGCGAACAGTTGCTCGCGGAGGTCTGGGACTGGGCCGACGCCTCCGGCACCCGAACCGTGGACAGCCATATCAAGGCGCTGCGCCGCAAGATCGGCGCCGAGCGCATCCGTACCGTCCACGGTGTCGGCTACGCCCTGGAGACGCCCGCCCCATGAGGCGGCCTGCCCGACAGAGACGGCCCGGGCGGCGGGCGGTCTCCATCACGATCAAGACCAAGTTGGGGATGCTGGTCGTCGTCTCGGTCTTCATCACCACCGGGCTGGTGCTGGTGGCGCTGCGCACCTCGACCGAGCTGCGCTTCATCACCGTGTTCTCGGTGATAGCGACACTGCTGATCACCCAGTTCGTGGCGCATGGCCTGACCGCGCCGCTGGATGAGATGAACACGGTGGCGAAGGGGATATCGCACGGCGACTTCACCCGTCGGGTGCGTGGCGCCGACCGCCGGGACGAGCTCGGCGACCTCGCGTCCACGATCAATCGCATGGCCGATGACCTGGAGGCGGTGGACCGGCACCGCAAGGAGTTGGTCGCCAATGTCTCGCATGAGCTGCGCACCCCGATCGCGGCCCTGCGGGCGGTCCTGGAGAACGTGGTCGACGGGGTCTCCGCGGCCGATCCGGAGACCATGCGGACCGCGCTCAAGCAGACCGAGCGGCTCGGCCGGCTGGTGGAGACCCTGCTCGATCTCTCCCGTCTCGACAACGGGGTCCTCCCGCTGCGGGCGAGCCGGTTCGAGGTGTGGCCCTATCTGTCGGGGGTGCTGAAGGAGGCCAATCTGACCGTGGCCCGACGCGGCCTCGCCTCCGGCTCCGGGCATCACACCCGTACGGATGTGCATCTGCATCTCGATGTGTGGCCGCCCGAGCTGACCGCGCACGCGGACGCGGAGCGGCTGCATCAGGTCGTCGCCAACCTGATCGACAACGCGGTGAAGCACTCACCGCCGCACGGCCGGGTGACGGTACGCGCCCGCCGGGGCGCTCAGCCGGAGTCGCTGGAGCTGGAGGTGGTCGACGAAGGTCCCGGCATTCCCGAGCAAGAGCGACATCGGGTCTTTGAGCGATTCAACCGGGGCAAAGTGACCTCCCCGCACGGCAAGGGCAGCGATGGCGGCACCGGCCTCGGCCTGGCCATCGCCCGCTGGGCGGTCGACCTCCACGGCGGGCGGATAGGGGTGGCCGAATCAGCGCGCGGATGCCGGATTCTGGTCACCCTGCCCGGGATTCCCCAAGCGCGGGGTTGACGTAGGGTTCAACCGGTACGGAACGGCTGTTTGCCTGCGAATTCGCCAGGGCGAGAGACCGAGAACCCGATCTCGGAGATCGCGGGACGCTCCCGCGAGGGTTAGCTCGTTGGGGAGCGATAGCCGCACCGAGGGCAAAACATGCTTGTTTCCCGCCATTCTCAGCGCCGAAACTCGCCTTTCGGTGTGACTTGCGCGACGATGCCCCGCCCAGCCTGCGCCTCCCGGCCCCGGGGGCGTAGCCTTGATTCCCGCTGTCCACCACCTTTGTGAAGCGGAAGAGGGCGGTTGCCGCCGTGTCGTCTCAGTCCCCCAGTAACTCCAGCTCCCCCGACCTCCGGCCGGGCGGTGCCCCCACGACCGACCGAAGCGCGCAGGGAATTGATCCTGCCGCTGCGTTCGGCGCCAATGAGTGGCTTGTCGACGAGATCTACCAGCAGTACCTCCAGGACCCCAATTCGGTCGATCGTGCCTGGTGGGATTTCTTCGCCGACTACAAGCCAGGCGCCGAGAACACGGCTGCGACCGCGAGTGAGTCCCAGGAAGCCGCGGCTGAGCCCGCCGCGGCCCCGGTGACACCCGCTCCGGCCGCACCCACCGCTGTGGCGCCGGCCAACGGCGCCGCGCAGCCGGGTCGCCCGGTCGCGCAAGCGGCGTCCCCGACGGCTCCGGCCGCCCCTGCTCCCATCGCCCAGCAGGCCCCGCCACCGCAGCCGGCTCCGGCCGCGCCCGCGGCGGCCCCGGCGGCTCCCCCGGCTGCCGCGGCCCCGGCGAAGCCCGCCACACCCAAGGCAGCGCCTGCGGCGCCGGCCGAGGGCGGTCCCGAGCTGGTCACCCTCCGCGGCCCCTCCGCCGCGGTGGCGAAGAACATGAACGCCTCGCTGGAGGTGCCCACGGCCACGTCCGTGCGCGCGGTTCCGGTGAAGCTGCTCTTCGACAACCGGATCGTGATCAACAACCATCTCAAGCGCGCCCGGGGCGGGAAGGTCTCCTTCACCCACCTCATCGGGTACGCGATGGTCCGGGCCCTCAAGGCCATGCCGATGATGAACTACTCCTTCGCGGTGAAGGACGGCAAGCCCACCCTGGTCAAGCCGGAGCACGTCAACTTCGGCCTCGCCATCGACCTGGTGAAGCCGAACGGCGACCGCCAGCTGGTCGTCGCCGCCATCAAGCAGGCGGAGACGCTCAACTTCTTCGAGTTCTGGCAGGCGTACGAGGACATCGTCCGCCGCGCCCGCGGCAACAAGCTGACGATGGACGACTTCACCGGCGTCACGGTCTCGCTGACCAACCCCGGTGGCCTCGGCACCGTCCACTCCGTGCCGCGTCTGATGCCCGGCCAGTCGGTCATCATGGGTGTCGGCTCGATGGACTACCCCGCCGAGTTCCAGGGCACCTCCCAGGACACCCTGAACAAGCTGGGCATCGCCAAGGTCATGACCCTGACCTCCACCTATGACCACCGGGTGATCCAGGGCGCGGCCTCCGGCGAGTTCCTGCGGGTCGTCGCCAACTACCTCCTCGGCGAGGACGGCTTCTACGACGACATCTTCGAGGCGCTGCGCATCCCCTACGAGCCGGTCCGCTGGCTCAAGGACATCGACGCCTCGCACGACGACGACGTCACCAAGGCCGCGCGGGTCTTCGAGCTGATCCACTCCTACCGGGTCCGCGGCCATGTGATGGCCGACACCGACCCGCTGGAGTACCGCCAGCGCAAGCACCCCGACCTGGACATCACCGAGCACGGCCTCACGCTCTGGGACCTGGAGCGCGAGTTCGCGGTCGGTGGCTTCGCCGGCAAGACGCTGCTGAAGCTGCGCGAGGTGCTCGGTGTGCTGCGCGACTCGTACTGCCGCACCACCGGCATCGAGTTCATGCACATCCAGGACCCGAAGCAGCGCAAGTGGATCCAGGACCGGGTGGAGCGTCCGCACTCCAAGCCGGAGCGCGAGGAGCAGCTGCGCATCCTGCGCCGGCTCAATGCCGCTGAGGCGTTCGAGACCTTCCTCCAGACCAAGTACGTCGGTCAGAAGCGGTTCTCCCTGGAGGGCGGCGAGTCCGTCATCCCGCTGCTGGACGCGGTCATCGACTCGGCGGCCGAGTCCCGGCTCGACGAGGTCGTCATCGGCATGGCCCACCGTGGCCGGCTGAACGTCCTGGCGAACATCGTCGGCAAGTCGTACGCGCAGATCTTCCGCGAGTTCGAGGGCAACCTCGACCCGAAGTCCATGCACGGCTCCGGCGATGTGAAGTACCACCTGGGCGCCGAGGGCACCTTCACCGGTCTGGACGGCGAGCAGATCAAGGTCTCGCTGGTCGCCAACCCCTCCCACCTGGAGGCGGTCGACCCGGTCCTGGAGGGTGTCGCCCGCGCCAAGCAGGACGTCATCAACAAGGGCGGTACGGACTTCACCGTCCTGCCGGTCGCCCTGCACGGTGACGCGGCCTTCGCCGGACAGGGCGTGGTCGCCGAGACGCTGAACATGTCGCAGCTGCGCGGCTACCGCACCGGTGGCACGGTCCACGTCGTCATCAACAACCAGGTCGGCTTCACCGCCTCTCCCGAGTCGTCGCGTTCGTCGATGTACGCCACCGATGTGGCCCGCATGATCGAGGCGCCGATCTTCCATGTGAACGGTGACGACCCGGAGGCCTGTGTCCGGGTGGCGCGGCTCGCCTTCGAGTTCCGCCAGACGTTCAACAAGGACGTCGTGATCGACCTGATCTGCTACCGCCGCCGCGGTCACAACGAGGGTGACAACCCGCAGTTCACCAACCCGCAGATGGTCGCCCTGATCGACAAGAAGCGCTCGGTGCGCAAGCTCTACACCGAGTCGCTGATCGGTCGCGGGGACATCACGCTGGAAGAGGCGGAGCAGGCGCTCCAGGACTTCCAGGGTCAGTTGGAGAAGGTCTTCGCGGAGGTCCGCGAGGCCACCAGCCACCCGGCCCCGACGCACGTTCCCGATGCGCAGGCCGAGTTCCCGGTGGCGGTCACCACCGCGATCTCCCAGGAGGTCGTGAAGCGGATCGCCGAGTCCCAGGTCAACATCCCCGACAACATCACCGTCCACCCCCGGCTGCTGCCGCAGCTCCAGCGGCGGGCGTCCTCGGTGGAGGACGGCACGATCGACTGGGGCATGGGCGAGACGCTGGCCATCGGCTCACTGCTGATGGAGGGCACTCCGGTCCGGCTCTCCGGCCAGGACACCCGTCGTGGCACCTTCGGCCAGCGGCACGCGGTGCTGGTGGACCAGGTGACCAACGAGGACTACACCCCGCTGCTCTACCTCACCGATGAGCAGGCCCGCTACAACGTCTACGACTCGCTGCTGAGCGAGTACGCGGCGATGGGCTTCGAGTACGGCTACTCGCTGGCCCGCCCGGACGCGCTGGTGATGTGGGAGGCGCAGTTCGGCGACTTCGTCAACGGCGCCCAGACCGTGGTGGACGAGTTCATCTCGTCGGCCGAGCAGAAGTGGGGCCAGACCTCCGGGGTCACCCTGCTGCTGCCGCACGGCTACGAGGGCCAGGGCCCTGACCACAGCTCCGCCCGTCCGGAGCGGTTCCTCCAGATGTGCGCGCAGAACAACATGACGGTCGCGATGCCGACGCTCCCGTCGAACTACTTCCATCTGCTGCGCTGGCAGGTGCACAACCCGCACCACAAGCCGCTGATCGTCTTCACCCCGAAGTCGATGCTGCGTCTGAAGGCCGCGGCGTCCAAGATGGAGGAGTTCCTGACCGGCGGCTTCCGTCCGGTGATCGGCGATGTGTCGGTGGACCCGACGGCCGTGCGCAAGGTCGTCTTCACCTCCGGCAAGGTCTACTACGACCTGGACGCCGAGCGGACCAAGCGCGGCACCACGGACACGGCGATCATCCGACTGGAGCGCCTGTACCCGCTGCCGGGTGCGGAGCTCCAGGCGGAGATCGCCAAGTTCCCGAACGCCGAGAAGTACCTGTGGGCGCAGGAGGAGCCGGCGAACCAGGGCGCGTGGCCGTTTATCGCGCTGAACCTGATCGACCACCTCGACCTGGCCGTCGGCGCGGACATTCCGCACGGCGAGCGGCTGCGGCGGATCTCCCGTCCGCATGGCTCGTCCCCTGCGGTGGGCTCGGCCAAGCGCCACCAGGCGGAGCAGCAGCAGTTGATGAACGAGGTCTTTGACGCCTGATCCCGAAACCGGTCCTGCCGGTTCTCGATGACGGCCGAGGGGCCCGTCCCGCGCCTGGCGCACGGGACGGGCCCCTCGCTCGTGCCAGAGCGCCGCCGTATGGTCAGCCGTCAGCCACCGGTCTCCAGCCGGACGATCTCCCGCCGTAGCAGGCTGACCCCGGTCTTGATCCCCGCCGCCGTCAGGAGCTCCAGCACCGCGCGATGCTCCTGCAGCGCCCGCCCCGCGCCCGCCGTACGCTCCAGCCGCCCCGCCCTGGTCCACTGCGCCAGTACGGCTGCCCGGACCAGACCGGTCGGTCCCCGCTGGGCGCGATGGCAGTAGCCGACCGCCGACTGGAGCCGGACGGGGGACGCGGTGCGCCGGGCGAGTAGCGCCGAGCCCAGCGCGCGGTACCACCAGGCGTACGCGGCCAGTTCGGGATCGGTGGCCGTACGGGCGGCGGCGCCCAGCGCCCAGTCAGCCGCGTGGAGGTCGGCGACCGTCCCATCGGCTCGGAACCGCTCGATGTACGCCTGCCCCAGCAGCGCCCTGCGGCGGGGGAGTTCCGGGTCGGCGTCCCCGGTCGCGTCGATCGCGCCGCGTAGGGCCCGTACCGCCGAGTGGATGTCGGCCCGGGTGTCCTTGTCGACGCCCCGCTCGGTCAACTGGCGCCCGAGCGAGGTGAGGATGGGGGCCCGGTCGGGTTCGTGCCGGGGCAGCAGCGGCAGCGCCTCGGTCCAGGCCGCGACGGCCGAGTCCCGGTGGGCCCAACTGCCGGTGGAGAGATAGCGCTGTTCCAGCAGGCGTGCCATCCGCAGCAGAATCCCGGCCAGCGTCCTCTCCTGCGTACCGACATTGCGCCTGGCCTGGTCGAGGGCTTGGAGGATACGGAGTCTGGCATCGTCGTCGGGGCGGTCCCAGCCGAACTCGATGGCATCCGCGTAGTCCAACCAGGCCCGGCACAGCTCGCTCTGGTCGACGGTGTCCCAGTCCATGCCGTCGATGCCGGTGTGGAGGTCCTCCCCCGCCTGCTCGGCGAACTCACGGGAGGTCGCCGTGTCCACCGCCGCGGGCGGCACCGGACCCTCCCCTCGATGGTGGCGGGCGAGATCGAGCAGCAGGGCGCCGCGCAGCAGCAGTGCTGACTCCCGGCGTTCGTCCCGATGGCGCTCGGCGCTCGAATCGGGGAAGGTCTCGTCGGCTTCGGCGGCCCGGTCAAGGAGCCGCTGCACCACTTCGATGGCGCTGTGCACCGTCGTGGTGAACCACTCGGGTGGGGCTGCCGCGGGGGTCGCGCGTGAGGCGGCGAGTGAGGCCGGGGCGACCGGTGCCCCGGGGCGCCACCGCGGACTGGCCTCGGCCGGGGGGTCTTCCGCTGGAGGCCGTCCGTGCGGGGCGCCCAGTACCGCGAGTCGACGCAGCACCCGGACCCGGGTGGTCGCGGCGGGTACCGCGATCTCCTCGAAGGAACGGTCGTAGCGGGTGCCCGGCACGGTCAACTCGGCGAGGCTGCCATCGGCCGCGGAGAGCAGCACGGCGGCCACCCGCTGCGCGACCTGTGCCGGCTCGCCCGCCTGGGCCTGGACCCAGACCCACTCCGGTACGAGTTTGACGTCGAGCCGGCCCGCCGTGACTTCTCCCGCCATGGTCTCCAGGACCCGGGCGAGGGTGAGATGCGCCCTCGGTGGGCCGTCCGCGATCGCGTTCTGTGCGGCGTCGAGTGCTTCGGCGAGGTCCTCCGGCAGCGGGCGCACCAACCAGCGGCGCAGCTGGGCCTGGGCGAGTTCTTCGTAGAGGGTCGCCCGTTCGGTGGTGCGCCGCTCCTCCTGGGTGGCGGAGCCGAACAGTCGGATCGCCGTGTCCAGGTCGCGTACGGTCCCGTGCTCGCCGAAGTGCGTCAGACAGGCCCGGGCCTTGGCGACAAGACCGGCCGGTCCCTCCTTGCTGAGTCCCCCGGGGACCACGACCGCCGGCGGGGCTCCCAGCCTGCGCAGTACCTGGGTGGAGACCTGGGCGAATGCCCAGAGCGCGGGTCCGTCATCGGCGGTGAGGGCGAGC
>NZ_JAMQAW010000006.1:389452-431500 GCF_023701525.1 Streptomyces albipurpureus
GCCGGGAAGTTGCGTACGGTCCGCCCGTAGCGTGACTCGATGTAGTCCGAGCAGTGCTTGAGCACCAGGGCGGCGCTGCTGGCGCCGAGTTGCCCGAGCAGTTCCTCCCGTACGCCGTCGAGAAAGGCGTAGGCAGGTCCGCCCGCGGTTTCGTCGGGGCCGGTGTCATCGCGCCTGAGCAGCCCGCTGAGCAGCACTTCGGCCAGGACGTCGGGGCTGCTGCGCACCAGCATCGCGCGCTGGACGAGTTGCATCACCGGGAGCACCAGGGGTACGGCGGACAGATAGACGGCGAGTTGGGCGGCGGCGGGTGAGGCGGTTCCCCGGAAGGTCCGAACCCGCTCGGCGGGTTCCATGGGGCCCCCGGCGCGCGGGCGTCCCGCCACGGGTGGATGGCGGCGCAGGACCACGGCCGCCGCCGCGGTCAGTGTCTGCCCGGTGGCGCCGGTGACCAGTCGGCTCCAGGCCTCGAAGGACGAGCGGCGCAGTGCGAGCACCGGAATGGGGATGCCGCCGCCTGGAGGGGAGTTGCCCTGGTGGGGGCTGAACTCCAGACGTCCCGCCGGCCCTTCGCGCCGCCGTAGCAGTCCGGTGCGCGCCGGTAGGTGGGTGCGCCCCCACATCCGCTGGGGCAGCGGCTGGACGACGGCGACCGGTGCGGTCGATGCCCACGCGTGGAGCAACCGCTGCATCCGCCCGCTCCGCCACAGCGGCCCCGCGCAGTCGCTGAGGACCAGGGTGAGCTGGCGTCCGGCGGAATCGCCCAGTTGGGCGGGTACGGGGGAGTCGGGATGGATGCGGTGGACGACGACATCGCGGAAGGCTCCGGCGCGCTCGCATACCTGCCGCAGCTCATCCAGCGCGCCGTTCCACACCACCGTGGAGCTGGAGTCATCCATGACGAGGGCGAGTCGGGCCTCTCGGCGGCGGCGGGCTGAGAACACGGGGAGTACGAGTCCGGTGTCGGCGGCGCGGTCGGCGGTGGCGCTCTCGTCGAGTTGGCGACGGACCGGCCTGGTCGGTGGGCGGTAGCGCTGGAGGGGGCGCAGGGAGCGCTCCAGGGCCAGCGGATCGGGTAGGGCGGCGGGCGCGGGGACGGGCACCTTGCGTAGGCCGATCCCGGCGAGTGCCCCGGATGCCGCCTCCGAAGGGGCGGGACCGTAGAGACCGGTGGTGCGCGGGGGCGTCGGGGAGCCGGGGTGCCCGGGGCCGTTGGGGCGCTCGGTGGCGGGCAGGGGTTCGGCGAGCGGCTCGGGGCCGGGTGCCGTCGGCTGCCCCGGGCTTCCGGGGTCGGCCGCGGGCGTCGGGGCGGGTGTGGGTGGGAGCCCTGTGGTGGGGGTGTGCCGGGCGAGCCAGAGGGCGTCCGCGAGTTCCACGGCGGTCGGGGTGAGCTCGGCGTCGTGCAGCCGGGCGGCGAGGGCGATGAGGGTGGTGCGTACACCGGGTCCCAGGGGATGGGACCGCCCGGCGGCCCGGCTGGTCGCCGCGTGCCCTGATGGTGGGCGGGGCCTTGGGTGGTCCGGGTGCCGCCCGGCGCTCTCCGCGCTCCCGTTGGAGCCCATCTCGTCACCTGTGCCTGATGTCGAGGGGCCGCATCAGCAGGTCCGCGATCTCCTCGCGTCGATCGGGCTCCGTCCGCAGGGTGTGTTGGGTGAGGTAGATGGCGTTCAGCAACTGGTCGGTGGGGCGCAGTTCACCATCGCCGTCCTCGCTGGTGAAGTGGCCGATCAGATCGAGGTTGAGCTCATCGGCGCCGACTCCGAAGTGTGCCTGGACCATGGCGGCGAGACGCTCGTCACGGGGCGGGTCGAGATGGAGTTGGATGCAGCGGCGCAGCAGTGGGGCGGGAAAGTCCCGCTCGCCGTTGCTGGTCATGACGACGAAGGGGAAGGCGTGGCAGCGCACCCGGCCGGCGTGCACCGGTACGCGCAGCCCGTCGTCGGTGAGCACCCGTACCTGGTCCTGGCCCGGTCGGTCGGCGATGCGCTCCAGTTCGGGGAGGGCGAACTCGCCCTCCTCCACCACGTTCAGCAGATCGTTCGGGAGGTCGATATCGCTCTTGTCGAGTTCGTCGATGAGCAGCACCCGGGGGCGTTCGGCGGGTAGCAGCGCGGTGCCGAGCGGACCGAGTCTGATGTACCGCCCGATGTCGTCGCTCTCCCCCGGATGGAGCCGTTCCGCGAGTTGGGCGTCTTGGAGCCGGCCGATGGCGTCGTAGGTGTAGAGGCCGTCCTTCAGTTCGGTACGGCTGACGACGGGCCACTGGAGGACCCGGCCGAGGCCCAGTTCATAGGCGATGGAGTGGGCCAGCGTTGATTTGCCCGAGCCGGGTTCACCGGTGACCAGGAGGGGCCGGCGCAGGTAGAGGGCGGCGTTGATCAGTTGGAGTGCTTCGGCGTCCTGGGCCGGTGGGGCTTCCCCCCGATTGCCGAGCCGGCGTATCGATGAGGCGTCGATGTCGGGTGGCGCGAAGCCGGGCAGCGGCTCTCCTGAGAAGGCGCGCCACGGCGGGGGTGGCGGGAGGGTCCGTATCCGATCGGGGTCGGGGGCTCCCATGCCTCGATAGATCAGCCAGTCGTCCATCGCTCGCTCCTCACTGGCGGCCGGGGGACCGTGGCGGGCAACGCGGGATATGTACCCAAGGCCTCGCTGTCCCATGACTGGTGCTGGACGGCTCGTCGTGCCGACTCGCCGCAATTCAGCCCGAGCCGGCGGTCCGTACCCGTATACCGACGGGTGGGTCTCGCATACCGAAGGTCCGGTCTCAGGTGCCGATGGTCTGGTCTCAAGGGGAGTCCACCGGCTCTCCCTGGTCAGCGGGTAGCGGGCGGCCCGGGTCGTCATAGAGCATGGCGACTGACTCCGCCCAGTGCCTGCTGTTCCGCGATCCGCTGATGTCGTCCCTGACGCGTCGCAACCGCTCCGGCAGTTCCATGGCGTCGGTGGCCTGCGACAGCAGGAGGGCCGCGCCTTCGTGGAGCCGGTCGCAGAAGTCCGTACAGCCGTACTCGGGGTGGCCGTCGGTGTGCCAGAGCGCGATGCCGTGTCCGGCGGCGAGCGCCATCCCTATGGCCCGACGTCCCACGCCGCTGCCAACCGGCCGGCACAGGACCGGTACGGCAGATTCCGCCATTTCCCTGAAGTGGCGGTCGCGCGGGACCTGACGCCGTGGGGGCGTACGGCAGGCCTTGGGCGCTCCGGCGTTCTCCAGCGCCTCCCAGCGCCGCCGCCATCCGGCGTCCGGCTCCCCCCGTCTGGCGATGTCGCGGAGCACCACCATCCGCCGCACCCCGACATAGGCCGGGAGGTGCAGATGGGCCATCTCGGTGAGCTGCCAGCGGTGTACGGCCGTATCGAAGTGGTCCAAGGGGAGGGCGACTTCGAGTGGGGCCGGTGTGCCGGGAGCGTCGACCATGGCGAAGGTCTCGGCGAGGGGTGTGCGCAGCCGTTGGACGAGCCGCTCGGGTGATACCCCGTCGCCGTTCTGCTCCTCGTACAGCGGCTCATTGACGCTATGGCCGTCGTCGACCCGGACGCGCCAGTAGAAGCGGGGAACCTGGGCGTCGCTCACGGGTTCCAGTTCGATGACGACCACGGCCGAGCCATCGCCGGATCGCGGGTAGCGAACGATGACGGGATGCTGTCCCTGGGATGTGCGTGCCGAGAGCAGCGCGGGCGGCAGGGTCGCCTGGGTGACCACGGTGTGCACGATGCGGGGCACTTCCTGGAGCCGCAGGCTGACCCAGTCGGCCAGCGCCGCTGGATCACCCCCGCGGCCGCGTTCGTACTCCACCACCAGTTGGAGATAGTGCAGCGCGGCGATGGCGGCGACCGGCTGCCCCGCCTCGTACAGCAGTCCATGGCCATCGCGCCAGGCGTGGGGCGGCAGCTGTCCCGGGGGTGGGGCGACACCGCCGCGGGCCTTCTTGACCAGTTCAGCGACGGGACGGATGCCCTCAGGGGCGGTGATGGCCGACAGTTGGGACAGCGCCTCCCGACGGTCCCGGGGGCTCCACTGATCACCTCCGGTATGGACTCCGGAGCCGGGGAGTTGGTGCTGGCGTTCGATCCAGTTGTGCCCGGTGATCTTGGGAGAGTGGCCGTGCCAGCGGTCGTGGTCGGCCATCAGCCGCTGGTAGACGGGGCCGAACCGGCGTAACGCGGTGGCGGCGATGGCCATGCCGCCGTCCCGGCCGATGCGCCGGGACTTCAGTACGCCGACGACCGCGCCGGTGTGCGCGTCGAGTACGGGAGAGCCCGAGCCGCCCTTGGGGAACTCCGCCTCGGGCAGGAAGCGCAGTCCGTGGTCATCGTCGAAGCCATTGATCCGGACGGTGGCCTTCCAACGCACGGCGGCTCGACGGGAACGGCCGTCGTCGAAGGCTTCGGCGTCCCCGGCGGGGTCGGGAGCCGGGCGGTAGCCCTGGACCACGCCCCGGCCACCGGGGTAGTCGGTGCGGTCGGTCAGCCAGACGCACTCATGCTCGACGTCCGGCTCCAGCAGCCGCACCAGCGCGAGGTCCTGTTCGACGGGCACCCTCAGTTCGGGCCTGGGAGGGCCGTCGAGCAGCCAGGCATCGAGGCGGGCTGCCAGCGGCTCGCCACCGTTGACCTCGCTGCCGGTGATCCAAAAGATCCGGTCGGAGGCGGCCTTGAGATGAGGCGCCACCACATGGGCGCAGGTCAGGAGTCGGCCGGGAGCGACAAAGAACCCGGTGCCCCAGCTGTCGCCCCTCCCCTCACCGGTCGCGTCGACGGCACCGAGGTGGACGGTGGCAGCGCGGGCGAGTGCGTCGATGACCAGGTCAGGGCCCGACTCCAAGGGGTTCACGGCGCGACGGCGGGGCGGGGAGGACCGCTGGGCGGCGCTGGGGCAGGTGGACGTTGCGGTGGTGCCGGCACCGGGTCCGCCTGGTGTCCCCGGACTCCGGCGGGTCCCGAGGTGGGGACGGTCGGGGGCTGTGGTGGCGGCGGTGGCGTTGCCGCGGCCGGGATGCCCACGGCTGGCGGCTGCGGTCCGGGGGCAGGGGACGGCGGGCCGGGTAATACGGCTGGATCTGGCTGTTGAGGGGTCGAGGGCGCCGGCTCGCCCTGACCTCCGGGCGGGCGCGGCAGGCCCGGCGGCTGGTCCTTGAGGTACCAGGTCAGTGCGACCTGGATGGACGCCTTGCTCTCTCCGGTGGCGAGTACCGCGAGCGCGGCCCCGGACTTGGCCGCCAACTCCACGCCGAAGGTGACGGTCGCCTCATCGGGACCGGCGGCGGCAGCCGCCGCCAGGACCGAGTCCCCCACCCCCGCTATCAGCTCGGCGAGCTGCTGGACCTTGGCGACGGCCCGATCGCCGACGCCCACGTCCTCCTCTTCCTCCCAGTAGCCGCCGCCGGGTGCGGACAGGCGCGCGTGCACCACGGTTCCCCCGGGCAGTGCGATCTGTTGGATGCGTCCGTTCACGGTTTCCCCGCTCTCGACGGCCAGGCACCTGTCGCACGCTCCACCGGGCCGGCCGTCTGTCGGCCCCGGCAGGCGCCGTAATCTGATGGGGTAGTCCCCCGTTAGCCCCAGGAGCATGTCTTGTACTTCACCGATCGTGGCATCGAGGAGCTGGAAAAGCGTCGCGGCCAGGAAGAAGTCACCTTTGAGTGGCTTGCCGAGCAGCTGCGCGCGTTCGTCGATCTCAACCCGGACTTCGAAGTGCCGGTGGAGCGGTTGGCCACATGGCTGGCGCGCCTGGACGACGATGACGACGACGAGTAGCGGCGCGTAGTCCGGGCTGAGGACGTACAGCGACGCTCAGTAACGGCGAGCGTCCGGGTCAGCTGCCCGGGATGCGCGCCCGGTCGACCGCCAGGTCGATGACCCCGTTGATGATCAACACCGTGCCCGCGGTGAACCAGCCGGCGCTGTGCCGGCGCAGCCCCCAGATCGCCAGCGGAACGCCCGCTCCCAGCTGTACGGCTCCGATGACCTGGGCGCGCGTTCGTTGCCTGGGGGCGCGCAGCCAGTGGTCGAGCCCTTCTTCCACGGCCTGGATCTCCGCCCGTACCGCGTCGCGCCAGCCTGCCCACTCAACGGTCTGGGCACCGTGGGCATGGGCGGTGGCGCGCAGCCGCCCGGCCGATTCCCCCGGGGCGAGCCCGGGAGGCAGTTCGAGTCCGGCCCGGGAGAGCAACGCGATCAGCCCCAGCAGCCGGGACCTGGCATCGGCTTCGGGGTCGGGCCGGGTCAGGGGTTCCAGCGACTGCACATCGAGTACCGGATCGAGGCCGAGCCGGGCGGCGAAGGTCCGCATCGCCTCGTCCTCACCGACGGCGGTACCGTCCGCGAGCCATACGTATCCGACCTGCCGGCGAAATCCGGAGGCCAGGGTGAAGCCGGCGCGCTCACCGTCCCACCAGAGGGCGACGACGGGCCCGCTGGTGCCGATGGCGACCGCCGAGGCCCAGCCCGCGAGCACCCGCTCCACGGACTCGCCGCTGTCCCGCCAGGGCCTTCCCTCCGGTACGAGCACGCTCCAGCCCTCCCCGGCTGGGGCGAGCAGCAACTGCTCACGCAGCAGCTGGGCGGGGGCCCGAGTGGCGGATGCGTCGGCCCGACAGAGCAGCAGCGCGCCGGTGGGTGTCGCGTTCATGCATCTCACGCTAGGCCAGTTCGTCCGGTTCTGACGTACTACGCCCCTCCAATCGCCTACCGAGCGACCACGGAAGGACCCTTGACACCCTCTATTCGCGATATATCGTATTGCCGAGAAGACGCGATATGTTGCGTCAGGGCCAATGGGGAGGTCAACGTCATGTCAGTGTCGACGTGGGAGGTCACAGAGCCGCAGAAGCTCACCTTCGACGAGCCGGTGACCACGCTCAATGTGCGCGTGGTCAATGGCACGGTCAATGTCGTGGGGACGGATGAGCCCTCCGCCCGACTGGAAGTGGCCCAGATCGAAGGCCCCCCGCTGATCGTTACCCGGCAGGGCTCCACCCTCACCGTGGCCTATGAAGACCTGCCGTGGCACAACTGGCTGAAGTGGCTCGACCGCAAGGGCTGGCACCGCGGTGTGGTCGTCTCCCTCGCGGTGCCGGCCGACGCGGCCGTCGAGATCGGAGTGGTCGGCGCGGGAGCGGTGGTCTCCGGCATTCGGGGAGCGGCGTCCGTTCGCAGTGTCAGCGGTGACGCCACCCTGGTGCGGCTGACGGGCGATGTGGTGGTCGAGACGGTGTCGGGGAGCCTGGAGGCCCAGGGCGTCACCGGGCGGCTGCGCTACAACTCCGTGTCCGGTGAACTGACGGTGATCGAGGGCGGGGCCGGTTCGCGGGTTCGCGCCGATTCGGTCAGCGGTGACATGCTGGTCGACCTCGCCGGGCAGAACGACGGCACATCGGTCCCCGCCGATATCAGTCTCACCACGGTCTCCGGCGAGGTGGCGATCCGGTTGCCCCATCCCGCCGACGCGGAGGTCGATGCGAACACCGCGAGCGGTTCGGTGTCCAATGCCTTCGAGAACCTGCGGGTGAGCGGGCAGTGGGGCGCGAAGAAGATCACCGGCACCCTGGGCCCGGGGACGGGCAAACTCAAGGCGACCAGCATGTCCGGCTCCATCGCCCTGCTCCGCCGGCCGCCCACTGACCTCGATCACCCGGAGAGTCCGGAACGGGCTGGCAGCACGGCCGACGCGGCCACCGCGGATGACGCGGGTGGCACCGATACCGCAGCCGGTCCGCCCACTGACCGCCCGGCCGACGGCAGCGCTGATGGAACTGACGCCACCGACACCGGAAAGGTGCTCTGACATGCCTCCCGTATTCGCCCACGGCCGACTGCGCCTGTACCTGCTGAAGCTCCTGGACGAATCACCGCGCCACGGGTACGAGGTGATCCGCCTCCTGGAGGAACGCTTCCAGGGCCTGTACGCACCCTCCGCCGGAACGGTCTACCCCCGGCTGGCAAAACTGGAGGCCGAGGGCCTGGTCACCCACGCCACCGAGGGCGGCCGCAAGGTCTACTCGCTGACGGACGCCGGCCGTGCCGAACTGGCCGGACGCAGCGGCGAACTGGCCGATCTGGAGTTGGAGATCCGGGAATCCGTCTCCGAACTCGCCGCCGAGATCCGCGACGACGTGCGCGGCGCGGCGGGCAAGCTACGCAATGAGATGCGGGCCGCGGCTTCCAGGACCCGGACCTCGGCCGGCGCCGAGAAGGAAGAGTGGGCCAAGGCCACCCACGAGTGGCAGGAACAGGCCCGCCGGGCCCGCGAGGACGCCCAACAGGCCCGCCGTCAGGCCAAGGAAGCCCATGAGAAGGCCCGGCACGAGGTCCAACGCATCGCCAAGCAGGTCCAGGACCAGGTGCAGGACCACTTCGCCCGCGGGGACTGGCCCAAGGGCGTACGAGAGGGCCTGTCCGAACTGACCTCCCAGCTCAGCGTGTTGGCCCGGAGCGGGGCTCCCTCCTCGGTCAAGCCGGAGGCCCCCCAGGCTGACCTGGCGGACGATGACTGGCCCAAGGACACTCCCTCAACGGGCGATCCCACCCGCGACCTGGAGCGGCTCCTCGATCGCTTCCGCGACGACATCCGCGACGCTGCCAGGGACCACGGCGTCACGGAGTCCCAACTGTCCGCCGCCCGCCGCCATCTCTCCACGGCTTCGGCCCATATCGTCGCGGCCCTCATCCAGGACAAGTAGTCCCGCTCGGAAGCCGAGGCGCCCCCGCGGGACTGCCGCTGGGGGCCGCCCTCCTCAGGGCCTTCGCCGGCGTGGGGTCGCCTCGCGGCGGGATGGCCCCATCCCGTCCAACGCCCGCGGACGTCCCCCGGGACCAGAGACCCCGGGCCGTCCCCGGGACCGGATGACCCGTAGGGGGCCGGGGCCCAGGTCCCCAGCCCCTCGGGCGCCCATAGCCCCGGCCAGGACAAGCGCTCTACGGGAGCCAGCCGACGTCCGCCGGGCGCCTGAGCACGCCCTACCCGACGAGAACAACCCGGGCAGAGGCCAGGGCATCAGGCATCAGGCATCAGGCATCAGGCATCAGGCATCAGGCATCAGGCATCAGGCATCAGGCATCAGGATGGTGTCAGCACCACCTTCCCGAACACCCCGCCATCCGCCATCCGCTCAAACCCTTCGCGCGCCCGTTCCAACGGCAGCACCTCGTCGATCACCGGCCGCACCCCCGTCGCCGCACAGAAGTTCAGCAGGGCCTGGAGTTCGTCCCTGGACCCCATGGTGGAGCCGACGATCTTCAACTCCAGGAAGAAGACCCGGGTCAGCTCGGCGTGCGAGGGCCGGTCCCCGCTGGTGGCGCCCGAGATGACCAGGGTCCCTCCGGGGCGGAGCGATTTGATCGAGTGGGACCAGGTAGCCGCGCCGACGGTTTCCATGACCGCGTCCACTCGGTGCGGTAGCCGAGCGCCCGGTTCAAAGGCGTCTACCGCCCCTAGTTCGACGGCCCGAGCGCGTTTGGTTTCATCGCGGCTGGTGGCGTACATCCGTAGTCCCGCCGCCTTCCCGAGGACGATCGCGGCGGTGGCCACTCCCCCGCCGGCGCCCTGTACGAGGACCGAGTCACCGGGGCGTACCCCGGCGTTGGTGAAGAGCATCCGGTAGGCGGTGAGCCATGCCGTGGGGAGGCAGGCGGCCTGTTCGAAGGTGAGTTCCCTCGGCTTGGGCAGGACGTTCCAGGTGGGTACCGAGACCTGTTCGGCGAAGGTGCCCTGGTAGCGCTCGGTGAGGATGGAGCGAGGTTCGGTGGGGCCGACACCGTGCCCGGTCTGGCCGATGACGGAGTGGAGCACCACCTCGTTGCCCTCGGCGTCGATCCCGGCGGCGTCACAGCCGAGGATCATCGGCAGTCTGCCTTCAGGGAGACCAACGCCTCGTAGGGACCAGAGGTCATGGTGGTTGAGGGAGGCGGCCTTGACGGTGATGGTGGTCCAGCCGGGCCGGTCCTCAGGGGCCGGGCGCTCGCCCAGCTGGAGTCCGTCGAGGGGTTGATCCGGGTCGATTCGGGCGGCATAGGCGGCGAACATGACCTTGACCTTAGGGCTGACCACCGGGCAGTGGAACCGCGTCCGGGTGTGACACGCGCCGCCCGCTCTCGGTGGCCGGTCGCGGTGCGGGACCCCTCACCCGGACACCACCGCGGCGCCCACGCCCACGCTTGCGCCGATCCGAGAGATCGAACCCACGGGGGCCACCCGTCCCCGCGAGGACCCGGGCCGAGTGGGTGGCAGCGCCCCTGGGGACACAGCCGCGGGCCCGGTATGCCCTGGGTCGTTATGCCCCTGAACAGCGGCAAGGGCCCCAACCCCGGAGGGGCGGGGCCCTTGAGCCAGGGCTCCTGGTCGGGAGACCCGTTCAAGGTCGCCCGGTGGCACCGTGCGCGGAACGCTTCCTCCCGAGGGGTCGGCGTCCGTCCCACCAGTGCCGCGGTGGCACCGGCGTCACCGCCGGGCCACGCCCTCCGCCCGGGCGGCTGCCGCCACCGCGGCGGTGACCGCCGGCGCGACGCGCTCATCGAACGGCGAGGGGATCACATAGTCGGCCGACAGCTCGTCTCCCACGACATCCGCGAGTGCGTTTGCCGCGGCGATCTTCATGCCCTCGGTGATGCGGGACGCCCGCACCTGGAGCGCGCCCGCGAAGATCCCGGGGAAGGCCAGCACATTGTTGATCTGGTTGGGAAAGTCGCTACGGCCGGTTGCCACCACGGCCGCGTATTTGTGGGCGATGTCCGGGTGAACCTCGGGGGTCGGGTTGGCCATCGCGAACACGAACGCGCCCGGGGCCATCGACGCCACCGCTTCCTCCCGGATCGTGCCACCGGAGACTCCGATGAACACATTCGCTCCGGCGAGCGCGGACTCCAGGGTGCCGGTCAGACCGGCCCTGTTGGTGATCTCCGCAAGCTCCCGCTTGACCGGGTTGAGGTCGTCACGGTCCTTGCTGACGATGCCCTTGCGGTCCGCCACGGCCACATCGCCGAGGCCGGCCTCCAGCAGGAACTTGGCGATGGCCACACCGGCCGCGCCCGCGCCCGAGATCACCGCCCGCAGCTCACCGAGGCCCTGGCCGGTCAGTTTGGCCGCGTTGCGCAGGGCGGCGAGGGTGACCACCGCCGTGCCGTGCTGGTCGTCGTGGAAGACGGGAATGTCGAGCCGCTCCTGGAGCCTGCGCTCGATCTCGAAGCACCGGGGTGCCGAGATGTCCTCCAGATTCACCCCACCGAAGGAGGGGGCGAGTCGGACCACGGTCTCGATGATCTCGTCCGTGTCCTTGGTGTCGAGCGCGATCGGCACGGCGTCGACTCCGCCGAACTGCTTGAAGAGGATCGCCTTCCCCTCCATCACCGGGAGGGATGCCTCGGGGCCGATGTCACCGAGACCGAGCACCGCGGTGCCATCGGTCACCACGGCGACGACCTGGGACTTCCAGGTGTAGTCATGGACGAGCTCGGGCTGCTCAGCGATGGCGGAGCACACCTTGGCCACGCCGGGGGTGTACGCGAGGGACAGGTCGTCCTTGTTCCGCACGGGGACGGTGGCCACGATGGCCATCTTCCCCCCGCGGTGCAAAGCGAAAGCCGGATCGAAGGGCTCCTCGGGAGCACTCTCCGTACTGCTGTCGCTTCGAGGATTGACGATCTCCGCTGCCATGGGTTGACCCCTTAATTTTTCATCAGTTGAGGGTTTCCACTCCTGGTTGAGGAGGGGCGGGCACCGCGTCCGCGCCCCGCCTCGGCGGTTGGCCCGCCGGGCAGGGTGAATACGCACGCGCGGGCGCGCCGCACACGCGCCCTGAGCCCCGGATGAGGGGTGTAATCGTCCTTCATACCGGACGGAGGCCACTGACGACGAGTCCATATCCAGATTGGTGGCATGACTCATCACCGAAAATCAGGACACATGAGCCTTGCTCTGATATGTCCCTGCCACGAGGGGGTACGGGCCGCAGATCTTCCGGCTGAGAGGCGGCCATCCCGTGAATGGTCCGGTCACTGCTGTACCGGCCGAGGGGGAGGTCGGGGGTGTCCCGTTACCCGATTTTGACATGCGCGGCCCCCTGAATGGGCTATTCCGAGTGGCAAGATGCCGAAAACACACAAGGTCGCGACACTCGAAGACGAGTACACGACCGGTATACGAACAAGAAATGGCAGCTTTCTGACACGCCGGAGGACCCCGCTCATGACCGCAAGCATCACGCGCAAGACGACCACCCCGAAGACCCGGAAGACCCTCAACTCCCGGATTCTCGCGGTAGGCGTTGTCGCGGTCGCCGGCTCCATGCTGCTGACCGCGTGCGGCGACCAGACGAACAGCAGCAAGAAGACCGAAAGCACCGATTCGAGCTCTCAGGCCGGAGCCCCGCTCAAGGATCAGCTGCCCAAGGCGATCGCGGACAAGGGCAAGATCAAGGTCGGTTCGGACATCGCCTACCCGCCGGTCGAGTTCAAGGACAGCGCGGGCAAGACCGTCGGCATCGACCCGGACATCGCCGCTGCCCTGGGCAAGCAGCTCGGGGTCACGTTCGAGTTCGAGAACGGCACCTTCGACACCCTGATCACCGGTCTGCGCTCCAAGCGCTACGACCTTGCCATGTCGGCCATGACCGACACCAAGGACCGCCAGGAGGGTGTCGACTCCGAGACCAAGAAGAAGGTCGGCGAGGGCGTTGACTTCGTCGACTACTTCACCGCCGGTGTCTCGATCTACACCAAGAAGGGCGACGACAAGGGCATCGCGTCCTGGGCCGATCTCTGCGGCAAGAAGATCGCCGTCCAGCGCGGCACGGTCTCCGAGGACATGGCCAAGGCGGAGAACGCCAAGTGCGGCGCCAAGGGCAAGATCACCATTGAGGCGTTCGACAACGACCTGGAGGCCCAGACCCGGCTGCGCGCCGGTGGCGCCGACGCCGGCTCATCCGACTTCCCGGTGGCCGCGTACGCTGTGAAGACCTCGGGCGGCGGCAACGACTTCCAGATCGTGGGCGAGCAGGTCGAGGCGGCCCCGTACGGCATCGCCGTGGCCAAGGGCAACGACCAGCTCCGTGACGCCATCCAGAAGGCGCTGGACGCGATCATCAAGAACGGCGAGTACAAGAAGATCGTCGACAAGTGGGGTGTCTCCGCGGGCGCGGTGACCGAGGCCAAGATCAATGGTGGTACCTGACCGCACCGGGTATGCGTCCCCGGCCGGCGACCGACCCCCGGCCGGGGCCCCGTCGGGGTCGGGTACCAGGGCACTACAGCGGCACGCAGGCGAACGAGGGTACGCAGGTGCCCCACCGCCGCACCCTGCCCTGGTACCCGACCCCGGCGGAGTACTGGACCCCCGATCAGGCCATGACCCGGCCGACTCGGCATTGAAAGGCTCCTTGTGACAGTCGACATCGAAAAGACTGGGCCGGACGACACACCGCCACCACCGACCCAGCCGGAGGCCATCAAGGCCATCCCGGTCCGCCACTACGGCCGCTATGTGGCCGCGGTCGTCGCGATCGGGCTGTTCGCGCTGATCGTCTACGCCTTCTCCCAGGGCAAGATCAACTGGGGGGCCATCCCGGACTACTTCTTCGACGACCGCATCGTGGACGGCGCCTGGAAGACCCTGGTGCTCACGTTCTGGTCCATGGTGATCGGAATCGGCGGAGGCATCATCCTCGCGGTGATGCGGCTCTCCAAGAACCCCGTGACGTCGTCCATCGCCTGGTTCTACATCTGGTTCTTCCGCGGGACGCCCGTCCTGGTCCAGCTCTTCGTCTGGTTCAACCTGGGACTGGTCTTCGAGACCATCAACCTGGGCTTCTACCAGGACGAGTGGTCGGACTTCATGACGCCGATGCTCACGGCGCTCCTCGGTCTGGGCCTCAACGAAGCCGCGTACATGGCGGAGATCTGCCGCGCGGGTCTGCTCTCGGTCGACGAGGGCCAGAGCGAGGCCTCGCACGCGCTCGGCATGAGCCAGGGGAAGACCCTGCGCCGGGTCGTCATCCCGCAGGCCATGCGGGTGATCGTGCCGCCCACGGGCAACGAAGTCATCAATATGCTCAAAACGACCTCCCTGGTGGCCGCGGTGCAGTTCACCGAGCTCTTCAGGCAGGCCCAGAACATCGGCCAGTCCTCCGGAGCCCCGGTCGAGATGTACTTCCTGGCCGCCTCCTGGTACTTGGTGATGACCTCGATCCTCAGCGTGGGCCAGTACTACCTGGAGCGGCACTACGCGCGTGGCTCCAGCCGAAGTCTGCCGCCCACCCCGTTCCAGAAGATCAAGTCGACCGTGTTCTCGGTGCGCCGTCCGAAGGGAGTCACCGCATGAGCGCGAACGCCATGGTCAAAGCCGAGGGTGTGCACAAGTCCTTCGGACCCGTCGAGGTGTTGAAGGGCATCGATCTGGAGGTCGCTCCGCGTGAGGTGTTCTGCCTGATCGGCCCGTCCGGGTCCGGTAAGTCGACCTTCCTGCGCTGTATCAACCATCTGGAGAAGGTCAACGCCGGCCGGCTCTACGTGGACGGCGAGCTGGTCGGCTACCGCCAGAAGGGCGACAAGCTCTATGAGTTGAAGGACAGCGAGGTGGCCGTCAAGCGCCGGGACATCGGCATGGTCTTCCAGCGCTTCAACCTCTTCCCCCACATGACGGCGATCGCGAACATCGTGGAAGCGCCGATCCAGGTCAAGCGCGAGTCCAAGGCCGTGGCCCTCGCCAGGGCAGAGCAGTTGCTCGACCGGGTGGGCCTGGCGGACAAGGCCGATAGCTATCCCTCGCAACTCTCGGGCGGTCAGCAGCAGCGGGTGGCGATCGCCCGGGCCCTGGCGATGGAGCCCAAGCTGATGCTCTTCGACGAGCCGACGTCCGCGCTCGACCCCGAACTGGTGGGCGATGTGCTGGATGTGATGCGCGGTCTCGCCGAGGACGGCATGACCATGGTCGTGGTGACGCATGAGATGGGTTTCGCCCGCGAGGTCGGCGACGCCCTGGTCTTCATGGACGACGGCGTGGTGGTCGAGTCCGGCCACCCACGTGATGTGCTGACCAACCCTCAGCACGACCGTACGAAGTCGTTCCTGTCCAAGGTGCTCTGACCCTGCGGAAGAGGGCGATACGGAAGAGGGCGGTACGGGCCGCTGCCCCGTACCGCCCTCTTCGACGTCGAGCGGCTGGTGACCCCGGCGCGACCAGGAGCCCCGACAGCCGCGCGCTCCCGCCGTCATCAGGGAGCACGAGAGCGACCGGGATCGGGATCGCCACGGAGGTGGCTCACTTCAGCGCGAGTACAAGGGAGTCCGAGGGCGACGACCAGACGGTCCGGGCCTCGGCGAACCCCGCCGATACGAGGGTTTCGGCATGCCAGCGGGCCGAGGGGGTCTCGCCGTCGGCGTGCTCGCCGAAGAGGGCGAAGCGCTCGGCGACCGGCCCGGCGAGTGCGGGGTCCTGAGCGGCCAGTGCCCACCACTCGGCCCAGTCCACGGCGCCGGCCTCCTTGGCCCGGGCCATCCGGGCATGGCGGTGGGCTCGTTCGGCGGCGCTGATCCTGGGGGTGGAGTTGTCGATCATGCGGTCGGCGTTGAGGAGGACGCCCCCGTCGCGGACGAGCCCGGCGAGCTGACCGTAGAGCGTGGCGAGCGGCCCGAGCCGGAGCCAGTGCAGGGCGGTCGCGGTCAGGACCGCGTCATAGGACTCATGGGGCAGTTTCGCCCGCCACTCGGGGTCGGCGATGTCGGCGGTGACCAGGGTGACGCGCCGGTCGGCCGCGAAGTGGCCCTCGGCGATCGCCAGCAGGGCGGGGTCGAGGTCCACCCCCGTGCTCGTCGCGTCCGGGAACCGGGTCAGGAGCCGGTCGGTGATCGTGCCCGTACCGCACGCCAGGTCCAGGACGCGTGGCGCGGGCCCCACGGTCGCCTCGACCATGTCGAGCATGACCCGCAGTCGCTCCTCGCGATCGGGCATGTACCACTCCTGCTGCCGGTCCCAGCTCCGCTGCCAGGCGCTCCAGTCGCCGCCCGCGCCCGTCACCGTCTCCATCACGTAAACCTCCATCTCGTAATACCCTGAAACCGGCACCATCCATTACCTCCCGGCAGACCGACCCTAAACCGCCCCGGTAAGGACTACAAGTGGAACTGGCCCATTACTCGGACTTCGCCGTGCGACTGGTCAACACCGAGGAGCCGGCTCGCAACAAGGACTCGCTCACCTCGGTGGAGGTGATCCGGGAGCTCTTCGGCGCCTCGGCCCAAGCCGCTCGGCGGGCGACCGACGCGGATGTGACCCGGTTCCGTTCGGTACGGGGTCGACTGCGGGCGGTCTTCACGGCGGCGGACGCGGGCGATGAGGCCCAGGCGGTCGACCTGCTGAACTCACTGCTGCTGGAGTTCCCCGTCAGCCCGCAGATTTCCGGCCATGACTTCCGGGATGAGGACGGCCGGCCCAAGTGGCACATGCATCTCGCCGAGCACTCCTCGAACGCGACCGCGGGCTATGCGGCCATCGCGGCGATGGGACTGGCCGTCCATCTCACGGAGTACGGGGTGGATCGGCTCGGACTCTGCGAGGCGGCCCCCTGCCGCAACGCCTATCTGGACACCTCCACCAACCGCTCCCGCCGCTACTGCTCGGACCGGTGCGCCACCCGTGCCAATGTGGCCGCCTACCGCGCGCGCAAGCGGCTGGAGGGCGCCGAGCGATCCCCCAGCACCGGCCGTACGGCGGTCAGGGCCCAGGAGACCGCTCCGAGCATGGAGCGCTGATCCTCGCCACGGGGACGGTAGCGCCCGCGCACCCGCCCCAGCAGCAGCTCTGGCGGGACGGCCCCGAACACCCTGCTGTCCCCATCGGCGCCGGGGTTGTCCCCCAGCACCCACCAGCCGCCGTCCCGCCGCTCGGCGATCCTCTTCACGATGAGGAGATCCTGTTGGAGCGGATGACGAAGGACGGCGATGTCTCCGGGCCTCACCTGTGCGCCGTAGTGGACGAGTAGCTGATCCCCGGGTCTCAGGGTCGGATACATCGAGGGCCCGAACACCTCGGCGAACCCGAACGGAGCCGTCGGCTCCCGCCCCCGCTCAGTCATTCCGCCACCTCCGGGTACCAGGGTATGTTCCGCCACCAGTCCCATCTGACCCCGGACTTTCGTCCTAAGCCCTAGGGGGCACTCGCGAAATCGGCTCTCTCACGGAGTAATGTCCCACCTGAGAAGACGATCACGAGGAAGGACGGCTCCATGCTCTCCCGCCTATTTGCCCCCAAGGTCAAGGTCAGCGCGCACTGCGATCTGCCCTGCGGTGTCTACGACCCGGCTCAGGCCAGGATCGAGGCCGAGTCGGTCAAGGCAGTCCAGGAGAAGTACCAGGCCAATGAGGACCCGCACTTCCGGGCCCGTGCCACTGTCATCAAGGAGCAGCGCGCGGAGCTCGCCAAGCACCACATCTCGGTGCTGTGGAGCGACTACTTCAAGCCGCCGCACTTCGAGAAGTACCCGGAGCTGCACCAGCTGATCAATGACACCCTGAAGGCGCTGTCAGCCGCCAAGGCGTCGACTGACCCGGCGACGGGCCAGAAGGCGCTGGACTACATCGCCCAGGTCGACAAGATCTTCTGGGAGACCAAGCAGGCCTGATGTGAGCGTCCCTTCCGGGAGGCTCAGCCGCACATCACAAGGGTTCTACCGCTCGCGAGCGGTAGAACCCTTCCCTGTTGCGTCGACCAGCTGGGAGGAACTGCCCACGGCTCGCCCTGCGCGCTGCTGAGGACCGCCGCGGGCGGTCGCCGCATCCAGGGCTTCGTACCGTCGTCGGCGCGGTGGAAGAAGGCCGCAGGGAGCGGAGGTTAGACGCCCCATCCGGGGTCAGCATGGTCGCAGATGGCGCATCGTAGGACTGTGCGGATGGGGCCCATGCCCGTCCGCCCGAACGTCCGCCCGCCCGCCCATACGTACGAGCGTGGATGCGGCAGAGTCTGACCGTGGGGCCATGGACGTCCGCCCCGGAGCCGGGCCGCCGGCGACCGCGCTCCCGGCCACTTCCCGGCCAGCCACCGGACGGTGTTTTTCGGCGATGCGCCGGCCGGCGATCGCATCCCGGCAGGTGGCCGGGGTGCGCCCGGTGTCAGCCTGCGGCGGATTCCAGGCGGGGCCGTCGGCCGTTGTCGTACTGTCATGCTCACCCGTGGGGCGAGGTGCCCCGTTCAGGGCGGGCGACGGGAATGGTGGCCGCAGTGAACAAGTTCAAGCGACCGGCGAGGGCCGACCAAGCGGGCGATGAGGTCATCGTGTACCGGCCCAGCCGGGTGCAGATCGCGCTTCCTGCCGCGTCCGCGATCGTGGTGGCGACCCTGTTGCTGTACTTGGGGCTGCTGTTCACCGAGGATCCGCTGCCGGCGGGCGACCTCGGTAAGGGGCTGCTGCTGGCCCTGATCGCCGGTGCGGCCTGCTTTGTCCTGCCTCGGCCCAAGGGAGTGCAGGCCACCAGGTCCGCGCTGGTCGTGGGGCGCAGCGCACGGGGAAGGATACCGTGGGCCGATGTCGTGGCGATCCAGGTGGGGCCCAGCATCTTCGGGCGCCGGGTGGTGGTCGCCCTGAAGGACGGCAGGCGATTCACCCTGGCGGCTCCCTTGTCACTGCTGGACAGGGAGTTCGACCAGAAGGCGGAGGGGCTCATCGCCCGCTGGGAGTCCCATCGCAAACGCAAGCGCTGAGCCGATCCCCAGATCACCCCACCGCGACCGCCGCCGACCCCGGACCCTGTGGCCACCTCCGGCCCTGGACCCGTGCGGCCCGCTGCCGCCCCGGAACCCGCGGGTAGTTGAGTGCGGAGTCTCGTATTCCGCGGTGGGCTTCCCCACCGGCGGACGCCCACGCGGGGTCGGCTCCCCGGCTCGGGTTCGCGCGTCAGAGTGACCCGTACGGGCAGTCCGTCGCGATCCGGCAGCTCGGCGATCCGTTCTGGGTCTCAGCCGGTGGAAGCCGAGCGAGAGGCCCCTGACGAGGGCCTCGACCAGCGGCCAGCGGCCTGGTGAAACGGTTCGTCGCCCAGTTGGAAGGCGCGCAGCGACCGGCCGCCCGGGGCCAGCACCCGAGGGAACTCCGCACGGACGTCCGGTGGCTGCTCCGGCACGATGCGGATGGTCGAGTACCGGGCGCCCGGCCGCCCGATGGAGCCAGCGGCCGCGGCCGGACTCGGCGTCGAGCCCTCCTCGGGCCGCACCCCGGAGGGGTCCTCCGGGCGGGCGCCACCGGCTGCGGAGACAGATCCGCCGTGGGCGCCCAGGCCATCGGCGTGGAGGTAGGCCGTCACCCGCCCCGGCCGCTCCCCGCTTCGATGACCGCTGCCAGCGCCTCGCTCTGGACGAGTTCCGCGAGGACGGTGAGAGCGGCAGCGGCCCGGACCTCGCGTTCGCCTTCGGTAGGGCAGCGCCAGCGTCGTCAACTGCCGTTGCGTCGTAGGCCGCACGGGTGACGGATACCCACGCGACTCGGTCATGGGCGTAGACAGTAGTCCGGAGAATCGAACCGGCGCTGATATCGCGCGGAGCAGCCCTCGTAAAGGAGTTGGACTTATGCGGTGGACCGTCCATGGGGAACGGCAGATCTACAACAACTCCTGGGTCAACCTCTGGCTCGCCGATGTTCAGCAGCCGGATGGCCACCGCATTGAACACCACATCGTCCGGATGCGGCATCTCGCGGTCGCCGCGGTGGTGGACGATCGGGCGCGGGTGCTGATGATGTGGCGCCACCGGTTCATCACCGACACCTGGGGTTGGGAGCTGCCGATGGGATTGATCGAACCGGACGAGACTCCGGCGCAGACGGCCGCCCGGGAGGTCGAAGAGGAGACCGGCTGGCGGGTCGGCGCACTGAAACCGCTGGTCTACGCGCAGCCGGCGAATGGCATCACGGACTCGGAGCACCATGTGTTCCGCGCCGATGGCGCAGAGTACGCCGGACCGCCGACCGAACTGAACGAGTCCGACCGCATCGAGTGGCTTCCGCTGACGGACATCCGCGCGATGATCGACCGTCGTGAGGTCGTCAGCGGCGGCAGCCTGATCGGGCTGCTGTACCTCCTCCTGGACGAGGCCACCAAGGGGCCGTGACCGTCAGTCCTGGGGCGCTCAGGCAGCCGGGGTGAACAGCGGGTTCTTGTGGTGGCGCAGCCACTGCCGGTAGACGGCCGCCCGGGTCGCCGACTCCCGGTACGCCGACTCCAGGTCGGCGTACACATCGTCGTAGGGCTCCTGCGGTCCCGGTGGAGTGCAGAGCAGCAGCCGTACGGCGAGGGGGTCCCCCCGTAGCGGCCTTATCGCCATGTCCTCACGGGAGCCGGACGTCGGCTGGCAGGGGGCGACTGCCTCGCCGACCGCGATCAGGGAGGCCGCGGTGTGGTAGTCGCCGTGCAGCACCGGCGGGTTCAGTCCGGCCGCGGTCAAAACCCTGCGCAGTCCGTCCCATTCGCCGTCGACGGTGGGGTCGACGATCCAGCGGTCTTCGGCCAGATCACTGAGCTCCACCACGCTTGCCGCGGCCGCCGGATGGTCGAGGGACATGGAGATGAACTGCGGTTCGCGCTCCATCAGCACGCGGCGGAAGAGCCCGTCGGGAACCAGCAGCGGACAGCCCTCCACCTCATGGACGAAGGCGACGTCGAGTTGCCCTGCCGCGACCATTCTGAGCAGGGCGTTCGCCGAGACATCCACATTCAGCGAGATATCGGCGTCCGGCAGTCGCCGCCGTAGTCTGCCGAGCCAGCCGGGCAGTGCGCTGCTGGCGGTGGAGCCGACCCGCAGCCGGGCGCCGTGGGCCCTGGCGGCGGCGGCCTTGGCCTCCACCACCAGGGCGGCCATTTCGGCCACCAGTGGTCGCGCCCTGGTCAGTACGGCCCGCCCCAGCGGGGTCGGCCGACAGCCGGAGCGCTCCCGGGAGAACAACTCGGCGCCCAGCGAGTTCTCGATCCGCCGCAACTGGGTGGTCAAGGACGGCTGGCTGACGCCCAGTTGGCGCGCTGCTTTGTGCAGGCTGCCGGTCTCCGCGATGGCGCACAAGGCGCGCAGGTGCCTCACCTCAAGCTCCATGACCCGAGAGTAGGCCGGTCCCAACGGCCGCACCAGACACACAGTTCGGGCACAGGGGACGGACGGGGACAGTGTGATGCACCGGTGTTATCGGCAGTTGGCATCATCCGCGCGCCGGGGTGTCTCCCCGAGACTCTGCGTTACGCATCCGTTCCCCGGGTCCAGCAGGACTCATCGGTTGCGTGCGCACCCATCCGATTCACCGGATTCCCAACCGGACGAGTAGGAGCCCCCCATGCGTCACCCCAGAACCGTACTCTCCGCCACCCTCGCAGTCGGCCTTGGTCTGGCCGCCGCGCTCGGTGCCGTACCCGCGACCGCCGCCACTCCGGCCGACTCCCCCACCACCGCGGCCGTCCCGTCCTATGTCGCCTACGAGGGGTCCACCGCGGACACCAAGGCGACCAAGGCGTTCTTCCAGGCCGTCGTGAAGTCGGTCGCCGAGCAGCGTGCCGCCAACCCGGGCGCCCGGGCCGTGACGGTCACCTACAACGCCGCCAACGCCCCCAGCTTCCGCGCGCAGATAGCCCGCAGTGCCCAGATATGGAACAGCTCCGTCACCAATGTGCGGCTCCAGGAGGGCAACAACCCGAACTTCCGCTACTACGAGGGCAATGACGCACGCGGCTCGTACGCCAGCACCGACGGGCGCGGACGCGGCTACATCTTCCTCGACTACCGGCAGAACCAGCAGTACAACTCGTACCGCGTGACCTCTCATGAGACCGGTCATGTGCTCGGCCTGCCGGACAACTACCGCGGTCCGTGCAGCGAGTTGATGTCGGGTGGCGGCCCGGGCCCGTCCTGCACCAATGCGGTGCCGAACGCGCAGGAGCGCGCCCGGGTGAACTCCATCTTCGCGTACGGCCTCGCGGCCGCGGTGGCCCGCGCCTCGTGACCATGAGTGGGCCCTGAGGTCTCCACCGCCAGGACCGCAGGGGCAGGGCCCGCACTGCCGGGGGCGTCCCGTTACCAGGAAGCGGGACGCCCCCTCCTTCTGCTGGGGTGTCACGGCTCACCGGCCGACCGGTCGGGTCGCGCCGAGGGCCACCGACACACACCAGTCAAGGCCCGGCGATGGTCGAGTCAGACCGCACCGGCTGCCGGTCTCGTCACTCCCGTTGGCTGATGCCCCACGGGAGGCAGGCACGGCAAGGGCGTTCCCTCGCTCCTCACGAGGGGACGCCCTTGCCGTGCTCACAGCGACGGCTGGTGGTCATGCCGACGGCTGGTGCTCAGGCCTCGGCGGCGGCGTAGGTGGCCAGTTCGGCGCCGGGCGGTAGCTGCTTCTGGATGCGATCGAGCGCGTCCTCGAAGTCGCCGCCCGCGACCCCGGACTCATAGGCGGCCCCGCCGTAGTGCAGGGTCAGATTGAGATCCGCCCGATCGAGGGACCCTTCGGGCCTCAGTTCGCCCAGCGTCAGCAGACAGCTGAGCGTGGCCCGCTCGACTCCGCTGACGGCATGGATCGGTAGCGGTATGTCCCATTCCAATACACAGGAGGAAAGGACTCCCTCCGCCCCCACGACCTCCAGGGCGGCGAACGTCGCCCCTTCGTACTCAACACCCCTGATGCGCGTGCGCAGTTGCCGTCCGTGCGCCGCGATCGTGACCGCTTCCGCGCCACGTCGGTCGCGGTACCAGCCCGCCCAGACTTCAGTCGACTCCGATGACATGGCGCGGACTGTAGCGGTATGTGGCCCATCCCTGAACAGCCGGGATGGCTCAGGTGCTACCGACCGCCGGGCCAGGGTGCTCTTCAGGACGCCCCCCGGACCGCTCGACATAGGCGGCACAGTCCCGGTTGTGGCAGGGACCAGGTCCCCACGAGGGAACAAATGCCCCCAGCGTTTTACGGCGCTTAATGACGGTATCGACCGGATGGCCGCAGACCGGGCATCGGTCGTCGGCCTGCGGAATGCGGGCAGCCGGACGTCGTTCACTCACCATATGACCAGAATATTACGATATGTCGGCGTCGGAAAGCTCAACGGCGCCATTTCGGGGACGACCCACCGCCAGGGGCCTTCCGGCGGGGCACAGGGGTAGCGGAATCGACCAAAAACTAGGTGCGGGCGTACTTCCTGACGATGACACCGTTATCAAAGCTCCGCATGGAGATCAGCGTGAACTCGTCCATCCGGAAGCCGGTATCGAACATCCGCATCCCGTCACCGAGGATCACGGGGTAGGTCTTGATGACCAACTCATCCACCTCATCGCGCAGCTGACCGGCGAGATTCGCACCGCCACAGAGGTAGATGGCGAGCCCGTCCTCCTTCTTGAGTTCCCGCACCCGGCCCACCACGTCGCCGGAGACGATCTCCACCTCGGGATCGGGGGACTCGGTGAGAGTTCGCGAGGCGACCAGCTCCCGCAGATGGGCATAGGGGCGAGTGTTCCCCTCACGGAGGGCGATGTCATAGCTGGCACGCCCCTGGATCACCGTGTCGTACTGACTGAGGGGCTGGTCGTCGACCCCGAAGTACTGGCGGGCCATGGTCGACAGGGTGTCCGCCTGCTCCGTGCGGAGGTAGTCGAGGAGATCACCGACCACAAAGCGGTTGAGGAACTCGGCATCCCCGTCGGGGGCGCCGATGAAGCCGTCGATCGATGCGGCGACGTAGTAGCTGAGCTTGCGCAAACCGGCCCCATTCGTCGTGGAGTAGTCATCGAGCCGCCCGGCGCGTCACAGCGCCAACAGCGACCACTCCACCCATAGTGCTTCACCTATAGTGGTTTAGCAAGTGCCTTTCACCCCGCGGACCGGGTCGGCCGCATCCCCCCGGCGCCCTCAACGGGTACGACGGGTGACGAACTCCGCCAAGGCCAGGAGCTCCCCCGCCGAAGCCAGGTCCGGAACCGCCCTGGACAGTTCATGGACCGCCCTGGCCATCCGGTCCGACGCCTGCAACTGCGCCCAGTCCTTGCCCCCGGCCCGTTCCACGGCGTCCGCGGCCAAGCCGATGGCGCCGCCGGTCATGGGACCCCGATACAGCTCGGCCAGTTCCGCCCCGGCCGGGGTGCCGGAGGTGAGCGCCGCCACCACGGGCAGCGACTTCTTGTACGCGGCGAGATCCGCGCCGGCCGGTTTGCCGGTGCGGCCGGGGTCTCCCCAGATGCCGATCAGATCGTCGATGAGCTGGAACGCCAAGCCGGCCTCCCGGCCGAAGGCATCCATGGCATCCGTCTCTTCCGGGCCCGCTCCCGCATAGAGCGCGCCCAGGGCGCAGGCACACCCCAGCAGTGCGCCGGTCTTGGCGGTGGCCATCTCCACGCATTCATCGAGTGAGACCTCGTGCGGCGCGCGCTCCTCGAACGCGCAGTCCGCCTGCTGGCCCGCGCAGAGCTCGATCACACAGTTCGCCAACCGCTCGGAGGCCGCCGCGGCGGCGGGGTGCAGATCCTCGGCGAGCAGTCGCAGGGCGAGAGCGAGCATGGCGTCGCCGGCGATGATCGCATCGGCGGTACCGAAGACCGTCCAAGCGGTGGGGCGGTGTCTACGGGTGGAGTCCTCGTCGATCACGTCGTCGTGGAGCAGGGTGAAGTTGTGCGCCAGTTCCACCGCCGCCGCCGCCTGGACGGCCGCTCGCGGGTCCCCGCCCAGGGCTCGCGTGGTGGCCAGCACCAGTGCGGGCCTGATGGCCTTTCCGCCAGGGCCGGCAGCGAAGGTTCCATCGGCGTTCTGCCACCCGAAGTGGTACATCGCGACATGGCGCAGGGAGCCGGGCAGGGACTCGACGGCTGCCCGGATCCGAGGGTCGACGGCGTCGCGGGTGCGTTCGAGAAGGGCAAGGGCCTCACGGCCCTCGATGGCCTCCGACATGGTCAACTGGCAGTCCTCTCAGGGGGTGGGTGGGGCAGTTCTGCCACAGGACCGAGGTGCTCGGGTCCCGGGCGCTCAGGTGCCGGGTGCCCAGGTCCCGGGTGCTCAGGTGCCGGGTGCCCAGGTCCCGGGTGCCCAGGTCCCGGGTGCCCAGGTCCCGGGTGCCCAGGTCCCGGGTGCCCAGGTCCCGGGTGTCGTGGAGCGCGGCCGGGTGGGGCCGGGGTCGGCAGTCGACGGCCCCACCGGGGCGGGTACGCGGGCCCGAGCGGACAGAACGGGTACGGCCGGCGCCGTGGAGCTGGAAGCAGGGGAGAGCGGCCGGGGGCATGGAGTGAGCAACGACAGCCCCCGGCCGCTCTTCACGCTCAGCTCCAGCGGCTCACCTCGACGTTCTCCAGAATGCCCAGCGCGTCGGGGACCAGCACCGCGGCCGAGTAGTAGGCCGTGACGAGGTAGGAGATGATCGCCTGCTCGTCGATGCCCATGAAGCGCACGGAGAGGCTCGGCTCGATCTCGTCCGGGATGCCCGCCTGCTGGAGTCCGATGACGCCCTGCTCGGCCTCGCCCGTACGCATGCAGATGATCGAGGTGGTCCTGGCCGCGGTGATCGGGATCTTGTTGCTGGGGAAGATGGGCACACCGCGCCAAGCCGGCACATGGTGACCGCCCACTTCGACGCTCTGGGGAACCAGACCGCGGCGGTTGCACTCGCGCCCGAAGGCGGCGATGGCACGCGGATGGGCGAGAAAGAGCTTGGAGCCGCGCCGCCGCGACAGCAGTTCGTCCATGTCGTCGGGGCTGGGCGCGCCATCGTGCGGCTGGAGCCGCTGCTCGTAGTCACAGTTGGCCAGGAGACCGAACTCCCGGTTGTTGATCAGTTCATCCTCCTGGCGCTCCCGCAGCGCCTCGACCGTGAGCCGCAACTGCTGCTCGGTCTGGTTCATCGGCTGGTTGTACAGGTCCGCGACCCGGCTGTGGACCTTCAGGACGGTCTGCGCGACGCTCAGTTCATACTCGCGCGGGGATGCTTCGTAGTCGACGAAGGTGTGCGGAACGACGGCTTCGCCGACATGGCCCGCGGAGAGGTCGATCGCCGCCTCGCCGTACTTGTTGGTGCGCTGCCGGGGTAGGGCGGCGAGCCGCGCCAGATGGGCCTGGAGCGACTCCGCCCGTTCGGCGAGGTTCAGCACATCGCTACGGGTGAGCACGAGGACCGTGCAGGCCGTTGCCGCACGGGCCGTGTGCTGCCAGGTGGTGTCTGCCTCCACCAGGGACTGCTCGCCCAGATAGGCGCCGTCGGCGAGGACATTGACGACCGCCTCGTCCCCGTAGGGACCCGTACCGATCTGCTCGACCCTGCCGTGGGCCAGCAGAAAGACGCGGTCCGCGACCGCACCGGCCTCTGCGAGCAGTTGGCCGGCACTGAATTCCTGCTGCTCACAACGATTCGCCAACTCGGCGAGGACCGCCTCGTCGTCATACTCCCGAAGAGCGGGCAGCTCACCGAGCTCCGCGGGGATCACTGCTACCTGATCGCCGGTCTGGACAAAGGTCACCCGGCCGTCGCCCACCGCGTAGCTCAGTCGACGGTTCACCCGATAGGTGCCGCCCTGCACCTGCACCCACGGCAACATGCGCAGCAGCCACCGGGAGGTGATCTCCTGCATCTGCGGCACGGACTTGGTGGTGGTCGCGAGATTCCGCGCGGCAGCGGTGCCGAGGCTCTGCTGCTTCGGCGTCTGCTGATCACGTACGTCGTCGCCGATAGAGCCAACCGAACCAACCGACATAGAACTCCCTCTCGATCATGGCTTGATCCGCAGATCGACCCTTGGTCTGGTCTGCGAGGGAAAGACTTCCAGCGCGATGCGCCCCAGCACCATTACACAAACGGATGGGACTACTTACCGATAAACGGGGCACATTGGACTGAATTCAACAATCCGTTTGATTCGCTGACTGGATCGGCTCGCACAGCACTCGTACGTATAGCCGCCCACCGGGCTAGTGGAGTAAAAGCTGTAAATGGCAAGTACGGAACATTCCGTACTCCTCGTACCTCAGGGAGTCGGCCATGTCCACACCCATGTCTGCGAGTACTTTCCTCAACGCGCTCCGCGGCGAGGGACTGACCGTCGTCCAAGTCGGCGACTGGCGAACCCACAACCGCAACCACAAGGGGCCCTGGGGGCCCGTGCACGGTGTGATGATCCATCACACCGTCACCCAGGGCACCGCCAACAGCGTCGCCCTCTGTCGCGACGGCCGTAGCGATCTGCCCGGGCCGCTGTGCCACGGGGTCATCGACAAGCAGGGCACCGTGCATCTCGTCGGCTACGGCCGTGCCAACCACGCGGGCGCCGGGGATGACGACGTGCTGCGGGCCGTCATCGCGGAGAAGGAGCTACCACCGGACAATGAAGTCAACGCCGACGGCAATCGCTACTTCTACGGCTTCGAGTGCATCAATCTCGGTGACGGCAGGGACCCATGGCCCGACGCGCAACTGGAGGCCATCGAGAAGGCATCGGCCGCCATCTGCCGCGTACACGGCTGGGGGTCACGCTCGGTCATCGGACATCTGGAGTGGCAGCCGGGGAAGCCCGACCCCAAGGGCTTCACCATGGCTTCCCTGCGCGAGCGCGTCCATGAGCGCCTGAAGTGACCGCGGACAGGCCCGACTGACAAGACCGACCAGCAACCTCCGATCCCGGAGAACCGGCTCCTCCCGCCAGCTTGGCGGGCCGCGGATGCCTCTCTTCCGCGGCCCGTCGCCCCGCCGCAAACCGCCCGGCTCCCCTCCGTACCCGTATCGCCCATGAACGCCCTCGCGCGAAACGTCCTGACCGATGAACGCCCTCGCCTACGAACGTCCGCGCAGGTGAGCGTCCTCGCAGGTGACAATGGGTACATGCCCATGTCAGCACCCGACCCCACCGCCGCCCTGGAGCCCCGGCTGCCCTCGCCGCTGCAGCCGGCCGACGATGAACGCTTCACCCGCCAGGGCGTCCAGCTGCTGCTCAAACGGGATGATCTGATCCATCCCGAGCTCCCCGGCAACAAGTGGCGCAAACTCGCGCCCAACCTGCGCGCGGCCGCCGGCCGCCCCCTGCTGACCTTCGGCGGCGCCTACTCCAACCATCTGCGCGCCACGGCCGCGGCCGGCCGGCTGCTCGGCTGCCCCACCACCGGGGTCGTGCGCGGCCACGAACTGGCGGACCGCCCGCTCAACGCCTCCCTCGCCCAGTGCGTGGCCAACGGTATGCGGCTGGTCTTCGTGGACCGGACGACCTACCGCCACAAGTCGGACCCCGAGGTGCTGGCCCGCGTACTGCGCGACAGCGGGCCCGACGACGTCTATGTGATCCCCGAGGGCGGTAGCAACGCCCTCGCCGCCCGGGGCTGCGCCGCACTCGGCCAGGAGCTGCACGGTCGCGTCGATGTCGCCGCCGTCGCCTGCGGTACGGGAGGGACCATCGCCGGACTCGCGGCCGGACTTGCCCCGGGGCAGCGTGCCCTTGCGTTTCCGGTGCTCAAGGGCGGTTTCCTGGCAGCCGAGACACTGCGAATCCAGCACAGCGCCTTCGGCGGGCGAGTCGGCGACTGGTCGCTCGACGAACGCTTCCACTGCGGCGGCTACGCCCGTACCACCCCCGAGTTGAACGCGTTCGCCAAGGAGTTCGAAGACCGTCATGGACTGGCCGTGGAGCGTACATATGTCGCCAAAATGCTCTGGGGTCTGACCGTCCTCGCCGCCGAGGGCGCTTTCCCTCCCGGCACCAGGCTGGCCGCGATCATCACGGGGCAGCCGGACCAGGCGGATCAGTTGGGGCTTTCCTCTTCCCGATAGGCGGCTGCCTCCTCCAGATCGAGCCGTCGCAGCAGCGTGCGCATCATCTCGTCATCGATGCTGCGGGCATCGCGCAGCCGGACGAACACCTCGCGCTCCGTTTCGATCATCTCCCCGGCCAGCCGCCGATAGGTGTCATCGGCGGACTCCCCGGTCAGTTCGTTGACGGCGCCGAGTCGCTCCCAGACCGCGTTGCGCCGACGTTCCATCACGGTCCGCAGTCGGTCCTGAAGTGGCTGCGGCAGGCTGTTGCGCTCATCGGTCAGCAGTTCGTCAAGCCGTTCATCGGCGACCTGTGACGCTTCGTTCTGGGCCTGGGCCTCGGCGAGCGTCTCGGCGTTGAGGTCCTTCTTCGGCAGCTTCAGCAGCCGGATCAGTGCCGGCAGGGTGAGTCCCTGGACCACCAGGGTGCCGATCACGGTGGTGAAGGTCAGAAAGAGGACCAGGTTGCGCGCCGGGAAGGGCTCGTCATCGGCGGTGGTCAGCGGGATGGAGAAGGCGATCGCCAGCGAGACCACACCACGCATCCCCGCCCAGCCCACGATCACCGGCGCCCGCCAGTCGACGCCCGGCTCGCGCTCCCTGATCCGCCGGGAGAGCCGGCGCGGCAGAAAGGTGGCGGGGAAGACCCACAGATATCTCATCGCGACCACGAAGACGAAGACGCCGACGGCATACCCCAGCGATTCAACGACCCCGTAGGTGCCGAGGCCCTCCAGCACATAGGGCAGCTGAAGGCCGATGAGCGCGAAGACCGTGGACTCCAGGATGAAGGCCACCATCTTCCACACCGCCTCCTCCTGGAGCCGGGTGGCGAAGTCGACCTGCCACCGGCGGTGGCCGAGGTAGAGCGCCACCACGACGACGGCGAGCACCCCGGAGGCGTGTACCTGCTCCGCCGCGGCATAGGCGACGAAGGGGATCAGCAGCGAGAGGGTGTTCTGGAGGAGCGCTTCCTTCAGATGCGTTCGCAGCCAGTGGATCGGCACCATCAGCAGCAGACCCACGCCGACCCCGCCGACCGCCGCGAGGAGGAACTCCCCGACGCCACCGGCCCAACTCGCTCCCTCGCCGATCGCGGCGGCGAGCGCCACTTTGTAGGCGGTGATCGCGGTCGCGTCGTTCACCAGGGACTCGCCCTGGAGGATGGTGGTGATCCGGTTCGGCAGACGGAGCCGTCGGGCGATGGCGGTCGCCGCCACCGCGTCCGGTGGTGCGATCACGGCGCCGAGCACCAGCGCGGCCGTCAGCGGCAGTTCCGGGATCAGCTGGTGGGCGAGATAGCCGACCGAGAGGGTGGCGAAGAGGACATAGCCGACCGAGAGCAGCGCGACGGGCCGTACGTTGGCGCGCAGATCGAGATAGGAGCTGTCGAGTGCCGCCGTGTGCAGCAGCGGGGGGAGCAGCAGCGGTAGGACGATATGCGGATCGAGCGTGTAGTCCGGCACTCCGGGGATGTACGCGGCGATCAGCCCGACCGTCACCAGGAGCAGCGGCGCGGGTACGGGTGTCCGCCGGGCCGCTCCGGCGATCATCGCACTGAACGCGATCAGTGCTACCAGTGGCAATGCGTCCATGCGCCGTCCCTCATGCTTGAGTCACCGAGCTTCATGATCTGACATGGGTTTCGCCCGACCACCCGGTACGCCGGCGAGTTCGGATGGCGGCGCCACCGAGCAGGGCGCGCCGTTCCGCGGCCTGACGAGTTCGGGTCTTTCTTCAGTTTTTTCTATAGATTTAAGATGCTTTGGGAATTTGAGGCGTTTTCGGTACTCCCACCGGAGCGCCCTTCGCTCACGTCGTAACCTGGCCACCATGAGCGAGTGTCCGCACATCACAGCACTGCCTCACCCGGAGCCCACCCCACTGGACGACACCTGCCGGCAGTGCCTGACGGCCGGAGCCCAGCCCGTGCATCTGAGGCTCTGCCTGACCTGCGGCTATGTGGGTTGCTGCGACTCGTCACCACTTCGGCACACGAGCGCGCACTTCGCCGAGACCGGCCACCCGGTGATGCGGAGCTTCGAGCCCGGCGAGAGCTGGCGATGGTGCTTTGTCGACGGTTCGATCGTCTGAGGTGTGGGTACGTCAACCCTCCCCCACTTCCTCGCAATTGGGTCACGCAGACCACTAGCCACTGTGTGTCGCCGTATGCCTACCATGAGTGACAGTTGCTGAAGATGGGGGTCCGACGACACGGCGCGGTGGATCGCGATAGCGTCGCCGGGCCAGTACTGCTACGCAAGGACTGTGTAGCGACGGCTTCGGGATCTTTCTCCCGCGGCCCCGAAAGAGCATGTGTCACCTTGGAGGTGAGGGTGTCCCAGATCGCAGGCGAGCCCGGGACCCAGGACTTCGTGGAAGTCCGGCTGCCCGCAGCGGGTGCCTATCTGTCGGTGTTGCGTACGGCCACGGCCGGTCTCGCGGCGCGTTTGGACTTCACCCTCGACGAAATCGAGGATCTGCGAATCGCGGTCGACGAGGCGTGCGCCATCCTGTTGCAGCAGGCGGTTCCCGGTTCAGTCCTCAGCTGCGTGTTCCGGCTCATCGACGACTCGCTGGAAGTCACGGTCTCCGCGCCGACGACCGACGGCCGAGCGCCGGAGCGCGACACCTTCGCATGGACGGTGCTCTCCGCCTTGGCGGGGAAGGTTGACTCGACGGTCGCCGATGACCGCACGGTCTCCATCAGTCTGTACAAACAGCGCGGCGCCGGACCCGGGCCGGCATGAGAGACGGGGACGGTCCGGTGCGGAACGAGGACGGTCCGGTGCGCAACGAGCCACCCGCGGTGCATGACTTCCCGGAACAGCAGGCAAGGCCACACCCGGTGGACGGACCCGGTGGCCAGGCAGCCGTGGCGGAGCAGGCACAGGCGGGGGGTGCGCCCCCTGGCCCAGTCGAGGAGAACCCAGGCCAGCCGAGCGTCAGGGGGAGGGCAGAATTCATGAACGACGATCAGCCGCACGACCCACGCGACCGCAGCGGCGCGCGGGCGATGTTCGTCGAGCTCGGCAAGCTCCCGGAGGGCTCATCGGAGAAGGCCGAGCTGCGTAATCGACTGGTCCGCATGCATCTACCGCTGGTCGAGCATCTGGCCAGACGGTTCCGCAACCGCGGGGAGCCACTGGACGACCTCACCCAGGTCGCGACGATCGGTCTCATCAAGTCCGTGGACCGGTTCGACCCTGAACGTGGTGTTGAGTTCTCGACCTACGCCACTCCCACGGTGGTCGGTGAGATCAAACGGCACTTCCGGGACAAGGGCTGGGCGGTTCGGGTGCCCCGCCGGCTTCAGGAGCTGCGGCTTTCGCTGACGACGGCGACGGCCGAGCTCTCCCAGCAGCACGGCCGTTCGCCGACCGTGCACGAGTTGGCCGAGCGGCTCGGCATCTCCGAAGAAGAGGTCCTGGAGGGGCTTGAGTCGGCGAACGCCTACTCCACTCTCTCGTTGGACGTCCCCGACACGGACGATGAGTCCCCGGCGGTCGCGGACACCTTGGGCTCGGAGGACGAGGCGCTGGAAGGCGTCGAGTACCGCGAATCCCTGAAGCCGCTGCTGGAGGACCTGCCGCCGCGCGAGAAGCGCATTCTGCTGCTGCGGTTCTTCGGAAACATGACGCAGTCGCAGATCGCACAGGAGGTGGGTATCTCGCAGATGCACGTCTCCCGGCTGCTGGCCCGCACCTTGGCGCAACTGCGGGAGAAACTGCTGGTGGAGGAGTAGCGGACGAGGGCCGCGCAGTTCCCGGCCCGGATCAGGGGCTGTGGCCGTCTCGGCGGTCACAGCCCGCTACCACGGCTCCGGTCGGCCGACGGTCCTCCAGCGCACCGCCATCCGGGACCGGCTCCGGTACGGGGTAGCCGTCCAGGTCGCACCCGGGGCTCAGTACGGTTGTCGCGCCCTCGGAAGCAGAGGGCCGACTCCAATGCCTCGAAGGTCCCGAAGATCGCCCCAGAGCCCCCTCAAACGCCCTCTCGCCCCATCGCCCGCCCGGCCCGGTACCGACGGAGCTCTGTGGCCGGATGGCTTCGACTCGATGGCGGTGCTGGACCGTTCGGCACCCGAGGGTGGAGCCGGCGTCTCATCGGACTCCCACACCGTACGAAAGTGCTGACCGCTGCCCCGTCACGGAAGGCAGGTGCCCAAAGGACCGGACGACTATGCGTCGCGGGCGCCCGGACCCCGGATGTCCAGGGCCTCGGTCGTCGCCGGGTTCACCACCAGCACCAGACCGGTCACGGCGACCGCGGCCACCACGATGCCGAGCGGAATCAGCCCGCCCGAGGACTTCAGCAAGGTGTACGCGGGGATCAGCGCCATCAGATGCGTGATCAGCGCCGGCCCTCGGCTCCAGCTGCGCTGGGCCAGCAGCCCCCGCGCGGCGAACAGCGGAATCGCACCCAGTGCGATCAACGTCACCCCGCCCATCTCGGCCTGAGTGGGGCTGTCGGGCCGACCCAGCAGCCCCATCACCAGCATGTAGACGCCGTAACCAGCCAGTGCCAGGCCCTCCAGTCCGGAGACGGCCGCCGCAGCGGTCAGACGGGCGGGGCGGGGGGTCCGGTCAGTACTCACCCCAGCAGGGTAGCCGTCCCCCGCGGCCCCCGGACCGGGGTAGGGCGGGCCCCTCGCCGGGGCGTGGTCGCCCTCACACCCGGACTGGGGCCAGGTACCTCTCAGTAGGTACGCTGCCTCATATGCGCGCACTCCTCGTGGTCAATCCAGCAGCAACCACCACCAGTGCCCGCACCCGTGATGTGTTGATCCACGCGCTCGCCAGCGAGATGAAGCTGGAAGCCATCACCACCGAATACCGCGGGCACGCCCGGGATCTGGCGCGTCGAGCCGCTGAGTCCGGGGAAATCGACCTGGTGGTCGCACTCGGCGGCGACGGCACGGTCAATGAGGTGGTCAATGGTCTACTCCACCACGGCCCTGACCCGGGGGCACTGCCCCGCCTCGCCGTGGTCCCCGGTGGCTCGACCAATGTCTTCGCCCGCGCACTGGGTATCCCCAATGACGCCGTCGAGGCCACCGGCGCGATTTTGGACGCGCTCCGTGAGCAGAGCGAGCGGACCGTGGGGCTCGGCCTCGCCTCCGGCACGCCGGACACCGAGGACGAAGCCGTCCCGGCTCGCTGGTTCACCTTCTGTGCCGGGGTCGGTTTTGACGCCAGTGTGATCGGCCGGGTCGAACAGCAGCGAGAGCGCGGAAAGCGCTCGACCCACGCGCTCTATGTGCGTCAGGTGATGCGGCAGTTCCTCGACGAGCCCCACCGCAGACGAGGGGTGATCTCCCTGGAGCGCCCCGACGCCGAGCCGGTCAACGATCTGGCGCTCTCCATAGTCTGCAACACGTCTCCGTGGAGCTACCTGGGCAATCGCCCGCTGTACGCATCCCCGAAGGCGTCCTTCGACACCGGTCTGGATGTGCTGGGGCTCACCAAGCTGTCGACACCGGCCGTGGCCCGCTATGCCACCCAACTGCTGATGTCGAGCCCCGAGCGCGGGCCGCACGGTAAGCATGCGACCACACTCCATGACCTGACTGACTTCACCTTGAATTCAAAGGTTCCACTGCCCTTTCAGATGGACGGTGACCATCTGGGACTGCGTACGAGCGTGACGTTCACAGGCGTACGCCGTGCACTGCGTGTGATTGTGTGAGTGGAAGGGCCGATAGCCCTTTATCTCGAACGTACGGACTGGACTCCACCCCATAGAAGTACGGCTGTGACCTAGTCGACACCGAGGAATCAAAAAAAAGTTTCCGGAAGGGGTTGTATCCGTCGCCGAGGTTTGCGAGTCTCTTCATGGCGATCGGGACGGCCCGCAGAATCGGCCCCACAGACCGCCAGAACCCCTCCTCTAAACCCTGGACCACGTCGGCGTGTTCGGCGTTCGGCCCTTCCGTTGCGGGGGGATTCGTGAAAGCGTTCACATTCACAAGCAACCCACATGTCATACAAGGAGAGGTAGCAGCCATGGACTGGCGTCACAACGCCGTTTGCCGCGAGGAAGACCCCGAGCTCTTCTTCCCCATCGGCAACACCGGTCCTGCGCTGCTGCAGATCGAGGAAGCCAAGGCCGTCTGTCGTCGCTGCCCCGTCATGGAGCAGTGCCTTCAGTGGGCGCTTGAGTCCGGCCAGGACTCCGGCGTCTGGGGTGGCCTCAGCGAGGACGAGCGCCGCGCAATGAAGCGCCGTGCCGCTCGCAACCGGGCGCGTAACGCAAGCGCCTAATTGCCACCGCACCGAGCCTGAGCCTCCGGCGGCGCGTACAGCGAGTACGCACTCACCGCTCACGAGTCGCAGCGCGCAGATAAACCCACAGCATTCGAGCCCCGGACCGCAGTCTTATTGGTCCGGGGCTCGCTGCTATGCCATGTCCGGGCTTCTCACCAGAAAATGCGGGAATCCCGGAAATCCCATGACGCTATTTCTGAGCACTGACCGGAATATCCAGCACGACCCGGGTGCCATGTCCCGGTTCTGCTACAGGAAGCATGTCGAACCCTCCGCCCAACTCGCCTTCCACCAGGGTCCGTACGATCTGTAGTCCGAGATTCCCCGTTCGCTGCGGATCAAATCCCTCCGGCAATCCGCAGCCGTCGTCCTGAATGGTGATCAGAAGCCGTCCCCTGGCCTGTGGATCGCCGGGGCGGTCACCGCGTACCGCCGCCACTTCGACCGAGCCGCGCTCGCCGGCCGGGAAGGCGTGTTCCAGCGCGTTCTGAAGAACCTCCGTCAGCACCATGGAGAGCGGAGTGGCGACCTCCGCGTCCAGGACGCCGAAGCGGCCGGTACGACGGCAGTCCACCTTGCCCGGGGAGATCTCGGCCACCATCGCGATCACCCGGTCGGCGATCTCATCGAACTCGACCCGCTCATCGAGGGTCTGCGAGAGCGTCTCATGCACGATGGCGATGGAACCGACCCGTCGTACGGCCTCGTTGAGCGCCTCTCGCCCGCGCTGGGAGTCCATCCGCCGGGCCTGGAGCCGCAGGAGGGCGGCGACCGTCTGCAGATTGTTCTTCACCCGGTGGTGGATCTCCCGGATGGTGGCGTCCTTGGTGATCAACTCCCGCTCACGGCGCCGGAGTTCGGTGACGTCCCGCAGCAGTACGAGCGAGCCGATCCGGGCGCCCTTGGGCTTGAGCGGGATGGCCCGCAGCTGGATCACTCCCCCGTTGCCCTCCACCTCTGTCTCCCGAGGCGCATAGCCACTGGCGAGCTTGACCAGGGCCTCGTCCACCGGGCCGCGTGAGGGCGCGAGGTCGGCGGTGATCTGCCCCAGGTGGTGTCCGACGAGATCGGACGCGAGACCGAGCCGGTGGTACGCGGAGAGGGCGTTGGGGCTGGCGTACTGGACGATCCCCTCGGCGTCCAGCCGGATCAGCCCGTCGCCGACCCGTGGCGAGGCATCCATGTCGACCTGCTGCCCCAGGAAGGGAAACGATCCCGCCGCGATCATCTGGGCGAGGTCGGAGGCGCTCTGGAGATAGGTCAGTTCAAGCCGGGACGGGGTGCGAACGGTCAGCAGGTTCGTATTGCGCGCGATCACCCCCAGGACCCGGCCTTCGCGCCGTACGGGGATGGACTCCACCCGCACCGGCACCTCCTCGCGCCACTCGGGGTCGCCCTCGCGCACGATCCGGCCCTCATCGAGCGCGGCGTCGAGCAACGGACGGCGGCCCCGGGGCACCAGATGGCCGACCATGTCGTCGTGGTAGGAGGTCGGGCCCGTGTTCGGCCGCATCTGGGCCACCGAGACATAGCGGGAACCGTCCCGAGTGGGGACCCAGAGGACGAGGTCGGCAAAGGACAGGTCGGAGAGCAGCTGCCACTCCGAGACCAGCAGATGCAGCCATTCGAGGTCGGTCTCGCCGAGCGCGGTGTGCTGGCGTACGAGGTCGTTCATGGAGGGCACGTCTGCGAGCGTACCCGCGGGATGGTCCGGGGTTAGGGGTGGGCTTGATGAGACTTGATGAGAGATGGATGAGAGTACGAACAAACAGCGCCAGATAGATGGACATCATCGAATGGTCTAGTCCAGAATAACGAACACAGAAACTTCCGCTCTCCCCGCACAGGAGAGTGGAACCGAGGCCCCGGTGCTCTCTGCCCTGACTGCATCGAGTCCTCCCCCACGGCCCGGCGGGCCCGCACACCCGCCCGGCCGGAGCACTCCGGGCTGCGGTGCCGGACGGGTTGAGGGTCCCGTCAGGCGCCGCGGCCCGCGGGTATTTCCGGGCCAGGCCCCGTTCACCGGGGCCGGCGACCGCTCGCGGCCACGACAGGACGCGCGCTCGCTGTCAGTGGGTCTCCGTCACCTTCGCCAGCGCCCTCGGCGCATCCGGGTCCTGTCCGCGGGCGATCGTCACCTCGTACGCCAGCAGTTGCAGCGGCAGGATCTCCAGCACCGGCTGGAGCTCCTCCGGGACACCGGCCGTGGGCAGGGTGAACCCCGCCGACGCGGCCGCGACCTGCGGGGCGGGCCCCACCACCACCAGATCGGCGCCCCGGCCCCGGAGACGGTCGAGAACCGGCTGGAGGGCCTTGCCGCCCTGACCGTCCGTGACCACGGCGATCACCGGTGAGATGTTGTCGACCATCGCCAGCGGGCCGTGGAGCAGGTCAGCACCCGAGTAGGAGAGCGCCGGGATGTAGCTGGTCTCCATCAGCTTCAACGCGGCCTCCTTCGCGGTGGGGTAGCCGTAGCCGCGCGAGGTGATCACCATCCGCTCGGCGAACCGGTAGCGCGATGCCAGCTGACGTACCTCCTCCTGCCGGGCGAGGACCTCGGCGGCCAGGTCAGGCAGCATGTGCGCGGCGGCTCCGGCATCCCCGCGCAGACCTTCCACCAGGAGGTACAGCGAGAGAAGCGAGGCGGTGTACGTCTTGGTTGCGGGGAGCGCCTGCTCCGGGCCGGCCAGGACATCGACATGGAACTCGCAGACGGCGGCCAGCGGGGAATCCGGGTTGTTGGTGACAGCCAGGGTGATCGCACCCGCCGCACGGGCGGCCTGGGCGGAGGCGACCAGATCGGGCGAGCCGCCCGACTGGCTGACGGTGACCACCAGCACATCGCGCAGATCGGGGCGGGCTCCATAGGCGGTCGTCGTGGACATGGAAGTCAGCCCACAGGGCAGCCCGAGCCGGATCTCCAGCAGGTACTTCGCGTACAGCGCCGCGTTGTCGGAGGTGCCGCGGGCGGCGAGCAGGACGAACCTCGGCGCGCGCTCCGCGATCGCGGCCGCCACCTCGCGGATCCTCGGCGCGCCCCGCTCCAGGATGCGCCGCAGCACCGCGGGCTGCTCCGCCATCTCGCTGGACATGATCCGGCCGGGGCGCTCGCGGTGATCGGCCGGCATCGTGGCTGACATGCGATGTGCCTCCAGAGGACGTTCCTGGCTCCGGGGCGGCGATCAGACGGGCTGCCACCAACCCGGCGCGGTGGGGTCCGCTGCGACCGTCCTCCGCGGTGTCGGGCCTCTCGCGGTGTCGTCGGGCCCTCAGCGGGCGGGCGCCATGGGCGCGGTACGCGGCGCTTCTGTCACCCGGTCGAGGCGACCTCCGCGGTGTCTGCCACCTCGGAACCCTCTGCGGGACGCTTTCGGGCGGGAGCGTGCGCACCACTGGAACGATCGTAAGGTCTACCGACAGGGGCAGCATGTCGCCCGCCCGGGCCGTGGGATCCGGCCCTGTCGGGGCGTACCTCCCGCTACGCAAAAGGCCGGTGGCGGGCGTGGTCCCCTCCTGCTGTGCCACGCCCGGCACCGGCCCTTGGAGCCGGCCGCCCTCAACACTCGCGGCGGCCCTTCCTGGGGCTTGCACGAACGGGCCTCCCGATGCGACTGCCCACCTGGTCGGGGTGTGCGGCGGTGAGAGGCCCGCTCACTGTCAACCGCCGGCGATGATCTCCGCCGCCGCCCGGCCGCAGACCGGTGCCGCCCCGAAGGTGGCGATGTGGAGGGCGCCGGTCGGCGCTGCCTGCGGCACACCCATCTCGACCACGATCGTGTCGGGGCGGGCAGCCACCAGCGCGGTCAGTGCCTCGGACATCCAGGGGTGCCGGTGGACGTCGCGCACCACGGCGACCGTGCGACGCTCTCCGGCGGCGCCCAGGATCTTGGCGACCAGCACATCCGTGCCGTCCGCCGCTGCCTGCTCGCTGGTGTAGGTCTCCTGGCCGGAGCCGGGCAGCAGTTCGCCGATCGCCGCGCCGGCGCCCCAGGGGGTCTCCGCGCCTGCGGCGCAGTTCGCCTGCGGCGAGAAGGTCGCCACCTGGACGGGGCCGGTGACGGCGGTGTGCTGAGCGCCGCGGGTGATGCGCAGCGCCTGCCGGGCGGCGGCCAGACCGACCGCCGCGTCGGGTGCCCGACGGCCGTCGGGCAGGGCCTGCTCGGCGGTCCATGCCGCAAGTGTGCGGACCCGGTTCGCGGCGTCGACCAGCCGCTCCTCGGGCAGTTCGCCGGCGTGGACCGCGTCCACGATGGCGTCGGCGAGGCCGGTGGTGGTGTCCTCGCCGAAGGAGTCACCGCCGGTGCAGATCGCGTCGGCACCGGCGGCGAGCGCCAGCACGGTGCCTCTGGCGACGCCATAGGTCCGGGCGATGGCACCCATCTCGATGCCGTCCGTGACGATCAGGCCGTTGAAGCCGAGGCCGCCCTCGGACTGCGGCGCGCGCAGCAGCGAGGTGAGCACGCTGCGGCTCAGGGTCGCGGGGTGCTGGGTGTCGAGTGCGTTGACCATGATGTGTGCCGTCATCACGGCCTTGACGTCCTGGTCGATCGCGGCCTGGAAGGGGACGAGGTCCCGCTCCCTGAGCACGCTCTCGGCCACCTCGATGGTCGGCAGCCCGAGGTGTGAGTCGACCGCGGTGTCACCGTGGCCGGGGAAGTGCTTGGCACAGGCGGCGACGCCGACGGACTGAAGTCCCTCGACCCAGGCGGCCGTGTGGCGGGCGCAGAGCTGGGTGTCGGAGCCGAAGGCCCGGACCCCGATGACGGGGTTGTCGGGGTTGGCGTTGACGTCGGCCGATGGTGCCCAGTTGAAGTTGACGCCGCAGGCGGCCAGCGAGTAGCCCAGTTCACGGGCCACATCGCGGGTGACCGCGAGGTCGTCGATCGCGCCGAGCGCGAGGCTACCCGGCCAGGACGAGCCGCCCATGACCTCCAGCCGGGTGACGTCCCCGCCCTCCTCGTCGATGGCGACGAGGATGTCGGGGTTCTCCTTGCGCAGCTCCGAGGTGAGCGCCGCAACCTGCTCGGGGTCGCTGCAGTTGCGACCGTACAGGGCCACCGAGAGCAGGCCCTGGGCGACGGTGCGGCGGACCCACTCGGGTGCCGTGGTGCCTGCGAAGCCCGGCTGCAGTACAGCCAGGGCGTCCTTGTACAGAGGGTCCTGCGCACGGACTCCGCTGGTCGGGATTCCCACCGAGATCAGCCTTTCACTGCGCCGTCAGTAAGGCCGCTGACGGCCTTGCGCTGAAGGAAGACGAAGAGGAGCAGGATCGGGATGGCGAAGATGGTCGAGGCGGCCATCGTGGCGCCCCAGTCATCGCCGAAGGTGGAGCGGAAGCTGGACAGCCAGAGCGGCAGCGTCTGGAACTCCGCGTCCTTGTTGAGCACCAGCACCATCGGGAACTCGTTCCACGCGGTGATGAAGCCGAACATGGAGGTCGACATCAGACCGGGAGCGAGCAGCGGCAGGATCACCTTGAGGAATGCCTGGCGGCGCGTACAGCCGTCGACCATCGCCGACTCCTCCAGTTCCTTCGGCACGGCGGCGACGAAGCCGCGGAGCGTGAGGAGGGTGAAGGGCAGGACCATGACCATGTAGAACAGGGTCAGGGGGATGAGGCTGTTGAGCATGTCGGCGTCACGCACGATGAAGTAGATCGCGATGACCATGACTTCCCAGGGAGCCATCTGGGCCATCATGAAGCCGACGATGAAGCCGCGCCGGCCCTTGAACCGCATCCGTGCCAGGGCGAAGGACGCCGCCAGCGAGATGATCAGCGAGAAGACCACCGCGAGGATCGTGACGGTCAGCGAGTTGCGGACGAGCGTCCAGAAGTTGTCGGCGTTCAGTGCCGTCTCGAAGTGCTCGAAGGTCGGGCTCGTGGGGAACCAGACCGGGGTGTCCGAGACGATGTCCGGCGTCTTCTTGAACGACGTCGCGAACATCCAGTACACCGGGAAGATGAAGCCGATGATCAGCAGTACGGCGGTGATGTTGGGCCAGAGCCGGCCAGCGATAGAACGCTTCATCACGCATCCTCCTCTTGCTTCAGGACGATCCGGAGGTAGTACGCGGTCAGCGCCAGCATGAGGACGATGGTGAGCATGGCGATCGCCGAGCCCATGCCGTAGTGCTGGTTACCGATTCCCTCGATGTACGCGTACACGGGCAGGATCTCGGTGAGACGGTCGGGGCCACCGGCGTTGATCGTGTACACCTGTACAAACGCCTTGAAAACCCAGATGATCTCTAGGAAGGTCGTTGCGTACAGGAACGGCCGCATGAAGGGCAGCGTGACCGAGGTGAAGCTCTTCCACGCGCCGGCGCCGTCGAGCGACGCGGCTTCGTAGAGCTCCTTGGGGATGGTGGTCGTCGCGGCGTAGAGGTTGATCGCGACGAACGGTATGGATTGCCAGACGATCAGCAGGGTAACCACGAAGAACGTGGACATCTGGCCGCCTAGCCAGTTGTACTCCGCCATGTTCTCGAAGCCGAACTGTACGAGGACCCAGTTGACGACACCGAAGCGCTGGGCGAAGAGCCACTGGTACACGGTGGTCGAGGCGACGACCGGCATGGCCCAGGCCAGCACGAGACCGATGAGCAGGGCGACACGCATCCGCTTGCCGAGACGGGCGAGCAGCAGCCCGACCAGCGTTCCCAGCAGCATGATGAGGACGACATTCGCGGCGGTGAAGGCGATGGAGCGGCCGGTGACCCGCCAGAAATCCGAACCGGTCAGGATTTCCTTGTAGTTGTCGATTCCGTTCCATTCCGTGAGGTGCTGGATCAGCTGCCTCATGTTCAGGTTCTGGAACGACAGAATGCCGTTGTTGATCAGCGGGTAACCGAGGAACACCAGGGTGACCGCGACCGCGGGGAGCAGAAGCAGATAGGGCAGAAGCGCTCCCGCTCGTCTGCTCTCCGGAGGTTTCCCGTGTCCTCCATTGGTCCGCCGGTGGACCTTCATCGGGCCGGATGGCGGCCTCTCGGTCTGCACGGTCATGCTCTTGCCATCTCTTCTTAGGCAACTGGGGGGAAGCAGAAGTCTGGGGGCGGCACGTGT
>NZ_JAMQAW010000006.1:431542-464955 GCF_023701525.1 Streptomyces albipurpureus
GAACCCGCCCCCCTACAGCGGGTGCTTACTGCTTCTGCGCGAGACGCTTGTTGAACTCGGCCTCGACCTGCTTGGCGGCCTCGGCCGGGGTCTTCCCGTTCAGGACCGCGGTCAGGTAGGTCTTGACCGGGTTCGGGGCGTTCTCGACGGCGGCCCACTCGGCGATCAGCGGGGTGGTGCCACCGAACTTGGCGGACGGCGCGGCAGCCTCGGCGACCGGGTTACCCACGAGGTTGGAGTTGAGCGACTCCTTGTTCGGGATGACACCGTTCAGCTTGGCGAGCTGTCCTTCGTACTTGTCCGACAGGGCGAGCTTCAGGAACTCCTTGGCGAGCTCCTTCTTCTTGCTTCCCTCGGCGACCGCGAGGTTGGAACCGCCGAGGAAGACACCCTCGGGCTTGTCGGCGCTCTCACCCGGGACGGTGAAGTAGCCGATGTCCTTCTCGATGGCCTTGTTGGCCGTGATGGCCGTGCCGGCCTCCCAGCCCATGCCGATGATGGCGCCGGTCTTGCCCTTGGAGAAGACGTCGGCCTGCTGCGGGGTCGACTCGTCCTTGTCCTTGGGGGCCTTGGAGTAGGACTGGAGCTTCTTGTAGATCTCGGCGGCCGCGGCGACCTTGGGGTCACCGAGGTTGGAGACCCACTTGTCGCCGTCCTTCTTGACGAGCTCGCCACCCTGGCCGACGACCAGGCCGACGAAGTGGTACCAGTTCTGGCCGGGCAGGTAGATCGGCTCTGCCTTGCCCTTGGCCTTGATCTTCTCCAGGGCCGCGTAGAACTCGTCACGGGTCTTCGGGGGCGTGGTGACGCCGGCCTCGGCGAACACGGCCTTGTTGTAGATGACCACACGGTTGGCGAACCACCACGGGACAGCGGACTGCTTGCCCTCGAAGGTCGCGCCCTCGTTGAAGTTCTCGGCCCAGTCGGCGCCGACTGCCTTCTTCACATCGGCCAGGTCGGCGAGGCCACCGGTCTTGGCGTACGCCGCGGTCTGGGTGTTACCGATCTCGAAGACGTCCGGCGGGTTCTCCTCCGACAGGGAGGTGGTCAGCTTCTGCTGGATGCCGTTCCACTGCTGGACCTCGAACTTGACCTTCGCGCCGGTCTTCTGCTCGAACTCGGCGGTCAGGTCCGCCTGCCACTTGTCGGGGGTGGAGCCGTCCATCGCCCAGACGGTCAGCGTCTGACCCTTGTAGCTGTCGGGACCCTTCGACTCGCTACCCTTGTCGCTGTCCTTGTCGTCGCTGCCGCATGCCACGAGCCCGACCATCATGCCTGCGACGCCGATCGCCGCGATGAGCTTGCGCTTCACGCCACCCTCCTCAGGGATGTCTGCAACCCCTGCCCACCGCGAAGCTGATGCCTAGTACTGCTCGTACCGCCAAGCCGATGCCTAGTACTGCTCGTGGGGCTGGGAACTGATCTTTAGTGGTTTAGACCAGCACCCGGAGCTTGGCCTAGACCTTTATGGCTGTCAAGGCTCGACCGGAAGGCCCGACACGTCCGTTATCAGACCGACATCTGGCCGTCAGCTTGAACTCATGCCGGAACGGGCATCCATGTTCAACCGCTCCTTCAGGGTCCTCAGACCCCAGCAGTATCACCCGGAGCGACCGGGGTTGGGGGCTGTTCGGGAAGACCGCCCATCGGACCCTTCGGGAGCCGATGCCGTGCCGTCGGCCGAACCACTCCCCCGCCCCCACGAGAGGCGAGCGCGGCAGCCGATGAGTCCCCTGACGCTCTGTACCAATCCATGAGCGCACCGCCGTCGAACGACTTGTCCGGCATACAGATCACGCCATCGTGGCATTCCCGTGAACCCTCGCTCCGCCCCCTTCCACTCCCGCCTTCGCGCAGTGGCGCCGACTTGCGCCCATCGACCCGCTCGACCCCCGTCGCCAACGCTCGCGCCACCACCCCGCCCCGGCCTCGCGACACCTCCCCAGGAGGCACCCGAAGGAGACGGAGGCCCCCTCCCCAACTCCGTACGGGTGCCCTGACCGGCCAAGCCACCCGTACTACGGTCTGGCGGCAACATTGCGCGATGGACTAGACCAACCGTGGTGCCAACGGTGTATAAGGGGGGCACTCGTGCCTGTTGCCCGGCCGGGCATCTAAGTGGGTGACGCCCCGGGGTCAGCCCGTGCCACGATGTGAAACCTAGTGATGGAGGAATCGGTGACGGCAGCAGCGCAGCAGCCCGGCAAGCAGGGCCTGGCCAAGGACGGGGGCGGCACCGATGGCCGGACAAACCCAGTTACGCGCGTCTCGCGCGTCCCCAAGTACTACCGCCTCAAGCGTCATCTGCTGGAGATGACGGAGACACTGCCCCCCGGCACACCCGTGCCGCCGGAGCGGACCCTGGCGACCGAGTTCGACACCTCGCGCACCACCGTGCGACAGGCGCTCCAGGAGTTGGTCGTCGAGGGACGGTTGGAGCGCATCCAGGGAAAGGGGACCTTCGTCGCCAAGCCGAAGGTCGCACAGACCCTCCAGCTCACCTCCTACACGGAGGACATGCGCGCCCAGGGCCTCGAACCCACCTCGCAACTGCTCGACCTCGGCTATGTCACGGCCGATGACACACTCGCCGAACTCCTCGACATCACCACCGGGGGGCGAGTGCTGCGCATCGAGCGGCTTCGGCTGGCGAGCGGTGAGCCGATGGCCATCGAGACCACCCATCTGTCCGCGAAGCGCTTTCCCGCACTGCGCCGCTCGCTGGTGAAGTACACCTCGCTCTACACCGCACTCGCCGAGGTCTACGACGTACGGCTGGCCGAGGCCGAAGAGACGATCGAGACCTCGCTGGCCACCCCGCGTGAGGCAGGGCTGCTCGGTACGGATGTGGGCCTACCGATGCTGATGCTCTCCCGGCACTCGGTCGACGCTAACAATGAACCGGTGGAGTGGGTACGGTCCGTCTACCGCGGCGACCGCTACAAGTTCGTGGCCCGCCTCAGGCGCCCCCTGAACTAGGTGCGGCCGACGGCCGAGGCGTGCCCCGGCCGCTCTCGTCGCGCGACCCGGTCACCGTGCCCGGGCCCTCCCAGCGCGCGACGCCCCCTCCCGCCCGTGAACGCCCGTGAGGACCCGCTGACCGCCCCAGGCCCCGCGAGGGACATCTGACGATTCACGCGGTTCAGTGAGCCGGCGAGCCATCGGCCCGGACCGTACCCGTACGGCGCGGGGGGAGCGACGCAGATCGAGCGGCGCACGGGAACGTCCATCGGGACGGCTCGCTCCGTCGGTGCGTTCCACTCACCGTTCCCGATCACGGGCATCCATCGCCGACCTCGTGCCATCACACCGGCCGGCCGATCGAGACCCCTCACCGGTTGCCGGAACCACCGCGGTGAAAGCCTCGCCCTCCGCCTGCTCCTCCCTTTGCACCGCCCGGGGGTTCGCCAGGGGTCGCGGGGCCTTCGCGGTCATGTACTCGCCGCTTCCCCACGGGCGCGGCTGACAACGGATCAGCCGGGGCCCGACAGATCCGCTGACGCGGTGCGCCGCCGTTGACGCCCGGGAAACGGTGCCGATGCCGCTGTCGTTCCCGTGACCGCGCTCACTCCGGAACCAATGCCCCCGCCGGGCGGGCCCGTTCGGCGATCGTGCCCTCCCGTCGCCCGGCCCGGGACCGCCGCCGTCGGAAGTCACGCGTCCGGAATACCGCGTCCGAAGTACGGGGTTCGAGCGCGGGACACGCTGCGAGCGCCCCCCGAAGGCCGCCATCCCAGTGCCCGCAGGGGTCCATGACCCGCTCAGCACAAGGAGCCTCCCTTTACCGCCACTCCCCTTCGCGACACAACATGTGGGGGGTACTTCCAGCTGCCGCCCCCACATGTATGCTCATCTCGCTGTCGACGCAGAGGAATCCGGTGCGAATCCGGAACTGTCCCGCAACGGTGTGCTGTGGTGTGCTTTGTCATACCTCCGCGAGTCCGGCCGACTGCTGACAGCGCACCCGGCTCAACCGATCCGGGTGCCCAGACGTCCGGGCCTCGCGGTTGGGCCGGGGGACGCCGCGCAGTGCTGCCCCGAGCCGGGTCAGCCCTTCTGCGGCCATGCCCTCCCGCCCGTCGGCCCGCGAGCCGAGCGAGGGAGAGCACCACGTGACCATCGCGCCTGCCGATCCGGTTTCAGGCACCCCCGACATCTCCGAGCAGATGCCACAGCGGGTTCCCCAGTCGCGGGACAGCGGCCAGGACGGGCCGGGGACCGCGCTGTTGCGGATCCTGACCGACCTCACCGCCGATCTCACGGACACCGACCCCGGCCGGGTCGCCGCGTCCGCGCTGCGCGGACGCAACGCCGGATCGGACACGGCCGAACTCCGTGGGCTCGCCACCGACGCCGCCGCGGGGCTGATCTCCGAGGACCCGGCGTACTCACGGCTCGCCGCCCGACTGCTGACCCTCACCATCGCGGAGGAGGCCGAGAGCCAGGGAGCCTCGTGCTTCTCCGCCTCCGTCGCCGTGGGTCACGCCGAGGGCCTGATCGCGGATCGCACCGCCGCGTTCGTGGCCCTGCACGCCGACCGCCTGGACGCCATCCTCGACCCCACCGCCGACGACCGCTTCGGCTACTTCGGACTGCGCACCCTCTACAGCCGCTATCTGCTGCGCCACCCGATCACCCGCCAGGTCATCGAGACTCCTCAGCACTTCATGCTCCGCGTCGCCTGCGGGCTGGCCGAGAACGACTCGACCGAGGCGCTGGGGGAAGTCACCGCGCTGTACCGGCTGATGAGCCGGCTCGACTACCTGCCGTCCTCACCCACCCTCTTCAACTCCGGCACCCGGCACCCCCAGATGTCCTCCTGCTATCTGCTGGACTCACCACTGGACGAGCTGGATTCGATCTACGACCGCTACCACCAGGTCGCCCGGCTCTCCAAGCACGCGGGCGGTATCGGGCTCTCGTACTCCCGTATCCGCGCCCGCGGCTCGCTGATCCGCGGCACCAACGGCCACTCCAACGGCATCGTGCCGTTCCTCAAGACGCTGGACGCCTCGGTCGCCGCCGTGAACCAGGGCGGTCGGCGCAAGGGCGCCGCCGCGGTCTACCTGGAGACCTGGCACGCGGACATCGAGGAGTTCCTGGAGCTGCGGGACAACACCGGCGAGGACGCCCGGCGCACGCACAACCTCAACCTCGCCCACTGGGTGCCGGACGAGTTCATGCGCCGGGTGGACGCCGACACCGAGTGGTCGCTGTTCTCCCCCGCGGACGTGCCCGAGCTGGTCGATCTCTGGGGCGATGAGTTCGACGCGGCCTACCGCCGCGCGGAGGCACAGGGCCTGGCCCGTAAGAGCATGCCCGCGCGGGAGCTCTACGGCCGGATGATGCGGACCCTCGCGCAGACCGGCAACGGCTGGATGACCTTCAAGGACGCCGCCAACCGGACCGCCAACCAGACCGCCGAGCCGGGCCACACGGTCCACTCGTCCAACCTGTGCACCGAGATCCTGGAGGTCACCGACGACGGCGAGACGGCCGTCTGCAATCTGGGCTCGATCAACCTCGGCGCTTTCGTGGTCGACGGGGAGATCGACTGGGAACGGCTGGACTCGACCGTCCGTACCGCCGTCACCTTCCTCGACCGCGTCGTCGACATCAACTTCTATCCGACCGAGCAGGCGGGCCGCTCCAACAACCGCTGGCGCCCGGTCGGTCTGGGGGCGATGGGCCTCCAGGACGTCTTCTTCCAGCTGAGGCTGCCGTTCGACTCCCCCGCGGCCCGGGCGCTCTCCACCCAGATCGCCGAGCGGATCATGCTCGCCGCCTATGAGGCGTCCAGCGTCCTCGCCGAGCGCCACGGCACCTTCCCCGCCTGGGAGAAGACCCGTACCGCCCGCGGTGTGCTGCACCCGGACCACTACGGGGTACAGCTGCACTGGCCCGAGCGCTGGGCGGCGCTGCGGGAGCGGGTCGCCACTTCGGGCATGCGCAACTCGCTGCTCCTCGCCATCGCGCCGACCGCGACCATCGCCTCCATCGCCGGTGTGTACGAGTGCATCGAGCCCCAGGTCTCCAACCTCTTCAAGCGCGAGACCCTCTCGGGAGAGTTCCTCCAGGTCAACAACTACCTGGTGGAGGAGCTCAAGAGGCTCGGCGTCTGGGACGCCACCACCCGCGAGGCACTGCGCGAGTCCAATGGCTCGATCCAGGGCTTCACCTGGGTCCCGGCCGAGGTGCGCGAGCTGTACCGCACGGCGTGGGAGATCCCGCAGCGCGGTCTGATCGACATGGCCGCGGCCCGTACCCCCTTCCTCGACCAGTCGCAGTCGCTGAACCTCTTCCTGGAGACGCCGACCATCGGGAAGCTCAGCTCGATGTACGCGTACGCCTGGAAGCAGGGCCTGAAGACGACGTACTACCTGCGGTCACGCCCGGCCACCCGGATCGCCCGCGCGGCCTCCGGCTCCACACCGACCGCCGAGCCCGTACCCGTGCCCGTACCCGTGCCCGTACCGCAGACGCCTGAGGACGCGGTCGCCTGCTCCCTGGAAAACCCCGAGTCTTGCGAGGCCTGCCAGTAATGCCCACCCCCCAGCCCACCAAGAACCTGCTCGACCCCGGCTTTGAGCTCACCCTGCGCCCGATGCGCTACCCGGACTTCTACGAGCGGTACCGGGACGCCATCAAGAACACCTGGACCGTGGAGGAAGTCGATCTCCACTCCGATGTGACGGACCTCGCCAAGCTCACCCCGGCGGAACAGCATCTGATCGGCCGGCTGGTCGCCTTCTTCGCGACCGGCGACTCGATCGTGGCCAACAACCTCGTACTGACGCTGTACAAGCACATCAACTCCCCCGAGGCGCGGCTCTATCTCAGCCGTCAGCTCTTCGAGGAGGCCGTGCACGTCCAGTTCTATCTGACGCTGCTCGACACCTACCTTCCCGACCCGGAGGACCGCAACGCGGCCTTCGCGGCGGTGGAGAACATCCCGTCGATCCGGGAGAAGGCGCAGTTCTGCTTCCGGTGGATGGACTCGGTCGAGAAGATGGACCAGCTGGAGTCGCAGTCCGACCGCCGGCGCTTCCTGCTGAATCTGATCTGCTTCGCCGCCTGTATCGAGGGGCTGTTCTTCTACGGCGCCTTCGCCTACGTGTACTGGTTCCGCTCCCGCGGGCTGCTGCACGGTCTGGCCACCGGTACCAACTGGGTGTTCCGCGACGAGACCATGCACATGAACTTCGCGTTCGAGGTCGTGGACACGGTCCGCAAGGAGGAGCCGGAGCTCTTTGACGACGCCCTTCAGCAGCAGGTCACCGACATGCTGAAGGAGGCCGTGGAGGCGGAGCTCCAGTTCGGTCAGGATCTGTGCGGCGACGGTCTGCCGGGCATGAACACCGAGTCCATGCGCGAGTACCTCCAGTGCGTCGCCGACCAGCGGCTCACCCGGCTGGGCTTCGCCCCGGTGTACGGCTCGCAGAACCCGTTCTCCTTCATGGAGTTGCAGGGCGTCCAGGAGCTGACCAACTTCTTCGAGCGGCGGCCGTCCGCGTATCAGGTCGCGGTGGAGGGCTCGGTCGACCTGGACGAGGACTTCTAGGGCGGCTGAACCCGACCCGACCTGGACGGTTGCTCACGGTCCCCGGAGCATCCCCGGTTCATTGCCGTCGCGGCCGGTCTCGCTGGCCGCGACGGCTGGTCGGCTGGTCGGCTGGTGGAAGCAGAGCGCCGGCGGCTGGTCGAGGGCTTTCAGCCGGTCGCGTTCAGCACCGGCGACGGGCTGGTGGTGTGGGCGTACCTCGACCGTGCTGACGGTGAACAGAACACTGCGGACACCTCCGTCTCGGTGGATGGGGACCGCACGGTGCGGGCCTCGCGGCTGAGGGCGCCGGCGCTTCGTCCAGCGGTCTGTGCCGTGGCGGGCCCTGCCGGCCCTGCCGCCGCGTGCCTACGCGCTGGCGCTGCCCGTTCGGGTCACCGCGTCCACCAGGTCCCTTCCGGTGGCGTTGAGCGTGCTCTCGTTCGCGGCGGTGGCGGGTGCGCTGGTGATCGGTGTGAAGCGCGGGGAAGCGGCGGCCGACGCGGTGCCCGGCTGGGAGGTCCTGGAGACCAGGGACGCCCCCTTGGTCTGAGCCGCCGGGGTGGGTCCGCGTTCCGCCTCCCTCAACTGGCGGTCGATGACACGATCCGTGAGGTGACCGATAAGCGAGGGAAGTACGAGAAGTACGAGAAGTACGAGAACGATGAGATAGCCGAGGAATGTGTCCATGTCCTCTACTGTCGCCCTCCCGCGGGGGAAAAGTCAGTGGCAGGACTGTCATGGACCATCGAATTACTGCCACACTCATGTCATGCTGAAAAATGTCGCCACCGTGCTCCTCGAAGGCGTCCACCCCTTTGAACTCGGCGTGATCAGTGAGGTGTTCGGCCTTGACCGCAGCGATGACGGCATGCCCGTCTACGACTTCGCCGTGGTGTCCGCCGCTGGTCCGACCCTGGGCACCCATGCCGGGTTCTCCATCACCACCCACCACACACTCGACCGGCTGGACAGCGCGGACCTGATCGCCGTCCCCACCGGGGGCGACTATCCGACGCGGGACTATCCGGAAGACCTGCTGGCGGCCCTGCGCCGGGCCGTGGACCGCGGCGCGCGCGTCCTGAGCGTCTGCACCGGAGCCTTTGTCCTGGGCGCGGCGGGGCTGCTCGACGGCCGTCGCTGCACCAGTCACTGGCGGCACACCCAGGCCCTCGCCGAGCGCTATCCCCTGGCCATCGTCGACCCCGATGTGCTGTACGTGGACGAGGGGTCGATCATCACCTCAGCGGGCACCGCGGCGGCCATCGACGCGTCGATCCATGTGCTGCGCCAGGAACACGGCCCGGAGGTCGCCAACCACATCGCCCGCCGGATGGTGGTCCCACCGCATCGCGACGGCGGGCAGGCGCAGTACATCGAACGCCCCCTGCCGCGCACCCGCTGTGACACCGTCGGTGAGGTGCTCGCCTGGATGGAACGGCATCTCGATCGGGAGATGACCGTGGAGCAACTCGCCGCCCGCGCCCATATGTCGACCCGGACCTTCGCCCGCCGCTTCCAGCAGGAGACGGGGACCACTCCCTACCGCTGGCTCCTGCGCCAACGGGTGCTGCTGTCACAGGAGCTGCTGGAGTCGACGGACGAGACGGTCGACGCCATCGCGAGCCGCTCGGGCTTCGGCAACGCGGCGGGGCTGCGCCATCACTTCCTCCGCACCCTCGGCACCACACCCAACACCTACCGCCGCACCTTCCGTGGTCCGGTGGGGGTGGGCTGAGGCCCCCACGGCAAGGACGTCGAAGGGGCCTGCACGGTGGAGCGTGGCCCCGGCGATCGCTCGGGGCCGCGCTGCCGGGCGGTCAGTCGTTCGCTACGACGGCGTAGCGCGGGGTGCCCTCTTCCATCTGACGCAGGGCGTCCTTGCGGTCTCGCTTGGAGAGCCGGTCGATGTAGAGGTACCCGTAGAGATGATCGGTCTCGTGCTGGAGGCAGCGGGCGAAGTACCCCCGGCCGCGGACCTTGATCGGGTTGCCGTCGGCGTCCTGGCCGCGTACCACCGCGTAGTCGGGGCGGGCGAGCGAGGCGTAGGCGGTCGGCACGGAGAGGCAGCCCTCGTTGGAGTCGTCGAGGACCCGGTCCTCGGGCGGCAACTCCTCCAGCACCGGGTTGACGACATAGCCCACATGGCGCTCGCCGTCGTCGTCCGGGCAGTCGTAGACGAAGACCTTCAGGTCCACACCGATCTGGTTGGCGGCGAGGCCCACGCCCTCGGCGGTGCGCTGGCTGGCGAACATGTCGTCGATCAGCGCCGCCAGCCTGTCGTCGAACTCGGTGACGTCTCTGCACTCCCTGTGGAGCACCGGGTTACCGACGACCGTGATGGGACGCGAGGTGCCGCGCTCGCGATATGCGAGCTCACGTGCCTCGCAGTCTTCCGTGTCCACGACGAAACCATCATTGACCTGCTGGTCCGTCTCCTGCTGCGACGCCATGTCAGCCGTACGCCTTCCTCAGTACCCAGTGAATGCCCAGAGCGCGCCCGATCAGGGCTGCTGTTGTGCCCGGTGGTGTGGTCACTCTGTGCCCCTACACAGTACGGGCAGCGTTCAGCAGACTTCTTCGAGATCCCGCCACTCCCGGGTGTCCGGGCTGTCCGAGACCCAGCCGTCCAGCAGCCCGCGGACCAGCCCCGCGGGTGCGGCGATGCCGCACTCCCGCTCCGGGGACCAGAGGTCGCCGGCCGTGCGGTGACCGAGCGGACCCGGCTGGCCCGGCTCGCTGTGGTCATGGGGGTCGAGGTGTTCGCCTTCACCCTCGGCGCTCGGCATCCTGCTCTCGGAGCAGGCGCGGCAGAGCAGCCGTACGGAGGAGGACCAGTCCTCGGCGGCGAAGCCCGCATCGGACGCCAGCTGCTCCAGCGCGTCCCGGTCGGTCTCGGTGGCCGCTTCCAGCAGCACCACCCAGGTCGGCACGGGCGAGGGCGCCCAGAGCTCGATCTCGTCGAAGACGGGGTAGGCGGGGCCGGCCGAGGTGGTTCGCTCGCCGTTGGGGACACCGTCGTGCAGGACGACCTCGCCCCAGCGTCGGCCGGAGGAAGGCAGCGGAATCGACAGCACCTCCATCCGGGCGGGGTCAAGCCGCCGCCCCCAGACGACCTCGGCCTCACCTTCGGGCGAGAGCCTGACCGCCGCGCTGCCGAGATCCATCCCCACGGCCTCGCCGCTCGCTCCCGCGCCCATTCCGCCCCGGGCGGGGAGCCCGGGCACCTTGAGCCCGTACGCCTGCCAGGCGCGGCGGGCCAGCGGCCAGTCCTGCAGTGCGGTGGCAGCGATGCCCACGTTCCACCAGTCGGGGGCTCCGGTCTCCTTGTCCAGGAGCGCCACGGCCCGCAGCCCGGCGGCGCGCGCCTGCTCCCAGTCGTGCCGGAACTTGTGCAGCAGCGCCAGATTGAACCAGGACTCCGAGAGCCAGGGCTCCAGATCCGCCGCTCTGGTGAGCAGCGCGCCCGCGTCCTCGTACCGGCCGTCGCCGATCAGCGTGAACGCGCGGTCGGTGGCCTGCCGCCACGAGGCGGAGGGCCGATGCCGTACCTTCCCGAAGATCCTCACGATTCCCGCCTGCCGGTCGCTCGGGGAATGGTTCCCCCGGACGCTGTTTGTGTGTCTGCGTGACGCTGGTTCTCTGTCCTCTTTCGCATCCAACCATGCCGGGTCCACGGCTGGCTCATTACCCATGGGTTACCCAGGCGGGAGGGGGTCGGACCCCCTGGGGGGCCGCTGGGTCACCCTCGCTGCGCGGGGGCCGGGGCACCGCGCGCCAGCACCCGTGCCAGTGATTCGACGACTTCCAGCTGATGATCCTCTCCCGTGGCCAGCCGTAGCCGTTCCAGGACGCCCAGCGCCCCGCCGGCACCCCCTCTGTGTGCCCCGGTCAGATCGTCGTATGCATTGACGGTCCGAACGATGCGGGCGGCCAGTGGTTGGTCCCGGTAGGGGTCGGCTTGGCGCTCCACGATGACCGCGACCGCCGCGGGCACTCCGGTCTGCCGGGCGACGGCCCCGCCGAGCAGTGCGATCCGGTGCTGGTCGGCGACCGGGAGTAGCGCGGTGGCTCCATTGGGTACGGGGTCCACCAGGGAGAGCTGACCGATGTCGTGCATCAGTGCCGCGTACTCCAGCACGGTCAGGTCCTGCCCGGTCAGCCCCATCTCCCGGCCCACGGCACAGCTCAGCTCGGCCACCCGGCGGGCATGGCCGTGGGGGGTGTATCCGGCGATTTCGGTAGCGCGGGCGAGCGAGACGATGGTCTGCCGGTAGGTGGCGCGGACCCGCTCGTACCGCTGGAAGGACAGCTGGGTGAGCAGGAGCGGCACGCAGAAGACCGGCAGTGCCCAGAGCCCGGCGGCGGCGACGGCGAGCGCGATCACCGCGCCGGTGGCGCAGACGGCGGAGCCGATGCCGAGCAGGGCGCGTAACTCCTCGCGGAGCAGCGGCAGATAGGGGAAGCCGGTGCGGGCCCAGAGCATCAGAGCGGCGAGGACGGCATCGCAGAGGGCGGTGAGGAGCAGGAGTACCAGCAGGAACAGGGCATAGAAGGAGTCATCGGTCCAGAGGGGCAGTTCACCCGAGTTGTAGAGCGGCTGAAAACAGACGGCGGCGAAGCCGACCGTCAGCACCCTGCGCACCACATGGTCGAGGGACGGTCCTCGACCGCGGGCGACATGGGGGACGACTCCGGTGAGCACGGCGGCGAAGACGACCGTGGTGACCTGGAAGACGCCGTGGCTGGTGGGACCGCCACCGCACTCGCCCAGCAGCGCGTAGGCCAGCGCTCCGGCGGCTCCCAGCGGTGCGGCCTCGCGTTCCGACGGCACGGTCTTGCAGCGGGCCAACTCACCCACGGCGATGAGCGCGCCGAAGGCGAGCGCGACACCGGGCTGGTGAACACCGGTCCACAGGGTGATCGCGAGTGAGGCGCAGACCAGGGAGCCGGCCGCGGTGTAGACAAGGGCGATGATCAAGCTTCCGGGCGCGGAGAGCAGCGTGGTCGAGCCGGTCGAGGCGTGGGGTGTCATCCCAGGTCACCCGTCGGGCGTTCGGCGCCCGGGCCGGGGACACGCCCCGATGGTTCTTCGGCCGGGCCCGGCCGACCGGCCCGGCCATGGGCGAAGACCCGTACCGGCTGCGCCGGAATGTCATGGGCATCGGGCTGGTCGCGCCGCCCCCAGGCGCCTTGGGGCAGGGGCTCGTCGGAGGTGACCTCGGTCTCCCAGCCGTGCCGGTCGAGGGCACGGATGAGGGCCTGGACCATCCGGGGGTCGAACTGGGTGCCCGCGCAGCGCTCCAGCTCGGCGAGGGCGGTGGCGACGGGCCTGGCGCGGCGGTAGGAGCGGGTGGAGGTCATCGCGTCGAAGGCATCGGCGACGGCGACCACTCGTGCGCACTCGGGGATGTCGTTCCCGGCCAGGCCGCAGGGGTAGCCGCTGCCGTCGACGCGTTCGTGGTGGTAGAGGATCGCGGCCCTGGCGTCGCCGAGGAAGCCGATGCCGCGGACGATCTCATGTCCGTACTCGGGATGGAGTTGGATCACCCGTCGTTCGTCGTCGGTGAGCGGTCCCTCCTTGCGCAGTACCCGGGTGGGTACCCCGAGTTTGCCGACGTCGTGGAGGATCCCAGCGAACCGGATGACTTCGATCCGGTCCTTGTCGAGGCCCAGCTCGCGGGCGATGAGCACGGAGGCGCGGCCCACGCGCTCGCTATGGCCGCGGGTGTAGCGGTCCTTGATGTCGACGGCCTGCACCAGGGCTCGGATGGTGGCCTGGTGGGCGGTGCGCTCCCGGTGGTACTGGGCGAAGAGCCAGCAGGAGATGTACATCGGAAGCAGAACGAACAGGGCGGATGGCGGCCCGTACGGGCTCTGCCAGAGCACCGCCATCATCAGCCCGGCCAGTCCGTGCACCAGGTGCGGCAGCAGCGCCCCGAGCACCGGACCGTGCCAGCCGGCTCGCAGCGGGCTGCGCTCCGCGGTGGCGAGGATGCCGGCTTCCAAGACGGTCAGCACGAAGCAGAAGGCAAGCGCCCCGGCCGCTGCGGGCAGCAGCACCAGCGGGAAGTCCGGTGCCTGCGGGGTGTGCTCACCGCCGAGCAGGTCATAGGTCTGGGCCGCGACCCAGATCGCCAACCCGAGTTGAGCGGCGCGCCAGATCCGCCGTACGGCTGCCGGGCGTCTCTCGACACGTCCCACGAGCGCACCGGGGACGGCCACCAGGAGGGCGGCCGACGGCGGCAGCAGAAAGGCGGCGGCCAGCAGCACGGGGAAGAAGGAGCCGGCGCTGACCGGGACGGATTCGCCCAGATGCCGACAGCGGGCGGGCAGCTCGCAGAGGGCGTAGAGACCCGCCAGCAGGGCTACCGCCACCCAGTCGACCGTGGTGTCCGGCCGAAAGGACGGCAGGGCAAGCATCGCGGTGCTGAGCACGGCGCAGAGAATGTACGCATGTGCCGCGGCCGGTACGGACCTCAACTCCCCGCCCCCTTCTCACCTCGCGCGTCACGCTAGCGAGTTGGGGCGCGAGGGACGGGTGATCGGGGAGCCGTTCGCACAGACGAGTGACACCGGACGCGTACGAAGGTGCCGCACAGGAGTTCGATCGCCGTGGGCGGTATCGATGGTGCGCCGGGGAGGCGGGTATCGAAAGGGACCCTCGTAGCGGAGCGGCCAACGCGAAGGGTGCACCACGGGGGACGCGGTACACCCTTTGCGTAGAAGATCCTGCTGGCTGCCTGCCCTCACAGCCGTCATTCGTGTCCCGACGCCTCCGCGGGCCCCACGGTCGCACGGGACGCGGTCTGGACGTCCTCATCGGGCACGGTCTGCCCGGAGCGGATCAGATCGATTCTCCCCATGACCTTGGCGCGTAGATCGGCGGGTACGTCGTCCTGCCCGCAGCAGCGCTTGACCAGTTTCTTCACGGCCTGCTCAAGACCGTACTTCTCCAGACAGGGAGAGCACTCCTCGAAGTGGACCTCGAACTTGGTGCAGTCGCTGTCGGGCATCTCGCGGTCGAGGAACTCATAGAGATGATCGAGAACCTCTGAGCAGTCCGTCTCGTGCGGCTCTCCGCAGCTCATGAGCCCGAGCCTTTCGCTTCGTTCGACTCCCCCGCACCGGCCGGGACGAGTCCTCGCTCACGGGCGTAGTCCTCAAGCATTCCGCGCAGCTGGCGACGGCCCCGGTGCAGGCGGGACATCACCGTCCCGATGGGTGTACCCATGATGTCCGCGATCTCCTTGTACGCAAAGCCCTCTACGTCGGCAAGATAGACCGCGATGCGGAACTCCTCCGGAATGGCCTGGAGCGCGGCCTTCACATCCGAATCCGGCAGATGGTCGAGGGCCTGCGACTCCGCCGAACGCAGCCCGGTCGACATATGCGACTCGGCACGCGCCAGCTGCCAGTCCTCGATCTCCTCGGCAGCGCTGCGCTGGGGCTCGCGCTGCTTCTTGCGGTACGAGTTGATAAACGTGTTCGTCAGAATCCGGTACAGCCACGCCTTGAGGTTGGTGCCCTCACGGAACTGGTGGAACGAGCCGTACGCCTTGGCGTAGGTCTCCTGAACAAGATCCTCGGCATCAGCCGGATTGCGCGTCATACGCAGCGCGGCGGAGTACATCTGGTCCAGGAAGCCGAGGGCGTCCCGCTCGAAACGGGCATTGCGCTCCGCAGCCGTCTCCGCGGGCCGTGACGTCTCCGCGGGCTGTGCGTCTGCCTGTGCCGCCTGGCCGTCGTCGGTCCCAGTGACCGGACCCACCTCCTCCAACGCTGTGGCGAGGCCGAATGTGGACCCGCTCGAATCGGAGAATAGTCGACCTTCGGTGGACAGCTCTTGTCGACCGGCTCCGCCCTGCGCCCGAACAGGCGCGGTCTTGGCCGCCGTGAGCACGGACCACTCCAGGTCAGCGGTCTGCGTACGGCGGGGGCAGATGGTCGAACCCATGGGACGTACTCCCTACTCCAAGCTCGGATGACTGACGTCCTGACATCCGCTGCAACAGAGCGGGGCCGCCCATCATTCCCGCCACCGTCCCCCTCACCCCAGCAGACTTGGCACCCAGCGCCGTACCGCGTCCGTGATGGACGTCACGGTCTCCTCCTCGGTGCGGCCGGAGCGCTTGGGGACGGCGAAGCCATGATCGGCGTAGGGGATCTCCGTGATCGCGTACCGCCCTTCGGGGAACTCGTCGGGGTGGCCGAAGGGGTCGTTGGCGCCCTGGACCACCAGGGTGGGCACCCCGGTGCCGAGCAGTTCGGCCGCACGGGACCGCTCCGGGCGGCCGGGTGGATGGAGCGGGAAGGAGAGCGCGAGGACCGCGGTGACCTCCAGTTCCCCGGCCAGTCGGCACGCGACGCGGGCGCCGGCGCTACGACCGCCGGCGACGAGGGGAAGACCCGGTTGCCGAAGGGTCGGCCAGACGCCGCGCCACCCCTTGTCGAGGGTGGCGGGGGCGGGCGCGAGTTTCCTGCCGGCCACCCGCCAGGGCTGCTCCACCAGGGCGACGCTCACTCCGTCGGCGGGGAGTGCCGCGGCGATGCCCAGGAGATCCCGGGCCTCGATACCGCCGCCCGCCCCATGTCCGATGGCGAGCACCAGCCGAGGGGTGACGGCCCGGTGCCAGGTGATGCGCGCGGTCCCGGTCTCGGTCTCGACCGTCTGGACCTGCTGGTCCTTGCGGGCGGTGGCCGCGGTGGTGCTGATGTCCCGGTTCTTCACGAACCCATCCTGCCCCGGTGGCACCCCGAGACGGGGAAGCGGCTCATCGGTGCTCGCTGCCCGCCGGCCCCGTGGGCGGGGTCGCGGACCTCGGGGCCGGACGCGGGAGAGGCGCCCTGGGATGTGGTCCCATCCGTCAGAACAGCGTGCTCTCCTCCGGGGCGGCCAGTTCCTCCAGCAGTTCCGGACCGTTGTTGCGGACATTGCTCACCGCAGTCTGCACCGCGTACGCCCGCATCAGCCCCTCCGGTGGCGGCTCCAGCAGCGGTGTCAGCTCCGCGATGTCCGTACGCGAAGGGTCCAGCCAGGCGTCCCAGCGATCGGGGGTGAGCATCAGCGGCATCCTCGGGTGGATGTCGGCGAGCGCATGCGGCCCATCGGCGGGGGCGACCCCCAGCGGAGCCTGCTCCGCCTCGGTCGTGATCACCGTGCAGGTCACCCACCAGGCCCGTGGATGGTCATCGGGGAGCGTGCGGTCGCGCCAGAACTCATAGAGACCCGCCATGGCGAAGACCGAGCCATCGGCGGGGGTGACGAAGTAGGGCTGCTTGCGGGGGCGCTTCTTCTTGCCCTGCTCCTCCAGCTGTCGCTCGTCGACCCCGGTGACCCACTCGTAATAGCCGTCGGCCGGCAGGATGCAGCGGCGGGAGGCGAAGGGCCTGCGGAAGGACGGCTTCTCATGCACGGTCTCGGCCCGCGCGTTGATCATCCGGGCCGCGCCCTCGGGATTCTTCGCCCAGGACGGCACAAGCCCCCACTTGAGGGTGCGCAGCTGGCGAACCGGACGCGGGTCCTCGGCGTCTTTCAGAGGACGTTCGAGAATCGCGTAGACCTCTTTGGTGGGAGCCACGTTCCAGTCCGGAGCCAGGGTCTCCGTCGGTTCCCACCGCTCCACATCAAAGACCCCCACCAGATCTTGGGGCTGACGACTTGCCGCGTACCGTCCACACATAGGTTCCAGACTGCCACTCTGGAACGCCACCCAAGGAGCCGCCCCAGAAATGAATGAGACCCATTCCGCTTCCAGCGGTATCCATGGCACCCCTGATACGCCGCTCGCCAGTGGCTCGCTGGGGGAATCACTCGGTGATCTATGGGACCGGGTCTTCAGCACCCAGCCCGCCCCCGAGCAATGGCTCGTCATAGCCACCGCGGTGCTCGCGCTCGCCGCGGTCGCACCGCGCCCGCTCTGGCGGCTGACCCGCAATGCCATCACCATCGCCCACGAAGGCGGCCATGGGCTGATCGCACTGCTCACCGGCCGCAGCCTGGAAGGCATCCGGCTGCACTCCGACACCAGCGGATTGACCGTCAGCCGCGGCAAGCCGACCGGGCTCGGCATGATCCTCACCGCCGCGGCGGGCTACACCGCGCCACCCCTGCTCGGTCTCGGCGGCGCGTGGCTGCTGGCAGCGGACCACATCACCCTGTTCCTCTGGCTGGCCACCGCGCTGCTGCTGGTCATGCTGGTCATGATCCGCAACGCCTACGGCGCGCTCACCGTGATCCTGACCGGCGCGGCCTTCCTCCTGATCTCCTGGTTGGCGAACGCCGAGGTCCAAGCGGCCTTCGCCTACACATCGGTCTGGTTCCTCCTTGTCGGAGGCGTACGGCCGGCATTCGAGCTCCAGAGCAAGCGCCGCCACGGCGGAGCCCCCGACTCGGACGCCGACCAACTCGCACGGCTCACCCATGCGCCGGCACCGCTGTGGCTCTTCCTCTTCCACGCGGTATCCGCCTGCTCACTGATCGGCGGCGGGCGCTGGCTGCTGGACCTGTGAGGGGTCCGCGCCGGTTTCCGCCTGTTTGATCAAGATCGGGGTCTCCGCGGAGCCACTAAAGTGAGGAACATGACCGAAGCCTCCGTGCACCCCGCCCTCTGGCCCGCTCCGCTCGCGACCAAAGCCGTCGAAGCCACCGTGACCGTGCCCGGCTCGAAATCGGTCACCAACCGTGCACTCGTGCTCGCCGCACTCGCCGCCGAGCCCGGCTGGCTGCGCCGGCCGCTGCGCTCCCGCGACACCCTGCTGATGGCCCAGGCGCTACGCGCCCTCGGCGTGGGCATCGAGGAGGGTGTGGGTCGCCATGGCGAGGGCGAGACCTGGCGGGTGATCCCCGCCGGACTCCATGGCCCGGCCACCGTCGACGTCGGCAACGCCGGCACGGTGATGCGCTTCCTGCCGCCCGTCGCCACCCTGGCCGATGGGCCGGTCCGTTTCGATGGCGACCCGCGTTCCTATGAGCGTCCGCTCCACGGTGTGATCGACGCCCTGCGGGCCCTCGGCGCCCGTATCGACGACGACGGCCGCGGGGCGTTCCCGCTGACGGTGCACGGCGGTGGGGCGCTCGACGGCGGCCCGGTCGAGATCGACGCCTCATCGTCCTCGCAGTTCGTCTCCGCGCTCCTGCTGTCGGCACCCCGGTTCAACCAGGGTGTGGAGGTTCGGCACATCGGCGGGACGCTCCCCTCGATGCCGCATATCCGGATGACGGTGGACATGCTCCGCGCGGTGGGAGCGCAGGTGGATGAGCCGGAGACGGGCGGTGAGCCCAATGTCTGGCGGGTCTCGCCCTCCGCGGTCCTCGGCCGGGACATCACCATCGAACCCGACCTCTCGAACGCCCAGCCGTTCCTGGCCGCCGCCCTGATCACGGGCGGGCGGGTGACCATCCCCGACTGGCCCGAGCACACCACCCAGCCCGGCGACGCGCTGCGGGCGATCTTCACCGACATGGGCGGCTCCTATGAGCTCAGCGAGGCTGGGCTGACCTTCACCGGCACCGGACGCGTCCACGGCATCGACGTGGATCTCGGTGATGTGGGCGAGCTGACCCCGGTGATCGCCGCGGTCGCGGCGCTCGCCGACTCACCGTCCACCCTGCGCGGTGTGGCTCACCTGCGTCTGCATGAGACGGACCGGCTGGCCGCCCTCACCAAGGAGATCAACGAGCTGGGCGGCGATGTGACCGAGACCGAGGACGGTCTGCACATCCGTCCGCGCCCGTTGCGCGGCGGGGTGTTCCACACCTACGACGACCACCGGATGGCAACCGCCGGCTCGGTCATCGGACTCGCCGTCGAGGGCGTCGAGATCGAGAATGTGGCGACCACCGCGAAGACTCTGCCCGACTTCCCCCGAATGTGGTCGACCATGCTCGGAGCGGAAAGCTGAACGGGACCTGATATGCGGCGCTACGGCAAGAACCCCGACGAGGACGACGTACGCGTCCGTCCCAACCGCAAGGGCAACCGACCGCGGACCACCATTCGCCCCAAGCACGAGGACGCCTGTGAGGGCATGGTCCTCACCGTCGACCGCGGACGGCTCACCTGTCTCGTCGACGACCGGGTCATCATGGCGATGAAGGCACGGGAACTGGGCCGCAAGGCCGCGGTGGTCGGGGATCGGGTCTCCATCGTCGGGGATCTCTCCGGGGACAAGGACACCCTGGCCCGTATCGTCCGCATCGGACCGCGCTCATCGGTGCTGCGCCGCACGGCCGATGACGACGATCCCTTTGAGCGGGTCGTCGTCGCCAACGCCGACCAGTTGGCCATCGTCACCGCACTCGCCGACCCCGAACCGCGGCCCCGGCTGATCGACCGCTGTCTGGTCGCGGCCTACGACGGCGGCCTCGAACCCCTTCTCGTACTGACCAAATCGGACCTGGGATCCCCCGACGAACTGCTGGAGATGTACGGGGCGCTGGGCGTTCCCCATGTCGTCACCACCCGTGAGGAGTTCGCGGACGGGATGGCGGCGGACCAGGTGCGCGACCATCTCATCGGCCGGACCACGGCGTTCATCGGCCACTCGGGGGTCGGGAAGACGACCCTGGTCAATGCCCTGGTGCCGGTGGAGCGGCGGCGGATCACCGGACATGTCAACGCGGTCACCGGCCGCGGCCGGCACACCACCACATCGGCGCTCGCCCTACCCCTCGCGGACGAGAAGGGCGGCTGGGTCATCGACACCCCCGGGCTGCGCTCCTTCGGTCTGCACCATGTGGACCCCTCACGGGTGATCCTCGCCTTCCCCGATCTGGAACCGGGCACGGTGAACTGTCCGCGGGGCTGCAGCCACGACGAGCCGGAGTGCGCCCTCGACGCCTGGGTGGCCGAGGGCCATGCCGATCCGGCCCGGCTGTACTCACTGCGGCGGCTGCTCTCGACCCGTGAGCGACGCGAGGGCGACTGACCCGCGTACGTTTGCGCTCTTCGGATGCCGGTAAGTGCATAATCGCACCAAGTCCGACGAAGCAGTCATCGACTGATGGAGGCGCCATGGCGTGGCTGCTGGTGGTAGTCGCCGGTCTTCTGGAGACGGGGTTCGCCGTCTGTCTGAAGCTGTCGCACGGATTCACCCGGCTCTGGCCAACGATCGCCTTCGCCGCCTTCGCCCTGGGGAGTTTCGGTCTGTTAACCCTCGCCCTGAAGAAACTGGACGTGGGTCCGGCGTACGCGGTGTGGACGGGCATCGGCGCCGCGGGTACCGCGATCTACGGAATGGTCTTCCTCGATGATGTGGTCTCCACACTCAAGATCGTCTCCATTTCCCTGGTCGTCATCGGTGTCATCGGCCTTCAACTGTCCGGATCGAGCCACTGACACCGTGGCCTCCGGCGCAAGGTGCGGTTGTCGCGCCGCCACCGTCGGTACGGCCGCGCAGCGCCCCGCGCACCAGTGAGCCCACCGCCCCGCCCCCGGTGCTGTCCGCCGGAGCGATCACCTGGGACAGGGTGAGCCGGACCACCAGCTCACAGCGGTGGGCGAGATCCGCGGAGTGCTCCCCCGTGAGGTGGTGAGATCGCTCCGCCACCAGTGCGCCCACCAAGCGGTCGCGTACCGAACCGACCATCTCCGTCGGGGTGATCAGCGCGGCATCGGCCCGGCGCTGGTCCTGGTTCCCGGCCAGTGGCGCACTCTCGCGCACGGGCCTCGGTTCGGGCAGCCGATCGCTCCAGCAGCCGGTCAGCAGGGCGCGCAGCAGCCGGTTCACCCTTGTCTGGCGGACGGTCCACTCGGCGACGGCGACCAGCCGGGCCTCGGCGAGGGACGTCCGATCCCCGGCGGCGACCGAGTGTTCCGCGGGTAATGACCTGGTGGTCAGGGGTAGCCGATCGGCTGGCTCCGGGGCGGTGAGCAATCGGTCCACCGCCCGGAGGTAGGCATCGGCTTCCTGGCGCACCAGCGCCCGGGCCAACCCGTCCTTGCTGCCGAACTCGTTGTAGAGGGTCTGCCGGGACAGGCCCGCGGTGGCCGCGACATCCACCATCCGCACCCCGGACCAGGGCTGTTCAGCCAGCGCCGAGCGGGCGGCGCTCAGCAGGGATTCTCGGGCCGTCGGCACATCGCCTCCCCGGCCGTGCGACTCCAGGCCGGATGCCCGACCAGCCGTACGGCACTGTGGCCAGAGTTGACGCGCCACCGTGCACTGTCAAGGGTGACCGCCCGGCGCCGGTTCTCGGCGGGTCCGCCGGGGCGAGACGGTCGTGATCGACTTCGGCGCACCCCGATAGAGTGACGACATGCCCGACTACCACGACGATCTGCGGCTCGCCCATGTCCTCGCAGACGCCGCCGACGCCGCGACGATGGACCGATTCAAGGCCCTGGACCTCAAGGTCGAGACCAAGCCGGACATGACACCGGTGAGCGAGGCGGACAAGGCGGCGGAGGAACTGATCCGCGGACAGCTCCAGCGGGCCCGCCCCCGCGACGCGATCCTCGGCGAGGAGTACGGCGTCGAGGGCACGGGTCCGCGCCGCTGGGTGATCGATCCGATCGACGGCACCAAGAACTACGTCCGCGGGGTGCCGGTCTGGGCCACCCTGATCTCCCTGACGGTGCAGGGCGAGGGCGGATACCAGCCTGTCGTGGGAGTGGTCTCGGCACCGGCCCTGGGCCGGCGCTGGTGGGCGGCGCAAGGCGGCGGAGCCTATACGGGACGCTCCCTCACCTCGGCGACCAGGCTTCGGGTATCGCAGGTGAGCAGCATCGACGATGCCTCCTTCGCCTACTCCTCGCTGAGCGGATGGGAGGAGCAGGGGCGGCTCGACGGTTTCCTCGATCTGACCCGTGCCTGCTGGCGCACTCGTGGATACGGCGACTTCTGGCCCTACATGATGGTTGCCGAAGGGTCGATCGACATCTGCGCCGAGCCCGAGTTGTCCCTGTGGGACATGGCCGCGAACGCGATCATCGTCCAGGAGGCGGGCGGCTCCTTCACCGGCCTCGACGGCCGCCCCGGCCCGCACAGCGGAAACGGCGCCGCGTCCAACGGGCTGCTCCACGGGGAGTTGCTCGGCTATCTCCAACCGCGGTCCTAAACCAGCGCTCACCCCGGTGAGCTGGTTGAACGTCGCCCGGCACCGGGATTGAACGCAGCGGAGCGCACCGACTGACGGCCCGTGGGGTCCGCACATCAAGCCCCCACCCGGTGCGCGGGTGGGGCTTGATGCCGACCCGGCGGTGAGGCGGGTAGGCCGCCGTGGTATGCCCCGGGGAAGCGGCCCGGGGGCCCGAGACGGGACCCGAAGGGCCGTCCGGAAGGGCCGTCCCGCCCCGGAACACCGGCCTACCGCGACCGGAGCGGGTGAGTCCCCTCGTGCGGAACCGGTCGTGCGTACCCCCTTGCTGCGCTCCCCAAGGACTGCAACTCTGAAAGTCGCCCCTTCTTGTGAACTTGTGAATCCTTTCTCGAAAGGCTCACTGACCGGTCCACAAAGGGGTCATATGAGGCCCGAACCCTCTAGGAGGTGGCTCCATCCATGCTCGTCCGTGACGCCATGAGCACGGTGGTCCTCACCATCGGACCCACCCACACACTCCGCCAGGCCGCCGGCCTGATGGCCGCTCGCCGAGTCGGCGCGGCCGTCGTTCTCGACGGCGACGCCGGGGGCGTGGGGATCCTGACCGAGCGCGACATCCTGAAGTCGGTGGGCATCGGGGAGAACCCCGATCTGGAAACCGCCGGCGCCCACACCACAGCCGACGTCGTCTTCGCCGCGCCTTCATGGACCTTGGAGGAAGCCGCGGAGGCCATGGCACATGGCGGCTTCCGGCATCTTGTCGTCCTTGACGGCGAGGGGCCCGTGGGCATCGTCTCCGTACGCGACATCATCCGCTGCTGGGTTCCCGTCCGCCGTCAGCGAGCCGCACTCGTCGGATAGCGCCGCTCATCACCCCAGCGACCCGTATGTCCCGAACCCTCTGCTTCGTCGCGTGTGCCATGCGCAAAGCGGTACGGCTACCCGGTCGCGCCGACCCGGCCCCAACCGACCATGAACCGGGCCCCACCCGGGCCCGGCCGTACCAGCACACGGTCTCAAGCGAGCGCGACCGACCCCGCGCACGACCGGACCACTGCACGTACACGTCCCGATCACCTCATGGACCGCACCGAACAGCGGCAGGGCACAGACACCGCACCGGGCAGGGACCGGATCGAACGGGCGGCGACCGGTACCGAAACCACTGCCCGCAACCAACGCGACATCAACCGATCACCCGACCAACCGAGTCCTGGGGCGAACTCGAACCGTGGCTCCGGGCTGCCCGGATGGTTCACCGTTGGCCACCATGGGTGATCCTCGCTCGGCGAGTCCTGACCACATCCCAACGACGAGGACGAGCCCCGACCCGACCGACCCCGGTCCCGTCGACTGACTCCGGGTCCCTTCGGATGACCACTGACCACCCCCGATGACCACGACTACTGACCACGACGGCTGACCACGACGGCTGATCCGGGGAGAGCTCACCCGCAGATCAGCCGCACCGTCCGCCGAGGGCCCGCCGGGGAGCCACATCGACCCGACTCACACCCCGGCTCACAGCCCCGACTCATGACAACGAAGAAGGCCGGACCCCCCTGGACAGGGGTCCGGCCCTCCGTTCCACGACAAGCGTCCGTCAGCCGCGAAGCGCCTGCACCGCGGCTTCGAGCCGCTTGCCGAAGTCTCCGTCAGCCTGGCGGAAGTTGTTGATCGCCCGCTCGGCGATGTCATCGCGTGAGACCTGGGCGATGAACCCGGAGAGGTTCTCGATGAGCCGGGTCCTCTCGTCCTCCGACATCATCCGGTAGAGGTTGCCCGCCTGCACGAAGTCATTGTCCTCGGCATGGCGCGGGGCCTCGTGGTTGCCGGTGTCACCGGAGACCGCGGTGGTGGACCAGAGCGGCTTGTCGGTCTGGAACGGGCCGCCGAAGCTGTTCGGCTCGTAGTTCTTGGTACCGCTGTGGCGACCGTCGTACAGGAAACCGTCCCGGCTGTTCGTCCGCGCCTCGGTGGCGTGCGGGCGGTTCACCGGCAGATGGTCGGCGTTGATGCCGACCCGGTAGCGGTGAGCGTCCCCGTAGGCGAAGAGACGTCCCTGAAGCATCTTGTCCGGGGACGGTCCGATGCCCGGCACGAAGTGGGCGGGCGAGAAGATGGACTGCTCGACCTCGGCGAAGACGTTCTCGGGGTTGCGGTTCAGCTCCAGCTTGCCGATCTCGATCGGCGGGTAGTCCTCGTGCGGCCACACCTTGGTGAGGTCGAACGGGTTGAAGCGGTAGGTCGCCGCATCGGCCGCGGGCATGATCTGCACCTGCACGGTCCAGGAGGGGAAGTCCCCGTTCTCGATGGACGTGCGCAGATCACGCTGGTGGCTGTCCGGGTCCTCACCGGCGAGGAGATTGGCCTCGGCCTGGGTGAGGTTCTTGATGCCCTGGTCCGTCTTGAAGTGGTACTTGACCCAGAAGACCTCGCCGTCGGCGTTGTTCCACTGGTAGGTGTGCGATCCGTACCCGTTCATATGACGCAGCGTGGCCGGGATGCCGCGGTCACCGAAGAGCCAGGTCACCTGGTGGGTGGACTCCGGCGACAGACCCCAGAAGTCCCATACGTTGTCCGCCTCCTGGGAGCCGGTGTAGGGGTCGCGCTTCTGGGTGTGGATGAAGTCCGGAAACTTGATGGCGTCCTTGACGAAGAACACCGGGGTGTTGTTCCCGACGAGGTCGTAGTTGCCTTCCTCGGTGTAGAACTTCAACGCGAAGCCCCGGGGGTCGCGGACCGCGTCGGCCGAGCCGAGGTTCCCCGCGACGGTGGAGAAGCGCAGGAAGGTCTCGGTCTGCTTGCCGATCACGGAGAGGAACTTGGCCCGTGTGTACTGGCTGACATCGGCGGTGACCGTGAAGGTGCCGTAGGCACCCGCGCCGCGGGCGTGCACCACGCGCTCCGGGATCCGCTCGCGGTTGAAGTGGGCGAGCTTCTCCAGCAGCGCCTGATCCTGAATCAGAACAGGACCGCCGACGCCCGCCGTCTCGCTGTTCTGGTTGTCGGCGACCGGAGCCCCGGCCTCCGTGGTGAGCGGTCCCTGCGTCACGTGCGCCTCCTGCGTCTTACGTTCCTGACCCGTGGCTTGTGCCGATCACGATCCTACGATGGACTCTGTCTAAGTCAAGCGAACATCCAAAGTCACACCCGTTCGGGATCAGGGCATCTCGCTGCTACTCTGACTCGTATGAGTGACCTGCTGGAACGGCTTCGTGGACGCGGCTGGCGCATGACCGCACAGCGGCGTGTCGTCGCTGAGGTCCTCGACGGTGATCATGTCCATCTGACCGCTGACGAGGTGCACGCCCGCGCGGTCAAGAGGCTTCCGGAGATCTCCCGGGCGACCGTCTACAACACGCTCGGCGAAATGGTCTCGCTCGGCGAGGTACTGGAAGTCGCCACCGACCGCCGCGCCAAGCGGTACGACCCCAACGCACACCGCCCCCACCAGCACCTGGTCTGCGGCATGTGCGGAGCGATCCGCGATGTCCATCCGGCAGGGAATCCGCTAGCCGACCTTCCGGACTCCGAGCGCTTCGGCTTCACCATCTCGGATGTCGAAGTCACCTATCGCGGCATCTGTCCGGGCTGCTCAGGCGCCTGATCTCGACCGACGCCGGGCGGCCACCGGCTTGCGAGCGCCCGCCGAGGTCGCTCAACCCTCAACCGGCCAGCCACGCTGTTCCCCGCTCAACAGTTGATCTTCGCTGGGGCTGTCTCGGTATCGGCCTCTCGGTATCGGCCTGGCCGATTTCCACCGAAAGATCCCGTCCGGACTCCGCCCAGGGGCGCCACTGGCACTCTTGCGACCCTCGAGGGCGTCCCGCTCCGCGAGTCCCCCTGGATGAGTCCCGCCGTGCGACGCTTCGGCCGCTCATAGCCCGGTCGCTCGGATCCGGGGCGCTCCGATCCAGTCGTGCCGACCCGGTTGTCCCGTACGCCGGCCCGCGGCCCGGTCGGCCTCAGGGGCGATAGAGGCGGACGCATACGTCACCCGACCTGCCCATCCGGTAGCGAGCATCGGCGATGTCGCAGCGGATCGAGGGCCGGTGCCTTTGGGCGGGCTTGCTGGAAGCACCCGCGGTCGTGCCTGGCATGAGGAACGCCGAAGGCCCGGACTCATTGAGTCCGGGCCTTCGACCATCAGTAGCGGGGACAGGATTTGAACCTGCGACCTCTGGGTTATGAGCCCAGCGAGCTACCGAGCTGCTCCACCCCGCGTCGTTAAACGCAACCTTACGGGACCCCACCCGACCTGAGCAAATCAGCTACCCGAGCACCTTCACCCGCCCCCGGGACGCACTATGCGGTCAGCTCCTGATGGAGTGCCTCCCGCAGCCTGGCGGCCCGTTCGGCGACCTCGGCCGGCCCCAGCTCAACGGCGCGCGCACACCAGCGCTGCCCCTCCGACAGCTCGCCGTGACGAGCGGCGAGCAGCGCCAGCCGCAGCGCCGCCCTGCCGTGGCCCGCGCGGGCTGCCCGAGTCCACCACAGGGCCGCCTCACGCTCATTGCCCTCCCGGGCCAGCAGCAGTCCGAGGTTGAACGCTCCGTTGCGGCTACCCGCGCTGGCCGCCTCCCGGTACCAGCGGGCGGCGTCGGCCATGTCGCCACGGGCGGCGGCGAGCATCCCCACTCGTACCTGGGCCCGGCGATGGCCCTGCTCGGCGGCCCGCTCGTACCACTCCTCGCACTCGCTCTTCCGCGCCATCGACTCGCCGAGCGCCGGCGGTCCGGGCGGCGGCTGTCGCGCGTCCAGCAGGCTGGCGAGCCGGAAGGCGGCCTCAGCGCTGCCCCCGCCGGCCGCACAGCGCAGATGGCGTTCCGCGGCCTGGTCGTCACCGTCCCTCAGGAGGGCGATGCCCACCTGGAGGGCGGCCTCGGTGTGCCCCGCTGCCGCCGCCCTCTCGTACCAGGCCAGCGCCGTACGATCATCATCGCGGCCGACATGGAGGATGCCGAGGTTGAAGGCCGCGTCAACGCTTCCGGCCTCGGCCGCCTTGGAGAACCAGGGTTCCGCGCCGACCGGGTCGCCCGACTGGAGCAGCAGTACGGCCAGTGCGTTGGCTGCCTCGCGGTGGCCCGCGTAGGCGGCCTGGCGGTACCACTGCTCGGCCTGGGCGATGCGGTCCTGGGCGGTGCAGAGCAGACCGAGGTTGTAGGCGCCGTTCACATCGCCGGCGGTCAGGGCCGCGCGATACCAGCGCTCGGCGGTCTGCGGCTCTCCGCGGGCCGCGTGGAGTGCGCCGAGGGCGTTGGCCGCGTTGCCGTCGCCCTCCTGCGCCGCCCTCAGCCACCAGACGGCCGCGCTCTCCTCGTCTCCGGCGTCCCGTAGCAGAAACGCCAGCGCGCAGGCGGCTCGCGCCTCACCGTCCTTGGCCGAGCTCAGATACCAGCGCCCCGCCTCCTTGAGGTCACCGCGCCGCTCCAGGATCACTCCGAGGTGCAGCGCGGCCCGGCGATGTCCCCGGGCCGCCGCCTGGCGATACCACTGGGCGGCTTCGTCGAGTGTGCTCAGGCGTAGGTCTGTCGCGCTGGTGGTGGCCTGGTCCGGGCCTTCGGTCGGGTCGGGTGATGACAATGACGGACTCCGCGCTGAGGTGCGCACCGCCGGGGGCTGGTCCTGCTCGGCCGCCGGCCCGCGGTTTCGGGGCGCGCCACCGCTGCGGCCATCGGCGGCCGCCGAGGCCCTCTCCCCCTCGTTCGAACCGGGCCCGTGCCGCTGGTCCGCCCCGCTGACCGCCGGATCCGCCGCGCCACCCCGGTCCCCGTCCACCATCCCGGCCGGGTGCCGGTCGGCAGCGAAGTGCGTGCGGGAGCGGCTCGGGACGGCCTGGTCGGTCCCGAGCATCAGGACGGCCGCGCCAGCCGTCCTGGCCTCGTCCGCGGCGCGCAGTTCCAGTGCGCGGGCCAGCCGGTAAGCCGCCTCGCGGTGACCCTGCTCGGCGGCCGAACGCAACCAGCGCTCGACCCCGCCTTCGCCACGGTGTTCCAGTAGATCCGCAAGCGCGTAGGCCCCCAGGGCATGGCCCTGCTCGGCTGATTGGCGCAGCCAGTACTCGGCTGCGGGCTCGTCCCCACGCTCACGGAAGTGACGGCCCAGGGCGTGGGCAGCCGCCGCGGAGCCGGCGACCGCGGCGACTCGCCACCAGGCGGCCGCCTCCTCCGCATAGCCGCGCTGGTGGAGGAGGACGCCGAGATTGTTGGCTGCCGCGCGGTCTCCGGCGGCGGTTGCGGCCCGCAGATGGCCTTCGGCGCCGTCGAGGTCCCCTCGGCGCAGTAGTGCCGCGCCCAGCAGACTCATGGCTACGGTGTCACCGCTCTCAGCGGCACGGCGGTAGCGCTCCTCGGCCTCCGCGCTCTCGACCGCGTCCGCAGCCCCCGCCGCTTCCGCCGGGTCGCCGGCGGCAACCGGTGTCAGGGGTGCCGCTCCGCGGGCTCCTCGGGGATGGCGCATGGCGGGGCCGACGGTGGTGCCAGCGAGGTCGTCAGCAGCGGGATTGCTTGTTTCCGCTGCGTTTACGGCATTTCGCTGCACAAACCGCCCTGTCTTCAACAGAGTCGCCCTGTCCCCCATAAATTCCATCGTCGCACCACCCGCAACCCGCGTACACCTGGTATACCGCAGCCAGTGAGGTCACTTCAGCGTTTTGTCGACATGCCCACAGAGAGATAAGTGAAACACTTATCCAGTCAACTCGCAGTACGCCACGCGCAGTTCCCCCACGCGATCACATACGCATGAAGAGGGCCCGGATCCTCAATGGATTCGGGCCCTCTTCGTTTTCAGTAGCGGGGACAGGATTTGAACCTGCGACCTCTGGGTTATGAGCCCAGCGAGCTACCGAGCTGCTCCACCCCGCGTCGTTGTGTCCAAAGACTACCACGGCACAGGATGTTGCCTGATCAGAGCAGCTGTCTCGTCCCCTGTCCCACGCGCGGAGCGCGTGGGACAGGGGCTACCGAAGCGACTACGGCAGCTAGGACGACTTGGACGGTGACGGTGCGGCGGACTGCGCCGGACGTGACTTGCCCTGGATCCCCGCCAACCGCTCGATGGCGGCTTCGAGCTCGTCCTGGGCCCTGCCGTACGCCTCCCGGTCCTTCGGGTCCTTCTCCAGCACCGCGTCCATCGCGTCCTGCGCCTTCAACACATCGTCGATGGCGGCCTTCAGCGCCGCGTCACCCGTCGCGGGTGGCGTGGTCGGATTGGGTGTCGGCTTGGTTGGCTCGTCGCCCGGTGGGGTCGTCGGCTGCTCCGTGCCCGCTTCACCGAAGACCGCGTTGAGCGCCTCCGAAAGGCTGTCCTTGAAGACGGGCTTGCCTCCGCCATAGGCGACGGCGACCTTCCGAAGGAGCGGATAGTTGGCACTACCGCCCCTGGCGTAGACGGGTTCGACGTAGAGGAATCCGCCGTCCAACGGGATCGTCAGCAGATTGCCGTACTCGATATCCGAGTCGGTGCCTCTGAGGTCACGGACGAACGTGGCGACTTCCGGCACACCGTTCAGCTCGGACTGCACCTGGGACGGCCCTTGGACGGTCTCCGTGACTCTCAGCAGTCTCATCGAGCCATAGCTCTCGCTGTTGGCATCGGCGTCCACCGCCATATAGGCGCCCAGATTGGGGCGTCCGGCCGGCGTGAACGTCGTCGTCAGCGAGAACTTCTGGGTCTTCTCACCCGGCATCTTCAGGCTCAGGTAGTACGGCGGCACCGCACTGCTGTCCTTGTTCGTCGGGTCGTCCGGCACCTGCCAGGCGTCACTGCCGCTGTAGAACTGCTCGGGCTCGGTGACGTGGTAGCGGGTGAGCAGTTCGCGCTGCACCTTGAACATGTCCTGCGGATAGCGCAGGTGGGACTTCAGCTCCGGGGAGATGTCGCCCTTCGCCTTCACCGTGCCGGGGAACGCCTTCATCCAGGTCTTCAGAACCGGGTCCTTGGTGTCCCACTGGTACAGCTTGACCTTGCCGTCATAGGCGTCGACGGTGGCCTTCACCGAGTTGCGGATGTAGTTGACCTGGTTCTGCTGGGCGACGACCGCGCGCTGGTTGGTGGTCAGCGAGTCGGTCGTGGTGTCCCCGAGCGTCGTACGCGAGGCGTACGGGTAGCTGTTGGTCGTGGTGTAGGCGTCGACGATCCACTGGATACGTCCGTCGACCACCGCGGGGTACGCGTCGCCATCGATGGTCAGCCACGGCGCGACGGCCTCGACGCGCTCCTTGGGCGTGCGGTTGTAGAGGATCCGCGACCCCTCGCCCACCGCTCCGGAGTAGAAGAGCTGCGGCTCGCTGAAGGACACCGCGTACGCGGCCCGGTTCAGCGCGCTGGAGAGGCTGACACCGCTCTTGCCCTTGTAGCTCGTGTACTTGGTCGGCCCGGTGCTCGCCTCGTAGTCCAGTTCCTTCTGCGGACCGCCGACGATCGAGTACTGCTCGGTCTTCTCGCCGTAGTAGATCCGCTGCTCGTACGAGCCGAGCTGACCGGTGGTGGGCATACCGGACTCGGTGAAGTCGGGCGAGCCGACCGTGCCCTTGTTGGGGTCGCTGACCACACTCGTGCCCTTGGCGGCGATCGCGCCGTAGCCATGGGTGTACGTGAAGTGGTCGTTGATCCAGTTCCGCTTGGGAATGCCCTCGATGTCCAGCTCACGCAGACCGATGACCGTGTCCTGCGGCTTTCCATCAGCGCCGGGGTAGCGGTCGACGTCCAGGGTGTCCGGGAACTGGTAGTACTTCCGCTCCTGCTGGAGCTGCTGGAAGGCGGGCGAGACGACATTGGAGTCGACCACTCGGTAGCTGGCCGCGCTCTTGGCGTCCTCGCGCTGCTGGTCCCTGCGGGTGGGATCGCCCTTGCCCTTGTAGTCCTCGGGCTTGGCGCTGTCGATGCCGTACGCCTTGCGGGTGGCATCGATGTTCTTCTGGATGTACGGGCTTTCCTTGGCCTGCTCGTTCGGCTGGACCTGGAACTTCTGCACGATGGCCGGGTACAGGCCGCCGATCAGGATCGCCGACAGGACCATCAGACCGAAGCCGATCACCGGCAGCTGCCAGGTGCGCCGCCAGAGCGTGGCGAAGAACAGCAGGGCGCAGATGACGGCGATGCAGAAGAGGATCGTCTTCGCCGGAAGGTAGGCGTTGGCGTCGACGTACCGCAGGCCCGTCCATTCCCCGGTGGCCTTGAAGTCGCTGGACTTCACCGCGAGGCCATACCGGTCCAACCAGTACGCCACGGCCTTCAGCGAGACGAAGAGGCCGAGCAGTACCGACAGATGTCCGGTGGCCGCGGCCGTGGCACGCGCGCCGGGGCTGGTGACGCGCAGCCCGCCGTACAGGTAGTGGGTGAGTGCGGCGGCGATCAGTGAGAGAACGGCCGCTGCGAAGCCGAAGCCGAGCAGGAACCGGTACCAGGGCAGATCGAACGCGTAGAACGACACGTCCATCTGGAACTGGGGGTCCTTCTCACCGAAGGGCACGCCGTTGACCCACATCAGCCAGGTCCGCCACTGACCGGTCGCCGAGGCACCGGCGATCAGTCCGACCAGAGCGGTGATCGCGAGGAGAACCCACTTCTTGTAGGGGGCGATGCTCATCCGGTATCGGTCGAGGCTCTGCTGCTCCAGCGACATCGCGCTCAGCGGCGGCCGCAGCCGGTGCGCGAGCCAGATGTTCACCCCGACGGCAATCGCCATCAGGAGGCCGAAGACGGCGAAGAGCCCGATCTTGGTCGAGAGCGTGGTGGTGAACACCGACGAGTAGTCGACGGAGCGGTACCAGAGCCAGTCGGTCCAGAACCCGGCGAACATGACGAACGCCATCGCCAGAACCGCCAGCACGCCCAGCGTCATCAGTAGGGTACGGACGCGACGGGACGGCCGGCCTACTCTCATCCGTGGCCCGGTCGGGGAGCCTCCGCCGCGGTCCGGCATCTGGAAAGCCAACGTGCGCACCTCGAAGTTCGCGGTTGTGTAGAAGGAGCGGCCGTGTGGGTCACGGACGCAGTCGTGCCAAGCTGGGCCCCGCGATCGTAGAGCCCACTCATGCAACTTACTGAGGCTTTACCTAGTTCCCGTCTCGGGGCCAGAAGGAGGCAGGATATTGGGCATGTCCAATGTTTCTTCTTCCGCCCCCTCCGATCCGCCCGCCGATTCAGCGTCGGGCCAGCCTTCCCGCCGGGCCGCTGGCAGCGCCGATGCCCCTGGTGGTGCCGGCGCCGGCGCCTCCGGTGGGAAGGCTTCCGGGCCGATCGCCGCCACCCCGCTGACGCGTGCCGTTCTGGAGATCGACGAATACACAGCGGGACTTGGCTGGGATCAGCCGGCCAGGCTGTTCGCGCTCGTCGACACCGCACGACTGCGCACCCAGGAGCCCGACCTCGCATCCCAGCTCGGGCTCGACGGCGATGAGGTGGCCGCGCCGCTGACCCCCATCGAGCAGGACGAGATCCCGGCGGGCAAGCCGCTGGACGAGTTCCTCGCGACGATCGCCTGGCCCGACGCCGTCGCGGGTTGCGCGCTGACGGTGGAGCGCCAGATGCTGCCCACCTCGGCGGAGGCGGCAGTTCCGAAGGGCCTCGACGGCGAATCGCTGACGAAGTGGGTCGCGGACCACCCGGACCGTCAGGAGGTCCGTATGACGGTCGCGGTGCTCCGCGACGGAACCCGCGAGTCGGCACTGCGGCTACGGGAGAAGGACTCCCCCACTGAGGTGCTGACCGGTTCGGACCTGGTGCCCGGGTTGGCGGAGGCACTCTCAGCGACCTTCGAGGGATAGCCCCGCCCTGGGGGCGACTGAGGGCCCCGGTGGGGTCGGTCCGCTACCGACCCCA
>NZ_JAMQAW010000060.1 GCF_023701525.1 Streptomyces albipurpureus
TTGACAAGAATGCTGCACACATCGTGCACTAAAACGCACAAGTCCTTCCCTGAAGGGCACACGCTCTTGTGTGGAGGTTCTCGCTGTGGCAGTCGACGCACCGTTCACGTCGCGCAGACGGGTCCGATCGGCCCGGACAGGAACCACCCGAGTCCGCGTTGGCGGCGTCCTGCTCGCCACCGCGCTCGCCGTCAGCCTCACCGCGTGCAGCGGTACCGAGGACTCGGCCGGCGCCCCGACGAACTCCGGCGACGGCCCCAGCGGGACCCTGCGCGTCGGCACCAACCAGCAGTTCGACGACTGGGACACGGTCAACAAGCAGAACAGCACCTTCTCCTCGCTGGTCTATGAATCGCTGATGAGCGTGGCCCCGGACGGTTTCACCCTCAGGCCCCAACTCGCCACCTCCTGGAAGGAGTCGCCGGATCGCATCGACATCACCCTCCGCTCCGGCGTCGTCTTCCACGACGGCACCCCGTTCGACGCCGAAGCCGTCGTCAAGAACCTCGAACGCATCAAGAACACCCCGAACCAGTACCGCAGCCAGCTCGACGCCGTGAAGACGATCACCGCCGTGGACGCCACCCATGTGCGGATCGGCCTCAAGCGGGCCGCGCCCAGCCTGATCAGCAATCTCTCCCAGCTGGGGATGTTCATCGTCTCGCCCAAGGCGCTCGCTGACGGAACCTGGAAGACCAAGCCCGCCGGGACGGGGCCGTGGACCTACGACTCGGCGAGGACCACCAAGGGCCTGCGGACCGCGGTCAGGGCATTCGACAAGTACTACGACAAGAAGTCCGTCGGACCCGCCCGGGTCGAGGTCACGCAGATCCAAGACCCCGACAGCCTCTACAACGCGCTGCGGGCCGGACAGCTCGACGTCGTCTGGACCACCTCCACCCTCGCGGCCCGCGCAGGCAAGGAGGGGCTCAAGTCCACCTGGTTCCCGTCCGTGCTCTGGCACCTCCAGATGTATGACACGAAGGGCGTGTTCAAGGACAAGAAGTTCCGTCAGGCCGTCTGTCACGCGATGAACCCGCAGGACTACATCGACGCGGCGCTCGGTGGGAAGGGCAAGACCCACCTCCAGCGGATGCCGGAGGGCCAGCCCGGCCATGACCCGGAGCTCACGGGCTACCCCTTCGACCTCGACAAGGCCAGGAAGCTCCTTGCCGAGGCCGAGGACGCACCGCGGTCCTTCACCCTGATCAGCTACGACACCCAGCGCACCATCGCCGAACTGTTCCGCAGCCAGATGGAGAAGATCGGGATCGAGGTCACGCTCGAACTCCCCAACTTCCCGCAGTTCCTGAGCACCTACCAGAGCGGTAGGTACCCGGCGGCCATTCTCTCGGACGCGTCCCGTTCGGGCCCCTACGACTACTACAACCGCAAGTTCGCGCCCACCGCCCCCAACAACCCGCTCAAGGTCCAGTACCCGGAGCTGACGGCCGCCGCCGAGGAGGGGCTCGCGGCCAAGACCCCCGAAGCACGCGAGACCGCCTGGAAGAAGATGTCCAGGATCGTCAACGACGAGGCACTGGACTGCGGCTACTTCGACTACTCAGGCTTCTGGGCGTTCAACCCCAAGAAGGTCGACAACATCGTCTCCACAGCGAACGACGTGGCGGTGTTCCGCTACAAGGACGCCAAGATCGTGAGCTGACCCCTCCCGCGGCGGGCGCCGCACAACCTCACAGCTGATCGCAGGCCACAGGAACGGGCCGGGCGCCCGAAGCCCCGGCCCGCCGCCGAACGCTCCGGCCGACCCG
>NZ_JAMQAW010000061.1 GCF_023701525.1 Streptomyces albipurpureus
CCTCGCCGGTGTTGGTCCAGGCTTCGGTGATCCGGCGCAGTGCATCGAGGGCGAAGCACTGGGTGATCGACACCCTCGGCAGCATCCTCGGCCAGACCGACGCCCCGGACGACCCGCCCACCGCAACCGTCGTCCGCTGACGTTGCCGTCACCGTTGCCGTCAAACGCCTCTGGGCCCGCTGAACATCAGCGGGCCCAGAGGCGTTCGGGCCACAGTGAAGAATCTCCGTGCTTCAAGATTCTTCAATTCGGAGACCCTTCAAGAACGAGAAGCCGATTGAGATTTCGAATCCCCGAATTCCATTGAACTGACCAACTCGCCATCGAGTCGGAGAGGTTCAAACGCAGAAACCCTCGGAACCTATCACTGCTTCGAGAGCATCGAAATCCCACCTGTCGCAAGGGAGAACATTCGGACAAGAGCCTTCCGGACATCCGGGTCACGATCAAGCCGTTCCAACGATTCGAACCTTGCCGGATCAAGATCGATCGTGGTAATTCCGCCAGCTTCCTTTCCGTCTGTGGACGAGAACAACACGAGGCACCTGTACGCCCGCACAGCACCCCCTCGCTCCTCCCGCATCAGCGTTTGGAGGACGACAGCGCCATCCTTGACTTGACTGCGGAGCGCGTCCACCGAGGACCACCGAGTTGCCCAGGATCGCTCCTCTGCTTCCAGCTGGATCGCCAACAGCGTTTCGAAGCTGATCTGACATACCCGAAAGTCAGGGTCAGTTGAATGAATCAGAGCCATGAGGCACTACTCCGGATCGTAGACATCAATGCGTATTTCCGTATCCGGGTCGATGCGTCCGTCCTGGATCCTTCTTTGGAGTTCATCCTTGCGATGATGTCCTCCAAGAATCTTGCCGTCACGCGAGACGAGGATTCCGTCTCCGTCGCCAGGATTGTTGATCCCGTCCAGGAGCTCGTCATTACTCAATTCCTCGTGATACCACTGTGACGCCGGATCTCGGGTCTTCTGCCCATCGGTGTAATTGCCGATATCACCAGCCTTCTCGTTACGGGTCGAAATCCCGCACGGCCCGGAATTGTGAACGAGTACCGGCGTCTGCCCTGCGAGTACATAGTACGTGTGCAGGTCGTCGACGGTCAGGTTGTAGGTTTTGGTGTGCCTGGTGAAGGGGCGGTTCGCGGTGACGGTGACGGTGTCGCCGTCGTCCGTGAGGAGGGTCATGCCCTTTGCGAGGTCGGCAGCGTCGAGCCAGCGACTTCCGGAGGGGGACCAGAAGGGGTGTTCGTTGGTTGCGGTCAGGGGTTGGATGCCGTCATCGGTGGCGATGGTCAGCCTATTGAGGCCCTTATCGGCTTTATCGGATTTGGTGGTGATGAGTTGGGTGACTTTTCGCGGTCCTGATTCACCGGTTTCGGGGTTTGTGGCGATGACCGTGTTGCCGACTTCTATGTCCTCGATGTTCTTCGTTGTGCCGTCGGCCATGAGGACGTCGGTGCCAGCGAGGAAGGAATTCGGGCAGCGGGTTGGCTTTGGCTTTGCCGGTTTTGCTGGCTTGCGGCCGAAGAGGGCTCCCAGAAGGCCGGGGATTTGGTAGGCGGCACTGGATGTGTCGTACCCTTGGCTTTCCATGTAGTTGTCGTATTGGCTGCCGTAGTCGCATCCGGGACTGCCTGGGCCCCCTTCGTTCCAGCAGTCTGAATCGACGAGCCAACCGCCCATTTCTGCGGCGTATGGAACAGTCGATATGGCTCCGTAAAATACTTCGCCGACACCGTAGTAGATTGACTCGCCCCAGTTGCGGTCCGGTTTGCTGCTCTTTTTCTTGCCGCCGCTGTGTCCTCCTCCGCCGCTGCCCCCACCGTTCCCGCTGTGTCCTCCGCCGCCCCCACCGCTTCCTCCGCCGCTGTTCTTGCCGCTTCCGCCGCCGCCGCTGCCCTTGGTGTGAGTCGGTTTCGGGTAGCTGGTGGGTGCGGTGCCCGGGCCGCCTGTTTGGTTGACGCAGGTGATGTTGGCGCACCATGCGCCGTAGAGGCCTGTGGGGTCGCTGATGACGACAGGGTTGTTGTTGCCGTAGGTGTACCCGTGCATCTGCTGGGCGTCGGCGA
>NZ_JAMQAW010000062.1 GCF_023701525.1 Streptomyces albipurpureus
CCTCGCCGGTGTTGGTCCAGGCTTCGGTGATCCGGCGCAGTGCATCGAGGGCGAAGCACTGGGTGTCGGTGGTGCGGGAGGTGTCCTGCCCGTAGGCGGTGGCGATCTGCTTGATGTTGCCGGCCGGGTCGTAGTGGTACTGGGTGTCCTCGATGCGCTGTGGCGCGACCTCGCGGTCCTTGTATGCGCGGGTCAGGTTGCCGGTGTGGTCGTCGAATTCGTTGGTAATGAAGAGTTGCCGCGCGAACTCCCCGTACTCCAGGCGGGAGGTGCGGCCGTAGTGGTCGTAGGTCGCTGCGGAGATGAGGGGATCGTTGCCCGCGTAGACGCTGTCGAGGAGACCGCTGGTGTTGTAGGTGGTCGAGACGGTCTCGGCGGGCAGGCCGCCGATGGCGGGATGCTCGGTGGCTACGGGCTGGCCGGTGTTGTCGGCGAAGAAGGTGAACCACTCGTACTGGACTGCCGGCTGGCCCGTGGCACCGGGGACGGTGACCATGGTGGAGGCGGGCTGGTAGAGGTCGCCGTACTCGGTGATCTCGCTGATGTACGCGTTGGTGCCGTCGTAGCGGGTCGCTGAGGTGGGCTGTCCCTTGGCGATCGTGTCGTAGGTCCACGCCGACAGGGTGGTGGTGCCCTTCTTCAGCGCGGTGCGGCGGCCCAGGGCGTCGTAGGTGGTGTCCAGGGTGGTGTTCCGGGCGTCCTTCACCGCGATGGCGCGGTCGCCCTTGTCGTACGTGGTGACGCTGGTGCCCTTGTCGGGGTCGTTGGTCCCGGTTTGGCGGCCCCGGACGTCGTAGGTGTATGTCCATGTCGCGTTGGACGGGTCCTTGACCGTGTGCAGGCGGCCGTGTTGGTCGTACGTGCGGTCGGTGGACTGGAAGGCTGCCGGCCCGGTGCCGGTGTGCTGGCGGAGCTGGGTGGTGCGGCCCAGTGCGTCGGTGACCGTCGTGGTGGTGGTGCCGCCTTGGGGCGGGACGACGGTGGTGGTGTCACCGGTGTAGCTGGTGGTCGTGCGTTTGGTCTCGTCGCCGAATTTCTTGTCGATCACCGCGGTGGGGCGGCTCGCGCCGTCGAAGACGGTCTCGGTGGAGGCCGGATACAGGGTCTCCTGGCCGGTTACCAGGACGGCTGCGGGTGCGCCGGCGGCGAAGTAGGTTCCGGAGGCGAGCCATGCCTCACCCCGGGTGTTGTAGAACGTCTCCGACACTAGGCGGCCGGCGTTGTCGGGTGACTTCGCCTGGGTCTGGCGGGGGCGCAGGAGCCCGTCGTGGAAGGCGTAGCTGGTCTGGTACTCGGAGTTGTGGTCGAGGACCCGCGTAGTGACGACTGTGGGGTTGTTGTTGCGGACCAGGTAGTCGAATGTGTAGTTCGGTGCGTTCGGGAAGGTCGCTGCCGAGCGGGTGGGGGTCCAGACCTTGGTGGCACGGCCGAGCGCGTCGTAGGCGGTGGTGGTGACCTTGCCGTTCGCGTCGGTGGTTTTGATTGGCTGGCCGCGCAGGGGGTCGAGGAGCTCGGTCATGGTGTGGTTGAGCGGGTTGGTCACGACGGCTGTGGTCGGCGTCTCGCCCGTGGCGGGGGTGAAGGCGGTGCTGGTGACCTTGGCGTAGGCGTCGGCGACCTTTAGCGCACGGCCGTACTGGTCGGCGCACAGTTGGTTGGCGTTCGTGCCGCAGGTGCTGGGGACGGACATGACGGTGTCGTAGGCGTTCCCCGCGCCGTTGATGCGGTCACTGGCGGTTATCAGCCCTTTGGTGGGAGCGGTTCCGAAGGTCCCGCCGTCGTAGAAGGTGCGGATGTCGTCGGTGACGTCGGCGGGGCGGTTCACGGGGGCGTTGCACAGGGCCGCGACCGTCTCCACTCGGGAGACGGTGCTGAGGATCCAGGCACTGGTGTTTCGTGCGTACTGTGTGGTGGTGCATTTCTCGTCGCCGGGCTCGGCGGTGTCGCCGTGGTCGGAGACGTTAGTGACCATCCCGTAGCTGTCGAAGTCACGCGTGAGCTTGGTTGTGCGGAATCCGCCGGTGACGGTGGTGCGGGTCTCTTCCGCTTCGGTGCCGGTGAGGTACGCCTCCAGGTCCGGCAGCCCCGTCCGGGCACGCGTGGCCGTGCGAGCCGAGCGCCACGGGGTGTAGGAGGTGGCGGTGACGAGGGCGCCGCCGTCGCCGTTGTAGGTGGCACTCTCGCGCAGCATGCCGGCGAACTGTTCCCGGTCGGTCACGGCGATGCCGGCGGAGTTGTTCACCGCGGCGCCGTCTATGCCGCGGAAGTAGCGGGCCTCGGAGAGGGTCTTGGGGGTGGCACCCGCGCCCTTGCGGGTCTCGACCTGGTAGTGGCCGCGGGCTATGGAGTGGGTGCGGTCGTCGGCCTTGGTGAACTCATCGGTGCTTTTGGCCCATTTGGCTCCGCCGACGTAGGCGTACTCGGTGACCGTGTCGGGCGTGGCGGCTAGGTTGTCGTCCTCGATGACGCGCTGCGCGGCATAGGAGTTGAACCAGTCCATCCGTGCCGTATCGCCTTCGAAGGCCCACTTCACCGGGTAGCAGCGGGTGCTGTTTGTGCCGTCAGTGGGCGGGGGAGCGGACGGTGTGCAGCCGGGGTCGAGGTAGTCGACCCCGATCGCCCCGCCGGTCTCGGTGACGATCTTCGACATCCGCAGGCGGATGAATGGCGCGAGGCCGTCGCCGAGGGCATCAACGCGGTTGGGTTTCTGCACTCCCTCGAAGGTGACGGGCGGCAGAGCGACGGTGCCGCCGGCCTTGCCGGTCCTCGTGATGGACTTCAGCCACATCGGGGTGGATACGCCGTCACCCGAGGGCGGGAAGTTCTGTGTGAAAGCCCAGGAGTCGACGTCCTTGTACACACCACCGACCAAGACCTTGGTCGAGATGCCGGTCAGACGCTTACGCGACCAGAACGTCGGTGAGTACTGGTCAGTGCAGGCAGTGGCCCCGTCCTTGCAGTACTGGTCGAACGGCACATCGGGCCACTTCGCCGCATTCGCCTGATCGAAGGTGCCGCAGTTCGTCAGACACCGCTCTTCCACCCCGAAGTGGACCTGGCCCATGGCCTTCGCGGAGTACGCGGAACCGGAGCGCAGGCCGTAGTCGATGCGGTCCAGGTAGCCGTTCCGAATGTAGGGGGTGACGGTGGAATTGCCGGTGGTCTCGGAGACGTTCCGGCCGTAGTTGTTGGACTCGGTCTTCCAGTAGTACGCCATGGCGTTCCCGCGCGGGTCGACGACGTAGTCGAGCTGCCAGCGCCACGCCTGCTGGCACCAGGCGGATGCGAACGAGGCGTTGTAGCAGGGCTCGCCGGTCTGGTTGCCGAACACCGGTTTCGTCCAAGTCGAGTTGGTGACCGGATCGTCGGCGGCGGTACCGTTGTCTCGCCAGCCGGGCAGTTTGTTGAGGCCGAAGAAGTACTGGGTGCCGTCGGTCGATGTGATCTTCCAGTGTTCGCCGACACCGTCGACCCCGGCGGTCCCCGAGTCGGGGTTGGAGGCACCGGTGAGCTTCTCGACCTTCTCGCCGGAGTCGTTGGCGGGGTGCCAGCCCTTCACGCTGTCGTGGACGAGTTCGGTGCTCTTCCCGCCAAGGGACAGGGTGGCGTTGTCGTTGTACCAGCACAGGTCGCCGACCTTGGCGGTGTTGGTGCCGCCCTGCTTGTCGTCGTTGCACGGCTTGTAGCGGCGCTCGATGAATCCGGGTTCCCAGCTCCAGCCGTCGCCGATCCAGCCCGGTTGGCTGTTCGACGCGGCTGTGCGCCCGTCCACGGACTGTGAGTTGTAGTCCATCGAGATACTTGGCTGAAGGCCACCGGGCACGGAGGGGACACCGATGGGGTAGGACCAGGTGAACGCCCCTGTCGACCCGCCGGCAGTCCATGAGCCGGAAGCCTGCAGGTCAGTCGCCTTGTAAGTGCCCGTCAAACCCGAATCGCCCGCAGTGACCGCAAGGACCGCTCCTGCTGCTGCGGACTGGCCGCGAGGCGCACGGCCGACGGCGTCCGCTGTCCCCGGCACCACGACGGTGGCCGAAAGGGTGCCGCTCTTGGTCTTGTTCGTCGTCGCCAGCGGTGTGCCGATGCGGCAGGCGGGATTGTCCGGGGTGATCAGCGCACAGGCGGGGAGCTGGACCAGACGTAGGCGGGCGGCCCAGTCGCCGCCGTAGGCGCCGCGGAACGTGGTGTAGTCCACCTGGACGTGAGCGCTGCCCGGTGCTGTGGCGTCCGGGCGGGCCACGGAGAACAGGATCCCGTCCACACCCGCCTTGCGGGTCACGGCCATGTCGGCGAGGGTGACCTTCACCTTGCCCGGAGCCTGTGCGGCGGTGCGGCTCTTCGTGGGTTTCGCGGGTATGGAGCCGATCGCAACAGGGAGGCCACCGGCTCGCTGCGCAACCGAACCGGTGGCAGTTGACGACGCGGCGATGTCCACGATGGCGCTGCCCGGGGCGGGCCAGGTGACCTTCGGCGGCTTCCAGGTCCGGGCGGCGGCGTCAACGGGCCGCTTCGTGCGGCCGGCGGTCATCTTCTTCACCGCCACGGTCGGCGGCTGCTTCAACGAGGGAAGATCGGGCCCTTCCGTCGCCGCCACTGCGGCGGTTGTCGCTGCCATGCCCGGCAGCAGGCTAGCCACCAGGGCAACAGTGACAGCCCCCACCCATCCACGCACGCCGAAACGGCTCACGCCTCCACCCCTCGCACAGCTGTCGAAATTCCGCTGAACATAACAGTCTGACTATGGGTCAGGGAACGATGTCGACCGAACTATTTTCATAGGGAATCAACAAAGGGGAGCGGAACGCCACCTTGACAGACATGGACAGTCTGTGATGGCGACTCCACTGCCATATTGGCTGTTCAGCGAACTGTCAAGAGGGCCTTCGGGGTTGTGCGCCATGTCAAGCTTCACCGATCCTTCACGTGACGCGCGGGTGCCAGTCCGGGTACGGGGCCAATACCGGAGAACCTGACGGCGAATTACCGAAACAGAGTTCGCGCGAAAATGACACATTAAGAAAAGAGGGCTGGAATGGCGTTCCTACCAGGAATGGGCGGAATTCCTCCGCGTAAACGGAGATCCCGTCTGCTGTGCGGAATCGTTGTAGGTGGAGTTCTCGTCTCAGGGCTGATAGCTGGCCCCTCGCACGCTGTCCCACAGGAGGCATCCGGCCTGGCCGGCTCGGTTCCCGCACTGCCCGACCCCGTCGCCGACGGGTCGCTGAGCGAGGAGGACAAGGCACTTCAGGACGCCCAGGCCTCGGGCCAGCCGGTGGAGTTGATCTCCGCGCGGACCGAGGGAAGTGACACCTGGGCGCAACCGGACGGGTCGTTCTCGGTGAAGCGTCACGGAACGGCGGTGCGGCTATGGCGGGACGGCAGCTGGGTGGCGGCCGATCCGACGCTGAAGTTCGCCCCGGACGGTTCGGTAGTGCCGACTGCGGCGTCAGTGGCGGTGAAATTCTCCGGAGGCGGCACCGGCCCGATGCTGACCGGGGTGAAAGACGGGCGTACGCTGTCGCTGACGTGGCCTCAGCCACTGCCCTCACCGACCCTGGCGGGCAATGTGGCCACCTATGCCGAGATCATTTCGGGCGTGGACCTGCAGCTGAAGGCCGAAGTGGAGGGCTTCTCACAGCTCCTGGTGGTCAAAACGGCTCAGGCAGCGGCCAACCCCGCTCTGGCCCAACTGCAGTTCGCGATGGACACTGTAGGTCTGTCCGTTTCCAAGGACGCGGACACCGGCTCACTGGTGGCCACCGATCCCGTCGGACAGACCGTGTTCACCAGCCCCACGCCGCTGATGTGGGACTCCAGCACCCCCACCACGCCAGCGGCACGCAGTCTCGCGGCAACTTCGGGGCCGGGGGACATGTTCGAGCCCGGTGCGGGCGCCACGGACGCGCAGATGACCACCAGCGTCAGCGGCGGCACGCTGACCATCGTCCCGGACCAAGGACTGCTTACCGGCACCGACACCACCTACCCGGTGTACATCGACCCGAGCTGGGCCTGGGGTGAGAGACAACACTGGGCCCGCGTCTACAAGGCCTACCCCAACACCTCCTACTGGGACTCCAAGGAAGACGTGCGAGTCGGCTACGAGGCCGAGACCGGCGGGTCGAACCGGATCTCCCGCTCCTTCTTCCAGCTCGACACCGGCGACGTCATAGGCGCACAGGTCAAGGACGCCACCTTCCGGATCCGCAACACCTGGTCCTGGTCCTGCCAGAAGAGACCCGTCCACCTTTACCAGGTCGGTGACATCACGAAGAAGACAACCTGGAACAACCAACCATCCAAGATCGGCACCGTGCTGTCCACGGTCAACGACTCCAAGGGGTGGGGCAGCGACTGCGCCGCCGGAAACCTGGAGTTCGACGCCACGGCTGCGGTCCAAGCCACAGCCGCGGACAACGAGCCCAGCGTGACACTGGGCCTGTACGCCGGAAACGAGACGGACACCCACGGCTGGAAGAGGCTCGACCCCAAAACAGCCACCCTGGAGATCAAGTACAACAAGCCGCCCAAGACCCCCACCGGTCTGGGCACCAACCCCCGCACCAGCTGCACCGCCGGTGGCGGCATCGGCAACACCGCAGTCAGCCTCCACGCGAAGATCGACGACCCGGACGGCGGCAACCTGACCGCACAGTTCCAGGCCTTCCGCGCCGGATCAAGCACACCAGTCAACGACACAAGTATTCCCGCCATCAAAGGCCGAGTTGCCACTGTCGTCCTGCCCTCCGCGAGCACCCCCAGCGGCGAGTACACCTGGAGAGTCCGCGCCAAGGACCACGACGGCCTCTCCTCAGCCTGGAGCACCACCTGTGAATTCAGCCTCGACCGCACCCGGCCGAGCAGACCACCCGTCATCAGCTCCAAAAACAACAAGTACCCCAACGGCGAACAAGGCTGGCCCGCGATAACAGGACCGTCACGCACCGAAGCGGAGTTCACCTTCTCCAGCAACGGCGTCACCGACGTTCAGACCTACCACTGGTGGACCGACAGCGACCCCGAAGGCGGCGACGCCCCCGCCAGCACGCCCTCCGCATTCGTCACACCCCCGACATACGGCCCGCACCTGGTCTACGCCTACAGCGTCGACGAAGCCGGCAACCGCTCCGACACCGCCACCTACCTGTACTACGCCACCCGCGCCCAGGCACGGGACAAACCCGGTGACCTCAACGGCGACGGCTTCAAGGACATCTGGAACACCGACACCAACGGCACCCTGCTCACCTACGCCGGAAACGGCAACCGGGAGTTCTCCTCCGCCACCCACGGCGGCGGGACATTCCCCGGCCAACAGGTGACCTACAACGGCGACTGGGACCAAGACGGCGACAACGACCTCATATCCCTCGAACACAATGAGAACACCAACAAGAACCAGATGAGGGTCTACCGCAACAACGGCGGGGGCGTCATCAGCCGTGACAACTTCATCGGCCTCACGGTCAAGTGCCCCGTGCCCAGACCATCCGGCCGGTGCAAGGGAGAACCAGGCTGGACGGGTGACGACCACTGGCACAACGCCCAACAGATCGCCACAGACGCCAACCTCAACGGCGACACCTATCCCGACATACTCGTCAAACAAGGCCAGTACTTGTGGGTCTACTACGGCAGCCGGTCCGGACAACTCGACGAGACCCGGCCCCGCCCGGTCCTCGTCGGCGAGAGCGACTGGAACGCATTCACCGTCATCGTCCCAGGCGACCTCAACGACGACAGCATCCCCGACCTACTGCTGCGCCACAACGCCACCGGTGACCTCTACCGTTCCTACGGCAAAGCAGACCCCAACGGCGTCCTAGACGCCGCGGCCTGGGGCAGCGCTGCCAGCCGCGTGAAGATCGCCACCGGTCTGATGCCGCAGAGTCTCTACCCCACGATCGGCTCCTCCGGAGACCTTGACGGCGACGACGTCCAGGACGGCGTAGACGACGGCGACCGCATCCCCGACATATGGGCCCGCAAAAGCGACAACAGCCTCTTCGGCTGGCGCGGAGTGAAGACCGGCGTCCACTACAGCGGTCTCGGATCCTCCTTCCTCATCGACGGAGTCAACGGCGGCCTCCGCATCCCCTCCGGCACCGTCCTCACCAGCGGTCAGTCCCTGACCTCCGACTCGGCCAAGCTCACCATGCAGGCCGACGGCAACCTCGTCATCACCTCCAACTCCAACACAGTCCTCTGGTCGAGCGGCACGGCCGGCAACAACAACGCCAAAGCACGAGTGCTCGCCAGCGGCAACCTCGCCGTCTACACCGCCGACGACAGCACCCAACTATGGAGCACCAACGCCAATGCCCCGGCCGGCGACGGCTACGCCCTCCTCCAAGACCGAGGCAGTCTCGTCGTCTACAACGCCAAAGGCCAGTCCCAGTGGTCCAGCGGCACAGCCGTCCGCAATGACATCAACGGCGACGGCCGCAGCGACATGGTGGAGTGGTACGACTACACCACCGGCAACGACGCCATGCACGTCTTCAAAGGCGCCCCGGACGGCGGTATCGAAGCACCCCACACCGGATTCGCCTCCCCTGAGGGCCAATGGACCGCAAGCCGGATGAAGAGGGTCAACGGCGACTTCAACGGCGACGGACACGGCGACGTAGCGATCATGTACTACTACGCCGACGGCACCCACAAGCTCTGGACCTTCCGCGGCCAGTCCAACGGCACCTACGCGGCACCCTTCAGCTCATGGGTCTCAACAGGCAACCGCTGGGGCGCCATCAACCGCTCCACCCTCCAGGCCGGCGACTTCAACGGCGACGGACGCGACGACATCGCAGCCTGGTACGACTACGCCGACGGCAACGACACCCTCTTCACCTTCACCTCCAACGTCCGCGGCGGCTTCAACAAGCCCTTCGCCACCTGGACCTCCACCACCTGGACACGCCCACTGACCAAGATCACCACAGGCGACTTCAACGGCGACGGACGCGACGACATCGCGGGCTTGTACAAATACGGAGCCGGCGGGGTCAAGGTCTGGCACTTCCAGGCACTGCCCACCGGGGGGTTCGCCGCCCCCACCGTCGCCTGGACCCACGACACCTGGGGCGACTGGAACCTCACCCACATCCACGCCGGCGACTTCAACGGCGACGGCAAAGACGACATCGCCACCTGGTTCGACTACCCCGACGGCAGCGACACCATCCACACCTACGTCAGCCTCAGCACCGGCAACGGCTCCTTCGCCCCACCCAAACAAGCCTGGAGCACTCCCGCCGGATACATGACCTACCAAGCCATGCAAATGATCCCGGGCGACTACAACGGCGACGGACGCGACGACCTCGGCGCCATGTACGGCTACTCCAACGGCACCGTCAAAATGCTCACCTGGATCGCCAACCCCGACGCAACCTTCCAACCCGTCAAGACCAGCTGGGCATCCGCCACCCCCACCTCCTGGGAGTTCGAGAGAAACCAGTTCATCAACCGCTACACCACCTGACAGGACGCATGTTCACTGATAGGTGGCCCACGCCACCTACTTCACAGGAGCACAGAGCCGCCCCGTCCGCTCCCTGAGCTGCTCTCCGGCTCCTAGCTACTACCAGCGCAGGCGGTACTCCCCGAGCGTCCATCACCACCTCGACTACCTGGTGGTACAACCCAAACGACGCCGAGGTCCCCGGCCCGATGGCCGGGGACCTCGCCTCAGTCGTGCTGCTGGACCTGATGCGGCACTCGCCTCATCAGGTCCAGGCGGGTCTCCAGGCCCGAAAAGTCATCTCCAGAAGTCCAGCCAGTAGTCGGCCGGTGCATACAGGCGGGCGAGTTCGCCGACGGCCCCTGCTCAGTCTGGCACGGGCGAGAGCACGACGGACTGTGCGGCGCCAGGGATCAAACAGTAGGACAGCCTCGTGGGTCTGGAGCAGCCACAGGCTGAAGGAGAACTTCCGTAGCTGAGTTTGCCGGGGCTTGCGTCGCCCACGCTGTCCTTCTCGTTCCGCATCACCGTCTAGGAGACGCCCAATGCGTTCAACAACGCTCGTCATCTACACCCATGACCTTGAAGGATGCCGTGACTTCTACGCCGGTTTCGGTCTGCCTCTGGTCCGGGAGAAGCACGGGTCCGGCCCGGTGCACTACGCCGCCGAGTCGGCCGATGGGTTTGTCTTCGAGGTCTACCCGGCCAAGGACCAGCAGCCGACTGGGCGCGCCCGTCTCGGGTTCAGTGTGCCGGCCGGGCCGCTGCCGGTCGGCTGCCGGTCGCCGTGCACCAACTCAAGGACCCCGACGGCCGGATCGTGATCGTGACCGCAGAACCCGACACCCCAGACGACGAAGTCCGGCAGGCCGCCGCCGACATCGTCGGCGCATCCGGCGCCCAGGCGACCCCGTGACGCCCGGGGAACCCGAGCCTCGCGAACCTCCCCAGGACCTGTCTGCCGCTGCTCACGGCGGGTTCCGTCGCCGGGTGGGCCCGGTCGACCATGAGGTCTGGAACCTGCAGGGCCAACACCGTCGCTGGGTTTCTCGCCCGTTTCGGATGGAGAGGCGGCGTTCCACCGCAACATCTCCTTATCCGTCGGTACTAAGCCCGCGGCATCAGAGCGGTTGGTCAAAGCACCCGGCGTCATCGACTGGGCGAAGTGCAACAACAACCCCGCAGGGCACACGCTGCCCGGGACCGTCCTCAATCGGTTCGAATTCTGCCGTTGGGGGTTCAACACCGCCACCAAGCTCAACGGCCAAGGGCAGATCGAAGGGCAGGTGAAATTCAAGGAGACGGAGGTCGGTTCGGGGTCGAACTCTGAGCGGACGCTCTCGATCTACCTTACTGATCTTTTTGTAAGTTCGGTGGGTGTGGTGGGCGTGTGGGTGGGAGGCTGTCGGGGTGGCG